>JAUCYS010000011.1 GCA_030373505.1 Parasphingorhabdus sp.
TGTTTCACCCTCTTTTCATGTGGAGGCCATCCTAGCCCGAAAAACAGCGGGTGGCCAGATGCTATGCAACGGGGGCGAAAACCGGCCTATTCGCCGAACACCCGAGCGAAGATCGTGTCGACATGCTTGAAATGATAGTCGAGGTTGAACCGCTCCTCCAGCTCCGCGTCGGACAGTTTGGCGCTGACATCGGGGTCGGCCTTGAGCAGGTCGAGCAGGGCGATCTGGCCGTCGGATTCCCATACCTTCATCGCATTGCGCTGAACGATGCGATAGGCATCCTCGCGGCTGATCCCGGCCTGGGTGAGGGCGAGCAGCACGCGCTGCGAGTGAACCAGGCCGCCCATGCGGTCGAGATTCTTCTGCATCCTTTCCGGATAGATCAGCAGCTTTTCGATCACGCCGGTCAGGCGAGCGAGCGAGAAGTCGAGGGTGATCGTCGCATCGGGGCCGATCATCCGCTCGACCGAGCTGTGCGAGATATCGCGCTCGTGCCACAGCGCGACATTTTCCATCGCGGGCAGGGCATAGCTGCGGACCATGCGGGCGAGGCCGGTCAGATTTTCGGTGAGGATCGGGTTGCGCTTGTGCGGCATCGCGCTCGAGCCCTTCTGGCCCGGCGAGAAATATTCTTCCGCCTCGAGCACTTCGGTGCGCTGTAGATGGCGGACTTCGACGGCGAGGCGCTCAACCGACGAGGCGATCACGCCGAGCGTGGCGAAAAACTGTGCATGACGGTCGCGCGGGATGACCTGGGTCGAGACCGGCTCGACGGCGAGGCCGAGTTTTGCGGCGACATGCTCTTCGACTCTCGGGTCGATATTGGCGAAGGTACCGACCGCGCCGGAAATCGCGCAGGTGGCGATTTCCTTGCGCGCGGCGACCAGCCGTTCGCGGTTACGCTCGAATTCGGCATAGGCCTGCGCCAGTTTCAGGCCGAAGGTCACCGGCTCGCCGTGGATGCCGTGGCTGCGGCCAATGGTCGGGGTGAACTTGTGCTCATAGGCGCGCTTCTTGATCGCAGCGAGCAGGGCGTCGATGTCGGCGAGCAGGATGTCGGAGGCCCGTGCCAGCTGCACCGCGAGGCAGGTGTCGAGCACATCGCTGGAGGTCATGCCCTGATGCATGAAGCGCGCTTCCTCGCCGACATTTTCCGCGACATTGGTCAGGAAGGCGATCACGTCATGCTTCACCTCGCGCTCGATCTCGTCAATCCGTTCGACGTCGAACTTGCCCTTGGCCCAGATCGCTTCGGCTGCTTCCTTTGGCACGACGCCCAGTTCGGCCAGGGCGTCGGTGGCATGGGCCTCGATTTCGAACCAGATCTGGAATTTCGATTCGGGCTCCCAGATGGCGGTCATTTCGGGGCGGGAATAGCGTGGAATCATGATTGGTCCTTGGACAAAGAGAATGATTGCGGCAATGATGGGCCTTGATTTGCCGCCCCGCTAGCACCTACGAAATGAGTCGGCAATGCAGCGGCGGAAACAGGGAGAATAAAATGCGTCTGGCTATACTCACCGGCGGCGGCGATGTCCCTGGCCTCAATCCCTGTATCCAGTCGGTCGCAACATCGGCCTGGCAGCGCGGCTGGGATGTGGTCGGCCTGAGGCGAGGCTGGGAAGGCGTGCTGGAAATCGATCCCGCCGATCCCTGGGCATCGGAAAACAGCGTGATGATGCTCGACCGGAACCGGGTGCGCGGCATTGACCGGCAGGGCGGCACGATATTGCACAGCTCGCGCTGTGATCCCCGGGTGACGGCGGAGGGGGACCAGACGCAAAAGGTGCTGGATGTGCTGGATGCGCTGGAGGTTGATGCGCTGATCACGCTTGGTGGCGACGGTACGCTGCGTTTCTCGGCCCATCTGTCGAGCCTGGGTCGTAACGTGATCTCCGTCCCCAAGACCATGGACAATGATGTCCATGGCACCGATTATTGCATCGGTTTTTCGACCGCCGTTACCCGCTCGGTACAGGCGATTAATGCGCTCAGGACCACGGCGGCGAGCCACGAACGGATCGCGGTGATCGAACTGTTTGGACGGCGATCGGGCGAAACGGCGCTGCTTTCCGGTTTTCTGTCGCAAGCCGACCGGACGGTGATTGCCGAAGTACCGGCTGATATGGATGTGCTGTTGCCCTTGCTGCTCGGCGACAAGGAAGCCAATCCCGAATCCTATGCGATCTGCCTGGTGTCCGAAGGGGCCAAGCTTTCCGGTGCCACCAATTTTGTCGATGAGATCAACAAGTCGAACACCAACCGCGATGGCCTGAATATCGGAACGCAGCTGGCGCGGGAAATCGAGGCGCGCAGCGACCAGCGGACGATCGTGCAGGAACTGGCCTACCTGATGCGGGCCGGAGAGCCGGACGCGATGGACCGGATGGTCGGCTTTGCCTTTGGTGCGCTGGCGGTGCAACTGATCGAGCAGGACCGGATGGCCAATATGGTGTGCCTGGCGGACGGCAATTACAGCACGGTACCCATCGGCACGCTGCTGGAAGAAACCAAGGGGGTCAATGTATCGGGCCTCTATGATGCCAACCAGTATCGTGCCAGCCTGATCCAGGTCGAAGACATGCCGATGTTCCTTTACTGACCGGGCCAGAGAGGCAGCGACCCTAGATCAGTCCTTTCGAACGGAAGGATGTGTGGCCGTCGCGACCGATGATGATATGATCGTGAACGGTGATGCCCAGCGTACGACCGGCGGCGCATATATCCCTGGTGATGGCGATGTCCTGACGGCTGGGCGTGCTGTCGCCGCTGGGGTGGTTGTGGACCAGAATGATCGCCGCCGTTCCGAGGGCCAAGGCACGCTTGATCACTTCGCGCGAGTAGATGGCGGCCTGGTCCACCGAGCCTTCACTGACCAGTTCGTCGCGGATCAGCCGGTTCTTGCTGTCGAGATGCAGGACCCGCACCCGTTCGTGGGCCAGATGCGCCATATCGGCGCGCAGATAGTCCAGCAGTGACTGCCAGCTGCCGAGAATCGGCTGCGTCCGGACCGGCTCCGAGATCAGGCGCAGGGCAGCGATCTGGACGATCTTGAGTGCGGCGGCGCTGGTTTCTCCCATACCGGGGAAATTTTGCAGGGCATCGGCGTCGGTGATCAGGAGGCGCGCAAAGCCGCCGAATTCCTCGATCAACTGGCTGGCCAGTGACTTGGTGTCGCGCCGCGGAATCGCCAGGGCGAGCAGATATTCGACCAGCTCATGGTCGTGCAGGCCATTGCCCTGACCGGTCAATATGCGGTGCCGAAGCCGGGCGCGATGGCCGCTTCGATGGTTGGACAGGTCTGACCGGACTTCCTTCCCGCTGGACATTCCGTCCCTATAATCAGAACAAATCAGGAACGGTGCTGTTAACCGCAAAACCGTCCGGAAATGTCCAGTATCGATTTTATCGCTTAAAACTCGTCCTCTCGGACACTTGTACATTGCAACTTAAGGCAGACTTCTGCATTTCAACCGCGATGGATGAAGAAATCGCCAAAGACCCCGTCGGTCGCAACTCCCAGTTTCGACTGTATGGCGGGGTTTTGCTCGTTTTGCTGCTGCTCGGATTGATCGCTCTGTGGATCAGCCGCACGACGCTGGCAGACAATATCATCCAGTCCGAGCTGGATCAGATGAATGTCAAAGCCAGTTACGAGATCGACAATATCGGTCTTCGCGAGCAGGTCATTCGCAATCTCGTCATTGGTGATCCCGACCATCCTGACATGACCGCCGATCTGGTTGAGGTCGGCAACAGCCTGAGCCTGGGCGGGGTCGGCATCAACTGGGTCCGGGCCAGCGGAGTGAAGCTGTTCGGGCGGCTGGAAAATGGCAAGCTGAGCTTCGGCGAGCTCGACAAGTTTACCGATCCGAATGATGACAGTCCGCTGGCATTGCCCGACCTGTGGCTGGGTCTGTCCGATGCAAAATTGCGAATCGACAGCGATTATGGCGCGATCGGCCTTTCGATCAACGGTCGGGGCGAGCTGCACAACGGGTTCAGCGGAGAAATTGCGGCGATCGGCGAAAATCTGGTGGGCGGCGGCTGTCGCCTGGACAAGCCGTCCTTTTTCGGCACGGTCGCGATTCGCGGCAAGAAGCCGCATCTCGAGGGGCCGCTGAGGCTGTCTTCGGCAGAGTGCAGCGGTCTGGATCTGGCCGCAGGAGCCACTGCGGCGCAACTTTCGCTTGATCTCGGAGCGGATATGGCGAGCTGGTCCGGAAATATCGATCTGACGGGTGGTCCGATTGAATATGCCGATTATAGCAGCCAGAAGATCAATGCGACCCTGCAACTGGCCGGCGATCTCAAGCAGAGCAGCGGCGATATTAATCTGACCGCCAGCGGATTGCGGTCCCCCTATGGCACCGCCGACCGTTCCCGCGTCGAGGGCCCGTTCACGCTTGGCTATGGCGGGGCGCAGATGACGGCAAGCTTTGCTGGGCTACCGGAAATTCATGGTGCCCATGCCAATAAAAAGCTCTTGCAAGAGGCGCGCCGCCTGTCGGCATCGGTTGCGGGGACTCCGGTCGGGCCGCTCGCGGACCGCTTTGCGAATGCGGTGCAGCAGGCCGGAAGCCAGTTCGACATTTCCAGCGATATCAAGTTCACCAAGGGAACAAGCCGGACGACGCTGTCGCTCAACGCGCTTGGTGCCCGATCGTCGTCCGGCGCGACGCTTCGGCTGAGCGATCCCTTGCTGCTGGCCTTTACCGACAAGAATGTCCGGATGCTCGCCGATGGCAATATCAGTCTTGAAGGCGGCGGGTTTCCCGATGTCCGGCTGGTGCTCGACGATGGCAGCCTGTCCCGCGGATTTTCCGGACGGCTCGAAATGGCCAATTATCAGGCCGGTTCGGCGCAGCTGAAGATTCCGGCGCTGGCGTTTTCGCCGACCCGTCAGGGCGGAACCAATATTGACGGACGGATCATCCTGACCGGTCCGCTTGGCGATGGGCAGATCACCGGGCTGCAGATCCCGGTCAGCGGCTTTGTCGCACGCAACGGAAATTTCGCGCTGTTCCGCCAGTGTATCGATCTGCAATTTGCCAGCCTGCGCACCGCGTCCTTGACCGCCGGTCCGACCAGCGCGCGACTATGTCCGCAAGGCAATGCTATCCTGTCGGGCAGCGGTTCGAATGTGAATATCGCAGCCAATGCGCCTTCGCTCAAACTGAACGGCAAGGTCGGCAGCACACCGCTCGCCATTTCCAGTGGAGCGCTGGGCTTTTCGCGCGCCAAAGGTCTGACCGCGGAGAATGTCGCGATCAGGCTGGGCACGCCGGGCAGCATGACGCGACTGGACATGGCCGTGCTGAGCGCGGGGTTTGGCCGGACAATCGAGGGGCGGATCGAGGGCGCGTCCGGACAGGTTGCCAATGTGCCGCTGCTGATGGAAAAGATCGAAGGCGACTGGCGCTATGAAAATGGTCAATTTCTGGCCGATGCCAGCATGCTGGTCCGCGACGAGCAGCCGGTGGAACGGTTCCGGCCGATGGTCAGCAATGATGTCGCATTGCGCTTTGACGGCACGGATATCACGGCGACGGGCCGAATCCGCGAGCCGGAAACCCTGACCGCGGTTGCGACAATTGATATCCGCCACCGCCTGGGGAACAGCGAGGGCAGAGCGCTGATCGAGGTGCCGTCGCTGACGTTCACCGAACGGTTCCAGCCGGAATTGCTGACTCCGCTGACACTTGGCGTGATTGCCAATGTCGACGGGGAAATATCCGGGTCGGGGCGGATTGACTGGGATGGTTCGGGGAATGGCATAAAAAGTACCGGAGCCTTCCGGACCAACGGAATCAATCTGGCGGCCGCCTTTGGGCCAGTGACGGGCCTTGCGGGCGAGATCAAATTTTCCGATCTGCTGGCGCTGGAAACGGGTCCGGAGCAGGTCGTGACCCTGTCCGAGGTCAATCCCGGCGTTGCCGTTTTTGGCGGACGGATCCGCTACCGCCTGCTGCCGGACTATAAAATGCAGGTTGAAGGCGGCCAATGGCCGTTCGCCGGCGGCAAGCTCTATCTCGAGCCGACGATTCTCGATCTCAGCGAGGAAGCCGAACGGCGGCTGCAATTCACCGTGGAAGGCGTTGATGCGGCCCAGTTCCTGACCCAGTTCGATTTCGAGAATCTGACCGCGACGGGTGTGTTCGACGGCAAGCTGCCGATGGTCTTCGATCAGGATGGCGGCCGGGTGGTCGGCGGCTATCTGGTGGCGCGCGAGGGTGGCGGCTCACTCGCCTATGTCGGAGAGCTGAGCTATGAAGATATGGGCACGATGGCCAATTTTGCGTTCAACGCGCTGAAGTCGATCCGGTATCGCAACCTGACCATCGGGATGAACGGCGATATTGCCGGCGAAATCATTACCGAAGTAAAATTTGACGGCTTGCAGCAGGGCGAGGATGCGAGCCGCAATTTTCTCACCAAGCAGCTGGCGCGCATTCCGATCCAGTTCAACGTCCGTATCCAGGCGCCGTTCATGCAATTGATAAGCAGTGCAAAATCCTATTATGAGCCGGAACTGCTGGTCGGGCAGAATCTGCCGGCGCTGTTGCGGGCGCAGGAAGCGCGCGCCAAGGACGCAGCGGAGGCGCTCGAAGATGATGAATAATCCATTCAGCCGGGGGAAAGCGATGATGATGTATCAGACAAGTCAATTGACGGATCGGAGATATGATGCGATTCGTCGCAGAATGAGGAGCTTAGCCACCGCCGGCCTGATTTTCGGGGCATTGACCGGGCTTTCGGCCTGCGTACAGGTAAGTGCGCCGGACAAGCCGATTGTCATCAACCTCAATATCAATATCAAGCAGGAAGTGGTGTATCGCCTCGATGGAGATGCAAAAGACCTGATCAACAAGGAAGCGGATATTTTCTAATGTTTGAACATGTAAAGAAAAACAAGGCCCTGGCCCTTATCGGCGGAGTGATCTTGACTGCGGCCGTTGCCGTACCAGTGATGGCGCAGCGCGACCCAGCCTATGAAGCGGCGCGGGCATCCGGCAAGATCGGCGAGAAGCCTGACGGCTATCTTGGCTATGTGACGTCGCCGTCGCCGGCGATCAAGGCGGTGGTCGAGGATATCAATATCAAGCGCAAGGCGGCCTATACCCGCAAGGCGCAGGAAACCAATTCGACGGTGGAGCAATTTGCCTTCACCTCGGGCTGCAACCTGATCATGCGCACGGTGCCGGGCGAGAAATATCAGACACCGAGCGGCACCTGGAACACGCGCGACAGTTCCGCGCCGGTACGGGATTCGCGTTGCCCCTGAGCCGACAGCGACATTGATGATTTTTGAAAGGCGTGCCGGCCAGTCTGGCGCGCCTTTTCTATTTGTCCGACCTTCATTTGCCTTCGGGTCGGCCTTGTGCGGCTGCCGGGCTAGTCGCCAAATTCGCCATGGCGGCCACGGCCCGTGGCGAAAGCGGTGGCGCCTTGGCGGGTCTCGCCCGACTGTATCGTCTTCAGTCCCAGTTGCACTTCATGCCTGATCGCGTCCGCTTCGCTTAGATCCCATTGGTCAAGCATCGACCGGCGATTGCTGCGCAGGCAGCGCTGGGGAAAGGCCGCGATCCCGGCAGCGAGCTTTCTGGCTTCGGCCAGCGCTTGGCCATCGGGCACCAGCCGGTTGACCAGACCGAAAGAGAGCGCTTCGTCCGCTTTTACCTCGCGGCCGGTCAGAATGATGTCGGCGGCGCGCGACTGGCCGATCAGGCGGGGCAGGCGGACGGTTCCGAGATCGATCAGCGGCACGCCCCAGCGCCGGCAGAAGACGCCGAACGAGGCGGATTGTGCTGCAACTCTGAGGTCGCACCACAAGGCCAGCTCCAGGCCGCCGGCGACGGCAAAACCCTCGATTGCCGCGATCACCGGTTTTGACAGACGCAGGCGTCCCGGACCCATCGGAGCCATGTCGCCATCAGCCAGCACAGGGTTGCCCTTGCCCTGCGACACCGCTTTCAGGTCGGCACCGGCGCAGAAATTGCCGCCGGACCCGGTCAGGATGGCGACACTCAGGCTGTCGTCCCGGTCAAAATCGGTGAATGCATCGTATAATGCTCTGGCCGTGTCGGCATCGACGGCGTTTCTGCGGTCAGGCCTGTTTATGGTGACGGTCAGAATATTCTGGCTGCGGTCGAGCTGGAGAGTCATTGGCTGGTCCTTTGCATGGCATATTGTCGAAATCTGCGGCTACGATCGCCGGAAAGGGCAGGGGCTCTATGCCGTGCCGCGTCAAAACCGATTTCAGAGGGAAAGCGCGGGCGAGTCAATCCGGTGCGCAGCATTTGATGAAGATGGCCACCAAATCCGTGGCCGTCGAGCGGTTTACCGGGCGAATCTGCGCTTGAATCCGCGCCATTTTCCGCGTTGCAGCATTGCTGTTGACTTGGGCACGTTGCTTTCCTAAACGGGCCGCGCCTTGGCGGGTCAGCCTGCTGTTGTTTGTGGCTCTTTCTGGCGCTCTTCGGGGCTTTTATAGGGGCTATAATGGCAGCAAGCGAATCTGATCAGGATCCCCTCGAAGAGGATGTGCGGGTTTCGTCGCTGGATGAGCGACTGATATCAGCACAAAATCGGGAGCGGATCAAAGCAGGGCACCGAAACAAAGGGCCGGACGAAAGTCAGCGGCTCGGCGGGCGGGTGCTAAGCTATTTGATCGGGGGCGTGGCTGGCGGTTTCATTCTCGGGTGGATATTCGACACCTGGCTTGGAACGACGCCTTTGTTCCTGTTGCTGTTCTTCTTCCTCGGAGTGGGAGTGGCGTTCAGGAAAATTTATGTGATTTCGAGCCAGCCGGTGAAGGACATCGGTACGGCGCTACCAGAAGATGACGATTGACGATCAGGGGTTTAACCAGTGGCTACCGAAGGCAAAATTGACCCGATGCACCAGTTTGAAGTGCAACCCATCTTTGATGGTTTCACTTTATTCGGGCAGCAGATCAGTTTCACGAACAGCGCGCTATGGATGTTTGTGGTCCTGGGCCTGCTTTATGTGTTCATGGCAGGCGGAATGAAGCGCGAGCTCGTTCCGGGCCGCTGGCAGGTCATGGTTGAGGGGATTGTCGGATTTATCGATAATCTGATCCTCAACAGCATCGGTCCCAACGGCAAGAAATATACGCCGTGGATCTTTACCCTGTTCATGTTCATCCTGTTTTCCAACCTGCTTGGCATGATGCCCTTTGGTATTATTCCGGGGATCCATCCGTTCACGGTCACCAGCCAGTTCACGGTTACCGGCCTGCTTGCAGCGATCAGCTTTTCCATCGTTCTGATCGTCGGTTTCTGGAAGCATGGCTTCAAATTCTTCAGCCTGTTTATTCCGCACGGAACGCCGCTGCCGATGATTCCGCTGATTTTCATGGTGGAAGTGCTCTCGTTCCTGGTGCGCCCGTTCAGCCTGGCATTGCGGTTGTTCGTCGCGATGATCGCCGGTCATATCCTGATCAAGGTGTTCGCAAGCTTTGTTATCCAGGCTATTGATGCAGGGGGCGCAAGCTGGGTTATCGCGCTGCTGAGCATCATCTTCATCGCCTTCGTTAGCGCACTCGAGCTTCTCGTCTGTGCCATCCAAGCCTATGTTTTTGCGCTTCTCACTACATTGTATATAAACGATGCGGAAAATCTTCACTAAGTCACTTTCAATCCCAATTTTATAATACGGAGTTAAAAAATGAATCTCGCTTCTGCACAAGTAATCGGCGCTGGCCTTGCTGCCATTGGTATCGGCGTTTCTGCTGCCGGTGTTGGTAATGTTTTCGCATCCTTCCTCGAAGGCGCTCTGCGCAACCCATCTGCGGCTGACGGCCAGCAGGGACGTCTGTTCATCGGCTTTGCTGCTGCCGAATTGCTCGGCCTGATCGCTTTTGCTGTTGCGATGATGATTCTCTACGCTCCACCGGCTGAAACACCCGTTGAAGTTGTTGCTGCCGAAGCCGTTGTGGCTGACGCTCCAGCTGCAATGGAAGCACCGGTAGAAGCACCGGTAGAAGCACCGGCTGAATAATATCAGAGCGGGTCGGCAATGCCGGCCCGCCCCTGTTTTCCGATTTTGCGTTTTGAACTGTCAGGTGAATAATGCCTCAAATTAGCCAGCTCATGGAAGTCTATCTCGGCCAGTTTTTCTGGCTGCTGATCGTCATTGGCATCATCTATTTCGGCATTGCCCGAAATATGGTCCCGAAGATCAGCAAGACCGTGGATGACCGTCAAAAGCGGATCACCGACGATCTTGCCGCAGCACAGGCGGGGCAGGACAAGGCCGAGCAGATTGAAGCCGATTATCGGACCAGCATCAACGAGGCGCGGGCGGCTGCGATTGAATTTGTCAATGAAGCCAAAGCCAAAGCGGCCTCGAAAAACGAGGCTGCGATCAAACGCGCAGAGACTGCGATCGGGAAGAAAGCTGACGAGGCGGATGCCGAGCTCAAGGCCGCCCAGAGCAGTGCAATGAAAGAAATCGAAGCGGTGGCTGCCGAGGCCGCACAGGCGATCGTGAAGACGGTTTCCGGTGCCAAGGTCACGGCCACTGAAGCCAAAAAGGCGGTCAAGGCCGCTTTCTAGCGCCTGCTGAAGGAGATAGACCATGCTATTGACGATTTTGGCAGAAGGCGCTGAAGCCAGCGCACTGGGACTGACGGCAACCGGATGGGTTGCGGTTGGCGTTCTGATTGTGTTCGGCATCATGCTGTGGACCAAGGTCCCGGCGATCATTGCCGGCATACTCGACAGGCAGATCGCCGAAATCAGGCAGAATCTGGACGAAGCGGCCAATCTTCGCAAGGAAGCGGAAGCGCTGAAAGCGGAATATGAAGCGAAGACTGCGGGCGCCCAGGCAGAAATTGAATCGCTGATGGAAAGAGCGGAAGTGGAAGCGGCAACGCTGGTGGAGCAGGCCCAGGCCGACACCAAGGCGCTGATCGCCCGGCGGAAGAAAATGGCCGAGGAAAAAATCGGCGCAGCGGAACGGGCCGCTATTGCCGAAGTCCGGGCCAAGGCGGCAACGGCCGCGACGCAGGCCGCGGAAGTACTGATCGCCGCACGCCATGATTCGGCTGCCGACAAGGCTCTGGTCGACAAGGCGATTGGCGAGCTCGGCAAGACGATCAACTGATCGTGCACGGGGTCGCTGTGCAAGCGGCGACACTGGCGTAACCCGCTTATTACAATTTGAATATTCGATCATCATTCCGGCTCCCGCTCACGCGGGAATGCCGGAACGATTGATTCTGGCATTGCTCCCCTAGCGCGCTTAGATACGTTTCATGTCCAAAGCCGACCGTCCCGATCATCCCAACGCCGCGTCCCGTTTCAACGAGGACAAGGCGACCTATGCCGTGCGCGGCGAGGGCGATGCGCCCGATCTCGAGGCCGGCATGGCGGCGATCCGGGAAGTGCTGAACACCCTGCCGACCCGGCCCGGTGTCTACCGGATGCAGGACAAGCGCGGCGATGTGCTCTATGTCGGCAAGGCGCGGTCGCTGAAGAGCCGGGTGAGCGCCTATGTGCAGATGAACCGGCTGCCGCACCGGCTGCTGCGGATGGTGGCGCAGACCCGCTCGATGACCATCGTCACCACCGGCAGCGAAGCCGAGGCGCTGTTGCTCGAGGCCCAGCTGATCAAGAAATTCCGGCCGGCCTATAATGTGCTGCTGCGCGACGACAAGAGCTTCCCGTTCATTCTGCTGCGCGAGGGGCATGATTTTCCGCGGATCACCAAACATCGCGGCGCCCAGCGCGTGAAGGGACAATATTTCGGGCCCTTTGCCAGCGCCGGGTCGGTGAACCGCACGATCAATGCGCTGCAGAAGCTGTTCCTATTGCGGTCGTGCACGGACAGTTTTTTCAACAACCGTTCGCGGCCGTGCCTGTTGTATCAAATCAAACGCTGCTCGGCGCCCTGCGTCGACCGGATCAGCAAGGATGATTATGCCGAACTGGTCGAGGACGCGCGTGACTTTCTGTGCGGCAAGTCGACCGATGTGCAGCAGAAGCTGGGCGGAGCGATGGAACAGGCGGCCGAAAATCTCGATTTCGAAATGGCCGCGGTCTATCGCGACCGGTTGCGGGCGCTGACCTTCATTCAGGGCAATCAGGCGATCAATGCGGCGGGGCTGCCGGACGCCGATATATTCGCGCTGGCCGCCAAGGGCTCGACCGTCTGCATCCAGGCCTTCTTCATCCGCGGCGGCCAGAACTGGGGCCATCGCAGCTTTTTTCCGGCCCACACCAGCAATGTCGAAATAGAAGAGGTGTTTTCGAGCTTTCTGATGCAGTTTTACGATCAGATGCCGCCGCCGAAGCTGGTGCTGCTGGACCGGGAACTGCCGGATGCGGAACTGCTCGCCGAAGCGCTGAGCACCAAGGCGGATTATCGGGTCAGCGTGTCGAAGCCGCAACGCGGTGATCGCCGCAGGCTGCTCACCCAGGCCAGCCGCAATGCCGAGGAAGCGCTGGACCGGCGGCTGGCGGAAACTTCCACCCAGGCGAAGATCATGCGGGAGATGGTCGAACTGCTGGAGCTGGACGCGGTGCCGGACCGGATCGAGATTTATGACAACAGCCATATCCAGGGCACCAACATGGTAGGCGGCATGGTCGTGGCGGGGCCGGAGGGCTTTCGCAAGAATGCCTATCGCAAGTTCAATATCAAGAACCCCGATATCGCGCCGGGCGACGATTTCGCGATGATGCGCGAGGTGCTCGAAAGGCGCTTCTCCCGGGCGCAGAAGGAGGACCCCGACCGCGACAAGGGCGAGTGGCCCGATCTGGTGCTGATCGACGGTGGCAAGGGCCAGATGAGCGCGGCGCGCGCGGCCCTGGCCGAGATCGGGGTCGAGGATGTGGTGATGATCGGCGTTTCAAAAGGGCCGGACCGCAACGCCGGGCGGGAAACCTTCCATCTGCCCGATGGCCGGATGGTCAATCTGCCGATGAACAGCCCGGTGCTTTTCTATCTCCAGCGCCTGCGCGATGAGGCGCACCGTTTTGCGATTGGTGCGCACCGCACCCGGCGCGCCAAATCCGTTGGCCATAGTTCCCTAGATGATGTGCCGGGGATTGGGCCGGCGCGCAAAAAGGCGCTGCTGCTGCACTTCGGGACCGCGCGGGCGGTGAAGAATGCGTCGCTCGATGATCTGCAGGGCGCGCCGGGTGTGTCGGCGACAGTGGCGCAGAAAATCTACGATTTTTTCCATGCCTAAAGGATCAGATTAATGCTTCCAGAAAATGAATCGTGGGAAAAGAAGAACTATGGCGGATTTGCAAAGTCTAAGAAGTTGTCAGCTGGAGCAATTGTTGCGTTGCTTGTGAGCGCAAACGATGAATTGCCAGAAATCGAGAAAGTCTATGAAAGATTTCGTGAATTATCAAAGTCCCGAGGAACTATGTTCCGGCTTACGGGCGTGGCTGCAGCTCTAGCGCTGCTATCGTATTTTGATGTCGTGGATAAATTTTCCGCATCGGGTTTCAGTGTAGAGTCAGAATATTTGGGACATATATCATTAGCGTTAGTTAGTGTTTCGAACCTTTTGTATGCTTCAAATGAACCAAAAATTGCATTTATAAAGTCGTGGTTCGATCACAAATACAGTGTTGGAAATCCAGCTGAAAAATCAATGCTACTTCTCAATTTTCCAGGGGTTTACGATTTTCCAAACTTTTCTTTTCATAACATTGGTTACCCTAAGGATGTTCATCCAAAGAGATTTCCATCATTTTGGCCTTATGTGATATTGGTGATTATCGTTTCGTCATTGATAGCTGTTGGTTCAACGCTGTTGTTTGTTCTTGTTGCTATTGAAGTGTGGGTATCACCTAATTTGCCTATAGTATCAAAATCACTCGTGGTGATCAGTGGTCTATGCAGTTTGACTGCCCTGACATCCCCCAAATTCTGGGGACTGAAACGAGAATACGTTCACTATGGCTTGAGCAACATTTTGACGCGTTTCGAAAAAACTAATCCTCAGCGCCATCAACATTTTTTCAAAATGATCACCAAAGCCAAAATAAAGATGGGTCTAGTGGATTTTGATAAGAATGATTGAACTCCAAAATCGTGCCTAGCCTGCGCACAACGGCGATCATCTGTTCGGTCAAGTCGCATGGCGAGCATGGCGCGGTGGTGCGTTCGCTCACCCCCGAAAATGGTCTGGTCACCGGCTATGTGCGGGGCGCCCATTCGCGGGTGATGCGGCCGATCCTGATCCCGTCCAATGTCGTGCAGGCTGACTACCGCGCGCGGACCGAGGATCAGCTGGCGTCGATGACAGCCGAATTGCAGCTCAGCCGCGGGGCGTTTCTGGGAGAACCGCTGGCCAGCGCGGCGCTGGACTGGGTGACGGCGCTGACCGCTGCGGTGCTGCCCGAAGAGCATAGCTATCCGCAGCTGCATTCGGCGCTGTCCGCCTTGCTGGACGCCATTTGCAGCGCGCCGTCCGCCAAGGGCTGGTCTGTCGCTCTGGTCCGCTATGAATTGCTGCTGCTCTCGGAACTGGGTTTTGGACTGGCGCTGGATAAATGCGCGGTGACCGGCTCCGCGGATGATCTGGCCTATATCAGTCCGAAGAGCGCGACGGCGGTCAGCGCTTTTGCAGGCCAGCAATATAAGGAACGTCTGTTGCCGCTCCCCGCGTTCCTGAAAGAGCCGGTCACACCCGAATGGGATGACATATTCGACGGACTCCGCCTCACCGGTTTTTTCCTGAAACGCCATTTCTTCGAAGACCGGCGCCGGGACGTGATGGCGGCACGGTCGGTATTGGTAGACCGGCTGAAAAGGGTGGTTGCGTAACGGCGCAATTCTCGGCAGGAAGCGGCGCGCTTACAGGAAGGATATTTCATGCATATTGCAGTGCTCGCCGGCGACGGTATTGGTCAGGAAATCATGGTCGAGGTGTTGCGCGTGCTGGAGGCCATGGACTTGCCGGACCTGCGCCTCGAGCAGGCCGATGTCGGGGGCGTGGCCTATCGCAACCATGGGCATCCGCTGCCGCCGGAAACGGTCGCGCTGGCGAAATCCGCCGATGCGGTGCTATTCGGCGCAGTCGGTGACCCTTCCTGCGACCATCTGGAGCGCCATTTGCGCCCGGAACAGGCGGTGCTGGGCCTGCGCACGGAAATGCAGACCTTCGCCAATCTGCGACCGGCCAAGATGTTTCCCGGCATGGAAGATGCATCCGGCCTCAAGCCCGAAATCGCGCGGACCATCGATATTGTCATTGTCCGCGAATTGAACGGCGATGTCTATTTTGGCGAAAAGGGCATGCGCAAGACGGCGGACGGCTTGCGCGAGGGCTATGATATCATGTCCTATGACGAAAGCGAAGTCCGGCGTATCGCGCATGTTGCGTTCAAGACCGCCATGGGGCGCGACAAGCGGCTGTGTTCCGTGGACAAGGCCAATGTGCTGGAAACGTCGCAATTGTGGCGCGACGTGGTGATAGAGGTGTCGGCCGAATATCCCGAGGTCGAGCTGAGCCATATGTATGTCGACAATGCCGCGATGCAGCTGGTGCGCAATCCCGGCCAGTTCGATGTTGTCGTAACCGGCAATCTGTTCGGCGATATTCTTTCCGATCAGGCGAGCATGTGCGTCGGTTCGATCGGCCTGCTGGCCTCCGCTTCGCTGGGTGAGGGGACCAAGGGTCTCTATGAACCCATTCATGGGTCAGCGCCGGATATTGCCGGGCAGGGGATTGCCAATCCCTCGGCGATGATATTGTCTGCGGCAATGATGCTGCGGCACAGTTTCGGGATGGAGGCACAAGCCAGCCGGATCGAGGCGGCGGTTGCGGCGGTGCTGGCGCAGGGCGTGCTAGGCCATGATCTGGGCGGCAAGGCGTCCACCAGGGAAATCGGCGACGCTATTGTCGCGCAGCTGACAGGCAGGTAGGAAAGACAGATGAAAAGAAACACTGGCCAAGATCGCGAGATTACCAAGAAGTGGCGCTCCGCCACCCAGGCGGTTCGCAGCGGCACGATGCGCAGTGAATTCGGGGAGACCTCAGAGGCGCTGTTCCTGACCTCCGGCTACAGCTATGACTGCGCCGAAGATGCCGCCGCGCGTTTTGCCGGCGAGCAGGACGGCATGACCTACAGCCGCCTGCAGAATCCGACGGTGCGGATGCTGGAAGAACGGATCGCAGTGATGGAAGGCGCGGAGGCCTGCCGCGCCACCGCATCGGGCATGGCGGCGATGACCGCGGCGCTGCTGTGCCAGCTCGAGGCCGGCGATCATGTTGTCGCCAGTCGCGCTCTGTTCGGGTCCTGCCGCTGGCTGACCGACAGCCTGCTGCCCAAATTCGGGATCGAGACAACCGTGATCGACGGTCGGGACCTGGAAAACTGGGAGCGGGCGATCACCCCCAAGACCAAGGTGTTCTTCTTCGAGACCCCGGCCAATCCGACCATGGATGTGATTGATATCCGGAGCGTCTGCGATCTCGCGCGGGCCAAGGGCATCACCAGCGTGATCGACAATGCGTTCGCCACCAATGTGTTGCAGCGGCCGATGGAATATGGGGCCGATGTGGTTGCTTATAGCGCCACCAAGATGATGGACGGGCAGGGACGGGTGCTGGCCGGCGCGGTCTGCGGGACCGAAGAATTTATCGAGGAAACCCTGCTTTCTTTCACCCGCAACACGGGGCCGACGCTCAGCGCATTCAACGCCTGGGTCGTGCTCAAGGGGCTGGAGACGCTGGACCTGCGGATCCGCCGGCAGAGCAATAATGCGGTCGAAGTCGGCAAGTTTCTGGAGCAAAGGGTCGAAAAAGTCCTGCACCCGGGTTTGCCCAGCCATCCGCAGCACAATCTGGCGATGAGCCAGATGGAGGCCGCCGGGCCAATCTTCTCGCTCTATGTCGGCGGCGGGCGCAAGCAGGCGCACGGGCTTCTCAACGGCCTGAAACTGATCGATATCTCGAACAATATCGGCGACAGCCGTTCGCTCATGTGTCATCCGGCCTCGACCACCCACCACGGGCTTGGGGAAGAGGCGAGACTGGAGATCGGGATCACCGAAGACATGCTCCGGATCAATGTCGGGCTGGAAGATCCGATCGATTTGATCGAGGACCTGGATCAGGCCCTTTCGTCCGTGGGGCTTTAACTCTATATTATGAAGATGGAATCATTCTTTCCCTTCGCTGAGACCACGGACGGAGTCACCGTTCGGGTATCGGTGACCTTTCTGCCGGAGCAGTCGGATATCGACAGCAAGCGCTGGTTCTGGGCCTATCATATCCGGATCGAGAATCATCGCGACACGCCGGTACAGCTGCTGACCCGGCACTGGCGAATCCATGACGAGCGGGGCGGGCTCCAGATGGTTGACGGGGAAGGGGTGATTGGCGAACAGCCGGTGATCCAGCCGGGCAAATCGCATGATTATGTCTCGGGATGTCCGCTCAACACGCCGAACGGCTCCATGGAAGGACATTTTGTCATGGTAGGAACAACGCCACCCGCCTTTCAGGTCCGTATTCCCCATTTCCCTCTGTCCGAACCGACCGTCGGGCAATGAAGCGGACCCATTTGCCGCTGAACGGGCTGCGCGTGCTCGATGCCGCCGCTCGTCATCTCAGCTTCACCAAGGCGGCCGACGAGCTTGCGGTTACGCCGGCTGCGGTTGGCCAGCAAATTCGCGCGCTTGAGGACATGCTCGGCGTGGTGATGTTTCGCCGGACGCCGAAAGGGCTTGAGCTGACCGACGAGGCATCCGCGGGACTGGATGCGTTGCGCTCCGGTTTTCTGCAATTTGAAGAAGCGGTGCGGGCGATGCAGTCCGGCCAGTCCTCGCACAAGCTGACCATCGCGGCGCCGCGCGATTTCACCCAGAAATGGCTGAACGAAAGGCTCTCCCGCTTTTCGGCCGACCATCCCGACACCAGTTTCGCGCTGGTCGCTGCCGACAATGAAATCGATTTCACGGAAGCCAATCTCGACGTGGCGATCTGGCTTGGTGACGGGCCGGGTCAGCATGAAGGCAAGATGCTCGGTGATACGGTGTTTGTGAAAGTCGCTGCGCCCGGATCGAACGATGGAAAAAAGATTGACTGGCCCGGTTGTCCGATTTCGGAGGGCGAAGACAGCCTGATGCGGGTTGCCGACGGCGGTCTTGCCATCGAGGCTGCTGCCAATGGTTTCGGCTATGCCTGGGTCCCGAAAATGCTGGTCCAGCGCGATCTTGCTGCCGGCAGGGTCGAGGTTATCGGCGAGGACAGCGTATCGTCGCGCGGCTACTGGCTGATGGCACCGCTGCCACAGTGGCGGCAGCAGAAGGTGAAGGCGCTGGTCGAGGCTCTGGCCGCAGCATAGGCCGGGCGGCAAGAGCCGGACTATTGCTCCGCCAGCAGATTGATCAGCCGGGTGGTGAGCGCAAGCAGTTCATTTTCCTGCAGAGACTGTTGTTCGTTGTTCCAGTTGACCGAGACCGCATGATGTTTCCCGGACTTTGATCGCAGCAGGAAATTAAAGGAAAGAACGCCGAGTTCCGAGCCGCCCTTATAGCCGAAATAGCCCCATTTTCCTGCCGCATCCTGACCGATGCCGGGGTTGATGGCGAGAATGGCCAGCGCTTCCGGACTGGCATTGCGGTCCAGATAGGCAAGCAGCTTGATCATGTCCTGCGGGGTCGCGAACCATTCCAGCTGATCGATAAAAGCCGGTTTGCTGGTCAACAGGCGAGAATCGAGGCTGTCGAGCGTCAGATCCTTGTCGAAATCCGCCAGCAGCTTTTCCCGTTCCGTCCGACTGGCGGACAGAAACCGGCCCCGTCGCTCGGCATGGACCGGCATTTTCAGTGCCGAGGCCTGACGTGTCATCAGAAAGGGGAGCAGCTCATCCGGCTGGTGATGGCCGGTGGCTCGGACCATTTGGGCGAGCCTGTCCTGCCCGATGATCCGGATCAGCGTGTCCGTGGCGCTATTGTCGCTGATCGAGATCATCAGGGTGGCCAGCGTGTGCAGCGTCATCGGCGATCCGTCGGGCCAGTTCTGGCTGATCCCGGAGGGATGGGATTTCGGGCCGAGGGTGACGACATCGGACCATTGCCGCTCGCCCGCCTGTACCGATCGGTCGAGCTCCGCCAGGATATAGAGTTTGAACGCCGACGCGATGGCATAACGTCCGCCGGGGTCCAGCGCTGCCACCGGTGGCAGGTCCCCTGCCAAGAGTTGCTGGACGAGGACCCCCTGACGGCCCGGCAGGGCATCGATTGCGGCGAGAACGTCAGCGACCGACTCGCCTGCGGCCTCGAAACCGGTCAGCTGTAGTCCGGAAATACGGTGCGGAGCAGCGGTTTCGAGATCCAGACTGACCGTGCCGATCGATTTTTCAAAGCCAATCTTGATGATCGCGGAATTGGCGTTTCGCGGACTGATCGACACTATCGAGCGTGGCTCTCCCTGTTGCGCCGTGACTTGCCGGGAAATGGCACGAAACTGGGCAGGGGGGACGGCATTGCGGAAATTTTCATCGAACACCTCGGTCTCGATTTCTTCGCCCTGCAGCAGGCGGAGCACATCATTGGCGCGCGTCGAAAGCTGCTCGGAGATGCCGGCTGCAGTCTGTGCTTCGGCGGGTTGGGAGATCGACATCAGGCAGCCATACAGCAGGCAAAATAGAAAAGCGTAAAGGAAGCGCATGATAATCTCCCCCAACCGTAGCTGGATTGGCTCGATCTGTTAGGCGTCGATCACATCCTCATCAAGAGAGGCGGCATTCTGCTGGATGAAATTGAAGCGATGTTCCGGATTCTTGCCCATCAGCCGATCGACCAGATCCTTCACTCCGGCGCGCTGCTCATATTCTTGGGGCAGTGTCACCCGGAACAGGGACCGCGTTTCCGGGTCCATGGTTGTTTCCTTGAGCTGGTTCGGATTCATCTCGCCCAGGCCCTTGAAACGGCTGACCTCGACTTTCTTGCCCTTGAACGGGCCGTTTTCGATTGCGACGCGGGCGCTTTCATCCTGCGCATAGTGACTCTTGCCGCCAGCGCTGATGCGGTAGAGCGGCGGCCGGGCGAGGAACAGATGGCCCTGGCGGACCAGTTCCGGCATTTCCTGGAAGAAGAAGGTCATCAGCAGGGTCGCAATATGGGCGCCGTCGACATCGGCGTCGGTCATGATGATCACCCGCTCGTAGCGCAGATTGTCGGGATCGCAGTCCTTGCGGGTGCCGCAGCCGAGCGCCAGGATCAGATCGGCGATTTCGCTGTTGGCGAATATCTTGGCGCTGTTCGCAGAGGCGACGTTGAGAATCTTGCCGCGGATCGGCAGGATCGCCTGGGTCTTGCGGTCGCGGGCCTGTTTGGCAGAGCCGCCGGCGCTGTCGCCTTCGACGATGAAAATCTCGGTGCCGGCCGGATCATTGCCCGAACAGTCGGTCAGCTTGCCGGGCAGGCGGACCTTGCGGCCAGAGGTTGCGGTCTTGCGCTTGACCTCGCGCTCGGCCTTGCGTTTCAGCCGCTCGTCCATCCGCTCCATGACGAAACCAAGCAGCGCCTTGCCGCGGTCCATATTGTCGGTCAGGAAATGGTCAAAATGGTCGCGCACCGCATTTTCGACAAATTTTGTCGCTTCGGGAGAGGTCAGCCGGTCCTTGGTCTGGCTCTGAAACTGCGGATCGCGGATGAACACGGACAGCAGCATTTCGCCGCCTGAAACAATGTCATCGGCGGTCAACTGCGATGCCTTCTTGATCTGCACCAGCTCGCCAAAGGCGCGGAGGCCGCGGACCAGCGCGTTGCGCAGGCCGGCCTCGTGGGTACCGCCATTGGGTGTCGGGATGGTGTTGCAATACCAGCTGTAGCTGCCGTCGGTCCAGATCGGCCAGGTGATCGCCCATTCGACCCGGCCCTGTTGATCGGGAAAGTCCTGGTTGCCGGCAAAGAAATCAGTGGTGACGCATTCGCGTCCGCCAAGCTGTTCGCGCAGATGGTCGGAGAGGCCGCCGGGAAACTGGAAAGTGGCCTCGGCCGGCACATCGTCGCTGGCCTGGCTCTCGTCGCATTTCCAGCGTATTTCGACGCCGGCATAGAGATAGGCCTTGGAGCGGGCGAGCTTGAACAGGCGCGCCGGTTTGAATTTGTTGCCCTCGCCGAAGATCTCGATATCGGGGATGAAGGAAATGCTGGTGCCGCGCCGGTTCTGGGTAGTGCCGACTTCCTCGAGTTTCGAGGTGGCCAGGCCCTGCGAGAAGGACTGGCGATAGAGCGTCTTGTTGCGCGCCACTTCGACCACGGTATCGGAGGACAGGGCGTTGACCACGGAGACGCCGACGCCGTGCAGACCGCCCGAGGTCGCATAGGCCTTGTCGGAGAATTTGCCGCCCGAGTGAAGCGTCGTCATGATCACTTCGAGCGCCGATTTTCCGGGAAATTTCGGGTGCGGGTCAACCGGAATGCCGCGACCATTGTCGCTGACGGTCAGCCGGTTGTCGGCGTCCAGCGTGATCTCGATCCGGCTGGCGTGGCCGGCCACGGCCTCGTCCATGCTGTTGTCGATGACTTCGGCGGCGAGATGGTGGAGAGCGCGCTCGTCGACCCCGCCAATATACATGCCGGGGCGTTTGCGGACAGGCTCAAGGCCTTCCAGAACCTCGATCGCCGAAGCGTCATAGTCACCGGTTTTGGATTGGGATGGCGGGTTGGAACCGAACAGATCATCAGACATGGACGATCCTATAAGAGCGCAGGAGTCACACTGGCAAGAGACTTATGTGGTCTCTGGCCAGTGCATTGGAAATTCTTGCAATTTGAGGGTTGGCTAGCGAACCCGGGGACCGCCGAAAGGCAGCGGCGGCGGTGCACGACGGGCGCCGCGCGGCAATTGCGCCTGGAACGCACGGCCGCAATGTTCGACGCAATAGGGAAAGCCCGGGTTCACTTCTTCGCCACAGAAATGGAAATCAGGTTCGCCCGGATGGTTGATCGGCCAGCGGCAGATCTTGTCGTTGAGGTCGAGCAGGCTGGTCTTGTCGGCAATTTCATCGCTCGGCTTGGCAGGGACCAAGCGGCGCGGTGGTGCTGGCGGGATCGGCGCCTGCTGGTCGCCGGGACCCTGGCGCAGGAAGCCGCCGGGACCGACGGACACGACCTTCGGGCCGTCATGCTTGGGCTGACGGGCCTGCTGTGCGGCATGGGTCCGGGCAGCCGGCGTTGGTGGCGGCATAGCCCGCCGCGCGACATGCTCTTCCTTTGGCTTGGGAGCGGCGCCGGTTTTCGCGGGCGGCTTTTTCGCCTTGGGGGCAGGCTTTGCACCCTTTTTGGCTTGTGGCTTGGCCTTCACCGGGGACGGACGCGACTTCAGGCCAAGGCGATGCGCCTTGCCGATCACGGCATTGCGGCTGACGCCGCCCAGTTCTTCCGCGATCTGGCTGGCGGTCAGGCCTTTTTCCCACATATTTTTCAGCGAATCGATTCGCTCATCCGTCCAAGCCATGCAAAGTCCTAATCATCTTGAGTTAGGGGCGATATAGGGTCGCCGGGGTCATTATACAACCACGAATGGCGCGTGATTCGCGCGATATGGGGTTGTGATTGGTGCCGGGAGCCGATAGGCGGATTCCTATGCTCGACCAAACCAAAAAAGATCAGACAAGCGGCCTGCCGACCGGTGCCACGCGCTTTGCCGAACCCGGCGTGCCGATCATTCGCGGCGTCAACTGGGGCGGATTTTCGGCGCTTTACTGGAAAGAGGTCCGGCGTTTTTTCAAGGTGCAGCTGCAGACTGTCTGGGCGCCCTCGATCACCACGCTCCTGTTTCTGGTGATATTCACGGTGGCCATGGGCCGCGGCGACCGCAGTGTCATGGGCGCGCCCTTTGCCGATTTTATCGCTCCCGGACTGATCTGCATGGGCATGCTGCAAAATGCCTTCGCCAACAGCAGCTTTTCGATGCTGGTCGGCAAGATCCAGGGCACGATTATCGATTATCTGACGCCACCCTTGTCGGTGGGAGAATTGCTGGCGGCACTGGTCGCTGCTTCCATGACCAGAGCGGCGCTGGTCGGCTTTGCGGTCTGGCTGGCGATGTTCATCTGGCCCGGCGTGCATGTCGGGGTGGAGCATTGGTGGGCGGTGCTGTGGTTCGGGACCATGGGCGCAGCGATGCTGTCTTTCCTGGGCGTGCTGACCTCGATCTGGGCGGAAAAATTCGACCATGCGGCGGCCGTTACCAATTTCGTGGTCGCGCCTCTGGCTCTGCTGTCCGGCACATTCTACTCGATCGACCGTCTGGCACCGACGTTTCAGGCGATCAGCCACGCCAATCCCTTTTTCTACGCGATTTCCGGATTCCGTTATGGTTTTCTGGGGGTAGCGGATTCGCCGATTATCGTCGGCGCGCTGGTTTTGCTGGCGATCAATATCGGCCTGGCGCTGATCTGCTACCTGCTGCTGAAATCAGGCTGGAAGATCAAGTCCTGACCAGTTCGGCGCTAGTGTCGGTGAATTTGGTGCAGCTTGTACTTGCCGGCCTCGGTCGCCTGAAACAGCCGTGCGACATCGGGATGACCGATCGGTTCGCCGCTGTCATCGGGCAATAAATTCTGCTGACTGACATAGGCAATATAACTGCCGTCGGCATTTTCCGCGAAGAGATGGTAGAAAGGCTGGTCTCTTGACGGCTGCAAATCCTTCGGAATCGCCTCATACCATTCTTCGCTATTGGCGAAAACGGGATCTATGTCATAGATTACGCCGCGAAAATCAAAAATCCGGTGACGCACCACATCGCCAATGGCGAAACGCGCATCGAGAATGACTGGCGTGTCGGGTGGCAGGGGATTGCCGGATTTAAAGGGATCAGCTGTATTCATGGTGCCAATTTAGGCGCATTGGGTTGAGATGCAAGCGCCGCATCGGGATTTGGCTGCGGGAAATGAAGAGGGTGTCGTGGAAATTCCAGGGCAGATGGTTTCGCCTTGCTGTGGTTCTTCAGACCCTTGAATGCGATTGAGCATAAGAAAAGCCCCGTGCCGAGGGCACGGGGCTGATCACTATTAGACGATGAAACCGAGCCTATCAGTAGCTCTTTTCAAACTCGTCAATTTCACGTTCCGCTTCATCCTGCGCGCGTCCATATTTTTCCTGGATCTTTCCGGCGAGGATTTTTCGGCTTCCGTTGATCTGGTCCAACTCGTCATCGGTCAGTTCGCCCCATTTCTTCTGGACGTTGCCTTTGACCTGTTCCCAGTTTCCCTTGATTGTGTTCTCGTTCATATGGTGTCTCCTTTATGTTGGGGTTATCTAGTCAACGGTCGACAAGGGGTTTTGGTTCCTGGGACGGGCGAATTTTTCCGGAGCCTTCTTTGCCGGGTTGACCGGCTTTCTCGTTATAAATGATGAGAGCCGGAGCGTGCCTGTATCTTCTGACAAAGGGGCCGGGTGGGCGCTGATCTGCTGTGTTGTCGGTCCAAGGGGCAAGTCAGCGGCTTTTTTGACCGATTTTCCGAGCTTCGCCTGCCGTCGGTGCCCAGCGGCCTGTGAAAGTATAGATTCCTGCAAATCCATACAGGCGGCTATGGGCGTCCGCGCCAATAGAATTGTTGTCGAAAGAAAAGCGCAATTAACATAGATTAGTTGTGCTTTTTGGCGAACGGTGTAACTCGATGCCGAATGCCACTACACGAACATAATATTGCTGCCTCTTTCAAGGCGATATGTGAAAATGCGACAGCGGCGCTGTTCGTGATCGATGCCAAGCAACAGTGCATCTATGCGAATCCGGCGGCGGAAACACTGACCGGCTTCAAGGCCCGGGAATTGATAGGCCAGCGGCTTCACGATCTTATCCACCATAGCCGCCCTGACGGAAGCAAATATCCTATTTCGGAATGTCCTTTGGACAGTGGCCTGCCGGCAAATTCGCGCGAGCAGGGCGAGGATATTTTTGTTCACGCCGACGGCAGCTTCTATCCGGTGTCCTATACCTCCAGTCCCATCATCGAACACGGCAATCTTGTCGGCAAGGTGATAGAAGTGCACGGCCTGGCCAAGAAAAGGGCAATCGCCCGCGAGCGGGAACGCGAAAAAGCGCTGCTGGCGAAAACTTTTGACAATGCAGCCGTCGGCATCGCCCATGTCGGGCATGACGGGAGGTGGCTGCGGATCAATGACAGATTATGCGCCATTGTCGGCTATCCGCGCGAGGAACTGCTGACGATGACTTTTCAGGACATTACCCATCCTGATGATCTGAGCGGCGATCTTGAATTATATGAAAAGCTGAAGAGCGGGGAAATCAGCGGCTACAATCTGGAAAAACGATATTATCGCAAGGACGGGAAGCTGATCTGGGTACGGCTCACCACGTCGTCCCAGAAAAACGGCTCGGGCGAGATGGAATTTTGCATCGCGGTGGTGGAGGATATCACCCGCGTGAAGGAACATCAGCAGCATCTCGATATCATGGCCGGGGAGCTTCAGCACCGGGTGAAAAATACATTGGCGACCGTGCAGGCGATTGCCAGGATGTCATTGCCCGATGATACGGCCGGGAAGGAAGCCTTTGTCTCCCGCATACTTGCGCTCAGCCGGTCTCATGATTTGCTGCTTGCACAGAATTGGTCGGGTGCGGCCATCTCGGATATCGTGGAACAGGCCATTCATCCGTTCGGCGGGACGGAAGGCGGCCGGATCACGGCCTCGGGTCCGGACTGCAGACTGTCCTCACGGACGTCGCTTGCGCTCTCCATGGCGCTGAATGAACTGGGCACCAATGCCGTGAAATATGGCGCATTGAGCGGTGATCAGGGAGTGATCGATATCGACTGGCATTTCACACCGGGGACGAAGAAGACCCAGCTCGAATTAAAGTGGCAGGAAAGCGGCGGGCCGGAAGTTTCTCCGCCGCAACGAAAAGGTTTTGGAACGACTTTGATAGAGCGCGCGTTGGCTTCAGAGATGCAAGGGGAGACTGCTGTTGAATATCCGCCATCCGGTGTGATTTTCAAATGTTCTTTCCCGGTCGAATGAAACACGAATTGAAAGTCATGCTGTGCCTGAATTTTCCATCCTGGTTGTCGAAGACGATGCCATGCTTTCGCTTGCGATGGAAGATATCCTGCGCAAGCTGGGGCACACCAATCTAGAATTTGCCTTCGATCTGCCCGGAGCCTTGCAAATCGCGGAGGACAAGCGCTTCTCGCTTGTGTTTCTCGACGTGGATCTCAACGGCAAACTGACGCTGCCGGTTGCCCGGATGCTTCGACAGAATAATATTCCCTGGTTTTTCACAACAGGATTTGGTTCGCGCTTTGATTATGAGGATCTCGAGGGGGCTCCCATCATCCGCAAACCCTATTCGGAACAGGACATAAAACAGGCGATAGCCAGCACGCAAGCGGACTGATCCGGTGCGTTCGCGGCATTTATAAGAACGATGTCCATCGCTTGTGGTTTTGCTCTGCCAAGAAATCGTGCAGGTAAATATTCCCTTATCGTGGTCCCAATCTCAGACCTAAACTATATCTTCCCTTAATCTTATTGAAACGGTCAGCTGTTAGTCTGTTTGTCTATTTTGGGATAGTGAACATGCAAGCGACGAGACGGCCAGAACATAAATCGGGAGGCAGGCGAGGCCTGCTGAATATGGTAGCGCTATCGGGAGCTGTCCTTGTATTCGTTGCTCTGAGCAGCTGGCTTCTGCCGCAGGCAGTGGCAAAAATTTTTGGTGCCGCGACCTTCCTTGATGAGACCCTCAGCGCCGCTCTTTTGCTCAATATTGCCCTGATATTGCTGATCTGGCGTGGTTCTCAAGTTCTCTCCCGGCAAGCACAGGTCGCGGACGATGCGCAGCGTGAGGTCGGCATGGTCGCCGTCCACGACTATGCCACAGGGTTGCTGAATCGGCCGGGCATAAGCGCGATTATTGGAGAGAAGCTGGACGTCGGAGAAAATATCTCTCTGATCAATCTGGATCTCGACAATTTCAAAAAAATCAATGACCTTTATGGGCATGAAACGGGCGACATAACGTTGAAAGAGGTTGCCGACCGTCTGCTTGCCGTAACGCCTGACCATTCTTGTGCGCGGCTCGGCGGTGACGAATTTGCCGTCTTGCTCAGCGGAGAGGCTGCCAGACCGGAAAATACCCGGGCTATCGCCAATGAGATCCAGAAGGCCTTTGGCGAGCCCGTTTCCGTTTGTGGGACCATCACCGAGATCAGCGCGTCCATGGGCATATATGACGAGGTGCAGCCTGGTTCGGCTATCGCGGATATTTTCCGGCGCAGCGATATCGCTATGTATGAGGCAAAAAAGGCCGGCGGCGCACGCATAGTTCGCTTCGAACCGGCGATGGAAGCCCAAGTGCAGCAGCGTTACAAAATGGAAGCCGATATGAGAGAGGGTATTCCCAAAGGGGAATTTGTGCCTTTCTACCAGCCACAATATGGCATTCGTGGCTCCAATCTTGTCGGGTTTGAAGTGTTGGCCCGGTGGAATCATCCCAGCGGCGAACTGATAGAGCCGACGGACTTCATCCCGCTTGCCGAAGCGACAGGGATGATCTCGCCGCTCTCCTTTTCGGTGATGCGTCAGGCCTTTGCCGACGCGAAACAGTGGGATCATTCGTTGGTGCTGGCGGTGAACATCTCCCCGGTCCAGCTGACGGACCCACATCTCGACAAGCAGATCATGAAGATACTCGCGGAAACAGGCTTCCCGGCTCAAAGACTGGAGCTGGAGATTACCGAAAGCAGCCTGCTCGAGGATACGCCGCTCGTCCTCCGGACAATCACCAGCCTGAAAGCGCTGGGCATCAGGATCTCGCTGGATGATTTTGGCACGGGCTATTCCTCGATGACCCAGCTGAAAGCCTTTCCGTTCGATCGCATCAAAATTGACCGCAGCTTCGTATTTTCGATGCTGGACAATGACGAAAGCGCTGCAATCGTGAAATCGATCGCGTCGCTTGCCAACTCGCTCAACGTGCCGATCACCGCGGAAGGGATCGAGTCCGATGAAATGCGGGGCTATCTCGACGAGATCGGCTCGATGGACGGGCAGGGCTGGCTTTACGGGCGAGCGACTTCCAAGGAGGAACTGATAAAATTGCTCCCGCAGATCGCTCTGGTGGCTGGCGGTTATGATATTGAGAATCTGAAAATTGTTGGCGAACCCGATTCGCCTTCCGAAGATCAGGATAGCGAGCACGAGGTCCCGAAAAGCGCTGCGGGATAGATCGCCGCTGCACTGTTGGTGACGAGCAACCTCTTTTTCAGACCGCACGGGGGTACGCTGGCGCGGGAAACATGGTTCATCCGCAGCGGATATATTGCGTTGTTCCGGAAAATAAGGGCGCTTGCACCCCTGTTCAGTGCGACCGGCCCCGCAGTCCGGTGCTCTGATGTCTGTGGAGGTGCGTTAGGGATTCGAACCCTAGATACCATTGCTGGCATACCGCATTTCGAGTGCGGCGCTTTCGACCACTCAGCCAACGCACCTCATAGACGGGGCAGCATCTAGCGATGATAAGGCAACCCCGCAACCCATATCAGGACGTCGGGAAAATTCATTTGTGCCTTCGATCTTCGCGATGCCGAATCCGGCTTGAAATCCCGTTCTATCACGTCCAGTTCGGTTCAACTCCTGTGCTGTGAGTGAGAGTTTCGAATTTTGTCCAGATTGGCCGAAGAAAATGATTGTCAGCGTCATCCCGACTGGATGACAAGGCTGCTCTTGAGCGGGCTGCTGGTGCTTGCCAGCTTGTCGCTCGGGATGCAATTTCATGCGCTGCGGGGCGCCAGCCCCTACCAGAATATCGATCAGTCGCTGGTGGCAGCCAAGGCGGATTCCGCGCCTTATGTGCTGACGAAGACAGTCCAGCCGATAGCATTGACCCGAAAACAGGTTCCGCAAGATAATGGTCCCGACATGGCGCCAAAAATGGCTGTCTTGCGCGATTATCCCGGGTCCAGTGCGCCATCCGGGTCAGCCCGCGCTGCCGCCGTTGTCGGCTTTGTCGCGGAGCATATATTGTTCCGGGATGGCTCCCGCACGATATCGTCGCGCGCGCCTCCGATGCATTTTTCAGGCTAGAATAGAACCAGACCCCACGGGGGTCTTTTGGAAACATCACGGAACAGCCTGTTTTTGCAGTTGCTGGTCGTGACTGAAATTGAAATGCACAAAATGAATGAAATAGATAATGGCTCTGCCGCACGAACGGCAGACAATGGACGTTTGTATATCGAAAGCCTGCTGGCGGAATATCCAGCCGTCACCGAACATGACAGGCTGGCGATCCTGTCCTTCCTCTCGACCGCGCCGGCGCTGGAAACCGCCTTGCTGACCTGCAACGAGAGGATTGCGGAGCGGCTGAAAGCGTTCCGGCATGATCACCGCAAGCAGCTCGGCGTCACTTTGCGGAATTGGTTATATCTGGCGATATTGCTCAGCTTTGTTGCCTTTGCAGTTTTTCTGATGTCGGAGGCTGGAAACTAGAGTGATCCGGAATGGCTACAGGGCAGGGCGATCCTGTCCTGTAGCATCTGATCCTGCGTGCGCGAACCGCAGCACGGAAAAAATGTCATTGCTTGCGGATCAAAAGCCGGGGCTGCGTCGTTCTTTTGCCAGCAACCAAAAAGGAGACGTGCAATGCGTAACATATCACTGGTTCTAGGCCTGGCTCTTGCGGCCGCAACCACTTCCCCGGTTCTTGCCCATGCCGGCAAGGATAGCCATGCCGTGGTGCGGTCCGAACCAATCTCCGGGGTCTACAACAAGTTCTGGTATAATTATCTCGCCGATGTGCTCGAGGCCGACAAGGAATTGAAAAGCGACCTGCGCCGCGCAACCGATGCAGAAGACAAGCGCGATGCGTGGGCAGAATATGAGCATGAGCTGGCCGATGCCGACAAGGATTATGTCAAGGAAATGCGCGAGCATCACTATGTTGTTGGCCGGGTAACCGTCGGCTACTAGTCTCTCGGTTATGAAACGAAAAAGGCGGGGTTTTCTCCCGCCTTTTTTGTATCCGCTGTATCGATCGATCCCGGTCTTCCGGCTCAATCCCAACCGCTGTCCCGCAATGTGCGCTCGGTATCCGCATCGACCGGTGCGTCAGTCATCATCTCCGCAGCGATGGCATTGAGCGCGCTGCTCGAAGCCTGCCGATAGTCGCCTTGCGCGCCGCCGGGGAGGGTGTTGACCATCTTCCAATTTTCGCCTTCGCGGCAGCCGATGCCGGAGACGGCCTCGCCGGTAAAACTGCGGCAGATATTGCCGGCCTTCGCCCGAAAGGTCAGGCCGATGCGATAGTCACTGTCATCGGGTTGAGCCGAAGCGAGCTGCTTGTCGAGCGCGTGTTCCAGAGTGCCGCTGGCGATGAGCGCGCCACCCTGTTGTGCAAAGGGGGAGTCGGATCCACCGCCAAGTCCATATTGACCGACCACGATGCCTAACGCCAAGGTCGCCGCCATCGCACCCCATTGGACAATGCCGAAGCCACGGCCTTGTCGCTTCGCATGGATCTGATCGGCTTTCCGCGCCGTGAAGCTGTGGTCCACATTGGGTTCTGCGGCGGAAGTCAGCATCGCCGTCAGACGGCCTGGAATCTCCTCGCTGATAACCGGCGCATAATGGGAGGCCAGTTGTTCCCGCAGCGCGCGCTCCCGGCCAATCTGTTCGGCCAGCATGGCATCGCTCGCCATTGCTTTTTCGATACGCTTGGTGGTGACCGCATCACACTCGCCGTCGACATAGGCCATGATGGTCTGTTGATCGAAGGTCATGCGGCTTCTCCCAGTTCGCGCTGAAGGGCTTCGCGACCGCGCACCAGACGTGAGGTCAGGGTGCCGATCGGAATATCGAGCAAGGCGGCGGCTTCCTTGTAGGCGAAGCCTTCCACCAGAACGAGGGAGACGGCCTCACGCTGCTCCATCGGCAGGCTATCCATCGCCCGGTCGACGTCGCGGAGTTCCATTCGGCTTTCCATGCGCCGATGGTCGTCGCCGGCAACATTCGCCATCGCGTCCTCGTCATTGGCTACATGCTCGCGGCGGCCCGCGGCGCGCACCGTATCGATCCAAATATTACGGGTAATTCTGTACATCCAGCTATCCAGTCTCGTTCCTGCCTGCCACTGGTCGCGCTTGTTCAGGGCGCGTTCCAGGGCCATCTGGCACAGGTCATCTGCGTCATTGATATCGCGCGTCAGGCTGCGGGCAAAACGCCGCAATCGCGGGAGTAACTCCAGCAGATCCTGTTCAAAGGCCATTCAGAGCGGATATCCTTTATTGATGGTCTATGGATGAAACGATGCGTCTGGCTCGTTTAATCCACGAATGCAAAATAAATGCAATCCGCTTGCGATTGCCAAACCGGTTCCGGTACATAAGGAGGCAGACATGAAAATCACGGTCAAATGGATCGCCGCTGCACTGCTCCTGATCGTGCCTGCCGCTGCCTTTCCGCAACTCGCATTGCCCACCGTCGGTCCCGTCCTCCGGCTTCCCGATCAGCGACTTGACGGCATGACCGATCCCTTGATCGATCCGGTCAGCGGGATGGTGGATGGCAGTGTTCTTGACCGATTGACCCCATCAGAGCTCAGCAGCGTGCTGAAACAGCTCCGGATTGACCGGCTCAACCAGTTTGTCCGCCAGAATGGCGAGTATGTCGAGCGCGATCGCAACGGTGATCCGGCCGTTCGCGGCGTCCTGATCGCCACCGGTATGTCCGCCTCATCCGTTGAACGGGCGGAGCAAGTGGGCTTTCGGATATTGGAGCGCAGCGAGATCGAGGGACTTGATCTCAGCTATGTAAAATTCGCGACCCGACCGGGAAAATCGCTGAACTCGGAGCAAAAGCGACTGCAAAAGCTGGCCGGTGAAGCCGAAATCAGCGCCGACAATATTTACTTTGCCAGTGGTTCCCGTCCGCTCGCGTCCAACGCTGCGCTGTTGGCAAATAGTGCGGTGCGGTCAGGCGCCATGGGACTGATCGACGGTGGCGTGGCCCGGCATAGCGCAATTACAATGCCGGTCGAGCAGCGCGGATTTGCCACGGGCGCACCAAAGGCGAGCAGCCATGCCACCGCGATTGCATCGCTGATCTCCGGCAGTCTGCAAGCCGGTCCGCGCGGTCTTTTGGCGGCCGATATCTATGGCAGCGACCCGGCGGGCGGCAATGCCAGCGCCCTTGCCCGGGCACTGGGCTGGATGGCGAAGCGGCATGTTCCGGTTGTCGCGATCAGCCTGGTCGGCCCCGATAACGGCCTGTTATCGCGCGCCATCAAGGCGGCTCAGGGGCAAGGCATGCTGATCGTCGCTGCGGTGGGCAACGACGGTCCCGCTGCACCGCCGCGCTATCCCGCAGGCTATAAAGGGGTGATTGGAGTGACCGGTGTAGATCAGCACGAACACGCCCTGCCGGAAGCCGGGACCGCAACGCCGGTCGATTTTGCGGCTCCGGGTGCCGGGATCAAGGGGGCCTCACCGGAGGGAAAGCTGGTTGCGCTGCGCGGCACATCCTTTGCGGTGCCGCTAGTGGCTGCCCGGCTCTTGTCCCATTATCCGGCGGTAAATATCAGCCGGATCGAGCCCGCGGTCACGGGATTGATCGATGAGGCAAAAGACCTGGGAAAGAAGGGTGCCGATAAAATCTACGGCCATGGCCTGATCTGCGGAAAGTGCGGGATCCGCTGATCTTTCAAAAAATATTTCGCGCTTCACGGATTAAACCGCAAGGCCGCATCGTTCTCCTACCAGACGACGAAATATCATCGTCCTGCAAGGAGAAAGACCATGAAAAACCTTATCGCAAGCACATTGACCATCGTATTGATCACCGCGACGCCTGCATCGGCACAATTGCTCGGTGGCAGCGGCGGTGTAGGCGGCGCGCTGGGCGGTACCCTGGGCGCTGATCCTATCGGTCGCACGGCCGGCACCATCACTGGCCAGAGCGACATCAGCAATTCAACGCGGCTTGACCGTAAAATCGACACCCGATCAGGCAAAATTGACGCGAGCGCCGATAGCAGCTCGACCGCCAATGGTTCGCTGATCGGAACGGCTGATTTGCCGGACAATGCGCTCAGCGGCTCTGTCGACGGTTCCGCGTCAAGTTCGGCAAAGGGCAACGCCAGTGCCGATCTCATCGGTACCGATGCGGTCCGCTCGACCACCGGTCAAGTTGTCGGCACCGCTCGCAATACGGCGGGACGCGCACGGTCGACCGCAAATGGCGCGCTGTCCAATGTCGCCAATCGCGCATCGGGTGTTGGCTCATTGGCGGGAAGCGCGGCCGGTAGCGGAAGCGCCATGGCCATGGGCAATCTCGGTGAACTGGCTGCCTCGGGCAGCGCCGCCGCAAATGCCGGTGGCATGTTCGCGGTCGAACCGGGCATGCCCATTCAGGACCCCAAGGGTCGGGTCATCGGCCATGTTCAGTCGGTCCGTCAGTCGGGTGCCGGAGTTGTGCAATCGGTGATTGTTGAATCCGGAAACCGGACGGCAGAACTGCCTGCGGCCAATTTTGCGGGATCGGGGAATGTCCTGGTGACCGCGATGAGCAAGGGCGAAATCAAGAAGGCATCGCAGGCCGGAAATAACGCGCCGCAAGGCGAGCCCACCGAATAGCCAGTTCGTGGAAATGGTGTTGATAATGTGACCCCGTTCGTTGCACCATTTTCATCGGGAGGCGCGCCGGAAATTCCCGGCGCGCCTTTTGCTGTTTCGGTTCATTTCCTCGAATCGAAAATCCTTATCCTTTCATTCGACTCAAACCCTGAGGGTCCTTCGGGTGCCCTTGCCGGGTGAATCGCACTTATCGCCAATAATAGCTGGGAAATGTCGCGGTTTTTTGGCACGATGGGTATCGGGCAAGGGACAGCTGCATGACCAAGAAGAAAATCACCGAATATCGATCGCATCTGCAGGACGTACTGGACGCTCCGGAGGGAGCACATATTGCGGCCCTGTTCGATTTCGATGGCACCATCATTGCCGGCTATTCTGCAACCGCAATGCTGTGGGAGAAAATCAAGCGGCGGGAAATGACCGCCGAAGAAGTGGTCGAAACGATCAACGTGATGGCACAATATAGCACCGGCAATATGGGTTTTTCCGGGCTGATGACCGGCGCTGCGAAATTCATGAAAGGCGTGACCGAAGAAAGCTATTTCGAATTTGGTGAAGAATTGTACGAAAAGCATATCGCGCGCAAAGTCTTCCCGGAGGCGCGGGCGCTGATCGAAGCCCATCGGGCCAAGGGCCATACGATCGCCATTGTCTCGTCCGCCACGATCTACCAGATCGAGCCAACGGCACGGGATCTTGATATCGAGCATGTGCTGTGTTCGCAATATGAAGTCGAGAATGGCGAGTTCACCGGCAATATCATTCGCCCGCTCTGCTTTGGCGAGGGCAAGGTTCTCGCCGCGGAAAATCTCGCGGCCGATTATGGTCTGGATCTGGGCCAGAGCTATTTTTATTCGGACAGTTATGACGATATCGAATTGCTCGAACGGGTCGGCAAGCCGAGGCCGCTGAATCCGAACACGAAATTGCGCGAGGCGGCGCGGGAACATGGCTGGCCGCTGGAAAAATATGAGAGCCGGGGTCAGGGCAAGCCGGTAGACTATATTCGCACGATTTATGCGACCGGGTCGCTGATCGGGTCGGCGATCGCGTCGCTGCCGATCTGGGCGCTGACCGGATCGCAGCGGGAGGCGATGAATTTCTCCACCGGCCTGTTCGGCGATATTGCAACGGCGCTGAGCGGCTGCGAACTGGAGGTCACCGGGGAAGAGAATCTCTGGACATCGCGGCCGTGCATCTTTGTGTTCAACCATCAGAGCAAGGCGGACGTGATGATCCTCGCCAAGCTGATCCGGCGGGACATGGGCGGCGTCGCCAAGAAGGAGGTTCGGGATACGCCGATCATCGGCAAGCTGATGGAACTGGCTGGCACCGTGTTCATCGACCGGGCCAACGCAGGGAGCGCGATAAAGGCGATGGCACCGCTGATCGACGCGGTTAAGAATGACGGAAAATCGATCGTCATCGCGCCGGAGGGCACGCGGACCCTGTCGCCGAAGCTGGGGCCCTTCAAAAAAGGTGCGTTTCACATGGCGATCCAGGCCGGCGTGCCGATGGTGCCGATCGTCATTCACAATGCCGGCGACGTCGCGCCGAAAAATGAATTTCTTATGCGTCCTGCGAAGGTCCGGGTGGACGTTCTTCCAGCGGTGGATACCAGCAAATGGTCGGTGCGGACGATGAACCAGCATGTCGCGGAAGTGCGCGGCATGTTTCTCGAGGCGCTGGGGCAGGCGGAGGAAGAGGATGCGCTCGAAGCGCTGGTCAACGAAGAGCAGGCACCGGCGAGCAAGACCGGCGGCGGCGACCCGTCTGCGCGCGCATCGGCCAAGCCGAAAAAGCCGGCCACGAAAAAGACCGCAGCGCGAAAGAAGACAGGGGCTGAGAAGACAAGTCCGAAGAAAACAGTAACAAAAAAAGCCGTTGCAAAGCCGTCCGCGAAGCGATCTACCCCGAATAGCAAATCCGCAGCCGCAGAGACACCAGCGATGGAAGCGGCGAAATAGACAGTAATCGGGGAGCGGGGATGGACGAAGCGAAGCAGATAGCAAATTCAGGACCGCTGCTCGCGCAAGGCCCGAAGCTATTTGTGATAGATGCCCGCAACGGTGTCGAGCGGCGCTATCTTCTCGACTGGCTTCACACATCCATGGCCGAAGGTGGCCCTGGCGGGAAGCTGAACTGGGTGAGCCTGCCGATATCCGACGAACGGGCAAGAATTCGCCTCGGCCGTCTTGCCGAAAAATTGAAAGGAAGTTCCGACACGCTGGTGGTGCCGGTTCGCATTGCCTGGCGGATTCCGGATTTCGAAAAAAGCCGAGCAGTAAGGATGCGCCATGTCATATTCGGTGATCCCCGAAATCCGGGAAGTTTTCGCGCCTGGTCGATTTTGTTGCGGGACAAGCGTCGGGCTCATTGCCTGACCGGTCAACCCGCTACCATCGGCGAGCTGGAACAAAGCTTTGCCGAGCTCAGCAAGGATTATACCCAGACCGACAATACCGAATTTGCTGCCTTCGTGGTGCGACAGGCCGGCCTGGTGCTGGATATTGCCGAGCGCGGACTGCGGGGCCGTCGCTACAAGGTGCCGCGGCATGTCGCCGACGGTCTGCGCAGCGATGCGCGGTTCCGTGCCGCCATGACCAAGCTTTCCACCGATACCGGACAAAGCGAAACGGCATTGTACGAGCAAGCCGCCAAATATATGAAGGAACTGATCGCCCGGCCCAGCCCTCTGTTTATCGACATGAAGGCAAAGCTCGACCGGTTCATGCTGTCGCAGGGCTATGAAGACGAGGTCGTCTTTGACCGCAAGGAACTGACCCGGCTGCGCAAGACCATGCGGGAACATCCGACGCTGCTGCTGTTTACGCACAAAACCTATATCGACGGTGTGACTGCCACGGACCTGGCTTATCAGAATGACTTGCCGCTCATTCATGTTTTTGGTGGCATCAATCTGGATTTTTTCGGTCTCGGTTTCATGCTGCGCCGGGCCGGCACGATTTTCATTCGCCGGAGTTTCGAGAATAATCCGGTCTACAAGCTCGTCCTGCGCTATTATGTCAGTTATCTGCTCGAGAAGCGCTTCCCGATGACCTGGGCATTCGAGGGAACGCGGTCGCGGCTCGGCAAGCTGATGCCGCCGCGCTATGGTCTGCTCAAATATGTGATGGACAGCGCTCACACCAACGAAATCGAAAATGTGCACATCATTCCGGTGGTGACCAGTTTTGATCTGATCCGGGATGTCGAGGAATATGCCAGCGAACAGACGGGCCGGATCAAGAAGCCGGAGTCGCTGAGCTGGTTCATCGGTTATCTGCGCAGCCTGCGCGAACCGATGGGCAAGGTCTATGTCGACTTCGGTGAACCGGTGATTGTCAAAAAGGCACCCAATCCGAATGACCGGCTGGCCCTGTCTAAAATGGCTTTTGAGGTCGCCGTTCAGGCCAACCGGGCGACGCCGCTGACGCTGACCTCGCTGATGTGCCTTTGCCTGCTGGGTACGGCTCCTCGAGCGATGACCGAAGGAGAATTGCGGGCCGCGATAAATTTTCTGGTGGGCTGGGCGCGGGAGCGCGGCATTCGGATGAGCGAGGATCTGACCGACAAGAATCTCGAGGGTGTCCAGCGCGTCGTCGAGACTTTGGTCAATAACGGCCTGGTTGTGCGCTATGACAAGGGGTCGACGCTGGTGTATGCGATCGAGCCGGATCAGCATCCGATTGCCAGCTATTATCGCAACTCCATCATCCACCATTTTCTCGACAAGGCGATCATCGAACTGTCGATCCTGAAGGCCCGGGAGGTGAACGACCGAAACGCGGCTGAAGTCTTCTGGGAAGAGACGGACCGGCTTCGCGATCTGTTCAAGTTCGAGTTTTTCTATCCCGAAAAACAGCAATATCGCGATAATCTGAAAGCGGAACTGCAGCGGTGCGATCCGGAATGGCAGATCAAGCTGGAAGAGGGTGGCATCAAGCTGATCAGTCTTACCAACCGCCTTCAGCCACTGGTGGGCCATTCGGTGTTCCTACCCTTCGTCGAAGCCTATACCGTCATTCTCGAAATTCTGTCGCGAATGGAACCAGGCGATGCGATCGACAAGAGAAGCTGCGTGGAAACCGCGCTGAAGGAAGGCCGGCAAGCCTATCTGCTGCGCCGGATTACCAGCGAGGCATCGATCGGGAAAATCCTGTTCGAAAATGGCTTCAAGATGGCGGCAGGACTGGGCCTGACCGGTGAAACGAACGCGGGGAAGATTGCCGAGCGGAAGGCCCTGTTGCGCAAATTCCGGGCGCTTTCGCGGCGGATGGAAAGATCGCGGCTCGAAGTGCTTGCGCTCGCTGACAAGATATTTGATTGATAGCGCTGTCGAAAGGACATGATGGATGACCGAGCAGACCCATATTAGCCAGTTGAGCGCACAGGATGCCCAGTTTCTTTACATCCAGTCAGCGACCAATCTCACGCATTTGATGGCCGTCTATATCTATGATCCGTCGACCGCTCCGGGCGGGAAGGTGAGGTTCAAGGATATTATCGAACATATGCGAAAGCGGATGGACGTGTCGCCGATGTTCCGGCGGAAACTCTATCGGCTGCCGCTGGACATCGATCATCCCTATTGGGTTGAAGACGAGCATTTCGATCTGGAAGCGCATATTTCGCACAGCCGCCTTCCGGAACCGGGTGACTGGCGGCAATTTTGTATTCACGTGGCTCGCCATCACAGCAAGCCGCTGGATATGACCCGGCCACTCTGGGACATGTATGTGGTCGAGGGGCTCGACAATATTCCCGGCTATGCCAAGGGCAGCTACGCCATTTTGACCCGGATCCACCACTCCACCATCGATGGCGTGTCCGGCGCCCATTTTTTCGCAGCTATATCCGACAAGGATGTCAACGGCACGCCCGCGATCCCGCTGCCGGAAGGACCCTCTGCAGCCAACAAGCTGCCAACGGCCACCGAGATATTGAACCGTGCGTGGAACAGTACCGTCACTTCGCCGGTGAAATTGACTCAGGCGCTGCTGAAATTTACGCCGGCGCTGCTTTCAACGGCGCAGAAAAGTCTGAAGGGTGGTGACGAAACAACCGACACCGGTGTTCCGCAAACCCGCTTCAATGCTGCGGTCACGCCCCATAAAATGTTCGATGCGGTGACATTCGATCTGGAAGAACTCAAGAAAATGCGTCTCAAGGTCAGGGATGCGACCATCAATGACGTGGTGCTGGCCATTTGCAGCGGCGCGCTTCGCCACTATCTGAACAAGCACAAGGAACTCCCGAAGGAATCCCTGGTGGCCGTCGCCCCGGTCAATGCGCGCAGCCGTTCGGGTGATGAAGCCAATCCGGGCAACAATCTCTCGGCCATGACGATAAAAATCTGGTCCAATATCCCCGATCCGGTCAAGCGTCTGGAAGCGATCAAGGATACGACCCGCGAAACCAAGGCGGCGAAATCGGGCCTTAGTGCACGGATCATGACCGATCTCACCAGGCATATTCCGGGTGTGACGATGGCGGGTGTGGCGCGCCTGTTGACCGACGAACGCTTTGCCCCGCGGATGAGCAATCTGATGGTATCCAACGTTCCCGGCCCGCAGATTCAGCTCTACATGAACGGTGCAAAGCTGACGCATCAATATGGGCTGGCACCTTTGGCCCACGGGATGGGGCTGTTCATTGCCACACCGAGCTATAATGGGACTATTTCCTTCAGCATCATCTCCGATCGCAAAATGATGCCCGATATTGAGTTTTTCCGAGAATGCCTGCAAAGAGCGTTTGATGAACTGAAGGACGCCAAGCCAAGTGCTGACGCAGGCTTGACCAAAAAGACGGCGGCGGCACCAAAAAAGCCGGCAACACCCAGCGACGGTTCGGTGATGTATCGGCGGGTGGCTAAAAAGCCCAGAGCTCCTGGATCAAGGGCAATCGGCGGGAAGAAGCCGAAAGTGAAATAAGGAGCGGATAGTTTGCACGCCGGCCGGTTCCCGGAAGGCGGATGCGATCTTGTATATTTTTGGCGAAAGAGTGAACCGAACATGATCCTGACCACGACTTTGAAAATGGAAAAAGCCATGGCGCAGGCCAACAGCTATTCCGAATGGTCGCAAGCGGCGAAGGCCCACGACCAATCCACCGGGGTCGACAAATGGAAGGAAACTGACGAAAGCAAGCATTTTGACTATAAGTCGATCCGCCGCCGCCTCAAACGCCTCTCTACATTGTGGAAATCGCAGGATAATGCAGGCCTTCTGTATGCGTTGAATGAGGGCATCCACGGAAATATGGATGGCATGGGGCATGCTCGGCTTTATCAGAAAGCGAAATTCGGTACGAAGCAGCTGATCCAGGACTATGTTGATGCGATCGTAAATTCGCTGGAATATCTTGCCAGCGCCAAAGTGACCGATATCCCGTTTGAGGAGAAGCTCGATTTCTTCCGGCGGGCGCAACATTGCTATGGCCGCTCGGCCTTTCTGATGAGCGGGTCCGGGGCCTATCTTTATTTCCATGTCGGAGTGGTGAAAGCGCTCTGGGAGCAGGGATTGTTGCCCCATATCATGTCGGGGTCCAGTGGCGGTTCGGTGGTCGGAGCACTGATCAGCACACGGACAGATGATGAAATTCCGCCCTTTTTCAAGCCAGAGAATCTTGTTCTTGGCCCCGATCAGGAGGTCGATGGACAGACTGGTCTGCTGGGCGGGCCGCGGCAAATGCGGGCGGATGAAATTCGCCAGCGGCTCACCGATCTGCTCCCCGATCTCACCTTTCAAGAGGCCTATGAACTGACCGGCCGCCATCTCAATGTGTCGATCGCTCCGGCAGAAAAGCATCAGACATCCCGACTGTTAAATGCGATTGCGTCGCCCAACGTGTTCATTCGCGAAGCGGTTCTGGCTTCTTGCGCCGTGCCGGGCATCTATCCACCGGTCACGCTGGCGGCGAAAGATCATCGCGGTGAGCGCGTGCCCTATCTGCCCAACCGCAAATGGGTGGACGGATCGGTGACGCATGACTTGCCGGTAAAGCGGCTCGCAAGGCTCTACGGCGTGAACCACCATATCGTCAGTCAGGCCAACCCGTTGATCACCCCCTTTGCCACAGATTTTAGCCAGGTCCGCAACCCGTTGTCGTCGATCCGTAATGCGACCACAGCGACGATGAAAGCCTGGCTGAATGCCAATGTCGAAATCATGCAAAAACCGCTGTCCTATTTCCCGCGTCTCAACAGCATGGCCAATATGGCGCTTTCGGTAATCAATCAGGACTATACAGGCGATATCAACATCATCCGCCCAACGATGTTCTGGGGGCCTGCCAAGATTTTGAGCAACTTGCCGGTCGAGGATATTGCCGAATTGATCCAGCTGGGCGAGCGTACGACCTGGCCCAAGATCGAGATGGTGCGCACGCAGACCAAGATCAGCCAGACACTGGATCGCATCCTGTTCGAATATGAAAATGAACTGGCCCATGACCATGAACTGGCGATGAAAAGGAAGATCGCTTGAAACAGCAAGACGGGACGTTAACGCTGCCGAGCGGATCGAAAGCCGCCGGAGCAAAGCTCCATCTCCGGAAATGGCTGCCCGAGGGTCCGCCCAAGGCGATAATCTTGCTTGTCCACGGCTATGCCGAACATAGTGGACGCTATCAATATTTTGCCGAACATTGCGTCGACAGCGGATATGCGGTGTTTGCCGTGGATCACTGGGGCCACGGCCGTTCCGACGGTGTGCCGGGATATGTTCCGGACTTTTCGGTGTTTCACGATGGCCTCGACCAGCTGTGGGCCTGTGCCAGGCACGATTTTCCGGAACTGCCGGTGATGCTGGTGGGCCATAGCATGGGGGGCTTGATCAGCGCGACCTATCTGCTCGCCAACCAGTCCAGATTTGCCGCCTGCGTGCTATCGGGTCCAGCCATCAAGGCCGCAGAGGAACCCTCTGTATTTTTGAAGGCCGTCAGTGGCTTTCTGTCCCGTTTCTTCCCCAAACTGGGGGTCGTCGAACTGGATCCGAATGGCGTCAGTCGCGATCCGCAGGTGGTCGCTGATTATCTGGCTGACCCCCTGGTTTATAACGGCAAGATGGGTGCCCGGCTGGCGGCGGAAATGCTTAACAACATGACCGATATTCAGCAGAATGCCGAAAAGATTTCCCTGCCGATACTCCTCCTGCATGGTGAAAAAGACAGTCTGGCGTCCGCCGACGGTTCGAAATTTCTGGACGGCCATATCGCCTCGTCCGACAAGACGCTCATTCTTTACCCGGAATTGTTTCACGAGATATTCAACGAACCGGAGAAAGACGCGGTGCTGACCGACATGACCGACTGGTTGGACCGACACGTAGCGGCGAGAGGAACATAAGGTGCAAGCAATAGAAATAATCCTGACCATTTTGGGCATTCTGGTGCTGGCACTGATCGCGGTCTATGCGTTTTTTCCGCGCAGCCTGTATGGATTCTTGCGCAACGCCTTGCGGCGAAAAGGCAAGCTGAAGGAAAAGTCGGTCAAGGTTGGCGATCTGGCCTGGCCCTATCTCGAAGGCGGCCCCGCGGATGGCGAACCCCTGGTGCTGTTGCATGGCTTTGGCGGCGACAAGGACAACTGGGCGATGTACGCCCCCGAAATGGTGGGAAAATATCGGCTGATTGCGCCTGATCTGCCGGGTTTTGGAGATAATATCCGGGAGGCCGGGCGTGATTATGATATGGCCACGCAGGCGTCGCGCGTTCGTGATTTTCTCGATGCGATGGGTATTGAGAAATGCCATATTGGCGGCAACAGCATGGGCGGATTTGTCGCGCTGCGGTTCGCGCTGGACTATCCCGAACGTTTGCTCTCGATGACCCTGTTCAACAATGCCGGCGTCGTCGGGGCTAAGGAAAGCGAGCTTCAAAAAGAGGCGCTGGCAGGGAAAAACCCGCTGGAGATCCACAGCGCGGATGACGTCAAGCGAATGATGGCATTTGTCGCCCACAAGCCGATGAAGGTCCCGGGCCAGTTCCGGAAGATATTTTACGAAGATTTTGCTGCCCACCGCGAACTGCTGGACAAGATATTCTGGAATCTGGTGGAAGATGGGACGGTCAGAGCGTTGAATGACAGGCTGGGCGAGGTGAAGGCACCGACGCTGATCATCTGGGGGCGTCATGACCAGCTGATCGACGTTAGCTGCGTCAAGGTGCTGAAAGACGGCATTCCGAATGCGGAATCGGTCATTTTTGAGGATGCCGGTCATGTGCCGATGATCGAAAAACCGAAGGAAACTGCGGCCAGGCATCTCGAGTTTCTTGCCAAACACTGAAATCCCCTTCAGTTTGAACAGAGGCACTCCCGGTAGAGGAGTTGCGGATGGAGGGTATGTATGGAATTGAAGGTTGGACTGCTCGGCGGCGGCTCATGGGGTACCACCGTCGCGTCATTGGTTTCGCGCAACGCACCGATAAAGCTCTGGGCGCGCGACGCGGAAACCGTCGACGATATCAACAAGAATCATCGTAACAGCAAATATTTGCCCGACATCAAACTGCCGCCCGCTTTGGTGGCCACATCCGAGATCGGTGAAGCGGTGTCAGGCGCCGACGTACTGGTGATGGGCATACCCTCCAGCAATTTTCGCGCCGTCTTGGAGGAGGCCAGGCCGCATTTGCGTCCCTGGGTCCCGGTTATCAGCCTTACCAAGGGTCTCGAACTGGCGACCAGCAAACGGATGACCGAGGTGATCGAAGAAGTCCTCCCCGGCCATCCGGTCGGCGTTTTGACCGGCCCCAATCTGGCCCGTGAAATCATGGCGGGTCAGGCTGCTGCCAGCGTGATTTCGATGGAAGACGAGATTATCGTGAAGCAGTTGCAGCAACTTTTCCACTCCGGCCTGTTTCGTGTCTATACCAATACCGATCTTCTGGGATGCGAACTGGGAGGCGTTCTCAAGAATATCATCGCCATCGCCGTCGGCATGGGTGATGGGCTGGGCGCGGGGGACAACACCCGGTCTGCGCTGATTACCAGAGGGCTTGCCGAGATCACGCGCCTCGGTGTTGCGATGGGCGGCAAGCCGGAAACTTTTGCCGGTCTGACCGGAATGGGAGACATGATCGCGACCTGTACGAGTCCGCTGAGCCGCAACCGGCATGTCGGGGTCGAACTGGGCAAGGGACGGCCTATTGATGAGATCATCGAGGAAATGCATATGGTGGCCGAAGGCGTGAAAAGTGCGCCAACTGTCATTGCTCTGGCGAAAAAATACGGGGTGGCGATGCCGATAGCCGAGGATGTGTTCGAGGTTACCAAAGGCAACCGGTCGGCCGTCCGGGCGTTCCGCGGACTGGTGAATCAATCTGCTGGCGCTGAATCAGATGCCGGCTGAAAATAGTCATTTTTGTGACAGATGACCGAAATCAGCGCCAAGATTTAAGGGGCCTGGCGAAGAATTTGTCAGAACCTGTCCGATATCGGTACGTTTTACAGAAATATTTTCTTCCAAATGACTCTAATGTAAGCAAATTTCTGAATCAATTAAGCATGTTACGCAATCATCCCGGTTTTACTTGCATTGAAATGGGGCATGCCATAAAATTTTATATGAAAGGCTTTGGATTTTGTTAGGCTGAATAACGCCACACACCTTCGCCAGACATGGAGTATCATATGGACTTTCGTAGTCGTGCCGCCAATGAGCTGGATCGGAATATATCGATCGGGGCGGATGATATGATGGTCCACGCACCACACATTTCGGAGCCTGATATTTTCTCCAAACAGTTTCGCGAGATCGAACTGCGGTTCGATCGCTCCGACGAAATATTCTGGTGCTACATGAATCAGAAGTCGCGTCCGAGCTACACCTATGAGCTGGGCGAAGAGATTCAGCAGGTACAAGACTGGATTCACTCCACTTATGCGCGGGAAGGCTCGAAAAACTCAGATCCGTTGCGCTATTTCGTCTGCGGTTCCAGAACCCCCGGGATCTACAATCTTGGTGGCGATCTGAAGCATTTCGCCGATTGTATCCGTCGTCGCGATCTCGGAGCCTTGAAAAAATACGCCCGCACCTGCGTTCACATGCAATATGAGAATAGCACCGCCTTCGGCGCGCCGATCATCACCATGGCGCTGGTGCAGGGAGACGCCCTGGGCGGCGGTTTTGAACATGCGCTGGCTTTTGACATATTGGTAGCCGAAAAAAGCGCACGAATGGGGTTGCCGGAAATATTGTTCAATCTGTTTCCGGGCATGGGGGCCTACAGCTTTCTGCGGCAGCGCCTTGGCCGGAAGGATACGGAGCGGTTCATTCTCGAGGGTAAATTATTCTCGGCAACCGAATTATATGACATGGGTGTCGTCGATCTTCTTGCAGAAGACGGGCAGGGCGAGGCCGCTATTATAGAATATACGAAGGAAAACCGCAGTCGCTTTCATGCAGAGCGCGCGGTCTACCAGGCCCGCAAAATTGCCGATCCGGTTAGTTTGGAAGAACTGCTGGAAATTACCGATACATGGGCGGAAACTGCTCTCTATCTCGGAGAAGCGGACGTGCGGAAAATGGAGCGGTTGGCGTCAGCGCAGGATCGCCGTATTATTCGGTCTCTTCAGGCCGTTTGACGACCCCCTAGATCAGGGCCCCTAGATCAGGGCGACTTTTTCGGAAGGTGGCTGGTCGTGGCTCGCAGTCGCGACTTTCTCGAGACAGATGCGAATCTGGTCGACCTGCCGCTCCACTTTCGCGAGATAGTCAAACCGTCGATCGCTGAATTCCGGCTCGCTGATCACTTCCAGCTTCGAGCAGAGTTCAGCCAGACGGTTCGCGCCAATATTTGCCGCTCCGCTCTTGAACGCATGGGCGTGGAAGCGGAAGTCGTCGACCGATCCCTCGACGACCGATTTCTTCAGTGCGATCAGGATTTCATCGGCGTCGTCCAGATAGGCTTCGATTATCGACTGTACAAAAGCTTCATCGCCGATTGAGAGCAGATAATCCAGTTGGGCAGGATCAACCGCTGGCGGTTCCGCCTTGCGCATGCGGTCTTCGATATTGCTAACCACGCCCAGCGGATCGGCTCCGACCCAGATTTCGGCCTGATCCGACCGATGATGCGTCTGCGCAGCGATAACGGCCAACAGCTCGGTGGCCTCTATAGGCTTTGTGAGCCTCAGGTCCATTCCGGCGTCGAGGCATTTTTTCTCGGTCTCCGCAGTGGAATCGGCGGTCAAACCGATGATGGGAACATGTTTTCTGGGTCCCTCGATCTGGCGCCACAGCTTGCAGCACTCGATGCCGCCCATGACCGGCATGTTCACATCCATAAAAACGATGTCAAACGCATCATGCTCAAGTTTTTCGAGCGCCTTTTCCCCGTCGATGACCACTATGACCTCGTGCCCCGCATTGGACAGGATCGTTTCCAGGACCATCTGGTTGGTCCGGTTGTCATCGGCGATAAGCACCCGGAGCGAGCCTGTTTTGGGTGACCTTTCAATGTCGCTCGTCTGCAACGGTTTTTCGGCACCGGCACCGACAAAGGAACAACCGATCTGGACGGCGCTGCGGATTGTGCTGAAATCGGACCCGGCGGGCAGCAAAGTGGCGAAAGCCGCTCGCAATTGCAGGTCCTTGAGATTGTTCTGTTTTCCTTCGGCCAACAGCACCGGTGGGAGTTTGGCTGCCCGGAAGGCGGACCATAGCGGCGAGAGATCATCATGATCACTCGCGATGGCTTCATCCAGCAATGCAATATCATAAGGGCCAAGATTGCGGCGATCGAGAATATTGCAGATGTCCTCCGACGCGTGACACTGGATATGGTCTATCCGGATCGGCTGATCGTTGTCGTTGCAAATAACCGGAGCTTCGGCTTGCCGGGTCAGCGACAATATCCTGAGGCCATGGTCCTCAGTGCCCCCTTCTTCCGCTTCCACAACGTCTGCGGGGAATGACAGGGTGAATGTACTGCCAGCGCCAAGCTTGCTCTCTACCGAAACAGACCCGCCCAGCTGGCGCGCCTGTTGGCGGCAAATCGCCAGCCCTAGCCCTGTTCCGCCGAATTCACTGGCGATCCTGTCGTCGGCTTGCTGAAATACATCGAAGATTTTCCGCTGTGCATTGTCCGCTATGCCGGGCCCGGTATCGGTTACAGAAATCCAAATCTGGTGGTGGCCATTGGCTGAGGTAAATCCACATCTGAGCGTGATCGATCCGGTTTGAGTAAATTTCACGGCATTGCTGGTCAGATTGAGAAGGATATTGCGGATATAGTCGACCTGTCCGGAAACAAGCTTGTCGCTGCCTGGTTCCGCCTGCAGAATGATTTTGAGGTCCTTCTCTTCGGCCGAAATCTGCATGATATCCCGAACCTCTGACAGAATGCTGACGACTGAAAATGGCTTCGGGTCGGGCAGCGCATCACGCGTTTCAGAATGCGCGAAGCTGAGCAGCTGGTTGATGAGATGTAGCAGGTGACGACCTGCAGATACGCTGGTGGCAACCATATGATGCTGCTTCTCTGGCAGCTTCATATCCAGCAAGTGGGTCCCGTAGCCGATGATCGCGTTCAGCGGGGTCCGCAATTCGTGACTGATGCTGGCAAGAAACAGGCTTTTGGCCTTGTTCGCCGCCTCGGCTTCTTCCTTCGCTTGCGAGATTTTGGTGATCAGCGTCGAGCAATATGCCGGTATCACTATCAGGCCGACAAGCAAGCCGATCGAGAGCGAAGGACTGTCGCGCCAATAGTCAACGTGATAGATGGTCCAGCCGAAGGAAATGGCGGCCATTGCCGAGGCCAGATACAGCCATTTCACGCCAAAGCGGAAGCCGTTGCCCAGAATGACCCATAGCAGAGCAGGATATACCGCCGCAAAGCTCTCGCCGCCGATCTGGAAGAGAAATGCAGCCGCGCCGAAATCGATACAAAGGCCGATCAACCTGCGCGGATTCGAGGGTCTGGGATGCAGACGATAGGCAACCGCCACCGCGATGCTGATAAAGAAATAAACGCCAAAGCCGATGATCAGCCCCGAAGGAGCGCCGAGGATGGCAAAGGACGACCATGCGAGAATGATCAAAATGATCCGGTTCTTGATCATTTCATGTTCACGGTCACGGGCCTGACCGTCCATGCCATGTCTCGGATGTCGATTGTGGTGGTACGACTTAGCCGGGGTGCCAGATTTTCGAAAGAACAAGAGGCTTACCCTTTCGCAGCACGACTGGGAGGATCATCTTTCCGAGCGTCAAATAATTTGCCGAGATCTTCGGCACGTTGTGGACGTGCGATCTTGAAACCCTGAATCTCGTCGCATCCCGACACGCGCAGTAAGTCCAGTTGGGCGTCATTTTCGACACCTTCGGCGACGACCCGCATGCCCAGCGAATGCGCCAGATGGGCAATGGTTCCGATGATCGCGCGGTCCGCCGCGCTATGTTCGATCCGGGAAATGAACGTGCGATCGATTTTGAGGCAATTGGCGGGAAGGTCTCTCAGATATTGCAGAGAGGAATAGCCGGTCCCGAAATCATCAATGGATATGCCGACGCCGTGGCTGCGAATCCGCTGAAGCGTCGCTCTGACCTCTTCATTATTGTCGATCAGCAACTCTTCGGTAATTTCGATGGTAATCTTTGATGGATCGATTCCGTTGGCTTCTATGCTTGCCAGCAGCTGGTCGCATATATTCTGATTCTGAAATTGTCTGGGCGAAACGTTGATAGCAACGCGTGGCAAATCGATACCCCGGTCGGCATAGGATTTGATTTCCCTGCATACTTGGCCGATCACCCAGTTGCCGAGAATGTCCATCAATCCGCTCTCGTCGGCCACCCGGATGAACTGGATCGGCAGTAGCCTTCCCCGGCGAGGATGGTCCCATCTGATGAGGGCTTCCAGGCCCACATATTCCAAGGATTTGGCGTCGACGATGGGCTGATATTCGAGAGCAAACTGGTTGTCGTTGAAGGCGTCGCGCAATTCGCTTTCCAGCGCGGCATCCGCCTGGGCAATTTCGTTCATGTCTTCCGAGAAGAACCGGTGACAATTTCGGCCATTTGCCTTGGCATCATACATGGCAAGATCCGCCATGCGCAGGACTTCCTCATATTCGTCGCCATCACTGGGGATCAGGCTGACGCCGATCGACGCGCTGATAATCTGGCCGACACCGCTGATTGCATAGGGCTCGTTGATCGCCTTCAGAATTTTGGAGCAGCGGGAATTGATCGAATCGATATTTTCGAACCTGTTGAAAATGATCGCAAATTCGTCGCCACCGATACGTGCGGCAAAATCCTCTGGACCGATGACCTTGGAAATCCGGTTGGCGACTTCCCGCAACAGCGCGTCGCCGCTGTGATGACCGCGCGTGTCATTGATAACTTTGAAGCGATCCAGGTCCAGCAACAGCAGGGCGGCTTCGCTGTTTCTCTTCTTGCAATTTTCAATAGTCGTTTTGACATTTTCTGCGAGCAATACCCGATTGGGAAGACCCGTCAGCATGTCGTGCAAGGCCAGGTGCGTTCTATGTTCTTCGGCAAACTTTCGGGCGGTGATATCAACGGCGGTCGTCAGGACGCCGATCGTTTCACCCTTGTGATTGAGCAGCGGAGATTTGTTGCAATGAAAAATGAGATCGACGCCATCGCTCGTGATTTTTTCTTCGTAATGAGGAATGGCGAGGCTTGATTTGAGAACCATAGCATCCCGTCTGCGGGTATTTGCGGCGAGCGCGGGCTCGAAATTATCGGCAAAATCCGTTCCGACCATTTCATCCGGATCTTTGTCAAACAGGGCAGATTGATAGGCGTTCGTAAACAGGCATTTTCCTGAGCGATCCGTCGCATTGATCATGATCGGAATCGTGTCGATAATCTGTTCCAGCATGCTTTTGCCCGAGCTGCCTTCGCTTGACCCCGTTTCCTTGAAACCCCCATGCTTGCGACCGATTTCCGATGCACGCTTGCGCAGGCTCACGGCCCTTTTGCTTTTGGTCAGCAGGGACGACGCGCGACTGCAGAATTCGACATGGGAAACCGGGCTTTGCAGGAAATCGGTGGCGCCGGCGTCGAGTGCGGTCAGTCGGCACTCGCGGTCCTGATGCGCTGTTATGACAATCGCGGGAATCTCGCTAGCGCCCGGCATCATCCGGACTTTGCGGATGAATTCCGCCCCGTTCATCTGGGGCATGCGATAGTCAACAACCATAAGGTCCGCTCGGTTGTCGCGCAGCCAATCCAGCGCTTCGACAGGATCGGCAAAAGTGATGGCGGAATATTTTTCCCCCATCAACGTCACAAACTGAGCATAGATTCTCAGATTGGTGGGTCGATCATCGACTATCAAGACACGTGTGCTCATAGCTGAATCAACTACATGCGGATGTTCAAGATAAGGTTAACGCCGATCGATACCATAAAATACCAGCTTCCAACTGGCTTAGACCGAACCGCGGTCGTGCTGCGGCTATTGCCAAAGCGCATCAGACAGCGAGCTGGGCTTGCTGTACTGGCTGTCTCCGGCGAAACAGCCTTCCAACCGATCCGGCTGGCTTTCAAATGGTTGCCAACCGTGTGGCCCCTTGGCGGGCAATGATGGGAAATGATGGTCGGGAAGAGAGGATTCGAACCTCCGGCCCCTGCGTCCCGAACGCAGTACTCTACCAGGCTGAGCTACTTCCCGATCCGTTTGCATTTTTACGCACAAAGGACGTGGGAACGTCTATATGGCAGAGCGAAGTGCGGTTCAAGACCTTGGTGGCCGCCAAGCGCTGAAAAACCAAAGCAGAACGGGTTTAAATTTGGATCCAATTTGCCAGAGCCGGTTGAGCATGGGGACGGAGAGGTCTAGCATCGGCCGGTATTTGATTGGAGAATGATCGCTTGATTCCCGGACAGCATTATGAGCAGCAATATCTTGACCTGATGCGCCAAATCTGGACGCATGGAGACGCGCGTGTCGACCGCACCGGCGTAGGGACGCGCGCTGTTTTCGGCGCGACGATGCGGTTTGATCTCGCCGAAGATGCGATCCCGCTGCTCACCACCAAACGCGTGTTCTGGAAAACGGCGACACGGGAAATGCTCTGGTTCCTGACCGGAGACACCAATATCCGTGAACTGGTGAGGCAGAAGGTGCATATCTGGACCGACTGGCCGCTCGACAAGTTTCGCAAGGAAACCGGCGAGCAGATCGACCGGGATACCTTCGAGCAACGGATCATAGAGGATGAGGAATTTGCGAAGCAGTGGGGAGATCTCGGTCCGGTATATGGCAAGCAATGGGTCGACTGGCCGCGCTATACTCCGACAGGCGAGGGGCTTTTTCGGCGCGAGGAGAAAGGCATCAACCAGATCGCCACGCTGATCGACGGTATTAAAACCAACCCCGGTTCCCGGCGCCATATTTTCACCGGATGGAATGTTGCCGAACTGGACCAGATGGCCTTGCCGCCCTGTCACAAAACCTATCAATTCTATGTCTCGGAAGGCAAATTGTCGGGACTGCTCTATCAGCGCAGTTGCGATCTAGGGCTCGGCTTTGCGTTCAATGTGTTTTCGGCGGCCCTGCTGATACGGATGATTGCGCAGCAATGCGATCTCGAGCTTGGTGAATTGATCTGGAATGGCGGTGACGTCCATCTCTATCTCAATCATGCGGATCTGGTCGAACAACAGCTTGCGCGGCAGCCCGGCGGCGCACCCAAACTGAAGATTCTTCGAAAGCCTGATTCCATTTTTCATTATGACATTAAAGATTTCGAGGTTCTGGACTATGATCCTCAATCCCATATCTCTGCGCCTGTGGCAGTATGATTCAGAAAATAGGGCAGCGAGATTGACCTAAGTCGATATTCGTAATATTGTAACAGTAGGTTGAACGAATATTGCAGCGCAATATTGCGCGATTCTTGCTGGAGAGGCCTGATGGCTGAGGAAAAAGACAAAAGCAATTTGCCGCCGCTGAGTCTGCACGTGCCGGAGCCGAGATTCCGGCCGGGCGACAAGGTTGATTATAGCGACCTGGCGATTCCCGAGGCCGGGGCGCAGGCGCGACCGGATATCCATACCGCTCCCAAAGATATGCGCGACATGGTCTATGACATGATCCGGGTGCTGGACGATGATGACCAGGCGGTCGGCCCATGGGATCCCAAGCTGGATGACGAGACGCTGCTCAAGATGCTCCGCACCATGGTGCAGGTTCGCACCTTCGATGACCGGCTGCATCGGCAGCAAAGGCAGGGCAAAACCAGTTTCTACATGAAATGCACGGGCGAGGAGGCGACATCGGTAGCCGCCACAATGGCATTGCACGGGGACGACATGTGTTTCCCGAGCTATCGCCAGCAAGGCATTCTGTTTGTGCGCGGCTATCCGATGGTCGATATGGTCAACCAGATTTTCTCGAACAAGGCGGACAAGCTCAAGGGACGCCAGTTGCCCATCATGTACAGTTCGCGGGAGCTGAATTTCTTCTCGGTATCCGGCAATCTGACCACACAATATCCGCAGGCCGTGGGCTGGGCGATGGCCAGCGCCAGCAAGGGCGACAGCCGGATTGCCGCGGTATGGTGCGGTGAAGGGTCGACCGCCGAGGGCGATTTTCATGCCGCGATGACCTTTGCTGCGGTCTATAATGCGCCAGTGATCATGAATGTGGTCAACAACCAGTGGGCGATATCATCCTTCTCCGGCTTTGCCGGTGCGGAGCGGACCACTTTTGCCGCGCGCGGAGCCGGCTATGGCATTGCGGCCCTTCGGGTCGACGGCAATGATCCGCTGGCGGTCTATGCCGCTACAAGATGGGCAGCGGAACGGGCGCGGACCAACCAGGGCCCGACCCTGATCGAACATTTTACCTATCGAGCGGATGCCCATAGCACCTCGGATGATCCAACCGCCTATCGCAGCGCGCAGGAGCGGGAGGAATGGCCGCTGGGCGATCCGATCATGCGGCTCAACAAACATCTGATCAAGCGGGGTGTCTGGAGCGTCGAGCAGCAGGAGCAACTGGATGCTGAATGTCTGCAAGCGGTCAAGGAGGCGGTCACCGAGGCGGCCAAGAACGGTATTTTGGGCCACGGCCTGCACCAGCCCTTCGAGACGATGTTCCAGGATGTGTTTGAAGAAATGCCCTGGCATCTCAAGGAACAGGCCGCGCAAGCCAATAAAGAGCGGGAAATCAAATGGCCGTCATGAACATGATAGAGGCGATCAATAACGCCCTCGATACGATGCTGCAGCGTGACGACAATGTCGTGATTATGGGCGAGGACGTCGGCTATTTCGGCGGCGTATTTCGCGCCACGGCTGGTCTTCAGGAAAAATATGGCAAGACCCGCTGCTTTGATACCCCGATTTCGGAATGTGGCATTATCGGCGCGGCCGTGGGCATGTGTGCCTATGGCCTGCGGCCGGTGCCGGAAATCCAGTTTGCCGACTATATCTATCCGGGCATGGACCAGCTGATCTCCGAAGCGGCGCGGCTGCGCTATCGTTCGGCCGGCGAGTTTACCGCTCCGCTGACGGTTCGATCGCCAGTGGGCGGCGGGATTTTTGGCGGGCAGACGCACAGCCAGTCGCCCGAAGCCATGTTCACCCATGTGTCCGGCCTGAAGACGGTGATCCCGTCGACCCCTTATGATGCCAAGGGCTTGCTGATCGCCTCGATCGAGGACAATGATCCGGTGCTCTTCCTGGAGCCGAAGCGCATCTACAATGGCCCGTTTACCGGCTATTATGACAATCCGGTGGCGCCATGGTCGAAATTTGCCGAGGCCGAAGTGCCCGAGGGCCATTATACCGTGCCGCTGGGCAAGGCCAAGATCGTGCGCGAGGGCGATGCGGTGACGGTTCTGACCTATGGCACGATGGTGCATGTCGCCAAGGCGGTGGTCGAGGAGCATGGCATAAACGCGGAGGTCATCGATCTGCGCACTCTGGTGCCCGTGGATATTGAAACGATTGAAAAGTCAGTCAAAAAGACCGGCCGCTGCATGATCGTGCACGAGGCGACCCGGACCAGCGGCTTTGGCGCAGAGCTTTCGGCGCTGGTGCAGGAACGCTGTTTCTATCATCTGGAAGCGCCAATCGAGCGGGTGACCGGATTTGACACGCCCTATCCGCACAGCCTGGAATGGGCCTATTTCCCGGGGCCGGTCAGGATCGGGGAAGCGCTGGAAAAAATTGTCAGGGATCTGAAATCATGAGCAAATATATATTCAACCTGCCTGACATTGGCGAAGGTATTGCCGAGGCGGAAATCGTCAAATGGCATGTCAAAGTTGGCGATGTTGTCGCGGAAGATGACCAGCTGGCCGATGTGATGACCGACAAGGCGACGGTCGAGATGGAAGCGCCGGTTTCCGGCACGATCACGGCGATCGCTGGCGAGGAAGGGGATATTCTCTCGATCGGTTCGATGCTGGTCGAGATCGAGGTCGAGGGGGATGTCGATCTTGAGGAACTGGAAGAACTGGAAGCATCTGACGGGAACAGCGACAAGCCCGAGCCTGCCGCAGCGAAGTCGGTTCAAGATACTGAAATAAAAGAAAAAAAGCCGAAAGAAAGCGCCCCTTCTGAAGCTCAGAAAGAGTCTGAAGAATCGCCTGCAACAGATACAGAAGAAGCGGACGCCAAGCCGTCGGATGAGGGACGCCAGAAGGTGCTGGCGACGCCGGCGGTGCGCAAGCGTGCGGCCGATCTCGGCGTCGATCTCAGCCAGGTAAAGGCGCAGGGCGACCATATCCGGCACAGCGATCTTGATGCCTATCTCAACTATGGTTCGGGGCAGGGCTACCGGCCCTCCGGCGGTTCGCAAAAACGTACCAACGAAGTGATCAAGGTGATCGGCATGCGGCGCAAGATTGCGCAGAATATGGCGGAATCGAAGCGGAATATTCCGCATTTTTCCTATGTCGACGAAATCGACATGACCGAGATCGAGGATATGCGCGCCGATCTCAACAGCAACCGCGGCAATCGTCCGAAACTGACCATTTTGCCGCTGATCATTGCCGCAATCTGCAAATCCTTGCCCGATTTTCCCATGTTGAATGCCACTTTTGACGATGAAGCGGGCGTGGTCACACGGCACGGTGCGGTGCATCTGGGCATGGCGACACAGACCGACCAGGGGCTGATGGTGCCGGTGCTGAAGAATGCGCAGGATATGAATATCTGGCAGCTGGCGGCGGAGATCGGGCGGCTGGCCGCTTCGGCTCGCGACGGTTCGGCGAAAGCGGCGGACCTGTCGGGATCGACGCTGACCCTGACCTCGCTGGGACCATTGGGCGGGATCGCGACGACTCCAGTCATCAACCGGCCGGAAGTGGCAATCATCGGGCCGAACAAGATTGTCGAGCGGCCAGTGATCATCGATGGCGAGATTCACGCGCGCAAGCTGATGAACCTGTCGATCTCCTGCGATCACCGGGTGGTCGACGGCTATGATGCCGCCAGCTATGTGCAGGCGCTGAAGCATTTTCTGGAAACGCCGGTGCTGCTGTTCGCGGAGTGATTGGCCGAAACATTCGCGCTGGCTGATCTTTCTGCTCATCAACTCATGGTGCAAGCAGACCGTGCTGCTCGCCGCTGCTTTGCCACTGGGACACGACGGCTCTACGTTACTGAAACAGGGTTAACAGGGAACGCTTCCGCGCGCCTGGTCAATTGCGGTCTGAATTGCGGCATCGCCACTATCTAGATCAGCCTTGTAAATCTCGAAATAGCGTGCACCGACTGCCCTTCCTGCGCAGACGGCACTGGACAATGTCCCCTGCATGCGGTTGGCTGTATCTCCGGTCTTTGCGAAAATGGTCTGGAACAGCAATGGGCGGCTACGCAAGCTGTCCGTAACCAGGTCATATCGTTGACTGCCGAGTGCATTGAGATCAGCGGCAAAAACCGCGCCGTTGGGTAATTGTGTCATCAGGTCAGAATAAAACGCGCTACCGTCGTTGTCCGGCATGCAAATTTGAGCGACCGGGGCAGATATCACGACCGTGGTTGCGGGAAATGCGGCCAGAGTTGCATTGGCGGTTGTCTCCCAGGCGTTCAGATAGCTCGTTCGGTCATAGGCAACGGACGTTGCGCCGGATCCGAGCGTAGCACCGCTGCATGCCACCAGAGACATTTCCGACACCGGCGCACCAGTCGATACAGCGCGGATCAGCGCCGTCTGTCCGCGTCCAGAGACATGACTTGCGAGCTGCGACATCAACCGACCGTATCGATCAAGGAAGATGCTGTCCCAAGGCACCGGATCGGTGATCGTGCCACCGAGAATGCTGGTTCCTGAATAAGTGCGCGCACCGGCCGTTGTAAGCCAGGTCGGCCAGGCGCCATCGCTGACGCCGATATGGATCGTGACCCGCTTGTCGGCCGCGGCTGCCAAATCCAATATTGTGTCAAGTCTCGACCAGTCGAAGCCACCTTCGCTGGGTTCTATGGAGCTCCAGATGTCGCGCCATGCCACGCCGTCCACGTCGGTTTTGGCAAGGTAAGCCTGCACCGTCGCGCTGGAATCTCCAGGGTCGGCCAGAACAAAGACTTCGCCGGCTGCGCCCGGGGTCGGAGTTGGCGTCGGCGTCGGCGTTGGCGTTGGAGTTGGGGACGGAGTTGATGGAGGCAATATTATCGATGCAGGTGTGGGCGCTGGGCTCGCCGATGGCCCACCACAAGCACTGCAGGCAAGACCGAGCGCAAAAGCCGGTGTGCTGTATATTATACGCATGTAATCATTCTCCCTCAGTACCGATCTATATCGCCTGACCTCGTGTCACCACGTGAGAGGTCGGTTCAAATCCATCACTGCATTCGGCTTCGTCATTGGTCGGGCTCATCGTACTTTAACGAAGTTAGCAAATTTTACATTATGTCGCGCGCAGGATCGCGAACCCCAGGGCTATCTGGCTCGCGAAGCCGACAAGAAATGTGGCGGTCCGGAACGGGATCGGCAGCCCGGAGATCGTTACGAGCGCATGCGCGAGCCGTGCGAAGAAATAGACGGAACAGGCTGTGGCCGCCATCATGTTCGCGCCTACGATATGGGCGGAAAGGGCCAACGGTGCGAAGATCACGAGATTTTCGACGGCATTGACATGTGCCTGTACGGTACGAACGGCCCAGGGGGCGCGTGGAAGTGGATCGGGTAGCGGAAACAACGCCCAGCTCGGCAGCCCGAGTTCACGAACGCGATTGGCAACATAGGGAATCCACAGGATTCCCGTCAGAGCGGTAGTGGCGACAAGCCAGAAGAGTTCTGGTGTTTCGTGGATCGACATGAGCTTTGCTTGTCCTAGTTGGTTATTCTTGGAACGGTGCGGTTTTCACGAGGCAGGCGAAGCTCGGGCATTGGCAGTCCGGCACATGTTTGTTTGCCGTCTCGCTAAGCCAAGTCATGGTCGCACTCTGCGGAGCATCGGTGAGGGTCTCGACCAAGGTGGCGAAGAAGGCGTTCTTGAAATCGTGTCGTGGTAGCGCTTCGATTGTCTCTGCGACAAGAGATGGTGGCAGAGCGTCAAGTCCCATTCCCAGCACATCGACACCCGCACCGATGTGGACGAGGGCAATTTCCGGCCTTTTGCGGGTGGCGATCCCGATTGAAGTGTGAAGCGCGATAGCGTCCCAGACAATCTCGCGACGTTCGGAGTCTATGCCCTCATCCTTCAGAAAGGCGTCCGCCGCGTCAGCGCCAGCGACCTCGAAGCGATCACTGGAACGGAACCCGGTCGTGAGGCCCAGGTCGTGGAGAATGGCACCGAGGAAAAAAAGTTCTTCATCATAGCGCAAACCTTGCCTTTCACCGACAAGGGCACCGAAGACGAAAGTTCGGAGTACATGGGTGCTCAGTACCTTTGGCGACGCCCGAAACACAAGATCAACCGCCTTGCGCGTCAGAGCACTGTCGGGGAGCCGGATGCCGGCGATTTCGCGCGGTAGATGTATATCTGAGATCACAATTTAGCTCCCTGGTTCCCGAGTTTTGTCTCGCCAAAGCTCGTCTTGTTTTGTACAATGCTGCATATAACCTTCGGAGGCAAGAGTTTTATGCAAGATCGCACAAAAAAAGCTAATAAAGGCGGTCGCCCGCGAAAATTTGATGAAGACGAGGTGCTGATACAAATGCAGCGTCAGCTTTGGACAACCGGCCTTTCCGGCATCTCACTGGATGGCATCGCCCGCTCCGCCGGACTCAATAGACCGAGCCTCGCGGCGGCCTTTGGGAGCAAAGATGCGATCTACGGCCGTGCAGCGAGGCAATATGCAGCCATGATGGATGATTGCCTCAGCCGGGCGCTCGACATTGACAATCTCCATGTCGCCCTTCGCAAGGCGTTCGACGTGGCAATCGGCATTTACACGGATGCCGGACCGGATGGATGCTTCGTAATCTGCACGGCTCCAGCCGAAGCTCTGACCAATCCGGTCTGTCGCGACATTCTGGACCTGTCCATTGAAGCGATTGACGCCTTGTTCCTGAAACGCCTGGAAAGAGAACAGGCGCGAGTGCAATCAAGCCATGGTGATCTTCCAGCTCTGGCAGGCATGCTTGGTTCTACACTGCATAGCATCGCACTTCGCGCTCGGGCTGGATGGAGCCCTGACAGGCTACGATCCTTCGCTGCTGGTACGGTGGATCATGTGGTAAAGGATCTTGTTGGATGACCATATGCGTACGCACAGATCCGCACGGCCCGTTTTCAGCCGCCCTGGGTCACCGCCTCATCAAGGCGCGGCTTGAGGCGAGCTGCACGGGGCGGGATAATTGTCATTGCGCTTGTCGTATCTTATGGCAAGGGCACGCAAATTATCGGCATCATAGGGTTATCCTGCACTCCGCTGGAGCGTGACTGGAATGCCATTACCCGGCCTGTGAGCTAGAGCCCCAGGTTGCCGAGCGACTGCTGGTCGAATTTCAGGCGGAAGGTGATGAACGGGCCGTCGCGGGTGTAGCGGCTTTCCTCGAAGTCGCGGTCGGCGAAGCCGACGACATTATAGCCGATCGAAATATAGGCATTTTTGAACGGCGTGATGCCGACCGTCGGTCCGCCGCTATAGGCGATGCTGTCGAAATTCTTGCCGATGCGGGCGGTGCCCTGGGCACCGATATCCAGCGTGTCGGACAGGTCGAACTTGACGTCGGCACCGACGACATTGCTCCAGCCCTCGACATCATCTTCGCCGAACCGGTCGAACACATAGCGGCTGCCCCAGAAGAAACTATATTCGCCGGCCTGAGTGAACAGCCCGTCCTTCGCATCCACTGGCGTATAGTTGACGCTGAGGCTGTTGATGATTCGCCGCGAGGTAACGTCGCCACTGACCAGCAGCGGTGCGCCGCCGATCGGGCCGGTGGCTCCGGCGACGGCGTTGCGCACGCGGTCTTCCCGCAATTCCAGCTTTTGCAGCCAGGACCATTGGCTGTCGGCGGGGCGATGGGCCCAGCTTGCTTCGGCCTCGATCACGCGGGTGCTGACGCCGCTCTGGTCTTCGGCAATGAACAGGTTGGCGAGCGCGCCGAGCGCGCTGCCTTCACCGATTTGCTTGAGCAGCGCAGTGGTCAGCCCGTAACGGGTGCTGGTATCGCCATCGCGATATTCCGCCCGGCTGGTCCAGCTCCAGTCCGCATTGCGGTAGGTGGCGCCAGCGGTGATCGCGATAAAATCTTCGGTGAGTGTCGCGCCATTGCCCAGAAAACCGCCCGATGCGACCGGCTGCTGATCGTTGATGACATCGCTGCGGTCAAAGCCGCCGAGCGTTTCGTTGCCATCCAGCGAGAAATCGACCGTCCATTTGTCGCCGATCGGAATGCTCTGGGTCAGGCCGTAGGCGGCAAAGGTGCGGGGGCCATATTCGGTAATTTCCTGCTGGTTCATGCTGCTGACGATGCGCGCGCCATCCCAGGGGCTGACGTCGACACCGATCCGGGCGGTGCGGGCATCGATATTTTCGCCGTCGGCGATTTCATAGGTACCGATGATCTTGATATCCTCGGTCACCGCATAGCGAGCGGAGACGCTGTGCCGGGCAGGGAAGTCGATGCTTTCGTCCTGGCCGCCCAGAGCTAATTCGGTTTGGGCATCCAGTTCCAGCTTGCCGTCAAACAGCCGCTGGGTCGCGCCGAGGCGGACGAGAGTGGACTGGTTGACCGTGCCATCGGACAGCCGGTCATTGGCATAGACCATGCCGGCGCGGAAGGATGTCCCGTCGGTGCGATATTCCAGTTCGGCCGTCCCGGCGCGGCGGCGCGCGTCGGTCGCGAGGAAATTTTCCTGATAGCTGGTGACAGCGAGCGAGAGATTTTCGCGGATGCGGACCCGGCCGTCGATGCCGAATTTGCGGGTGCCATTTTCCGCCGCGTTGACCTGCCCCAGGCCATAGCCCGAGGCCTGGCGGCGGACATAGGCCAGCAGATCGAATTTCGACCCGTGATGTTCTGCCTCTACCAGCCAGGCGGTCGCCGCCTGTCCGGAAGTGGTCGCCGTCGCGACTTTCGCCTGATTATCAGTGACGGCCAGCTCGGCGCGTATTTCGGTCCTGAGGTCCGGCTGATAGCGGACGTCTACCCCGAGCATCTCGGTTTTCACGCTTTGATCCTCGTCATGAACCGCCGTCGCGCCGATCTTGATCCTCTGGTCAGCGCTCTGATAGGTGGCCCGTCCTCCGGCATTCAGATTGCGGTCGCCGACGCCCAGAACTTCATATTCGGCGATAATGAACTGGGGATCCAGACCGCTGCTGCGGCTGAGGATTGGCTCGCGGAACCGGAGCGTGCCGGCGAGATAGTCGATATCATAGTCGATATGCCGGGTCAGCTGCCGGGTCTGGACGATCCGGTCGGAGCGGAAGCGATCGCGCGTTTCCAGCCTGATCCGCTCGCTGTTGGCGAGAATATCGCGGGTGGACAGGGCATAGGGGCCGGAAAGGCCATTGCCCTGGATTTCCTCGCGGCGGAACCGGTTGGGCGAGTCCGCGCCAAAGGCATTGAGATGCACCTGGTCGCTGCGATATTCCGCCTTGATGCCGTTGAAGGCGCGCTGGTAGCGGGCCAGAACCGGTTCATCGATCCCGGTCTCATAATCGCCGAACAGCGCATAAAATTGCGGTCTTTCGAGCTTGAGATAGAGGCGCCGGACGGAAGCGGCGTCATAGCGCTGTTCGCTGCGATCGGCATAGACGGTATAATAGCGACGCGGATCGATGACGCCCTGAAAGCGGGTTTCGTCTTCTTGCTTGTCGCTGTCATAGGCCAGCGTCATCAGCCATTTGCCGGTCACCCGGCCCTTGGCATAAAGCGCGACCCGGCCATCGACATTGATATTGTCTTCCTCGTCGACCAGATCTTCCAGCCGCTCGCCCAGCGTGTTGAAGCCAATGGTTCCGGCGGCAAAGCCGACCACCGTCCAGGGCCGTGCGCCGGGATCAAGCCAGGTCGCGATCCGCTGGGTCCGTTCGACCTCGCCATCGCGAAACGGAAAGGAGATGCTGAGCGAGCCGGAAGCAGTGGTCGGTGCCAGTTCGATATAGGCGATGCCCTCTTCACCCTCGACCCGCCAGACCGGCTTGCCGCGTTCCAGACCGGCGAGCTGATTGGCCTGCTGGGCGTCGATTTCGATCGCCGGGGCATAGGGTGCGGGAACCGAGAAGTCGCCGACCATGCCATGGCGGGCCGGTTTGCCGTCCCGGTCGGTCAGCCGGACCGCGATCACCGGTCGGGTGACGCCGTCGGCAACAAGAATGGAGCGGTCCCTGAGCAGCTCGGCGTGGAGCGGGCTGCCGGCATAATGTATCTTGCGTTCGAGTTGCTGGACCAGCTTTCCGTCGGCATCGAGAACGCGCGCCTCCAGAATATTGGTCCGGTCCTCAATTTCGATGCCGCGCCAGGTGCTGACCCGGATCTGGCCGTCGGCGCTCTTTTTTGTCCCGTCAAAGGCAAGCGGATTGACCGCCTGGCCATTGACCGAAAGTTCGACCGTCTGGCCGGGTTGATGCTTGATCGCGACGCGCAGCGCCTTGACCCGCGGATTATGATCTTCCGCCGGAAACAGCCAGCCGATGCCGGGCTGTTCGCCGCTGACCCAGTCGCGCCCGGCCCCTGCGGCTTCCGGATCCGACATGATATCGGGCTTCTGATAGCTTTCCGAAACGCGCATGTCTCTCGGTGCGACTTTTTTTGCCCGGAAATCGGCGCGTTTCAGGGCACCTCCACGGCCTTCGACGAAGCGGGAAATGGCGCTGCCGGCGCTGCGCGTATTTTGCGCGCAATCAGCGGGCGCCAGATCGGCGGGAAATGTGGAGGGGTCGACCTGAACCACATGCAGGCCGGGACGAAGCCCCTCGAAATGATAGCGCCCGTCGCTGTCGGTGACGGTATAGGACCCGTCCTGCAGCATGACGCGAATGCCGCCGATGCCGGAGGCTTTTCGGGGATCGGTTTCGCAGCCGCCATCGGTAATCCGGCCAACGACCGTGAACCGTTCGGAAATGCCGTCGCGTTCGATCCGAACCACCGCATCGGTGGCCGGGCTGGGGGCGCCGCGATTGTCACGGGCCGAAGCGCTATTGACCGCGTCGCCTGGCCGGGCGTCCTGGCGCACTTCGACAATATAGGTCAGCAGGGCGCTGCCGGACGGGGGCAGGGGCGGTGCGTCGACGCTGAAATCGCGGCCATTGGCGGCGATGGTCGGGGTGATCGGGGCGCCATTATAGCGGACGGTGCCGCTTTTGAGGCGGATGGCGGCTGGCAGCTGGTCGGATATCGTAATCTGGCCGGTGGCGCGCACCGCATCGGTGTTTTGCACCCTTATCCGATATTGAACGGCATCGCCGAGGGCCGCGCGGGCCGTGGACGCGGTCTTGGTGATGGCGAGCGGCGCTCCGGGCCGGTCGAGCGGCACATCGACGCGCACGGGGGCGGGGTCGTTCAATATGATGATGCCCCCGTAGGACCCGTCGACAATGGTAAAGGGAAGCCCGTCGGACCGGCGCAGGGGAGCGATCTGCTCGGGCGTGGCGGTCGAGGCGAACCGATAGGGTTCCGGCGGCTCGACCTGCAGGCGATAGCGGCCTGGCCGCGCGAAGGGGAAGCGGTAGAAGCCGTCGCGGAAATCATAGACGGTGCCGCCGCTGTCGGTCACGCTGCCGCCTGCGATCACCGTGCTGGGATAGGCGGAAACAGCGTCGTCGCCAAACACTTCGGCCGGCAGGCCGGTGTCGGCATCGATCAGGGTGACGCGGGTTCCGGCAACCAGGCTGCCGTCCTCGCTGTCGAAAATTTCGCCAAAGGGATCGACGAGGATGTCGACCTTGGCAATGCCGATGGCATTGCTTTCGATTTCACGGACCGTGATATCGAATTTCTCACCGCGTTTGACCGAGAGGATACAATTGCTCTTCACGGGTATCGGCGGCACCGCTGCCGTGTTGATGACGCCAACGAACCGGCCGCTGTCGACCGCGGTTTCGGTGATATTGATCTGCTCGAAGTCGCCGGTGGGGGTGCTGATGGACAGGTTCACGCTGTCGATTGCCTGTGGATCCAGATTGCGGTCGGCGGCGAGGACCGAGATGATCAGCGGTTCGCCGGCCCGGATATGATCGGTCGGCGAGACCGAGGCCGGACGGGTCTGCATGTCTGCAAAGGCACCGCCGAGCAGGATCGGAACATCGCCCTGGAGGCCGCGGCACATCGTGTCGGCGATCGGCAGCTTTTCGGCTCCGGCCGGGACCGCGAAGTGGAAAATCTCGATTTCCAGCGGCAGCGTCGGTAGCGGAACCACCTGAATATCAACGGCATTGGACGATTTCTGCTGTCGCCGGCTGTCGATATCCCATTCCGCCCGCGCAACATTGCGGATCAGCGGATGAAATTGCGGCTGATTTTCGGCAAAATCAGGCCGCTGCGGCTGCTGCTCGGCAAACCCGGGTTGAGCCAGGGCCGTTGCAGCAGGCGCAGTCAGCGCGCACGCAGCCAGGGCCAGGCCGAACGGCCTGACAAATTTTGTCATCATATCCATAGCCATGACCGGAATCCGGGCGGCAAACCGGCATCTGCCGGCTTGCCGCCAAATTCCGAGCAGTCTAGTCTACGATTACGCGGAAAATCAGGGTTTCGGTCGCGCCCGCAGCCACGGTGCCGAGATTGCCCGATACGACGCCGGCAGCCTGTGCGCCGGTCCCCGTGCCATCTGCATTGCAGGTGGAGCCGGTTACCGTGCCTTCGGTTACCACGCCAATCACCGCCGGTACAGTTGCCGGCCCGGTGGCGAGGCTGCTGTAATAGGTCAGATTGGCCGGAATCGTATCCGAGATGGCGACCCCTGTCGCGGTTGCACCACCGGCAGCATTGGCGACGGCGATGCAATATTCGACAATCGCGCCGGGAATGGCTTTCGGCTTGGTGCTTCCGTTGACCGGATCCCACAATATCTTACTGGTTTTTGATACCGAGATATCGGCAGCGCTCACTTCAAAAGTGTCGGTGGCGCTGTGATAGCCGTCGGCCGCATTGTCGGACGTGCCGCTACCGGCCGCATCGGCAAATACGTTCTGTACCACGGTCGGATCGTCCGCATCGCCGGAATCGTCGGTCAGGGCGGTACCCTGAACGCCGACACCGCTGGCTGGAAGGCCGGTGCCGCCATGGCTGGCCGCCTGACCGATCAGGACGATGTCCGCGAGCTTGCCCGTGGAGACGCCGGTCGGAATATTGGCCACGGCGTGAATCGTCACGCTCGTGTCTTCCGCCAGGTTGTCGATATAGGTGATCTGCGTGTCGTTACCGTCAAACACGCCGGCGGTAGAACCATCATCGAGATAATAGGTGATGGTGCCGGTGACATCGAAATCGTCGGTGCCCAGCTGCTGTGATGTCAGCAGGACGTCGATCGTATCGTTGGTCTGGTTGCTGACCGTATAGGTCACCGCTTGCTGGGTGGACCCTGGTGCGACCACGGTGTTGACGGCATCGCTCTTGGCAATGACGAGATTGACCTCGCGGTCGACGACAAAGATGTCGCTGTCGGTTTCCGCGGTCTGTGCGGTTCCCCCGACGCTATAGGCAACGCTTACATTATTCGTAATACTCGTTCCTGCATCAGTGCCCAGATCTGCAGCGAACGCCGGGTTTGCACCCAGCGCCGCTACAGAAATGGTACTAGTGGCAACGAGAAGTTTCAGTATACTGGTCATAACTGACTCCTGTTTCACTTATGTGGATCGCCTAACCCCGCAGCGATCCGGTACGGTTGCGGTCACTTCACAGTGCCGCGGAAAACCAATTTCCCTCCCGAACCTGCTGAAAGGGAACGTTTAAATTTCCATTTCACGTGCGTTACATCGGTCATCAGGGCGGGGCGGATCTCGCCATTTTCGCTCTGATAGGAGAGGGACGAAAGTGGTCCCCAGCTTTTGCCTCCGTCAACGGAGACAATTTCTGTGCCATCAGACGTTCCTTCGAACGCCACCGCTTTGGGAAGCGGATTGGTGACAGAGAAATCCGTGGCCGGCGCGCGGCCGACATTCTTGTAATTGACGACAAACACCAGCCGGTCGCCGGGGGTGACGGTCCTCGGCTGTTCGAGCACGAGAGCGGTGGTGCCATTGGGTCTGGCCACTTTCCGCTCGACGAACACATCGCTCGACAGGCTGACATTATTGGCGGCCATGGCGGTGCCCGGCAGGATCAGCGCTATCGCGAGAAAAAGTCGTTTTATCATGTTGCTATGCCCCCGATTGTTTATGTTCAGTCGATGGTGACCTGGAAGGTGATGGTGCGGGTCTGTCCGCCCGGTACGGTGCCGAGAGCGACGGCGATCGAGCGATCGCCAAACGCACCGCCGTCATCATCGCTCGCGGCGTCGCTCAGCGGCTTGCCGTCGAGCGTGATGCTCTCTTTCCGGTAGGTGGTGTCGGCCGGGATATCGTCGTGGATCGCCAGATTGGCGAGATCGCCCGTTCCGGTCGTGGTCGCCACCAGCTGATAGAGGATGACCGCGCCCGGTACCGGCTCTGTACCGCCGAAGGGGTCGCTGACGGTCGCGCTCTTGACGAGCGTGACATCGGAGGCCTGAACCTTGAAAAAGCCGCTGGCCGCGCTGCGGGCACCGGTGGAGCCGACAACCGCATCGCCGCCGCCATCACCCTTGCCAGCAAACAGCGTGCCGGGCGTGCCGCTGCCGCTTTTGGCGACGGCGGCGAGCTGGATCTCGGCGCGGGCGGCGTCACCGACCGAATCGGGAATCGCCGAAAGGACGAACAGCCTGACGCTTTCATCCGGTGCGAGCAGCGGATCGTTGGCGCCGGGTGTATAGATGGTGTCGACACCCGGATCATAGACGCCGTTGTCGTTGCTATCGAGAATGACCATTTCAAAGGTCGTGTCGAATTCGTCGCCTGGCCTGGCCGTATCGGCCGACAGGGTGAAGGCCTCGGACCCGTTGCCACTGTTGGTGAGCTGATAGGTCAGAACCTGGGCGGTCCATCCCTTGCCGACACTGACATCGCCAGGATCGCCCGAAACGACCGTGACATCGAGCAGCTCGTCAACCTTGATGGTTACGCTGTTCGATTCGATCGTGACCGGTGTGCTGCTGCCCGGCGTTTCATAGGTGGCCTGGGCCATATTGACGATATCGGTGCCGGCAACCGTGCCCGCTGCCCGGGCGGCCGAAGGCGCCAGAGCAAGGGCTGCTGCACCGGCTCCCAGGGCCAGCAGGTGGCCGAAGGCGAACGGGGCGCTCCGATGCGCACGGCATCCGGTAATATGTGTTTCTGCGAATTCCATGCTGCGCCTAATGACGGCGAAAATTCAATATTTGGTAAACGCAGCATAAATTATATTTCGCGTCTCATTTTGTCAGGAATAACCGAAAACAGCGATTTTTCGATATATAGCACCCGCAGACGCTCCGCGCCTGTAACAAGATGCTCATCGGGACTCCTGCCATATCGGGCAGGGGTGGGGCGCGGCCGGAAGGTTCGGCGGCAAGCGGATCAACCACCGCCGACAGACGGCAAGCGGCGGGAAAATCCGGCCCTGAACGACGCGGATGAGAAATATGTGGAATAATCGCAAGAGTGTAGTTGACAGAAATGCAGAGCTCTTCTACTTGCGCTGCTTCACCGCCCATGCAGGTGCATATGCGGGTGTAGCTCAGTTGGTTAGAGCGCCGGCCTGTCACGCCGGAGGTCGCGAGTTCAAGTCTCGTCACTCGCGCCATTTCCCCCATTACAGAGGGAAATGGCGCCTCAGGACCGGAATTTTCCGGTATTCATCCAGATCAGAAGCGGTTTTAGCGGAAATATCCACGCAATCCCTGCAAATATGTAGATTGGCAGCTGCAACCAGAAGTTCAGTTCGCTGATCCGGTCGATCATGCCGAGCACGAATCCGCTCCACAGCAGAATCAGAAGCAAAATGACGATCATGCCAAAGGGTTGACGCCAGTTCGGTGGATCCGGCGGATTATGGGGGGCATTTTGCTCCGGGTCTGCAGTCATGACGTCAGGTCATCTCTTTGAATTATTTCGGATTCGGTCACGATCATATCCAGTGTGATGTCGTGCGGCTGCACCGGAACGCTATCGGTCTCCTGGACCGACCAGGCCAGTCCGATCCGCGGCGCGTCCGGATATTGGGCAAAGCTGCGGTCATAATGGCCACCGCCCTGGCCGAGCCGGTGCATCGAACGGTCAAAGGCCAGCATCGGCGCGATAATCAGGTCGGGGGAGACCAGCGGACAGTCGGGACCGGGCTCGGATATGTTGCGAAAGCCCGATTCCAGCAGCGCGATATTGTCAACCTTGCGAAATTCCAGCGGCCTTTCTCCGGTGCACACCGGAAACGCCACGGTCTTGCCGATCTCGGCGAGATAATCCGCCAGCCGGGAGGTCGGGGCTTCGGAGCCGATGGCGCTGTACAGAGCGATGACCTCGCTCCGCTCGATCAACCGGGCGAGAGGAGAGGGCGGGCGCCGGAAAGCGAGTCCGCGGGTGGCCGTGTCCAGCTGGCTGTAAAAGGCATCCCGCCGCCGCCTGTACTCTTCGCGTAGTTTCTTCTTTTTATCGCCTAACCTACTCAAAGAATTGTTCTTTCTGAAGAAAAGTGACGGGACCATCTTGGTCGTTTGCCGGAAAATCCTCTGACGCCTATTACGTCAGGTGGGCGCCATATGCATCGGACCCGACTGCCAAACAGTCCGCAATCCGGGCAGGGACAGCTCCCTAGGAAGTTATATCGCCTCAGGGATGTTCGTATCAAGCTCGTGCCAGACAGTACCCGTCAGACCCTATCTAGGCACGATGGCGGCGTTACTCAAGGCTGTTCGCCAGTTGCTCGGCACGGTCGGCCAGTTTTTCCAGCGCGGCAATGGACTGTTCGTCCATCGGATCAGCCGGGGCAGGGGCGCTGGTCTTGCTCGCCGGCTCGTCCTGCGCGGCGCGGGCGCTGTGCAGTTCATCCGCCAGCAGCAGCGAGGTGAACAGCAGCATGCGGCTTTCGTTCAGTCCCGCCGGATCCCCGGATTCCCGGGCTTTGCCATCGACCATCGCCGCCAGCCTTGTGAGATGCGATTCCTCGCCGTCCTGGCAGGTCACCATGAACGAGCGGCCCCCGATTTCCAGTTTCATCTGTGCCATGTTACTGCTCCTGCCGCTCGATCAGGCTGTCGATCGTCCGGATAGCCTGCTTCATTTCCTCTTTCAGGGCCTGGTGACGGGCCTCCAGGGCTTCGTCGGCACTGGTGTTCAATGTGCTGCTGGCCGTTTCTATGCGACTGAGCGCGCGCTCTATGCGTCCGATAGCAAGAATGAGCCGTTCATTGTCCATGTACATTTTCCATAGCTTGTTTCCGACAGGTAAGAACCCGTGTTTCGTTGCTATCAATCTATTCCGGTGGCGTAAACACTGGATCGTGAAAAGCGAACCTTGACGCCGCCTTGCTGGATCATCAAAGGAGGGGGCAAATAGCGAATCGAAGCATTTTGTTTCGTTTTTGACATTTGCCAATCCGGGGGATCAGACTAGCAATGACCGTTTCCGAAAAACATATGGCAAACGCCATAAGAGCGCTTGCCATGGATGCGGTGGAAGCTGCCAACAGCGGCCATCCCGGCATGCCCATGGGCATGGCCGATGTCGCTACCGTGCTGTTCAGTGATTTTCTGAAGTTCGATCCGAAGGTGCCGAAATGGGCCGATCGCGACCGTTTCGTGCTGTCGGCCGGCCATGGTTCGATGCTGATCTATTCGCTGCTGCATCTGACCGGCTATGCGCGGCCGACGCTGGAGGATATCAGAAATTTCCGCCAGCTCAGCTCGCCCTGCGCAGGGCATCCCGAAAATTTCAAGCTCGAGGGCGTCGAGACGACCACCGGGCCGCTGGGGCAGGGCTTTGCAACTGCCGTCGGCATGGCCGTGGCCGAACGCCATCTCAATGCGCTGTTCGGTGACGATCTGGTCGACCACAAGACCTGGGTGATTGCCGGTGACGGTTGCCTGATGGAGGGTATCAATCACGAAGCGGTCGGTCTGGCCGGTCATTTGGGTCTCGGAAGACTTAATGTTCTTTGGGATGATAATGGTATAACTATCGATGGCAAAACGGATTTGTCGACGAGCGAAGATATTCCGGCGCGCTATCGGGCGTCCGGCTGGCATGTCGTGTCCTGCGATGGCCATGATTTTGCCGATATCCGCAAGGCACTGAGCGAAGCCGAAGCTGATCCGCGGCCTTCGCTGGTCGCGTGCAAGACGATCATCGGCTATGGCGCGCCGACCAAACAGGGCACTTCGGCCACCCATGGTGCCCCGCTGGGCGACGAGGAAATTGCCGGCACCCGTGCCGCGCTGGGCTGGGACCATGATCCCTTTGTGATCCCGGAAGATATATTGGAGTCCTGGCGGCAACTGGGCGAAAAGGGGGCTGCGGCCCACGCCGAGTGGGACAAGCGGCTGAGCGGTCATGCGCAGGCTGGCGAATTTCAGCGGCGCATGGCTGGCGAGCTGCCGGACGGCAGGGCGATGCAGGATTATCTTGAAAGCCTGGCCAAGGATCCGCCGAAAGTGGCGACGCGCAAGGCTTCCGAAATGGCGCTGGGCGCGATTACCGAAGCGCTGCCCGAAATGCTCGGCGGCAGTGCCGATCTGACCGGTTCAAACAATACCAAAACTTCGTCCACCAAGCCTCTGACAAAAGACGATTATTCGGGGCGCTATATCTATTACGGCATCCGCGAGTTCGGCATGGCGGCAGCGATGAACGGGATGGCGCTGCACGGCGGGATCATCCCCTATGGCGGCACGTTCCTGGTGTTCACCGACTATTGCCGTGGCGCGATGCGGCTGTCCGCGATCCAGAATGCCCGCGTCGTTTATGTGATGACCCATGACAGCATCGGTCTCGGCGAAGACGGGCCGACCCATCAGCCGATCGAGCATGTCCAGAGCCTGCGGCTGATGCCGAACATGCAGGTCTTCCGCCCTGCCGACGCGATTGAAACGGCGGAATGCTGGGCGCTGGCGATCAAGCGGGCCGATGGTCCGTCGACCCTTGCGCTGACCCGTCAGGGGCTGCCGCCGTTGCGTCACGACGTCAGTGTAAACCTTTGTGAAAAAGGCGGATATCGTCTGAAGGCGGCGGACGCGGAAAAGCGCGTCGTGCTGATTGCTACTGGCTCCGAAGTGTCGCTGGCAATGGATATTGCGGCCAAGCTGGAAGCCGCCGGCCATGGTGCCGATGTCGTGTCCATGCCGTGCACCGAATTGTTCGACGCGCAGAGCGCCGACTATCGGCAGGAACTGCTGGGTGGCGACGGCGTCCTGCGGGTGTCGATCGAGGCCGGGACCACATTCGGCTGGGAGCGCTATACCGGGCTCGACGGCCTGCGCTTCGGTATCGACAGTTTCGGAGCGTCTGCCCCGATTGAAGATCTTTACGCCCATTTCGGTCTGACCGTTGATGCGATTACCCCCCAAATTCTCGAGAAAATCGGCTAAAACAAGCCACACTGATCAAATTCAAAGGAGCAATAGCGATGACAAAAGTAGCAATTAACGGATTTGGCCGGATCGGTCGGCTTGTTGCCCGCGCGATCCTCGAACGCGACGATGACCAATTCGAGCTGGTCGCGATCAACGATCTCGCTGATGCGGAATCCAATGCGCTGCTTTTTGCCTATGACAGCGTGCATGGCCGCTTTCCCGGCGAAGTGACCGCGCATGGCGATCATATCATGGTCAACGGAAAGAAAATTGCCGTGACCTCGGAACGCAACCCCGGTGATCTGCCGCATGGCGAGATGGGTGTGGATATCGTGCTCGAGTGCACCGGTTTCTTCCAGTCGAAAGACGCTTCGCAGCCGCATATCGATGCCGGCGCGAAACGCGTGCTGATCTCGGCTCCGGCCAAGGGTGATCTGAAAACCGTGGTCTTCGGCGTCAATCACGAGGTGCTGACGGCGGAGGATATCATTGTTTCCAATGCGTCCTGCACGACCAACTGTCTTGCCCCGGTTGCCAAGGTGCTGAACGACACGGTCGGTATCGAGCGCGGTTTCATGACTACGGTCCACAGCTATACCAATGACCAGCGGATGCTCGACCAGATTCACAGCGACATGCGCCGGGCGCGTGCGGGTGCGGTCAACATGATCCCGACCACCACCGGTGCGGCGCGCGCCGTCGGTCTGGTGCTGCCGGAACTGAACGGCAAGCTGGACGGTTCTTCGATCCGCGTCCCGACCCCCAATGTCAGCCTGGTCGATCTGGTGTTCACGCCGGGGCGCGATACCAGCGTCGAGGAAATCAACGGCGCGCTGAAGGCCGCCGCTGAAGGTCCGATGAAGGGCGTTCTGGTGTTTGAGGACAAGCCGCTGGTGTCGAGCGACTTCAACCATCAGCCTGCGAGCAGCTCGGTCGACAGCCTCGAAACCACGGTGATGGACGGCAAGCTGGTCCGCGTGGTCAGCTGGTATGACAATGAATGGGGCTTCTCCAACCGCATGATCGATACCGCCAAGGTCATGGCGAGTTTTCTCTAAGCGAGAAGGGTTCTGAATCATGTCGGCTAACAGTTTTAAAACGCTTGATGATATCGGTGATGTTCGGGGGAAATGCGGCCTGGTCCGGGTTGACCTGAACGTCCCGATGGCGGATGGCAAGGTGACCGACGACACGAGGCTCAGGGCCCTGCTGCCGACGGTGACCGAACTGGCCGACAAGGGAGCAAAACTGCTGCTTCTGGCCCATTTCGGGCGCCCGAAAGGGGAATATAAGCCGGAATATTCGCTGGAGCCGGTGGTTGAGCCGCTGGCGGCAGTGCTTGGCCGCGACGTGCAATTCATGGCGAAGCCGGACCGGGCGGCGATCGACGCCTTGCCCGATGGCAGTATCGTCGTGCTGGAGAACAGCCGCTTTGCACCGGGCGAGGAAAAAAATGATCCGGCGATGGCCAAGGCGATCGCTGCCTATGGCGATTTCTACGTCAATGATGCCTTTTCGGCCGCGCACCGGGCGCATGTCACGACCGAGGGGCTGGCCCATCTTCTGCCCTCTTATGCCGGCCGTTCGATGGAACGCGAGCTGACGGCGCTCGACAAGGCGCTCGGCAATCCCGAGCATCCCGTGGCGGCTGTGGTCGGCGGAGCGAAAGTTTCAAGCAAACTCGATGTGTTGCGACAGATGGTTGAGAAAGTGGATCATCTGATCATCGGCGGCGGCATGGCCAATACCTTCCTCGCGGCGCGCGGCGTCGATGTCGGCAAGTCGCTGTGCGAACATGATCTGGCCGATACCGCCAATGCGATACTGGAAGCCGCCGACAAGGCCGACTGCACCGTGCATCTGCCTTATGATGTGGTGGTGGCGAAGGAATTTCGGGCGAATGCGGAGACGCGGACGGTCAATGTCCATGAAGTGGCGGCCGACGAGATGATTCTCGATATCGGGCCGGCTGCGGTGGAAGCGCTGTCCGATGTGCTCAAGACCTGCAAGACACTGGTCTGGAACGGCCCGCTGGGCGCGTTCGAGACCCCGCCGTTCGATCAGGCGACGGTTGCGCTGGCGCGAACCGCTGCGGCGCTGACCAAGGAAGGCCAGCTGCTTTCGGTGGCCGGCGGCGGTGACACGGTGGCGGCGCTGCACCATGCCGGCGTGGCCGATGATTTCAGCTTTGTATCGACCGCAGGGGGCGCGTTTCTGGAATGGATGGAAGGCAAGCCCTTGCCTGGCGTCGAAGCGCTCACCAAATAAGCGCACGGGCGCACCGGGAATTATCGAATATGTCAGGGAAAAAGAAATGGCCAATAGGGAAATGTTGAACAAGATCGAAAACGGGCAGGGTTTCATTGCCGCGCTGGACCAGAGCGGCGGCTCCACACCAAAGGCGCTGGCCGGCTATGGCATCGGCGAGGATTCCTTCTCCAATGAAGACGAGATGTTTGCGCTGATCCACAAGATGCGCAGCCGCATCATTACCTCGCCCAGCTTCGGCAACGGCAAGGTGATCGGCGCGATCCTGTTCGAGAAGACGATGAACGGCGACGCCGGCGGCAAGCCGGTGCCGGAAGCGCTCTGGGATCGCGGCGTGGTCCCGTTCCTGAAGGTCGACAAGGGGCTGCAGGACGAGGAAAACGGCGTGCAGCTGATGAAACCGATCCCGGATCTTGACGCGCAGTGCAAGCAGGCGCTTGCCAAGGGCGTGTTCGGGACCAAGATGCGTTCGGTGATCAACAAGGCCAATGCCAAGGGCATTGCCGCCGTGGTCGAGCAGCAGTTCGATTTCGGCAAGCAGATCCTGGGCCACGGGCTGGTGCCGATCATCGAGCCGGAAGTGAATATCAAGAGCGACGAGCGCGCCGAATGCGACAAGATTCTGCTCGGCGAACTGACCAAGCAGTTGGACCAGCTGGGCGATGACCAGAGGGTGATGCTGAAACTGTCGATCCCGGTCGAGGCGAATCTCTACAAGCCGCTGATCGACCATCCGAAGGTCATCCGGCTGGTGGCTCTGTCCGGCGGCTATTCGACCGAAGAGGCCTGCGAGGAACTGGCCAAGAACGAAGGCATGATCGCCAGCTTCAGCCGTGGCCTGCTGCAGGACCTCAGGGTTTCGCAGAGCGACGAGGAATTTGACGCGGTGCTCGGCGGAGCGATCGACCAGATCTACCGGGCGTCGATCACCTGAGCAGGGCCTCTGGGTCTGACGATGTCCGCTCCGAGCTGGTCTGCTGTTGATGATTATATCGTCGACCAGCTGATCGGCGAGGATGCGGTGCTGGACACTGCCTTGGCGCACAACCGGCAGGCGGGACTGCCCCCGATCGATGTCTCGCCGGCGCAGGGCAAGCTGCTGCAACTGCTGGCCAAGGGCGTCGGTGCGAGGCGCATTCTCGAGATCGGCACGCTGGGCGGCTATTCGAGCATCTGGCTGGCGCGGGCGCTGGGCGAGGGCGGCAAGCTGGTCACGCTGGAGCTTGATCCCGATTATGCCGCCGTCGCGCGCGCGAATATCGACCGGGCCGGATCGGGTGACGCTGTCGATATCCGGATTGGCCCGGCCTGCGACACGCTGGAAGAGATGTGCGCTGCCGGCGAGACGGCGTTTGATTTTGTCTTCGTCGATGCCGACAAGCAAAATTATGCCGCCTATCTGGACTATGCGGTGCGGCTGGCGCGGGCGGGCACGATGCTGGTCTTTGACAATGTGGTGCGGGAAGGCGGGATTCTCGATCCCGATTCCGATGATCCCAAGGTTCCGGGCACCCGCCAGCTCTATGAGGCGCTGAAAGACAATCCCCGGATCGAAGCCACAGCGATCCAGACGGTGGGCCAAAAGAAGTGGGACGGTTTCCTGCTCGCCTTGATGCGATGAAGACGCTAGACATGCGGATATGAATGACATTCCCTGCCAGCTCTATCTGATCTCGCCGCTCGACGTTGGCGGCAATTTTCCGCAGCGTCTGAGGCAGGCGCTTGAGGCCGGACCGGTTGCCGCTTTCCAGTTTCGCGTCAAGGACGTCGATCCGGAGGAGGCTGCGCGGCTGGCCGAGCCGCTGAAGGCGATCTGCGACGAATTTGATGTTGCCTTCATCGTCAACGACGATGTCGCGCTGGCCGAGCGGCTGGGCGCGGACGGCATCCATCTTGGGCAGGGCGACGAGAGCCTGAAAAACGCCCGGGCGGCGCTGGGCAAGGATGTCCAGATCGGCATCACCTGCCACGACAGCCGTCATCTGGCGATGGAAGCGGGCGAGGGCGGCGCCAATTATGTTGCCTTCGGTGCCTTTTTCCCGACCGAGACCAAGGAAACACAGTACAAGCCGGAGCTCGAAATCGTTCAGTGGTGGGCCGAAATGATGGAAATTCCCTGCGTCGCTATTGGCGGGATCACGCCGGACAATTGCCGGCCGCTGATCGATGCCGGTGCCGATTTCCTGGCCGTATCCGGGGCAGTGTGGAACGATCCGGCGGGGCCGGCTGCAGCGGTGCGCAAATTTGCCGATATCATGGACAGCGGCTCGGCCGGCTAGGACGAGCTGTGCGTCTTGCCGATATTCGAAGCGAGATAGTGGGCGACGAAATTGCTGACCGAAGGCGGCGCAAAATTGGGCATCTGCTCCATGTCCCGCAAATAGCCCTCGGTGGCCTTGAACGAGTGTAGCTGCCCGGCATGAATGGCAAATCCGAACAGGCCGGCAGCGGGCACGGTCTTGCCATTTGGTACAATATCGGTCGCATTGCCGTGCCGGTGTGAAAACTGTCTCTCGGTCATGATTGACTGCTAGCGGAAGGGTGATCAGCCGTATTGTATGAAATGGACCTGTGCGCCCGCGCACAGTCTTTGATCGTCACCGGGCTTGCCTATTATCCGCCAGCAGATTACAGCGCCGCTCAATCAAACAATCTATCGAGCGAGACAAGCGATGAAGATCAGCGGTGTGGATATCCGTCCGGGCAATATATTGGAATATGAAGGCGGCCTGTGGAAGGTTGCCAAGATCCAGCATACCCAGCCGGGCAAGGGCGGCGCCTATATGCAGGTTGAGATGAAGAATCTCGTGGACGGTCGCAAGACCAATGTCCGTTTCCGCAGCGCCGACACGCTCGAGAAAGTCCGTCTGGACACCAAGACGTTTCAATATCTGTTCGCCGACGGCGACATGCTGACCTTCATGGACAAGGAAAATTACGAGCAGATCACGCTGCCGGCCGACCTGCTGGGTGATGCCGCGGAATTTCTGCAGGACGGCATGGACGTCCAGCTCGAGCTGTATGACGAAAAGCCGATTTCCGTCGCTCTGCCCGACCAGATTGAAGCCGTGATTGTCGAGGCCGATGCCGTGGTCAAGGGCCAAACAGCCTCGTCCAGCTACAAGCCGGCGATTCTCGAAAATGGCGTTCGCGTCATGGTGCCGCCGTTCATTTCAGCCGGGACCAAGATCATCGTCGATGTCTATGCCCGCGAATATGTCGGCAAGGCCAACTGATCCATTCCCCTCCCGCTTGCGGGAGGGATCAGGCGCGGGCATGGCGATGCTGCTCGCCCGCTCTTTGAAAAACAGATAGACCCACCCCCGGCCCCTCCCGTACACGGGAGGGGGGAGATAAATAAAATGCCTGCACATTCCGCCCTGATCACTGTCATGGAACGCGCTGCGCGCAAGGCGGGTTCGCGCCTGCGCCGCGACTTTGGCGAAGTCGAGCATCTGCAGGTTTCGAAAAAGGGGCCGGCAGACTTTGTGTCCAAGGCCGACATGCGCTCCGAGCGAATTCTCTATGACGAACTGCTGAAGGTCCGGCCGGGCTGGGGCTTCGTGCTGGAAGAAGGCGGCATGATCGAGGGCGAGGAAGGCAAGCCGCGCTGGATCATTGATCCGCTCGACGGCACCAGCAATTTTCTCCACGGCATTCCGCATTTCGCGATTTCGATTGCTGTGCAGGAGCGCTCGCTCGACGGGCGCGGCTGGGGCAAGATTACCAGCGGCCTGATCTACGAACCGCTGACCGACCTGACCTGGTGGGCGGAAATGGACAAGGGGGCATGGCTCGGCGAACGACGGCTGCGCGTGTCCGCGCGCCGCGATCTGTCCGAATCGCTGATTGCCACCGGCATCCCGTTCAAGGGTCACGGCGATCTCAGCGAATGGGCCCGGATTTTCGGCGCGGTTGCGCCGCAGGTCGCCGGTATCCGGCGCAACGGATCTGCTGCCCTCGATCTCGCCTGGCTGGCTGCCGGCCGCTATGACGGCTTCTGGGAAGCGGGTCTGCAGGTCTGGGACGTGGCAGCGGGCATTCTGATGGTGCGGGAAGCCGGCGGCTTTGTCACTGACTATACCGGTGGTGATCAGCCGATCGGACAGCGCGAAATATTGGCCGCAAACGAGGCGCTGCACAGCAAGCTGCATCGGATATTGGCGAAGTCGCTGCTGTAACTGCGAACGCCTCGCAAAAGGCCAAGATTTTAAGCGACTTCACCCTTGCGGCATCGGGAGCCACTCCCTAAAAGCGGCCCCAATATTAGCGAAACGAGTCATCTGTGGTCGATCTTTCCGAATATGCACCGATATTATTGTTCCTGTTTGTAGCCGTAGGGCTGTCGACAGCCTTCGTGTTTCTGCCGATGGGTGTTTCCCGGCTGACCGGAACCCATAATCCGAGCGCCGAGAAGCTCTCGGAATATGAATGCGGCTTTCCCGCATTCGAGGATTCACGCAGCCAGTTTGACGTGCGTTTCTATCTGGTCGCGATCCTGTTCATCATCTTCGATCTGGAAGCGGCATTCCTCTTCCCCTGGGCGGTTTCGCTGGAACTGACCGGCTGGGTCGGCTGGACAACAATGATGGTATTTCTGGCAGAACTGATCATCGGTTTCGCCTATGCCTGGAAGGTGGGAGCGCTGGAATGGGACTAGAACCCAATAATAGCGGATCGGCGATCCTGAACGCCGACGGTACGCCGATGCGCGCCGCGCAGGAGCCTGATGAGGGCTTTTTCAAGGATCTCAATTCGGAAGTGAACGACAAGGGCTTTCTGGTCACCTCGACCGAGGAGCTGTTCCAGTGGGCCAGAACCGGCTCGCTCTGGTGGATGACCTTTGGTCTCGCCTGCTGCGCGGTTGAAATGATTCACGTCAATATGCCGCGTTACGACATGGAGCGCTTTGGCGCTGCCCCGCGCGCCAGCCCGCGCCAGTCCGACGTGATGATCGTTGCCGGCACTTTGTGCAACAAAATGGCCCCGGCGCTGCGCAAGGTCTATGACCAGATGTCCGATCCGAAATATGTGATCTCGATGGGCAGCTGCGCCAATGGCGGCGGCTATTATCATTACAGCTATTCGGTGGTTCGCGGCTGTGACCGGATCGTGCCGGTGGATATTTATGTGCCCGGGTGCCCGCCGACGGCAGAAGCCTTGCTCTACGGGGTGATGCAATTGCAGCGGAAAATTCGCCGTATCGGGACATTTGAACGGTGAGCAGTATGGTTGAATATAATCCGTTAGTCCTGAGCCTGTCGAAGGACGCCTGTCGACGCGAGGCGTGGTTCGACAAGCTCACCACTAACGGCAAGCAGGCACGGGTGACCGGATAATGGCCCATTCTGCACCCGCTATCTCCAGCAACGAGGGCGTCGCTGCCAAGCTTGGCAAGGCGATCGGCGCTGCGCTGATCGATACTGTCGAAGCCTATGGCGAAATCAGTTTTACCGTGCAGCGGGCCAAGCTCGCCACGGTGCTGGAAAAGCTGCGCGACAAGCATGAATATCAGCAGCTGGTCGAGATTGCCGGCGTTGACTATCCCGATCGCCCCGAGCGGTTCGAGGTCTGCTATCATCTGCTCAGCCTGACGAAAAACCACCGTATCCGGGTCAAGGTCTCGACCGACGAGGATATGCCGGTGCCGAGCGTCACCCATATCTGGGAAGTCGCCGGCTGGCTCGAACGCGAAGTGTTCGACATGTATGGTGTGCTGTTCGACGGCAATACCGATCTGCGCCGGATCCTGACCGATTACGGTTTTCAGGGTCACCCGTTCCGCAAGGATTTCCCGCTGACCGGCTATGTCGAGATGCGCTATTCCGAAGAAGCCAAGCGGGTGGTCTACGAGCCGGTGAAACTGGCCCAGGATTTCCGCAGCTTCGACTTCATGTCGCCCTGGGAAGGCGCCGATTATATTCTGCCCGGTGACGAGAAAGTGGGCGGCCAAGCGCCGCCTCCGACTCCGAAGGTGACCGAGGACAAGAATGATACAGGCGCCGGCAAGAAAGCCACGAAAAAGGCGGCAAAACCATCGAAGCGCGACGAGGCGGCTGCCAAGAAGCCGGCTCCGAAGCGGACCAAGTCGGGGACCAACAAGGCGGGGGAAGGGAAGTGATGGTTTTTTCTCTCTGTTTTCCTGCGAAGGCAGGAATCCATCTCCTGCCAGTGCCGCTCGACGCGATGGTCCTAGATGGGGCCCTGCCTCCGCAGGGGCACGTTCACTCCGAAGGAGATAAACGTGTCTGACTATCTCGAAGAAATGGACCATCTCGCTGACGCGGCCGATCCGACGACCGGCGATCTCGAGATCCAGAATTTCACGATCAACTTCGGTCCGCAGCATCCTGCGGCGCATGGCGTGCTGCGCATGGTGATGGAGCTCGACGGCGAGATCGTCGAACGGGTCGACCCGCATGTCGGCCTGCTCCACCGCGGCACCGAGAAACTGATCGAGCACAAGACCTATCTGCAGGCGCTGCCTTACTTTGACCGGCTGGATTACTGTTCACCGCTGGCGATGGAATATTCGTACGTGCTGGCGATCGAGAAATTGCTCGATCTCGAGGTGCCTTTGCGCGGCCAATATCTGCGGGTGTTGTTCGCCGAGCTGACCCGGATCTGCAACCATATGCTCAATCTCGGCGCGCATGTCATGGATGTCGGCGCGATGACGCCGAATATCTGGGTGTTCGAGATTCGCGAACAGTGCCTGGAATTTTTCGAGCGGGCCAGCGGCGCCCGCATGCACAGCGCCTGGTTCCGGCCCGGCGGCGTCCATCAGGATGTGCCGCTGAAGCTGCTCACCGATATTGCGGACTGGCTCGACGAATTCCCGACCCTGTTCGAGGATGCGATGAGCCTGGTGGTCGACAACCGCATCTTCAAGCAGCGCAACGTCAATATCGCGACCGTGTCCAAGGACGATGCGGTGCGCTGGGGCTTTTCCGGTCCGGTGCTGCGCGGCAGCGGCGTCGCCTGGGACTTGCGCAAGTCGCAGCCTTATGATGTCTATGACCGGATGGAGTTTGACGTGCCGGTCGGCACCAGCGGCGACTGCTATGACCGGTTCATGGTGCGGGTCGAAGAAGTCCGCCAGAGCGCGAAGATCATGCGGCAGTGCCTGAACGAAATGCCCGACGGGCCGGTATCGTCGACCGACCGCAAGATCGTCCCGCCGAAGCGCGCCGAGATGAAGCAGTCGATGGAAGCGCTGATCCATCATTTCAAACTCTACACCGAGGGCTTCCACGTTCCGGCCGGCGAAGTCTATGTCGCGACCGAAAGCCCGAAGGGCGAGTTCGGCGTCTATCTGGTCAGCGACGGCACCAACAAGCCCTATCGCTGCAAGATCCGGCCGACCGCGTTCTCGCATCTGCAGGCCATGGATTTTATGTGCAAGGGTCATATGCTGCCGGATGCCACCGCCATTTTGGGCGCGATCGATATTGTGTTCGGGGAGTGTGACCGGTGATCTTGGACAACTCACATAACGTCATCGCGAGCGAAGCGAAGCAATCCAGAGCGGCGCTCGCAGACGCCCTGGATTGCCGTGTCGCTGCGCTCCTCGCAATGGCGGGAGACCGTTAATGGCTGACGCACCAACCATCCCCGACGAACTCGAAACCCGTGCCAAATGGGGCGATTTTGCGTTTACGCCGGAAAATGAAAAGCTCGCCAAGTGGCAGATCGCGAAATATCCGGCTGGCCGCCAGAAATCGGCGGTCATGGCTTTGCTCGATATTGCCCAGCGCCAGGTTGGTGCGGAGACCAAGACGCAAGGCTGGCTGCCGGTGCCGGTGATCGAATATGTCGCTGCCTATCTCGATATGCCCTATATGCGGGCCTATGAGGTCGCGACCTTCTACACCATGTATAATCTCGCGCCGGTCGGCCGCTATCATGTGCAGGTCTGCGGCACCACGCCGTGCATGCTGCGCGGCAGCGACGATGTGATGGCGGCTTGCAAGAACAAGGGAATGGCCAAGGGCAAGACCACACCGGACGGGCTGTTCACCCTGACCGAGGTCGAGTGCATGGGCAATTGCTCGAACGCGCCGATGGTCCAGATCAACGACGACAATTACGAAGATCTCGACTATGATATCATGACCCGGATCCTCGAGGATCTGGCCGCGGGCAAGGAAATTCCTGTCGGTTCGCAGATCGGTCGCAAGACCAGCGAAGCCGAAGGCGGACCGACCAATCTGCAGGCGATGGTCGAGGAAAATCACGACTACAGGAACGAATGGTGATGGGTTTTTCATTTTTTCCTCCCTGTGCGAAGCATGGGGAGGTGGCAGTCCGCAGGACTGACGGAGGGGCGACGACGCAAGCTGCCCTCTGCGGGATTTACCCTTCCACCACGCTTCGCGCGGTCCCCCTCCCCGTTGCTGCGCACCAGGGAGGATATTAATGCCATGCTGTTCGACGGATATGCAGGCTGGCTCGCGCTCGCGGTGGTTGCCATTGGCATCATCGGCGGGATCATGGGCCGCTGGAGGAAAAAATAATGGCGTTTGATTTTCTCCAGGACAAGGACCGGATCTTCACCAATGTCTACGGTTTCCAGTCATGGGACCTGAAGGCAGCGCAGAAGCGTGGCGACTGGGACAAGACCGCCGACATCATCAAGCGCGGCAATGACAAGATCATCGAGGAAATGAAGGCCAGCGGCCTGCGTGGCCGCGGCGGGGCGGGCTTTCCGACCGGTCTGAAATGGTCGTTCATGCCGAAGGAAGCGCCGAAGGACAGCCAGGGCAATCCGCGGCCGAGTTTCCTCGTCATCAATGCCGATGAATCCGAGCCGGGTTCGTGCAAGGACCGCGAAATCCTGCGCAACGATCCGCACAAGCTGATCGAGGGCGCGCTGATCGCCGGTTTCGCGATGCGCGCGCGGGCGGCCTATATCTATATCCGCGGCGAATATATTTTTGAAGCCAAGGTCATGGAGGCGGCCGTCAAGGAAGCCTATGACGCTGGGCTGCTCGGCAAGAATGCCGCCAAGTCCGGCTATGATTTCGATGTCTTCATCCATCGCGGTGCCGGCGCCTATATCTGCGGCGAGGAAACCGCGATGATCGAGAGCCTCGAGGGCAAGAAGGGCCAGCCGCGGCTGAAACCGCCATTCCCTGCCGGGGCCGGTCTCTATGGCTGCCCGACGACGGTCAACAATGTCGAATCGATCGCGGTCGTGCCGACGATCCTGCGGCGCGGTGCGGCCTGGTTCGCGAGCTTTGGCCGCGAGAATAACCACGGCACGAAGCTGTTCCAGGTGTCCGGCCATGTCGAGAAGCCGGCGGTGTTTGAAGAAGCGATGTCGATCCCGTTCAGGGACATGATCGAGAAACATTGCGGCGGCATCACTGGCGGCTGGGACAATCTGCTGGCGGTAATTCCGGGCGGTTCCTCGGTGCCTTTGGTGCCGGCCGAGCAGATCATGGATGCGCCGATGGACTTTGACGGGCTCAAGGATCTCGGCTCCGGTCTCGGCACCGCTGCGGTGATCGTGATGGACAAGTCGACCGATATCGTGCGCGCCATTTCGCGGCTGAGCTATTTCTACAAGCATGAAAGCTGCGGCCAGTGCACGCCGTGCCGCGAAGGCACCGGCTGGATGTGGCGGGTGATGGAGAAGATGCGCGACGGCGATGCCGATATCGAGGATATCGACACGCTTTACGAAGTGACCAAGCAGGTCGAGGGGCACACCATCTGCGCGCTCGGCGATGCGGCCGCCTGGCCGATCCAGGGGCTGATCCGGCACTTCCGGCCAGAGATGGAGCGGCGGATTCGCGAGCATAAGGGTGATCAGTTGACGCCCGACGTAATGGAGGCTGCGGAGTAGTTATGCCTAAAGTCACCGTAGATGGCATCGAAATTGAAGTGCCGCAGGGCGCGACCGTGCTGCAGGCTGCCGAGCTTGCCGGCAAGGAAATCCCGCGCTTCTGCTACCACGAGCGGCTGAGCATTGCCGGCAATTGCCGGATGTGTCTGGTCGAGGTCAAGCCGGGACCACCGAAGCCGCAGGCGAGCTGTGCCTTGCCGGCTGCCGAAGGACAGGAGATCCGCACCGACAGCGAGATGGTCAAGAAGGCGCGCGAGGGCGTCATGGAATTTCTGCTGATCAACCATCCGCTTGATTGCCCGATCTGCGACCAGGGCGGCGAGTGCGACCTGCAGGACCAGGCGATGGCCTATGGCAAGGGCGGCTCGCGCTACGAGGAAAACAAGCGCGCGGTCACCGAGAAATATATGGGTCCGGTGATCAAGACTGCGATGACCCGCTGCATCCACTGCACGCGCTGCGTACGCTTTGCCGAGGAAGTCGCCGGCGTCGAGGAAATTGGCGCGGTTGGTCGCGGCGAGAGCATGCAGATCACTTCCTATCTCGAAGGCGCGGTGCACAGCGAGCTGAGTGGCAATGTCGTCGATCTGTGCCCGGTCGGCGCGCTGACCAGCAAGCCTTATGCGTTCGAAGCGCGGCCCTGGGAACTGACCAAGACGCTCGGCATCGACGTGATGGACGGGGTCGGCACCAATATCCGGATCGATTCGCGCGGCCGCGAAGTGCTGCGCGCGCTGCCGCGGGTCAATGACGATGTGAACGAGGAATGGGCGACCGACAAGACCCGCCATGCGATTGATGGCCTGATGAAGCGCCGGCTCGACAAGCCTTATGTGCGCCGCAACGGCAAGCTGGAAGCCGCGACCTGGAACGAGGCGTTTCAGGCGATTGCCGATGTGGGTGCCGGCAGCTCGGTTGCTGCGATCGCCGGTGATCTGGTCGATTGCGAAACCATGTATGCGGCGAAAAAGCTGCTGAAATCAATGGGATCGGAGATGCTGGAAGGCCGTCAGACCGGGCTTTCCTACGATGTCAGCAATCTGGCTGCAGTGAATTTCAACAGCACCATCGCGGGAATAGAGGAAGCGGATGTGATCCTGCTGGTCTCGACCAATCCGCGCTGGGAAGCGTCGCTGGTCAATACCCGCATCCGCAAGGCTGTGCGCAAGGGCGGAGCGAAGGTGTTCGGTATCGGACCCGAAGCAGACCAGACCTATCCGGTCGAATGGCTGGGCGACGACATGGGCCTGCTTGGCAAATTGCCCAAGGCCCTGACCGAGGCACTGAAAGGCGCCGAGCGGCCCGCGATCATTCTCGGCGGCGGCGCGCTCAGCATCGACGGCGCGCATGGCGCGGCGCTCAAGCTGGCAAGCAAGTTCAAGCTGGTTCGCGATGGCTGGAACGGTTTCAATGTCCTGCATGTCGGCGCCTCGCGCACCGGCGGGCTGATGCTCGGCTATGCCCATGATGGCGGAATCCGGGCGATTGCGGAAAAGAAACCGAAATTGCTGTTCGCGCTGGGCGCTGACGAAATGGATTACGGACTGTTCAGCGACAGTTTCAAGGTGTTCATCGGCCATCATGGCGATGCCGGCGCGCATGCGGCAGATGTGATCCTGCCGGCTGCGGCCTATACCGAGAAAAACGGCACCTATGTCAATCTTGAAGGCCGGGTGCAGCGGTCCAACAAGGCGATTTTTGCGCCGGGCGATGCGCGCGAGGACTGGAGCATCCTGCGGGCGCTGTCCGACGTGCTTGGCAAGACACTGCCGTTTGACAGTTTCGAGGAATTGCGCATGAAAATGTCGCTGGACCATCCCGAACTGGCCGAAACGGGCCTGGTGACCTTTGACTGGGCGCCACCCAAGGGCCTGTCCAGCGCACCGACGGGGCAGGGCGTCCATCCGATCAAGGATTTCTATCTGACCAACAGCATCGCCCGCGCGAGCGCGACGATGCAGCGCTGCTCGGCGGAACTGCTGCACGCCGATGACGAGATGATGGAGGCGGCGGAATGATGATGACCAAACTGCCGTTCGTCCTGTCGAAGGACAGCCTGCGCGCGCACCGTTCATACTTCGACAAGCTCAGCACGAACGGTGCTCCTGTCTTTTTTCCTCCTTGTGCGAAGCACGGGGAGGGGGACCGCGAAGCGGTGGAGGGGCCACGCGCTATCCTTACTGCGTTCGGCCCCTCCGTCACGCGCCTGCGCCAGGGCTTCGGCGCGCGCCACCTCCCCATTGCTGCGCAACAGGGAGGATATTAGATGACCGAATATCTCCAAACCCTTATCGGCTATGAAGCCGGCTGGTTTGTCGGCACGCTGGCACTGATTCTGCTGATCGCCTTGCCGCTGATGCTCGCGGTGGCGATGATCATCTATGCCGATCGCAAGATCTGGGCAGCGATGGCGCTGCGCAAGGGGCCGAATGTCGTTGGTCCCTTTGGTCTGCTGCAGAGCTTTGCCGATGGCCTGAAAGTGTTCCTGCAGGAAACGATCATTCCCTCGGGCGCCAACAAGGGCCTGTTCCTGCTCGCGCCGATTATCACATTCTCCGTGGCGCTGCTCGCCTGGGCGGTGATTCCGTTTGGCGAGAATATGGTGCTGGCCAATATCAATATCGGTCTGCTCTACATTCTCGCGGTCAGCTCGCTCGGCGTTTATGGCGTGGTCATTGCCGGCTGGGCCAGCAACTCGAAATATCCCTTCTTTTCGGCGATGCGCGCTGCCGCGCAGATGATCAGCTACGAAGTCTCGATCGGCTTCATCATCATTTCGGTGGTGCTGTTCGCCGGCAGTTTCAATCTGCAGGACATCATCATCGGCCAGAAGTCACATCTGCTCGGGATCAACGCTTATGGCATCAACCCGCTGCTGTTCCCGATGGCGGTGATGTTCCTGATCTCCTCGCTCGCCGAAACCGCGCGCACCCCGTTCGATCTGACCGAGGCGGAGAGCGAGCTGGTCGCCGGCTACCAGACCGAATATTCGTCGATGGCCTTTGCGCTGTTCTGGCTCGGCGAATATGCCAATGTGCTGCTGATGTGCACGCTCAACGCGATCCTGTTCTGGGGTGGCTGGCTGCCGCCGATCGACTGGGCACCGCTGTACATGGTACCGGGCATCATCTGGCTGTTCGCCAAGATATTCTTTTTCTTCTTCATCTTCAGCTGGGTCAAGGCGACGGTACCGCGCTACCGTTATGACCAGCTGATGCGCCTCGGCTGGAAGATATTCCTGCCGGTCTCGCTGTTCTGGGTGTTCCTGGTCAGCGGCTTCCTAATGCTAACAAGGTACGCTGCATGAGTATCGCACAAACCATCAAGGCCTTCACCCTGTTCGAATTTATCGGCGCGCATATGCTGACGCTGAAATATTTCTTCAAGGCGAAGAAGACGATCAACTATCCCTACGAAAAGAACCCGATTTCGCCGCGGTTCCGGGGCGAGCATGCGCTGCGCCGCTATCCCAATGGCGAGGAACGCTGCATCGCCTGCAAGCTGTGCGAAGCGGTCTGCCCGGCGCTGGCGATCACGATCGAGGCGGAGCCGCGCGAGGACGGCTCGCGCCGCACCACGCGCTATGACATCGACATGACCAAGTGCATCTATTGCGGTTTCTGCCAAGAAGCCTGCCCGGTCGATGCCATCGTCGAGGGGCCGAATTTCGAATATGCGACGGAAACGCGCGAAGAGCTGATCTACGACAAGTCGAAGCTGCTCGAAAATGGTGACAAATGGGAGCGGGCAATCGCGGCAAACCTTGCCGCCGATGCGCCCTATCGGTAAGGCGGCTGACATGATTCAGATGCGGAAAAATGTGCGAAAATACGCTGAACTTTTCCTCCCTGTGCGGAGCATGGGGAGGGGGACCGACCGAAGGTTGGTGGAGGGGGCATCGCGCCTCGCTGCGTTCGGCCCCTCCGTCGCGCCGTCGGCGCGCCACCTCCCCGAAGCTGCGCTTCAGGGAGGATGTGCCTGATGCAAATCTTCGCTTTCTATCTTTTTGCCGCCATCGTGCTGGCCAGCGGTGCGTTCTGCATTTTTGCGCGTAACCCGGTACACAGCGTCTTGTGGCTGATCCTGGCCTTTTTCAACGCGGCGGGCCTGATGGTGCTGGTCGGGGCCGAATTTATCGCGGCGCTGCTGGTGATCGTCTATGTCGGTGCCGTGGCGGTCCTGTTCCTGTTTGTCGTGATGATGCTAGATATCGATTTTGCCGAGCTTCGGGCCGGCTTCATGAAGAATCTGCCGCTTGGCCTGCTGCTGGCTCTGGTCCTAGTGGTCGAGATCATCTTCGGCGTTGGTGCATGGCAGTCGTCGGGCATGGGCGAGGCAACCGCGGCGGTCGGACCGCCGGCCGGCGCGCCGTCCAATATCGAGCAGCTTGGTGCCTTGCTCTACACCAAATATGTCTTCCTGTTCGAGGCCGCAGGCATGATCCTGCTGGTCGCGATGGTCGGCGCGATCGTGCTGACGCACCGCGCCCGCGGCGGTGTCCGCAGACAGAATATCGCCGACCAGGTCGCTCGCCGGCCAGAGGATTCGACGCGCAACACGCAGCCGGAAGTCGGCAAGGGAGTCGAGCTATGATGCAATACTCATCGACCCCAATCGCCGTTCGTCCTGAGCCCGTCGAAGGACTTGTTCCGTCAGAGCGCCGTTCTGCCGATGGATGTGCTTCGACAGGCTCAGCACGAACGGACAAAATCTCGGCTATCTATTCAACAGCGGGGGAGATGTCATGATTGGCATTGAACATTATCTGGTGGTCAGCTCGATCCTGTTCGTGATGGGCATGCTGGGTATTTTCCTGAACCGGAAGAATATCATCATCATCCTGATGGCGATCGAACTGATCCTGCTGGCCGTGAACCTCAATTTCGTCGCGTTCAGCGCCTTTATCGGCGACATGACCGGACAGGTGTTCGCGATGTTCATCCTGACCGTGGCCGCCGGCGAGGCCGCCATCGGTCTCGCGATACTCGTGATCTATTTCCGTCAGCGCGGCACCATTGCCGTTGATGATGTCAACCGGATGAAGGGGTGAGCATGCGTTCGTCTAAAAATACCGTTCGCCCTGAGCCTGTCGGCGGGCAGACCCAGCGCACGCCGCTCCAGTTTCGACAAGCTCAGCACGAACGGCTCCGGGGGTAAGCGTGAACATTATACTCATAGTTTTCCTGCCCTTGCTGGCAGCCATTGTCGCGGGTTTCGGCAACCGGATCATCGGCAATGTGCCGGCCAAGGTCGTGACCACGGGCGCGCTGTTTGCGTCCTGTGCGCTGAGCTGGCCGGTGTTCATCGGCTTTCTGGGCGGAACCAGCAGCGCCGAAGTCGTGCCGGTATTGACCTGGATTGTGTCGGGTGATCTCAATTTTGACTGGGCGCTGCGTGTTGACGCGCTGACTGCGGTGATGCTGGTGGTTGTGACCACCGTGTCCGCGCTCGTCCATCTCTACAGCTGGGGCTATATGGATGAAGATCCGGACCAGCCGCGCTTCTTCGCCTATCTGTCGCTGTTCACCTTCGCCATGCTGATGCTGGTGACCGCGAACAATCTGGTGCAGATGTTCTTTGGCTGGGAAGGCGTGGGGCTCGCCTCCTATCTGCTGATCGGTTTCTGGTTCAAGAAGCCCAGCGCCAATGCTGCCGCGATCAAGGCCTTTGTCGTCAACCGCGTCGGCGATCTCGGTTTCATGCTCGGCATCTTCGGCACGTTTCTGGTGTTCGGAACGGTATCGATCCCCGAAATTCTCGAGGCCGCGCCTGCAATGGCCGGATCGACCATTACCTTTGCCGGAATGCGTCTCGATACGATGACAATCCTCTGCCTGCTTTTGTTCGTCGGCGCGATGGGCAAGTCGGCGCAGCTTGGCCTGCACACCTGGCTGCCCGATGCGATGGAAGGCCCGACCCCGGTGTCGGCGCTGATCCACGCCGCGACGATGGTGACCGCGGGCGTGTTCATGGTCTGCCGGCTGTCGCCGATGTTCGAGACCAGCCCGGTTGCCCTGACGGTGGTGACCATCGTTGGTGCGTCGACCGCGATCTTTGCCGCGACGGTTGGCCTGGTCCAGCATGATATCAAGCGGGTGATCGCTTACTCGACCTGTTCGCAGCTCGGTTACATGTTCTTTGCCGCTGGCGTTGGCGCCTATAGCGCGGCGATGTTCCACCTGTTCACTCACGCCTTTTTCAAGGCGCTGTTGTTCCTTGGTGCCGGTTCGGTGATCCACGCGATGCATCACGAGCAGGACATGCGTTTCTATGGCGGTCTGAGGAAACATATCCCGCTGACCTTCTGGGCGATGATGGCCGGGACGCTGGCGATCACTGGTGTCGGGATCGTCGGGCTGGGCGGCTTTGCCGGTTTCTATTCGAAAGATGCGATCATCGAGGTCGCCTTTGCCAGCGGCACCGAGGTTGGCCAGTTCGCCTTCTTCATCGGTGTGCTCGCGGCCTTGCTGACCAGCTTCTACAGCTGGCGGCTGATGTTCCTGACCTTCTGGGGCACGCCGCGCTGGACCCAATCCGAGCATATCCAGCACGCGCTGCACGGTCATCATGATGATGCCCAGCACGACACCCACGGTCACGCGGAAGCCGGTGCGGACAATCCCCCGGCGCAGGAAGATGCCGGCCACGGCACCGCCGCCCATGCGCACGGCGCCGAGCATCATCTGCCCGGTACCGGTGGCTATCATCCCCACGAAAGCCCGCTGACCATGCTGATTCCGTTGCTCGTGCTGGCGACCGGCGCCGTTTTGGCCGGTTTCCTGTTCCACGACAAATTTGTCGAAGCCGCCGAAGGGGCCACCTTCTGGGCCGGAAGCCTCGCCTTTGACGAGCATCTGATGCACGCGATCCATGAAGTGCCGCTATGGGTGAAACTGTCGTCGACGGTGGCGATGCTGACCGGTCTGGGTACCGCGATCTTCATGTATTTCTTTGGCAAGGATCGCCCGGCGCGCCTCGCCGCGACGTTCAGCCCGTTGTACCAGTTTTTCTTCAACAAATGGTATTTCGACGAGCTCTACAATCTGATCTTCATCCGTCCTGCCTTCTGGCTGGGCCGGCTGTTCTGGAAAACCGGTGACGAGGGCACGATTGACCGCTTCGGTCCGAACGGCATCGCATCGGTGGTCGCCAGTGGCTCGGGCGTTATGAAGCGCTTCCAGAGCGGATATCTATATACTTATGCCCTGGTCATGCTGCTCGGCCTTGCCGCTGCCGCGACCTGGATCATTGTGCAGGGAGCCAGCTAATGAACCAGCTTGATTTCCCGATCCTGTCCGTGATGATGGGGCTGCCGATGCTGGCAGCGATAATTTGCCTGTTTCTCAATGCCCAGGCGGCCCGCTGGCTGGCGCTGGCGACGACTTTGGTGCTGTTTGTGCTCGGCGTGGTGCTGTGGGCCAATTACGATATTGGCGGGCCGCAATGGCAATATGTCGAGCGGGCCGAACTGTTCGGCAATTTCGCCTGGGCGCTGGGCATCGATGGCATCTCGATGATGCTGATCATGCTGACCGTGTTCCTGATGCCGATCTGCATCGGCGCGAGCTGGGAAGCGATCCAGACAAGGGTCGGCGAATATATGGCGGCCTTCCTGTTCATGGAAGTGCTGATGATCGGCGTGTTCGCGGCGCAGGATATCTTCCTGTTCTACATATTGTTCGAGGCCGGCCTGATCCCGATGTATCTGATCATCGGCATCTGGGGCGGGGCCAACCGGATTTACGCTAGCTATAAATTCTTCCTCTACACCCTGCTCGGCTCGGTGGTGATGCTGATCGCGATGCTGTGGATGGTGCAGGATGCCGGAACCAGCGATATCCCGACTTTGCTCAACTATGATTTTGCCCCCGAGGCACAGACCTGGCTGTGGCTGGCTTTCTTTGCCAGCTTCGCGGTGAAGATGCCGATGTGGCCGGTGCATACCTGGTTGCCCGATGCGCACGTGCAGGCACCGACCGCCGGTTCCGTGATTCTGGCCGGCGTGCTGCTGAAAATGGGCGGTTACGGCTTCCTGCGCTTCTCGCTGCCCATGTTCCCGGAAGCTTCCGAGCAGTTCATCTGGCTGATCTTTGGCCTGTCTATGGTGGCGGTGGTCTATACCTCGCTGGTGGCCTTGGTGCAGCAGGACATGAAGAAGCTGATCGCTTACTCCTCGGTCGCTCATATGGCGATCGTGACGCTCGGCCTGTTCGCCTTCAACCGGCAGGGCATCGAGGGCTCGATCATCGTGATGCTGAGCCACGGGCTTGTATCGGCAGCGCTGTTCCTCTGCGTCGGCGTGATCTACGACCGGCTGCACACCCGCGAAATCAGCCGTTACGGCGGGCTGGCGATCAACATGCCGAAATATGCGATCCTGTTCCTGCTGTTCACCATGGCCTCGATCGGCCTGCCGGGCACCAGCGGCTTCGTCGGTGAATTCCTGTCGCTGATCGGCCTGTACAAGGTCAACAGCTGGGTCACTCTGGTTGCCACCACCGGTATCATTCTCGGCGCGGGCTATATGCTCTATCTCTATCGCCGGGTCGCCTTTGGCGAACTGGTGCACGAGGACGTCAAGGCAATGCCCGACCTGTCGGCGCGCGAAATGGCGCTGCTTGCGCCAATTGCTGCGGCCGTGCTGTGGATGGGTGTCTATCCGGAAAGCTTCATGGCGCCGATCCGCGGTGACGTCGGGGCACTGGTGGCGCGTATTGACCGGGCCGCACCGGAAGGCGACGCGCATCTGAAAATGGGCAAGGCGAAACCGGCAATCCAAGATGAAGCCCATGGGGAGGCGCACTAATGAACCTTGCATCGTCTCTCTGGCTGGTATCGCCGGAACTCTTCCTCTCGGTCTCGAGCCTGATCCTGCTGCTGGTGTCCGCCTGGAGCCAGGAAAAGGCCGCTCGTCTGGTCACCATCTTGTCGGTGGCGGCGCTGTTCGGTGCCTCGATCCTGCTGATGGTGCTGGCGCACAAGCCCGAGTTCAAGGGCGGAGCGGAAGCGTTTGACGGACTCTACCGGATGGATGCCTTCGGCAGCACTGCCAAGTTCCTGATCTATCTCGCGGCAATCCTGTCGCTGATCGTCGCACCGCGTTTCTTCCAGGACGGCGGCAAATATCGCTCGGAATATCCGGTGCTGATCCTTTTTGCCACGATCGGCATGGGGATGATGGTCTCCGCGACCGACATGATGACGCTTTATATCGGTCTCGAGCTGAACAGCCTGTCGGCCTATGTGCTGGCGAGCTTCATCCGGACGGATATCCGCTCGTCGGAAGCGGGCCTCAAATATTTCGTGCTCGGCGCACTGGCGAGCGGCATGCTGCTGTTCGGCATTTCGCTGGTCTATGGCTTTGCGGGATCGACAAGCTTTGCGGTGATAGGCGAAACGCTGAGCGGCGACCTGTCGACCGGGCCGCTGATCGGACTGGTGCTGGTGCTTTCCGGCCTGGCGTTCAAGATCAGCGCCGTGCCGTTCCATATGTGGACGCCCGACGTCTATGAGGGCGCGCCGACCCCGGTCAGTGCTTTCTTTGCCAGCGCGCCGAAAGTGGCCGCCGTGGCCTTGACCGCTCGGGTGATCATCGACGCCTTCGGCGGTCAGACGTCGGCCTGGCAGCAGATCATCGTCTTTGTCGCGCTCGCCTCGATCATTCTCGGCGCGGTCGCCGCGATCGGGCAGCAGAATATCAAGCGGCTGCTCGCATATAGCTCGATCAACAATGTCGGCTTCCTGCTGATCGGTCTCGCGACCGGCACGGCGCAGGGCATTTCGGCGATGATGTTCTATCTGGCGATCTATGTCGCGATGACACTGGGCAGCTTTATCTGTGTGCTGGAAATGCGCGACCGGGATGGCAAGCCGCTGGAAAGCCTGGCGAGCCTCGCCGGTCTGTCGCAGACCCGCCCGGGTCTGGCAGCGGCCTTTGCCGTGTTCATGTTCTCGCTCGCCGGTATCCCGCCGCTGTTCGGTTTCTGGGGCAAGTTCCTGGTATTTGATGCAGCGGTTGCCGCAGGCATGCTGCCGCTCGCGGTAATCGGTATCGCCGCTTCCGTGATCGGCGCCTTTTACTATATCAAGGTGGTCAAGATCATCTATTTCGACGAGCCTGCCAACGAGATCGTGGTCACCGGCCACAAGGCCGAAAATATCCTGATCGCCATACTGGCGCTGATCGTATCGCCGCTCGGCTATCTGGCGATCCCGTTCGTCGCGCCGATTACGGCGGCAGCGGCAGGCGCGCTCTTCTGACCAGTTCCGTCACGACCGTTGCCGAAACCGCATCGACCAATGCGGATGCCAAGCTGCTGGTGGCGCAGAACGGCGCCGCCGAAGGCTTCTGGCTGCGTGCCGAAAAGCAGGTCGGGGGCGTCGGTCGCCTTGGCCGAAAATGGGAAAGCCCGCCCGGCAATCTCTATTGCAGCACGGTGGTCGATATCCGGCCCGGCGACCCGGCTCCGTCCAGCCTGTCCTTTGTGACGGCGCTGGCGGTTCATGACATGCTCAGGGGCCAGCTTTGCGCCGAGACGCCGGTGCTGCTGAAATGGCCGAATGACATATTGGTCAGCGACGCCAAGATCTGCGGCATATTGCTGGAACGGGTCGCGGATAAAGTGGTGGTCGGGATCGGCGTCAATATCGTCAGTGCGCCGGAGGTGCCGGACCGCGCGACGATATCCTTACGAGCGGCCAATGCCGAAAATGAGCATGATGCATCGCAAATATTGGCCGATCTGATTCCGCGCTTCGAAAAACGGCTGAAACAGTGGCGGACATCGGGTTTTCCGTCGATCCTGCAGGACTGGACGGCCGCCGCACACAGACCGGGCAGCGGCCTGTCCGTGTCCGATCCCAGCGGGGAAAAGATTCACGGAGAATATCAGGGCGTTACCGAGGACGGTGCGCTGCGCTTGAGAAAGGCGGATGGAACGCTTATCGTGCTCCATGCTGGCGATGTGGAAATGGACCAGCGAGCTGCCGGATGAATGAAAGGTCGAAGTCATGCTGCTAGCCATTGACGCTGGTAACACCAATGTCGTGTTTGCCCTGTTCGACGGAGATGATATTCGAGCGCGCTGGCGGATCGCCACCGATGCGCGCCGCACGGCCGATGAATATGTGGTCTGGCTGAGACAGCTTCTGGAGCTGGAAGAGCTTGAACTGAGCTCGGTTGATGCCGTGATCATCGGCACGGTTGTACCACGCGCGCTCCATAACCTGACGGTCCTGGCCGAGAAATATTTTGGCGTTACGCCGATGATCGCGGGTCGCGGTGATGCGGCGTGGGGCATTGCTCTGGATGTCGAGCAGCCGGACAGCGTCGGCGCAGACCGGGTGCTCAACGTGATCGCGGCGCATCAAAAATATAAACAGGATATCGTCATCATCGATTTCGGCACCGCGACCACGTTCGATGTCGCCGATTATCAGGGTGCCTACAAGGGCGGTGTCATCGCCCCCGGGATCAATCTTTCGCTCGATGCACTGGTCGGCAAAACCGCGCAACTGCCGCGTATCGCACTGGAATCGCCGGAAGATGACAATGTCATAGGAACAACCACCGAAAGCCAGATGCTGATCGGCATTTTTTGGGGTTATGTTGCGATGATCGAAGGTCTAGTGGAGCGCACGAAAGCGCAAATCGGCCGGCCGACAAAGATCATTGCTACCGGCGGATTAGCCGTACTTTTTGACGAACATACAGATGTATTTGATCATCTGGAAGCGGACCTGACCCTTCAGGGCCTGCATTTCCTCTATCAGCGAGCAACACACGCTTCATGACAAAAGCAAAAAAAGAACTTCTCTTCCTGGCCCTCGGCGGCTCGGGCGAAATCGGCATGAATGTCAACCTGTACGGCTGCGACGGCAAATGGGTGATGGTCGATCTCGGCATGACCTTTGCCGATCCCAGCTATCCGGGTATCGACCTGATTCTGCCCGATCTCGAATTTATCGAGAAGAACCGCAAGGATCTGCTCGGCATCGTGCTGACCCATGGTCATGAGGATCATATCGGAGCGGTTCCCTATTTTGCCGCTGATCTGGACGTGCCGCTGTTCGCGACGCCGTTCACCGCTGGCCTGATCCGTCGCAAGCTGGAAGAGGTCGGTCTGGAGCGCGAAGTCACGCTCAATATCATTCCCAATGAAGGCAGCTTCGATCTCGGCCCGTTCGGCTTCCGCTATCTGCCGATCGCGCATTCTATTGCCGAAGGCAATGCGATGCTGATCGACACGCCTTATGGCCGGATATTCCATACCGGCGACTGGAAGCTCGATGACGAGCCGGTGCTGGGCGTGCCATCGACGCCGGAAGAGCTTCAGAAAATCGGTGACGAGGGCATTCTTGCCATGGTCTGCGATTCGACCAATGTCTTCAACGAGAAGGCATCCGGTTCGGAAGGCGAGGTACGGCGCAACCTGATGCGGGTGGTCGACGAAATCGACACGCGGATCGTGGTCACGACCTTCGCGTCCAACGCCGCCCGGCTGCAGACGCTGGGCGAAGTCGCGATCCACGCGGGTCGCAAACTCTGCGTCGCAGGCCGCTCGCTCGACCGGATCATCGAGAATTGCAAGGAAAATGGCTATCTCAAGGATTTCCCGCCGACGGTGGATTTCCAGGAAGCGATGAGCCTGCCGCGCGGCGAGGTGATGATCATCGCCACCGGCGGCCAGGGCGAGGCAAGGGCAGCGCTGGGCCGGATCGCTGGCGACAGCCACCAGATCAAGCTGTCCGAAGGCGATCATGTGCTGTTTTCATCGAAACAGATTCCGGGCAATGAAATCGCCATTGGCCGGATCCAGAACCAGCTCGCGGCCAAGGGTGTGGTGATGATCACCGAGCGGCAGGAAGATATTCATGTCTCCGGTCACCCCGGCCAGCCGGAACTGGCGCAAATGTATAAATGGATCAAACCGGAAATCCTGGTGCCTGTCCATGGCGAAATCCGTCATATGAAAACCCAGGTTCGCTTCGGTCTCGAGCAGGGCGTTCCCAAGGCGATCTTCCAGCAGAATGGCGATGTCGTACGACTGGCGCCCAATGGCCCGAAAATATTGGGGCAGGAGCGGACCGGCCGTCTGGTCGTGGATGGCGATGTCATCATTCCCGCCGACGGCAAAACGCTGAACGACCGGCGCAAGACCGCGCATAACGGCATGATTTCGGTAGCCATCGGCCTCGATCACAAGGGCAAGATCTTCGGTCAGCCTGTCCTGAAAATGCACGGCGTGCCGCTGGAAGAGGACGAGGAAGATTTCCTCGATGAAGTGGTCGACAAGATCGTCAGAAATTATTCCAAGCCCGTCGGCGATATCGAGAAGTTCAACGAGGCAATCCGCCTGCTGGTCCGCCGGAGAGCCACCGAGTGGACGGGCAAGAAACCAATCGTATCGGTGCTGACCATAGAGGCATAAGGCCATGCAACTCTACTCCGTCTTCGCGATCTATGTGCTGTTCTGGGTGACAGCGGCGTTCATCGTCCTGCCGATCGGCATCCGCAGCCACCATGAAACGGGGGCGAAGATGATCGAAGGGCAGGATGAGGGCGCACCGGCCAATTTCCGGCCGTGGCGGATATTGTTGCTGACCACGCTGCTGGCGACGGCTGCTTTCGGTCTATTCTATCTCAACTATATCTATGGCTGGATCGACATGGACACGATCGATTTCTTCCATAGCCGGGAACGGATGAAAGACGTCTGACCCTAGTTGCGCAGGCGTTCGATCGCCTGGGCGAGAGCGACGTAGAGCTTGCCGATATCGGATGACAGCAGGGTCACGCTGATCGCACTGCCATCGCGAGTGGCCAGCACGCCGCGCAGCATTGCCTCGAAGTCATGGATGTAGCGGTTCACATGCTCGCGAAATTCGTCGTTGCCGGAATATTGCGCCAGAATCTCGCGCACTTCCCGGCTGTCGAGCAGGCGAACGGCGCGGCGCGTGAAAATGCCGCGGTCGCCCTTCAGATAGGCGGCCCATTCGGTATCCGTGACATCGTTGGACAGAATCTTGCCGACATCGATGGAGATGGAGTTGAGCGATTCGGTCAGCTGGGCAACGCGCCGGGTAAAATTCTCGTCGCTGCTCTGCTCGGCCTTTTCCTTGGCAAAGAGGATGCGCTGCTCGAGATTCTTGGTCATTTCCTCGATCGCGGCCAGCTGATCGGTGAGATGGGCAGCGGTTGACTGGGTGGTTGCCACCGCGCTGGCCACCGCCTGTTCGAGCTTCGGCGCGATCGAGGCGATCTTGTCGTCGATAATCCGGTTCAGGGCCTCCTCGCTGACTTTCTCGAACGCGTCGGTTGAACCGGCGATCGAATTTTCCAACGCTTCGCGGGAATATTCGGACGCCTGTTTGGCGGTCTCCCTGACCCGCAGCAGCGCAGTGATCATCTTCTCGCCAGCGCTTTCGGTCAGCGCTTCATTCTGCTCACGGACATCCTCGATCGCTCGGGAAATATCGGCAATCTGCTCGACAACCGACTGGCTCGCCTCGTCGCCCTGGTCGCGCAGCTTGCGGAGATGTTCCTGTTGCTTGCTGATCGAATGGTCGGTTTGTGCAACCTGCTGGGCGACTCTGCCGGCGTCTTCCTGCGCCTTGCGGGCCTGGCTGGCGATCTGGCCATAGAGCGCCAGGCTTTCCTTCGATTTTTCCGAAACCCGTTCAAAGGCGATCGGCAGCGTCTCGTCCATTTCGCGGGCGCTGCTGTCGAGCGCGACCAGCAGTTTTTCGACCCGCTCGATCATGCCGTCGGCGGCGCCATAGCCATTTTCAAGCGTTTGTCGCAGGGCGGCACTATTCTGTTCCATCGCCGATATGGCAAAGGCCAGTTTCGCGGTTTTCTCGCCGCTTTCATTGTCCAGATTCTTCACATTTTCGGTGATGTCGTCGATATTCTGGTTGAGCGTGGTCGCCAGCGCCTGCAACCTTCGCTCTTCTGCATCGGCAATCTCGCCGAGGCTCGCCAGTGCGGCTTCCAGCGCATCCAGGTCCGCGCGTATCGCCAGCGTTGATTCCGACGCTTCGGTGGCCAGCTCTGCCCGGCTTTTGTGAATGGCGGTGACGGTTTCCGCCGTCGTCGTCCGCAACAGGCTGGTCAGTTCGCCGGAGGCACTTTCAGCTGCCTGAAGCTGTTCCGCTAGGCTGGCCCTGATCTGCTCGGCTTCGGCGGCGAGATGATCGACGGACCGGGTGGATTTGTCGGTCAGGTCCGTCAGGCTCTGCTGGGCAGCGGCGCCCACGTCGCGGATCTTGCCGAGCGTCGAGACCATGGCGGACATTTCCGACTGGGCGGTGCGGCCAGCATTGCCGATCTGGTTGGTCACATCCTTGGCGGTGCTGATCACCACCGGCAGATGTTCGCGCAGCTGTTCGAGATTGCGATAGGCAGTGCCCCCGACATCATCCAGTTTCTGCATCTTGCCGAGACCGTCGTCGAGCGATTTGCGGATCAGGCCGGCGGCGGTCGTCAGCTTGCCGGACGACTGGCTGCCCAGCGATTCCAGTTCCCGGCTTTCCTGGCTGAGAAATTCGCGGGCCATGCTGAGCTCGTTATTGACCGTTTGCAGCCGGGTTTCGAGCAATTCGGACTCGCTGCGCAGGGAATGGGCCACGTCGACAAAGCGATGGGCTTCGCGGGTGCTGTTGCGCATGTAGAGCAGATAGAAGATGCCCAGCGTGGCGATCGGGAGACACCATTGCGTCAGCAGCTCGACCCCGGTCCGGGCGGCGGGCATAGTGGTAAAAATGTCGCGGTTGGCCCACAGGAAAAATCCGGTCCAGCACGCAGCGGTGATGGCCAGCAACAGCGGCGGCCAGAAGCGAAAGCGGGCAGGGGCAGGCAATCCCTCGTCCGAATAGTGGCTCCAGTCGTCATCCGCAGATTCGGTTCTATTTTCCTGATTTTCATCGGGAAAATCCTGCTGCTCGGCTCCTTCGGAGGGTGCTTCGCTCGCCGCATCCATGGTTGATTCTTTCTGGTCCTCGCCGGAATTATCATCCCGATCGCGCCACATCCCGATTATCTTAGATTCTCCTGCCATAAGACTATTTACCACAATATCAGATCATAGAAACCATAACTTAACCATAGCAAGCGTAAGTGGGTGAAATGTCATTTGATTATGGGGCTCTGGATGCCGCTCTGACGGCCGCTGTGGGGGATGATCAACCCCTGATCGCGGAATTGCGCGCGGCCTTTCTGGAAAGCGCGAAACGGCAGGTCGACCTGCTCGGAAGAGCGCGCTGCGACGCCAATTGGGAATATGCCGCCTGGCGTCTCAAGGGACTGGCGGCGAGCTTTTCCGCTACCCGAATCCTGCAGCTGGCCGATGAGGCAGCCCGCTCCGCACCGGGCGATCCGGTGATCTTGCGCAAGCTGCAACGCGCGGTGTCGGCGGTAGAGGCGCACCGCGACTGAACCACGGGTTCAGGCGTGCCCAGCGCGCCTTCATTGGCAGAATATCGCTTGGCTTGACCGGATGCGACCCTCTATGGATAGGACCAACATTCCTCTTCATCGTTCGGGACCCCCATATTCGTGAAACTGGCACTGATTTCCCTGGCAAAAGACGATCTCGACGGCAACGGCCCGATTGCGCTGCTGCCGCTGTTTGCCGGTACGCTGCTCGATTTGCAGATTCAGGCGGCGCAACGGTTCGGCTGCGAGAAATATATCTTCCTCTGCCCGGTCACCCATGGCGCGCTGCTGCAGAAAATCGATGCGATGAAGCAGCAGGGTCTGGACGCGGAATATGTCCGCAGCCCCAGCGATCTGGTGCAATATGCCAGCGAGCAGGATCATATCGTCTATATCGCCGACGGCATCGTGCCGAATGACGAAATTATCGGCCAGCTGAGCGGACCGCCGCAGGAACTGCTGTTCACGGTGCTGCAGGCCGAGGAATATCAGGAATTCGAACGGATCGATCTCAACCAGCGCTGGCTCGGGATCGTCTCGCTCAACGCCTCGCGGTTGGTCGCGATGATCGATATCCCGGACGAATGGGAGATTGGCTCGGCGCTGCTGAGAACTGCGGTGCAGGCCGATTGTCCGCGGTCGATCATCTCCGACCGCCGGATGGGTGCCGGCGCGATTGCGCATATCCAGAGCGAACTCAGCGCCGCGCAATTTACCCGGCGCAAGCTGAGAGATATGCCCGGCAAAAAGGACAATTTCCTCAACCGCTTTCTGCTGCGGCCGCTGGTCAAGCGGAGCCTGCCGATGCTGTGGACGAAAGAATCGGCCTCGCAATATCTTGGGATATTCATTCTGCTGGCCGGTTTGGCGGGTATCGGGACGGCTGTTTTCGGCTATTCTGTCGCCGCTCTCGGTCTGCTGTTGCTTGGCAGTATCGCGCAATTCACCCGGGTGTCGATGGCGCAATTTGCGCATGCCGCGACGGGCCGGGACTGGACCGGCCTTGCCCTGGACATATTTGCCGGAACGGCAGTGGCCATCCTGTTGGTCAAGACCTCCAGCGCCATGACCTTCGTGCCCAATCTGGTGATCTTCCTGGTACTGCTGGCGCATCTGCTGCTGTTGCGGAGCGGGCCGGGCGAACCCCGTCTTGCGCTGATAAGACCGGATTCGCGACTGATTCTCCTGATCCTGCTCTTGGCGACTATGTTCGGACCGATTAGCTATGGTATTTATGCTGCGTTGCTATATTCCGGCCTGACGCTTGTTCTGGACCGCTATTTTGCGCAAAATGCGCCAAAAAGCTGATCGCTTGCGGATTATTGGCTAAAAATTCGACTTAGCGGCTTGTTAACCACATTAGGGTACGGCCTTGATATGGCAGAGCGAGTTTCTCCGATGGACCGAACAAAGCAGAACGATATTATCCGGCGCGCGCGGGCGATGGCGGACAAGGCTTCCTTCGTGGCCGACGATTTTGCCCAGGCCCTTTTCCCCAGAACGGACGTTGTTTTCAACGACCGGATGCGGTCGCATGCCCTGCAATATCTGCGCCGGGCCGTCAGTCAGATCGCACAGCGGATCTGCCAGATTGCAACCCGCGACCTCGGGGTGACCCACCAGCTGCTGCTTTCGATAGCGGAGGAGGGCGGTGATCAGAGCTTTGCCTTGCTGCAGCCAAGCGGTCTGCTCAACAAGCCGGAGATCGTGCAGCATCTTCTGGTGAAGACCCAGCAAAACGAGCTGGCCGCGCGATTGCTGCAGAAAATTTCCCAAGAGGATCTTGAATCCACGCTGACCCGGCATCTCGATCATGACGATCCTGCCGTGGCGCAGGCCGCGATGGGACTGCTGGTCGCGCAATCCAGAGCCACCGGTGCGGCAGGCGCAATAGAAGCCTGCCTTGCGGATCTGCCGCCGGAAATTGTCTATGCGATCGCCTGGCCGGCAACGGCGGCGCTGGTCCGTCTGTCCGGTTCCCCAGGTGTACGGTTGCAGCAGGCCGCCGAACGGTTGCTCGCTGAACATGACGAGAGCGCCGGCGTCGCGCGCAAGGCGGAGCGCCTGGCCCAATTGCTCGAACAGACCAGAACAGAAACAAATCCGGTTCCTCACCCGATGAAGGACGGCCTTGCCCTGTTTGTCGCTCGGCTCGCCCGGCAATCCGGCCTGAGCAGCGACCAGATTGTCACCTTTACCGCCGAACCAGAGATGGCCCGGTTCATCATCGTGTTGTGCGCTGCCGATTATCCGGTCCAGGAAGCCCTTTCGATCTATGCGGCGCTCGACAGCGGCGACCATATTCTCACCGCTGCGACTTATGGCGAGCTGGATCGGGACCGTTGTGTGGCCCTGGTCTCCGGCTGGGCGGCTCCGGATGCCTATCAGGATGCCGAGCGCACTCTTTCTCGTGATTATCTGAGCGAAGACCGTCGATGAACAACGCTCTCAAACTTGCAGAGCCGGTCCGCGGGCAGGTTGATGCCGATGGCTTGCTGCTGTCGGCGGATCCGCTGCTGATGCGGCTGCATTTGCGCTGCGGCGGCAAGGAAGGCGGGCCGCTCGCGGTACCCGAACTGGCGGCGCTGTGTCGGCTCAGCCGGCGGCTGAGGATGAACCTGTCCCGCCCGGTCCATGCATCGGACGATGACAGCCGCATCGAAATGTGGGTGGAAACACGGCTTGCTTCCGCGGAGCGGGATCAACCGTTGGCCCTTTCGATCATCGACTGGAAGGAATATTCGCACGACGAGAGTGACAAGGCCGATCCGGCTCGTGATCGTGACTTTGACCGGCTGGAGGGACGGGGCGCGATCCGGACCGACGCGGCGTTGCGGATCATCGCCAAGCAAATGCCAGGCAAGGCAGCCCGGAATTTTGGCGCCATTGGCCAGTCGCTGATCGATATTTATGACGTGATCCCGCCATCGGCGCACGCGAAACTGCTTGAGGCGGTGGCGGAGCGCCAACCGATCCGCAATCAGCGGATGCGTGAGAAAAGCGGAGCTCAGCGGCTGTTCGTGATGCAGGGCGAACCGCTGATCGACAAGGCTGGCCTGTTCGCCGGCTACCGCTTTGCGGCAGCACTGGATGATCCCGAGCCTCCGGTCCAAGATGCGCGGCAGGCGAGCGGAAAGCTGATCAGCGACAGCCTGTTCGGCATGCAGCTGGGTCCGGCCCTGCGCCAGCCGCTCGGCAAGATCATCGCCAATGCCGAAACGATCAGTACCAAATTGGAAGGCCCGCTGCGCGGCGACTATGCCAGCTATGCCAAGGACATTGCTTCCGCCGGCCGGCATCTGCTCGACCTGGTCAATGATCTGTCCGATCTGGAGGCGATCGAGCGTCCCGACTTCACCGTAGCTGGCGATGATATCGATCTGGTTGATCTGGCGCATCGGGCCGCAGGCCTGCTTGCCGTAAAGGCAGCGGATCACCAGATCCGGCTGGAGCTGCCGGACAAGGAACAGAAAATGCCCGCCAGCGGCGAATTTCGCCGGTCGCTGCAAATTCTCGTGAACCTGATCGGCAACGCAATCCGCTATTCGCCGGACGGTTCGGTCATCAGCCTCAGCGTTTCCGCTGACCAGGGCTTTGCCCGGATTTCGGTCAGCGACCAGGGTTCTGGCATTGCCCAGGAAGACCAGGAGCGGATTTTCGAGAAATTCGAACGTCTCGGCCGGTCCGGCGATGGCGGCACCGGCCTTGGCCTGTTCATCTCCCGCCGACTGGCGCGGGCGATGGGCGGCAGCCTGACCGTGGAGAGCGCGGCTGATCAGGGTTCGACCTTCACCCTGTCGCTGCCGGCCCGAAAAACCCCATAAAAAAGGGGAGCGCGATGGCTCCCCTTTCTCTCAATATCGGTAGCTTCTAGCGCTTGTCGATCGGCACATAGTCGCGCTTGGTCGGGCCGGTATACAGCTGGCGCGGCCGGCCGATGCGCTGGCCCGGATCGGAAATCATCTCGTTCCACTGGGCGACCCAGCCGACGGTGCGGGCGAGGGCGAACAATACGGTGAACATCGAGGTCGGGAAACCGATCGCCGACAGGATGATGCCGGAATAGAAGTCGACGTTCGGGAACAGCTTCTTGTCGATGAAATAGGGGTCATTGAGCGCCATTTCCTCGAGCTGCAGCGCTACTTCGAATACCGGATCCTTGACCTTCAGAGTCTCGAACACTTCGCGAACCGTTTCCTGCATCACCGAGGCGCGCGGGTCATAATTCTTGTAGACGCGGTGTCCGAAGCCCATCAGGCGGAACGGATCGTCCTTGTCCTTGGCGCGCTTGATATATTCCGGAATGCGGTCGGGATGCCCGATTTCGTGCAGCATGTTGAGCGCCGCTTCATTGGCACCGCCATGCGCCGGACCCCAGAGGCAGGCAATGCCGGCTGCGATACAGGCAAAGGGATTGGCACCGGAAGAACCGGCAAGCCGGACGGTGGATGTCGATGCATTCTGCTCATGGTCGGCATGGAGGATGAAAATCCGGTCCATCGCCTTTTCGATCGCCGGGTTCACCTCATATTCCTCGGCCGGAACGCCAAAGGTCATGCGCAGGAAGTTGCCGGTATAGGACAGGTCATTGTCCGGATAGACGAACGGCTGACCGATCGAATATTTATAGGCCATGGCGGCAATCGTCGGCATCTTGGCAACCAGACGGTGGCTCGCGATCATCCGCTGGGCGGGATCGTTGATGTCGGTGCTGTCATGATAGAAAGCCGACAGCGCGCCGACCACGCCGCACATGATCGCCATCGGATGCGCGTCGCGGCGGAAGCCCTGGTAGAAGCCGCGCAGCTGTTCATGGACCATCGTGTGGCGCGTGATCGTATTGTTGAAATCGGAAAATTCATCCGCCGTCGGCAATTCGCCGCGCAGCAGCAGATGGGCGACTTCCATGAAGCTGCTGTTCTCGGCGAGCTGTTCAATCGGATAGCCGCGGTGCAGCAAGACGCCTTCGCTGCCGTCGATGAAGGTCAGCTCGGATTCGCAGCTGGCGGTCGAGGTGAAGCCGGGATCATAGGTGAACGCGCCGGTCTGGCCGTATAATTTGCGGATATCGACGACGTCCGGACCTTCGGTGCCCGTCAGAACAGGATATTCGTAATTTTCCCCATTGATGCTGAATTTTGCGTTATCGCCCACGATATTGTCCTTTCTGCTCCTGATGCTCAGGTTTTTTCTATTTGATCTGCAAGGCGTCCCAATGATTCCTCTTTGCCAAGAAGAATCAGGACGTCAAAAATTCCGGGTGAACTGGTGCTTCCTGTCAGTGCCGCGCGCATAGGTTGTGCGAGCTTTCCCAACCCCAATTCGGCAGACTCCGCGATCGCTTTTATGACTTCTTCCGTTGCCTCGAGCGTCCAGTCATCCAGATCGTTCAGGGCAAGGTGAATCGATTTAAGCAGTGTCCGTGCGTCATCGTCTAGCAGATTTTCTGCCCGTTCGTCGAGAACAAGTGGGCGTTTTTTAAAGAGAAAAAGACTGGAGTCGGCCAATTCGATCAGATTTTTGGCGCGGCTCTTCAAAACCGGCATTGCCTGGCCCAGCAATTGGCTGTCCGCATCCGACAGCGAACGGCCGAGATCCTTTTCGATCCAGGGCGTGGCCAGCTGTACCAGCGCCGCGTCATCGGCGTCGCGCATATAATGGCCGTTCAGATTCTGCAGCTTCTTGGTATCGAAACGCGACGGCGACTTGCCGACGCCTTCCAGCGCAAACCATTGAATCGCCTGCTCGCGGGAGATGATCTCGTCATCGCCATGGCCCCAGCCGAGCCGCAGCAGATAGTTGAACATCGCATCCGGCAGGATACCCATATCGCGATAGGCATCCACGCCCAGCGCGCCGTGCCGCTTCGACAATTTGGCGCCGTCATTGCCGTGGATCAGCGGGATATGCGCATAGACCGGTTCGGCCCAGCCCATCGCCCGGATCAGCGCCAGCTGGCGGAAGGCATTGTTGAGATGATCGTCGCCGCGGATCAGATGGGTCACGCCCATGTCATGGTCATCGACCACCACCGCCAGCATATAGGTCGGCGAGCCGTCCGAACGCAGCAGGATGAAATCGTCGATCTCGCTGTTCTGGACCGAGACATCGCCCTGGACCTTGTCAGCAATCGTCACCTTGCCGGCGGTTTCCGTTTTCAGGCGGATCGCATAAGGCGCGCCTTCGGGCGCCTCCGACGGATCGCGGTCGCGCCAGCGGCCGTCATAGCGCATCGGCTTCTTTTCGGCCCGTTGCTGCTCGCGCATCGCGGTCAGCTCTTCGGACGTGGCAAAACATTTATAGGCATTGCCGGAAGCCAGCAGTTGATGCGCAACCTCGGCATGGCGGTCGGCGCGGGCGGACTGGAAGACCGGCTCGTCGTCCCAGTCGAGCCCAAGCCAGTCGAGCCCTTCAAGGATCGCGTCGATCGCTTCCTGGGTCGAGCGCGCCTTGTCGGTATCCTCGATCCTGAGCAAGGCCTTGCCGCCATGATGGCGAGCGAACAGCCAGTTGAACATCGCGGTGCGGGCACCACCGATATGGAGGAATCCGGTAGGCGAGGGGGCAAAGCGGGTGACCACCGCATTTGTCTGTTTCGGCTGTTCGGTGTCTTTTGAATTCACGCTGGCTTTGTCCCTGTGATAGTTTTTTTGGAATGCGGGATAGAGTGAGCCCGAAGAGCGCCAGAGGCACCGGTTTCGGACCAATTGCCGTCGCCCTTAGCATGCTGTTCGACCCGCGACAATTGCCTGAATACTGGCAAGATCGACAGCCGCTAGAAAAACTGGAAATCTGGCTTGAGCGGGAGCGGGACCAGCTCGCCTTGTGGGTGCCGGTGGCGCTGGGCTGCGGGATCGCGGCCTGGTTTCGTCTGGCCGATCCGGCCTGGTGGCTGGCCTTTGTCAGCCTGTGCGCTGCCGTGGCTCTGTTTGCGATCACCGCGGGACAGGAGCGGCGAGCGGGCAGGGCGCTGTTCTGCTTTGCCCTGCTGGCAGCGATCGGCTGCGCGCTGATCTGGTACCGGTCGTGGAGCGTCGCGGCGCCGGTGCTGGAGCGGCCGGTGGTGACGACCTTCAATGCGGAGATTGAACATGTCGAGCCGTTGCTGGCGCGCAATATGGTGCGGCTGACGCTGCGCAGCGGCGTCCATCCGGAGGTCCCGCCCAGGGTGCGGGTCAATGTGCCGCTGGAAAAGGCGGATGCGGATTTGCAGGACGGAGCGCTGATCCAGCTGCGGGCGCGGCTGATGCCGCCAGCGATGCCGGCGCTGCCCGGTGCCTATGACTTCGCCGAGCGCGCCTGGTTCCAGGGTCTGGGCGCGACCGGGCAGGCGCTGGGGGAGATCAGGGTCTTGCGCAAGGCCGATCCGGTCTTCGCACTGGCGCGCTATCGCCAGCGGCTTTCGGACCATGTCCGCTCGCAAATGCCGGGCGCTGCAGGAGCGATCGGGGCGACACTGGCGACGGGGGATCGCGGCGCGATCGCCGAAGCGGATGCCGAGGCGATGCGGCGCAGCGGGCTGGCGCATCTGCTGTCGATCAGCGGCCTGCATGTCACTGCGGTGGTCGGGGCGGTCTATCTGCTGGTGCTCCGGCTGCTCGCGCTGTCGCAGGTGCTGGCGCTGCGGTTCCGGCTGCCGGTCGTGGCGGCGGCCTGTGCGGCGCTGGCGGCGCTATCCTATACGCTGCTGACCGGGGCCGAGGTGCCGACGATCCGGGCGTGCGTGGCGGCGCTGCTGGTGCTGGTCGCGCTGATGATGGGGCGCAGCGCGATCACCCTGCGGATGGTGGCGGCGGGTGCGCTCTTCGTGCTGATATTCTGGCCCGAATCGCTGGTTGGGCCGAGCTTCCAGCTCAGCTTCGCGGCGGTCACCGCGATCATCGCGTTGCACGACCATCCGCGGATCAAGGCGAAATTCATGCTGCGCGAGGAACCCTGGCTGCGCCGGGCAGCGCGTTTCGTCCTGTCGCTGTTCATAACCGGACTGGTGGTGGAAATCGCGCTGATGCCGATCGCGCTCTATCATTTTCACAAGGCCGGGCTTTACGGCGCGCTGGCCAATATCATCGCGATCCCGCTGACGACATTTCTGATCATGCCGCTGGAAGCGCTGGCGCTGTTGCTCGACGGCGTCGGTTTGGGCGCGCCGGTCTGGTGGCTGTGCGAGCAGGCGCTGGCCGGGCTGATCGGGCTGGCGCATTTTGTCGCGAGCCGCCCCGGCGCGGTGACGATGTTGCCGACCATGCCGGTGCCGGTCTTTGCTCTGCTGTTGCTCGGCGGGCTTTGGCTCTGCCTGTGGCGGGAGCGCTGGCGAGCGCTCGGGCTGGTGCCGGTGCTGGCCGGCCTGTTGATGGTGGTCGCGACCCGCGCGCCCGATCTCTATATCACCGGCGATGGCCGCCATGTTGCGATCCGCGACGAGCGGGGGCAGCTGGCGATGCTGCGCAGCCGCGGCGGGGATTTCATTCGCGACATGATTCGGGAAAATGCCGGGGTCGAGGGGGAGCTGGAGGCGCTGGATGCAAGGCCCGATGCCAGCTGCAATGCGGATTCCTGTGTGGTCAGCCTGCGCCGCGGCAAGCGGGACTGGCGGATATTGGCGACCCGCAGCCGCCACCATATCCCGGTCCTGGCTTTGGCCGCGGCCTGTCGCCGGGCGGATATTGTGGTCAGCGAACGCTGGTTGCCGCAAGCCTGCCGGCCGCGCTGGCTGAAGATCGACCGCGCGCTGCTGTCGCAGGTCGGCGGCATGACCATCGATCTGGAAAATCAGCGTATAGCCACCGCGCGAGACCGGACCGGCGATCATCAATGGGCCCGTTATCGACTGGGGACAGGCGGCGTCGGTCCGCCCCGTCGTGATGACAGGAATGTCGCTAGCAGGCTTGAATAGCGAACAGACGAATGAGGAGCAGACCCGTCTCCCCAGGCCCTTCTCCCGTGAGGGAGAAGGATGCGAAGACTTGGCAATTTATTGCCTAGTCGCAGCTGGATGAGGGTGTTCTGCCGCTAGAGAGGCGTGCCCAACTATCGTCTGAACACCCTCATCCAACGCCGCCTAATCGCTAAAGCGATAAGGCTCTGTATCCTTCTCCCTCA
>JAUCYS010000012.1 GCA_030373505.1 Parasphingorhabdus sp.
GCGAGACCGGCTGCGAACATTGCGCCCATACCGGCTTCCAGGGCCGGATCGGCGTATTCGAGGCAATCCGCATCGATGACACATTGCGCAAGCTGATCAATGATGGCGGCGATGAGGCCGCGATCAACGCGCATGCGTTCCGGAACCAGCCGCATCTGGGTATGGCCGCGAGAGCCCTTGTCCGCGAAGGTCTGACTACGCCCGAAGAAGGCATCCGTATCTCTCGCCGTGAAAGCGAGGCGGTCGATGCCTGACTATGCCTATACCGCAATCGATCCCAAGGGCCGCGAAAAGACCGGGCGGCTGACGGCGGCCAGCGATGATGCCGCGCGCGCCAAACTGACCGAGCGGAATTTCTATGTGGTCAGGATGCAAGCGGCGCATGGCGGAACGAGCAAGCAGGCGAGGGCATCCGCCGGATTGTTCGGCCCGAAAAAACTCTCTTCCAAGGAACTCACCCTGTTCACGCGGCAACTCTCTTCGCTGGCGCAGGTCAGCCCGCTGGAGGAAGCGCTGCGGCTGATCGGCAACCAGAATGAAAAGCCGCATGTGCAGCAGCGGATTGCCACCGTCCATGGCGGTGTTATCGAGGGGCAGCGCCTGTCCGAGGCGATGCGCCGCGAACCGAAAAGCTTTCCGCCGCTTTACCGGGCGATGATCGCTGCCGGCGAAAGCTCCGGCACCTTGCCCGATATCACCGAACGGCTGGCCGACCTGCTCGAGCGGCAGGCGGAATTGCGCGGCAAGCTGATTGGCACGCTGGCCTATCCGGCGGTGCTGGCGCTGGTCTCGATCATCGTCGTCGCGCTGCTGATGATTGCGGTCGTCCCCAAGGTGGTCGAGCAGTTCGACGATGTGAACCAGCAACTGCCGTTGGTCACGCGGATCGTGATCGGCATTTCCGGCTTTCTTGCGGACTGGTGGTGGATGATTGCGATTGTCCTTGGTCTGGCCGCGCTGATCGGCTGGCGGGCGCTGCAGGAGCCCCGGATCAAATTTCGCTTTGACGGTTTTCTGCTGCGGCTGCCGTTTTTCGGCCGGCTGCTGCGCGACCTGCACGCAGCGCGTCTGGCCCGGACCCTGTCGACCATGGTGGCCAGCCGCCTGCCGATCATAGAGGGGCTGAAGCTGACCACCAACACCATCCACAACAGCGTATTGCGCAAGGCGTCGGAAGATATGGTGGAAGCTATTCGCGGCGGCGGCAGCCTGTCCACTGCGCTGAAAAATACAGGGGTTTTTCCACCGATGCTGGTCTATATGACCTCCAGCGGCGAGGCATCGGGGCAGCTGGATGACATGCTGGCGCGGGCGGCGGGCTATCTGGAGCGGGAATTTGACAATTTCAGTTCCACCGCTCTGTCGCTGCTGGAACCGCTGATCATCGTGGCCCTTGGCGGGCTGGTCGCGCTGGTGATATTGGCGATATTATTGCCGATCTTGCAGCTACAGAATCTGGCCGGACTATAGAACCGGAGCAAAGGAATGATCATGACAACAGATATCGAATCACCTGGCGAGGCTTCCGTCCCGGAAAGCAAAAAGCGGAAAAAGCGCAATGGATTCACTCTTGTCGAGCTGATGGTGGTGATTTTCATCCTTGGCCTGCTGACCACGATCGTGGTGATCAATGTACTGCCCAGCCAGGACCGTGCGATGGTCGAAAAGGCGCGGGCGGATATTGCGACACTCGGTCAGGCGCTGGAAATGTACCGGCTCGACAATCTGGGCTACCCCTCTTCGTCAGATGGATTGCAGGCGCTGATTGCGGCACCCGCATCCCTCTCGACAACCGCACGCTACCGGCAGGGCGGCTATATCAAGAAGCTGCCCGACGACCCCTGGGGTCGTCCCTATCAATATGACAATCCCGGACGGCAGGGACCCGGCTATGATCTTTATTCTCTCGGTGCCGACGGCGCACCGGGCGGCGAGGATGACAATGCCGATATCTACGCCGAATAAGACCAGCAGCGCGTGAACCCCGATATTCTTCTCACCGCCTTTCCGGCTACGGATGACGAGTCGCTCTATTGGTGGCACGTTGCTGATGGTGCGGTGCAGGCGTGGGGATGCGATCCGGACCCGCTGACCGCTTCGCAGGCCTATGGTCCGGATTCGGTGCCGGCAGATGTTCTGCTGATCGCGCTGGTCCCGTCGCATCTGACCAGCGTCATGGGGCATGAAGCGATCGAAGGCGCAACCGAAAGCCAGGCGCTTGCCGCTGCCAAGATGGCGGCAAAAGCGGCGAGTCTGGAAGGCGAGAAGGTCCATATCGCCGGGGCATTGACGGGGTCGGGCGAAGCGGTCACGGCATCAATCGGACGGGATATATTGTCGGCGGGTCTGGTCCATCTGCAGGCGCTTGGCATCGATCCGGATGCGATCATTCCTTCGGGCTGGTTGCTGCCGGTCGCCGGCGACGAGGCGGTTTCGGCGGATTTCGGATTTGACCGGGTCCTGCGTACCGGCATTGTCATCGCGAGCGATGATCCCGCGCTCCGGGAAATCCTCTTTGCCGACCGGACGATATCGCCAATCACGGGCGACGATTTTGACGCGATGATGGTCGCTGCAGCGGACAAGCCCGGCCTCAATTTCCGCAGCGGGCCCTTTGCGAAAAAGATACAGCGCGCGATGGACGCGAGGCAGAAACGCCGGCTCGGCTGGATGGTGGCTGCTCTGATCGTCGTCACGCTTGCCATTCCGCTGGTGCAGCTGGCCAAATATCACTGGGCGGCGAGCACCGCCGACGAGGCCGCGCTGGCCCATGCTGCGACCGTGGTCGGCGAGCAGGACAATCCGGACAGCGCCGAACGCGCGCTGGATCAGCGGCTGATCGCCGAAAATCGCGGCAATATCATGTTCCCGGTGCCGGCTTCGGCGCTCTATTCCGCGCTGCAGCAGGCGCCCGCCGTGTCCATCTCGCGGATGGCCTATGGTGAAAACGGGATTGTTTCGGCGACCCTGTCCGCTGTTCGCAACGAGGATATCAATCCCGTTCTGATCGCGATTCAGGAAGCCGGGTTCATCATCACCGCAACGCCGCGCACCGATGCCACGGGTTCGGCGCAGGCAGATATTACGGTGAGGGCGCCATGATCGAGAATGCGAGAAACTGGTTCGTGGGCCTCAGCCAGCGAGAGAAGATACTGGTCGGGATTGCCGGGCTGCTGCTTGCAGGGCTGATCGGCTTTTATGGCATCGCCCGGCCCGTGGTCGGGGCGATGGAGTCTGCCGAAGAGCGCTATCTTGCGGCGGTCGAGCGGCAGGCACGGATCGATGCGAAAGTGGCGGCGCTGCGGCTGCCGGTGGATGGAACCGTGGTCCGCTTCAGTGGCGCAATTGACGCTTTTGTCGGGCAGAGCGCCGGCGAGACCGGCATCGCGGTGGCCTCGGTCACGCCGCAATCGGAGACCCGGGTCAATATGGTTGTGGAATCGGCCAAGCCGACCGCTCTGTTCGGCTGGCTGGCGCGGATCGAACAACAGGGAATTGCGGTCGAGTCGCTCAGCATCAACCCGATGGACAATGGCACGATATCGGCGACGATGACCCTGCGGTCACAATAGCGCCTGCGCTCTATTCGACCGGTACGCTGTGACGTTGCTTGTCCGCGGGAAACATGATGCCGCCATCGTCGGCTGACATGGCTTCCGGCTCGGCAAGACCCGCTCTGGCGATCTTTGCCTCTTTCTGCACCCACTCGCCCTTTTCGTTGCGCACATAGGCGGGCGCTCGCTGGACGTTCCAGACCAGGCCCATTTTCTCCCACAGATAGATGATCTGGCCGTTGAGATCGAATTCCCACCAGGCCACTTGTGACGAGGCAGCGCGCGGGTGCTGGTGATGGTTGTTATGCCAGCCGTCGCCAAAGGTCATCCAGGCCATGAACCAGTTGTTGCGTGACCCGTCCTTGGTCGCGAACCGCTGAGAGCCGAAGACATGGCCGATGCTGTTCACACCCATGACGAAATTGAGAAAGAAGAAATTGCGGAAAAAGCCTCCGATCAGGATGGTGCCGATGATATATTCCGGACCGCCAAAGGCCAGCGCCCAGAGCGCGGGGAAAATGATGCTGGAGAAAATCGCAATCGACCAGCGATGCTTGTGGCACCACAGGACCTGCGGGTCGTCGATCAGGCCCTTGCCATAGACTCTCATGTCCGAGGTGGTATTGTCGAACAGCCAGCCGAAATGGGCGATGCCGAGACCCTTGAGCCTTCCCATTTTCTTGCCGTGGCCGTCGACATAGGGGCTGTGCACGTCGCCAACGTCATCGGAAAAGGCATGGTGGCGGCGGTGGTCGGCTGCCCATTTGAGCACCGATGCCTGGCAGGCCATTTGTGCCATGATGCCGATCGCGAGGCGCATTTTTGGTCCCGCTTCAAAGGCGCGGTGCGTGAAATAGCGATGATAGCCGATGCCGACGCCCATGTTGATCAGCGCAAAGCCGAACAGGAAGGCCGACCATTCGACCCAGCCGGTCTGATGGGTCAGAGTCCAGTAGAGCGCGCCGAGCGAGCCGAGCACCATCGTCGACAGCAGGATGCCATATTCGATACGCTTCGCCCGCGCCGCCGGACCGCCAATGATGACGCCATGCTGCGGATGCTGTTGCGACGGTATATAATCGTCGGGCTGGATATCGCTAAATGCAGTTGCCATCGACATGTTTCCTCAGGTCCTGGGACAGAAACCCTAGGATATAGGCTATTTGCGATGATTACAATTGTGTTAACCAATAAGCGAGGTGCGCGACGGGAAACCGCCCGCATTGGTCAAGCGGGATGGCCCTCCTTTATCAGCAGTGCGACCGGCATGAAAAACCCGCCCAGACGGAAATGGTGTCTGGGCGGGTGATTGTGGCAAACGGGATTTGGACGGGTCTATTGGTCCTGAACATGTTGTCGATCAGCACGGTTCATTCTCGGTGATGTGCGCGGGCCTTCGGGGCGTGCCTGTCTGGCCTGCGCCGGCCGGGCGACAGGCGGCCTGGCTTGCGGCTGCTGAACGGCTCCTGTCGGTCGGCGGACCGGCCGGCTGGTCCGGTTCGGGCGATTGCGCACAGGGGCCGCCTGGCCGACGCTGTCCGGTCGTGTCACCCGGTTTCCGGGGCGAGCGCCTGGTCGGTTGCGAACGCGCGGATCGTCGCGATCACCGCGGTCACGATAGTGGCCCCGTGGCCCATCGCGTATTCCGTCACGATCGCCATGGCCCCGGTCGCGCCAGTCGGCTCTTTGGCCGCGACGGTAATCCTGGCCCCGGCGGTAATCGCGACCCCTGGCATGATGCCCGCCATAAGCGGCGCGCTGTCTGGCCCAATAATAGCGGTCACGGTCGCGCATCGCATGGCGCCTGCCGCCCCGGTCGAAGACATAGACGCCATGGCCGGGATAATAATATTGATCATACCAGCCGCCGCCATATCCGATATTGGCAAAGCCATAGCCAGTGTCGCAGGCATAATAGTCGTCGAACGGCGCATAGGGATCGCAGTCATAGCGGCTATTGTTGACATAGCCGTCACCATAATAGCCGGAACCGCCGTACATGCAGCCGCCCAGGCTCAGCAGGGCACCCGCTGCTATGGCGGATTTGAGCAATCGGGGGAGGGCTGAATGGGTCATGGTCTTTTCCTAGATATCGCTGCCTACGGCGTTGTGCCTGCCGAGTCGAACGGCCTTTTCTCTCTTCATCATGCATAATGGCAAGTGATTGAATAGCTTATGAATGGAGTGTCTTGCTGACATTCATGAAAGTAGCTAGAATGAGATCAATCGCGTTTCAGGAGATGTTCGTTGGCCACAGTTGCAGCAAAACCGCATGGTTATCCCTATCAGGAAAGCGCCAACCCGCACTGGGTGAAGCCGCCCAGCGAGGAACAGCTGGCGCATATTCCCGGCGAACAGGGACTGCCAATCGTCGGCACGACCTTGAAAGTCATCAAAGACCCGATCGGCTTCGGCCAATATATGTTCGAACGCTATGGCTCGGTCTATCGCACCTACAGCTTTGGCAAGCAGAATGTCATGCTGCTGGGGGCCGATGCGACCGAACTGGTGATGTTCAACCGCGACAAGATATTCTCGAGCGAACAGGGCTGGGGACCGGTGCTCAACAATCTCTTCCCGCGCGGGCTGATGCTGATGGATTTCGAACGCCACCGGGCCGATCGGAAGGCGCTGTCCGTCGCCTTCAAGCCCGGGCCGATGAAACATCATTGTGCGGTACTGGGCGAGGGGATTCTGGAACGCGTCGCCGACTGGAGCGGGACGGAATTCCAATTCTATCCGGCGATCAAGTCGCTCTCGCTCGATACCGCCGCCAGCGCCATTCTTGGCATTCCCTGGGGACCGGAGGCGGACAAGATCAACAAGGCCTTTGTCGACGAGGTCCAGGCATCGATCGGCGTGGTACGCGCTCCGATTCCGTTCACCAAGATGTGGAAAGGCGTGAAAGCGCGCGAATATCTGCTCGAATATTTCACCCCGCAGGTCAAGGAACGCCGGGCCAGGGGGGGTGAGGACATCTTCACCCAGATCTGTCTCGCGGCTCACGAAAATGGCGAGCTGCTGACCGAGGATGAAGTCGTCGACCATATGAACTTCCTGATGATGGCGGCGCATGACACGATCACCTCGTCGGCGACCAGCATGACCTATCTGCTGGCCAAACATCCCGAATGGCAGGAGCGGTTGCGCGAGGAATGTCTGTCCGTCGCACCGGCCGGAACCGTGCTGACGGTCGAGCAACTGGGCCAGCTGGAGCTGACCGAAATGGCGTTCAAGGAAGCGCTGCGGCTGATCCCGCCGGTGCCCAGCATCCCGCGCCGGGCGCTCAAGGAATTCACCTTTCGCAACTATACCATCCCGGCCGGCACCAATATCGGCATCAGCCCGCAATTCGTGCACAAGATGGAAAAGCACTGGCCGGAACCGGATAAATTTGATCCGCTGCGCTTCACGCCGGAAAATTCCGCCGGTCGGCACAAATATGCCTGGGTCCCCTTTGGCGGCGGCGCGCATATGTGTCTGGGGCTGCATTTTGCCTATATGCAGATCAAGATATTGATGCACGCGATGCTGACCCAGAACCGGATCGTCCTGCAGGGTGGACCGGATTACGAGCCGAAGTGGCAGGTCTTTCCCATTCCTCAGCCGAAAGACGGTTTGCCGGTCCGGCTGGAGGATCTCTAGCTGCCCGCCGCACCGCACAAAAATTGACAGGCGCACCGGTGAATGGCACTCTTGGAGCTTGGTGGGGGAATGATTATGATGCGGATGAAACCAGGGGGTAAATCGTCGGCACGGCTGTGGCGGACGGTTGCGGCACTATGGCTGACCGGGCTGGCCGCGCAAGGGTGCAGTGGGGAAACCGAAGCAACGACGGAACAGGCCGCAACGACCCTGCCAACCGAGAATATTATCAATGCGAGCTTTGGCTGCATCAGCGATCGGACGCCGGTCGACCGCTTCTTTGTGGGTAATCTCAACAGCGACGTTGAGGCGACGGTTGCGGTTTTGGAGGTCTAGGCACCGACAGTTCCGTATATCCACAAGAGGCGAATTTTTTCAACATGCCGGTCAACAGGCGCGGCGTGAACGACATGAAGGAGTATATATATGGCCGCATTCCGCATCCTTTCCTTTCTGATGGGATTCATTCCGCTCTGGTTCGGGGTCAACGGTCTGCTGTTCGGTGCGGCGGAACATATGGGCGGGGATGCGTTTACCGCTGCGATGGACAACCAGTATCGCTATCTCTCCGGTGTCTATATCGGCGTCGGGCTGATGCTATTCTACAGCGCCGGCGATATCCGCAAGCGGGCGATGCTGTTCCGTTTCGCCATGCTGTTCTTCTTCATCGGCGGCTGCGCCCGGCTGGTTTCCTATCTGACGGTCGGCGCTCCGCCAACCGAGCAGTTCGCCGCCATGTTCGTGGAAATATTGTCGCCGCTGCTGCTGCTCTGGCAGGCGCGAGTGTTGCGCCGCTAGGCGAAATATTCCGGGAATCTGGCCCGGATCCGGGTAACCAGAGCTTCGTCCATGAACCGGTAATTGTCCGGAATGGCGAGATTACGGACCGGCTTGCCCTTCAGCAATGTTGCATATTCCCGCTCGATCTTTTTCTTGTGGGCCGTTTCCATCACGTAGATGCGGTCTGCCCATTCGATCAGGTCTCCCGAGAGCGGCGTCTCTGCATCATGATTAGTCCCGGCCGAGATCGCCGTGACTCCATCGACCTGATTCAAAACCGCTTCGGCGGTCGGGCTGCGCCACCGGTTGCGGGAACAGACAAACAGCAATCTCACCGGCTTGCTGGTCACTTCGCCAGCATATCCTTCAGATAGCTGCCAGTGTAGCTCGCCTTGACCTTGGCGACTTCTTCCGGCGTGCCCTGCGCGACGATCTCGCCGCCGCGGACGCCGCCTTCCGGGCCGAGGTCGAGGATATGGTCGGCGGTCTTGATGACATCGAGATTATGCTCGATCACCACGACGCTGTTGCCCTGGTCGACCAGCCGCTGCAGCACCTGCAGCAGCTTGCGGACATCCTCGAAATGCAGGCCGGTGGTCGGCTCGTCGAGAATATAGAGCGTCTGCCCGGTCGAGCGTTTTGACAGTTCCTTGGCCAGCTTGACCCGCTGCGCCTCGCCGCCCGAAAGAGTGGTCGCCTGCTGGCCGACCTTCACATAGCCGAGGCCGACTTCATAGAGCATCGCCATCCGGTCGCGGATCGGCGGCACCGCCTTGAAGAAGCTGACCGCGTCCTCGACCGTCATGTCGAGTACATCGGCGATCGACTTGCCCTTGAACTTCACTTCCAGAGTCTCGCGGTTGTAGCGCTTGCCGCCGCATTCCTCGCAAGTGACATAGACATCGGGCAGGAAGTGCATCTCGATCTTGATCAGCCCGTCGCCCTTGCAGACCTCGCAGCGGCCGCCCTTGACGTTGAAGCTGAACCGGCCCGGCTTGTAGCCACGCGCCTGCGCTTCCGGCAGACCGGCGAACCAGTCGCGGATATTGGTGAAGGCACCGGTATAGGTCGCCGGGTTGGAGCGCGGTGTGCGGCCGATCGGCGACTGGTCGATATCGATAACCTTGTCGCAATATTGCAGGCCGGTTATCTTGTCATGCTTGCCGGCGATAATGCGCGCCCCATTGAGGGTCCGCGCCGCAGCGGCGTAGAGTGTGTCGATAGTGAAGGACGATTTGCCCGAGCCCGACAGGCCGGTGACGCAGGTGAAGGTGCCGAGGGGAATCGAGGCGGTGACATTCTGCAGATTATTGGCAGTGGCACCGTGCACGGTCAATTTCTTGCCATTGCCCTTCCGCCGCTTGGCCGGCACCTCAATCTCCCGCGTGCCGTTGAGATAGGCAGCGGTGAGAGACTTTTTCGATTTCAGGATCTGCTTCAGCGTCCCCTCGGCGACAACCTCGCCGCCGTGAACGCCGGCACCCGGCCCCATATCGACCACCCAGTCGGCGGTGCGGATCGCATCCTCGTCATGTTCGACGACGATCACCGTATTGCCGAGATCGCGCAGCCGCTTGAGCGTGGTCAGCAGCCGGTCATTGTCGCGCTGGTGCAGGCCGATGCTCGGTTCGTCGAGCACATAGAGCACGCCCGACAGGCCCGAGCCGATCTGGCTGGCCAGGCGGATGCGCTGGCTCTCGCCGCCCGACAACGTGCCGCTGGTCCGGTCGAGATTGAGATAGTCGAGCCCGACATTGTTGAGAAAGCCGAGCCGCTCGATAATCTCTTTCAGGATCGGTTCGGCGATCTGGCTCTGGGTCTTGTCCAGCTGCGCGCCCAGACCTTCGAAAAACACCAGCGCGTCGCCAACGCTGCGCCGGGTCGAGATGGAAATATCCTCGCCGGCGATCTTGACCGCCAGCGCTTCCGGCTTGAGCCGGGCACCGTGGCAGGTTTTGCAGGGAGCCGCGGCCTGGAACTTGGCCAGTTCTTCCTGCATCCAGGCGCTTTCGGTCTGCAGCATTCGGCGCTTGAGATTGCCGACGACGCCCTCGAACGGCTTCTTCACCTCGTAGGATTTGCGGCCGTCCTGGAAGCGCAGGGTCACCGGCAGGCCCTGGGTGCCGTTGAGGATGATATCGCGATGATGTTCGCTGAGTTCGTTCCACGGCGTGTCGAGATCGAATTCGAACTGCCGTGCGAGCGATCCCAGTACCTGCATATAATAAGGCGAGGGCGGGTTGGACTTGGCCCAGGGCACGACGGCGCCTTTCTTGATGCTCAGCGCCGGATTGGGGACGATCAGCTGGGGATCGAAATGCAGTTTCTCGCCGAGACCGTCGCAGGACGGGCAGGCACCCTGCGGCGCGTTGAACGAAAACAGGCGCGGTGCGATCTCCTCGATGGTGAAGCCGCTGACCGGGCAGGCGAAACGCTCGGAAAAGACGATCCGGTTGGGTGGCAGGCCGGTGCCCTTCATCTTGCCCTGTGGAGTATCCGTTAGCCCTGAGCTTGTCGAAGGGCGCTTCTCGTCCGCAAGGCGTGGTTCGACTTCGCCTGACACGAACGGGGTCTGGGCTTCGGCGACGCTATCCGTTCGTGCTGAGCTTGTCGAAGCACGCCCGGCTTCCGCCAGCGCCTCCTCAACCGTCCCGTCCGCCAGATCGACAAAGGCCAGGCCATCGGCCAGCCGCAGCGCGGTCTCGAAACTGTCGGCGAGCCGTTGCTCCATGCCTTCGCGCACGACCAGCCGGTCAACCACCACCTCGATGTCATGCTTGAGCTTCTTGTCGAGCTTGGGCGTTTCCTCGATATCGTAAAATTCGCCGTCGACCCGGACGCGGGTAAAGCCGGCTTTCTGCCACTCGAGCAGTTCCTTGCGATATTCGCCCTTGCGTCCGCGCACCACAGGAGCGAGCAGGAAGAAGCGGGTCTTTTCGGGCAGGGTCATCACCCGGTCGACCATCTGCGACACGGTCTGGGCGGTGATCGGCAGGCCGGTGGCGGGCGAATAGGGCACGCCGGCGCGGGCCCAGAGCAGGCGCATATAGTCGTAAATCTCGGTCACGGTCGCGACCGTTGAGCGCGGGTTGCGGCTGGTGGTCTTCTGCTCGATCGAGATCGCGGGCGACAGACCCTCGATATGCTCGACATCGGGCTTCTGCATCATCTCCAGAAACTGCCGCGCATAGGCAGACAGCGACTCGACATAGCGCCGCTGGCCCTCGGCATAGATGGTGTCGAAGGCGAGGGAGGACTTGCCGGAGCCGGACAGGCCGGTGATCACGATCAGCTTCTCGCGCGGAAGCTCGATATCGACGCCCTTGAGATTATGCTCCCGGGCGCCTTTGACTTTGATGTGGGTAAGACTCATGCGCGTGCTTTGCAGAAGATGCCGGAGAGAGTCCAGCGGGCCAAAAGAACAGGGTGATCTGCGCTATATGTTCAATGTTTGTTCTGTTTTCAAGGGGGAGTTTTTGGAGGGGCGTGATGGGGATCACGGGTGTTGGGGGCAAAAATCGCGATATATCTGCGTTCAAATCAGGAAGGATATTCGATATGCATATAGCTCAATTTTTATCGAAACTTTGCGTAGTGTGGTTTGGAACGATCTTGATTTGTGAACCGATAGCGGCCCAAGCTCAACTCTCGGATGACCCTGAAATCACTCGGTTGGAGGCCGAAAAGAAACGGCTGCAACTGGAAGCAGACATTTCGAATTTGCAAAAAACCCTCCGCGAAAATGAGAAGGGGGATCGAAAGGATCTCACCGACGCCTTGCCGGGCTTTGAAGGTAAAACAACGATAAATCCGGGGGCCCTAGATATCGAGTCGCATCTCTTGGCGATGGTTGCAGTGAAATCAGCAGCAACAGCGATCAAGGGCGATCTGGGTTCTGACATCGGCGATGGTGCTTCGGTTATCATCGCGCCCAAGAATGATGTATTGAGTGAGTGGCAGGCCCAATTGTTAGTGAATGAAATAATTGGTCACAAGGATCGTCTGAATTCGGCAATTCAGGACTTGGTGCCCAATCGAGTCACGGCCCTGTTGGATCCGGGCACTGCTTTGGCTGTGATAAACGGGCTTGGTGGGCTGCTTCGAACGGAAACCACAGTCAGTCCACTCTCACTTACCGCAATAAATGATGATCTCATGGCATTGGCGTTGAAAGCAGAGCTTTCGAAATCAAAGCTATCTTCGCTGAACAGTTTGGTCGGTGATATGGAGGGAAATCCCGTTTTCCAGGTATATGGCAGGCTTCGGGCAGAAATTCTGGTTGCGAATGATATTCTTCGAGGATGGCCCAAAAAGCCAAAAGAGAAGGTCGCGCAAGCCGACCCATTGAGAGCGCAATTGTCAGAGACTGTCACCTTTTTCGAATCGATCACGAAGCAGGGCAAGGATGGGGAACCGAGCCCGCTAATCCGGGCTGCGATGACAAAGCGGATGATCGACGATGATTCGAAACTGGTCCGTGTTCAAGTGATCAAGGCAGGAGGATCGGCGATCAACATGGACAATATTGGTGTCTTTTTCGGTGACGATCCGCTTAGAGTCAGCGCAGGGCTGGTCGTTGCTTGGACCATGGAGCAGAAGAATAGCCAGCGAGCAGGCTATGTATTCTGCTGGACCGCGGCAAAAAGCTTCCGGCGCCTGCAGAACGGTCATTGGATCAAAAAGGCATTTGATGATTTGGACAAAGGCATCCTTCGATGCCGGTCCGCGGGCAAGATCTAGGTTTGGGGAGAAACAGAGTTCGTTTGTTCAAAAATTTGCCAAATAGTGGCTGATTGATCAGCTCTAACTATGCCGCAAACCGTTGACCCGCCCAAAAGCCTTGCGATACCGTTCAAAAAATCCGACCATCTCCGGTGACCGCTTGCTCTTCATGTCGCAGAAGAATTTGCGGTTCCAGCCTTTGGCCGTGCCCCAATGGATCATCGCATAGACATAGGCTAGCAGTGCTGCTGAAAATCCAAAGGCCGCTCCCATCCCTGCCGCTGCCCAAACAACCGCAGCAATTACCGGATAAGCCAGCACCGGGAAACTGATCGCCTTGCGATAATTGAAAATCGCCTTGCTCTCCCGCGTCGGCAGCCCGAACTTTCCGACCAGCGTCGACGTAAGCGGCAGCCGGTTGTGGATGATCGCGGCCGGGATCTTGACCCACCAGGGCACCGGCGCCAGCAGGATGGTGCCGAGCGCCAGCAGTTCGAAAAAGGGATAGCGGATGACCAGCAGCGCCAGCACCTTGTAATCATGATATTGTTTCGCGGTATGGGCGATCAGCCCGTCGACGCCCTCGACTGCATAGCGGCCCTTCTCGCGGAAGCGGAAGACATTGTTGGGGAACATATAATATTTCATCAGCCCCATGAAGCCCGGCGTGTCGCCGCGCTTCGGCCGGATATCGAGCACTTTCGCGACCTCGTCGGTAAAGGTGCCATACCAGACCAGATGGTCGGTCTTTTTCTCCGGCCGGCTGGCATAATAAGTCGCGTTATAGTCGGCGATCCGCTGGTCGATATTGCCGCGAATGTCCGCACGAAAGGCGGCGTCGCTGATCATCCGGTGGACCAGCAGGCACTGCATCTCGCTGATATTGTTGAGCCCGCCGGTGAACGGACGAGTGAAGCCGATGGTGTAGATATTGTCCAGCTTCGGCGAGGTGACGCCGAGAAACTGCTCGCGCGGCCGGTAGGCAAAGATGCCGCCGTCGCCCTGCATCCGGATATCGGGAATATTGGGCACTTCCTGATCGCCGTCGATGATCAGGTCGAAGCTGGCCGTCTCGCCGCCCTCGCTGATCGTCATCGCCTCGTGGTCGATGGTGGCGTCGGTCTTGTCCCACAGCTTGACATGGCCGTGCTCGAGAAAGAAGGGCAGGTCGTTGATCAGATAGCCATCGCGGATTTTCTGTTCGAGCGTCTCCTCGCAATAGAGCTTGTAGACGTCGATCGGCCAATATTTGATCGCGATATGGCCGTTTTCGACCGGAGCTTTTGCCCGGAAAAAGCTGCGGATATCCTTGTGCGGGCGGATGCTTTTGGGATGGCGCACGCCGAGGCTGTCGCGGTCGAAAAGCTTTGCAAAGCGATGGTGGATCAGGCCGTGGATATAGCCGCCGTCGATAAAGGCGCGATAGCTCCATTTGCTGATTTCGGAGAAATTGTGGCACTCCAGCTGATCGAGCGGCACGAAGCGTGGGCCGTCGTCGAGCGGAGAAAAAGTGGCGAACATCTTGTCGAGGATGATGAAGCCGTTGGTGACCAGATGGACCTTGGCGCCATGGGCAACCAGCTTGGCGATCAGCAGATTGGAACTGTCGCCGGTCGAGGTGATCGCGACGCTCTTGCCGGCAAAGCTGGCGTCAACCTTGATCTGCTTGAGATTGGCATTCATCAGCCGCCGGAAGGCGGTGGCGACGACGACATGGCGGGCGCGAAACTGTTCGCCGCTGTCGAGATGCACGATGCTGTGGTCCGCATGATTGTCGATACTGTGGACCCGGCCATGATGGATATTGGCGGCGTGGCGCGCGGCATATTTCTTGTGGATGTCGTAGAATTCGCGAGCGGTCGGGAAGCCGTCGGTAAAATTGTCTCCCTGCTCCTTCAGCATCTCGACCAGTTCGAAGGAATAGACGCTGCTCTGCAGCGAACTGACCAGATCGAAATCCAGCGCATCGGCCGCTTCCAGCTGCTGCCAGATCGGGGTCATCGGCGATACCATCAGCCAGTCGATGCCGCTGGCTTCCAGTTCGCGGATCAGCGGCATGGTCGAAAAGCCGCCGCCGACGATCAGGACTTCAATTTCCCTTGCTTCCACCCTGCTGCTCCCTGCTGCCATCTTTTCCGATAACGCCTTGCCGGGGTAAAACCAACGCTCTTTTGGCGGCTCTGCGAGAAAGCGGTCAACCCCGGCAGGCCGGAGCCGCAAGAGCCGCTGCCGGTCGGGGCTTTGATCGACGGTCAATGGTCGTTGGTCGAATGAACCGGCGCCCGGCGTGCCGATCTGCTATGCAAAAGCGAGCTGAGTGACCATCCGGAATGGCAGATTTGCTTTCGGGTCGCATGGAAGCTCGACATGGGGGGTGGTGTCAGAATGCGGATCCGCAACAGGCTGGACACGGGAATATTGCCTACCGCATGGGCAAGCTCCGGTTCCCGCTCCGGCCGATACCGCGCTCGCCCCCTGTTGGGCGCGGTCCTTGCGACGCTTCTGGTGCCATCCCCTTTGACTGCCCCCGTTCAGGCGCAATCGTCGACACCATCCGCCAAAAAACCGTCCTCTGCCTGCGCATCCGACAATCACCGCGCCTTCGATTTCTGGATCGGCACCTGGGATGTCACCGCGGTCGGGCAGGATCAGCCGAGCGCAGTGAACCGGATATCGCGCGAACATGGCGGCTGCGTCCTGCGCGAAAACTATAGCACCAGCGGCGGCTACACCGGGATGAGCATGAGCTTCTATGACAGCGCCCGCGATATATGGCACCAGACCTGGATGGGCGGGGACGGCGTTGCATTATTCATTGAGGGCGGGCTGAACAAGCAGGGCGAAATGGTGCTCAGCAATCGCAATACGCCCTATTACAAAGACGGCATGCCGATCAACCGGATTACCTGGACGCCCCATGCCGACGGCAGCGTTCGCCAGCATTGGCAGGCATCAAAGGATGGCGGCAAGACCTGGACCACGGTCTTCGACGGCCTCTATGTCAGACAGGCGACGCAACCCGACCGCTGATCACTCGGCCATCAGATCCCGGACAAAGCCGATCAGGCCGGTCTGCCGCGACCGGCGCATCCGTTCCGTGGCCAGAATCTGCTTCACCTTGGCAAAGCAGGCGTCAAGATCGTCGTTGATCAGGACATAGTCATAGCCGTCCCAGTGGCTGATCTCGCTGACCGCTCGCTGCATCCGGCTTTCGATGATATCGGGTGCATCGGTGTTGCGGCTTTCCAGGCGCTTGCGCAGTTCCTCCAGCGACGGCGGCAGGATGAAGACCCGCACGACATCCTGTCCGGCCCGCTGGTACAGTTGCTGCGTGCCCTGCCAGTCGATGTCGAACAGCACATCCTGTCCCGCTTCCAGGCTCTGCTGAACCGGCACCGTCGGTGTGCCGTAGCGGTTGCCGAAAACCGTGGCATATTCGAGGAAACTGTGGTCGGCGACCATCTCTTCAAACTGGTCACCGTTGACGAAATAATAATCCCTGCCATGTTCCTCGCCGGGCCGCTTGGGGCGCGTGGTGACGGATACGGACATGGCGATTTCCCGGTCCGCCTTCAGCAGCATATGCGCCAGCGTCGACTTGCCGGCCCCGGACGGCGAAGACAGCACGAACAGCAGCCCCCTGCGGTTCAGTTCGCGGTGATCATTGTCGATATTCTGGGAAGAGATATTGTCGGCCATAGCGGCTATTGGCCGAGAAGGGCGCATGGCGTCAAGATGCTTGTCCCGATGTTTTTCGATCCTGTCTGCGGGATCAATCATGCTGATGACAGTCTGGTAAAATCCGGCTATCGCCAGATCATGTTCCAGGGCCGTGTCAGTACGATATTTTATGCGATCGGCATCACCATCATGGTCGGCTGGCTGTTTTACGTTGGCAAGGACATCATCCTTCCCATCGTGACGGCGATCATATTGCTGCAGATTCTCTATGCTGCCAGCGCCACCGTAGCCCGCATTCCGGGATTGGGCCAGACGCCACTATGGTTGCGTGCCACTCTGGCTCTTATCGGGGTGCTGGCGCTGCTTTTTGCGATGATCCGGATGCTGGTAGCCAGCCTGCAGAATCTGGTGCCCTCGCTGCCACTCTACCAGCGCAATCTGGAAAATCTGTTCGTGACATGGTTCCCGGTGCCGGTCGAAGCGGGTGCCGGCCGGCCAAAGATTTCCGAACTGATGGGGTCGCCGACTGCGATTTTTGACCGGGGCAGGGACGCCGCCGCCCAAGCGATAAGCGAATTTGCGACCCGTTTTTTCACCGAGATCGATATCGCTGCGCTGGCCCAGTCCGTTCTGGCCTCGCTGACCAGCTTTGGCGGATTTGTGTTTATCACCATCCTGTACGCCTCTTTCCTGCTCAGCGAGATCACCGGTTTTCCGGAAAAGGTGCGCCGGGCCTTCGGATCGGATGGCGCGTCCACCGACACGCTCAACATGATCACCCGGATCAACCATGATATCGGCAGCTATCTGGCGACCAAGACGCTGATCAATATCATGCTTGGCATCCTGTGCTGGGCGATATTGCGTCTGCTCGGCGTGGAATATGCCGCTCTCTGGGCGATCATCATCGGCCTGCTCAACTATATCCCCTATATCGGCTCGTTCGTGGGCGTCGCCTTTCCGGCGCTATTTGCCGTCGCCCAGTTTGGCACCTTGACCATCCCGCTGATTGCCACGGGCCTGATGACGGTCGCCCAGGTGGTGATCGGCAATATTGTCGAGCCCAAGATGCTGAGCAAATCGGTCAATCTCAGCCCGATGGTGGTGCTGGTTTCGCTGGCCATCTGGAGCAGCCTGTGGGGCATTCCGGGGGCGATTCTGGCCGTGCCGTTCACCACGATCCTGATGATCGTGCTGGCGCGCCGTCCCGGTACCCGGCCGATTGCGGCGCTGCTGTCCAGCGATGGCAATGTCTAGCTGGGCGTGGCTGGCGGCTTCATGAAGAAGGCGGCGATCAGCCCGCTGACCAGCAGGGCAACCGCTCCGGCAAAGGCCAGATCATAGCTGCCGGTGGCCTCGAAAATAAAGCCCGCTCCGGCCGGCGCGGCGGCGGCAAAGGGCAGCATCACCGGCGCGAGCACCGAATTTATGATCGGAAAGGCGCGCTCGCCATAATAATTGCCGATCACCACCGGTCCGAGCACAAGCAGGCTGCCGTAGCCGGCACCGAACAGCATGCCCATCGCCGAAAGCAGGATCACGCCATGGCCCAGCCAGAAGCCGGACAGGCCGAGCGCCATCAGCGCAATCGAGCCGAACAGGGTCCAACGCAGTTCAAACTGGTCGCCCAGCCACCCGGCCGGAATTCGCGCCAATCCGCTGCCGAGAATCGCAAGGCCCATGATCGATGCGGCTTCGATTTTGGACAGTCCGTTGTCGGTCAGATGCAATAGGCCGTGGTTCAGCAAAAAGAAAAAGGTCCCGAGATAGCCCAGCGTGACCAGCATCAGCATATAGAGAGTCGGCGTCCGGATGACCTGCTTCATCGTCCAGTTATGACCGGTGCGATGGGTTTTGGGCCGCAGATTGCCGGCCGTTGGATCATCCGAGACCAGCGCGGGATCGATATTGTCCGGGTGCTGGCCGATATCCTGCGGCCGGTTGATCACAAATTGCGCAGCAATCAGCGAGATGACGACCATGACGGCAGCAAGCAGCCAGGCAGCGCGCCAGCTGTCGAACTGCTCCATCAGGCTCGACAGGATCGGCTGCGAGAGGGCCCCGCCCAGCGCTGCGCCGGTCATGACGATACCAATGGTGGTGGATCTTTTGATACTGAACCAGCTGATCATCGCGGACTGTGAACAGATCGGGCCGGTCAGGGCGAAGGACAGGCCCATGACAACGCCCCAGACCAGAATGAACTGCCAGATGGCGGAAACGGCCAGCACCAGCAAAATCAGTCCCGCCAGCATCACCAGCAGCCCGATGGTAACCGTCTGGCGCACGCCGAATCGATGGATCAGATAACCGGTCAGCGGATAGGCCAGACCCAGCATGATCAGCGCGACCGTCTGCGCGAGCGACGCCGTGCCACGGTTCCAGTCCATCGTTTCGACCATGGCGGGAAAGACGACGGAATAGGCGAAATAAACAAAGCCCGACGCGGCAAACTGGATGAAGAAGAGCAGGCTGACATTGGTCCAGCCATAGAATTTGCGGGGTGCTTGCCCCGATTGCGCGGTGGTCGCCAATATGCTCTCCTGTGCCGCTTTTACGGTCGACCAAGCTAGCTGACATTAGTGTCAGCGACAATCGTTATCGTCTTTTTCGTCTTTCTCGTGATTGGGGAGCTGGGCCATTTTGCCATGGGCATAGGTCATAGGGTGGGCCCGTTCCAGCAACGCGAGCTTAACCGCCATATCTTCCATTCGCTGATTAAAGCCGTTCTGGACCGAGCCTACGACTTCTTGGGCCTTCATGACCGCGTCCAGCTTCGCTTCGTTCTTGACCTCGCGAAGTTCCGCGCGGACATCCCTGATGAGTTCGCCCAGTGCCGCTATCGAATCGGCCATCTCTTTCTGGCTGGTCTGCAGGGAGCGTATATTGTCGGTAATCTTCAAAATATCGAGAGCTTCCTGACCGCCCTCGATGATCTTCTTGCGACTGAACATGTTAACTGAGTGCCTCGGCCAATCGGCTCCTGACATATTGAAGGTGATGGTCGGGACTGTCGATCGAGGCCCAGATCGATCGGATCTCGCGATGAATTTGGTTTTCCACGGCCTCGGCGCCGGCGCGCATCAGGGCATAGCCATTGATCTGCCCAATGAGACGAGACCGGGTGACCGCCAGCTGTGATGTCCAGGGGGTGTAACTCTCGTCCGCGAACGGATGATCGGAGACAGGCTCGATCTTGAGCAAATCCCTTCCCAACGGCCTACGGGCCGTGCCACCCGATTCGAAGCGTGTATTGTATGTCGCCTTCCGTTCCTCCTCACCGATGGCAATAAATGGCGGGGAGTCCGAAGCGACAATGCCCTTGGTCACGTAGTAAATCGCCGAACGACGCTCTGACCGTTCTTCGCCGAATTTTTGATATGCCTTCTTTTTCTTCGCCATATTATCTGGCCCGCGCTTCTTTGATTCTCGGCTTCTGTATCACGATAAAGCTGCCAATGCCATGTCTGGCCGGTGATGTGGTACCGGAAATGAGCGGCGCAGGGCGAGCGAGTTACTGACGCTTGGCAAGCCTGTCACTGTTTTCCGGCGTGACCGGGTGTCCTTCTATATCGATCACGACCTCGGATGCGGGAAGGGCCTCGGCCTCTTTCGCATCATCATAGAGTTTCTTCGCGATCAGGGCCCCGCCAACCAGCAGCGCGCCGGGGACGGACCGGGTCGCGATCCGGGCGGCGAGCATGCCGAGGCCGAAGTTGCGCAAGCCATGGCCGCTAGTGTGTCGGCGGGCTTCGTAACCGACAAAGGTGGTGAACAGATTTCTGACTAGTGACATGATGGCCTGTTTCCCGGATCAGCGATGATCGCCGACCATATTCTCCGGCTTAACATGGGCATCATAGGTTTCGGCGTCAACCAGACCCAGTTCCAGCGCGGATGCGCGCAGCGTCTGACCGGTTTTATGGGCATATTTGGCAATCGCGGCAGCCTTGTCATAGCCGATCACCGGCGCAAGTGCAGTCACCAGCATCAGACTATTGTCGACCAGCTCCTTGATCCGCTTTTCATTCGCTTCCAGTCCTTCCACGCAGCGTTCGGAAAAACTGGACATGCCGATCGAGATAATCTCGATCGAGCGCAGCACATTGGCGCCGATCAGCGGCTTGAACACATTCAGCTCCAGATGCCCCTGCAGTCCGCCGACGGTCACCGCCTGGTGATTGCCGATCACCTGCGCGGCGACCATGGTCAGCATCTCGCACTGGGTCGGGTTGACCTTGCCCGGCATGATCGAGCTGCCCGGTTCGTTTGCCGGCAGGTCGAGTTCGCCGAGGCCGGAGCGCGGCCCGGAGCCGAGCAGGCGGATATCATTGGCGATCTTGGTCAGCGACACCGCCAGCGTGTTGAGCGCGCCGGACAGCTCGACCATCGTATCATGCGCGGCCAGTTCCGCGAACTTGTTCGGAGCCGAGGTGAATTTCAGGCCGGTGATCTTGGAGATTTCCTTGGCGATATGTTCGCCGAAATTTTCCGGGGCGTTGAGGCCGGTGCCGACCGCAGTGCCGCCCTGCGCCAGCTGGTGCAGCCGCGGCAAGACGCTCTCGATCCGGTCGCGCGCGGCCACGAGCTGTGCGGCATAGCCGGAAAATTCCTGGCCCAGGGTGAGCGGAGTCGCATCCTGCAAATGGGTGCGGCCGATCTTGACGATCTTCTTCCACCGCTGCGCCTTTTCCGCCAGCGCGTCGTGCAATTGCTCCAGCGCCGGGAACAGTTCGACCTCCAGCGCCCGCGCCGCGGCGACATGCATGGCGGTCGGGAAGCTGTCGTTGGAAGACTGGCCGCGATTGACATGGTCGTTGGGGTGGACCGGATATTTGCCGCCGCGAGTGCCGTAAATCGCTTCGTTGGCAACACCGGCGATCACTTCGTTGACGTTCATGTTGGTCTGGGTGCCGGAACCCGTCTGCCAGATGCTGAGCGGAAACTGGTTGTCATAGGCGCCGGTGCGCACGGCATTGGCGGCCTTTTCTATTCCTGCGGCAATTTCCGGATCGAGGCCGTGGATACCGTTGACGCGGGCAGCGGCCTGCTTGACCGCAGCGAGCGCGTGGATCAACCGGATCGGAATGCGTTCGTGGCGGGGAAAGGGAAAATTCTCGATGCTGCGCTGCGTCTGGGCTCCCCAATAGGCATCGGCGGGAACTTCTATCTCGCCAAGAGAGTCAGTTTCTGTGCGCGTTCCGCTCACTTTTTCTTGCCGAAGTCCACCGTCACCACGTTGGAGCCATCATCGACCGGTTCGATCGAATCCGTCTCGCCGTCATTTTCCGCGGGGTCATGGTCGTTCACATTGCCCTCAATCTCGTCGACCTGGAATTGCAGCGCGAAATCCACCGCCGGATCGACGAAGGAGGTGATCGCCGCGAACGGGATATGCAGCATCGAGCTGATCTGGTTGAAGCTCAGCCCGACCTCAAACCGGTCCTTGTCGACCTTCAGGTCCCAGTAGCGGTTCTGGATGACGATCGTCATCTCGTCCGGGAACCGCGCAATCAGGTGATCGGGAATATCAACGCCGGGTGCCCGGGTCTTGAAAGTGATGTAGAAATGATGATCGCCGGGCAGGCCGCCGGTGACGACTTGCCCCAGCACCCGTCCGACAACCGCGCGCAGGGCCTCCTGCACGATCTCGTCGTAAGGAATCAGGCTATCGGGGGCATCATTGCTCATGTGCACTAGGTGGCGTGAAGCGAGCATGGGGTCAAGAGCGGAAAATGAATTTCGCATCGGGCAAAGGCCCCGAAATTCTTGCCTGATCTGTCCAAGCCTTTATAGGCCTGTTGCATGAGAACAGCGACAATAGAGCGAAATACCAAGGAAACCGAGATTTTTGTCGAACTCAACCTCGACGGAACCGGTCAGTTTGACGTGTCGACCGGCATCGGCTTTCTCGACCATATGATCGAGCAATTCTCGCGCCATTCGCTGATCGACCTGACCATGCGGATCAAGGGTGATCTGCATGTCGACCAGCATCACACCACCGAAGACAGTGGTATCGCGCTCGGGCAGGCGATTGAACAGGCGCTGGGCGACAAGGCCGGGATCGTGCGTTACGGCAGCGCCTATTCGCCGATGGACGAGACGCTGAGCCGGGTCGCGCTGGATATTTCCGCGAGGCCCTATCTGGTCTGGAATGCGGGTTTCACGCAGGAACGGCTGGGCGAGATGGACACCGAGCTGTTCAAGCACTGGTTCCACAGCGTCGCCGATGCGGCGGGCATCACGCTGCATATCGACTTGCTCTATGGCGAGAATAATCACCATATCGCGGAAAGCATCTTCAAGGGCTTTGCCCGGGCGATGCGCCAGGCGGTGGAGCGCGACCCGCGCAAGGGCGATGCGATTCCCTCGACCAAGGGGCAGCTGGGTGGCTGAGGTGCAATTCCCGCGTCAGCGGGCTTTTTCCGATGAATTTATCACGCGAAGGCGCGAAGCCGCGAAGGAGGCGCCTCTCGCCGATACTCTTCGCGCCTTCGCAGCTTCGCGTGAATCCGATAGCGGGTTCTCCAAGTTGAGCGCCTCCGGCGGTTGAATCGCATCATGTCTGAAACCATAGCTCTTATCGATTTCGGTGCCGGCAATCTGCACAGCGTCCACAATGCACTGATGGCTGCCGGAGCGGGGAATGTCGCCGTCACCGCAGATCCGGTGATAGTGGCGCAGGCAGACCGGATTATATTGCCCGGCGTTGGCGCCTTTGGTGCCTGCCGCGATGCTCTGTTTGCTATCGACGGCATGATTGATGCTCTTGAACAGCGGGTCGGGAAGGATGGCGTGCCCTTTCTCGGTATCTGTGTCGGGATGCAGATGCTGGCGGACAAGGGTATTGAATATGGCGCGCATGACGGCCTCGGCTGGATCGGCGGCACCGTGAAGGCGATCGAGCCGGCCGACGAGAGGATAAAAATTCCCCATATGGGCTGGAATGACGTGACCCCGACCGCAGGGCATGAGTTGCTGGAGAGCGGCGAGGCCTATTATCTGCATGGCTATCATTTTGATGTGGCCGACGAGGCCGACATATTGGCGACGACCAGCCACGGCGGATCGCTGGTAGCGGCGGTCGGTCGCGACAATATCGTCGGCGTGCAATTTCACCCGGAGAAAAGCCAGGCCTATGGACTGGCCTTTCTCCAGCAATTTCTGGAGTGGAAACCATGAATATGCTGAATGCCGTTCGTCCTGAGCTTGTGTTGCTGCGCATCGTCTGCGACTCCGAAGGACATTGTGCGTTCGACAAGCGTGGTTCGACGGGCTCACCACGAACGGACCAACGCAAATGATCGTATTCCCCGCCATTGATCTCAAATCCGGCGAAGTCGTGCGGCTCGCCGAAGGCGACATGGACCGAGCGACCGTCTATGGCGACAATCCGGCGGAACAGGCGGGCCTGTTTGCCGCCGCCGGCGCCGAGCATATCCATGTTGTCGATCTCGACGGTGCGTTTGCCGGATCGCCGCGCAATGCCGAAGCGGTGGAAGCGATTGTCGCCAGCTTCCCGGGCTATGTGCAGCTGGGTGGCGGTATTCGCAACCGCGAGACTGTCGAGCGCTGGTTCGAGCTGGGCGTGGCCCGGCTGGTAATCGGCACGGCTGCGCTCAAGGATCCGGACTTCGTCAAGGATATGGCGAAGGAATATGAAGGCGGCATTGTCGTCGCCGTGGACGCGCGCGACGGCATGGTCGCGACGGAAGGCTGGGCCGATGTGTCGGATGTCAGCGTCCGCGACCTTGCCCGCCGTTTTGAAGATGCGGGCGTCGCCTCGATCCTGTTCACCGATGTCGGTCGTGACGGCATGCTCACCGGCTGCAATATTGAAGCGACGGTCGATCTGGCGCGCGGCGTCGATATTCCGGTGATCGCCAGCGGCGGGGTCAAGGGCCTCGACGATATCCATATGCTCAGCCTCCATGCCAAGGATGGCATCGAAGGCGTGATTACAGGCCGGGCACTCTATGACGGCCGGCTCGATCTGGCGACCGCGATCGCAATGGCCAATCGATGACATTCCCGTCGAACAAATATTGTGCTCCAGCCCCCGAGCCGGAGCCCTGGCGTCTGCAGCGCCCAGACCTGCGGGCTCCGCATCAAGTGCGGAGCACAGCTGCTATCAGGTTTTCCCTATGACCGTCCGAATCCGCGTCATTCCCTGTCTCGATGTCGCCAATGGCCGGGTGGTCAAGGGCGTCAATTTTGTCGATCTGCAGGACGCCGGCGACCCGGTCGAGCAGGCGCAAGCCTATGACGCGGCCGGTGCCGACGAGCTATGCTTCCTCGATATCACCGCCAGCCACGAGAAACGCGACACGATTATCGATGTGGTCCGGCGTACGGCAGAGGTCTGCTTCATGCCGGTGACCGTCGGCGGCGGCGTGCGTACCGCCGATGATGCGCGGGCGCTGCTGATGGCCGGTGCCGACAAGGTCGCGGTGAACAGCGCCGCCGTGGCCCGGCCGGAAGTGGTCAGCGATATCGCCACCCGCTTCGGCAGCCAGTGCATGGTCGCCTCCATTGATGCCCGGCGCGTGGCCGAAGGGCGCTGGGAAATCTTCACGCATGGCGGGCGCACACCCACCGGAATTGATGCACTCGAGCATGCCTTGCGCCTGGCGAAGCTGGGGGCAGGGGAGTTGCTGGTGACATCGATGGATCGCGATGGCACGCGGGACGGCTATGATCTGGAGCTGGTTCGCACCATCGCCGATGCCGTTTCGATTCCGGTCGTGGCGAGTGGCGGGGTCGGAAATCTGGATCATCTGGTCGAGGGCGTGACTCGGGGCCATGCCAATGCCGTGCTCGCTGCCTCGATATTCCACTTTGGCGAGCATAGTATTGCCGAGGCCCATGATGCGCTGCGCGCGGCGGGGCTTCCTGCCCGGACCTGATCCCGTTCGCGACCGCTGGCGAACATCGCGATGATGCGGACTTTTCCGATCTGGCCCCCTCTGGCGGCAGGCCAGACAGGTCGATTTGCCTCAATCCAGACCCTGCGACCGTCGATTAATGTCGGGTTATTTTACAAAATCCGGTCGTCCGGAAACGGGATTAACTATTTCCATCATCAGAAAACCGGGCTTTTTGCAAAAGTGGCAGCGATCTTGCTTTACTATTCCTAGTCAATTTGAACTTGGATGGAGATAAATTTTGAAACCGATTAAATGTGCAGTTCTGACCGGCATTGCAGCCATGGCGTTTGCTGCAGGCGCTCCCGCGAATGCTACCTGGGGTAGCTCGGGTTGGGGTAGCTCTGGCTGGGGCAGTTCGGGCTGGGGAAGCTCCGGTTGGGGATCTTCGGGCAGCAGCTCGAGCAGCAGCAGCTCCAGCTCGAGCAGCAGCTCAAGCAGCTCCTCCAGCTCCAGCGGCGGCAGCACGGGCTCCAGCGGCGGAACCCCGGTTCCTGAACCATCCAGCATGCTGATGCTCGGTCTCGGCCTGAGCGGTCTGGTCGCGGGCCGCGTGGCTGCCAAGCGCCGCAAGAAGAACTGATCTTCGTTAAAATAGCGCCACAAGCGAGCAATCGCTTCGGGCACGAAAAGGGCCGCCAGTATCTGGTGGCCCTTTTTCATGGGCGATCTCTCTGCGGGTCAGGCGAACTTCTGTCGCTAGGGCTTGACGAACCGGCGGCCTGTCGCGAAAACCCCCGGCGATGACCAATATTCTCAAATCTCTCGAAAAAACGATTCTGGACCGGCGTACAGCCGACCCCGCAACCAGCTATGTCGCCAGCCTTCGCGCCAAGGGGCGTGCCAAAATGGCTGAAAAGCTGGGTGAAGAGGCGATCGAAACGGTGATCGCAGCGGTCCAGGACGACCCGGCGGCAATGACCGGCGAAGCTGCGGACCTGCTCTTCCACCTGATGGTGCTGCTGGCCGACATGGATTTGTCGCTCGATGACGTGATCGCCGAACTGGCCCGCCGGGAAGGTCTGTCAGGACTGGATGAAAAAGCGGCAAGAGGAGCAAGCTGATGGCAATCGATCCGACCGAGCCTTATGATGACGACAATATTTTCGCGAAAATATTGCGCGGCGAAATTCCCAACAAGACGGTCTATGAGAATGAATGGGTGCTCGCCTTTCACGATATCAACCCGCAGGCCCCAGAGCATATATTGGTCATCCCCAAGGGCCGCTACGTCAGCTGGGACGATTTTTCGGCCTCGGCAAGCGAAGCGGAAATTGCCGCATTTGTCCGCGCCGTCGGCCATGTTGCGCGCGAAGCGGGCATGGTCGAGCCGGGCTATCGCCTGCTCGCCAATGTCGGCAAGAACGGCCATCAGGAAGTGGCCCATCTCCACGTCCATATTTTCGCCGGAAAACCGCTTGGCCCGATGCTGATGCGCAGCTAGTAACAGGCGCAACAAAGCCGAACAGGCAAAAATCGGGGAGTTGAGTGAAATGGCAGGCGCAGCAATAGCAAAAGGCGAGGGCTGGTCCTCGCGGACCGCATTCATACTGGCCGCGATCGGTTCGGCCGTCGGACTGGGCAATCTGGTGCGATTTCCTGCCGAAGCCGGTGCCAATGGCGGCGGTGCCTTTGTCATATTCTATATTTTCTGCGTCCTGCTGATCGGCCTGCCGATCCTGCTTTCGGAAACGCTGATCGGCCGCCATGGCCACAGCTCGGCGATCGAGAGCATGAAGAAGGTGGCCATTGAATCACGCGCCTCCGGCTGGTGGTCGGTGGGAGCCGCTATCGGGATGGTCGGTGCGTTCCTGATCCTGACCTATTACAGCGTCCTCGCCGGTTGGATCGTTCATTTCATCGGCGTTTTTGCCGGCGATGTGGCTCATGCTCTCTCTTCCGGGACCCTGACCCAGGGCGCTCTGCAGGGCTCTTCGGTCGATCAGGTGCAGGGCATATTGCCCGCCCTGCAAGCGGACGAAGGCCAGATGCTGGCGATGCACGCCATCTTCATGGTGCTGACGGTAGCCGCCGTGGGCCGCGGGGTCAGCAGCGGGATTGAGAAGGTCGCGGTCTATTTGATGCCGATATTCTTCGTCCTGCTGATTGCCATCACCGTCTATGGCGCATTTACCGGTGCGTTCGGCGCGGCGCTTGATTTTCTGTTCGATTTCGAACCGGCGCGGCTGCTCGATCCTTCGGTGCAGCTGTCCGCACTGGGCCAGGCCCTGTTCTCGCTGTCGCTCGGCTCGGCGCTGATGATCACTTATGGTGCTTATGCGGCGCGCGATATCAATCTCGCCAAAACATCCGTCCAGATCGCCGCAGCCGATACGTCGGTCGCCGTCATCGCCGGTCTGGCGATATTTCCGATCACTTTTGCGGCCCTCGCGCCGGCCAGCCTGGATGCGATTCTGTCCGGGCAGGAACAGGTGCAGGGCGGGCTGGGGCTGCTGTTCGTCAGCCTGCCGGTCGCCTTCCAGACGATGCCGGCCGGCTCGCTGATCGGCCTGCTGTTCTTCATCATGGTATTTTTTGCTGCCCTGACCAGTTCGGTGGCCTTGCTGGAAGCCTCGGTCAGCTGGGCGATCGGTCGCTTCGACAAGCCACGCTGGCTGGTCACGGCGGTTCTCGGCGGGCTCGCTTTTCTGATCGGTGGCTGGGCCAGCCTCTCTTTCAACAGTCAGGCCGATTTCCAGCCGTTCGATTTCATGATCTTCTCCGGGCAGCCGGTGTTCGGCATCATCGATGAACTGACCGCAAAAATATTGCTGCCGACCTCGGCGCTGCTGGTCTCGATATTTGTCGGCTGGATTGCGGACCGCCGGCTGATCGATAGCGAGAACGGGCTGGACGGCAATCTGCACCGCATCTGGCTGTTTCTGGTCCGCTGGCTGTGCCCGCTGGTCATATCGGCGATCCTGCTGACCGGTCTGTTTCCCGGCCTGCTGGGTCAGGGCTAGGCGATGGCGGGATCGAAGCCTCCGAAATGCCCGGTGTGCGGGCGGGTCGCCACGGCAGAATTCCGGCCTTTCTGCAGCGCGGGCTGCAAGGATCGTGACCTGCTGAAATGGCTGGGGGACGGCTATAAAATTCCCGGACCGGCGGTTTCGCCAGACGAACTGGCCGATCAATTTGCCGGAGATTCCGGTCGTGACGGAGAGGACTGAACCGGCGCAACAAAACCGCCATTTTTAGGCTGGACAAGCAGCAAGGCCCCCGCCTATAGCGTCGCTTCCTAAGGCCGCCAGCGCATCCCGCCGGCGCAGATGCCCGAGTAGCTCAGTTGGTAGAGCAAGCGACTGAAAATCGCTGTGTCGGTGGTTCGAATCCGCCCTCGGGCACCACAACGATCCCAAACGGTGTCCAGTACGATCCGAAAAAAGACTGACGGGCCACGCGATTAGAACCGATGCTGTGAGTGCCAGTAGCGGAAGGAGTGCAAGCCATAAAACACGGCACCATCTACGGAATCCCAGTGCGGCAACCGTGTTGAAAATGCCTGTAAATATGGATTTGCGTTTGGTAATTCGTTGGTACCGGATTCAAATTTCTCTCGAAAGTGCCGGGCCTTTCCGCCTTGCCGGCTTGCCATCCCGGAATTCGCGTCAAGATCGCAGGGGTTTCACTCTTCCACTCGCAAGCCGTCCTTACGCGTGTTCCACTTTTCGAATCTGAAGGTCGGCTGTGGTCGGGTCTCGCGGATTTCGAAAACAATCGTTTCCGCGGCGGGAGTACCCTGCGGCCGGGTCACGGATACCCTGGCAGTATGCGTGCCTGGCGCGAGGCCTTCGGGGACGGGAAAGCGCCAAAGATGCGAACTGTGATCGGCTGCCGAACCCTGGGGGCGGGGAGGTGCGGGCGGCATCGGAGACAGGCGGCCCTGTATATAGCCTTGGCTGGTTGTCGCTCCCGATTTGCTGCCGATTGCGGTGCGTGAAACCGTCAGTTGATGCTGCAAGGCGAAGGGGTCCGCATATTCGGAGCCGCTGCGACTTGCCTCGCCCTTGGCCTCCTGCGTTCGCTGCATCGGCCTGGCAGGGCCGCCATCGATAGAGACGGTGACGCCGGTGTCGCTGTCGCCAAGCCAGACATTCGCCGTCAACCAGGAACCCGCCTTAATATCCGCGGGCGTCAGGAGCTTGACGTCGGGCAAGTCCTGAATACTCAGAGGCGGCACATCGCCGGCCCGGTGCGGCTCGGAATCGCGCCAGTCGAGCAGTATCTTTGCCCATTCGCGGAAGGCCGGCGTGTTCAGGGAAAGCGACATGGCACGGCTTTCGGGCTGGCCGGACGCGAGATAGTCCAGGCGGTAGTCGAGACCGGTCACCTTCATGTCGATATAGCCCCGAGGCGCGCCGTCGCCCTGCAGGCTCATGGGCACACCCGTCATGTCAAAATCGCCCCCCCACCAGTCGCCCGCGACGGCTCCGGCCACAACGTGGCGGAAGGGTATGCTGTCCACACCCACCGATTCGCGCCATCCGGCAAAGGAGTCCCCGGCAGCCAGGTTTTCCAGCGTGTGGCTGTGTCCCGACAGGTCGAGCGCTGCCCGGCCCTTGAGGATATCGTACAGCCGAACCGCATTGTCGGTCTGGTGCTGCCATTGCTCGCGATTGTCGAACCCGACCAGCGGGATGTGATGCCCGATCACGATGAGCCGGTCGTGCGGTGTGAGCCGGACGAGGTTCGCGACGAACGTCATCTGATCTTCGGTAAAGCGCCCGTTATAGGTCTTGCGGGGATCTTCTCCGCAGAAATCCCGGCCGAACTCCTCGTAGTCGACCAGTCCGCAAGGATAGACGACGTTGTCGAGCCCGATAAACAGGACTTTCCCCGCCTCGAAAGCATAGCTGGTGGGGCCGTATTCGCGCCGCCATGTATCGGAACTATCGGCATCGCGGTCGGCATCCGAATCATAGTCATGGTTGCCCTGGACCCACCATTGCGGAATCTCCGCCGCGCCCAGCACGTCGGCCAGCCGCGGGATCAGGTCGAGGTCATCCCCCACCAGATCGCCAAGCGCAAAGATGCAGGCGGGCTTCGTTTTCCGGTCGCGCAATTCCCGCACGATCGTATCGCGGGCATAGCCGACCTCGATATTGGATGTCGCCTGCACGTCGCCCAGAATCGCGCAGCTGAAATCCTCACCCACCGGGCTCGGTGCCAGCGGGAAATTGATCGCTGCGGGGAGCGGGCCGGTTGGGGGGAGGCCGCCGTAACGCAAGGGCTTGGGTGATCCGGCCGGTTTGTGCTGATAGGCGAATTGCGGGATGAACCTCTTATCGGTCGGAACGCGCCAGCCAGCTGGCTGAATGACAAACAGGCTCATATCCTGGAGCGCCGGCAGACTGTATTTGCCCTCCTGATTCGTCACTGCGATATCGCGACCGTTCGACACCTTGACGCCTTTGATCCCGGCTTCGCCATTATCCCGCCGGCCATTCCGGTTGGCATCATCAAATACCCACCCGGACGCGGTTTCGGGGCTGCCGGAAGCTCCGGTCACCACTTCGATGTGGGCAAAATAGGGGGCGGGCGAGACCTGCTCGGCATGCGCGTCCACCGTATCGAGAGGCCCAAATACCACGCTCGCGGCCAGCAGGACAGCTATTCGGCCAGGCCGAAGTTGGTTTTTCATGTCAAAACTCCAAAAATATCAACAGCAAAGCCACACTTTATGATGAATCGGGTTGCCGACCCCTTTGCATTGCGCGCGGTCGGACGAACGCTATGGAACCGCATTGTTTCAAGATAATGACGGTTTAACAGCGAACGCGACGGTTTCCTGGTGGGATTGCAAAGCGTTGGCGTGTAGTTTGCTACCGGTCAGAAAATACAGGGAATGTTGATATTATGATGTCTTGTCACAAAATATACACTTACAAACCTTAGTGGGCACTCCACGGATCGGACGAGAAGAACCGCCGCCTGCAAATGGCTGGCTCGCCCGGTCTCGGGACACATCCAGTTAGGGGATCATCAATGACTCATTTTTTCCGTGGGGCGCGCGCCACCGCCCTGTTGCGGGCAACTTTTCTGGTCGGCACTTCTCTTCCGGCGCTCGCCAGCCTGCATGGCGAAGCTCACGCCCAGGACTATACGAACGTCACCGCTTCGGGGCGGGTTACGGGGGAAGACGGTGCCCCCATTGCCGGAGCAATCGTTGCTCTGACCTCCAGCGATCGCGGGATTAACCGTACAGCGACGACCAACGACAGCGGGACTTACACCATCCCTCAACTCGCACCGGGCAATTACGACATCGTCGTGACAGCGGACGGCTATGCGACATATAAGGAGGCTGGCGTTGCGCTCACGCGCAACAATGGCGCTGCTAACAGCTTCAGTCTGGTTGCCTCTTCTGTCAGCGACAACGCCATCGTCGTGAACGGTGAACGCTTGGTTATCAACGATTTCGAAGATGCGACGATCGGTGCGACCATCAACGTCGCCGACATTGACCAGAGAATCCCGATTGCCCGCTCGTTGCAGGATATTGTGATGATGGCACCGGGTGCGGTGCGAGGATCTTCCGGTGCCAATGCCGGCTTCGCCGACCAGGTGGCGATCAGTGGGGCGTCCTTCATCGAGAACGCATTTTACGTGAACGGGCTCAACATCACCAACTTCCGCATGGGCCTTCAGCCGGTGGAAGTTCCCTACGACTTCTACAAGACGGTTGAAGTCAAGACGGGGGGCATGCCTGCCGAGTTCGGCCGGGCCACCGGGGGCGTTGTGAACGCGGTGACCAAGTCGGGGAGTAACGACTTCCACGCCGGCGTGCTTGGTACGTGGGAACCCCAGGGCATGCGCGAATCCTCTCCCGCCACCTATTCCACCAATAACGAGAGCGCGACGCAGGACCGTCACGAGATCGTGATGCAGGGCAGCGGCCCGATCATTCGAGATCATCTGTTTGTCTATGGGCTCTACTCGATCCGCAAGTTCGAATCGCTGACCCCCGATCAGGACCAGGACAATGCGACGCGCGTTGTGAATGACAGCCCGTTCTGGGGCGTGAAGGTGGACGGATACATCACCGATGACCACCATCTCGAGTTCACCTATTTCGACACGACCAACGAAACGCGCACCCGCAGCATCGAATATGATCGCGCCACAGGCAAAGAAGGCGCCGAGACCGGTGGCACAAATGGTCGCGGCGGGGGCAAGAACTATGTCGCGCGGTATACCGGCACCGTGACGCCTTGGCTGACTGTGTCGGGCGCATATGGCGTGAACAAGCTGCGCGACGGCACGCTGCCGCTCGATATCGATAACGAGCGTGTGCTGGACTACAGGCAGAGCGATGCGGGTATCGATATCGGCCTGAACAAGGTCACTGATGCCTACGGCTATACTACTGACGAACGCGAATTCTTCCGCGGCGACGTGGATCTCACCTTCGATATGGCCGGCTTTCATCACCTGCGGCTCGGCTACGATCACGAAACCGACACGTCCGAGCAGGTCCATCAGACCATGGGCCAGGGCTTCTTCAAGATATTCACCGCCAATGCCGACACCGCCGAACGGCTGGGTATTGCAGAGGGCACCGATTATTACACAACGCGTGTCTATCGGAACAACGGTATCAGCACGGTCAAGAACGAAGCCTTCTATATCGAAGACGACTGGGCACTGATGGACGACCGTCTGCGGTTGCAGCTGGGCCTGCGCAACGACCGGTTCTCGAACCAGGGGGTTAACGGCGAGTCCTATTACGAATCTGGAAATCAATGGGCGCCGCGCGTCGGTGCGTCATATGACCTTCTCGGTGACGGGCGGACCAAGCTTTACGGTTTCTACGGCAAGTATTACCTGCCGCTGGCAGCCGACATCAATCTCAACGTCATGGGCGGGCGCGAGACCTATACGCGTTACAATCTGCTCAACGGGCTTGATCCTGCGAAAGGTACGCCGCTGCCGGGCGATGCCATCCTTGGTGGAGAGGGTCTGCGCGCTTGCCCCGATACCGGTATCGCCAATTGCGAAGTCCAGGCGGACGGATCTCCGGCCGACCCTTCGGGCGCGATCGCGAATAATCTTAAGCCGCAATCGGCTGACGAGTTTATCGTGGGTGCCGAGCATCGCCTGTCGAACAGCATCAAGCTGGGTGCATATTTTACCCATCGCGAACTTGGCAATGTGATCGAGGATCTCACGGTCGATTTCGGCGCGCGCGCCTATTGCGTGGATCAGGGTTTTTCCGAGGCGGAATGCACGGCAGCTTATCCCGGCGGCAGCAATTGGGTCATCGCCAATCCCGGCGGAGACATAGAGGTGCAGATCAATCCGCTGCCCGACGGTTCAAAGCCGACCGTCACGCTTGCGGCCGACGATCTTGGCTATGACAAGCCGAAACGGCGCTATAATGCGGTTACGCTTACCTTCGACCGCGAGTTCGACGGCAAATGGGGACTGTCGGCCAATTACACCTGGGCCATGAGCAAGGGCAACTATGAGGGAGGCGTCCGGTCGGAGAACGGCCAGCTTGCCGTCAACCGGGTTTCGGACTTCGACTCTCCGGGCTTCCAGAACGGGTCCTACGGCTATCTGCCGAACGACCGGCGACATACGCTCAAGCTCTTCGGCAGCTATCGGCCATTCGAATTTCTCGATCTTGGCGTGAACACGCTCGTTCAGTCGCCGCGCAGTTACAGCTGTATCGGAACGGTGCCGGAGGAGGTTGATCCCTATGCCCACGGATATCATGGCTACAGCTATTATTGTAACGACAAGCTCGTGCCCCGCGGTACCGCATTCAAAGGCGACTGGATCTATCAGTTTGATGTCAGCGCGGTTGCCCGCCTGCCGCTCGATGGACTGGACGCTTCCCTCCGGCTCGACATTTTCAATCTCTTTAACAGCAAGGGGGTGACTGCTTATAACGAGTTCGGCCAACTTTCGAACGATGCGCCAAATTCCAATTACGGCAAGCCCGAAGCCTATCAGACGCCTCGTTATGCCAGGGTGCAATTCCGGCTAGGATTCTAAGCTCTTCTGCTCCCGCCTGCCGGTCCATTCGGCAGGCGGGAATCATTCATGGTCTTTGGCCATTTTGCGGGCTATGATTTGAAAGCTATCCGGATTACCGAACACGGCTCTGTGATACCGGGCCAGACCTTGACCCGAATGTGACGGAATAGAACAGCCTATGTTGAAAAGATCTGCACGACAGCGCGAGATAGTGGCGATGCTGCGCAGCGGCATCACCCTGTCGGTCGTCGGGCTTGCGGAAGAGCTCAATGTTTCCGATGAAACGGTGCGTCGCGAATTGCGGGTTCTCGAGAAACAGGGCGTCGTTCATCGCGAGCATGGCGGCGCACGGTTGGCGACGCCGACCCTGGAAGGACCGCTGCACCAGCGCATGGAGGCAAACGCCGAGGCGAAGCTTCGCATTGCACGGGCCGCCGCGGACTTTGTGTCTGACGGAGACATCCTGTTCATCGATTCCGGCACAACGTCCTGCTACATTGCCCAGCAACTGGTTGACCGCAGATCGCTGACGATCATCACCAACTCTCTGCGCGTCGCTTCCGACCTCGGGGGCATCAACAACAACCGGCTGTTCCTGGCCTCAGGAGAGATGGATTACGGATACCGCGCCTTTTCGGACGCGACGGCGCAGGAATATATATCGGGCTTCACCCCGCATCTGTCGATTCTCTCGGTGGGCGGGATCAGTCTCGATATGGGCCTGTCGGATTTTCACCCCGGCGAAGCTGCCATGAGCCGCATTGCCTACGCCACCTCACAAAAGGTCTTGCTCGGCGCAGATTCATCGAAATTCGGCCGTCATGGGCTGATGCGTACGGCTCGATTGACCGATGTGGACATTCTGGTAACTGAAAAGAGACTTGATGCCGAGTTCGCCCAAGCTTTCTCTCACGCCGACGTCGTAATTGCATAAGCATCGTGCCGGGCGAGAGCGGTAAAGAGCAGAGAGACGGCAATAAGCACTGCCCCAACGGCGCTCACCGCCGAGTGAACGAGCCAGAACGCCGTGCTGCCCATGGTTTCATAATGGGTGCCGATCCAGCCAACCCATAGACTGGCGAAGAACCCGTGCAGATAGAACAGGCCGACCCACAGGCCGGTTTGTCCCTTCGGTGCAAGACTTGCCGCGATGCTCAATCCCGATGGCCATACGAGCACTATCGCCAGGTCGACCAGGACAAGATAGCTCAGCAGCAACAGCAGGGGTAGTTTTCCGCCAATTGCGCTTCCGCCAAAGGCGAGCACAAGGTAGCCCGCGGCACAGATCAGGCAGCCCAGGCCAATCTGTGTCAGGGGACCAATTTCCATTCCTCGCTTCGACAGCTGCCGGAAGACCGCCTGCGACGCGAAGAGGAGCAGGATTGTAACAAGTCCGTCCAGTGCCAATATCCAGCCAACCGGTGTGTCCCAGGTGCCAATGGAAAGATCGACCTTTTGCTGGCTCCAGACCAGCACGATATTTGCTATCTGCCCATAGGCGGCAAAGCAAAGATAGGTGGCGATCATTCCCCCGCAGAGGCGTATTGTTGCATTCCGCTTCCCGGGTTCCTCCACGTCTTTCTCTCGGCCCTCTGGCGCCCGAGGAAAATTCGCGGAGAAATCTGCCGCGCAATATTTGTCGCTGACGATCGCGATATAGATGGCCAAGCCTATCGCCAGGCCGCCTGCGGCGAGGCCAAGGGCGACTTGCCAGCCGGCCAGCAGCGCAACCGTTCCAATAGCCAGGGGGCCAAAGACGACACCCACATTCAGGAAGACGAGATAGTAGGAATATGCCCTTCGCCGCTGCGTTTCGTTTTCGAATAAAACGCCCACCTGAACCGAAAGATTGCCTTTCAGCAGGCCGGTTCCTGCCGCAAACAGCACCAGGCCCGGAAGGAAGCCGATGATCGAAACCATCAGCAGCAGACCCGAAATCGTGCTCGCCCCTCCGGTTAGAACGGATCCCCGTCGACCAAGCATAAGGTCGCCGATCAACCCGCCAACCGGAATCGAAAGATAGACCAGAGCATTTGTGAAGCCGTAAATCTGCGACGCAAGTGCCAAGGGGCCAGTCGCGCCATCAGCGCCCCAGTCCAGAAAAGAGCGAAGGAGATCAAATCCGAATATGTTGCGGCTCTGCGGTATCAGCTCTTCTATCAGCAGAAGGGTCAAAATCGATTTGAGACCGGCAAGAGCAAAGCGCTCCCAGAACTCGGTCAAAGACAGTCCGAGAAAAACAGCACGGCGCTGTAGCGACGATGTCGATTGCTCTTGCAACGGCTGCATGGACCCTCCTTGGCAAAGGAGAGCGTATAAGCAGGATAGCGTAACATTATCATGACAGCCGCGCCGTCTGATGGAAAGGACAGAGTGGTCGCTGATTGCCTTCATGGGAGTAGGGCCCGAGCCGGCGGGAACTGGGCCGTTTGTGGACAGTCTGGTTCTGCAAGGCGGAGTTCTTAAAGCGGTCCGTCAGCGATATGCATCAATTCAGCTGCCTTCACTTCTACTGTTCAACTTGGCGATAACTTCTGAGTGACTGCTCTGTAAAATTCACAAAATCGGTTCTCGTGAGAAACAATGAGAATTTTCTGATTTGGAATAATTCTCATTCTAGGCTACAAATTATTCAATTGAGTGCTGACCGCTCGCTTTGTCGCGGGAATCGGAACAGCGGAGCCAGATGGGGATTGAGTCTATGAACAGCGACAACCGGCTGCTGAAATATGTGGCAGCATTTGTTTTAATTATACCCTTTTCGGTTTCCGTCACGGCCAAGCCACCGGAAAATTTCGACCAGCGGATCGAAGAGGTTCGGCAGAACGCCGGGGTACCAGGCATGGCGGTCGCGATCGTCGAGCAGGGAGAGGCCACGCTGGTGAAGGGTTATGGCACGCGCAAGCTTGGTGGGAACCGGCCGGTCGACGAAGCGACAATTTTCCCGACCGGTTCAACCGGCAAGGCGGTGACGGTAGCAGGACTGGCCTTGCTGGTGGATAAGGGCATGATTGACTGGGACGACAAGGTGATCGACCATCTTCCGTGGTTCCGGATGTACGATCCCTATGTGACCCGCGAAATGACGATCCGCGACCTGCTGGTTCACCGCAGCGGTCTGGGACTAGGGGCTGGCGATCTGTTGTTCGTGCCCCGGACCAATTTGACCCGCAAGGAATCGGTGCGCCGTCTTGCCCATATCAAGCCGGCGACCAGCTTCCGCTATGGCTATGCCTATGACAATATCCTCTACATGGTCGCAGGCCAGTTGATCGAAGAGGTCACGGGGCAGACCTGGGAGGACTATATTGCGGAGCAGATTTTCGCGAAAGCGGGAATGAGCGACAGCACCGCCGCCAGCGAACCGCGCTTCGCCGCCGAAAACCGGGCCTTTCCGCACGCGCGGATGAATGGCGGACTGCGGGGCGCCGGCGACCAGGAAATGCTCGACGAGCGTGATGAACTGGGCCGGACCGCTGCTCCCGCCGGTGGCCTGGCGCTCAGCGCCCGCGACATGGCGACCTGGCTGAAAATCCAGCTGGCCCATGGCAAGATGCCGAATGGCGAGCGGCTGTTCAGCGAACAGTCTTCGAAGGAAATGTGGACGCCGGTGGTGCTTCAGCCGATCGGCGATCTGCCACCATCGCTGGCCGCGGCACAGCCCAATTTCGATACCTATGCGCTGGGCTGGGATGTCAGCGACTATCGCGGTGTGAAGATCGTGTCGCATGGTGGTGCGGTGTTCGGGTTCCAGACCGTGGTTGCGATGATCCCGGGCAAGGATGTCGGCTTTGCGATCATGATCAATTCCGAGGATGGTCAGGTCCTGCGCGGTATGATGTCCGAACTGCTCGATCATTATCTTGATGCGCCAAAAGCGGATTGGCCGGAAAAATGGGCCGCTTTCCGCCAGCAGCGGATCGAAAAAGGGCTGGAGCTGCTGAAATCTGCCCAGGCGAAACCGGCAAAAGTCGGGCCTTCCCGTTCTCTTGACGCCTATGCGGGGGAATATGTCGATCCGTGGTACGGCAAAATCGTCGTCGGCCGCGACAAGCAGGGGCTGACGATCGATTTTACCTCGACTCCGCGGATGAACGGCCGGCTGGAACATTATCAATATGACAGTTTCGTCACTCGCCTGACCGACAAGGCGATCGAGCCGGCCGTTGTGACCTTCTCGCTGGATGCCGAGGGAGCAGTGGACCGCGTCACCATGAAGCCGCTCTCGCCGATCGCCGATTTCAGTTACGACTATCAGGATCTGCTGTTCCGCCCGGTTGCAGCAAAGAAATAACAGCCCGACGGACCTTCCCCAAAAGAAAGAAAAATTTGATGACCGGACCAATTACCCTCGATGTTTCCACCGAGACCTTTCCCTATAGTGAGCCGTTTCGCATTTCCGGCCATCTGTTCACGGAAACGGAGGTGGTACTGGTAACCCTGTCCGATGGCGAACATTCCGGTCGCGGCGAAGCGGCTGGCGCCTATTATCTGGGGGATGACAAGGCGAAGATGCTGGCCGACATCGAAAATGTGAGAGCCGAGATCGAGGCCGGCGCGACCCGGGAGCAATTGCAGCAGCTTCTGCCGCATGGCGGTGCCCGCAATGCGCTCGACTGCGCCTGGTGGGAACTTGAGGCCAAGGCAAGCGGGACTCCGGTGTGGCAACTCGCCGGATTGTCCTGCGAACCGAAGCCGTTGCTCACCACGATCACGCTGGGCGCACAGGAGCCTGAGGTCATGGCGGAAAAAGCGGCGCGGCTGACGGATTTCAAGGCTTTGAAACTCAAGCTGACGGGAGATGCAGAAATGGATTATGCGCGGGTCAATGCTGTCCACGCCGCTCGCCCTGAATGCTGGATCGGGGTCGACGCCAACCAGGGCTATAAGATTGACGGCCTCGCTGCGCTGGTTGACGTGCTTCTGGAAAATGGCGTGGAGCTGCTGGAACAGCCCTTGGCGAGAGGGCGTGAAAGCGATCTCGACGGGTTCGAGCGGCGGATGCCTTTTGCGGCGGACGAGAGCGCCCTCTGCCTGGCGGACGTGGACGCGATGGTCGGCCGTTTTGATGTGCTGAATATCAAGCTAGACAAATGCGGCGGCCTGACCGAGGGGCTGGCGATCGCCCGGCGTGCCAAGGAGCTGGGAATGGGCGTGATGGTCGGCAACATGATGGGCAGCAGCCTGTCGATGGCACCGTCCTTCATCGTCGGCCAGCTTTGTGATGTGGTCGATCTCGACGGACCGACATTTCTCGACCAAGATCGGTCACCGGCGGTGGAATATTCGGATGGCAATATATGGTGCCCTGCCGAACTGTGGGGAATGCGCGCTGCATAGACGCGCATCGCATATCCGGGACACCTCCGTTCAGAAACCGAGAAATTCATTGACAATTCTCCGTACAGACAATTAATGTCCTAATTAGGATTGTATCTAGCGAGAGGATGGCAAATGGGCAAGCAGGCAGGATTAACCCGACGATCATTTGTAGCGGGAGCCGGGGGAGCTGCCCTGGCATTTCCGATGGTCAATTTCGGCTATTATACGCTGAGCGCCGCAAGCTCCCGAAAATATTCCAAGCGCGCGATGGATATCGTGGGAGAGGCGCTGGTCATCGACATGCTGGCTCCCTTGCATATGGACTTCTCCCCGGACGCCAATACCAAGCCGCCGAGCGAGCAGGCGATTGCTGACTATAAGGCGAGCGGCATAACCGGCTTCCACAATTCCTTCGGCCTGGGTGGCCCCGACGCCTATACCGATACGCTGCGCTATTTCGCCAACTGGCAGGGCTATGCCGGCCGCAGTCCCGACGTCTTTGCGTTGATCGGAACGATGGACGAACTGGAGCACGCCAAGGCGACGGGCCGGATAGGCGTTATCATGGGCGTTCAGAATGCCGATCATTTCCGGTCAGCAGAGGATGTCAAAACCTTCTATGATCTTGGCCAGCGCTGTTCGCAGCTTACGTACAACAGCCAGAATCTGCTGGGATCGGGCAGTACCGAGCGGGTTGACGGCGGCGTCAGCGACTATGGGGTTGAAATCATGAAGGCGATGAGCGAGGTCGGCATGCTGATCGACGTATCGCACAGCGGCGACCAGACGACGCTGGATGCGGTCAAGCTTTCACCCGTACCGATCGCCTTTACGCACAGCAACTGCCGCGCCATTTCCGGCCATGTCCGCAGCAAGACCGACGAAGCGATCAAGGCGCTTGGCGACAAGGGCGGTGTGATGGGAATTGCCGGGGTCCGCCAGTTCGTGAGCAAGGCCGATCCGACCAATATTACCCATATTGCCGACCATATCGATCATGTCGTAAAACTGACGGCAATCGAGCATGTCGGCATTGGCTCTGATTCGGACCTCTATGGCTATGATGACATGAAGCCGGAGCAGAACAAGATGCTGCGTTCCGCCTATAAAGGCAGCTATGCCTTTCGCGACAAGATTGACGTCGATGGTTTTGACCATCCGCTCAAGATGTTCGATCTCACCGAAGAGCTGCTGCGACGCAATTATTCCGCTCAAAATATCAAGGCTGTGCTCGGAGGAAATTTCCAGCGCCTGCTACGCAATACATGGAAATAACCCGCGCCGGTCACGGCCCTTCTAGGAAATTATCATTATGAATGCCCCTTCATCGTTCACGGACAATCCTCTGCCTGTGCTTCCGCAGCCCTATCTCGTGTTTCTCGGCGACACTACGGAACCTGGCTATGCAAAGACCGCCTTCGGTCTGCGCGACTGGGCTTCCGACCTGTGCGTTGGCGAATTTTCCTGCTCGCCGGATGCGGTCAGCATCGGTCTTCCGGCGATGACGCCCGCGGAAGCGAAGGCGGCTGGTGCGCGCTCGCTGGTCATCGGGGTTGCCAATCCCGGCGGGGTTTTGCCGGAAAGCTGGACAGCGGCTCTGGTAGAGGCGCTGGATGCAGGCCTGAGCATCGTCAGCGGTCTGCATGCGCGTCTGTCGGATGTGCCGGCGCTGCGTGAAGCGGCAGAGCGGTCCGGACAGCAACTGGTCGATATAAGGGTGCCTCCCAGCGCCATTCCGGTTGGCACCGGACGCAAACGCAGCGGGAAGCGACTGCTTGCCGTCGGCACCGACTGTGCGCTCGGCAAAAAATATGCCACGCTTTCGCTGGCCCGGGCGTTCAAGGAGCGGGGTGTGAATTGCGACTTCCGTGCTACGGGTCAGACCGGCATCATGATTTCAGGCGGAGGCATACCGATGGATGCGGTCATTTCGGATTTTGAAGCGGGGGCAGCCGAAATGCTCAGTCCCGATGCGCCGGGCGATCACTGGGATGTGATCGAGGGGCAGGGCTCTCTCTATCATCCCGCCTATGCCGCAGTGTCGCTCGGCCTTCTGCACGGCAGCCAGCCCGATGTCTTTGTTGTCTGTCACCAGCCTGGTCGCAAGACCATTCTCGGTCTGCCCGATTTTCCGCTGCCTGCCGTCGAGGATGTCATCGACCTGACCATCAGGCTGGGCAAGCGTACCAATCCGGCGATTCGCTGTGGCGGTGTCGCTTTCAACACGTCGGGTCTTGCCGCCGACGAGGCTGAAAAGCTGATGGCGGACGAAAGCGCGCGTCTGGGATTGCCCGTTGCCGACCCGATCCGCAAGGGACCAGCCTTCGAGGCCCTGGTGACTTCCTGCCTGGGCGAAGAATGATGAGCGCCGGGGCAGTCAGCGAAAAGGCAAGTTTTTTCCAGCGCTTTCTGCTCCCCGGTTTCGCGTTCAAGGGCTTTGTGATCGGCGGCGGCTACGCCACCGGTCGCGAGCTGGCAGAATTTTTCCTTGTCAGCGGTCCCTGGGGCGGCATCGCCGGCATGGTCCTGGCGATGCTCCTCTGGAGCCTGATCTGCGCCGCGACCTTTGCCTTTGCCCAGGCCTTCAGGGCCTTTGACTATCGCAGCTTTTTTGCGGCACTGCTGGGCCCCGGCTGGGTCATCTTCGAAATCGCCTATGTGCTGTTCATCATCCTTGTCGTTGCGGTTTTTGGCGCAGCTGCCGGAGAAATCGGTGCGGCTATTTTCGGCATTCCGGTGATGGCAGGCTCCATCGTGCTGGCCCTGGCCATCGTGGCGGCCACCGCTTTGGGCAATGAATCGGTCGAACGGCTTTTCAAGTTCGCCACGCCGTTCATCTACCTGGTCTATATCGTCTTCATGCTTCTTGCCTTCACCAGTTTCGGTGAACGGATCGCCGATCATTTTGCGGTCGCGGCCTCTCCGGAAAGCTGGGCGCTGGGCGGAGTGACCTATGCCAGCTATAATGTCGTCGGCGCGGTGGTCATTCTGCCGCTGCTTCGCCATCTTACCAGCCGCCGCGACGCGGTGATTGCCGGTCTGGCCGCCGGTCCGCTGGCGATGTGGCCAGCGATCATGTTCTTCGTCTGCATGGTTGCCTTTTATCCGGGCATCGAGGCGGAAACACTGCCGTCCAATTTCATGCTGGAAAAACTCAACAATCCGCTGTTCCAGATTGGCTTTCAGCTTATGATCTTCACCGCGCTTCTGGAAAGCGGCGTGGGGGCAATCCACTCGATCAACGAGCGGGTCGATCATGTGCTGAGGACACGGCGCAATATCGGCCTTGGCACCGTCGCCCGTATCGCTATTGCCGTCACAATCCTGATCGGATGCATCTTCGTTGCCGACCGATTTGGCCTGATCGCCCTGATCGCGAGTGGCTATACCGCGCTCGCTTACATATTCATCGGCGTCTATATTCTGCCACTGATGACTCTGGGCATCGTCAAGCTATACAGAAATACAGACCGACCCAGATTGCCGGATGACCCGGCTACATCGTAAAGGACGAACCATGAGAAAATCCCTTCTGATCTGCCTTCTGCTCGCCGGTTGCGCCTCTCCGCAGACCTTGCCGGCGGCACCCGAAGCGTTGCACAGCAGCTTTCTTGTGCTGGATACCCACCTCGATGTGCCAGTACATTTTTCCCGTCAGGGCTGGAGCTTTGCCGACGCCCATACGCTGGAAAATGATATCGTTCAGGTCGACATCCCGCGCATGGCCGCGGGCAATCTCGATGGCGGCTTTTTCTCCATCTACACCGCGCAGGGGCCTTTGACCGACAAGGGCTATGCAGAGGCACGTGACTTTGCCCGTGGCCGTTCGGACGAGATCGACGCGATGTTGTCGCAAAATGCGGACAAGATCCTGCCTGCCCGCACGGCTGCCGACGCGCGCCGGATTGATGCGGCCGGCAAGCTGATTGCCTTCAAGAGTATGGAAAACAGCTATCCGCTGGGCAAGGACCTTGGCTTGTTGCAGGACTTCTACACGCGGGGTGTGCGAATGGCGGGACCCGTGCATTCGTCAAACAACCAGTTCGCCGACTCTTCCGGTGATACGCCGAAGTGGAACGGGCTAAGCCCGCTGGGCCGCGAATGGGTGAAGGAGATGAACCGGTTGGGTATGGTGATCGACGGCAGTCACGCCTCCGACACTGCCTTTGACCAGCTGGTCGCCCTGTCGAAGACGCCCCTGATCCTGAGTCACACGAGCCCGAAAGCGGTATCTGACCTTCCCCGCAACCTGGACGATGCCCGCCTTCGCAAGCTGGCCGAATCGGGAGGGGCGATCTGTGTGTCGACGATTTTCCTGGCGCCGATGAACCTTCCTCCCGAAAAAGCGGAACTGTTTGGCAAACTCGATTATATCGGCGAGATGACGCCGAGCGAGCAGGCCGAATATGTCCAAGCTTGGAATGCGCTGGAGAAATCCGAACCGCTCTGGGCGGTCGATTTCGAAAAATATATGGCGGCCGTCCTGCATGTCATCAAGGTCGCTGGCGTCGATCATACCTGCTTCGGCGGTGACTGGGACGGTGGCGGCGGTTTCAAGGGCTTTGCCGATATCACCGCATTGCCCAAGGTCACCGCTCGGCTCAAGCAGGCGGGCTATTCCGACGCGGACATAGAGAAAATGTGGAGCGGCAATATCTTGAGGATACTGGATGCGGCGGACGCTGCGCGGGAGAAATAGCCCCGACAATGCCCCGGGGCGGGAGAGGTGAGTTGAAGATTCAAAAATATCGTCCAGCATGGTCTGTCAGGTTCGCAGCTGCCCTTACAGCAACGCTTGCCTGTTCCCTTGGCTCGATCGCGCCGTCGCTCGCCGCAGAAGCGGCCACGCCCGTTGCCGAAAAGGCAGAGACCATTGGCTATGTCAGCGAGGACGCGATGATGCCGATGCGCGACGGCGTGAAGCTGCACGCGCAAATATGGCGACCCGCCGATCAAGAGACGGCGCTGCCCATCATCATGATGCGCTCTCCCTACGGGTTCACCAGGGAAAGGATTGTAGACTCCCTGAAAAAAGGTGGATCCTACGGCTATCTGGCAGAGGATGGGTTTATTTTCGTCTTCCAGGATATTCGCGGCCGCTTCAGCTCGGAAGGGAATTATGTCACCCTGCGTCCCAGGAAAACCACAGCAGACGGCATAGACGAGTCCACCGATACCTATGATTCGATCGACTGGCTGGTAAAGAATCTGCCCGGAAATAACGGAAAAGTCGCGGTTACCGGCGTTTCCTACGGGGGCTGGACCGCAGCGATGGCGACCATTGATCCGCACCCCGCCCTGAAAGCCGTCTCGTCGCAAGCCTCTCCCGAGGATATGTTTATCGGCGATGATTTTGCCCATAATGGCGCGTTCCGGCTGGATTATGCCTGGTCATGGGTGAGCGCGCTTGAAGCCGACGGCAAGACAATGAAGCCGTTCCAGTTCGGAAGCGATGACGGCTATGCCTGGTATCTCGGGCAGAACGATCTCGCCACTTTGGACGAACAGCATCTCGGGCGCAAAGCACCGAGCTGGCAGAATTTTGTCGAGCACGGCAATTATGACGATTATTGGAAGCGTTCGCGTCCGTCGCAGATGATGCCGGCGAAGGTTGCGGTGCCCAATCTGATCGTCGCTGGCTGGTATGATCAGGAAGATTTCTATGGCCCGCTCGAGATTTACAAGAATCAGGAGAAGGGTGACGAAAACGGGTTGAACTATATCGTCATCGGCCCGTGGAATCATGGCGGCTGGCGAGGCGAGGGCGCCAGCTACGGCCCCTTCGAGATGGGCGGGGAGACCGGAACCTATTTCCGCTCCAAAGTCGAATTGCCGTGGTTCCAATATTGGCTGAAGGGCGAAGGAACGCTCGACCAGCCGGAAGCGCTGGTGTTCGAGACCGGCAGCAACCGGTGGCAGAGGCTGAATTCATGGCCGCTCAAGGGCAAGGCCGAAGCCCGCAATCTTTATCTGCGCGCGGGCGGCAAACTGTCGTTTGAGCCGCCAGAAGCGGGCGAGGCGCCAGCGGCGAGCTTCGTTTCCGATCCGGCCAACCCGGTGCCTTATCGCCAGCGCCGCGATATCCAGCCGTTCCTGACCAAAGGATCGACCTGGTCCACCTGGCTGGCGGATGACCAGGCACCCTTTGCCAGCCGCAATGACGTGCTGTTCTGGGAAAGTGATCCGTTGCCGGCGGATGTAACGATTTCCGGCGAGGTTGCGGCGCGGCTTTTCGCGAGCACGACCGGCAGCGATGCCGACTGGGTGGTGAAGCTGCTCGACGTCTATCCTGATGATGACGAGACGCCGGCAGAACTGCGCGGGCGGCAGAGAATGATTGCCAATGACGTCTTCCGGGGCCGCTTCCGCAAAAGCTATGAAAATCCCGAACCGCTGGTGCCCGGCGCGGTGCTCGACTATGACATCGACCTGCATTATGCTTCACACGTGTTCAAGAAGGGTCACAGAATAGCAGTGCAGGTGCAAAGCAGCTGGTTCCCGCTTATCAGTCGCAATCCGCAAAGCTGGGTGCCCAATATCCTGAAGGCAAAGCCGGAGGATTTTCAGGTACAGACCCACAGCATCTATCACACGCCGGAAAATGCGTCGGCGATCTCGGTCACTGTTTTGAATGAGGAATAGCCGGCCATAACAAAGAGGACAGGCAGCGAATGAAAAAGACTTTTCTACTGGCGGCAACCCTTTGCAGTGCCGCGCTGCCGATCGCTTTCCCTGCCGCTGCGGTGGCGCAGGACTATTCCAAATATAGCGAGGAAGCGCTGAAAGCCGAACTGGCCGACCATGCGGATGCGACACTGGCGGTCCTCGTGCCAATGCGGGACGGCGTCGGTCTGTCGACCAACATCTATACACCAAAACAGGGCAAGGGACCGTTTCCGGTAATCCTGTGGAAAACGCCGTACAGCGAGCATGACATCAAGGGCGGAACGCTGCGCTACGCCGTTGAGGCCGTGAAGCGAGGCTTTGTCTTTGTCGTGCAAAACGAGCGGGGCCGCTATTTTTCCGAAGGCGAATATGAGATACTCGGCAAGCCGCAAACCGACGGTTATGACACGCTGAGCTGGCTGGCGGCGCAGGATTTTTCGAACGGCAATATCGGAACTCTCGGCTGCTCATCCTCGGCAGAATGGCAGCTGGCGCTCGCTGGCATGGATCATCCGGCGCACAAGGCGATGGTGCCGATGTCGGCGGGAGCGGGAATCGGCAAGGTCGGCCGCTTCCAGGAGCAGGGCAACTGGTACACCGGAGGCGTCCCGCGCAGCCTGTTCATCCCATGGCTGTATAATGTCGACAATCCCCTTCGCGCCCAGATCCCCTCGGGTCTCGACCAGCAGACCCGTGCACGCATCGCCGGCTACAACAGTCTGGCTGCCTCCAAGCCGGAGGTCGAGTGGACGAAACAGATACAGCATCTGCCGGCTGACGAGATATTGAAGGACCTCGAGGAGCCGGCGGGAACATTCGAGACGCTTATCGCGCGCACACCGGGCGACCCGGCCTGGCGGGAGGGCGGATTATATCATGAGGACATGGGCTGGGGCGTGCCCAGCCTGTGGTTCAATTCATGGTACGACGTGTCGATCGGTCCCAATATGGAATTGTTCAACCACGCCCGGACCGCTGGCAAGGACAAGGAGACGCGCGACAATCAATATGTCGTCGTCGCTCCGACCGTGCATTGCGCCTATGGCAAGCTCGGCCCCGACACGGTGGTTGGCGACCGCGAAATGGGCGATACCAGCTTCGATGTCGATGGCGCGATCTTCGGCTGGTTCGATCGCTGGCTCAAGGGCGACCGGAAAGCCTTTCCCGCGACGACACCCCACGTCCGATATTTCAACATGGGCGAAAATGAATGGAAGTCCGCGCAGCAGTGGCCGCCCGCCGACAGCCGGTCGGTCCGCTTTTATCTGCACAGCGAGGGCAGGGCCAACAGTCTTTACGGCGATGGCAGACTGAGCATGGCGACGCCGGACCCCGATGAGGAGCCGGATTCCTATCGCTACGACCCGCTGAACCCGGTCCAGACCATTGGCGGCGGGGATTGCTGCAATGGCGGCATCGTCATCCCCGGTGCCGCCGACCAGCGCGTGATCGAGGCGAGAAACGACGTTCTGGTCTATACCAGCGACCCCCTTGAAACCCCGCTGGACGTCACCGGTTTTGTCGACGCGGTGCTAAGCGTGTCGTCGAGCGCCAGGGATACCGATTTTGCGGTCAAGCTTGTCGATGTGGCTCCGGATGGCACGGCCTGGATCATCGGCGACACCATCCAGCGTGCGCGCTATCGCGACGGCTATGATGAACAGAAGATGATGGTCCCCGGTCAGGTCTACACGATCCGGCCGACCCCGATGACGACCAGTATCCGGTTCGGCAAGGGGCATCGAATCCGCGTGGAAGTCACGTCTTCCAACTTCCCGAAATTTATCCGCAACCTCAACAGCGGCGGGGACAATGCGAAGGAAAGCGAAGCGGTCGTGGCCGACAACAATATCCATCACGATATGGCCAACCCGTCCTATATTGATCTGCCAGTCATCCGGTAAGCCGACGGGCAGGAACAGCTCGGAGCGGCAGCGCGGCCGGAGCCGGGCGCCAGCGCCAATTATCCCAAAAGCCAAAAAAAAAGGCGGCCAGTTTTCACTGGCCGCCTTGCTCTGATTTATAAGGGGTAAATCAGAATTTCGCCTTGGCACCGACGGAAAAATAGGTGCCAATCACATCATAATGTGGATTGCCTTGGGGCGACAATGGCGGTTGGTTGTCGAACAGATTGTTGACGTTGCCGGAGAGCGTGAACCGGTCATTGACTTTGAACCGGACCCCCAGGTCGACGTAGGTCTCCGAAGCGGTCTTGTTGTTGATCAGGTTGGTGAGCGACTGGTCATAAAAGCCGCCGTCGACATAGCGGACGCGGACATCGGCACCAAATTCGTCATTGTCGAAGGCTGCACTCAAGGTGCCGCGCCATTTCGGAACCCCGTTCTCGGTCGCGGAGCCGACGTCGCCAGCAGTGTCTGTGCGGTTCAGGCCGCTGTCCAGAACGAATTTGTCCACATAAGACGCGATTGCCCGCAAACGCAAAGACCCGTCAAATATCGGACGGACATAAGCGGCCTCGAAATCGATCCCGCTGGTTTCGAAGCGAGCGATATTCTGGAAGTTTGCCAATACCTGGGTAACCGTGCCGGTGCCGTCGCGAGTGATGCGTGAACAGGCGTCGGCGCTTCCCTGCTTGCACGCCAAGGTCAGATTGGAGCCGCTCAAGCTCGTGATCGCCCCATCAATACTGATATCATAATAATCCACCGACAGGCGGAAGCCAGGCAGGAAGGATGGAGAGATGGATCCGCCAAAAGTCAGCGTGCTGCTGATTTCCAGTTGCAGATCGGGGTTGCCACCGGTGTAGGTGGTGACGAGAGTAGGAGCCGGATTATAGCCTGGATTGGCGGCTGCGCGCCCATCCGTGTCCAGGTCGACCAGCGGCCCCACATTGATCGACCGCGTGGAGAAAAGCTCGCCGATTGTCGCCGACCGGACATCGCGCGAGCGGGTAATCCGCAGAAGCACGTCGTTGAACAACCGCGCCGTACCGCCAGCCTTCCATGCCCAGATGCCGCCGCTGTAGCTATAGTCGGAATAGCGTGCAGCACCGTTGAAATCGAGCGCGAACTTGTCCTCGATATCGAGCAGGGGCAGGACAATTTCGGCAAAGCCTTCCTTGACGTTAAACCCTCCAGACAGGTTGCTTGTAAACACCGGGATACCAAAGCCGCCCGCGACGGTCTCCGGCGTGCGTGTTCCGGTCAGTTCTTCCCAGCGGGCTTCGACACCAACCGCAACAGTGACCGGGCCTGCCCAAAGGGAGAACAGGTCTCCCTGTATCTCGACGCCCATCGAATCAAGCTTGCTCGTCGAGAATGTACGCTGTGTGCCCGTCACATAGTCCAGGGATTCCGCCGAAGCGTTATTTCGCCCGAACGGATTTAGCGGTGCGCAAGCGGGATCATCATTGGCCGTAGTCGCATCGGCGTTGATGGCGCAGACGATCTGTCCTCCGCTGAGCACCGCGTCGATGGCATTGTTGAAATTGGCAGCCAGCCGCGCATTTTTCAAGGACAGGTCGTTGTCTGCTTCGCCATGGCTGTAGTGAGCGCTATATTTGAAGCCATTGCCAAAGGTGCCATCGATGCCGATCGCGCCTTCCTTGATTTCCCGAATGCCGGTGTACCGAAACATCAGCAAATCATCGAACAGGCGATAATAGTCAAAGCTGGTTTCGCCCGCGGCCGCCAACTGGCTTTGGATTGCCCCGGACAGGAAGGGATTGTCGGACTGGATGGTTAGCGGCGGTACCAGAAAATCGGGAAGAAACGCATAGTCGGATTCCGAACGGGCATAGGTGCCGTCGATCCAGATTTTCGCATTTCCTATTTCATAACTTGCCCTGCCATAGACGCTCAGCCGTTCAACCGGGGTCGACACGGCAATATGATCGTAAAGCCCCACCGCATCGCTTCCGCCGACTCCCAGGGCATTAGGGCCGTCGAATGGCCGAAGCGATCCATCGAGGTTGAAAGTCTGACCGGCGAAAATGCCCGAGGTGATCAGGCCACCTCCACCGCTGATGCCAAAGGGCAGCAAATTGACGTCACGGACCAGCTCCAGTCCGCCGGGAACAGCAATAATGTCGGCGCTGCCGAGGTTCTTGCGCGAGTTCCGGTCGGCAACCCCCTTGTCGTTCACATATTCCGCGCCGACCATGAAATGTCCGGCTCCGTCGGCAAAGGATTTGCCGAAGCTTCCGTCAAGGCCATAGCGGGCGCCGTCGCCGCGCGAGGAAATGCCATAGTCCGCACCAAGTGAAAGTCCCTCGAGTTCGTCATTCAGAATGATGTTCACCACGCCGGCCACCGCATCCGACCCCCAAGCGGCCGAAGCACCGCCCGTGACCACTTCAACACGGGATACCAGGCTGACAGGTACGAAATTCAGGTTATTGGCTCCGACAAACCGCCGTCCATTCACCAAAGTCAGGGTACGGTTGATTCCCAGGCCGCGAAGATCCGCCGGTGCGTTTCCGCTGCCGCTGGTATTGCCGACGCTGACGGCCGGGGAGACGGTGGCACGGAATTGCGGTTGATCATTGAGAACCTGCTGGATGCTCGCCCGGTCACCTTTAAGAATTTCATCAGCGCCGATCACTGTCGTGGGAGTGGGCTGGTCAAATCCCGCCCGTTCGATTCGCGAACCAGTAACGACGATCGTTTCCGAGACATTATCCTTGTCGTCGTCGGTGTCGGCTTTTGTTTGAGCCTGTACCCCGGTCGTGCTCAACAGCGCTATGGCAACGGCGCTAACATAGCCGCATTTCAATAGCGCATTTTGCTTTTTCGTCACTTTGCTCGTCATATCTTACTCCCTCGATTGAAGAATTGTTGGTCGAATCTAGTGTAAATTTTCATTACAGGACAACATTCTCATTTTGTACTGATTTGCACAGCTTTCATAAAATCGCAACATAAAATACCAAAACCGCTGTCATGGGCGCGGTGATCGACCGCGTTTGCTGATTTTTCCGCTCTCGCGGTGGCGGCAACTGACGGGAAAGGGTGTCAAGGATCCCGTTCATGCTTTGCCAATAACTGCCGGTTTGCAGGAATTTGGGCCAGAATTATATCATCCGCCACCAACCGCCGGAATGGCACTGCGCCGCTCATTTCTTCTGCTTGCCAGCCTCACCGCCGTTGGCGATCAGGGGAGCGCCGAGAGTCGTTTTGGCAGCCATGCTGCTGTTCTGGCCGAGCCTATATCATGGCGTTTGCCAAAAATTCTGATTCTTTCTAATCAGGATTATTTTAGCGCAACTTGCCAAAGCAAACCGCTAATCCTTTTTTCGTATGGATAAAACTCTCTAATTTTCCAGTTTTTGACAGAAATAACTTAATGTGCCAAATAATCCTGATTGGAGAACCTGCGTAAAGGATATTGTCTATGTCACCGAAATTTACCTCGGCCCTGTCATCGCTCCGAAATCATGTCTTTTTGGCTGTCGTGCCGGCGCTGTTGCTGCCGGTACCGGCTGGCGCGAAGGTGCCGATGGAAGAGGCGCCAGCGATCATGGCGGTCGACAAGATTGAGCGGCAAAGACTGGAAGCGCTTTCCTCTTTCATTGATCGGATGGTCGCCGACCAGCTTAAAAACAGTGAAGTGGCGGGGGCGGTCGTCACGGTCGTCCATGACGGACAGACAGTATCCAACAAGGGATATGGCTTCAAGAATATCGAGGCCCAAACTCCCGTCGATCCGAATGCCACGCTGTTTCATCCGGGTTCCGTCTCCAAGCTGTTCACCTGGGTCGCCCTCATGCAGCAGATCGAAGCCGGCACAGTCGATCTCGATGCCGACGTGAACAGCTATATCGACTTCGAAATTCCCCGCAACGGTTTCGCCCCCATAAAGGTCCGCGACCTGTTCTCCCACCGCCCGGGAATGAGCGATATCAGTGACTTCATTGTCTATGATGCCGATCAGTTGATGCCCTACAGCGAGTGGATGAAGGCAAGGGTCCCCCGCCGGGTCTGGGCCCCCGGCGTTGAAACGGCCTACTCCAATTTCGGGGCGATGCTGGCGGGCTATATCGTCGAGCGCGTTTCGGGCGAGCCCTTTGATGAATATACGGCCAATCACATATTCAAGCCGCTGGGCATGACAGCGACCACCTTCTCGGAGCCGCTGACGGGGGCGATGGAAGAGAATATGGCGACCGGCTACAAGGTGGAGGACGGCCAGTTTGTAGCCAAGGGACCGGAATATCTCGGCCTGGTGATGCCTGCCGGCTCGTCGGTCTCCACCGGCAGGGACATGGCGCGGTTCATGCTGGCCATGCTGAATGGCGGTGCGCTGGACGGAAAGCGGATATTGAAGCCGGAATCGGTGCGGCTGCTGGCCAGCGATTCAGCGGCGAATGCGCCGCGCCTCGAAGGGATGGCGCACGGTTTTCTCGTCGAACGGGAAGCCAATCCCAGGCTTGTCGGTCATGCCGGCAATACGGTGGATTTTCACTCCGATCTCGTAATCGCTCCCGAACTGGGATTCGGATATTATATTTCGATGTCGGGCGGCGAGGGCAGTTCCGAGGCCCGGACCGTGCTTACCAAGGCGATTACCGGATATATGTTTCCGCAGAAGCCGACGGCACGCTGGAGCGGCGCGACCGAAACCGCACCGATGGGTCGATACCGTTCCAACCGGCGCGACTATGGCAAGGTGCCGAACACCGACTATGACATCATGGTGACCGCAAAGGGGCCGGACAGTCTGGAGATCCTGGTCGAGGGTGAAAAGGCGATCTGGGAGCGGATCGGGCCCCATCTTTACGAAAAGGTCACAGGCGTGCCGGACGGCGGCCCTTATGAACGGGCGGAATTTTACCAGACGGATCGCGGCGCCCGTCTGTCCTTCTCGTTTGAACCCTATACGGCCTATCATTTTATCGGGGCGGAGTGAGTGATGATGCGGCCGTCAGGTGCGAAAGTCGGACGCTTGTGCCGCCCTGGACCGGGCCGGTTCACATGGACCTGCCTCGGGTGACCGCCCTCTCGCCAGCGCCACCGGGAAGGATCTTATGATGGTAAGAGCAGCAGGGTTTCACGCTTCACTGACAGGGACGGCTGCGGCGGAAATGAAACCATGTATCTGGAATTTCTCAAAATCTCCTTTTAATGCTAAGCGGAGGTTTGAGTTGACTAAGCAGATTCAATATTGTCAGAGACATAAAGAATAAATTGAAGGTAACCATGCTCGCTTCTGACGTAACCTTGGGCTCCATTCTTCGCAATCTGCGCCAGACCAATGGCTGGACGCTGAAGCAGATGAGCGCGAAATGCGGCATTCCGCTATCCACCTTGTCCAAGGTGGAACATGATCGCCTGACATTGACCTACGACAAGTTGCTGCAGGTCAGCCAGCGTCTGGGCATCCGGATGTCCGAACTTTTTGCCGAGAACAGCGAGCCGGAACGGCCATCGATCATGGCGCGGCGCAGCATTGGCGACATTAAAAATTCGGTCCGGGTCGAAACTGCAAATTACGATTATTATTATCTGTGCACGGAACTTCGGCAAAAGCGCATGATTCCGGTCATCACCAAAATCAGGGCCAAGACTCCCGAGGAATTCGGTTCTCTTGTCCGTCATGAGGGTGAGGAATATATCTATGTTCTGAAGGGCCGGATCACGGTCTACACCGAATTTTATGACCCGGTTACGCTGGAAGAAGGGCAGTCTATCTATATCGACGCCAAGATGGGGCATGCCTATCTTGCCGCCGACAGCTGCGACGAGGCGGATGTGCTGGGTGTCATGTCGAGCCCCGACGAGGAATTGATGCAATCGCTGCTGTCGATTCATGAAGAGCAGAAAAAGCTCGAAGAACTCTAGATCCGCCGTCGCGCTAGGCCGTCCCCACCAGCCGCCATTGGCGGTCCCAGGACAGTTTGCAGATTTCCATCCTGTCGATGACCGAGGCCTGCCGGCATCGGGTCCAGACGATTGAACCCGGGACCGGCAGGCCTTCAGCAAATGTCAGTCACCGAACTTCGGTATAGACATATTCGTCCTGGGCATCCCGCACGGTCAATGTGCGGGCACCATCAGTTTCGCCAACCAGCGCGCTGAGGCCAATCGCCCCTGGCGCTGCCGAAACGAGCGAAACGCTGCCGTCCGGGTTGGCCTCGGTGGCAATCGGTCCTTCGATAAAGCCGCCTTTCATCCACTTTGTGCCGTCCCGCTCGCTGATCGTTATCGAACCGATGCCCGGGCTGACATATTTGGAAGCCAGATTGTCGAGCACGGCCGGGTCGCCCGGCAGAGTGAGTTCTGTGCGCCGTTTTGCGGTTTGCGTCTTGATGCGCTCGCCGATCACCGCAATCTCGCTCGCAGCTTCCGGTTTGCCGTCATAGAGCACTTCCATCAGCCGCCGGAAAAACGGATCGATCATCGCCGCACCGCTGTCGGCATTGGTCAGGATGACGGCACCGATATTGGCTTCGGGCAGGGCAAAGAAATTGCTGCGGTAGCCGAGCAGCGTGCCGCCATGGGTCACGACCGGAATCCCCCAGGAAATCTTTTCAAACAGGCCCATGCCATACCAGCTATTCTCTCCCACCGGCACGCCGCGCTTGCGGCGTTCAAGCAGATTTTCTTCGCTGACCACGCGCTTGCCGTCGGGACCCAGGCCCTTGGACAGTTCCAGCTGGACATAATGCGCCATGTCGGCCGCGGTGGACCAGACGCCGCCGGCAGGGCGGTGCGGTTCGACGGTACGATTGAAGTCGTTGGAGATGACGTGCACCTGGCCGTCGACATCAAGGCCGTGGGGCCGCGCCCAGTTGCCGGTCATCGCCGCATCAAAATCGAACGTGGTATCGACCATGGCAAGCGGTTCGAAGACCCGCTCATCCATTGCCCGGTCAAAGGCCGCGCCCAGTTCCATGTCGGGATAGGCCAGCGAGCCTCCCAGATAGCCGGCGGCCGAAGCCATCAGATTATTATACTGGAACAGTTCGCCAAAATCACTGGTCGGATAGGATTCGGCCAGCTGGCGGAACGTATCGGTTGCCGGCGCACCGGCGTCGGCAAGAACGAACGCATAGTCCCTGCGCGGCAGGCCGGTGCAGGCGCAGACAAGATGCCGGACCAGCGTCGATTTGGTGGTCTCGTCGCTGCCAAGGCGGAAAGAAGGATAGAGAGATGTCACCGGCGTACCCCAGTCCAGCATGCCGTCGTCAGCGAGGGTGGACAGCAACAGGGTGGCCATGCCCTTGGTGTTGGAGGCGACCATGAATTTTGTATGCTCGTCAACCGGTTCGGGAGAGCCAAGCGCCCGCACGCCGACGCCGCCTTCCCATACCACCTTGCCCTGATCAATGAGCGCGATGCCGACGCCCGGGACATCAAGCGTGCGGGCGGAATCGGCGACAAACTGGCGCAGCGCCTCGATCCGCTCGGGCGTCAGCCGGTGCGCGGTCTTGCCGGCAAAAGTCTCCGGCTTGTAGCCGGCTGGACGCAGGCTCTGTTCCATGATCGAAAGCGCGGCATAGCGCTTGTTCGCGGTGGTATCAGCGCCGTCGGTGATCATCACCGTCCATTCGCTGTCTTTTCTCATCACCAGAGCCGACACCACCATTTTCTCGGTCGGCGAAGTTTCATAGCTGATATGGGCGCGCTCGTCCCAGCCGTCGCCTGCCGCGCCAGGCGTGACCAGGCGTACAGCGCGTTCGCTAACGGCAGGCTTGTAGGCTGCCCATGCCTCGGCCGCAGCGGCGCGCGCGTCCGGCGCAGAATCGATGTTGACGATCGCAAGACTCAGATCTTTTTCAGGTGAGACAAAGACAGTTACCGGACCCTGTGCGCTTTTCGTCCAGTCTTCGGGAGCGGAATAGATGGCCCCAGAAACATCCGAACCCTGAACCTCGGCCTGGGCGGGCGCCTGCATGAACAAGGCTGCCGTGCCGCCCATCAGACTCAGGGCGAGCGATGCAATCCTCGATTTTCTCTTCTGTGTCACCTTCATCCGACGTCTCCTCTTCACTTGCAAATTCAGCTTCCAATGCTCGGCCCTCGAACAGATAAGAGCGTCAATTCTTGCTATATATTCTCTCTCGCTATAGATATTTTCATATCAGGACAACAATTATCTGATTTATCCAATTGAGAGGCGTTGACGGCCGCAAACGGGCGTTCTTGCTCCATCAACGAGGCAAGGTGGGCTAAGTGATTTTTTCCGCCGGAGCGGTGACGCATGGGGACGCGAATGGGCGAAGCGCGCCGGCAATCTGCTGCGGGTGTTGCGGCAGGTCGAAAAATTGGCCGCCGCTTCGCAATAGGCGGCCGCCGTCACTCCGCCTTCACGCCACCTTCGACGGCTGGCCCGACGCGACGATATCCCGGGCCATCCGGTCCGCGAGCAGATTGGTGGCGACTTTCTCTGCTTCCGACTGGCGGACCAGCTGCATCAGTCTCGCGGGGATCTGGGCCACGCGGGTTTCCACCGAGTCCGTTGTTTCACCCAGATATTCCGCCGCGACATTGATAATGCCCCCGGCATTCACCAGATAGTCCGGCGCATAAAGCACACCGCGATCGGCGAGTTGCTGGCCCTGTGCAACCGTTGCCAGCTGATTATTGGCCGCGCCGCAGACGATGCTGGCCTTCAGATCACGGACGCTTTCCTCGGTCAGGATTCCTCCGAGCGCGCAGGGAACGAATATGTCCATCGCCACAGTCGGGATATTATCCGGTTTGACGATTTCCGCTCCAAATCTTGTGGCAGCCAGCGAAGGACCCCGGGCATCGACGTCGCTGACCAGAAGCTTGGCGCCCGCCTCGTGCAGCAGTTCGCAAAGGGCAAAGCCGACCTGGCCAAGGCCCTGGACGCCGACCACCAGATCCTGCAGACCGGAACCGAAGCGATGGCGGGCCAGCGCTTCGATCGAGAGGAAAACGCCCTTCGCTGTCCAGGGTGCCGGATTGCCGCCTGCCAGACCGGGGCGAGCCGGAAGGCCCGCAACAAATTGTGTGCTATGCCCCACAGCCTGCATGTCCTGGACCGAACAGCCGACATCCTCTGCCGTCACATAAGCACCGTCCAGGCTTTGCACCCAGCGGCCAAAGGTTTCGAACATCCGCGTCCGGTCAAAATCGGGTGCGCTGGCATTGGCCGGCAGCATAAGAACCGCCTTGCCGCCGCCAAAGGGCAGGCCGGCAAGAGCGTTCTTGTAGGCCATGCCTTCGGACAGCCGCAGCGCATCCTCCACCGCATCATTGTAATTTTCATAGCGCAAGGCCCGACATCCCCCGGCCGCTGGCCCCAGAGACGTCGAATGGACGGCAATGATCGCCTTCACGCCCGTTGCATCGTCCTCAAAATTATAGACGGCTTCGTGGGTAACGAGCGGGTTGCGGTGGTTGACCATGATAGGCTCCTGAAAAGGTTTGTCGGAAAATCTATTCATATCTAGGCCAGAAACACCGATATTATTGGTCTAATATTGACTGGAAAGAATGATTAATGCATAAAATATCCACTAATATAAATTATTGGGAATAGAATATGCAACTTGACCGCTACGAGAAAAAGATTCTCGAAATCCTGCAGGAAGACGCCCGAATCTCGAGCGGCGAACTGGCGGACAAGGTCGGCCTGTCGCAATCGCCCTGCTGGCGGCGGGTCAACATGCTCGAGGAATCCGGCGTGATCCGCAAGCGGGTGGTGCTGGTCGACCGGAAAAAGGTAGGATTGCGCGCTCAGGTCTTTGCCCAGGTCAAGCTGTCGGCCCATGGCCGGGCGCATCTTGCGGATTTCGAAGCGGCCATTGCCGATATCCCCGAAATCATCGAATGTTTCGTGCTGATGGGCACGGTCGACTTCCTGCTGCGCGTGGTAACGGTGGATATCGAATCATATGAAAGCTTGTTCTTCGAAAAGCTCTCCCGGCTGCCCGGCGTACAGGAAATAACGTCGAGCATCGCGCTGTCGGAAATCAAAAATTCCACCGCGCTGCCGATTCATCTGACGGCATAGCGGACGGGCGCGATCCGTTTGATCCGTCTCCGGCGCATCTTTCAAAAACGGTGGGGCGAACGACCGCGCTAGCGGTTGCGTGTCACTGCGATACAGGGCATCTGTCCGGCTCGTGCAAGAAGGAATGAATATGCCCGGTTGGATTGTTCGATTTTCGGTCCCCCTGATCCTGCTGCTACTCAGCGGCCTGTTTCTGCTGCTGGCGACCCGCGCTCCCGGCGCGCTGTGGGGACTTGCGTTCACGCTGCCGTTGCTCGCCATCGCGGTCCTCGATTTTGTGCAGAAAAAACATTCGCTGCGCCGCAACTATCCGCTCGTCGCGCGCTTCCGCTGGCTGTTCGAGGATCTCCGGCCGTATCTGCGCTCCTATATTGTCGAGAGCAACCAGGACGGTCGGCCGTTTGACAAAAATGCCCGGGCGCTGGTCTATGCGCGCTCAAAGAACCAGACATCGACCCATCCCTTCGGCACCGAGCTGGATGTCTATTCCGACGAATATGAATGGCTCAGCCATTCGGTCGCCCCCAATGAATCCGTACCCGCGGAATTTCGTCTCGCCATCGGCGGCCCGCAATGCACCAGACCCTATTCGGCCGCGATCCTCAATATCTCGGCGATGAGCTTCGGCTCGCTCGGCGGCAAGGCGATCGCCGCCCTCAACCTCGGCGCGAAACGGGGCAATTTCTATCATGATACGGGCGAGGGCTCGTTCAGCAAATATCATGCGCTTCATGATGGCGACATCGTCTGGGAACTGGGCAGCGGCTATTTCGGCTGCCGCGATGCCCAGGGGCATTTCGACGAGGACGCGTTCCGCAAGACGGCCAGTCTGGACCAGATCAAGATGATCGAAATCAAGCTCAGCCAGGGCGCGAAGCCTGGTCACGGCGGGGTGCTTCCCGGTGCCAAGGTGACTCCCGAGATTGCCGAGACCCGAGGGATCCCGGTCGGTGAGGATTGTGTTTCGCCAGCCGCGCACAGCGCCTTCTCGACGCCGCTGGAACTGCTCGCATGGGCGGCGCGGCTGCGCGAGCTGTCCGGCGGCAAGCCGGTTGGCATCAAGCTGTGCGTCGGTCAGCCGCACGAGGTTTTCGCGATCATAAAGGCGATGCTGGAAAGCGGCACGCTGCTCGATTTCATCGTCGTGGACGGCGCCGAAGGCGGCACCGGTGCGGCTCCGGTGGAACTGTCCAACCGCGTCGGCATGCCGCTGCGCGAAGGGCTGATCCTGGTGCGCAACGCGCTCGTGGGTGCCGGGTTGAAAGATCAGATCTCGCTCGGCGCAGCCGGCAAGGTCGTCAGCGGGGCCGGCCTCGCGATCAACATGGCGCTCGGTGCCGACTGGTGCAACGCGGCCCGCGCCTTCATGTTCTCGCTCGGCTGTGTCCAGTCGATGAAATGCCATACCGGCGACTGCCCGACCGGTGTCGCCACCCAGGATGAATCTCGCCAGCGCGCGCTGGTGATCGAGGACAAGGCCGAGCGCGTCTACCAGTTCCAGAAACAGACCGTCTCGGCCTTGCGCGATATCGTCGTGGCCATGGGGCTGGAAAGCCCGTGGCAGATTCGGCCGCACCATCTGCACGAGCGCCTGAACGCGGCCAAGTCGAGCTCGATCGACCATATCTATCCGTTTCTGGAAAATGGCGCGCTGCTCGACGCTCCCGGCGAAACGCCTTATGCCCATTATTGGGCGGCGGCACAGACCGGCAGTTTCCGGGCCGTACCCGCGGTGAAACAGACGCAATATGAAAAGACGGCAGCCCGATAGACGGCGAACAGCCGGACGGGATCCGGGAAGCTCGGGGCAGCAGAGCTTTCTCAGCCGGTCAGATCACAAGACTTGCCTTCGAACCGCCTATTGCGATAGTCTCTGCCCATCAGACGACTGACAAACCCCACCAATAGATTGATCAGATCCCGTCGCGCCGGGATATTCGAATCTGCCATCAAGCATACAGGAAAACGTTGATTCATGAGTACTCTTATCGACTTCCGGGACAAGGTCCGCACGCATCATCGCACCGATGAGGCGGAAATTCTGGAATATCTGATTTCGAATTTCGGCCCCGACGAAAATATGCGCAAGCGGATCCAGGAGCGCGCGATCCAGGTCGTTCGCGAAGTACGCAGCGCCTCCGGACCCACGCTGACCGAGAGTTTCCTGGGCGAATATGGCCTGTCCACCGACGAAGGGCTGGCGCTGATGACGCTGGCCGAAGCGCTGCTGCGCGTCCCCGACAATCAGACGATCGATGACCTGATAGAGGACAAGATCGGGCCGTCCAACTGGCGCGACCATATCGGCCAGTCGGAAAGCTCGCTGGTCAACGCCTCCACCTACGCCCTCGAAATGACGCGCAGCGTGATCAACAAGCCGGAAAGCCGGGGTCCGCTCGACGCCCTGCGCGGCGCGATCAAGCGCCTGGGCGAGCCGGTCATCCGCCTCGCCGTGCGCCAGGCGATGAAGGAACTGGGCAACCAGTTCGTGCTCGGCGAGGATATGAAGCTGGCGCTGAAACGGGCCGAGAAATGGAAGGAAAAGGGCGCAACCTATTCCTATGACATGCTCGGCGAAGCAGCGATTACCCAGGAAGGCGCGGATGAATATTTCGCGGCCTATGCCGATGCGATCAAGGAAATCGCCAGGGTCGCCGTGTCCGACGATCTGCGGGAAAATCCGGGTCTCTCGATCAAGCTGTCGGCGCTCTATCCCCGCTACGAAATGGGCCAGCAGGCCAAGGCCGTGCCCGAGCTGGCCGAACGCGTCGGCGAACTGGCCCGCGCCGCCCGCGATGCCAATATCGGTCTCAATATCGATGCCGAGGAAGCCTATCGCCTGGGCCTGTCGCTCGACATGATCGAAATGGTGCTCAGCGATCCCCGCCTTGCGGGATGGGACGGTTTCGGCGTCGTGGTGCAGGCCTTCGGCAAGCGGGCGAGTTTCGTGCTCGACTGGCTCTATTCGCTGGCGACCCAGCTCGACCGCAAGATCATGGTCCGGCTGGTCAAGGGCGCCTATTGGGACAGCGAGATCAAGCGCGCGCAAATGGACGGCGTGCCCGACTTTCCCGTCTTCACAACCAAATCGGCCACGGATATCAGCTATATCTGCTGCGCCTCGCAGCTGCTCAACATGACCGACCGCATCTATCCGCAATTTGCCACGCACAATGCGCACAGCGTCGCCGCGATTCTGGAAATAGCCGGCAACCGGCAGGATTTCGAATTCCAGCGGCTGCACGGCATGGGCGAAACCCTGCACGAGGCGCTGCTGCGCAATGAAAAGGTCCGGTCACGCATCTACGCGCCGGTCGGCAAGCATCGCGAACTGCTCGCCTATCTGGTCCGCCGCCTGCTCGAAAATGGCGCCAATTCCTCCTTCGTCAACCAGCTGGCCAATCATTCGGTCGCTGCCGAAATGATCGCCACCGATCCGTTCGAGACGCTGAAGGCCGATCAGGAGGCGAGCCGGTCGAGGATCGTCAAGCCGGCCGATCTCTATATGCCGGAGCGGCTCAACTCGCGTGGCTGGGATCTCGCCAATCGTACCGACATGAACGATTATGTGTCGGAACGCGCGCCCTTTGCCGAAAAACTCTGGCGCTCGTCGCCGATCACCGTGCGCCCGGTGACCAGCGGCAGTGCGCACAAGATATTCAATCCCGCCTTCAAGGACCTGCAGGTCGGCGAGGTTATCGAGGCCGACGAGCAGCAGGCGCTCGACGCCATCAGCGAGGCCAGGCCCTGGAATGTACCGGTCGCCGAGCGGGCAGCGGTGCTGCGCAAGGCAGCCGATCTCTATGAGCAGCATCACGGCGAAATTTTTGCGCTGCTGGCACGGGAAGCAGGCAAGACCCAGTTCGACACCATTGCCGAATTGCGCGAGGCCGTCGATTTCCTGCGCTATTATGCCAAGGAAGCGGAGAAACATCCGCAGAGCAAACCGCGCGGCCTGATCAGCTGCATCTCTCCATGGAATTTCCCGCTCGCGATCTTCACCGGCCAGGTGGCGGCAGCGCTGGCAGCGGGCAATGGGGTGCTGGCAAAGCCGGCGGACCAGACTCCGCTGATCGCGGCGCTGGCAACCAATTTGCTGCACGAAGCCGGCGTGCCCCTGCCGGCGCTGCAGCTGCTGCCGGGCGCGGGCGCGACAGTGGGCGCAGCTCTCAGCGGCGACGCCCGCATCAACGGCGTCTGCTTCACCGGCTCGACCGCCACCGCACAGACCATCCACCGCAATATCGCCGAACATGGCCAGGCGGATTCGCTGCTGATTGCGGAGACCGGCGGTCTCAACTGCATGATCGCGGATTCGACCGCGCTGCCGGAACAGACCGTGCGCGACATCATCACCTCGGCCTTTCAGTCGGCCGGTCAGCGCTGCTCGGCCTTGCGGGTACTCTATCTGCAAAAGGATGTCGCGGAACCGTTTCTCAACATGCTGAACGGGGCGATGAACGCTCTCGAAATTGGCAACCCCTGGTGGTTGTCGACCGACATCGGTCCGGTCATCGATCAGGCCGCCCATGACAAGATCAGCAAGCATATCGCCGCAGCCAAGGCGGAAGGTCGCTTGCTGATGCAGCTGGACACTCCGGATGACGGCCATTTTGTTGGCCCGGCGGTGGTCAAGGTGGGCGGCATCAACGATCTGGAGGAAGAGATATTCGGGCCGGTCCTGCATGTCGCGACCTTTGAACATAACGAACTGGACCAGGTCATTCGCGATATCAACAATCGCGGATACGGCCTGACCTTCGGCCTGCAGACCCGGATCGAGCGCCGCATCGACAAGCTGACCAGCGCGCTGAAGGTCGGCAATATCTATGTCAATCGCAACCAGGTCGGTGCCGTTGTCGGCTCTCAGCCCTTTGGCGGCGAAGGCCTGTCCGGCACCGGTCCGAAGGCCGGCGGCCCGCATTATCTGCCACGCTTTTACGAACACAGCCGGCCAGCAAGCCCGGTCAGTGGCGGCGAGGACCTGTCACGTGATGCCGTGCAGACAGCGCTCGACCAGTTGCCCGCAGCCGATGTCCTGCCCCGCAGTTCTGAAATGATGCCGGGACCGACCGGCGAATCCAACGAGCTGTTCACCTATGCACGCGGCAAAATCCTCTGCCTTGGCCCAACGGTGGACGATGCCGCAAAACAGGCGGAAACGGTGCGACGGCAAGGCTGCCAGCCGCTGATCTGCGTGCCCGGTGCCAGCGGCGATCAGGCGCTGGACGGATTTGTGCCACGCGCAATGCTGTCGACCCTGACCGGCATGGACGGGGTGGTCTGCTGGAGTGAAATCGAGGATATTCGCGCGATCCGTGTCGCCCTGGCCAAACGCGATGGCGCGCTGCTGCCGCTGATCACCGAGCAGGATTTTGATCAACAGTGTCTGGTCGAGCGCCATGTCTGCATCGATACCACGGCGGCGGGAGGCAATGTCTCGCTGCTCACATAAGACGGCCAGAAAAGCGGGAAGGGGAGTGCCTGATCTGATGGATCTGGCACTCCCCTTCCTGCGAAATGCTGAACGGCCAAAAGCCGATGCGCCTATCTGAGTTCGACCGCGCGCTCATATGCGGCCTGAAGCGTGTCGCGGATCAGATCTGAATATTTCCCGTCGCCGTTGAGGGCATTGAGTCCCGCAGCCGTCGTCCCGCCCTTGCTGGTGACATTGTTGCGCAGTTCCTCCAGCGGCTTGTCGGACTGCTGGGCCATTTCCAGCGTGCCCTGGACGGTCCCCAGAACCATGGTCCGGGCGTCCTCGGCGCTGAATCCGAGATTTTCGGTGGCTTCGATATAGGCGCGCAGCATCTCGAACACATAGCCGGGACCGCTTCCCGCCACTGCGGTCAGCCGGTCGAGCATGTCTTCGCTCTCCACCCAGACGACTTCGCCGGAGCACAGGGCCAGTTTTTCTATGTCCTGCGAAGCCGTTTCGGTGACGCTGCCATGGGCATAGAGTCCGCTGACGCCCTTGCGGATGAAGGCAGGAAGATTTGGCATGATCCGGATGACCGAACGGCCGGGAGCGTGCGCCGCCAGCTTTTCTGCCGAATATCCGGCCGCGATCGAACTGATCACGCCGGAAGCGGACAGATGCGGCAGATAGTCGGGCAGCACCGTGTCGATCAGCTGCGGCTTCAGGGCAACGATCAGATAGTCGAACATCGCGTCGCCCAGTTCGTCGACAGAACCGACCTGCGCTACATTATCGGGCAACGGCGGATCGGCCGGATCGGCCACCGTGAACTCGTGATTGGTGTTTGCAGCCCATGCCTTTAGCAGTGCGCCGCCCATGTTTCCGCATCCGAGGAGCAATATCTTTTTCAAATCAATCTCTTATTGTTGGTGACAGGAAGGGTGAGATATCCTTAGAATACAAAACACACATGTCAACAAATGCTATTTATTAAAGCTTTGGTGCAAAAATATCTATTTTGATCACTAAATTATTGCGCTGGGTAGGTTCCGTCCCTACCTCCATGGCATATCAAAGAAGGGCATTTAATCCAATGGTACAAGGCAAAACCATAGTTGTAAAAGTCGGGTCCAGTCTGTTGGCCAATTCAGAACGGCTGACTCCGCGCTGGGCATTCATGCACAATCTGCTTTCGGACATCGCTCAGCTGCGCGAATCCGGGGCAAAGGTCATCTTGTGCTCGTCCGGATCGGTTGCCCTGGGATTGAACATGATCGGCGAACGGCCGGAGACCGCCGGTCTGCGCGACAAGCAGGCAGCCGCCGCTTGCGGCATGCCGCTGCTGCTCAATGGCTACAAGCAGGTTGCCCACGAATATAGTTTTGAAATCGCGCAGGTGCTGGTGACATTGCGCGACCTCGAGGATCGCAAGCGCTTCCTGAACACCAAGAATACCGTCGATCGGCTGCTGGATGCGAATATCATGCCGATCATCAACGAAAATGACACGATCACGACCGAGGAAATCCGGGTCGGCGACAATGACCGCCTCTCCGCGAAAATTGCCCAGATGCTGCAGGCAGACAAGTTGATCATTCTCACTCAGGTCGATGGCCTGTTCGACCGCGATCCGTCGCAGCCGGGGGCCAAGCTGGTCGAGGAACTGAGCGATGTCTCTCCCTATCTCGCGGTGACCGAAGGCGTCAGCAGCCTCGGCAGCGGCGGCATGCTGACCAAGATACAGGCCGCCCATATGGCACAGAATGCCGGCTGCGAGACGCTGATCGCGCACGGCGAATATGAGAACCCGGTGACATCGGTGCTCAATGGCGAACGGCCGCACACCACGATATTGGCCAATGAACGGCCCGAGTCCGCCTGGGCCAACTGGCTGTCCGACCGGCTGCAGATGGCCGGCAGCATCGTCGTCAATGAAAAGACCGCCGAAGCGTTCAAGGCCGGGCCGCGCCATATCGGTCGGGAAGACGTGCTCTCCATCCAGGGCCCCTATGTCAAAGGCGATGTCATCCACATTTACGGCGAATCCGGCACCGAGCTGGCCCGCGGCCTGACCAATTTCTCGTCCGATGAAACCATGGCTCTCGCTCGCAACCCGACCATGACGGCGATGCAGCTGCTGGGTTACAAGACCGGCGGTACGCTGATCACCGACAAGAATATGGTCGTGCTCGATGACCGGCATCTGCCCTGGGAATTGCCGTCGAACGAGGACATGACCGAAGTCATTACCCGGGACTAGATTTCGCCAACCTCCAGGATCGGCGCGGACTCGATCTGGTTCGCGTCCATCATCACGGCGATGCGCTGCACGGAGGAGATCAGCAGATTCTGCTCCCAGGGTTCGAGTTTCGAAAAGGCGATCAGAAAATCTTCCTGCAACAGTTCGGGTGCATTTTCGATGCAGATCCGGCCCTTGTCGGTCAGAACGATCTCCACTGACCGCCGGTCATCCTCGCTTCGCTCGCGCGTCACCATGGCTGATTTTTCCAGCCGGTCGACAATCGAGGTGACCGTGGCGTGAGACAGATGCACCGACTTGGCGATCACCGACGGTTTTGACCGGCCGTGCTTCGCCAGTTCCTTCAGCAGCAGCAGTTGCGGCGTCGTCTGGCCGGTTTCTTTCTCCAGCTTCTTCGACTGCAAATCGATCGCTCGGTTGATCTGGCGCAAGGCAACCAGAAGGGCGTTTGAATTGGACATGGCCAGCCTGTTACAGGATTTTTGTGGCAATGACCCGGATTTTTGCACATTTTCTGGCGCCGCGGGCAGGGTGCTGCTCCTAGGTCCAGACCGCTCGAAACTTTGCTTTGTCCCCGACCAGATCGGCAAGGGTGAATCCGTCCAGATGGCGCAGAAAGGATTCGATCCCGTCGGCAAGAACATGGCGCAGGCCGCAGACCGGCGTGACAACGCAGCCATTGCCCCGGGCATCGAAACATTCGACAAAGCCGCCGAACTCCTCGAACCTGCGGACCACCTGGCCGACATTGATGGTGTCGGCGGGCTGGTTGAGCATCAGCCCGCCGCTGCGCCCGCGGATACTCTCGACAAAGCCCTCCGCAGCCAGTCGCTGGGCGACCTTCATCAGATGGTTTTTCGATATGCCATATTGCCGGGCAATTTCGGCGATCGAATGCTGGCCGTCATGGGCGGCCAGATACATCAGGGTGCGCAGCGCATAGTCGGTCTGAACGGATAATCTCATAAAAGATGTATATCATATATTGCATTTAATTGCCAAGCGGCATAAACAGTGCATACAACATGCATCTTAAAGGAGTCGCGATCATGACCGAAGCCAGCTATGCCGAACGCGCCCGGGCGAAAAAGACCGCCCAGGCCCATGCCTTGGGTATAAATGATGCCGTTATTTCCGATCTGGTCGAGCGCTTCTACGGTGCCGTCCGCGACGATGCCCTGCTTGGCCCGATCTTTGAATCCCATGTCGTGGACTGGACCCCGCATCTTGCCCGGATGAAGGACTTCTGGGCCTCCGTCACGCTGGAGTCCGGCCGGTTTCGCGGCAATCCCATGCTCAAGCATATCGCCGTTGGTGGCCTTGATGCCGTCCATTTCGACCGCTGGCTGCTGCTCTGGAACTGGACGCTGGACAGCGTTGCCCCTGGCGAAGCCGCGCAGAGGTTTTTCGTGCGGCGGCCGACCGGATCGCCGCCAGCCTGCTCATGGGTATCAAGGTCCAGCGCGACGGCCTGAAAACCGTTTCCAAGCCACAGGAGAAACCGTCATGCTGATGGATTTTCAGATCGAGGGCGGGCAGGCGGTCGCCGCTGAAATCGCTGCCGAAATGCGGGAATTTCCTCGTCACCGCCGGCCCTCGCACGAAGCCCGGACCTTTGAGCTGGCGGCGTTGGCCCTGGTGGCGGTCTTAGCCTGCGCCTTTGCCGTCATCCGGGCCTTCGTCCGATGAACGGCGTTTCGCAATCTGTTGCGCCCTATGGTGCGTCACCGATATTCGATGAGCACAGCCTGCCGGATTCCCTGCGCAACGAACACAGCACCCGCGACGGGACCTGGGGTCTGCTGCGGGTGCTTGAGGGCGAGGTCGAACTCGTCTTTATCGATCCGCCCTCCAGCCGGCGCGTAACAGTGGATGAACCTGCACCCATTCCACCGCAATCGCCGCATTTTGTCAGGCTGCTTGGGCCGATGAAGATGCAGGTCGAATTCTACAGGGAAAATCCCCTGCCTGACAATCCGGACTAGGCCTTCATTCGCCTGACAGTCCGATGACTATTCGCGCAGCGCGCTCAGCGCCGCACCGGCGGCAAAGGGGGTGATCGCGACCAGCAGCAGCGAGATCGCGGCGAGAAACATGAGCGCGCTGCTCCCCTGCGCCGACAGGCTGCCGGCTCCGAAAATCAGCAGCGGAATCGCCAGCGGCACCAGCAGCAGTCCGCCGAGCGCGCCCGCGCCTTTCAGACCGGCGGTCAGCGCCGCGATCATCACCGCCAGCCCGGCGAGGGCAGGGGTCGCGATCGCCAGGCTGGCCAGCAGCGTGCCCAGCGCAGCGCCTTCCAGACCCATCAGTCCGCTCGCCAGAAAGGCAGCGAACAGCAGCGGCGGACCAAAGGAAAGCCAGTGCGAAACGAGCCGCGCCGCAGCCAGGATTTCATCCGAAAAACCGCGTGCAATCAACTGATCGTGAAAGCCATTCTCCAGATCGGGCTGAACCAGCCGGTCAAGCGGCAGCAGCGTCGCCAGCAGCGCCGCGATCCACAATATCCCGCCGCCGGTCTGCAGCAGCAGATCGCGGTCCGGTCCCACCGCAAAGGGAAACAGCGTCGCCGCCGACAGATAGAATATCACCGGCAGCCAGGTCCCGCCGCTGGCATAGCTTTGACGCACATCGCGCCAGATGATCGTGGCGATCGCGCGGATCACAAACATGCTTCCAATTCTTCCAGTGGTTGCAGCTGCAGCGACAGGTCAAAGGCGATCGGCAGCGGAATATGGCTCGCCGCCAGAATGATGCCGCCACCGTCGAGATGGGCCTGCAACGCTGATCCCAGCTGCGCCACCGAATCGCTGTCGAGCCCGTTGGCGGGCTCGTCGAGCAGCCACAATGTCGCGGCCGCCAGATAGGTCCGCGCCAGCCGCGCCCGCTGCCTTTGTCCGGTGGAAAAATAGCGGACCGGCACCTCCGCCAGATGGCCGAGCCCGGCGCGCGCCATCGCTGCGCTGACCGCCGCTTCGCTCTGTCCGTCCAGCCTCGCCCAGAAGCCCAGCGCCTGCTCGAGCGGCAGATGCTCGTCCAGCGCCAGCCGGTCGTCGCATAGCGCCTTGGTTTCGGGTGCGGTACAGATGCCGGCAGAGGGCTGGAGCAGGCCGGCGACCAGCCGAAGCAGGCTGGATTTGCCAACCCCGTTGGGACCGGTGAGCAGGCCGGCCTGTCCCGGCTCAAGGGCAAAGCCGAGGCCCCGGAACAATATCCGTCCGCCGCGCACGCAGCCCAGCGCCTCGGCGAAGAGCCGATTGCTGCTTCCGGTTGACTGTCCCTCGTTCATCGCACAGACTTAAGGCACGAATTGGCGCGAAAGCCAAGCAAGGAGCAAGAAATATGGTAGCGCAACTGACCAATGACGAACGCAAGAAGGCTCTGAAGAAGCTGGCGGGCTGGGAATATGACCCGGAACGCGACGCGATCAGCCGGTCCTTCAAATTCGGTGACTTCACCGAAGCCTTTGCCTTCATGACCCGCGTCGCCTTGCACGCGGAAAAGGCCGACCATCATCCCGAATGGTTCAATGTCTACAACAAGGTCGAAGTCACGCTCACCACCCACGACGCCGGTGACGATGGTGGCCTGTCGCAGCGGGATTTGGATCTGGCCGATCTCATCGAGACCTGCCTCTAGCGCTTATTGTCTTCCTCTCCGGCCAGTACGTCGCCGAGATTGCTGGCCAGGCTGACCGACTGCTTGCGCACCCGGCCCGGCATCCAGCGGGCGGCAAAGGCCAGTTGCTTGGCCATCTTGTTGACCGGAGTGTGGACCTTGTCACCGTGCACGGCCTGCCATGCGGCAGGCCCGATGATCGACACCGGGCTGACCATGACACCGGCGGCTTCCAGCCGTTCCTTGCCGCTCTGGTTCGTGCCCTCGACCACTTCGGAAATGATATTGGTATCGATGAATCCGGGCATCAGCGAGCGCGACTTGATGCCATATTTGCGGAATTCGATATCATGCGATTCGGCAAGACCGCGCACCGCGAATTTGGTCGCGCTGTAGACGCTGAGGTCGGCCACGCCGTAAATACCCGCTGCCGAGGCGGTATAGAGCACGCAGCTGTCGGGCGTGCTCTTCAGCATCTCGAAACAGGCACGGGTGCCGCTGATCACGCCGGTCAGATTGATCGCGATCATCCGGTCGATGGCTTCGTCGGTCATCTCCTGGATCGGACCGCCTTCGCCAATGCCGGCATTGTTGAACAGCACATGCATATTGCCGCCGGTGACCTCGCCAAATGCGGAGACCGCCTGTTTCCATTGCGCCCGGTCGGTGACGTCCAGCCGGTGCACCGAGCTCTGGCCCTCGGGCAGAAGCGAGGCCGTTTCCGTCATGCCTTTCTCGTTCACGTCGGCAATGCCAACAAACCAGCCCTTATCGGCGAAATAGCGACCCACTTCCCGGCCCAGGCCGGATGCGCCGCCGGTGATGAAAATTGTCTTCTGCCCGCTTTGGTAGCCCATGATCCGCTCCTGCCTCCTTATTAACATTGATGTTCATTCGACCCGTTTTTGCGACGGGCGTCAAGTGGGATTGGACATGCACGGCAAAGCGCGTCACTATATCTCCAATGCCTGTCTCCGGTCCTTCCCTCAGCCTGCACCAGCTGAGCCGTCATTACGGCGCGCTTCGCGCGGTCGATTCGGTTTCGCTGGAAATCGCTGCCGGTTCGCTGGTCGCATTGGTGGGCCTGTCGGGCTCGGGAAAATCGACTCTGCTCAAGATGATCAACCGGCTGGTCGAGCCGACCAGCGGCACCATCCGGATCGGCGATGAGGCGATCGATTCGATCGACCCCCATGTCCTGCGCCGCCGGATCGGCTATGTGTTCCAGAATATCGGCCTCTTCCCGCATATGACCATTGCCCGCAATATCGCCATCGGGCTGGAACTCGCCGGGGAGAAAGAGGACCGCAATGCCCGGGTGGCCGAGCTGCTCGATCTCGTCGAACTGCCGCAGGATATGGCAACCCGCATGCCGGATCAGCTCAGCGGCGGCCAGCAGCAGCGGGTCGGCGTCGCTCGCGCGCTGGCGACGCGCCCCGGCCTGATGCTGATGGACGAGCCGTTCGGGGCGCTCGATCCGGTGACCCGAGACAATCTGACCGGCCAGTACAAGGCGCTGCATGAACGGCTGGGGCTGACCACCATCATCGTCACCCACGACATGGCCGAAGCGCTCTATCTGGCCGACCGCATCCTGGTGATGGAGGGTGGCCGAATCCGGGCGGACGCCACCCCCGCCGAACTTCTGTCGGGCGATGTCGGGGCGGAAGCCGAAGCGCTTGTCGCCATTCCCCGCGCCCAGGCCGCCCATCTGATCGCTCTGGGCAAGCAAGCGTGAGGGAAGACTGGGGCCAGGCGCTCGCCCGCGTGCCGGAACTGCTCGCGGCGCATGTACAGCTCAGCTTTTCCGCGCTGCTGCTGGCGATGGTCCTGTGCCTGCCGCTGGCGATCTGGGCAGCGCGATCCCCGAAAATTGCCGCTGTCGCGCTCGCCGCTGCCAGCCTGATCCAGACCATCCCCGGTCTCGCGCTGCTGGCGCTTTTCTATCCCTTGCTGCTCGGCGTCTCGGCGCTGATCGGCGGCGGCATTTCCGCCTTCGGCTTTCTGCCGGCGCTGCTCGCGCTGACTCTTTACGCGCTGCTGCCGATCCTGCGCAACGCCGTAACCGGCCTGACCGGCGTCGATCCGGCGGTGGCGGAAGCGGCCGATGGCCTGGGCATGACCAGCTGGCAGAAGCTGCGCCATGTTGAGGCGCCGCTGGCCGCGCCGACGATAATGGCCGGCATTCGCACCGCGGCGGTCTGGACCATCGGTGCGGCCACCCTGTCGACGACGGTCGGCCAGCCCAGTCTGGGCGACCTGATCTTTGCCGGGCTGCAGACCCAGAACTGGACGCTGGTGCTGGCGGGCTGCCTGGTATCTGCGGCGCTCGCAATCACGGTCGATTTCTCGCTCGGGCTGATCGAGCGGGGCATCCGCGAACGCCGCCGTCTGTGGGGCTGGGCGGGTACGGTCATCCTCGCCGCCGGCCTCGCCATTGCGACGCTGCCGCTGCTGATCGCGCGCGACAATATCGTCGTGATCGGAGCGAAGAGTTTTTCCGAACAGTTCATCCTTGCCCGGCTGATCGGCTCGCGGCTCGAGGACGCAGGCTATGCTGTCCGCTACCGGGACGGCCTCGGGTCGGCAGTGGTCTATCAGGCGCTGGCAGAGGGCGATATCGACGTCTATGTTGACTATTCCGGGACGATCTGGACCAACCAGATGCAGCGCACCGACAGCCAGCCGAAGGCGGCGATGCTCGACACAATCGCTGAATGGACAAAGGCCAGTCATGGAGTCACGATGCTCGGTGCGCTGGGCTTCGAAAACAGCTATGCCTTCGCCGTCCGTCCGCAAGACGCCCGGCAAAAGTCTCTCAAAACCCTCGATGATCTGGCCCGGGTGTCGAGCGATTTCAATTTCGGCACCGATGTGGAATTTCTCGAACGGCCCGAATGGCGAATGGTGCAGGATGCCTATCCGATCCGCTTCAAGGATGCGCGCGCCTTCAGCCCGACCTTCATGTATCCGGCTCTGGCCAGCGGCGAGGTCGACGTGATCTCCGCCTTTTCCTCCGATGGCCGGATCGCGGCGAACAATTTTGTCGTGCTGGAGGACAGCAAGGGCGCGGTGCCATCCTATGAGGCGATCCTGCTGCTTGCGCCCAAACGCAGCGCTGACGATAAATTCGTGGCAGCCCTGAAACCCCTGACCGGCGCAATCACGGTGGCAAATATGCGCGAAGCCAATTATATGGTCGATCGCAAGGACGACAAGAAAACTCCCAAACAGGCCGCGCTCTGGCTCGATGGAAAGGTGAAGGAACGACCGTGAAATCTGGATTTGCATATATATTGAGAATCGCCGGTCTGGCCATGCTGCTGATGACGGCCAGCTTTTCGGTGACGGCCCGGGCAGAGGTGGCGGTGACTTTCTATTCGCACGATTTCGGCAAGAATTTCCCCCACGCCTTCTTCGTCGCCAAGGGAGAGACTTCCGATGGCAAGAAGGTCGATACCGCCTTCGGTTTTACCGCCGTCAACGTCTCGCCGACGATATTGTTCGGTTCGGTCAACGGTCATGTGAAGGCACCGTCGGCCGACTATATCGCCAGCAGCAATCCGCATTTTACCGTCAAGGTCGATGACCGGAAATATCGCGAGCTGATGGGTGTGGTGCAGAAATGGCAGGCAATCCCTCAGAAAAGCTACAGTCTCAACAAGCGCAACTGTGTCCATTTCATCAATGATGCGATCAAGACGCTGGACCTCAGGACCAATTTGAAAACCGCCAACTGGAAAAAACCCCGGTCGTTCATGGAAGAGGTGATGCGGCTCAACCCCTTTCTCAAGTGATCAGCGAAAGACAGCGCCCATGACCGATGTTTGCATGATAATCGGCGCTGGCGCGGGGATTGGCGGCCATGTCGGCAAGCGCTTCGCCGCCGAGGGCTATCACGCGGCGCTGTGCCGCCGCAGTGACCAGCAGGGTCTCGATCAAATGGTCTCCGAAATCGAGGCTGCTGGCGGTCAGGCGTCGGGTCATCTGCTCAATGCGGTGGACGAGGGCGCAATCGAAAAACTGATCGACGAGGTCGAGGCCGATATCGGGCCGATCAACATCCTCGTCTATAATCTCGGCGCGCAGATCGGCAACCGCTCGCTGGCCGATACACCGCTCAAGACCTTCGAACTGGGCTGGCAGATGGGTACTCTCGGTCTGTTCCGGGTGGCGCAGAAACTGTTTCCGAAGATGGCGGAGCGCGGCGGCGGCGCCCTGCTGGTGACCTCCGCCACTTCGGCGATGCGCGGCAATGCCGGACAGCACAGCCATGCCGCTGCCATGGGCGGGCGAAGAATGCTCTGCCAGACGCTCAACGCCGAATTCGGCTCGCAGAATATCCATATCGCCCATATTCTGATCGACAGCGCGGTCAACGCGCCGGATACGCTGGGCAAGCTGCTCGGGCCGGAGCGTTTCGCCAAATTGCGGGAAGCCAAGTCCAATGGCAAGGACGAGATCATGGAGCCGTCAGCGATCGCCGACACCTATTTCCACATCGCTCACCAGCACCGTTCGGCCTGGACCTTCGAGCTCGACATGCGCGCCTTTACCGACACCGCCTGGTGGAACCACCCGCTCGATCTCTAAAGACTTAGAGGGGAGAGGGGGCCGCGCTGTCAGACGACCGTCATTGCGAGCGCAGCGAAGCAATCAAGAGCGGCAGCCACCCGCGACCGTGGATAGACGCTCTGGATTGCCGCGTCGCCTTCGGCTCCTCGCAATGACGGCGGTCAATCCAGCTACATCACCATCACATGATAATGGTGCCAGGTGAAGATCGCCACGGCCCCGCGATGCGGCGACCAGGCCTCGGCCATCTGCCGCACATCCTTTTCGGACGGCCGTTCCGCCAGCCCCAGAAAATTGCCGACACCGACCTGGATCGCCAGATCGCCGGCCGGCCAGATATCGGGGCGGCCCTCGGCGAACAGCAGGTAGATTTCCGCCGACCAGCGACCGATCCCCTTGATCTGCGTCAGCAGCGCGATCGCTTCCTCGTCATCTTCCGGCAGATGGTCGAGATCGAGACCGCCGGACAGGATCAGCTCGGCCAGACTTCTGGCATAGCCCTGTTTCTGGCGCGACAGCCCGCAGGCGCGCAGTTCGTCAAATTCGGTGGCGATCAGCGCTTCCGCCGGGCAGCTTTCGCCGAGCCGCGCTTCCAGCTTGTTCCAGACGGCTGCGGCAGAGGCCACGCTGACCTGCTGGCCGACAATGGTGCGGAGCAGGGTCTCATAGCCTGCCGGACGGATGCGCGGCTCCGGATAGCCGGACCGGGCAATGGCCGCTGCCAGTCTGGGCTCGACAGCACTGACATGGTCCAGCCCGGCTTTGATCCTTTCTTTTGATAGGCCCATTGGATTCCTGTCGCCTTTTCGGCCCTTGATTCTTTTTGGCGGTCCAGACATAGCGTGCGGGATTTTCAAATAACAGTCAGTTAGGGGTAGCTATGCCAACGATTCATGTAACCGGCCGCGATGGCGAAGAAAAAGCGGTTTCCGTCGATGCGGGAATCAGCGTCATGGAAGCGATTCGCGACAACGGCTTTGACGAGCTGCTGGCGCTGTGCGGCGGCTGCTGCTCCTGCGCGACCTGTCACGTCCATGTCGATGCCGCCTGGAAAGAAAAGCTGCCGGAAATGAGCGAAGACGAGGATGATCTGCTCGAAAGCAGCGATCACCGCGACGAGTTTTCCCGCCTCAGCTGCCAGATCGAAGTTTCGGACGAACTCGATGGCCTGAAGGTCCGGATCGCCGAAGAAGACTGAATTTCTGTGCCCCTGCGAAAGCAGGGGCCCATCTCCTGCTGTCACCTCAACAAGCCGGAGCGACAGCGGGACGTGGAAATAAGCCCTTTGCGGTGACAGTTGCCACAGTCCCAAAAAAACGCTGTCCTACACCCAAGGCATTTGTTTAATATCCCTCCCACTCGCGCCGAAGGCGTGGGATAGGCTCTTTGATAATTTGAATAAGCTGTTCGCATGAATGAGCGGCCTTTTTCAGTTTTGCCGAAAGGTCACACTCGGCATCCGGCTGGCGTCCAGAAAAGGCAGGAAATCTGCGGGTTTGGGGCAAAGGTCACAAAAATTAAAAACATGCGTTTTTGTAAAGCCTGTCGCGAACTTTCAGAAAATATTGGTTCGCACGAAAACACAAAGCCACCAAGGATCGAAGAACCTACATATTGCCTTTGCGTCTTCCGCTTCGTGCCTTCGTGGCTTCGTGCGAGGCCAATACGCCCTCTCGCCCCAGCCGGGCGCGCAAAACCGCTCATGGGCCCCAAGTTTGACGAACTTTGGAAACTGTCTCGAAGGGCGAAGCGGTCGTATGCCTCGCTTCTATTTCGCCAGCTTCACGATCGCCCGCGGGCTGCCGTCGGGACCGCTCTTGCCATCGACCTGCCAGCGCATGGTCTTGGTCGCACCATCGAGAGTCAGGCCATCCTCGCTATTATTGCCCAGAACCTCACCGTCGGTGACGATGGTGAACGTCCCGTCGATCGGCTGCATCTTTGGTTTGTCAGCCTCGCCGCCCATCGGCATTGGCCCCATCGCGCCCGCCAGACCGCCCGGACCGGCCATCGCTGGAGTCAGCACTTCCAGCTCGCCGCCACTGCGCCGGATGATCTGGACGAACGGAAATTGCATGGTCGCGCCGGGAATGGTCGGAAAAGCGAACATCTGGTCGAACCGGCCGCTGACCGCATATTCCACCTCGAACAGATTGTCGCCCATATATTCGACCTTGTTCCAGCCGTCATATTTGGCGAGCTGTTCGGCGAATTTTCTCATGCCTTCATCATCGCCCGGCACCGCTCCGCCGAACATCGCGCTCAGGGCACTGTTTCTCTGTGTGTCATTCGCCGCGTCGCCGCTGTCGGCCTCGTCCCCGGCCAAGCCGGATGGCGAGGACATCGGATTGTCATCGCCTTCGGCCATTTGCATCTGGCCGGCATAGGTAAAGCTGTAGGTTCCGTCGTTCATCAGCCGCAATTGCGATTCAAACTTTCCCGGAATCAGCAGGCAGCCTGCCAGCAGCATTGGCGTGACCAGTGCCAGCGCCCATTTCCAATAGATTCCCACGGCTATTCCCCCCGTTTTCTGGTATACTCCGCATATAGGGCAATCGCAGCGGCATTGGAAACATTCAGGCTTTCCATCCGCGGGCTCATCGGCAGGCGGGCCAGCGCGTCGCAATGGGCGGAAACATTCTGCCGCAGCCCTTCGCCTTCCGCCCCCATGACCAGCGCCAGCTTGCCGGTGCCCATCGCGCCTTCCAGTTCATCGCTGGCATCGCCGTCCAGTCCGATCCGCCAATAGCCGGCCTCGGCAATTTCATCGAGTGCGCGCGACAGGTTGACCACCCGGACCCAGGGCACGATTTCCAGCGCGCCCGAGGCGGACTTGGCCAGCACGCCGGACTCCGGCGGTGCATGGCGGTCCTGGGTGATGATCGCGGCGGCATCAAAGGCAGCGGCGGAGCGCAGGATCGCGCCGACATTATGCGGGTCGGTGACCTGGTCGAGCAGCAGCAGCGGCCGGTCAGACTGTTGCTCCAGGATCTCGCCGAGCCAGATATCGGGCAGGGGATCAACATCGGCGACCATGCCCTGATGCGGTGCGTCGCGCGGAATGACCCGGCCAAGATCGGCGACATCGCTGATCACGACGGCGATATCCGACGGAATTTCAAGCGTTGCCAGCGCCTCGCGGGTGATCGATATCTTCTTGATCACCCGGTTGGGATTGTCGAGCGCTGCCTCGATCGCATGTCGGCCCCAGAATTTGAGACCGCCGCCGGTTTTCTTGATGGATTTGTTTTTGCGTGCCATTTTCCCCCTCTAGCCGCTATGCCACCCGCGGACAGCCCTTTTTTTCAATCAATTTGCAAGGGCGGCATTGACAGTTTGCCCTGCCTTCGTCATTGAGCCGCTCTTGTCGCCGATGGCGGCCTTGGATACCCGGATGGACAGGTGGCCGAGTGGTTAAAGGCAGCAGACTGTAAATCTGCCCGCGTAAGCGTACATAGGTTCGAATCCTATCCTGTCCACCATCCCTCTGGCAAAGCAATTGCCTTCCCCGACATTTTCGCTCGTTGTCAATTAACGGGAACCAAATGATAATCTCGGGGGTATGGCTTCTGACGTTGTGAGCAGGGTAGATCGGCGCGCTGATCGGTTTGATCCGGCAAACAAGGCATATCATCTTTCAATGCATGCGGGTAGATGCTGGACCAGAATGAATAACGGAACGATTTTAGGAACTGTCGCAGCAGTTTTTTCGCTGGGCAGTGCCGGGCTGAATCCTGCCTTTGCACAAGATGCAGATGCCGCGCAGACCGCGCAGGACCCCCGTGAACCTATTATCGAGGATTCGGAATTTGATGCGACCATTCCGGCGATTGATGACCGTCCGGATGCGGCCATGGGCAGCGTGGCCGACTGGGATGCCGAACAGCAAAGACTGGAGCGCGAAGCGCGCCAGGAAGATGCCGAGGACGGCGTCGCGGACTTGCCGGAGCTGCAGGATGGTGATCCGCAGGAGTTGATCGCGGACGCACCGGTCAATGATCCCGAAATCGATGATCCCCTGACACCGATCGACCGGTTTGACGTCGAACCGTTCGATGAGAGCCAATATACCGAAGCCGACGACAGTGCGCAGACATCGACTCTGCGCTATGACTACCGGATCGACGGCCTGGACTCTCTGGATGACAGTGGCAAATCGCAGATACGCCCGATCAGCGCAGCCGACATCCGCTCGCGATTTGCGGACCTGTCGGCGCTGGAAGACGGCGACGGCAAGGCCGCCAACGGTGCGATGGTCTCCGCACGCCTGGGCGAAGACCAGCAATTGCTTCTGGACATCATGTCCGGTCAGGGCTTTTTCGATGCCTCGGTCGATGGCGTGGTCGAACCGCCGCAGGCCGAAGGCGACAAGCTGGTCGTCGTGCTCAAGGTTACACCTGGCCAGCGCTACGATTTTGGTACGATCATGTTCGATGCCGGCCCGGTGGTTCCGGCAGATCTGATCGAGAAGAATTTTGTCCCGGCAACGGGCGAACCGATCGTTGCCGAGCGGGTTCTTGCGGCCGAGGCCAATATCGCCGTTGTCCTGCCGCAGGAAGGCTATCCCTTTGCCCAGACCGGGCAGCGCGATATTCTGCTCGACCCCGAAACCGGCACCGGCGATTATACGCTGCCGGTCGAAACCGGGCCGCGCAGCAGCTATGGCGATATTGTCACCACCGGCACCACTGCCTTTGATGCGGATCATATCAAGGTGCTGACCCGCTTTGAAAAAGGCGAGCTGTATGACAGCCGGATGGTCGATGATCTGCGCAAGGCTCTGGTCGCCACCGGCCTGTTCTCGATCGTATCGGTCAAGCCCTCGCCGAGCGGAGAACTGGCGCCGGACGGTACCGAATATGCAACGGTCAATGTCGACCAGGAGGCGGGCCCGCCCCGCACCCTCGCCGGCAGCGCCGGCTATGGTACCGGGCAGGGTTTTCGCCTGGAAGGCAGCTGGACGCATCGCAACCTGTTCCCGCCGGAAGGCGCGCTGATCGGCAGCGCGGTTGCCGGAACCCAGGAACAGGGTGCAGCGTTGACCTTCCGCCGCAGCAACGCCGGTCGGCGCGACAGGACTGTGGAGCTGGGCATATCCGCGCTGCACAGCGATTTCGAAGCCTATGAAGCCTTTACCGGAAAGCTGGCCGGACGGATTTCCTATGACAGCACGCCGATCTGGCAAAAGCGGCTAACCTACAGCTATGGCTTCGAAATTCTCGGCACCAACGAACAGGATTTCAATTTTGCCACCGGCAGCCGCGACCGGCGCACTTTCTATGTCGCGGCCCTGCCGGGACAGGTCACTTTTGACACCACCGACAATCTCCTCGACCCCACCGAAGGTTTCCGTTTGTCGGCCAAACTGTCTCCCGAAGCGTCGCTGGGCAGCGGCGAGCAGTTTTACGGGCGGGGCCTGCTGGAAGGCACGGCTTATTATCAGGTCGGCGACGGCATCATTCTGGCCGGGCGCGCGCGGGTCGGTTCGATTGCCGGTGCCGATCGCGAATTGATTGCGCCGTCGCGCCGCTATTATGCCGGTGGCGGCGGATCGGTGCGCGGTTTCGGCTATCAGGAACTGGGGCCGAAAGATCCCGAGGATCGCCCGATTGGCGGACGCAGTCTGGTCGAGGGCGCAGCGGAAATACGCTATCGTTTCGGCGACTATGGTGTCGTCGGCTTCGTCGATGCGGGGCAGGTCTATACCAGCTCGACGCCGGGATTTGACAATTTGCGCTACGGCGTCGGCCTTGGCGGGCGCTTTTATACCAATTTCGGTCCGCTCCGGCTCGACGTGGCAACCCCGATCAACCGCCAGCCCGGCGAATCGCGGGTATCGATATATATCTCGATCGGTCAGGCATTCTGATGGCGGAGTCCGAAACCATGACAGCTGCCCGCTCGCCCGGTTTATGGGAGAATAAATTTGTCATCGGTCTGGGCGCGCTGGTTGCGCTTCTGCTGGTTCTGGTGACAACGGGCTATTTCTGGCTCGACAGCAGCAGCGGTCACCGCTTCGTTGAAAAGCAGATCGAAGCGTTTCAGCTTGAAAATGGCATGCAGTTCGAAGTCGGCCGGATCGATGGCTCGATTTATGGCCAGATGAAAATTGTCGATCTCAAAATACGGGATCCCAAAGGCGTTTTCGCAACCGCAGAGACAGTCGAAATGGACTGGCGACCCTTGGCCTTTATCGGAAGCCATGTAGATATTCGCTCGCTGATCGTGCCCAAGGCGGAATTTCTGCGCATGCCCGAACTTCTGCCCACCCCGTCCGAAGGGCCCCTGCTGCCCGATCTCGATATCGATATCGGGAAACTGGAAATCGGTGAACTTGATATTGCCAAGGCCGTCACCGGCGAAAGGCATTTGGTCAGCATAGCTACGGATGTGAAAATAGCGGACGCCCGGGCGATATTGAACGGCAATTTGCGAGCGATTGTCGCGCCCGATGTGGCTGGTGGCGACCGGCTTGCCTTCAAGATCAATGCTGTTCCTGATCAGAATATTCTCGCCATAGCATTGGATCTGGATGCGCCCGCCAACGGGCTGATCGCCGGGCTGTCGGGGACCGCGCAGCCGATGACCCTGTCGCTGGACGGCAAGGGTGACTGGACGAAATGGGACGGAGCGCTCACCGGCAAAAGCGGCGAAGAAATGCTGGCCGACGTGGCAATCGCGGCCCGCAACGGCACTTTCACGGTGCGCGGCGATGCGCGGCCCGGACTGTTTCTGTCCGGCCCGAGCCGCAATATGCTGGAACCTGTCACCAATATCGACTTTACCGCTGCGGGCGCAGAGCGAAAATTCAATATCAGGGGCCAGGTGGGAAGTGACAATTTCGCGCTGGCGACCAAAGGCCTTGTCGATCTCGGCAACAACAGCATGCGCGATCTCTCCGTCGACTTTCGCTTGCTCAAGCCATCGGTCATCGCCACCAATCTCAGCGGTGCGGGCATTGCCGCGAACGTGGTTTTGAACGGCAAATTCGCATCTCCGACGATCGAATATGCGCTGAACGCGGCGCGCATCGGCTTTGACGAGACCAGCGTGATCGGCCTGCGGGCCAGCGGCCGGGCAGAAATGGACGAGGAGCAATGGCGGATCCCGCTACAGGCGCGAGCGCAGCGGATCGCGGGCCTGAATGAGGGCATCGGGTCCTTGCTGACCAATGTGCGGCTCGACGGTGATTTCGCCTTCGCCGATGGCCGGCTATTGTCCGATAATCTCAAGATCAATTCCGACCGGATTGATGCCACCGCAGTGGTCCTCGCCGATCTGAACGAAGGAACCTATACTGGCGGACTCAACGGCCGGATCAACGGCTATCGCGTGGAGAGCGTGGGTGTCTTCAATATCGACAGCAACATCGATTTGAAATCCGGCAGCAACGGAGCATTCGCGCTGACCGGGACGGTTCGCGCCCGTTCCAGCCAGATATTCAACGACGGCGCGCGGGAATTTCTGGGCGGCAACAGCCTGATCGTCGCCGACATATCCTATGGCAGCAACGGGGTGGCACGGATCAAGAGCCTGAACGTCGCCGCGCCGTCCTTCCGGCTGACCCAGGGCAGCGGCAGCTATGCTCCGTCTGGCCGTATTGATTTCGCCGCCAAGGGCATGTCCGATCAATATGGTCCGATCGGCGTCAAGGTCGGCGGCACCGTCGCCCGGCCGGTCGCGACGGTCGCGGCAGCCCGGCCCGGTCTTGGAATTGGCATGGCCAACTTGGTTGCCACCATCCGGGGCAATGCCAAAGGCTATGCCGTGGTCGCCGATGGCGAGAGTGATTACGGGCCGTTCGACGCTGATGTGGATATTCTGGCCGGTAGCGGGCCGCTGACAGTCGATGTCAATTCCGGAACCCGGTTTGCTGGTGTCGGCCTGACCGGCCGGATCAGGCAAACTGCGGCAGGGCCGTTCGCCGGACAGCTGGCGGCCAACGGCTCGGGTGTGAACGGCGATGTGATGCTGAGCGACTATAGTGGCAAGCAACGGGCCGTTATCGACGCAACTGCTGTCGATACGGTCTTGCCGGGACCAGCCGGTCTCGCAATCCAGCGCGCGATCATCGACGCCGACATCATTATGTTCGACCAGCCGCAGGTTGTCGCCGATGTCCAGGTCCAGGGCTTGGAAATGCGGGAATTGCAGATCGCGGCCGCGCGAGCGAAAATCGATTATCGCGGCGGGCAGGGCACGGCGAAGATCATGGCCGAGGGCCGCAACAAATTTCCGTTCCGCTTTGCCGCCAATGCCATTCTTGATCCGAAGCTTTGGCGCGTGGCGCTTGACGGGCGCGCCAACGGGGTGTCGTTCAAAACCCGTAACGCCGCACGGATCATTCCCGATAATAACCAGTATAAATTGCTTCCGACCACCATCGATCTTTCGAAGGGCAGCATCCAGCTGGCAGGCGATTATGGACGCGGACTGAATATCCAGAGCCGGCTGCAGGATGTCAATCTGGCGCTGATCAATCCGATGATGCCAGGGCTTGGGCTTGGCGGAACGGCCACCGGCAGCCTTGATTTTACACAAAGCTCGCCGGCTGCGTTCCCGGAAGCGGACGCCCGGCTGCGGATCGACGATTTTACCCGTACCAGCCTGGCCTCGGTCTCGCAGCCCGTCGATCTCCATCTGGTTGGACGGTTGCTGCCCGATGGAGGCAATGCGCGTGCCATCGTTCGCCGCCGGGGAGCGGCCATCGGACGGATGCAGGTCAATCTGACCCCGCTGCCGCCCGGCGCTGGCACCTGGACCACTAGACTGCTTGCCGCCCCCTTGTCCGGCGGTATCCGCTACAATGGCCCGGCCAGCACGCTGTTCTCTCTCGCTGCCTTGCCGGATCAGGATTTGAAGGGCGCCATCGGTGTGGCGGCTGATTTCTCGGGCCGGGTCCAGAAACCGGTACTGACCGGCGTCGTTCGGGCCAATAACCTGATCTATGAAAATAACACCTACGGCACGCGTCTGACCAATATGAAAATACGGGGCGAGTTTACCAATGACCGGCTGGAAGTCACCGAACTTACGGCCAATGCCGGCGACGGTACGATCCGTGGTGAAGGCTTTGTCTCGCTCAGCTCCGACAAGGGCTATCCGCTCCAGTTGGCTCTCAATCTTGACAATGCGACCCTCGCGAAGGGGCATGACCTGGCCGCGTCGGCAACCGGCGATATCCAGCTGGTCAACAGTGCGACAACGCCCGCGACCATTCGCGGCCGCATTCGTCTCCCGGAAACGCGCTATAAAATTGTCTATGAAGGTTCGACCAAGGTTGCGACATTGACCGGCGTTCGGCGCAAGCCCGCTCTCGGCCGCAAGAAGATTACCGGCGATGCCGATCCGATCAGAGGAGTGCCGAGCAACTGGAAGCTGGATATTGATCTCGTCGCTGACAATCAAATCTATGTCAGCGGCATGGGCCTCGATTCCGAATGGTCCGCCGATATCAAGATACGCGGGACGACGGGCGCGCCGATATTGACCGGCGGAATCGACCTGATCCGGGGAACGCTGGGTTTCGCCGGGCGGTCGTTTGATCTGCAGTCCGGGCGTCTGCGCTTCGACGGCAACTCGATGACCAACCCGACATTGCGGCTCGTGGCCAGCGGCGAGGCGGATGACGTCAATATCAATGTCAATATCACTGGCAGCGCGGAGAATCCCGAAATTGCATTCAGCTCCACGCCCAGTCTGCCGCAGGACGAGATCATGGCGCGGATCCTGTTCGGCAACTCGATCGGCGAACTTACCCCGATCCAGGCCGTACAGCTGGCCTCGTCTCTCAACGGTCTGCGCGGCGGCGGCGGGGGGCTCAATCCTCTTGGCGTGCTCCAGTCATCCGTCGGCATCGATCGTCTCCGGATACTGGGGGCCGACAAGGATACCGGGCGGGGCACCTCAATCGCCGCCGGTCAATATATTTCCAATGATGTCTATGTGGAAATTGTCACCGATGCCCGCGGCTATACGGCAACCCAGATCGAAATCAGCCTGACCCCGGCCTTGTCTGTGCTGAGTTCGGTGGGCAGCTTCGGCGGCTCGAACGTGAATGTGCGCTACCGGAAAGATTATTGATGCGCTTGCGGACCATTGTCTTGACAGTCTCCCTGTTCTCGCTCGGCGGATGCGAGAAGGATTTTGATGAAAAATATCAGGATAATCTCGAGAAACTGAACGAAGCGGCCAGCGAGATCGAAGCTGGCGTCGACCAGAAATTGTCCGAAGGGCGCGAAGCGGACAAGATCATGCAATCCGCGATAGAGGACGAGCATTTGGCCGAAACCAGTGAAAAAACCGCCAATGACCGCTGAATCCAGTCACCAACCGCAGCATGATGAAGATCGTGAACTGGATGATATCGAGGCCGCTACGCCAGGGGCCAGCGCCCGTACGCCGCTGCATTTTCCGCCCAGGGCATGGTGGGCGGTGCTCAAGCGCCTCTATGTGATGAACGACTTTCACAATCTGCCGTTGCTCGCCGCCGGGGTTGCGTTTTTCGCCTTTCTTGCCTTTGTCCCGCTGATCGCTGTGATCGCGCTGCTCTACGGGCTGATCGGTGATCCCAACACGGTTGCCGCCAGTATCGAGCAGGTGTCCGGCATCCTGCCCGACGCCGTGCTGACCATTTTGCGGGAACAGTTGCTGTCGATTGTCAGCACCAGCAAGGCTGCGAAGGGATTCGGCCTTGCCCTGGCGCTGCTGGTCTCAACCTATGGCGCCATGCGGGCGGCCAACGCGATGATGAAGGCGCTGAATATCATCTACGAGGAGCATGAATCGCGCAATATATTCATGACCACCTGGGTCGGCGCGCAAATTACGATCGGCATGGCGGTCGTCGCCATTATCGGCCTGTCGGCGATCTCTGTCTTCACCTATATCAGCAACTTCCTGCAGGGCTATCTCGGCGACAATGTGCTGATATTCCTGAAAATCATAACCTGGATCACGGCAGGATTTCTGGTCAGCCTGACCTTTGGCCTGTTCTTTCGCTATGCTCCCGACCGTCGTCCGGCGAAATGGCGCTGGCTGTCGCTCGGATCGGTTGTGGCGACCGTGTTATGGCTCGGGATCACCATCGGCTTTGGCTATTATGCCGCCAATGTCAGTGATTATAACGCGACTTACGGATCCCTGGCCGCAGTGGTGATTTTCCTGATGTGGCTGTTTCTGTCGGCTTATTCGGTGCTGATCGGGGCTGAAATAAACGCCGAAACCGAGCGGCAGACCTTTCAGGATTCGACCCTGGGGGCAGACCGGCCGATTGGCCAGCGGGGTGCGGTAATGGCGGATACCGTGCTGCTCGACGAAGCGAGCCGGAAAATTCTCGAAAAAAAGCAACGCAGACGCGCCGACCGGCTTGCACGAAAAGCTGCAGAAGGCGACCGTTAGCCTCGGTTTGCCAGGCGGACTCCGCGACCGGCTTTCTTTTATTCCCGTCACTGGCTTCTCAACTTAGCCATCTTGACGCGCCGCGGGGCTTGATCCATGCGCTGCCGATGCGATTTTTCTCTGACAATGCGGCCTCGGTCCACCCCAGATTGCTGCAAGCGATGACAGCGGCCAATGTGCCGGATACCGCCTATGACGGCGACGCGCTGAGCGCGCAGCTCAACGCTGCCTTTGCCGCCCTGTTCGAAACCGATGTCGAGGCGCTCTGGGTGGCGACCGGCACGGCCGCCAATTGTCTGGCGCTCGCTGCGCTATGCCCGGCGCACAAGGGCGTGATCTGCCACAGGGAAGCCCATATCGAGCAGGATGAAGCCGGCGCACCCGGTTTCTTCACCGGCGGTGCCAAGCTGATGCTGCTCGACGGCGAAGGGGCCAAGCTGGCGCCGGAAACGGTGGAAGCTCATTGCGCGGCGATCCGCGACGATGTCCATCAGGTCCAGCCGGCTGCCGTCTCGATCACCAATGCCAGCGAATATGGTCTGGTCTACCGTCCCGACGAAGTCGCCGGACTGTCGGAAGTCTGCAGGGCGCGCGGCCTTGGCCTGCATATGGATGGTGCCCGCTTTGCCAATGCCGTGGCCACGCTCGGCTGTTCGCCGGCGGAACTGACCTGGAAGGCCGGGGTTGACGCGCTCAGCTTCGGTTTCGTCAAAAATGGCGGGATGAGCGCCGAGGCGCTGATCTTCTTTGATAGCAAGCTGGCCGCGGACACCCGCTATCGCCGCAAGCGCGCTGGCCATCTGCAGTCCAAGGGCCGCTTCCTCGCGGCACAGATTCTCGCGATGCTCGAAGACGATCTGTGGCTGGACAATGCCCGCGCCGCCAATGGCGGGGCCCGGATCATCGCTGAAGCCGCCGGTGACCGGCTGCTCTATCCGGTTGAGGCGAACGAGATTTTCATCCGGCTCTCCGCCGACGAAGCCGCTCAGTTGCGGGCCAGCAGCTTTGACTTTTACGACTGGGGCGAGGGGCAGGCGCGGCTGGTCACCAGCTGGAACCAGAGCGCCGACGATATCCGCCCGCTCGCCAAAGCGATTGCCGCATTGTGAGTGAAGAAGAGAGCACTGAACCCAGCCTGTTCAGCCCCCGCATCATGATCCCCTTTGTCCTGATCTCGCTGATCTGGGGCTCGACTTGGTTGGTGATCAAGGACCAGATATCCGAAGTGCCGGTCAGCTGGTCGGTCAGCTACCGGTTCATCATCGCCGCTGCCGCCATGTTCGCTCTGGCTGCGTTCAAGCGGCTGCCGTTCCGGCTCGACGCCGTCGGCTACGGGCTGGCGCTGATCCTCGGCTTTTTCCAGTTCACGTTCAATTTCAACTTTGTCTACAATGCCGAGATGTTCATCACCTCGGGCCTCGTCGCGGTGCTGTTCGCGCTGCTGATGGTGCCCAATGCGATCATGGGACGCATCTTTCTGGGGCACAAGTTTACCGCACCCTTTCTTGGCGGTTCGGCGATTGCCGCGGCGGGTATTGCGCTGCTCTTCTGGCACGAATATCGATCCTCCCCCGCCAGCCTGGAACAGGTGCTGCTTGGCGCGGGGCTAACCTTCTGCGGGATAATGTCGGCATCCGTCGCCAATGTCATGCAGGCGGGGCAGCGGCTCAAATCCTATCCGATCATCACCGTTCTTGCCTGGGCGATGCTGTTCGGAGCGCTGATCAATGTCGTCATCTCCTGGGTCACCGTCGGGCCGCCGGTCTATGAAACCCGTTTCGCCTATTGGGGCGGCATCTTCTATCTCGGCGTCATCGGCTCGGTCGTGACCTTCCCGCTCTATTTCTCGATGATCCGCGAGATAGGGCCGGGCAAGGCGGCCTATACCAGCGTGCTGGTGCCGGTGGTGGCGATGATCCTGTCGACGATCTTCGAAGGCTATGTCTGGACAGGACTGGCGGCGACCGGCGCAGTCCTCGCCATGCTCGGCCTGCTGGTCGCCTTGCGCGCCCGCAAGCCGAAACTGCCCCGCATCCCCGCCTGATATTCAGTCCAGGAGCGCCTGGATCCCAGCCTTGTAATCGGGATAGCGCGGTTCCCAGCCCAGCAGCCGCTTGGCCCGGCCGTTGGCGACCCGGCGGTTCTCGGCGTAAAAGCCCAGCGCCGCATCGGACAGATCGGCCTCCTCCAGCGACTGCAGCGGCGGCACATCCATGCCCAGCAGCCGCGCAGCATGGGCGACGATTTCATGCTGCGGCGCGGGCAGGTCATCGGAAATATTATAGGCGCCCGCGGGACCCTCGAACGAGGCGATTACCCCCGCGACTATATCGTCCACGTGAATCCGGCTGAACACCTGTCCCGGCATGTCGATACGGCTGGACTTGCCCTCGCGCACCCGGTCGAGCGGGCTGCGCCCCGGACCATAGATGCCGGGCAGGCGAAACACGTGCATGTCGTCGCGCAGATCCTGCCAATTCTGGTCGGCCGCGCTGCGCGCCTTGCGCCGGCCAGAGCCGATCGGTGCGCTCTCGTCGACCCAGGCGCCGTCGGCGTCGCCATAAACGCCGGTCGAGGAGAGATAGCCGCTCCATTTCAGTTGGGCGGCCCGGATCGCAGCGCCATAATGGTCCAGCACTGGCTCGCTGCCATCGCGGGCAGGCGGCACCGAGGACAGAACATGGCTGGCGGACTGCAGCGCTGCCTGAACCGATGGCGTGTCATCAAAGGCCAGCGCGCCGTCCCGCGCTTCCCGGCGCGTGCCAATCACCTCCCAGCCTTCCGCTCGCAAACGGTCCGCAAGGCGCGAGGCACAATAGCCCATCCCGAAAATCAGCATCCGTGGCATCTGCAGCTATTCCTTTTCGAGCTTGCCCGGTGCCACTATGGCCGGATTTTTGACATGATCGGCTTTCCACTGCATCGCCATGCGCACCCGGGTTGCGCCCGAAGGATGGTCAAAGAAGAGCATCTCCTCCACCGGCCCCGGCTCGATCTTGCGATATTCCGACAGTCGCATCGCGACTTTAGCAAAACCGTCCGGCTCCCTCGCCGCATTGAGACCGAACCGGTCGGCCTCGCTTTCGTTGATCCGGATCAGGCTGTTGATCGCCGGCGTTGCGGCAAAGAAATAGATGGTCAGAATCAGGCTGAGCAGGGGGATGGCCGCAGGATCGGCGATGCTCCTCACGCCCCATCTGTCGCCGTGACGATCGATCAGCCGCGGCGCGAGCCGTGCGACGATAAAGAGTCCTACTGCAACAATCAGCGCCAGAATCAGCACCGTCCGCCAGGTGTGGCCCAGCACATAATGGCCCATTTCATGACCCATGACCGCCGCGACTTCGTCCGGACCGGTGCGTTCGAGCAGATTGTCATTGAGCGAAATCCGGATCGTCGGCCCGATCCCGGAGACATTGGCCGATATCCTCTTGTGCTGCCTGGACTGGTCGAACACATAGATATGATCGCCGGGTATGTCATATTTCGCCGCCATTGCGACAATCCGGTCGCGCAGCGGTCCGTCCGCCATTTCGCTATAGTCGTTGAACAGCGGCGAAATGAACACCGGCCCCAGCAACAGGCCGATGAACAGAAAGCCCGCGATCACCCCGGTGCCCCAGATCCACCATGATTTCGGCGCGCGCCGGATCACCGCGAAAATCGCCATCAGCAGCAGCGGAAAGACGATCAGCGAAATCACCAGCCCAATCACCTGTTCGCCGAACCAGCCACCAAAATCCTGGCTCATCAGGCCATATTGTCGTTCCCGGAAAAAGCCCGTGTAAATGGTCCACGGCAGGGTGAACAGGAAGCCCGCGATGACATAGGGCAGGGCATAAAGGCCGGGTTGCAGCCACTTTTTGCTCGTAACCCGTTCCGCCCAGTCGCGGAACCGGGCGGACAGGCGCGACTGCAGAATCGCAAAGTCGACCAGCACACCGATCAGCGCACCCCACAGGATCAGCCAATAGCCCCCTTCGAAATAGGCGTTGGATTTCTCGAGATCGGCACCCTGCAAACTGTCGATATAGGCGCGGCTTGCCTGTTCGACATCAAAAGCCGGCGCGCCATTCTGGGCGAGAGCGATTTCCGCCGGCAGCCCGGCGACCAGCAGGACGGCGACAACAAAAAGCAATAATCTGGACATGACCCACTCCCTTTGCCTCAGCCATAAACGCAATTGCGCGAGGTGCAAATGGCTCTTATGGCGAGACCATGTTAGATATTCAAAAAGCTCCGAACGACGAAATGGCCGATGCCGCGCCAGCCCCCAGTGATCCTGCGACGATCCGCCGCGAGGACTACCGTCCGCCCGCCTGGTTCATCCCGGAAATCGCGCTCGACTTCGATCTCGCTCTCGAGCGAACCCTGGTGCGGTCGAAACTCGATGTCCGGCGTTCGAAAAGCGCGAAGGCGGATGAGCCGCTGGTCCTGCAGGGTGATGACATCCTGCCGCTCTCGGTCAAGGTCGACGGCGCGATCCGCAACGACTGGACGCTGGTGGAGGGCGATCTGGTCCTGCCGCTCGATGGCTCGTCTCATATTGTCGAGATCGAGGTCGAACTCGATCCCTCGACCAATACCCAGCTGATGGGCCTTTATGCCTCCAACGGCATGCTGTGCACGCAGTGCGAGGCGGAAGGGTTCCGCCGCATAACTTTCGCACCGGACCGACCCGATGTGCTGAGCCGCTATTCGGTCCGCATGGAAGCCGACAAGGCAAAATTCCCGGTCCTGCTCTGCAATGGCGACAAGGTTGCCGAGGGCGATGCAGAAAATGGCCGCCACTGGGTGCAGTGGAACGATCCCTGGCTGAAGCCGAGCTATCTGTTTGCTCTCGTCGCGGGTGATCTGGTGGCCAACGGCGACAGCTTCACCACCCGCTCCGGCAAGCCTGTCGAGCTGAATATCTGGGTCCGCGACGGCGATCTCGATCGCACCGGCCACGCGATGAAGGCGCTCAAGGATGCAATGCGCTGGGACGAGGAGACCTATGGCCGCGAATATGATCTCGGCCTGTTCAATATCGTCGCGGTCAGCGACTTCAACATGGGCGCGATGGAGAACAAGGGACTCAATATCTTCAACTCGCGCTATATTCTCGCCGACCCCGAGGTCGCGACGGACGGCGATTTCGATGGTATCGAGGGCGTGGTCGCGCATGAATATTTTCATAATTGGTCTGGCAACAGAGTGACTTGCCGGGACTGGTTCCAGCTTAGTCTCAAGGAGGGATTTACAGTCTACCGCGACCAGAGCTTCTCCGCCGACATGGGTTCGGCGGCGCTCAAGCGGATCGAGGATGTGCGGATATTGCGTGCGGCGCAATTCCCCGAGGATGCCGGCCCGCTGGCCCATCCGATCCGTCCGGACAGCTATCAGGAAATCTCCAATTTCTACACCGCCACCGTTTACAACAAGGGTGCGGAAGTCATCCGGATGATGGCGACGCTGATGGGGTCGGAAAATTTCCGCAAGGGCACAGATCTCTATTTTGATCGCCACGATGGCGAGGCCGCGACCTGCGAGGATTTTGTCACCGCAATGGAAGACGGCGGTTCGATCGATCTGAAACAGTTCCGCAAATGGTATGAAACGGCGGGTACGCCGCGAGTGTCGGTGAAGCTGTCGCACGATCCGCAGACCGGCACCGCGACGCTGCACTGCACGCAGAAAATTGCCCAGAAGGGCGAAAGGCCGGCGCCATCCGATCTGGTCATCCCGCTGCGCACGGCGCTGCTCGACCCGGAAAGCGGTACCCATGAAGGCGAACAGCTGCTGCTGCTCGACCAGCCGGAAAAAAGCTTCACCTTTGACGGCCACAAGGATCATCCGATCCTGTCGATCAACCGCGGCTTCTCCGCGCCGATCATTCTGGAGAGCAATCAGAGCGCGGAGGAACTGGCGTTCCTGTCGGCGCATGACGACGATCCGTTCGCGCGGTTCGAAGCGATGCAGCAGCTGATGACCCATTATCTGACGGCAAAGATTTCCGGCACCCCGGTCGACCGCGACATCATTCTGCTCGCGATCGCCCGGATTCTTGCCGACCCGTCGCTCGACCCCGCCTTTCTGGCCGAAATCATTCTGTTGCCAAGCGAGGCCTTTCTTGGCGACCAGATGGTCGAGGTCGATCCGCAGGCGATCCACGACGAGCGCGAGAAATTGCGCGGCAAGATCGGCGTGCAGTTCGAAAAGCAGTTCCGCAAACTCTACAAGGCCTGCGCGCCCGGCGAATTCTCGCTTGAGCCTGAAGCCCGGGCAAAGCGAAAGCTGCGCAATGTAACGCTTGGCTATCTCGCTGCCTCGTTCACCGAAAATGCTGCCGAGACCGCCTTCGAGCAATATCGCGAGGCCGACAATATGACCGCCATGCAGGGCGCGCTGGGCGTGCTTTCGCATCTCGAGGATGAGGAGCGCGCCATCGCATTTGAAGATTTCTACAAGCGATTCAAGGGCAACCCGCTGGTTCTTGACAAGTGGTTCTCGCTGCAGGCGATGTCGCTGCGGCCCGACACGCTGAAACGCGTCGATGCCCTTTCGCGCCATCCCGATTTCACCCTGTCCAATCCCAACCGCGTGCGCGCGCTCTATGGCGCCTTTACCGGCAACCAGGTCCGTTTCCACGACCCGTCGGGCAAGGGCTATCAGATGATTGCCGATATGGTGATCGCGCTGGACAAGCAGAATCCGCAGACCGCAGCGCGCTTCATTCCGGCGCTCGGCCGCTGGCGCCGCTTCGAGCGCGGCCGGTCAGAACTGATGCGGCTGGCGCTGGAGAAAATCGCGGCGCAGCCCGATCTGTCGAAAGATGTTTCCGAACAGGTCCACAAAAGCCTTGCTTGATATCACCCGGTCCCCCTTGCTCGAAGGCGTGACGCACGGCTTTCTGGGCCGGGCAGGGGGCGTTTCGGACGGTATTTACAGCGGCCTTAATATCGGCCTCGGCAGTGATGACGATCGCGACGCCATCATGGAAAATCGCTGCCGCGCTACCGAAGGCGTTCTGCCGGGCAGCGAACTGGTCACCGTGCACCAGATCCACAGCGCCGATGTCGTCACCGTCACTGGCCCGCTGCCGCTCGACCAGCGCCCGCAGGCCGACGCGATGGTCACCGACCGGCCGAACCTCTTGCTCGGCATATTGACCGCCGATTGCGTGCCGGTGCTGTTCCACGATGCCAAGGCCGGTGTCATCGGCGCTGCCCATGCCGGCTGGAAAGGAGCCCTGGCCGGCGTCACTGACAATGTCCTCACCGCTATGGAAAAGCTCGGCGCCGATCGCGGCGACATAGCTTGCGCCATTGGTCCCTGCATCGCCCAGCCCAGCTACGAGGTCGATGCCGCTTTTCGCACCCGGTTTCTGGACTCCGACCCGGCGAACGAGCTCTTCTTTGCCGCCGGCAAGCCGGGTCATTTCCAGTTTGATATCGAATCCTATGTTGCGGCGCGCCTCCAGGATGCGGGCGCCGTCGGCGTCGACAAGCTGGGTCTCGATACCTACGTCCACGAGGACCGCTATTACAGCTACCGCCGCTCCTGCCATCGCGGCGAGCCTGGCTATGGTCGGCAGATCTCGCTGATCGGCATGGCGGAATAAGATTGATTTCCACGGTCACCCCGGCGAAAGCTGGGACCCGGAGCAACAGGACCGCGCAAAATGGCGGGTTGATGTAACGCAGGGAGGGGAGAGAGCATGAACACGCAACGCATCGGTCTGTTTGCCGGGCTGGCTCTGTTCCTTGCCATGCTGCTGCTCCCTCACCCGGAATCGATGAGTCCCCAAGCGTGGAAGGCCGCGGCGCTTACCATCCTGATGGCGATCTGGTGGATGACCCAGGCGATCCCGCTGACCGCGACCGCTCTGCTGCCATTTCTGGCGCTGCCTACGATGGGCGTGATGACCACCGCCGAAACGGCGAGCGAATATTATTCGCCCATCCTGTTCCTGATCCTCGGCGGTGCCTTTCTGGCGCTGGCGATCGAGCGGGTCGGCCTGCACAAAAGGCTGGCGCTGGCGATCATCGGTCTGTCGGGGAAAAGCGCCTGGGGCATATTATTCGCCTTCATGGCCGCTACGGGCCTGCTCAGCATGCTGATTTCCAATACCTCCTCGACGCTGATCATGGTGCCGATTGCGCTCGCTGTGCTTGTCGCCGGCGGCATAAAGGAAAAGGAAACCGAAGGCTTTGCTGGTGCCCTGATCATGGGCGTTGCCTTTGCCGCCTCGATCGGCGGTCTCGGCACGCTGGTCGGCAGCCCGACCAACGCCATTGCCGTCGGCCTGATCAACAAGACGCTGGGCATGCAGATCGACTTTCTCGGCTGGCTCAAATTCGGCCTGCCGATCGTCATCATCGGCATCCCCGTATCCGCAGCCATATTGATTGTGGTCCAGAAGGTCGGCCGAGACAGTTTTGATGGCGAGCGGGCGAGGGCGGTGATCGGTGCGTCCGGCCCGTGGAGCCTGCCGGAAAAGCGGTTGGTTCCGGTGGTCGCTCTCGTCATGCTCGGCTGGCTGCTGCTGCCGGAGATCAAGCCCTTCTTCCCGGACGGGGCCCTGCACGATGGCAGCGTCGCCATCTTCGGCGGCCTGCTGCTCTTCATGCTACCCGACGGCACCGGGCGCAAATTGCTCAACTGGGACGAAGCCGACCGCGCACCCTGGGGCGTGATCATGCTGTTTGGCGGCGGTCTGGCGCTGGCCGCCGGGATCATCGAATCCGGCCTCGCCGACTGGCTCGGCCTGATGCTGGAGCCGCTGCGCTCGGTGTCGGCGATCGTCATCGCTGTTGCGCTGGTCGCGCTGGTCATCCTTGTCACCGAATTCGCCTCGAATGTCGCCACCGCCAGCGGCGTGATGCCTGTGGTCGCCAGCCTGATCCTGGCGACCGGAGTCGATCCGATATTGCTCGCGGTGCCCGCCGCCATGGCCGCCAGCTGGGGCTTCATGCTGCCCAGCGGCACCGGACCCAATGCCATCGCCTGGGCGACCGGCCATATCGAATTGCCGAGAATGCTCAAGTCCGGCTTTCTCCTGGACCTCGCCGGCATCCCGATCATAATCGGCTGCATCTGGATGGTTGCCGTTGTAACGACGTAGCTTTTCGTCCATTGTTTCGCCAAGAGTTGAAAGAACGGAGAGAAGAATATGTCCGATCATAATGATGACGTCGCCGGCATTCCGGTCACCCGCCGCATGCCCAAGGCTCCGATCGAGGAAATCGGCGGCCGCAAGCTGAAACCGGCAACGCTGATGATGGGCCACGGCTATGATCCGGAACTGTCCGAAGGATCGCTGAAACCGCCGATCTTCCTCACCTCGACCTTCGCCTTTGAAAATGCCGCCGCCGGCAAGCGCTTTTTCGAAGGCATCACCGGCAAGCGGCCCGGTGGTTCCGATGGCCTCGTCTATTCGCGCTTCAACGGCCCCAATCAGGAAATCCTCGAAGACCGGCTGAGCATCTGGGACGAGGCCGAGGATGCGCTGGTCTTTTCCAGCGGCATGTCGGCGATCACCACGGTGCTGCTCGCCAATGTCAACCAGGGCGATGTTGTCGTCCACAGCGGCCCGCTCTACGCCGCGACCGAAACGCTGATCAACAAGATCCTCGGGCGCTTCGGCGTCACCTTCCTCGACTTTCCGGCCGGCGCGTCTCCGTCCGATGTCGCTGTGATGCTCGAACAGGCGAAGGAAAAGGCGAAAAGCAACGGCGGCAAGGTCGCGATCATCTATCTTGAAAGCCCGGCCAACCCGACCAATGCGCTGGTCGATATCGAAGGCGTCGCCGATGCCCGCGATCAGGTCTTTGGCAAGGATGCCGCGCCGCCGATCGCCATCGACAACACATTCCTCGGCCCGCTCTGGCAGCAGCCGCTGAAACATGGCGCCGATATCGTCATCTACAGCCTCACCAAATATGTTGGTGGCCACAGCGACCTGGTCGCCGGCGGCGTGCTCGGCAGCAAGGCCCATATGGACCCGATCCGCGCGATCCGGAACACGATCGGCACGATCTGCGACCCGAACACCGCTTGGATGCTGATGCGCAGCCTCGAGACGCTGGAACTGCGCATGACCCGCGCCGGTGAAAATGCCGAAAAGGTCTGCGCCTTCCTGCGCGACCATCCCAAGGTCGACGGCCTCGGCTATCTCGGCTTTATCGAGGACGAGCGCCAGAAGGACATTTACAAGCGCCATTGCAGCGGCGCCGGCTCGACTTTCTCGCTGTTCATCAAGGGCGGCGAGGCCGAAGCCTTCCGTTTCCTTGACACGATGAAGATCGCCAAGCTGGCGGTGAGCCTCGGCGGCACCGAAACGCTCGCCAGTCTGCCCGCTGCGATGACCCATCTTTCGGTCCCCGACGAGCGCAGGGCGGCCCTCGGCATCACCGACAATCTGGTGCGCATCTCCATTGGCGTCGAGGACCCGGATGACCTGATCGCCGATTTCGACCAGGCACTGGCTGCGGTCTGAGTCGCGGGACGGTCTCGCCTAGTGCGCGTCGCGCTCCGGGGGGCCCTTCGCGGCAGTTGATGTTTTGACCAGCGGATCAGAATGAAGGAGCTGCGAGGCAAGCTGGGGGCGGAGGGATATTTCCGCTGTCCTACACCCGCCGCATCGCTTATTATGGCACCGCTTTCTCAAAAAAGCTCGAAATAGGCTCTTTGACAAACTGAATAGCCCAAGGTGGACATTCCCCGCCCCATATCAGCCGCAGAGAATTTCGCGCCCGTCGAAAGATCACACTCGGTGCGCTTGGGACGAGAGGAAAAGCCCGGAATCATGGGGCTTTCCGGTAAAATTTACAAAAAACAAAAACACGTCGGATCGTAAAGTTCGGAAGGGCCCACTGCCGCGCGCGGCATGACGCACTCAATCCCGGCTGACTCGCCTCAATCTTCCGCGACGACTTCGATCGACGTTATTTCAATCGCATCCTCGCGCCCGGCAAAATCGGCAAAGTCTCCTGTCGCCAGGCCGGTCATGGCGCGGCTGATCGGCGCGGAAAAGGAAACCCGCGCGCTGGACGGATCGGCCTCGTCGTCGCCGACTATGGAGAGGATTTTTTCCTTGCCGTTGAGCAGGAAGGTGACCCGGGTGCCAAATTCGACCGTGTCGCCGCTCGGCACCGGTGGCCGCTCCGCCGTTGATTGCCTGGTGTTCCAGTAGCGCAGGTCACGCTTGGCGATCTTGAGCGCGGTTTCGTCGGTCAGCTTGGCAATCTCTGCCTGCAGAGAAACAACCCGGTCCCTGATCAGTCGCAGCCCGCGCGCCGTGACCCAATTGGGGCCGACCGGGATCGGATGCTCGAATTTCGGCTCCAGATGCTCGTCATCGCCTTCTCTCCGGAACGCCACGCTCATCGGTCAGCTGCCGGACTTGGGCGTCACCCATATATCAACGGGCGCGACGAACCGGCCATGCGCCGGTGTGCCGACATCAATTCGCTCGGCGGTGACCCGTTCGCCGGTCTCCAGCGTGAACGAGGCCCAGGGCTTGGGCATCCGGCTGAAGGTCATTTTCTGGATCGGCGCTCCGGTGGCGCTGTTCATGATGGTGGCAATGATACTCATGGCGGAGCGCTTGCGATGGATGCGCCAGACTGTCAACCGTCTACAGGGGGGCCACCATGTCAGCGCCAGTCGACAATGGGCCAGCCGCGCTGCTCGGCCAGCCGGCGCAGCGGCGGGGTCGGAGTCGTCGCGAACGCCTCGTCGGCAAATTCCAGCATTGCCCCGTCGCTGAAGTGGTCGGAATAGGCGCGGACATGGCTGTCATTGCGGTGCCAGCCCTGTTCCGCGAACAGCGCCTCGATCCGCCCGATCTTGGCATGGTCATAGCAATTCTCGCCGAGGATCTTCGGTCGCACCCGGCCTTCACCATCGACTTCGAGCCGGGTGCCGATCACATGGTCAAAGCCGAGCCGCCGGGCGATTGCCTCGGCGTAGAGTTCGTAGGATGCGGTGACCAGCACCAGCGTCCGGCCCTCGGCCCGATCCTCCTCGATCTGGTCGAGCGCTTTCTGGTAGCGGTTGGAACGCAGCACATTCTCGGCAAACCGGTCGATATGCGGCTGCAAATCGGCCAGTTTCGGGCCACTGCCCATCAGCAGGCGCTGGTTGAAGGTCTTCAATTGTCCGCGGCTGATCAGCTTGAGTCCGTAGCCCATGAAGCCGAACGGCAGCAGCGGCAGGAACATCAGCCGCCATCGTGCCCGCGCGAACAGCTGGTGGAACAGAAAGGGCGTGTAGGTCCCGCGCACCGTGATCGTCCGGTCCATGTCGTAAAGCGATATTTTCTGCATGCCATCCCGCATTGCCGTTCGAGCGCTCCCATAGCAGCCCTGCCCAAAAGCACCAAATATTTGAGCGGTTTAATCACTTGAGCTTTGCCCAAAATTCGGTCACCTATAGATGCGATGGCAATACCCAGCGATTTTGTAGAAGAAACGACCGAAGACGGAGCGGTGACACTGCATTTTTCCGGCGATCTTTCGATTGCCAGTCTGGGAGATTTGCCGGAGCGGCTCAGGGATTATGACGCAGCTATCAGCCGGCTCGATATAGCAGATATCGGCTATATGGACACGGTCGGTGCCTGGCTGGTGCACCGGACAGCCCGCGACAGGGACGCGGAGATTGTCGGTGCCAATGATGATGCGCAGCGTCTGATTGCTGCGGTCTCCGCAGCCGACCAGGCGGCTGACATTCGTCCCGAGCCACCCAATCCGGTTCTTCGCGTGCTGAACGAGGTTGGCGAAGCGACCACCGTTGCCTTCACCACGCTGAGCGGTCTGGTCGGCTTTCTGGGCGCGATCATGGTCGGCTTTTTCCGGTTGCTGCGGCATCCTGGCAAGATTCGATGGAACGCGGTGATCCAGCGCTTCGACGTCGTCGGGGTCCGGGCGCTTGGTATCATTGGCCTGATGAGCTTTCTCATAGGTCTGGTGATCGCGCAGCAGGGCGCGGTACAGCTGCGGCAGTTCGGCGCGGAAGTGTTCACCGTCAACCTCGTCGGCCGGCTGACGCTGCGCGAACTGGGCGTGCTGATGACCGCGATCATGGTGGCGGGGCGTTCGGGCTCGGCTTTCGCTGCGCAGCTTGGTACGATGAAGCTGACCGAGGAAATCGACGCGATGCGCACAATTGGCGTGTCGCCTATCGAAGCGCTGGTGCTGCCACGTTTCATCGCGGCCGTATTCATGCTGCCGCTGCTCGGTTTTTACGCGTCGATCGTGGCGATCATTGGCGGCGGCCTGCTGAGCTGGGTCGAACTCGACATCCCTCCGGCAACCTTCTTCTCGCGAATCCGCGAGGTGGTTCCGCTGACCGATGTCTATGTCGGACTGGTGAAAGCGCCGGTATTCGGTGCGATCATAGCGATCACCGGCTGCTATCAGGGCATGCAGGTCAAGGGTAATGCCGAGGATGTGGGCATGCGAACCACGGCAGCAGTAGTGCAGGCAATCTTCCTGGTGATCGTGCTCGATGCCTTTTTCGCGGTCTTCTTCACCTGGATCGGATGGAATTGATGAGCGATTCGGATGCCATTACCTATGACCGGGATTACGACGGCCCGATTGTCAGCGTTCATGGCCTGCGCAACAGCTTTGGCGAGCAGGTGGTGCACGATAATCTCGATCTTGATGTCCGTCGCGGCGAAATCATCGGTGTAGTTGGCGGATCAGGCACCGGTAAATCGGTGTTGATGCGCTCGATTATCGGTTTGCAGACGCCAAAAGAGGGCGAAATCCGGGTCTTCGGCCAGCAGATATTGGGCAAATCCGACGCCGAGACGATCGAAATCCGCAAGCGCTGGGGCGTCCTGTTTCAGGGCGGCGCGCTATTTTCGACGCTCACCGTTGCTGAAAATGTGATGGTGCCGATCCGCGAATTCTATCCGGATATGGACCGCGAGTTCCGGCGGGAAGTCGCCAAATATAAGGTCTGCCTGTCCGGCCTGCCGCCCGACGCAGCACCAAAATATCCGTCGGAACTGTCCGGCGGCATGCGCAAACGCGCCGGCATCGCCAGGGCGCTGGCACTGGATCCGGAACTTCTGTTTCTTGATGAACCGACCGCCGGGCTCGATCCGGTGGGTGCTGCCGCGTTCGACAATCTGACCAAGGAATTGCAGCAGACGCTGGGCCTGACCGTGTTCCTGATTACTCATGATCTCGATACGCTGCACGCAATCTGTGACCGGGTCGCGGTGCTCGCTGACCAGCGGGTGATCGCCGTCGGTACGATCGACGAACTGCTCGCCCTCGATCATCCCTGGATTCAGGAATATTTCAATGGCCCGCGCGGCCGTATGGCTTCTGCCGGAAAAAAGATGCTGGGATGACGATAGTGAAACGAATCAGAGAATTGTTGCAGGTACCGGCACCGCTCGGCATAGAGGTGAAATAGATGGAAACGCGCTCCAACCATATCCTTGTCGGTGTTGTCACTTTGGCGATGCTGGCGCTTGTCGCAGCCTTTCTGGTCTGGATTGTCCGCTTTGGCGACGGCGAGACGAAGCAATATGACATATTCTTTTCCCAGTCGGTTGGCGGTCTGGCCGCAGGGACCGGCGTAACCTTTGCCGGCGTTCCGTCCGGGCAGGTGCTCAAGGTGGAGCTGTGGAAAAAAGATCCCAATTTCGTCCGCGTGCGCATTGCGGTCAGCAAGGATACGCCGATCCTTGAAGGCACCACCGCCACCATCCAGAGCGTCAGCTTCACCGCGCCGCCCAATATTCAGCTCGATGGGGCCAAGAAGGGCGCTCCGCCGATCACCGAACTCGGCCCGGAAGGGGTTCCGGTGATTCCGACCAAGCCCGGGGCGCTTGGCGAATTGCTCAACAGCGCGCCGCTCGTGGTGGAGCGCTTGGCGACGCTGACCGAACGGCTGACGGAACTATTGTCGGACCAGAACCAGAAATCGATCAGCGGTATCCTGGCCAATACGGACAAGATGACCGCTAGCCTGGCGAGGCAGGCACCGGAGCTGGAAGCGTTGATGAAAGAATCGCGAATTGCCATTCACAACGCTGGCGTGACTGCCGAAAAGCTGTCGCTCGTGGCAGACAGTACCAATGACTTTCTTACCAACAATGGTCAGCCGATAGCCAAGAATCTCGCCAATACGCTGGAGGCCGCAGACAAGAGCCTGCGCGCCCTGGAAGGTGTGTTGAAAAATGCGCAGCCAGGGGCAGAGCATTTTTCGAACAAGACGCTGCCGGAAGTCGACCAGCTGGTGCAGGATATGCAGGCGCTGACCAAGTCGATGACCAGTGTGACCGAACGGCTGGACCAGGGCGGGGCGGGATCCTTATTGTCGGCACCGACGCTGCCCGACTATGAGCCGGGACAATGAAGGGGCAGATATGATGCGCAAATTGGAACTTTTGACGGCTGCCGGCCTGTTGGGCGCCACAGCAGCGCTGGGTGGCTGCGTCAGTTTTGGTGGGGCCGAGCCGCCGCCCTCTTTGCTGTCGCTTACGCCGGATCAGAAACTGTCCGCCGGAGCCATGCAGAGTGGACCCCAGGCCGGTTCACTGGTCGTCGCCCTGCCGGCTGCTCCCCAGAAACTGAATACCGTTCGTGTACCGGTGCAGACCACCGGCAGCGCCATTGCCTATCTGAAAGATGCCGTGTGGGTCGACAAGCCTGCCCGTCTGTTTCAGGATCTGCTCAGCGAGACGATCGCGGCGCGCAACGGGCGGCTGGTTCTTACCGCCACCGAAGCGGGCGGACTTGCCGAAACCTATATCACCGGCGAGCTGGTCAATTTCGGCCTCGACGGACCCAGCCTGACGGTCACCGTTACCTATGACGCGGTCAAGATGACCAAAGACAAGCCGGTCTTGAAAAAGCGGTTCGAAGCCAGTGAATCCGTCTTTGCAGCAGAACCCGGACCAGTGGGGCAGGGCCTGAACAGGGCAGCCAATAAAGTGGCTGCCGACGTTGCCGAATGGGTGGGCTGAACGGCTAGCCGGAGCCGCTATTACTCGCCGTAGCTGAACCCTTCGGGTTCAGGCCAGTCGATTGCCGTGACCGCCATGACCTGGAACAGGCATCCCATTTCTTCCGGGCCGGTCAGCCGGTGGAGCGCGGCCCTTATAGTTTCCGCCTGTTTCGGGCTTGCCGCAGTCAGCGCCGCGGCGCGCTGGTCGATGCCGAGCGACTTCAGCCACTGGCCCTGTTGCGCCGGGCCGCTAACGGCCAGCAAACGGGTACGCGCGATATTGGCCAGCGTATGAAAATCAACATGGGCGGTGAGATCCGACGCTCCGGGACAGTCAAACGGACTGACCGGCATATGGTCCTTGATCGCCTGCAGCGTGCTGCCGGTGCCTGGCCTCGTATAGCCATAGTCGATGATCAGCAGGGTACCACCCTGTTTCGCCAGGCGGTTGGCCAGATTGCCGGCCCATTCCACGCTGACCGGCGAGTGTTCCAATATCGTGCCGTCCGGAAATCCGCTGGTGGTGCCGCCAGCCGGATTCTCTGCAGGATCGACGCTCGGAACGGCGACAAATTTGCTGCGATCGCGCGCCACCATCTGTCGTCGCCAGCCCCCGGAGCTCACAACGAACTGCTCTACCGGCAGGGCGTCGAAAAATTCATTGGCGATGATCAGCAGTGGCCCGTCTTCCGGCAGGTCGGAAATGTCGTCATGCCAGGTGGCATCGGGATGGAGTTGCGCCTGCCTTGCCTTCAAGACCGGGCTGGTCTCGACAAAATGGACGGCCGGACTGCAGCCGAACTTTGCCATGGATCGCTGCGCATCATGTGCCAGGGTGCCGCGCCCCGGACCAAGCTCGACATAATGGCAATGATCGGGCGACCCCTTGCGCAGCCACAGATCGGCAAGCCAGATACCGACAATTTCGCCAAACATCTGGCTGATTTCCGGAGCGGTGACAAAATCGCCCTCTTCGCCCAGCGGGTCCTTGCTGGCATAATAATGGGCATTGGCGATCGCCATATAGTCGCCGAGCGGGATCGGGCCTTCGCGGTCGATCCGATCCGCGATTATATGCGCTGCAGTGGGGTGATCCGCCTGGATGCCGTCAGGCAACGCTCTTGTCTCCCGCCACCGGTTCGACGCGCACGCGTCTTCTCTTCGCGGTCAGTACCAGCCAGGCGCCCAGCAGGAGCATCGGCACCGTCAGCCACTGCCCCATGCTGAAGCCCGATTGCTCGACCAGCCAGGTGAGCTGGGCATCCGGCTCGCGGAAGAACTCAACGGTAAAACGGCTGAAGCCGTAAACCAGCAGGCCAGCACCGACCAGTTTGCCAGGCTGATATCGGGCATCGGTCTTCCAGAAGAGGAAGGAGAGGACGAGGAAATAAACGATACCTTCTAGCCCCGCTTCATATAGCTGGCTGGGATGGCGGGCGACGTCGCCGCCCATCGGGAAAACGATCGCCCATGGCACATCGGTGGCCCGGCCCCACAGCTCGCCGTTGACGAAATTGGCAAGCCGTCCGAAGAACAGGCCGAACGGGATCACGCAGGCGATATAATCGCACATCCGCAGAAAATCGAGCTTCTCGCGCCGCGCTGTCCACCACAGGGCGAGCACTACGCCAATCGTGCCGCCGTGCAGCGACATGCCGCCCTTCCACACCTGCAATATCCTGACTGGATCCTGCAATATCTCGGGACTGTAGAAAAACACATAGCCGAGACGACCGCCGATGATGATCCCGAGCGTTGCCCAGAAGATCATGTCATCGGCATGACGCCGTGCCATCGGCGAACCCGGCTGGGCGATCAGTTTGGTGAGATACCAGTAGCCGATCAATATGCCGGCGAGATAGGCCAGCGAATACCATTTGAGCTGGAAAAACCCAAGGTCCACAGCATCGGGGGAGAGGCCAAGCTCCGCAAATTGGGTAAACTGGGCAGCATTGGCCAAGATAATATCAATCAACTCTTTTCCCCGTGTGGTTTCCTGTCCATATAAAGGGAAAATTCCCTATACCAAGAGGGAACAACGGGAGACTTGAATAATGGCGACTTCTGAATTGGATATGGTTATCGACAAAACGCTGGAGGCGTTGACCCAGCCTGGCCAGCTGCTGGAGCTCGACACGATCAGCAAATACGGTGTCGATTTGCCGGTCTTCAAGAATGCGCCACAGAATGTTTCCGACTATTTTGCCTATTTCTGCCACCAGCACGCAGACAAGGAATTTCTGGTTGATGGTGAAATCCGGCTGACCTTTGCCGAGACCTATGCCGCGGCGCGCGCGCTGGCCGGCGGGCTGGTCGAAGGCTATGGCGTCCAGAAGGGCGACCGGATCGGTATTGCCGCACGCAATTCCGCCAACTGGATCGTTCTTGACATGGCGATAACGATGGCCGGCGGCATTTCCACCAAGCTGAATGGCTGGTGGCGAGGCGACGAACTCGCCGACGGGATCGAGGATGTTGGCTGTTCTTTCGTGTTTGCCGACTATCAGCGCGCCCAGCGACTGGTTGAATCCAAACGCAATCACGGCGCCACATTGCTGGTCTTCGAACATGACAAGGCGCCTCTCGAAGGGCTCAAGGTCATGCTGGAGAAGGGTGGTGGCGCTGAAACGCCGCTGCCGCAAATGCAGCCCGATGACAATGCAACGATCCTGTTTACATCCGGATCTACCGGAAAATCCAAGGGCGCCTATTCCGAACATCGCGCGGTTGTTCAGGGCGCGATGAGTTTCGTCGGCACGGTACTGGTGCTGGTCAATATCATGACCAAAGCCGGCACGATGCCGGAAGGCCAGCCAACCGCAATGGTCTGCGTGCCCCTGTTCCACGTCACCGCCTCCGTGCCGCTGGTGCTGGTCAGCTATGCGATCGGGCGCAAGCTGGTGATGCTGAACAAATGGGATGCCGAAGAGGCGATGCGGCTTATCGAGAAAGAGCGCGTGACCTATTTTGTCGGTGTGCCGCTGATGAGCATGGAAATCTATTCGCACCCGCATTTCGACAAATATGATCTCAGCAGCTGCGTCACCATGGCCGCCGGTGGTGCGCCCCGTCCGGTCGAGCATGTCCGGCGGATCAAGGAGAAAATGGGCGATGGCTATCCGGTGATCGGCTATGGCTTGACCGAAACCAACGGGGTCGGCTGTTCCAACCAGAACGAGAATTATCTCGCCAAGCCGGACAGCACCGGCCGCGCGACGCCCCCGATTGTTGAAGTCGCAATCCTCGACGATGACGGCAACAAGATGCCGCAGGGTGAGCGTGGCGAAGTGTGTATCCGCACTTCCGCCAATTTTACCGGCTATTGGAATAACGAGGAGGCAACCCGGGAAGCCTTTACCGACGACGGCTATTTCCGCACCGGTGATATCGGTTATCTCGATCCCGAGGACTATCTCTTCATCGTCGATCGCAAGAAGGAAATCATCATCCGTGGTGGCGAGAATATCAGCTGTCAGGAAGTTGAAGCCGCTGTCTATGCCAATCCGGCGGTTGCCGAGGCGTGTATTTTCGGGGTTCCGGACGAACGGTTTGGCGAAGTGCCGGCCCTCGTCTATCATACCAAGGAAGGACATAGTCTGTCCAAGGAAGAACTGATGGAATCGCTCAAGCACCAGCTCGCGCCGTTCAAGCTGCCGGTGCATGTCTGGCAATATGAAGAGCCGCTGCCAAAACTGGGTACCGCAAAAATCGCAAAAATTGTCCTGGCGAAAAAGCATCGGGATGAGCTGGCCGCGACCGGATGAACGCACGCGCCAATATTCCTGCTGCTCCGGCTGATCCCGCTACCCGGATCAGCCGCCAGCGGGATATCATCAACCGCCGGGTGCTGGCCGACGAGATCGAGCAGCTGATTGCGGAGCATGGCATGCCGCAGGCGCGGCCCAAGATATTGGCGCTGCTGCAGAAAGCGCTCGACAATGGCCGAGCGGAAATCAGCGCGCGCCTGGTGAAACGGCCTTCCGCCGGTCACGAGATGGCTGCTGCACAGTCTTTTCTCGTAGATCAGCTGGTCCGTCTGATCCACGACATTGCGGTGCATCATCAATATCCGGTAAGCAATCCGTCGTCCGGTGAACGGATCGCGGTGATGGCGGTCGGGGGATATGGCCGTGGCGAGATGGCCCCGCACAGCGATGTCGACATCGCCTTCCTCACCCCGCACAAAACCAACAGCTGGGCCGAGCAGGTGGTCGAGGCAATGCTCTACTGGCTCTGGGATCTCGGCTTCAAGGTCGGGCAGAGCAGTCGCTCGATTGACGAAATGGTACGCATGGCAAAGGATGATTTGTCGATCCGCACTGCCTTGCTGGAGGGCCGCTATATCTGGGGCGATACCGGTGTCTATGACGAAGCCAAGCAGCGCTTCTTCAACGATGTCGTCGCCGGGACTGACAGCAGCTTTGTTGCAGAAAAGCTCGCCGAGAGGGATGCCCGGCACAAGAAAATGGGCGACAGCCGTTATGTCGTTGAGCCCAACGTGAAGGAAGGCAAGGGCGGCCTGCGTGATCTGCAGACGCTCTACTGGATCGGCAAATATATCTACCGGGTGACATCCGCCGGCGAACTGGTCGATGTCGGCCTGCTCACCGCCGACGAGTTCAAGCGTTTTCGCAAGGCGGCCAATTTTCTCTGGGCGGTTCGCTGCCATATGCACGACATAACCGGTCGAGCAGAAGACCGGCTGACCTTCGATCTGCAGCCCGAGGTCGCCCGACGCATGCGCTTTGCCGACCGGCCAGGAAAATCTTCCGTCGAGCGCTTCATGCACTATTATTTTCTGAACGCCAAAGTGGTGGGGAACCTGACCGGTGTGTTCCTTGCTCATCTCGACGAGACCCATAATGCCGGGGTGCGCCGTTTCCTGCCGTCGCTGACCCGGAAGCCAAAGAAACTCAACGGCTTTGTACTCGATCGCGGGCGGCTCGCTCTGCCCAATGAAAAATTCTTTGAGGAAGACCCGATCCGGCTCTTGGAAATTTTCTGGCTGGCCGACAAGCATGAGCTGGAAATCCATCCGCTGGCGATGCGCTCTGCGCGGCGTGATTCCAAGCTGATCGACAACGGCATTCGCAAGGACGCGCGCGCCAACAAACTGTTTCTGGATGTGCTCTGCTCGCCGCGCGACCCCGAGCTGGTGCTGCGCTGGATGAACGAGGCAGCAATTTTTGGGCGTTTCATCCCCGATTTTGGCCGCGTGGTTGGACAGATGCAGTTCGACATGTATCACCATTATACGGTTGACGAGCATAGTATCCGGGCGATCGGACTGCTCGCCAAAATCGGCCGCGGTGACCTTGAGGCTGACCATCCCAACAGCACCGCGACGATGGAAAAATTGCAGAATCGGCGGGTATTGTTTGTTGCGACACTGCTGCACGATATCGCCAAGGGCCGCGGCGGCGACCACAGCGTCCTTGGGGCGGAAGTGGCGATGAAGCTTTGCCCGCGGCTTGGCCTGAAACCGCATGAAACCGAACTGGTCGCCTGGCTGGTGCGCAATCATCTGCTGATGTCGGCGGTGGCTTTCAAGCGGGATCTGTCGGACTTCAAGACCATCCAGGATTTTGCCAGTCGCGTGAAAAGCGTCGAGCGCCTCCGCCAGCTCACCGTGTTGACCGTTGTCGATATCCGCGCGGTCGGACCGGGAGTCTGGAACAGCTGGAAGCGACAATTGCTGACCGACCTGTTCGAAGCGGCCCAGGAAGTGC
>JAUCYS010000013.1 GCA_030373505.1 Parasphingorhabdus sp.
TCCATCAGGGCCGGACTCTAATCGAACTTGGAGGAAAATCAGGGGGTCACGTCAGCCCCTGTCATTAAGCCGGCCAAAGCTTGCCCGACGTTTTTAGGGCCAAATTCTGAAGCGCTTATTTTATTCAATCGGCGCTGTCTTCCATCACGAACCATGTCATTCCATTCTGGATCATTAAGATATTGATGCATTTCATTTTCGGTATCGCAAATCGTGATCGTCTCAGGGCCAAAAGCTCGTCTAAGCGCAGAAAAGCAGCCGCGGTTAAACGTCAGCAAATGCAACCCGGCTGAAATGGCATCTGTCGCAGCTGCAGACAGAGAATATTCGTAGCCGCTTACATAGGGGAAGATCGCAATATCGGTTGCAGCTAGCTCATCGAAGAAAGCATCCGGGCTAATGAGTTCTTTTTTCGTCTGAGAATTTAAGTGCTGAACAGTACCTCCACCGATGGTTAAAAACACTTTGTCCGGGTTCCGCTGGGCCAGGCTCTCAAAAACAGGATACCCTTTCACTTTGGTGTTGAATCCAACAAAGCAACACTTCAGCTTTGGGTTATTGTGGCGACTTTTTCCGGCATATGCCTTCATCGGCATCGGCAGGACATGTAACTGATCAGCTGTAACAGAGCGTTTAAATCGAGATCTAACCCCTTCGGCGATATATTCCGCGAGAACAGCGATCTGGAGCGACGAGCCGAATTCGCGAACTTTGTGCCACAAAAGGTTCGCGTGTCCATATGACCCCAATTTCGGTGGCGCTTCCAAAAACGCATCTTCTAACTCACTGTGTTGCAAGATCACTACATTTCTTTTCGGCAACATCTTTGCGAAAATTTCCACCAACACCATTGTTGTCGGAAATACAGTCGTAACAAGCAACGTATCAGAAGCGCGCAAAGATCGCATGAGTTTCAGTATAGCTATACACTCAACTAGCGCTTTTCTGACCAGTTGCCGCTTATCGGGATCAAGTACATTAATATAGGAGATGGTAGAATTGGCACGAACTTTGTCGTCAAGACAGGCGATGAAGCTTTCGTGCGCGTAAATATAAGGCGTACCCCAAGTTCGGTTTGCACCTGATTCGTACCATGCTTCAATAAATCCATTCATCACAGTGCTGTGATAATGCCTGACTTTACTGACTTCCGCAAATATCATGCGGCCGGGCTGGCTAGACAACTGTGGCATCTACGTGGCCAAAGCTTTTAGGTGATAATCGACCATTTCATGGGCGATAGCTGTAACGCCGGTTTTTGCGGTCCAACCCAAGTCGGCTTCGATCTTGGACGGGTCTCCGCAAAGATTTACGCTCTCTACAGGTCTAATCATTTCCGGATCGGTTTCGATATAATCGTTGAAATCCAGACCGACATAGTCGAAACAGATTCTACAAAATGTCTCGACTGTATTCAGTTTTCCGGTTGAAATTACGTAATCTTTCATCTCTGCGGCCGTTACCATCATGTACATAGCGCGGATATACTCGTGCGCGGATCCCCAGTCTCTAGATACACTGGTCGTCCCAAGCTCAAGCTTGTCGGTGTAGCCTAACTTGATGCTTGCTGCTGCGTGGGCAATTTTACCGGTTACATAATCGGTGCGGCGTAAGTAACTTTCGTGATTATACAAAATCCCCGCACAGCAATTAAGCCCAAAGGCATCTCGATAAATCTGCGTCAAATTATGTGCATAGGTTTTAGCTGCAGCATAAGGACTCATAGGGCGAAGAGGCGTTTGTTCATCTTGCGGTGAATTTGTTACCTTACCGAACATCTCAGAACTCGAGCTCTGGAAGAAGCGGGTGTGAGGCGAATGGTTTTTGATCGCCTCCAATATGTCCGACACAAATTCAGCATTGTTTCGGAATATCGCTCTCGGCTCATTAAAAAAGCTCAGGCCTGTCGATTTTGCCGCAAAGTTAAAACATATATCGGGCTGTAAACTGCCAATAAGTTCGCTGATCAGCATTGGCTTACTGTAATCAAAGCATTTTACGAAAACCGGATGCCCTTCGAAATCGCGCTGCAATGCGCTGACCGCTTCGGCGCGGCCGGACAATCCATGGATTTCATATCCTTCTTCCAACAAAAATTTGGTCATTAACTGACCATCTTGACCAGATATACCCGTGATAAGTGCTTTCATCTGCTGATTGAGCCCTTTGGTTGTTCGAAAGAGGGTCGGTGCGAGAATGGATCTAACAGCAATTTTTTTTTATTAAAGTAGAAAATGCATAAAGTTTTCCATGCCCTAAGAACTGTCAGGCAATTGACACGATTCTTGATTTTTGGCTTGTTCTGGCTGTATGTAATGATCGCGCTTTGTTCTCGATTCCCTTGGGTTTGGTCACCGACATCGGGATCGCTGGTGACAGTTCTTTATGGAAATGCAGCTGAGGAGAATCCGGTGTTGTCCCAAAGACAGCATGGATTTCATCGTTCTATGTCTCGTGCGGCCACACTCGACTACATTTGGACGAGGGGCGGCCAGAAGTATAACGTATTTTCGTATTAGTTTGTCGGTGATTCCAATTAATGAGATGTCCCTCAGCTGGAAAAGGAAGGGTTTGCGGGGTGGCAGCGCGTTGCTGAAATTGATCGTGTTCAGCATGACGAGCGAATCAGTGCTGATTGGTGACGATGGTCAATCAGACCTTATAGTTCTTGTGGACATAGAATATTAGGAATGGGCTGGCGAATGATACAGGGTTAAATAAACAGGCGATCACAAAGCCTAATTTTTCCAAACGGTCATATCTCGTGCCTTTGGTCTGCAAAATTTGCCGGAATATAAAAAATAGCAGGGCGAGCCCAAATACTCCAGAACGGAACAGAAGATCTCCAGCAAAGGGAAGAATATACTCCGATCCTGTTGGGACAAACAGTACTGATGAATTCGCCCAAGCGTTATATTCCTGCATAAAGCTGCCGCTGTTCATGAAGAGTAGTTGGGGGCCGAGATTGCTCCAAAAAGTGAATATAATATGCCCGGCGCGTAAATTCAGGCTGATGTCACTCAGCAGCAGATCAAAGCGGAACTCCGCAAAATCAAAGGCACGAAGTCGGTTAAAAAAACCAGATTCGAAAATGTTGATTCCCAAAACTGCAATAACGATTATGGTTATAATGCCCATCGCTTTCCAACGTCCCGGAAGGCGGGCTGCGGGAAAAGCCAAAAGCAGAAATGAAAGGAGCGATCCGCTCATCATCACGCTGCACACGGCCAGCACATAAAATGGTATGTTTCGCTTATTTTTTTCCGTGATCAAATACATGATCTGCAAGATCGAAAGGCTGCCGTAAAAAGACGGTTCTGCGGTTATCGAAGGAACGCCGCTATAGGTCGCGACATATCGTCCCATAAACTCGACCGGCAAACCAAAGCGGATAGCCACAATTTGATATAATCCAAAGCCAAACCAGATTACAATCGTGGCTTTCATCGTAGTCGAAAGATATTCCGCTGCCCCGCGCCGGGCCGTTTCCCATAAGAAAAAGAAGGTCACCATGATGACGCTGTATCGGATTGCCAGTTCGTCGGTTGGTGATCGCAAGACGAATATTATAGCCGCAAAGGCACTCAGAATGACCAAAGACAGGTCAATCCTGTTTCCGCGCCGGGCAGGCCAGTAAAATATGAAAGCCATCAGGGCTCCCAATACCACCCATGGCTGGGTGTCTGTTTCCAGAACTTTTGGCCAAAACATAAGAGGTGTAGCGACCGCCAGCGGCAAGAGTGCAAGAGGAAGTCGCGCCTTCTTTCGGACGATATGTTGCGACAGATATCTATGGTAGGGATTTTGCGTAACGCGACCCCTTAGGATAGGGCCCTGTCCTCCCGTAGCTGCAATTTCACCTAAAGCCATAATCTCTATCTAATTTCCATATGCGAATGTGGGCTAATATGCGTTGACGTGAAATATCACAGCAATTGTTTTAAAAAGAATCCGGATGTCCCAGAATAAAGACCAGCGGGCCGCGTATTCGAGATCCGATTGTAAGCGATTTGACAGATCCGAGCGCTTTTCGGTCGCTCCGCGGTATCCTCTTATCTGAGCCAATCCAGTCAATCCTGGTTTGACTATGTGGCGGTGCCAATAGCGGTCGTCAATATCCCAGAACAATGAATTTTCCGCCCGGGAACCTGTCGCATGGGGACGCGGACCCACGACGCTCATGTCGCCTTTCAAGATATTGAACAATTGTGGTAACTCATCGATACTCGTTCTACGTATGAACTTGCCCACCGTCGTGACGCGTTTATCATCCCGTGAAGTGGATATTTCACCTTTTTCATCAAGTGAATCGATGGACATTGAACGGAATTTCCATATTTTAAAGGGGCGATTGCCCAGTCCTATCCTGCGCTGTACAAAGAATACGGGGCCACGGCTATCCAACTTGATCAGAATAGATACGATGATAAGGATGGGAAGAACTAGCGGCAACGTAAGCAACACAAAGCCTAAATCGAATATTCTCTTGAGAATTTGCTGATCCCAACGGAGATGTCCGGCAGAAACGAGCAGGCTCGTGCTACCTCCTCTTTGTCTGATTTCTAGAGGCTTTATTGCATCCAGCTCCGGAATCACAATTTCTGACTTGATATCAATACTTCTCAATAGGAATATCCACGAATCTCTCTTGTCCGCCGAGCAATGGACAATTACGCGATCTAAGTCTGTTACCAATTGGCCCAAGCGATGCACTGTGCTGAGATCTCTTTTATTGGCATTGATTTCGTGATCGGCAGCTTGAATCGCATTTTCACCGGTTTGTTGTCCGAAAGCGACGCCATCATAGATGCACAAATCCGCAAATTGCGTATTGCCTAGCACATTCTGGGAAATCCTCTTGAAAATCAGCCGATTACAAGAGAGAAGCCCAATAGAGCCTATCGTTCCAAGGGCGAACAAAGCACGCGAAAACAACACGCTCGATTTGAAAAAGAACATTATTAGCAACATCGAGATGGATGCAAATAAGATTGCTCTGATAACGCGCTGTATGCCAGTTGATAGATCATTAAGAACTTTGACATTAAAGCCTTTATTTTCCAACGATGCGGCCAAATATATAGGGATTACGGCGACAAAAATTGGACCGAGTTGATCGAGATCTATAAAGTTAAGCCAGATCAAGCTCGCAAATGAGAAGGCCAGTACGATCGCGGCGATATCGCCAATAACCAATCCGACCATCAACAGCTTTCGGCGGCTTTTCTTTTTGTGCAGATGCGCGAGGCTGAGAGGTTTTCTGTTCCCAGAGCCCGGTTTAGGTGAAGTGAACTCGTTGACGAGAAAAACATCGCGTGTTTTTTTCTCACTGGGAGTCAGAGTGTTGCTTTTCGTCATTTAATATGGCCTTGACGTTGTACAATTGAAAAACAATAGCCACCCAGGTACGGGTTGTAGGCTATTTATGTTGATCAGATCAATGGATTTATCTCGATCATGATGGATTTATCTCGATCATGATGTACGCGCTAGTCTAGCGACTGGTCGATGTGCATGCGCGAGGGCCGATTGGTTGGTTTGAAGGAAAGTTTGTTGATCGGTGTTCCGTTTATGCCGAGCCATGAGCAGATTCGCCGGATCGAGCCGTTTACCCGTTATGATATTAAATCCCGGACTCGATGAATGGCGGATCGGTTCGATGATCATTGACGTGGTTCAGCACTGCCTTATGCACAAAATGACTTGCAGTTGTTTCATCCTGCGGAACTTCAGGGGCGTGTTGGACGGGCAGATCCTCCTCCGCTGCCCCTTTCTGAGGGGAATCTTTGTCCCAAGTCGATTCACGGAATTCGGCCGCCATTATATTCCGTGACACGCCTCAAGAATCCCGATACCTCTGCCTTAAGCTGTCGGGCAAAGGTCGTCTGTCCACATGATCGCGGGGCAATATTGGCAGAAGCAGGGAAATCTGATCCGCATGCGGTGCGTTTTCGCGCCTTTGTCAGTTACAGCCATGCCGATGCCGCGATCGCCCAAAGGTTGCATCGAAAAATCGAGACCTACCAGCTGCCCCGCCGTCTGCAGTCCGACTCCAAAACCAGCAAGAATAACGGTCGTCTCGGCCGTATATTCCGGGACCGGGAGGATCTGCCGGCGGCCGAGGATCTGTCGGAATCGGTGAAACGGGCGCTGGCGGGGTCGCAGGTACTGGTGGTGATCTGCTCGCCCGAGGCCAGGGAATCGATCTGGGTGGCGAAGGAAATCGCTCTGTTCCGGGCGCTGCATCCGGATCGGCCGGTGCTGGCGGCGCTGGTGCGCGGAGAGCCGGAGGAGGCATTTCCCGCAGCGCTGCTAAATGGTGCGGAACCGCTGGCAGCGGACCTGCGCAAGGAGGGCGATGGCTGGCGGCTGGGCTTTCTGAAGGTCATTGCCGGGATCGCCGATGTGCCGCTCGACGCGCTGGTCCAGCGCGATGCGGCTCGCCGCATCCGCCGCGTGATGGCCGTCACGGGCGGGACGCTGGTCGCGCTGCTAGCGATGATCGGGATGACAATGTTCGCAATCCAGTCGCGCAACGAAGCGCAGCACCAGCAGGCCGAGGCCGAGGGGCTGGTCGAATATATGCTGACCGATCTGCGTAGCGAGCTGAAGGGGGTCGGCCGGCTCGATGTGATGACCAAGGTCAACGAGCGGGCGATGGATTATTATGACGATCAGGATGATCTCTCCAATATGTCCCCCGAGAGCTTGGAACGGCGCGCCCGGATTTTGCATGCGATGGGCGAGGATGACGAGAAGCGCGGCGATCTTGACAAGGCGCTGGCGAAGTTCACCGAAGCGCACCGGGTGACGGAGACCTTGCTGGCGATAGATCCGGATAATCCGGACCGGATTTTTGGACACGCGCAGAGCGAATATTGGGTCGGTAGAATATACGAACTGCGTCGGCAATGGAGGCTCGCGTCCTCGCGATACCATGCCTATTCGAACGCCGCGGAAAAGCTGATCGCGATCAGACCGGACAAACCAGATTATTTTATGGAACGAGGGTGGGGCTTTCTGAATCTCGGTATCCTGGAATTTAAATCGCGCTCCAACGATGGTCTCGGTCGGCACAATTTTGAGCAAGCGATAGCATGGATGGGAAAGGCTGCCGAAAAAAGGCCTCAGGATTCTGCAGTCCTGAAGGAGATTGGCAATGCCTATGCGTGGCTCGCCGATAGCTATTATCTGGATGGCGACTGGAACCGTTATCTGGCTGCGCGGCAGCGGGAGTTGGAAGCGAAGGAGCGCTGGCTGGCCGTCGACAGCAAGAGCACAGCGGCTCAATATGCCGTCGGCAAGGCAAAGTTCGCAATTGCCGTCGGCCGCAGAAAACTTGGTCACGAAGACGATGCCAAGAAGCTTTTCAATGATGCCAATATAATTATCGCAAAGCTGGTGGCGCTGGACCCGACCAATAGAGAATGGGCGGAAATGGCAAGGAAAATTCAGTATCAAATATCCGGAAACAGGGAGATCAAGCTATGACGAGTTTACCGTTGAAAGCAATTTTTTCGATCGAGGAATTCAAGAATGCAGAGTCCCTCGAAAAGGAACGGTCGGCATTATTGCAACCTTCCCGCGACGTTATGGATTCGAAATTGGGGCAGCCCAAATTTGACCAGCTGCCAGCCTATGTCTATGTTTACAAGATTGCATTTGGTGCCGGCGGGCAACTGGTTGTCGATCACATGCTTCATTATACCGAGGGATCATCGGGCAAGCCGGCAGACCGGCCTCGCATAGAGCATAAGGACGTTCCTTCTGTCGTTCAGGGCTTGCTCAACGGCAGCGTCGCTTCGCGCAACCCGGCCAACGACCTTGGAGCCAATTTCAAGCATGAAGGGCATCACTGGGACCGCCTGTGCTATATTGCTTTCGTAATCGACCATCCGAATTGGTCCTTTTGTGATTTGACCAGCAACCCTGATCTTCCCCCCGCGGTTTTTCGTAGAATCAAAAACAACCGTCCGACGGAGACGAACACGTGCTTTTTCGATGGTGCGGTCGTTCCGATTTCTGTTGGCGGTGAAGAGCGGAAGCTGTTCTACTGCATCAACCATTTTCGGGATAAGGATGGCAAACGGCCATCAAAACCCAAGCATGAACAGTTTAAATATGACCTCTATACAAAATTCGACTTTGGGGCTGGGTTTCCCGAGGCCATATTGATCTTCGATCCAGGTGGTGACAATAACGGACCACCCGTGCCACCGCCGGAAGATAACTGAGGATCAGTGATTTGACTGCCCTGCCCCAGATCCTCTCCCTCGCCCGTGCCGGGAATCCGGCGCGGGCATGGGCTCTGTTTCATTCATCGGGTTGGGATGTGCGAACGGATGATCCGAAGGCGCTGACCCTGAAGGGCCGCTTGCTCAAGGATCAGGCGAATGCGTCCTATGGTGCCGAGCGAGGGCGCCTTTATGGATTGGCGGCGGAGGCCTATGCGGCGGCTGCCGAGCTCGAGCGGGACAGCTATCCACTGATCAATGCCGCTGCGCTGGCGCTGCTGGGCGGCAAGCCGGAGCGGTCTGCCGCGCTGGCGAAAGAGACCTTGGCACTGATCGACGGCGATCCGGGGCAGGGCGAAAATCCCTATTGGCGGGCAGCGACCCGGGCCGAGGCACTGCTGCTGCTGGGCGATGAAACCGCTGCCCGCGCCGCGCTGGCCGAGGGGATTGCGAAACTGCCTTATGCCTGGGAGGATCATGCCGCGACCATCGGCCAGTTCGAGCTGATCCTGGCCGAGCAGGGCAGCGATGCGACCTGGCTTGACCGCCATCGGCCACCGCCCAGCCTCTATTTTAGCGGCATTATCGGGCTGGATGCGGCAGACCCGACTATCCGGCAAGATATTGACGCGATCATCGAACGCGAACGGCCGGGTTTTGGCTTTGGCGCGCTGGCGGCAGGTGCGGATATACTGATCGCCGAGGCGCTGCACCGGACCGGTGCCGAACTGCATATCATTTTGCCTTATCCGGTGGAGCGCTTTCGCGAACTGTCCGTTGCGCCTTTTGGCGAGCATTGGGGCTCCCGCTTCGATGCGCTGGTCGAGGCCGCGAGCAGCCTCGACGTGCTGATCGAATTTCCCGGCGAAGACGAGCGATCGCTCAGTCTCGCTGTGGAACTGGCCGATCTGGTGGCGATGGGCCAGTGCATCCGCAATGCTGCGGTACTCAAGAGCTGGCCGAAGGCGCTGACGATTACCGGCAGGGGCGATCAGCCACGCCGCCCCTATCAAATCTGGTCTGACACCGGGCACGACCAGTTTACCATTGCCGTTGTGCGCCAGAAGGATCACCCATCGACCGCCGTTTCTTCCAAAGCGGAAAGCAAGGAAGTCGCGGCAATTCTCTGGGTAGACCATGCGGATCGGAATATGCTGTCGGCGCTTTCCGGCCGGGGCGAAGCCTTTCGACCGGCCGGGGATGGCCACTACCGGATATCCACCGACCCCCTGGACCTGCTATCGACCGGTCGCGCGCTGTTGCGGCATGATGCCAGCGTCCGGACCAGCATGGTCATCGATATCATGGATGTTGATGCGCCCGGTGCTGCCCTGCTGGAACAGGCCAGCGATATCGCGCGCGCGTCGAGCGGGGGAGCGGTTCTGACCGACTGCAAATCCGCTATGGTGATTCTGCTGCAATCGCGCGAACAGAAGGTGGAAGAAATCGGGGAATTGCAGACGGCGTCCGGCCCACTGCCGCTATGGTCGATTGCCTGACCGGCGCGGATCAGATCACCAGCTCCTCGAGCAGGCTTCGCGACAGGATTTTCAGCTGATCATCGTCGCGCCGGATGATGCCGCGCCGTTCCAGGGCGTTGATCGCGCGCGACCCGGTCTCGCGGGTGGTCTGGGCGGACAGCGCCAGCGCGGAAATCACAGGCGGTGGCGATATCCTGCCTTCCTCCCCCGCTTCCTGTAACAATTCGGCATAGACCCGGCCATTGGCGGTCAGGGTGATGCGCGCTGCCATCCGGTCGAGCACCGCATTATACTGGCGGCCCAATATTCTGGAGAGACCGCTGCCGATCCGGGCTTCCTCCTGCAACAGGAGGGTCATTTTGGCGGTGGGGATTTCGAGGACCGAAAGCCGGTTCTGCACCACTATATCGGAAATGACGATCCGTTCGCTTGGAAAGGCACCGAACAATTCCCCCGGTCCGTGCGAGGCGAGCAATTTGACCTGACCATCGATGCCGATGATCTGCAGTTGTGCCCGGCCAGCGAGCACGATCCACAGAGCGGACCCGAGATCGCCCTGATGTGCGAGAATATCCTTGTGACGATAATGCACCAGCCGGGTGGCGGCATCGACCCTACCCGCTTCTTCCGGCGAGCAGGAAAAAAAAGAGGCGAGGGTCGCAACGCGCTCGCTGGCGGTCATGGACTCTTCCATCCTAGCCGGCCACCATCATCCTCATGCCCTTCGCCGGCGGCGTTTCCGGCCCCCCGGCGAAACATTGCGCAATTTCCATCCATTGCCGCGCGGTATCGCCGACCGTCTCCAGCGCGGTATCGTCGATATTGCGGGTCTGGGTGACGACCTGGGCAAATTCGACCGCGCTACCGCGAACCAGATTATCCTCCTGCGGCTCATTCCATTCCCAGACCGCACCCGAAGGAGCCGTGAGCTGGACAAAGGGCTTGGGAGCGGGCGGCTCCTGGCGGCGGTTGCGGAAGGTCCAGCCATAGGTGGTGACACCAAGATGCGCGATATTACGGATCCGGTCGCCATCCTGGCGCTGCTCGCCCAATATGTCGAATATCTCCTGTCCATGCGACCAGGTTTCCATCTGGCGGGCGATAATCTTTGACCGGGTTGTCATGTCGGGGCCAGCCCAGGCAACGCGCTGCTCGGGGTCGGCTGCACCATAGGCGGCGGCCATCCGGGGGTAATAGTCGCAATAGGCATCGAACAGGGCCTTGCCACGGATCCCGCCGGCATGCTCGTCAAGCCATTGATATTGCACATCAATATGGCCTTTTCCGGTCTTGAAGGCAGCCATCATGTCGCTGATGAACCGTTTGAAGGCCTCCGGATCCTGCAGGGTCATCAGCGCCGCGGCGTTCCAGATATGCAGATGACCGATAACATCTTCTATCGTCCAGCTCTTGAACTGGGTGACGGTGGCAAATACCGCATCATCCTTGTCGGCGAGCAGAGCCGCGAGCGTGTCGCTCTCGTCTTTGAAATCCCGGGCTTCCTGTATCATCGCGAATGTCCTTCCAACTCTTCCAGCTTATCCGCCAATGCAGCCGGAATCGCAACCGGATGGGCGAGCAAAATTTGTCCATAACCCTTGCCCTGGGCGTCATTTCTGATGCTGGCCACGCCGCCGCCGCCGAGCACGGCGTCGATCAGGAAATTGATCGCGTGCGAACCCGGCAGATGGAATTTCTCGATTTTCGCGGCATCGGCGCCGCCTTCAATAAAATGGCCAAAGCGCCGGGCCACCGATTCCGGAGTCAGTGCCGCCCAGATAAAGGGAAGATAAGCGGGATCGCGCGCGATCACGCCGATATTGGCCTTGTTGCCCTTGTCGCCGGAGCGGGCCCAGGCCAGGCGAATCAGTGGCACAGAGACCATCGCGTCTGAAAGCGCCGGCCGTTCCGGATCGGCGGGCCGGATGATCGCGGAGGGATCGAAGGCCTGACCGGGCTGGCCGGAAAAATCGACGGACCGGCCATCGATGTCAATCCGGATGGCGATGTCCTGTTTCGGTGTGAGATAGGAAAAGAGCCGCACCACCGGCGACGGCTTGGCGCGCGCGCCGGAAAAGCCGCTTAGCCCCGGCGGCGTTGCCAGGCCGAGACCGGCCAGTTCGCGCAGCAAGATGCCGATCGCCGCCGCTTCATCGTGCTTGGCCGCGATCTTTGCCACGACCTCGCGTGGCTGGTGGTCGCTGGCAAATTCCCCGAACTGGCTGTCCGCGCCAATCAGCTCGACGCTGGTTTCGCTATAGTCGCCGAGATTGTGACCGCGCAGAATCTTGCGGGCACGGGCAAAGACATTGTCGCAGAATTTCTGGGCCTTGCGGGCGGCATCAAAGCCGTAGAAACTGACATAGGTACCGCCCCGAAAGCCTTCGCCATAGGTGAGGCAGGTCTTGTAATGGTGGGGTGCCGGATAGCCGCGGGCCGCGGACACATGCACCTCGTCCGGACCAAGCTGGGTAATTGCGACCGCGGAAAAATCGCAGACCACATCAGGCAGCATATAGGCCTGGGGATCGCCGATTTCATAGAGCATCTGCTCCGAAACCGTGCCTACCGTGACGCAGCCGCCGGTGCCTTCCGGCTTGGTGACCGTGAACGACCCGTCGGGTGACACCGTGCCGATCGGATAGCCGATATTGGCGATATCTCCCGCCTCTTCCCAGTCGGTATAATTGCCGCCGGTCGCCTGCGGGCCGCATTCCAGCAGATGACCCGCCAGACTGCCGCTGGCCATCAGGTCATGGTCATCCGGCGACCAGCCGAATTCATGGATGCAGGCGCCCAGCGTCACCGCGCTGTCGACGCAGCGTCCGGTGATCACGATATCCGCACCTTCGGCCAGCGCCCGGGCAATCGGGAAGGCGCCGAGATAGGCGTTAATGCTGGCGATCCTGTCCCTGTCCGGAAAGGCGGCGCCGGTGAACATCTCGGTCGGCGCGGTGGCGGCGATCCTGTCCAGCTCTGCCAGCAGATTGTCGCCGGTGATGACTGCGATCTTGAGGTCCAGACCCTGTTCCTTCAGTAAGGCCCGCGCCGCTTCGCCGCAGGCTGCAGGATTGACGCCGCCGGCATTGGCAATCACCTTCACTCCCTGCGTAGCAATCGTACGAGCGTGGGGTTTCAGGACCGCGCTGATGAAATCGCCGGCAAAGCCCAAGGCGGGGTCCTTGGCATGGGCCCGCGCCATGATCGACATGGTGATCTCGGCTAGATAGTCATAGACCAGATAATCCACGCCCGCACCGAGCAGTTGCGGGGTCGCCATGGCGCTTTCGCCCCAATAGCCACTCGCACCGCCGATGCGGACGCTTTTGTTTGGCATAGGGTCAGCCCATCCGGTGCAGGGCGCAGAGCTTGTTGCCGTCGGGATCTCGCAGATAGGCAAGGTAGAGATTCATGCCCGGATTCTCCCGCACGCCCGGGGGATCTTCGATGGCCGTCCCGCCGGCTTCCAGGCCCGCCTTGTGCCAGGCATCAGCCTGCTCGGGGCTTTCCATGGCAAATCCCACGGTCATGCCATTGCCGCAGGTGGCTTCGTTGCCGTCAATCGGCTGCGTGACCATGAAGATACTGCCGTTATGGATATACATCAGGCGCCCCTTGGGATCGACCATGGCTTCCGGGCCGTTAACGCTCTGGAACAGCGCGTCATAGAATTTTTTCGAGCGGTCGATGTCATTCGATCCGACCATCATGTGACTGTACATTATCTTCTCTCCTTTAGTGCGGGCTAGATGTTTGAGTGGGCTCTGGCCAGAAGGCAATCTTGCTCTTGTTCTAGTCGGCTGGCATCTTTAAGCGAGTGATTAATTTATTCAAGCAGGACAGGATCAAAATGGAACTGAAAGACAAGATTGTCGTGATCACCGGTGGCGCCAGCGGGATCGGAGCCGCCATGGCGCGCCGCTTTGCTGCAGAAGGAGCGAAGAAGGTGGTTTGCGCAGATCGCGATCTGGCAGGTGCCCAGGCGGTCGCCGATGAGATTGGCGGCGTGGCGATCCGGACCGACGTTTCTCTGGCCGAAGATATCAGCGCCCTCATCGAAACCGTGGAATCGGATATCGGGCCGATCGACCTGTTCGTCTCCAATGCCGGCATCATCACCAGCGGCGGCGCCGAAGTCGGCGATGAAATCTGGCAGAATATTTGGGAGATCAATGTGCTGGCCCATATCCGGGCCGCACGGATACTGGTGCCGAAGATGCTGGAGCGGGGCGGCGGCTATCTGCTCAACACCGCCTCGGCGGCCGGGCTGCTGGCGCAAATCGGCTCGGCCCCCTATTCGGTGACCAAACATGCAGCGGTCAGCTTTGCCGAATGGCTGGCAATTACCCACGGCGCGGAAGGCCTGAAGGTCTCGGTGCTTTGCCCCCAGGGTGTGGATACGCCGATGATCGCGGGAGTCGATACGTCCACGATTGCCAAGGACGGTATTGTGACCCCTGAGCATGTCGCCGACCTGTGCGTTGAGGCGATTGGCGACGAACGCTTCCTGATTTTGCCCCATCCCGTGGTCGGAGACTATATCAAGCAGAAGGGTGCCGATCCGGAACGCTGGATTTCCGGTATGCAGCGCTGGCAGGCGATGCTGACCGCCAGAGCTTCCTGAGCGATTTCTGGGACCATCGGTCCTAACAAAAATGTCCTGACAAAATGGAGCATTGGGACCCGGCATTTTCCTCTCTAGCGTCGCCACAAACGCAAAAGGAGAGTGAATCATGGCATTGGTATCAGTCGTGGGCGCAACCGGCCGGCAAGGCCTTGCCCAAATACGGCAACTGGCAGCGGCAGGGCACAAAGTGCGCGCCCTGTCCCGCAGCGCAAATCCGGATCTTGGCGGTACCAATGCAGCGGACGAGGTCCGCCAGATTGATCTCACCGATCCATCGACCTGGGTTCCGGCATTCGAGGGATCGGATGCGGTTTTTTATACCCATCCCCTGCAGGCACGCGAAGATCGCGCGAGCATGGTGGGTAAGGTTGCGGCAGCGGCCAAGGAAGCAGGCACCGAGCGTTTTGTCTGGAACACGTCGAGCTGGATTCCCGAGCGTCCCGGCGACCCGTTCACTTATGGCAACAACACGATCGCCGTAAACGAGATTTTCCGTTCGGGCATGCCGGCCACCGTTTTCGGTTCGGTGCTGTTCATGGACAATCTGCTGACCAACTGGGCGCGGCCGTTCATTGTAGATGAAAAGCGCTACGTCTATCCGCACAATGCCACTCTCGAAGCGAACTGGATCAGTCTCGACGATGTCGGCAAGTGCATGGTCGCTGCCATGGACCGGCCGGACTTCGAGGGGTCGTGGCTCAACATTGGCGGACCACAGCGTCTGAAACCGCCGGAGGTGGCAGAGACCCTGTCCCGCGTGTTCGGTCATGAAATCAAATATGACCCCTGCACCCCGAAGGAATTCGGCGACTATCTGGTCAAGGCTTTTGGCGATGATGTACCGCCGGAAAACCGTGAAACCATGGCGGCCGGGATCACCGCTTTCTACGAATATAACAATAATAATGTGACCAGACCCTTTGAGGTGGACACTCACTTCATGCAGCAGCGGCTGCCGGAAGTGGAATTTGAGACGCTGGAAGAATGGGCGGCCCGTCAGGACTGGTCCGAGGACGCCCACCGGCCACCGGCGGGATAGTTTTTACCCGATATGTCATGCATACAAGAAGCGTCTGGCCCTTGCTCTCCGATGATCGGAGCGAAGGCCAGATGCCATTGCGGCGGGCTGATCCGCAACCGAATGAAACCTGGGGCTCGCGCTTGACGGTGCTGACATCCGGTGGATCAGGCCACCATCCGTTCGATGAACCAGTAGGTGGATATGATGCCGATCCCATAAGCCATGGCCGTCTTGACGGCATGCACCCATTGACCGCGGATTTGTCGCAGCCCGTATAGCGTTGCCAGCGCAACCGCGACGATCACCAGCTGGCCGATCTCGACGCCGAGATTGAAGGTCAGCAAGGCGAGCGGCACATCGCCCTGCGGCAAGCCGATTTCTGCCAGCGCGCCGGCAAAGCCGAAGCCATGGAGCAGGCCGAACAGAAAGGCGACAATCCAGGGAAAGCGTTCCGAGAGCCGGATATCATCAGGCTTTGCCTTTACGACTTCGACCGCGAGAAAGATGATCGACAGGGCGATCACCGCTTCCACCGGTTGCGGCGGTAGCGACAACAAGCCGAGCGTGCTGCCGACCAGCGTGATGCTGTGCGCCACGGTAAAGGCAGTGACGGTTTTGGCGACCAGCCAGCCGCCCTTGAGCAGCAGCACCAGAGCGAGAACGAAAAACAGATGGTCGAAGCCCATCAGGATATGTTCGATCCCGAGGATTGTGTAAGTGGCTGCAACATTGGAGATGACTGATGGTCTGGCCAGCGTGGCGATCGGCTGGTCCGGCGTCAGCCGCAATGTCTGCACGGGGCCATCGATCGGGGCAATGCGAACCAGCGCATCGGTATTTGACAGTTCGAGCGCTTTCAGGCCGATCCTTTTGCCCTGCACCGATCCGTCGCAGCGCAGCGACAGGCGTGTAAGGATATTGCTGCCGGCGAATTCGCGCCGCCGATCACCATCGGTTTTGCAATTCCCCGGGAAGATAACCTCACCGGTCTGGCCCAGGCGCGAATTGGTCGAAGCTTTCCACAAGATTGACCATTGGCCGGGCAGCTGTTCCGTCATTTCTATATAGGCCGGGCGCAGCTCATCCGCGCGGGCGCTGGCCGGAAACAGCGCGAGTCCGAGGCATATCCACAAAATGGCACAGCATCGGTTCATGGCCGGCCGGCCACCGTGATTTCATATTGTGCCCGGTAACGGGACAGCGCCTTTTCCTTCTGCTCCGCCCGCCTGGCGGCGGACCAGTCATTGACCACTCGCTGCCGGACTTCATCAAGAGTTGCCAGCTCGCCGGGTTGCTTGGCGGTGACCTTGACCGCGTGAACGCCAAATCCCGACAAAACAGGACCGCTCCAGAGGCCCGGTTCCAGCGCCGCCAGTTGCCCTGCAAAGCGGTCGCCAAACTGTCGCGAAATTTCCTCGCTCGTGGCGTCATGGAGAGTGGCGGGCAGGGACAGGGGTTTGGCGAATTTGGCGGGCGAGGTGCCTCGCTGCAACTGTTCGACCATGTCGGTGGCTGTTGTCGCGCTGATCTGGCCGAGATAGATTTGCTCCAAATCGTAGAGCGGCGCCAAGCTATAGTTGGCGGGATGCCTGGCCATCCATTGTTCCAGCATGGCATCGGTCGGCGCGATTTCTTGCGAATTTTCGCTTTCGATAAATTGCATTTTTTTGAATAGACGGCGCCGGATCACCGGATCATTCTTGTCGAGGCCCAGGCGGAGGGCCTCCCGATAGTAAATTTCCTCGGCAATCTCCTGGTCGATCAGGCCGTCCAGTTCCTCCCGGGTGGGGGCCCGGCGGAAATTTCGCTCCCAGTCGGCCACAAGCCGGTCAATGTCGGTCTCATTGATGGTGATCGCATAGTCTGCCGGATCGCGATCAGTTCCGGTCGCCCAGAAAAACGCGAAAATGAGCAGCGCGCCCCCTAGAAAATGGATCAGCGGTTCTCGTAAGAATTGACGCAACATATAACCTCTGACCTATCCTGTTCAGCTGCGGCCTGCCGCATGATCGCGACCACCGTTCGGCACCCGGGCGCGAATTATAGAGGGAAACGAGCCTAAGCCGTCGGCGTGTACCAGATCGGCGAACTATAGGCCCGCTCCTGCTGGATCTTGATGACCTCGTCCGGCAGCTTCAGGCGAAATTTCAGCGCATCATAGACCGGCCAGGTGGGCGTCGGAATTTCCAGCACCCGGACATAATAGAAAGCGTTCTGCGCAGCATCGAAATCCGGGTCCTGCCAGAAGGTCACCAGCTCCGGTGCGCCGGTCGCATTGTCCCATGTGCCCTTGGTCAGATCGACCGTATTGGGGACCGGAGTCAGCCTGCCGTCCTTGCCGAGCGTGCGGGTATCGGCATTGCTCCAGCTGACATTGTAGATTTTTTCCTGGCTCTTGCCCGAGGCATCGACCCAGCCCTTGATCACCTGTATCCGGTCGAGGCTGGCACTTTCCGGATCCATCAGCGCACTGATCAGGAATTTCGGTGCTTTGCCATCTCCGCCGCTGAGGTCGCCGCCCATCGGCACGCCCTTGCGATAGCCGGCCTTGACCAGGTCAGCCATGTCGTCCGCCGTATAGTCAAAGCCGCCAAAGAAGCGCACCTGCATCCGTGGTCCGGTGGTCGCATAGACTTCGCGCCGCATCATCGCATCGAAAATAGCTTCTCGCGTGTTGCTGGTCGCCCAGACCGCAGCATAGCCACTGGCCAGATAATGCCAGCCAAAGCGGCCTTCACGGGTTCCGAGATTTTGCGGTGCCAGTGCGCGATCCTTGTTATTGGCTTCGTTGCCGCTATGTTTGCCGAAGAAATTATTCTCGTCCGCGGTTGCCAGAGAGGTGTGGCTGTCGGTGGAACCGATCATGCCGAATTTGAACGGGTTAGCGCCTAAGGCAAGCGTCAGTTCCAGACCGCGCTTCAGCGCTTCGCGGGCATAGCTGCCGGCATAGCTTTCCGGCGGCATGTCCCTGGTGCAGCTCAGATTGCATTTGTCCCAGCCGGCAACGCCGAAATCGGCGAATTCATCATTGGGCGAAAGGAACGGATGGGCTTCGCTGTCCCCCTTGATCTGGGTGACCTCGACGATCGGCTCGCGCAAGGCCCGCGTTTTCACATAGGCGGCGTCAATCGGACTGCCGTCGAATTTGTTCATCGCGAACATGCGACCATTGGATACATTGCTGTTGTGCGGGATGGCGAGCACCTTGCCGCCAGTCTTTTTCTCATAGGCATCCATATAGGCCCAGAGCTTTTCCGGATCCTGCGAAATCAGAGCGCCAAAGGGCAGGGTGTCACCCATTTTCTCAGGACTGTCGCGGAACATCACTACCCGGTGGAGATTGTCGCCATCGGGCATGGACGTATATTCAAAGCCCATGAAGGCGGTAAATTTCCCCGGCTCATTATATTGATCGACGGTCTCGCCGTGCTTTGTCCAGAGGTCCGCCGTGCGCTCCCTCGTCTCTTTCGGGTCGGTCAGGGATTCCGGCAAGGTTCCCTTGGCCGCACCATCGATCAGTTCCGCGGTGACCTGAAGCGAGCCTTCGTCGCTCTCGTTCATCATATCATGCCAGCGGAGCAGGAATTTGTTGGTCAGCAAAGCGATGCGCGGCGCTTCCATGATCGCCTTGGTCGCGCCCATGGCATCGCTGTGATCGGCAACCACCAGAAAATCGAGCGGGCGGGAAAGCTTCGCCTTGGCCCCCTTGGTTGCGGTGACTTCCTCGCCGCGAGCAAATCTCAGTGCGGCTTCGGCGTCCAGCCGGTTGCCGAACCCAAAGGCATCGATGCTGTTGTCGGTATGAAGATGGGTATCGCCCCAGAACACCTGTTCGGGATATTCGGTGTCAACAACCTGCGTGTTGCTGATTTTCTCACCATCGGTGCTTTCCGAACATGCTGAAATTGTCAAAGCAGCCGTGCAGACCGCCAGCATCATTGCCTTGCGCATATTGATCTCCCCATCCCAATCTGCAAAATCTATCCCTCTAGTGGTTTTCGCGCAATAGGGAGCGTGTCTGGCCAGCCTGTCGTAGCGTCAGCCGGGCCGGCGATCGACGAGACCGACTTCTTGCAGGAGCGGCCAGCCATTATTTTGGCCCAGCGGTGCCGGGGATGCTGCGGGCCGGACAGCTGCCGATCCTCATATATTGAGACTATATGCCGTCTGAAAATTGTCCACGCCTGTCGATCACGGCAGGAACCCACCAGCAGATTTGTGCAAATGTTGGCGGGATGTTAGGACCGAGGCAAGTCATATCAGAAAAAGGAAAATCTTGGATGAGAAATTTGTTGCTGACCGCTGCTTCTGCCCTGGCGCTGGCCACAGGCGCTTACGTGCCTGCAAGCCAGGCACAGACCGGAGAAACGGTAGCCCCCGCGACGGAGACGCTCCATGAGCAACTGGCTGCCTTTTTCAAGGAATATGACGAGCAGGAACTCGCCCACTCGCCTGTTTCCAAGGCCTATCGCGGTTTACGTGATGCGGATTATGGCAAGTGGGACGACCCGAGCGATGCCGCCGAAGTCGCGCAATATCAGCGGGGGCAGGCGGCGCTTGCCAAGATGGAAGCCGAGTTTGACCAGAGCCAGCTGAACGAAGCCGACCAGCTCAGCTACCGGCTGTTTCAGGCCAATGCCGAACGGTCGAAGCAGGCGTTTCCGTTCCGTCACAATTCCTATATTTTTGACCAGATGAACGGCGCGCAGAGTCAGATTCCGGCGTTTCTGATCAATATTCACCGGGTGGCGAGCAAGGCGGATGCCGAAGCCTATGTCAGTCGTCTTGCGGCTGCCGGTCCGCTGATCGACACGCTGGTCGGACAGTCGGCAGAGCGGGCGAATGACGGCATCATCGTTCCTGACTGGGTATTCCCCTATGTGATCGCCGATGCGAAAAATGTGATCAGCGGCGCACCGTTTGACGATGGTGAGGATTCCCCGATCTATGCCGATCTGAAGAAGAAGGTTGCCGAGCTGGATATTCCCGATGGCGAAAAAGCTGATCTGGTCGCCCGTGGCGGAGCGGCGATGGTGAACAGCCTGAAACCGGCCTACCAGAAGCTGATCGCCGAAATGGAGCGGCAGCAGGCGATGGCGGTCGACGGCGACGGCATCTGGCGGTTCAAGGATGGAGCGGCCTATTATGCCGAACGCCTGCAAAATTACACCACGACCGATCTCAGTGCCGACGAGATTCACCAGATCGGCCTCGACAATGTCGCGCGGATTCACGGACTGATGCGCAAGATCATGGCCGATGTCGGCTTTGAGGGCAGTTTGCAGGAATTTTTCCAGCATTTGCGCAGCAGCGATGAATTTTATTATGACACGCGCGAAGCCTATCTGGCCGATGTCGACAGCAAGCTGGCCGCGATGACGGCCAAATTGCCCGAATTTTTCAACACTTTGCCAAAGGCGCCTCTGGTCATCAAGCCGGTTGAGGCGTTTCGCGAAAAATCGGCGGGCAAGGCTTTTTATAACGGCCCTGCACCCGATGGATCGCGGCCCGGCACCTATTATCTCAATCTCTACAATCTTCGAAGCATGTCGAAGACGGAGCTGGAAGCGCTGGCCTATCACGAAGGCTTGCCGGGGCATCATCTGCAGCGGACGATCCAGACCGAACTCGGCGATCTGCCGCCTTTCCGCAGATTTGGCGGATGGACTGCCTATACCGAAGGCTGGGGACTCTATTCGGAAGAGCTCGGCAAGGATATGGGCTTCTATCAGGACCCCTATAGTGATTTCGGCCGGCTCGGGATGGAATTGTGGCGGGCCTGCCGGCTGGTGGTGGACACCGGTATCCATCACAAGCGCTGGAGCCGCGAAGAGGCGATCCAATATCTGACCGATAATACGCCCAATCCGCCGGGCGACATCCGCAAGGCAATCGAGCGCTATGTCGTTTATCCGGGGCAGGCTACGGCCTATATGATCGGCAAGCTGAAGATTCTCGAGCTCAGGAAGCGGGCGCAGGACAGTCTCGGCGACAAATTCACCATGGGTGATTTTCATGATGTCGTATTGAACAGCGGACCGGTGCCGCTCGACATTCTTGAGGAACGGGTAGACGCCTGGATTGCTGAGAGCAAATGAGCGCGATTCGGTCTGATTGTCCTAAATTGTCAAGCGGATGAACCTAATCTGTCGTTTTCGTCCAATTAATCCCGACTGATAAGATTGATAGGGGGTCGTGCGACCCGAAGGGCTCTTGCCACCGGAAAATGGTGGCGACGGAGTTCTTTTCCTTATTGGCCTGGCTATTTATTTGGCCAGGCCATTTTTTTGTCTTTGTTTTTCAGCTATGAAAGCGCATCCATAACAATCTGGATCTTGGGGAAGGTGCAGATCGAGGGGTCGTCTTTTGGTAAGTTTGAGATATTTTGCGCCTGCAGAGGATGTCCGGGACCTGGTCTCGGTCTATTATCTGTTCGAGGTAGACCAGCCACGCTTTGCCGACAATGAGCGAGCCGCAATTGCCCAATTGCGCTTCCTGCTCGAGGGCAGCGCCGATATCAGTTTTGCCGACGGCAGCAGCTTTCCCGCCAAGGATGCGATGCTGCAGGGGCCTTCGACCGGATCCATGCATTTTGATGTGACCGGGCCGTTCCGGATGTTCGGTGTCGGCATATTGCCTTGCGGCTGGGCCATTTCCACCAGGAAATCCGCTGCGGACTATACCGATCGTGCTGTCAATGCGGCCGAGGTGTTTACGAGCGAAATCGACAAGAATCTTGAATATCTGCGGGGTTGCCAGAGTGCCGAGGAGATGGTGAACTGGGCGGACCAGATCTATCGCTCGCTGAAGCCGCGTCTGAAGCCGGAGATCGCGGCCTTCGCCAAAATGGTCGACGAATGGCTGTCATCGGAGCCTTCGCCGCCGGTCGGCCTGCTGATGGAGCGGTCAAAACAGAGTTCCCGCCAAGTGCTGCGGATGGTGAACAAGCTCTATGGCATGCCGCCGAAATATCTGGCGCGCAAATATCGCGCGCTGCGCGCGGCGCGGGCCTATGCCGAGCATAATGAAGAAGAACTGCTCGAGCTGGTCGACGCCTTTTACGACCAGTCGCACATGATCCGGGAAGTGAAGTTTTTTGCCGGAGTCACGCCCACCCAGCTGCGGGTGGGCGAGGGCGAGACGGCGCGGCTGATCGACCAGCGCGCTGACCTGAAGGGCCAGATTCCGCCGCTGATTTCCGATACCTGACTGGAAGAACTGGAAGCATGTTTGCCGTTTTTTCCGGCGGCTACCGGCTGCGCCGGACTTGCAATGTTGGATAAATGAGACTAAATCAGTCTTGTTTAAGATTTCAAACCAAGCGATTCGAGGAATATGCGTCTTTCCAACCTAGCCGACTATGCCGTTGTGCTGATGTCCGCCGCTGCGCGCCATTGCGGCGCTGCGCGTCTGGCGGAAGGAAGGCTTAACGCCACCAAGCTGGCGCAGGAAACGGGCGTGCCGCTGCCGACGGCGAAGAAACTGGTCAGCCGGCTGACCGCGGCGGGTCTGTTCGAATCGACGCGCGGCATTGGCGGCGGCATCCGGCTGGCGCGGCCGCCAGCATCAATCAGCCTTGCCGATATTGTCGAGGCGGTTGAAGGGCCGCTGGCGATCACCAGCTGCACGATCAACGGTAATCATGATTGCGCACTGGAAAGCGGCTGCACCGTCAAGCCGCATTGGGGCGTGGTCAACCGGACGATACGGCAGGCGCTGGATGATGTCAGTTTGGCTAGCTTGTCGGATTTGCCTTCAACACATATGGGTCACCGTTCGCCTCGCATGCAGGCGAGAGATGGTGGCGACGGGCGGAGTGTCGCGAGCGCGCTCGACACCAACGGAATAATGGCGGGATAATGCTATGAGTGAATCAGTGAAAACATCCGACTATGATGCAGAGCAGAAGGAAATGAATGCCGAGGCGCAGCAGGCGGTCGACAAGGCGTCGACCTATGAGTTTGGCTGGTCGTCGGACATCGAGCAGGATTTCGCGCCCAAGGGCCTCAACGAGGACACGGTGCGCTTCATTTCCGACAAGAAGGGCGAGCCCGAGTGGATGCTGGAATGGCGTCTGAAGGCCTATCGCCAGTGGGAAAAGATGGAAGCGCCGGACTGGGCCAAGCTCGACATCCCGATGATCGACTATCAGGATGCTTATTATTATGCCGAGCCCAAGCCCCGGGAAAAGCTGGGTTCGCTCGACGAGGTCGATCCGGAAATCCTGCGGGTATACGAAAAGCTCGGCATTCCGATCGAGGAGCAGAAGGTGCTCGCGGGCGTCGAAGGCGCGCGCAAGGTTGCGGTCGATGCGGTGTTCGACAGCGTCAGCGTTGCCACTACTTTCCGCAAGGAACTGGAGGATGCGGGTGTCATTTTCCGGTCGATTTCGGAAGCAATCAAGCAATATCCTGACCTTGTCCGGCAATATCTGGGCAAAGTTGTGCCGATGCATGACAATTATTTCGCCACGCTCAACTGCGCCGTGTTCAGCGACGGCACCTTTGTCTATATCCCCAAGGGCGTGAAATGTCCGATGGAGCTCAGCACCTATTTCCGGATCAACGCGGAAAATACCGGCCAGTTTGAACGGACGCTGATCATTGCCGAGGAAGGGTCCTATGTCTCCTATCTCGAAGGCTGCACCGCGCCGATGCGCGACGAGAACCAGCTGCACGCCGCAGTGGTCGAGCTGATCGCGCTGGACGATGCCGAGATCAAATATTCAACCGTCCAGAACTGGTATCCCGGCGACGAGAATGGCAAGGGCGGCATCTATAATTTCGTCACCAAGCGCGGGCTGTGCCAGGGCAAGAACAGCAAGATCAGCTGGACCCAGGTCGAGACCGGCAGCGCGGTGACCTGGAAATATCCGAGCTGCGTGCTCAACGGCGAAGGCAGCATCGGCGAATTCTATTCGGTGGCGCTGACCAACAATTACCAGCAGGCCGATACCGGCACCAAGATGATCCACAACGGCAAGAACACCCGTTCGACGATCATCTCCAAGGGGATCAGCGCCGGCCACAGCGACAATACCTATCGCGGGCTGGTGCGGGTCGGGCCGAATGCGGAAAATGTCCGCAATTTCACCCAGTGCGACAGCCTGCTGCTCGGCGACCAGTCGGGCGCGCATACCGTGCCCTATATCGAGGTCAAGAACCCGACCGCGACGATCGAGCATGAGGCGACGACCAGCAAGATCAGCGACGACCAGATGTTCTATGCCCAGCAGCGGGGCCTTGACGAGGAAGCGGCGGTGAGCCTGATCGTCAACGGCTTTGCCAAGGAAGTGCTCAAGGAGCTGCCAATGGAATTTGCGGTCGAGGCGCAGAAATTGCTGGCGATTTCTCTGGAAGGGTCGGTGGGTTAATGATGCCTGCGTCTTCCTCTCGTCATTGCGAGCGCAGCGAAGCAATCCAGGCCAGCGCGCGCCCTCTCTGGATTGCCACGTCGCCTGCGGCTCCTCGCAATGACGGAATTGGAGCCATTGCTCTTCTTCGTGGCTTTGCGGCTTCGCGTGAGTCCAATTTTCTCGCACAAAGACACGAAGGCACGAAGAGTTTTCTAGAACGCGCATTGCTATTCATATTCAAAGCTTTGCGCTCAAATGACATGCTCCACCCCAACCCCTTCCCTGAAGGAACTGGGTTTAAGAATTCGATCAGTCTTGAAGGGGCCCTGGGATGAAAAAACGATCATTTTTTCTATTGGCTCTGATGGCGTCTCCAGCGTTGGCATCTCTGGGGCCGATTTCGAAACCACTCGTTGGGTTCAAATCACAACAGGTCGATGCAATTGTCTATCGCAATCCAGTTGACGCGATTGGCGTCGATCCGCGCTTCGAGCCAGAACAAATTAACCCGTCGATATCGGTGACATGGAACCGCGATAATCAAGGGCATTTATGGGCTGATGTAATTTACAAAAATCCTGACACAGGAATATTGATTTTCAAGAACGACAGATTTGAATTTGCGGAACGGCAAGACGGTGACTGGGATATGGTTGGCCGGTGGTCACGATGGAAATGCCGCGGTTCCGGTGAACAAGATTGGACAACAAACGAATGCTAAAAATTGAAAACCTCCACGCCACCGTCGGCGACACCGAAATCCTCAAGGGGCTTTCGCTCACCATCAACGCGGGCGAGATCCATGCGATCATGGGGCCCAATGGGGCGGGCAAGTCGACGCTGGCCTATGCGCTGGGCGGCCGGCCCGGCTATGACGTGACTGCGGGCTCTGCATCCTTTGACGGGCAGGACCTGCTCGATATGGACCCGCACGAACGCGCCGCAGCGGGCATCTTTCTCGGCTTCCAATATCCGGTCGAAATCCCCGGCGTCAGCAACCTCCAGTTCCTGCGCGAAAGCCTGAATGTGCAGCGCAAGGCGCGCGGCGAAGAGGCGCTCAACGGCGCGGAATTTATCAAGCTGGCCAAGGAAAAGGCGGCGCTGCTGAAGATGGACATGGATATGCTCAAGCGCGCCGTGAATGTCGGTTTTTCCGGCGGCGAGAAGAAGCGCAACGAGATGGTCCAGATGGGGATTCTCGATCCGAAGCTGGCGATCCTCGACGAGACCGACAGCGGCCTCGATATCGACGCGCTGCGCACCGTCGGTTCGGGCATCAATTCGATCATGCGCAAGCCCGACAAGGCGGTGCTGCTGATCACCCATTATCAGCGCCTGCTGGAAGAGGTGAAACCCGATTTTGTCCACGTGCTGGCGAATGGCCGGATTGTGAAGACCGGCGGGCCGGAACTGGCGCTGCAGCTCGAGAATGAAGGCTATGAAGCGATAGCGGAGGCGGCATGATGTTGTGCGGTAACTCTTTCCTCCCCGTGTCCGCAGGACATGGGGAGGTGGCGCGCCGCAGGCGTGACGGAGGGGCATTGCGCGCATTACCCCTCCACCATGCTGCGCATGGTCCCCCTCCCCATGCCTTCGGCACAGGGAGGATGTCATGAACGCACCGCTTCCAACCCGCCGCGACGAGGCCTGGCGCTATGCCGATCTGAAGGCACTGGCGACCGTCTGGTCGAAACTGGACGGACCCGAGCAGATCCATGTGCCGGCCGGCGAAAGCCAGTCGCGGCAGATCGCCGAACTGCCGGTGGTTGACGGCGTCGGCGTGATCGATCTCGATGTGACCATCGGTGACAATGCGACCTTCACGCTGTATCTGCTGGCGCATAATGCCGATTATGGCCGGATTCACGTCAGGGCGACGCTCGGCAACGGTTCGCATTTCGAACTGGGCGGAGCGATCCTCGGCTCCGGTCAGCAGACGCTCGAAATCGTCACCGAAACCATCCACGCCGAACCCAATGCGACCTCCAACCAGGTCGTGCGCTCGGTGCTGGCCGACAAGGCGACGGGCAGCTTTCTCGGCCGGATCAATGTCGCGCGCCACGCGCAGAAAACCGATGCGGCGCAGTCGGTCAAGGCGATGCTGCTCGACCGCGGCGCCACCGCCAATGCCAAGCCGGAGCTGGAAATTTTCGCCGATGATGTGAAATGCGCCCATGGCGCGACCGTCGGCGAGCTGGACAAGCAGGCTTTGTTCTACATGGCCTCGCGCGGGCTCGACCCGGCGACAGCGAAGAAGCTGATGCTGCAGGCGTTTATCGCCGATGCTTTTGTGTCGGTGGGTGATGATGTGGTGCGGGAAGGGCTTGAGAGCAAGGCGCTTGAGGTGATGGAGGGGCTGTCGTGAGTGAGAAGGCCAATTTCCTCCCCATTGCAAATGGGGAGGGGGACCATGCGCAGCATGGTGGAGGGGCCCCTCCGTCAGCCGTTCCGGCTGCCACCTCCCCATCGCTGCGCGACAGGGAGGATTTTCGGTCCGACTTCCCCGGCATTCCGGCCGACTGGCACTATCTCGACTCCGCCGCCACCGCACAGAAGCCAAAGGCCGTGCTCGATGCGATCGCCCGCGCCTATGGCCCGGACTATGCCACCGTGCATCGGGGTGTCTACGCGCGCTCGGCCAATATGACGATTGCCTATGAAGCCGCGCGGAAACGGGTCGCCGGTTTTCTGAACGCGGCGAGCGAAAACGAGATCGTCTTTACCAGCGGCGCGACCGACAGCATCAATCTGGTCGCCGAAAGCTGGGGCAACACATTTGTTTCCGAGGGCGACCGCATCATGCTGTCGCAGCTGGAGCATCATTCGAATATCGTGCCGTGGCAGATGCTGGCCGAGCGGGTGGGGGCGGAGATCGATGTCGCGCCGCTGACCGCGGACGGGCAGATCGATCTCGACTGGATCGAGGAAAATCTGACCGAACGGCACAAGCTGGTCGCGCTGGCACATGTCTCCAATGTGCTCGGCTCGCTGCTTGACGCGAAACGGGCAGCGGCCATCGCGCACAAGGTTGGCGCCAAGCTGCTGCTCGACGGCTGCCAGGCGGCGCCGCGGCTGCCGGTCGATGTGCAGGATCTGGGCTGCGATTTCTATGTTTTCTCGGGGCACAAGATTTACGGGCCGACCGGGATTGGTGCGCTCTGGGCACCCTATGCAACACTCGAAGCCATGCCGCCCTGGAAGGGTGGCGGGTCGATGATCGACCGCGTGAGTTTCGACGGCACGACCTATGCGCCGCCACCGGGACGCTTTGAAGCGGGGACGCCGCATATCGCCGGTGTCGTCGGGCTGGATGCCGCGATCCGATATGCGGAGGGAATCGGCATGGATATGATCTCGGATCATGAAAATGCCACTTTGGCGAAAGCGCGCGAGGCTCTGTCCGGGATCAACTCGGTGCGGGTGTTCGGGCCCGACAAGAGCATGGGTATCTTGAGTTTCGCGGTCGGCGACGTGCATCCGCATGATGTCGCCACCATATTGGATGAAGGCGGCGTGGCAATTCGCGCCGGGCATCATTGCGCCCAGCCGCTGATGGACTATCTCGGCGTGCCGGCGACGGCGCGAGCGAGTTTCGGGATTTACAGCGATGACAGCGATGTCGCGTCCCTGGTGGACGGCATTGAACGCGTCAGAAAGATATTCGGATAAGGTGACGATATGAACGAAGAACGGAAGATATTGGTGGAAGAAGTCGACAGCGTCGAGAAGCCGAAACTGGCGAAGGTCGAGGATGCGGTGGACGACAGTCCGGCAGACAAGCCCGCGCCGGTGATGGCGCCTTCGCCCTATGAGGCGGAAAGCGATTCGGCCAAGCTCAGCCGCAAGAAGGATTATCTCGAGGGCTTCCTGGCGCAGAAGCCGGCGGAGACCCCGGCCGGCGAAGCGGGCGGCGACGTCTATGAGGCGGTGATCGATACGCTGAAGAGCATCTTCGATCCGGAAATCCCGGTGAATATCTATGATCTCGGCCTGATCTACGGCGTCGAGATCACCCCCGACAATCACGCGATCGTCACCATGACGCTGACCACGCCGCATTGCCCGGTCGCCGAATCGATGCCCGGCGAGATCGAGCTGCAGGTCGGCAGCGTCCCCGGCGTCGGCCATGCCGAGGTCAATCTCGTCTGGGACCCGCCCTGGGACCCCGGCAAGATGAGCGACGAGGCGAAGCTGGAACTGGGGATGTTGTGAACAATTCCCCTCCCGCTTGCGGGAGGGGCAGGGGTGGGCCCGGAAGCGCCGACAATCCCACCCCCGACCCCTCCCGTAAACGGGAGGGGAGAAGGAGAATGAAATGACCGACACGAAAACCAAGACTCGCGAAATTCCGGCAGCGATCCAGCTGACCCCGGCGGCGGAGCAGCGCATTGCCGACCTGATGGCAAAAGCGCCGGCCGACGCGATCGGCGTCAAGCTGTCGACGCCGCGGCGCGGCTGCTCGGGCCTCGCTTACTCGGTCGACTATGTGACCGAGGAAGTCGCGTTCGACGAGAAGATCGTCACGCCCGGCGGCCTGTTCTATGTCGACGGCGGTAGCGTGCTCTATCTGATCGGCAGCACGATGGACTGGGTGGAGGATGATTTCACCGCCGGCTTTGTGTTCGAGAATCCGAATGCCAAGGGGGCCTGCGGGTGCGGGGAGAGTTTTACGGTTTAGGGGAACAAGTTGTTTTGCCGTTCGACCTCACCGGGCCGTCGAGTAAAGCACAGCATTTGTCCAGATGCTCGGTGTCGGCTGACCATCCTTGTCGAGCGCCGGAACAAAGCGCCCACGTTTCAGAAGTGTCTCGCATGTCGTATCATCCAGAACGGGGTAGCCGCTTGAACGCAAAATCGTGCATTTCTGGCTTTTGCCTTCTTTATCCACATTGAGCATGAACCAGACCTTGCCTTGGTAACCCCGCCTCAATGCGATGTCCGGGTAGTCAAATGAGTTTACCCATCCGCCAGGCGATGTATCGGGTTTGAGCTGTCGCGAGAGCTGTTCCGTTTCTCTGTAATCCAGCCCGAACGTCTCGTATAAATTTCTCTGGCATTGCCGGAACGCATCCGAAACCGCTTTCATCCCTGTCATTCTGAGCGCAATTTCGGGATATTTTTGGGTGTTGAGCCGCAACGTCACATTGTCGGGCAGGCCCTCCAGATAATCGAGGTCAAATCTGTAGATTTGCCAGATCAGAATATTCTCTTCACGGTTTAGCTGAAAGCCGGTGTTCTTTTCCATTTTCGCGCCGGTTTCGTCGATTGAGAAATTGACATCTGCAAACCAGGACGGCCTTTTGCCGTTTGGCTGTGTAATGATATAAAAACTGCCGCCTTGCAGATCAAAGGCCTGCGAGATCTGGATCTGGATTTCTCCCGACTCGCCCTTGAATATCCGCTTCAGATCGCAGCTGGTTTCGCCATAATCGATATTCCAGGGAGAGAGCGGTTGATAGACTTCGGCCCGAACTGCCGAAGACAGGGGGCCAATTGCCAGAATAAAGCAGATGAAGATTCGCAACATATCTAGCCTGTAACAGAAAAACCCGACGTTTTCACGCCGGGTTTTCTTATTTTATTCGAGCCGCAATATTCTGCGGTCAATGGCTAGACCTTTTCGGTCAGTTCCGGCACCGCATTAAACAGGTCCGCGACCAGTCCGATATCGGCGACCTGGAAAATCGGCGCGTCCTCGTCCTTGTTGATCGCGACGATGATCTTGCTGTCCTTCATGCCGGCGAGATGCTGGATCGCGCCGGAGATACCGATGGCGATATAGACTTCCGGAGCGACGATCTTGCCGGTCTGGCCGACCTGATAGTCGTTGGGGACATAGCCCGCATCGACCGCAGCGCGGCTGGCGCCGATGCCGGCGCCGAGCTTGTCGGCGAGCGGGGTGATGACTTCCTCGAACTTCTCGGCGCTGCCGAGGGCGCGGCCGCCGGAGACGATGATCTTGGCGCTGGTCAGTTCGGGGCGTTCGGACTTGGCGATTTCTTCGCTGACAAAGGTCGACAGGCCGGATTCGCCGGCGCCGGTGACGCCTTCGATCGAGGCCGAGCCGCCTTCGGTAGCAGCCTTGTCAAAGGCGGTGCCGCGGACGGTGATGACCTTCTTGGCATCCGAGGATGTCACGGTGGCGATCGCGTTGCCGGCGTAGATCGGCCGGGTAAACGTGTCTTCGCTTTCGACCGAGAGAATGTCGCTGATCTGCATCACGTCGAGCAGGGCGGCGACGCGCGGGGCGATATTCTTGCCGGTGGTGGTGGCGGGCGCGAGGAAGGCGTCGTGCGATTCCATCAGGCTGGCGATCAGCGGCGCGGCATTTTCCGCGAGCTGATGTTCCAGGGCTGCATCGTCGGCGACGTGCACGGTCGAGACGCCGGCGACCTTGGCGACCTGTTCGCCAACGGCGGCGCAGCCGGAGCCGAGCACCAGAGCGTGGACTTCACCGAGCTGCGAGGCAGCGGTGACCACGGCCAGAGTGGCGTCCTTCATGGTCTTGTTGTCATGTTCGACTAAAACTAGAGTTTTCATTTTCGGAACTCCTTCAAATCTTTCTAAACCCGTTCGTGCTGAGCCTGTCGAAGCACCGTTCGCGAAAACTGCCCTTCGACAAGCTCAGGGCGAACGGAGCTGCTGGGCTCACGGTGCTAAATGGCGCCCACGGCCTTGAGCTTCGCGACCAGCGCATCGACATCCTCGACCTTTTCACCGGCCTGGCGGACGGGGGGTTCGGAGACATTGGTGGTGGTCAGGCGCTTGGCGATATCGACGCCGTAATCGGCCGGGGTTTTTTCATCCATCGGCTTTTTCTTCGCCTTCATGATGTTCGGCAGCGAGGCATAGCGCGGTTCGTTGAGACGCAGGTCGGTGGTGACCACGGCGGGCAGGTTCAACTTGACCGTCTGCAGGCCGCCATCGATTTCGCGCTTGACGGTGATCGAGTCGCTGTCGAGCTCGACGGTATTGGCGAAGGTTCCCTGACCCCAGCCGAGCAAGGCGGCGAGCATCTGGCCGGTCTGGTTGGAATCGTCATCGATCGCCTGCTTGCCGGTGATGACCAGCTGCGGCTGTTCTTCCTCGACGATCTTGGCGAGAATCTTGGCGACGGCGAGCGGTTCGACTTCTTCGTCGGTGACCACCAGGATCGCGCGGTCTGCACCCATGGCGAGCGCGGTGCGCAGGGTTTCCTGGGCCTTTTGCGGGCCAACCGAAACGGCGATGATTTCTTCCGCCTTGCCGGCCTCTTTCAGGCGGATCGCTTCCTCGACGGAAATTTCGTCGAACGGGTTCATCGACATTTTGACATTGGCGAGATCGACGCCGCTGCCGTCGGACTTGACCCGCGGTTTCACGTTATAATCTATCACCCGTTTTACGGGTACCAGGATTTTCATTGCTGTTTCCTTCTTTTCTTTTCTCAAGCCTCTTAGCTTACGTTCACGTAAACGTCAAGTTTGCGCTGCAGCGCAGCAATTTCATGCCCCGCGGACACTCCGTGTCTTCAGCTGTCGAAGGACCACGGAGCGCGCAAGTTCGCACTGAGACAAGCTCAGCACGAATGATATTTGATTGCCCGTCTGGTCAAGCCGCCGCTTTGACCTGAGCGACAATTTTCTTCGCGGCATCGCCGAGATCGTCAGCCGAGACGATCGGCAGACCACTGCCCGCGAGGATTTCCTTGCCCTTCTCGACATTGGTGCCTTCGAGACGGACCACCAGCGGGACCGAAAGGTCGACTTCTTTGGCCGCGGCGACAATGCCCTCGGCGATGATGTCGCATTTCATGATGCCACCGAAGATATTGACGAGAATGCCTTCGACCGCCGGATCGGCGAGAATGATCTTGAACGCCGATGTGACCTTTTCCTTGGTCGCGCCGCCGCCCACGTCGAGGAAGTTGGCCGGGAAAGCGCCGTTGAGCTTGATGATGTCCATCGTCGCCATCGCCAGGCCGGCGCCATTGACCATGCAGCCAATATTGCCGTCGAGCTTGATATAGGCGAGATCGGACTTGCTGGCTTCGACTTCGGCGGGATCTTCCTCGGTCTCGTCGCGCAGTGCGGCCAGATCGGGGTGGCGCATCAGCGCGTTGCCGTCGAAGCTCATCTTGGTGTCGAGCACGACCAGCTGCTGATCCTCGGTCACCACCAGCGGGTTTATCTCGACCATTTCGCAGTCCATCGCCATGAACGCGTCATAGAGCTGCTTGCCGAGCTTCTGGGCCTGCTTGTTGAGGTCGCCCTCCAGTTTGAGCGCGAAAGCGATCGAGCGGCCATGGTGCGGCATGAAGCCCTGGGCCGGATCGATGGTGATCGTGCGGATTTTTTCCGGTGTGCTGTGCGCGACTTCCTCGATATCCATGCCGCCTTCGGTGGAGACCACCAGCGCCACGCGACCACTGGCCCGGTCGACCAGCATCGACAGATAAAATTCCTTCTCGATATCAACGCCGTCGGTCACATAGAGCCGGTTGACCTCCTTGCCGGCATCGCCGGTCTGGATGGTGACCAGGGTATTGCCCAGCATTTCCTCGGCATTGCTGCGCACCTCGTCGATTGACTTTGCCAGCCGGACGCCACCCTTCGCATCGGGGCCCAGTTCCTTGAACTTGCCCTTGCCGCGACCGCCCGCGTGAATCTGCGCCTTGACCACATAAAGCGGTCCGGGAAGCTTCTCGGCTGCGGCGACCGCTTCTTCAACGGTGAGCGCGGCATGGCCGACGGGAACGGGGAGACCGTATTTGGCAAGCAGTTCCTTGCCCTGATATTCGTGAATGTTCATGGAAAGATGTGAAGCCTTTCATCGAGCTTGAAAAAATAACATGGTAGACGCGAGTCTTGCGTGCCGCTTAAGCACAGATGTCGGGCCATTTCCACCCTGATTCAAGATAATTGTCTGTCGGTCCGGTTGCTGCTTCCGAAACGGTTACAGCGGAAACCGGTCCGAGCGGACCGGCGGCGGCGACAGAGCTTATTTGACGGCGCAGACAATGCCGGAAGAGGTCACCACGCCGATGATTTCCGGATCCTGCAGGGCGCGGGTCTGTCTGACAAATTCGTTGATCGTGACGTCCCCGGCCTTGCGCTTTTTGAGCTTGCCAAGACCGTTCAGCTTGTCGAGCTGCCCCAGCGACAGGCGATCCACCATCCGGTCTGCCATGCAGGCCGAAATCGGCGCGGACAGCCCGGCGCTCATCAGGCCGTTGCGCACGCGTGTTTCCGGTGTGGCACAGGCGGAGAGCAGCGCGCATCCTGCAAGGGTCAGGGCGATGGTTTTGCCACGGGTCAGGATTTCAGTCGCTCCAGCACATTGTCGTTGGTGATCCGGCGATAGCGCGCCATCACCAGGCTGAACAGACCAAACAGCAGCAGTCCTATCGCCACCGCGATATAGAGCCAGTTGGTGGAGCGCAGGCTGTCGAGCACCTGTCCGATTCCGCCAACGGATTCGGCGTTGCCGCTGAGCGCCGCGGAGGCGATCTGCCAGCCAAGAACGGCGAAGACCACGGCTCGCGCAGCGTAGCCGGCTCGCCCGACATGCTTGGCAAAGGCCGGGGCGTCGGCATCCAGCAATTGCATGAAATTCGCGCTATAGGCCTTGACCGCCTGATTGACGGCAGCGGCAAGAAATGCCAGCCCCACGATGCCGAGCAATATTTCACCCATCGGCATGGATGCCAGGGTGCCCGCTGCCTGTCCTGCGGTATCGCCCTCGCCGCCCGACGATCCTCCGGACAGGCCAAGCGCAGCTTTCCACGCCAGATAACACAGGACCAGATGACCCAGTCCGCTGGCCGCGTGACCGATGCGTACGGCTATCCCCTTGCCATCGCTGCCATGGCCCTGCAGGTCCATCCACGCGCCATAGAGGCGGAAGATACCATAGCCGAGCAGCCCGAGACCGACCAGCGACAGCAAAATGCCGCCGGCCGACATGGTCTCGATTTCCTCAAGAACACCGGTTGTCCCTGTGGATCCGGCTGTGGTGAGGGTCAGATATCCGGCCAGGCCATAGACCACGGCGCGGCCGAGATACCCGGCTCGGGCGAAATTTTCGATATTGGTGACACGGGACAAAAGGGGTCTCCTGTTAGACGGCTCAGCAGACTAACGTTCCAACCCCGGTTTAGGTTGCCTTTTTGCCCTTCTTCGCCAGTTCGATCGCTTCGATCACGACTTGCCGTGCTTGTTCCGCATCGCCCCATTTGCCGACCCGCACCCATTTTTCGGGTTCGAGATCCTTGTAGTGGGTGAAGAAATGCTCGATCTGCTGCATCACGATTTCCGGCAGATGGCTGCCTTCGTCGACCTTGCGATAATAAGGAAAGGTCGCGTCGATCGGCACGCAGAGCAGCTTTTCGTCGCCGCCATGCTCGTCTTCGAGATTGAGCACCGCGATCGGCCGGCAGCGCACGACGCAGCCGGGCATGAACGGCGAACGGGCGACGACCAGCGCGTCGAGCGGATCGCCATCGGGCGACAATGTGTGCGGGATGAACCCGTAATTGGCCGGATAGCGCATCGGGGTATGCAGGATGCGGTCGACGAACAGCGCTCCGGATTCCTTGTCGAATTCATATTTGACGGGCTCACCGCCGACCGGCACTTCAATGACGACGTTCAGGCTCTCCGGCGGGTTATCGCCGATCGAAATTTTGTTAATGTCCATGGAAAAAGCTGGTCCTTATCTGGTTCTTGGCTGCAATAGCCGGTCTATGCCGCCTTCTTGATCAGCACCCTCTTCGGTGTTTTTTTCCAGCGCCGGATAGCGCAGGCCACCGGAATGGTCGACCATAAAATTGTGATAGGCTTCACCATTTTTTGCAAAAATCTCGATGGGGCCATCCTGCCCGCGATTTTCCTCGATCGCCTGTTTCAGGGCCGCGTCACTATAGGCCTTGCCGTTGACTGCGGAGATGGTGAGCCCGGCTTTCAGTCCCGCGCGGAAAGCGGGGCTGTCCCAGATCACCGATTTGATCAAGCCCTTGCCGCCCATGACCAGGCCAATGCTGTGGCTGAGGTCGAGCTGCTTGCGGCGCTTGTCATTGGCCAGAATATAGGCGCTGGGCGTATCGACAAAGACAAGCCGGTAGCCGCCGAGCGCCAGGCCGTTTTTGGGCGCCTCGCTGCTCGTGGCATGGACGCGGTCGGCGATGAAGGCGGCCCAGTCATAAGGCTGCACGGCATTCAGCGCGGTGACGACATCCTGTTCCTCATAGGTGCGCACCCCCCAGTCGCCGTTTCTGCCGCCGAAGAAGGAGCGGGCAAAATCGCCCAGCGATTTCCGGCCGCCCGATTCGCGGCGGATGATCTGGTCCGCTTCCAGCCAGATCAGCAGACCCTCGTTATAATAATCCTCGGAGCGCTGCCAGCTGCTCCAGGGTTTTGGACGCCGGGCAGCGATGATCGGGTCATGGGTGGTGTCGACCAGCGGTCGCCAGGTCCGGCCGACCCTGAGGTCCATGTCCGCGGCGATCGCGGCGAAGGCATCGAGCGTATCCTGTTTGGAATAGAGGCCCGAGCGCGCGCCCAGCACATAGCCCCAGAATTGCGTCTGGCCTTCATAGACCCACAGCAGATTGTCGCGCATCGGTTGCCGGAAATCGGGCGTCCACATGCCTGCGGGGCGACGATATTTGCCGTTCCAGGCATGGGTCATTTCGTGCGGCAGCAGATTGCGGCGGCCCGGGCCGCTGTCCCAGTCGGTAAAATATTCCCGGTCGACGCCATTTTCGGAAGAGCGGTGATGCTCGAGACCGATGCCGCCCATGTCCTCGGTCAGCGCGAGCAGAAAATCGTAGCGGTCATAGGGATGGCTGCCGAACAGGGCTTCGGCTTCCTTCACCAGAGCGACATGCGGAGCAATCTGTGTCTTCGACGGCTGCAGGAACTTGGCGTCATCGGCGACAATATTGAGATGGACGCGGCTGGTCAGGGCGATCGTCTGAAAATATTGCCCGGCAAAGACCGGGCTGTCGACCAATGTGTCATAGTCGGTTTTTTCATAGACGATGCTATTGCCGCTGGTCGATTTCGGGCGCAGCGCGCTCGCCGCCTGCCAGCCATCGGGATAGATGGCGGTCGCCTGGACCGGGATCTGGCGGACATAATAGCCGGCCGGGTAGAGCGAGACCTGATGCCAGCGCAGATTGAGCATCGACGGGGCCATGACGATGCGGCCCTGATTCTCCATGGTCGCGGAGACAAACTGGAATGTGGCCGTAATCTGCGAGACGCCTTCGGGCACGGTCAGATGAAAGGCAAAGACATCGACATTGTCGCGCACCCAGGCGAGCGTCTGGCCGCCTGCGGTGAATTCCAGTCCGGTGAGCTTCTCGATCTCGCCGCGCGGGGCATGGTTGCCCGGCAACCATTCCGGATAGAGCAGGGTAAGCGGACCGGCCTTGGCGACGGGGATGGTCTGGGTGACGCGGAATATGCCCTGGTCATGATCGCGCGCGTCGACCTCCAGCTGCATCGTGCCGGGATAGGCGATGTCCTGCGGGGCCGGAATCGTGTCCTGCGGAGCGACATATTGCGGCTTGCTGAGATGGTCGGGCATGGCGGCGGCGGAGGCGGAAAGAGTCAGGCTCAGAACAAGGCCCAGGAAGGCGGCGGTACGCATGTAAACAAATCCCCTGAATTGGCTTCGCGTGCAAATGACGCTTTTTGCTCGCGGCGTCCAGTGTTTGCGCATTTCAGCCTCTGAAGGGCAAAGGAAGGCAAAGAAAAACATATTCCGCTTTTCCGGATCACCGTCTAAAGGCTGCCCATGGCAAAGATACAGACCCCCCAGCCGGTGCGCGGCACCCAGGATATTTTCGGCGAGGATCAGGAGCGGTTCAGCCGCGTGGTGGAGACCTTCGAGCGGGTGCGGCGGCTCTACGGCTTCAAGGGCGTGGAGATGCCGGTGTTCGAACCGACCGCGGTCTTTGCCCGCTCGCTCGGCGAGACCACCGATGTCGTGTCGAAGGAAATGTACTCGTTCGAGGATCGCGGCGGCGACAGCCTGACCCTCAGGCCGGAATTTACCGCCGGCATCTGCCGCGCCTTTCTGTCCAATGGCTGGCAGCAGCATGTGCCGCTGAAACTGTCGGCGCACGGGCCGCTGTTCCGCTACGAGCGGCCGCAAAAGGGGCGCTACCGGCAGTTTCACCAGCTGGATGCGGAGATTATCGGTGCCGGAGAGGCGGCGGCGGATGTGGAATTGCTCTGCTTTGCCGACCAGCTTTTGCGGGAGCTGGGGATCGCTGACGGCGTGACCCTGCAGCTCAATACGCTGGGCGATGCCGAAAGCCGGGATGCCTGGCGCGCGGCGCTGGTCGAGCATTTTCAGGCGCACCGCGACCAACTGTCGGACGACAGCCGGGACCGGCTCGAGCGCAATCCGCTGCGGATTCTCGACAGCAAGGAACGGCAGGACCGGCCGATCGCCGATGCCGCGCCGGATATCGATGCCTATCTGTCGAGCGAGGCCAAGGAATTTTTCGCGCAGGTGACCGAAGGGCTGGATGCCTGCGGCGTCGCCTGGACCCGCAACAGCCGGCTGGTGCGCGGGCTGGACTATTACCGGCACACGGCGTTTGAATTGGTCACTGACCGGCTGGGCGCACAGGGCACGGTGCTGGCTGGCGGCCGTTATGACGGACTGATGGAATCGCTGGGCGGGCCGCACACGCCGGCGGTCGGCTGGGCGGCCGGGATCGAACGGCTGGGGATGTTGCTGGATGAACCGGCAATGGGGGGCCCCGATGCGATCTTCATTCCGCTGGGCGAGGGCTGCGAATCGGCGGCGATGAAGCTGATGGGCGAGCTGCGCCGGTCGGGTATCAGCTGCGATATGGCCTATAAGGGCAATATGAAGAAGCGGATGCAGAAGGCCAATGCCGCCGGTGCGGCGCATGTCGTGATCATCGGCGAGAACGAACTGGCCAATGGCGTGGCAGCGGTCAAAAATCTGCAAAGCGGGGATCAGCGCGAGATCGTGCTGGATGGTCTGGTCGAGGCTCTGGCTGAATGACGACTATCACTCCCCAGCGTATCGCCCAGATCGAGGCGCGCTTTGCCGAGTTGCAGGCGATGATGGCATCGGGCGATCTCGACAGCGACAAATTTGTTGCCGTCTCCAAGGAATATGCCGAGATTGAGCCAGTCGCGATCGCCGCTGCCAATGTGAAGTCGCTGCGCGACGAGCAGCAGGGTCTGGCCGAAATGATGGCCAGCGATGATGCCGAGATGAAGGCGATGGCGGCGGATGAAGTCGACAGCGTCAAAAAGGCGCTGGCCGCGGCCGAACATGCGCTGGCACTGCAGCTGCTGCCCAAGGACAGTGCTGACGACCGCCCGGCGATGCTCGAAATCCGAGCCGGCACTGGCGGCGACGAGGCGGCGCTGTTTGCCGGTGATCTTTACCGCATGTACACACGCTATGCCGAGGAGCAGGGCTGGAAGGTCGAGATGATCTCCGCCAATGCTTCGGAAGTTGGCGGCTTCAAGGAAGTGGTCGCCAATATCCAGGGCACCGGCGTGTTCGCGAAGCTGAAATTCGAATCCGGCGTGCACCGGGTGCAGCGGGTGCCGGAAACCGAAAGCGGCGGGCGCATCCATACCTCCGCGGCGACGGTGGCTGTCCTGCCCGAGCCGGAAGAGGTCGATATCAAGATCCGCAGCGAGGATCTGCGCATCGACACCTACCGGGCGAGCGGCGCCGGCGGCCAGCATGTCAACAAGACCGACAGCGCGATCCGCATCACCCATCTGCCGACCGGGCTGGTGGTGCAGTGCCAGGACGGCAAGTCGCAGCACAAGAACAAGGCGCAGGCGATGAAGGTGCTGGCGGCGCGGCTCTATGAACAGGAACGCGACGCGGTGCAGAGCGAGGAAGCCGAGGCGCGCAAGTCGATGGTCGGGTCCGGCGATCGCAGCGAGCGCATCCGCACCTATAATTATCCGCAAGGCCGCGTGACCGACCACCGGATCAATCTGACGCTGCACAAGCTGCCCGAAATTGTCGAAGGCACGGCGCTTGGCGAACTGATTGACGCGCTGATCGCCGAGGATGAAGCCAGCCGGCTTGCCAATCTCGATGGGTGACGCCGCCAGCGCGTTGCGCGAAGCGGCGCTCGTGCTGGCCGAAATTTCCGACAGCCCCCGGCTCGATGCAGAACTGCTGATGGCGCATGGCTTGCAGATCGATCGGTCCGAGCTGCTGCTGAAACTGCCCGGACTGGAAGCGCCAGCGGATTTTTCTGCCCTGGTCGCGCGGCGCCAGCGATCCGAACCGATTGCCCATATCATCGGCCGCAAGGAATTCTGGGGGCTCGATTTTCAGGTCACGCCCGATGTGCTGATTCCCCGCCCCGACAGCGAATTGCTGATCGAGGAAGCGATGCGCCTGTTTGAGGCAAAGCCGCCGCAAAGGATCGCTGATCTCGGCACGGGGAGCGGCGCGCTGCTGCTGGCTGCCCTGCATGAATTTGCCGATGCCCGAGGCGTCGGGATCGATGCCAGCGCGGCAGCGCTGCAGATTGCCCATAATAACGGCGATGCGCTCGGCCTGTCTGATCGGGCCCGTTTCCTGCTGCTGGACTGGACGACAGCGAACTGGACGGACTCGCTCGGTGCCGGCTTCGACCTGATCCTTGCCAACCCGCCCTATGTCGCAAGTGGTGCCAGCCTTGCCGCCGATGTCGCGGATTTCGAACCCCATCGGGCGCTGTTTGCGGGCGAGGAGGGGCTGGATGATTATCGGATCATCATTCCCGCGCTCGACAAACTGCTGTCGCCGACCGGCAGGGCTCTGCTCGAAATCGGTTATGATCAGGCTGGTCCGGTTTCCGAAATGGCGGAAGAGAGCGGCTATCAGGTTGAACTGAAACAGGATTTGGCCAGAAAAGATCGACTGATCATCGTCCGCCGCTAAAAAGGACTTGGTTTTGCCGGAGCGAGTCGCTAAGACTTGAACAGGCCCAGAGGATTTCTGGCTTTTTCCCTAAATCTCTGGCCTGCCCCCAACTCGATGATGATGCTGGTTTTCGGCCTGCATTTGTCTTGTATGGGACGATGCGGACGGGTTGTCCGCAACGCAATCGCCACCGGAGTGTGGCTATGACTTGAGAAAGACCAAGTTTATTAGCGGTATAAGGATACCTGAAATTTGATGAACAATCGTCAGCCTGGCCGCCGTGGGCGCGGCCGGAACACCAATAATAATAACCGTCCCCAGGGCAACCGCAGTGGCGGATCGGACCGCGACAACCGGATTGACAATCGCGCGCGCGGCAATGCCGTCCAGATGCTGGAAAAATTCAAGAAAATGGCACAGGATGCGCAGGTCAACGGAGACCGCGTCCAGGCCGAATATTACCATCAATTTGCCGATCACTATTTCCGCGTGAATGCGGATACCATTGCCCGCCGCGAAGAGCAGCGGATTGCCCGCGAGGAACCGCGCGGCGATAATCGCTCGGACAATCGCAGCGACAATCGGGGCAATGGCCAGGATGACAGCAGCGACAATGACGGCGACAGCAGCCAGCGCAACCGTTCGCAACAGGGCCAGCCAAATCGCCAGCAGCGCGATGACCGTAACGACCGTAACGATCGCGAGGAAACATCCCCGGAAGATGCGCCGGAAGAGAAGAAGCCGGTGCGCGCCCGGCGCCCGCGCAAAGTCGAAAAGGCAGCAACCCCGAAGGACAGTTCGGAAAAGAACGGCGAGAGCAACGGTCTCGACGCCAGCGTCCTGCCGCCGGCAATTTCGGCCACGACCGAGGTCGAGGTTGAAAAGAAGCCTGTTCGCAAGAAACGGGTCGTCAAACCACGCGCTGCCCCCGAAAGCGACGCTGCCTAGCCTTTACTGGTCGGGGATTGCGGTTGCCAGCCATTCGGGCAGGTCGAGCTGCCTGATGTCTTCCACCCGGCGGTGCTCGACCGACAGGGCATAGTCCGGATAGGCGATGCGCTGGCGCTTTTCGTCGGCCTCTGCGATCGGCACAACCACCATCCGCCGGTTGACCTTTTGCCGGTAGTTCATGCGTGCAGTATTTTCCTGGCCGACATAGCAGCCCTTGGCGAAGCTGACTCCATGGAGTTCGGCGGCATTGCATTCGAGCCATAATGTCTTGTCGCTGCCCAGTTCTGCCGTGCCCTCGGTGACGCCCAGCGACAGGCGGTGCTTGCGGTAGGCTTCGTCGGCGCCTTGACCATCGCTCGCATCACCAAGCCAGCGGTGGCCCAGCGCCGACAGGCGCGGGTCGACCGGCTTGCCTTCGGCTTCGACAGCCCAGTGGACGCCGACCGAATCATCCCTTTCGATGTCGATCTTGCGGCGCAACCGATAGAGTTTCAGGCGCTTGACCAGCGCGTCGGCCTGGTCGCTTTCGCAGTCGATCAAGATGGCATCGCCGTCCGACCACAGGAAGAAATCGAACAGGACCTTGCCCTGCGCGCTGAGCAGCGCCGACCATTGCGGCGCGCCCGCCAGGACCGCCAGCATGTCCTGTGTCACCAGCCCCTGCAGAAACTGTCTTATATCCTCGGATCCGTCGCTTGCGGAAAGACGGATGATGGCGCGGTCATTAAGTCTGGTTTCGGTCATGCCATTTAGGTAGGGGTTTGCGGACAGAAAACCAAGGCGCGAGCGCCGGGCTGGGCGAAATGAAGCATTTTTTCGGCTGGCGCAGGATCAACGGACCAGAAAATGACCGACAGCAAAGACCGCATCACCCTCCGACGTCCCGACGACTGGCACGTTCATTTGCGCGATGGCGCGATGCTGGAGGCGGTCGTGCCCTTTACCGCGCGGCAATTTGGCCGGGCCATCGTCATGCCCAATCTGTCGCCGCCGGTGACCAGTGCGGCCAGCGCCGCGGCCTATCGCGAGCGGATCATGGCCGCCGTGCCGAGCGGGGCCGGTTTCACCCCGCTGATGACCTGCTATCTGACCGACGATGCGGATGCGGACGACATTGCCGACGGGCACGCGAACGGCATATTTACCGCTGCCAAACTCTATCCCGCCAATGCCACGACCAACAGCGCCCATGGCGTAACCGATGTAGCGCATATCATGCCGGTGCTCGAACGGATGCAGCAGATCGGGATGCCGCTGCTGGTCCATGGCGAGGTGACCGACGGCGACATCGATATTTTTGATCGCGAAGCGGTGTTTATCGACCGGGTGCTGGAAAAGCTGGTCCGCGACCTGCCGGGCCTGAAGATCGTGTTCGAACATATCACCACCGAGCAGGCGGTTCAGTTTGTCGATGGTGCGGGCGCCAGTATCGCCGCGACGATCACGCCGCACCATCTGCACATCAACCGCAACGCCCTGTTTGCCGGCGGAATCCGTCCCCATGCCTATTGCCTGCCGGTGGCCAAGCGGGAAAAGCACCGTCTGGCGCTGCGCCGGGCGGCCACCTCCGGTTCGTCCAAATATTTCCTCGGCACCGACAGCGCCCCACACGAAATCCATGCAAAGGAATCGGCCTGCGGCTGCGCCGGTATTTTCAATGCGCCGTTCGCACTGGAAAGCTATGCGGCGGTGTTTGATGAAGAAGGGGCGCTGGACCGGCTGGAGGGCTTCGCCTCGGTGCATGGGCCGGAATTTTACGGCTTGCCGCTCAATGATGCCAGAGTAACTCTGGAACGGCGCGATATTGCGGTGGACGATTCTATCGAATCGACCGGTGTAACGCTGGTCCCGTTTCACGCGGGTGCGGTTTTGCCCTGGCGAATCACCCAGTCCTGAACCGTCAGCGCCTAGACGGATCGCGCCTTTCGCGCCGCCTTGCCGGCCAGATAGGAATCAGTCGTATAGAGCGCGATGCTGGTCCAGATCAGCACGAAGCAGACCAGATGCGACAGGGTTATCATTTCCTTGTAGACAAAGACGCCGACGACAAACTGGATCGTGGGTGCCAGATAGTTCAAAAGGCCAATGGCGCTGAGCGTCATTTTCTTGACCGCAGAGGCAAATAGCAGAAGCGGGATCGCAGTGACGAACGAGCCGCCGATCAGCAGCAGGTCGATTGTGCGATCATCGCCGAAATGCTGGCTCACCGGAGAGGCCGGCAGGACATAGGTCAGCCAGATCAGCAGCAGGGTGAAAGGCAGAAACAATATGCCGGTTTCTGCCGTCAGCCCAACGATCGGGCCGATGTCGGCGATCTTGCGAACCAGTGCGTAGCTGCTCCAGGAGGCGGCCAGGGCAAGGCTGATCCAGAGCGTGTCGAGGGCTTGCACGGCCAGTACAGCGACTCCCACGCCGGCGATCGCGATGGCAATCCATTTCCGGCCGGAGAGCGGTTCGCGGAGAAATATTCTGCCCATGAAAACGCTGAGCAGCGGGCTGATAAAATAGCCGAGACTGGCAGCCAAGATGTGATCCTCGTGTACCGCCCAGACGTAGATCAGCCAGTTGGCGGCGATCAGACAGGAACTGGCGAACATGGCCAGACGCAATTTGCGATCCTTCAGCGCGGTCGCCAGACCGCCGATATTTTTGCGGAAATAGAGAATGACGATGAGTAGCGGCACCGACCAGACGATCCGATGGCCAACGATTTCCAGCGCATCGACGCTCTGCAGCAGCTTGAAATAGACCGGCATCAGGCCCCAGAAGACACAGGCGATCAGTGCCTGAATCAGGCCGATTGTACCAGAGGAGCGCAGGTTGAACATGGGCAGCGCTTAGGCGGAGCGCCGCCCCCGGGCAATCAAGAAATCCTGTCGCCCGGTAAAGCGGTTCGGCGGATCAGATTATGCCGCCGCCAAGCAACAGGCGAAGGGCACAAATGCACATGACAATGATGCAGAAATACATGCCGCTGGTGCGCGACGAGATCAGGCCGAACAGCGCCCCGATCCCGGCAAAGGGCAGGATCAGCCAGTTGGTCCAGCCGAGCAGAGGGACCAGCCCGATAAAGGAGAGAGCGAGGGCGATGACGCCGATGAGCAGGGAGATCAGATTGAACATAGCTGTATTATAGGGATAATGCACCCGGATTACAAGCATTTGCAAAATAATAGCGGCATAGTAGGCTTGCCGTTTGCAGGAGAAACAGGATGGCGATCGAGGATATCAGAATTGAAACGGAGCGACTGATATTGCGCCCGCCCAATGGTGACGACTTCGAAAGCTGGGCGGCCTTTCAGGCTGACCCCGATGTCACCACCTATATCGGGGGACCCAAGAGCCGCGCCGAATCGTGGCGCAGCCTGTGCGGGATGGTGGGCGCGTGGCATGTGCGGGGCTATGCGATGTTTTCGGTCCTGCTCAAGGACAGCGGGCAGTGGATCGGCCGGATCGGCCCCTGGTATCCCGAAGGCTGGCCCGGCACCGAAGTGGGCTGGGGGATAGCGGCCGAATTTTCCGGCAGGGGCTATGCACTGGAGGCTGCGGTTGCGAGCATGAACTATGCCGTGGATGTGCTTGGCTGGGACGACATCTGCCACACGATCGCCCCCGAAAACACGGCCTCTATCAGATTGGCGGAGCGCGTGGGTGCGACCAATCGCGGACCGACACAATTGCCCGCGCCTTTTCAGGATGCGCGGGTTGACGACTGGGGACAATCGCGCGAACAGTGGCAAGAGAACAGAAAGCAGTTCCAATAGGAGAGCATGAGCATGGCAGAAGACCGATATCTCGACCCGACCCGCGAAGCCTTTGACGCCTTCAAGGCGCTGCCCCGGGATGTTCCGATCCAGATGCTCAATCTGCTGCGCTTCCACGAATCGGCGCAATATCCGGCAGATCATCCCAATGCGGGCAAGGGATGGAGCGGCGCGCGCGCCTATCAGGAATATGGCAAGACCAGCGGACCGATATTCGAGCGGGTTGGAGGCCTGATCATCTGGCGGGGCCAGATGGAATGCATGGTTATCGGTCCCGACGACAAGCAGTGGGATTCCGCATTCATCGCCCGCTATCCCAACAGCGGCGCCTTCATGGAAATGGTCACCGATCCCGCCTATCAGAAAGCGGTGGTCAACCGGCAGGCGGCGGTGCTCACGTCACGGCTGATCCGCTTTGGCGAGATCGACGGACCGGACACTTTCGGGTGAAATCCCGGAATGGGACAAGAGGTTAACAACTGGTCACCGGATTAACCAGTTTCCCTAACTGAATATTAACGCTTTTTGGTGCATCTGTTCGCGGAAATTCAGGAGCAAATCGCATGTCCAAATTCAGCCGTTCCCTCTTGCTGTCTGCCGCAGCCTTTGCGCTGCCTCTGTCGCTTGCCGCCTGCGGCAGCAAGGACGCGAATGACGAGGAACTGGCACAGCTGGACGATAATCTGACCTCCGACCCGGCGATGAATGACGCGCTGGAAGATGCCATCCTCGTCGATCCCGATCTAACCGACCAGGCCAATCGCAATGCGATTCGCGGCGCCAACGGGGCTGCCGACGGTTCGGTGCCGCCGGGGACCGGCGAAGATGGCAGCGCCGCTGCCAAGGCGGCGCTCGGTGGGAAAATGCTGAGCGCGCCGGAGCCGAAGCAAATGACATCGGACGACGAGGGATTGACGCTAGGCGACAAGGCCGAGCTGCAGGAGGCGCGCAGCAACAAGCCTGCCTGCAATGAAAAGCTGACCTATGACATGGGCTGGGCCAGCAAGATGCCGCCGGAATTTGCGGTCTATCCAAAAGCGAATCTGCAGGAAGCGGCTGGCAAATGCGACCTTCGCGTGGTCAGCTTCACCACCGCCACGCCGATCAAGGCCATTGTCGATTATTATTATACGCGGGCAAAACGTGGCGGATATGACGCCGAATATCTGCTGCGGGGCAGCGAGCATGTCCTCGGAGGCTCAAAACCGAACCAGGCCGACGCCTATGTGATCACCCTGAACAAGCGTTCGGGCGGCGGCACGGTCGTCGATATTGTTGCCAGCAACCCGCGCTAGACGCGCATATCAAAGGCCGGACTTCGCATTTCAAACTGTCCGGCGATCAAGGGTGGCCCGCTCCGGCCGCCCTTTTTTATTCCCGGTAGCTGCCGCCGCCATCGACGGTGACATCATTGGCGGTAGTGAAACTGCTCAGGTCGCTGGCCAGCCAGAGCATGGCATTGGCGACTTCGATTGCCTGGCCGACCCGGTTGATCGGATGGTTGCGGTTGAACAGTTCCACGGCCTCCTCATGCGGGCCGGGATAGGCGGCGAGATAGCGCTGGTACATCGGCGTGTCGATCGCGCCGGGATGGACGGTGTTGACCCGCACGGGATATTTTTCGGCGGCGCAGTGGAGTGCAAGCGATTTGCTCAGCGCCGTCACTGCCGCCTTGCTGGCGCAATAGGCAGCGAACTGGGCGCCGGGGCGCATTGCCAGCATCGAGCCGATATTGACGATAGCCCCGTCCTCGCCGCTCTCGATGATAGCAGGCAGGCCGACGCGGCAGCCGTAGAAGGTCCCCTGGAGATTGATGTCGATGGTCCGGTTCCAGCTTTCCAGATCGACCTCGTCGACCGAGCCGGGCTCGGAAATACCGGCGACATTGAACAGGGTGGTCATCTTGCCGAAGCGCTTTTTCGTGGCATCGACCGCCGCCTGCCACTGGTCGAGATCGCGCACGTCCAGTTCGACCGCATCGGCGCGGTCGCCCAGCGTTTCGGCATGCGCTTTCGCCTTGTCGATCTGGATATCGGCCAGCATGACCGAGCCGCCTTCCTCGATCACGCGCTGCCCGGCAGTGCCGCCAATGCCTTCCGCGCCGCCCGAAATCAGCGCGACCTTGCCGTCCATCATGCCCATGTGACTGTCCTGTTCTATGGCCTATTTCTTGTCGAAGCGGATCGGCAGATTGGCCAGTCCGCGCAACATCATGTTGGGCGGATAGCGCAGTTCGGCGCCTTCCTGAATCTGGATATTGTCCATGCGCTTCGCGAATTGCTGGAAGGAGACGGTCATTTCCTTGCGCGAGAGCATGTTGCCGACGCACATGTGAATGCCCTTGCCGAACGCCAGATGGGTGCGGGCATTCTTGCGGTCGACTCGGAATTCATTGGGATTTTCGAACTGCTTGGGGTCGCGGTTGGCGGCGTGATAGCGCATCATCACCATCGCCCCCTTGGGCAGCATAACGCCGCCCAGTTCGGCATCGCGGTGCATCACGCGCCAGATGCCGGACGAGCCGCTCGACATGCGCAGCACTTCCTCGACCGCGTTGGGGATCAGGGAAGGGTCGTCCTGGATTTTCCTGTACTGGTCGGGGTTGGTGGCAAACAGCCGCATGCCCTCGGCCAGCGCGGCGGTCGTGGTCTCGTTGCCGGCGACCATCAGCTGCTGCACGATCGACAGCGATTCGGCGTCGTCGAGCGGCCGCTCGCCATCGACCCGGGCGTTGACTAGATCGGACAGGATGTCCTGTTTCGCTTCCTTGCGGCGCTCGTCCATATTGGCCTTGAGCGCGTGCTGATATTCGACCACCTCGCGCTCGGTTTCGAGCTGCCGCTCGCGGCTCATCATGCCGGAGAGCCGGTCGACAAAGGCGTTGGTCCAGCGCTTGATCGTATGGGCGTCGGCGACGTCGAGGCCGAGCTGCACGGCAATGGTCCGGACCGGCATCGGGATCGCATATTCATCGACAAATTCGCATTCGCCCTTGTCGATGAAATTGTCGATCAGCTCGTTCGACATGTCCCGCATGCTGTCTTCCAGCTTGTTCACCTTGGGCGCCGAGAAGGCGAGATTGACCAGCTTGCGGAAGCGCGTGTGCACCGGCTGGTCGGCGGTCAGCAGGGTATTGACCTGCGGCCAGCCCTTGGCCTGGATCTCCTGCAATTCCTTGTCATTTTCCAGCTCTTCCGCGCTTTTTCCGCCGGAAAGCAGTGCATTGAAATTGTTGGAAAAGTCGTCGAGGCGACCGACGGCTTCCGAGATCAGGTCATAGTCCAGCACGACATAGGCTCCGGCCACTTCGTCAAAGAAGACCGGACTTTTGGCGCGCTGTTCTTCGTAAAAATCAAACGGATCAGCCAGAATGTCGGGCTGGAAAAGGGATTTGGATATCGCTTCGTTCATGACAAGGTCCTGTTCGCGTTAGTCAAATGCCGGTGTGGGTTTGCCGTCTGCATTATATACCGGCCCTTCGGCATCGACCCGATATTTGGCGCTCTCGGCATTGATCAGGCCGAAGCTGCCGATATGGGCGAGCATGCTGGCATAATGCACGTCCTGAAAATGCCGGGCGAGCGCCTCTTCGTCGCTCCATTCCTCGAACACCTCGATGCGCGACGGATTGTGCAGATCGGCGGCCCAGCTGTAGCACAGGCATCCGTCCTGACTCAGCGCGCCATCGATATAGGGCTGCGCCTTTTTCAGACATTCTTCGCGTCTGGCAGGGTCGACATCAATATGGGCTGCAATCAATATTTTCGGCATATTCCCATTCTCCTAGAGCTTGTTTCCGCCGAACTGGGCGACGACCACGAATATCCGTTTGCTGTAAAGCCACTGGCCATCGATCTTGACGAATTCATCGTCATAGCGACCACCGGCAACCCGCGGTTCGCCCTTCTCGACCAAAATTTCATGGGTCTGGTAGCGACCGGATGCGGTATCGCCGGTTACTTCGAGGCTGGCGGGTATGCCGAGAAAGCTGACGGCATCAAACTGGCCCATCGCGCCGTTCCAGAGATCGACGATATTGTCGCGGCCGACCACCTCTGTGCCCATCAGCGACCAGACGGCATCCTCCGCCCACAGCGCGCCCCAGTCATCGGGATCCCGGCGCAGGACGGCGTCGCAATAGGCATCGTGCAATTCGCGGATCGCCAGGCGATCTTCTATCGGCCCTGAAAACATGGTCTGGTCCTCTCCCTTTTATGGGAGAGACTACACGGCAAAAGCGGCGGAAAAACAAGCTGGCATAAGTGCTAGCGGGGGTGGGTCAGTCGCCGCTGATCCGCTCGATATCAGCGCCGACCGCCGCCAGTTTCTCTTCCAGCCGCTCGTAGCCGCGGTCGAGATGATAGATGCGCTGCAGCCGGGTCTCGCCTTCCGCCGCCAGTCCGGCAATCGCCAGGCTCATCGACGCGCGCAGGTCGGTCGCCATCACCGGCGCACCGGTGAGTTTCTTGACCCCGCGGACCACGGCGGTGCGACCCTTGGTCTCGATATCGGCGCCCATCCGGTTGAGCTCAGGCACGTGCATGTAGCGATTCTCGAAAATCGTTTCGGTGAGCACGCTGGCGCCGTCGGCGAGGCAGAGCATCGCCATCAGCTGCGCCTGCATATCGGTGGCGAGACCCGGATAGGGGGCCGTGGACAGGGTCAGCGGCTTGAGCTTTCCGTCGGAAGCGACCCTGATGCCCTTGGCATGGGTCTCGATCGACAGGCCGGCGTGGCGCAGTGCGTCCAGCGTTGCTTCCATTTCGTCGGCTTTGGCAGCCAGAAGATCGACTTCACCGCCGGCAATGCCGACCGCGCAGGCATAGCTGCCCGCTTCGATCCGGTCGGACATGACGCGATAGGTGCAGCCGTGCAGCCGGTCGACGCCGGAGATGGTGAGGGTTGAGGAGCCGATGCCCTCGATCTCGCCGCCCATCGCGACCAGCATATTGCACAGGTCGACAATTTCCGGTTCGCGCGCGGCATTACGCAGGATGCTGGTGCCATTGGCGAGTACGGCAGCCATCAGGGCATTTTCGGTGGCACCGACCGAGACCACCGGGAAAGTGAAGTCGCCGCCGGGCAGGCCGCCGTCGGGTACCCGGGCGATGACATAGCCGCTGGTGGTTTCGATGCTGGCGCCGAGCGCCTCGATGGCCTTCAGATGCAGGTCGATCGGGCGGTTGCCGATCGCGCAGCCGCCGGGCAGCGAGACCCGGCATTCGCCAGCGCGGGCCAGCAGCGGGCCGAGCACCAGGATCGATGCCCGCATCTTGCGGACGATATCATAAGGCGCTTCGGTCGAGGTGATCCGGCCGGCCTTGAGCGTCATCACTCGCCCGAAATCCTCGGGTCGTGCGCCTTCGATGGTAGTGGACACGCCGAGCTGGTTGAGCAGATGGCCGAAACTGTCGACATCGGCCAGCCGCGGCAGATTGCGCAGGGTGACCGGTTCGTCGGTCAGCAGCGCGCAGGGCAGCAGGGTGAGGGCGCTGTTCTTTGCGCCGGAAATGGGGATGGTGCCGGACAGCCTGTTGCCGCCGCGTATCGAGATAATATCCATGGTCCAGCATTTACCGCAAATGGCGAGGCAGGCAAGTCTATTGCGCCGCTGCCCGTGAGGGAGCGGCGCAAATGAGGCTAGTCGCGCAGCAGTCCAAGGGCGGAATAAGCAGCCTCCACCGTCGGGCGGGCGAGTGCGGAGGCTTTTTCCGAACCCTTGCTCAGGATGGCGTCAATCGCGTCCCTGTCCTTGCGCAGCTCCTCGAACCGCTGGCGGATCGGCGACAGGGTGTTGACCGCGAGATCGGCAAGCGCCGGTTTGAAATCGCCAAAGCCCTTGCCGGCATAATCAGCGAGCACATCTTCCTGAGACTGGTCGGCGAGCGCGGCGTAAATGCCGACCAGATTTCTCGCTTCCGGCCGCTCGGCGAGATCCGCGAGATTGTCGGGCAGTGGCTCGGGATCGGTCTTTGCCTTCTTGAGCTTGCGCGCAATCGTGTCGTCATCATCGCTCATGTTGATCCGGCTGAGATCGGACGGGTCGGACTTGCTCATCTTGGCATTGCCGTCGCGCAGGCTCATGATCCGGGCCGCAGTCGTGCCGATGAAGGGTTCCGGCAGAACGAAGGTTTCGGTACCGGTATCGCTGTTGAACTTGGACGCGATGTCGCGGGCCAGTTCCAGATGCTGCTTCTGGTCCTCGCCGACCGGCACATGCGTTGCCTGATAGACCAGCACGTCGGCGGCCTGCAGCACCGGATAGCCGTAAAGGCCAAGCGAGGCGCGCTGCTTGTGCTTGCCGGACTTTTCCTTGAACTGCGTCATCCGGTCGAGCCAGCCCATTGGCGTATTGCAGATCAGCATCCAGGCCAGTTCCGCATGCGCCGGAACCCGGGCCTGGTTGAACAGAATCGATTGGTCCGGATCGATGCCGGCGGCGACCAGAGCGGCGACCATTTCACGGCAATTGGCGGACAGTTCGGCCGGGTCATTGTGCACCGTTATGGCGTGCAGGTCGGCGAGAAAAAACAGGCATTCGCTCTCGTTCTGCATCTTCACCCAGTTCTTGATCGCCCCCAGATAATTGCCAAGATGGAGATTACCCGTGGGCTGGATGCCCGATACCGTGCGCATGTCTTAACTTCCTTCGCTTGCGGCCGCTTCCGCCGCTTTCTTCTTTGTCAGCATGGCGATCTTGTCGCGGTCTATCGCTCCGGTCAGCCACGCGAGCGCGGCATAAACCAGTCCGCCGACGCTGACCAGAGCTGTGATCGATCCGAGCCTTTGCCAGATGGTGCCATCGTAGAGGCCCTCGCCGACCGGCGCGGCATAGACCAGCACCACGGCCATGCCTGCGGCCGACAGAGTGATCCGTCCGATCCGGATCAGCAATGTCCATTCCAGATGAAAATGGCCGCGCCGGTGCAGCATGGTGTAGAGCATCGCGCAATTGCACCAGGCCGCTGCGGCACCGGCAAAGGCGAGACCCGTGATGCCATAGAAAGGAATCAGCAGCAGGTTGAGCGCGATGTTGACGAGCAGCGAAATGGCAGCGGTATAGACCGGCGTCCTGGTATCCTTGCGGGCGAAGAAGCCGGGAATGAGCACCTTGACCAGCACATAGGCGGGCAGGCCGACGACCAGCGCTGCTACGACGGCAGAAGTGGTCTCGCCATCGCCGGCGGTAAAATTGCCACCGACATAGAAAGAGGTGACCAGCGGGCCGGCAGCGAAAAACAGCGCGATCGCGGCCGGGATGGTGAGCAGCATGCCGAGTTCGATGGCGTTGCTTTGCAGCCGCTGCGCGCCGCCGAGATCATCCTTGGCGATGAAACGCGACAGCGCCGGGAGGATCGCGGTGCCAAGGGCGATGCCGATAATGCCGAGCGGCAGCTGGTTCAGCCGGTCCGCCATCGCCAGATAGACGAACGATCCTTCCGGCAGGCGTCCCAGAAAGAACAGGTCGATAAAGCGGCTGATCTGGTAGATTCCGGCACCGAACACCGCCGGCAGGATGAGGATGCCCAGCTCCTTCACATCGGCGTTGAAGCGGGGCATCTTGAGCGGAAAGCGGAAGCCTGTCTTGCGCGCCCAGTAATAGAGCCATAGCATCTGCACCAGTCCGGCCGCAGCGACGGCTATCGCGAGAAAATAGGCGGTCTGGCGCGGGTCATTGCCATCATTGAACCAATAAGAGGCAAGCAGGGCGGTGATCATGCAGATATTGAGCATGATCGGTGCCGCTGCCGCTGCCGCGAACCGGCTGAGCGAATTCAATATTGCGGCGAACAATGTCGTAACGCTGATCAGCGCGAGATAGGGGAAGGTGATCCGGGCGAGCGAAATCGAAAAGCCGCTCGTCCGTCCGCCTCTGCCGAAATCATCGATCAGCCAGATGATGCCCGGCATGGCCAGCATCATGATCGCCGAAAAGACGAGCAGCAGCGGCACGAACACCGAAAGCACCTCGATCACGAATGTCTGTGCGGCCGTCCGGTCTTCATCCGCTTCCATCTTGCGGTTGAACAGCGGCACGAAGGCCGCCGAAAAGGCGCCTTCCGCGAACAGGCGGCGGAAAATATTGGGCAGCTGAAAGGCCAGCTGCCAGGCATCGGCGGCTGCGCCGGCACCGAGAATCCGGGCCAGCATGACATCGCGCAGAAAGCCGAAAATCCGGCTGACCAGTGTCAGCCCGGCGATGATTCCTGTGGATTTCAGCAGGTTCATGCCTGCCGCCCTAGCAAGAGGACTTAGGCGTTACCAACGGGTTGCTCGCCCGATTGCTGTGCCGCCATCTGTTCGCGCTGTTGCATGTAGAGCGCTGTGAAATCGATCGGTTCCAGCAGCAAAGGCTGGAATCCGGCATCGCGCACGGCGTCGGAGATGATCGCCCGGGCAAAGGGGAACAGAAGCCGCGGGGCTTCGGCGAACAGAAACGGATGCGCCTGCTCTTCCGAGATATTGCGCAGGCCGAACAGGCCGCAATAGAGCAGCTCAATGGCGAAGGCGACGCCCTCGTCCGCTTTTGCGGTCACGTCGATCTTCAGTTCGACTTCATGGACTTCGTCGGAAATCTGGGAAGAACCGATGTTGAACTGCACATCAATCTGAGGCTGTGCGTTCCACTGGTACACGTCCGGCGCGTTGGGATTCTCGACCGAAAGGTCTTTCACATATTGCGAGATCACGCCGATCTGTGGCTGCGTGTCCGCACCGTTTGCCATCGGGTCCGGGGTGGTCACATTTCCGGCAGGGTTTGCTTCGGATTCACTCTTGTCATTCTCGTCAGCCATCGGGCCTGTCCTTTCGGAAAATCAGTCTAACATGTCCTTTGGCGCATATTGCTGCGCCGTTCGCTGCGCGCCTAGCAGGGGACGCAGGCAAGGGCAATGAAAGAGTAAGCCGCTTTCATGGTCCCCGACAGGCTCGGAGGGAGGACTAAGCGCAGGTTCACAAATCGGGCCGTAGAAAGGGCTGACCGATTGCAGCAAAGCGGCTTTTCCACTAATGCCATTTGAAACCGCGCCTGTTTCTGCCTATGTATAGGGCCAAAGAAAAGATTGGATAGTGAAGTGACCATCGAAATCGTATTATTGGCTATGGTAGCGGCTTTTCTAGGCTTGCGTCTTTATTCGGTGCTGGGCAAGCGCAGCGGCCATGAGCAGGAACATATGCCGCGCAATATCGAGCCGCGCGGCGGTGACCGCCGGCCACTGGACGACACAAAGCCACATGTCCCCGATATCGTGCCCGCACCGGCCGGAACGCCCAATATGGTCTATGACAGCAGCGCCGAAGCCGGCATGCGGGAAATCCTTAGCGCCGACCGCAATTTCGATGTCGGCCGGTTCGTGGAGGGCGCGCAAGCGGCCTATACCATGATCCTGGAAGCCTTCTGGAAGGGCGACAAGGAAGAATTGAAATCCCTGTGTGACGATGATGTTTACGAAAGCTTCGTCGAAGTCATCGACGCGCGTGAAGAGCGGGGCGAAATTCTCGAGAACCAGCTGGTGCGAATCGACAGCGCGCGCATTTCGGCGGCGGAATATCGTCGGCCGGTGGCGCGCATCACGGTGCAATTTGATGCCGATATTGCTGCGGTCGTCAAAGACAAGAAGGGCAATCTGATCGGCGGCTCGCTCTCCGATGCAGCCGAGACGCACGATGTCTGGACCTTCAGCCGCGACCTGTCCAGCGCCGACCCCAACTGGCTGCTCGACGAAACCGATGAGGCCTGATCTCCGGTCGCACCGCTTCACCATCATGAAAATCGGGGCGCTTGGCGCGGCCATGGCTATGGTCAGCGCCTGCTCCATGTCGATCATTCCGCAAGGTACGGCGCGCGGTCAGGCTCCGCCACCGCCCGCCCAGCAAGAGAGCGAATGGGTAAAGGGTGAAACCCCCGCCGCCACTCCGCAGTTGCCATATAAGAACGGCGCGCCGCCGCGGTTTCAGCCGGTCGATCCCGCTCAACTCGTAAAAATCGGGGATGACCCCGGCCGGGCAACCGGTGCCGGTGTCGCCCTGGGGCCGGATATCGCCAGCCTCAATCTGGCCGATGGCAAGGCGGCTTCCGCGCTGCAGTCTTTCCGTACCAGCTGTTCCTCGCTGGTCCGGCGCGAGGACAATAGCGGACTGACGACGGGCTCCGACTGGCAATTGTCGTGCGACGCGGCCCAGAGCTGGCCGGACCAGGATGCCGCCCGCTTTTTTGCTTCCTATTTCGAAACCGTGCAGGTCGGCGATGGCAAGGCTTTTGCCACCGGCTATTTCGAACCGCAGATCAACGTATCGAGAGTCCGGACTGGCAGATATCAGGTCCCGATCTATCGGCGTCCCGACAATCTGCTCGACGTCGATCTCGGCCTGTTTTCCGAGGAACTGAAAGACAAAAGAATCCGCGGCAAGGTCGACGGGACCAAATTGGTGCCGTTCGAGGACCGGGCGCAGATCGATGACGGCGCGCTCGCCGGGCAGGGGCTCGAACTCGCCTGGGCAGAGGATTATATCGAGCTGTTCTTCCTGCAGATCCAGGGCAGCGGGCGTCTGGCGCTCCCCGACGGGTCGATCATGCGGATCGGCTATGCCGGACAGAATGGCCAGGATTATACCGGAATCGGCAAGCTGATGCGGGAACGCGGGCTGCTCGCCGACGGCAAGACCAATATGCAGGGCATTGTCGAATGGCTGCGGGCGCATCCGCAGGAGGGCATGAAGATCATGCGCGAGAACAGGAGCTATGTCTTCTTTCGCGAGCTGACCGGACCCGGCCCGCTCGGCGCGATGGGGCATCCGGTGGTCGCCCGCACTTCGGTTGCCGCCGACCGGATGTTCGTGCCGCTAGGCGCACCGGTCTTTCTCGACATGGCGCACGATATTGCCGACGGCCTATGGGTGGCACAGGACACCGGCGGTGCGATCAAGGGTGCCAACCGCTTTGATACATTCTGGGGCGCAGGCGAGCAGGCCGCGCAGATCGCGGGCGGCATGTCCTCCAGCGGCCAGGCGCTGCTGTTCCTGCCCAAGGGAACGGTCGCCAGGCTGGTCGCGGCGCGTCGAAATCCGGGTCAGTAGCCATGGCGGACCGGCCCCTTACCGCCGGTGAAAAGGCGCTCTGGCAGAAAGTGATCGAAACCGTCGAGCCGCTCGACAAGGCCAGCGTAAAGCGGATTGAACGTCTGCCCGTCGCCCGGAGGCCGCAGGAACTGCAGGGACCGATCACGGCGGAAAGCTTTGGTGGCAAGCCGGGAACGGCGGTGCCGCTGCGCGAGCAGAAGCCGGTACCGACGCGCCACGGGCTTGATGGCGGCTGGGACCGTCGTCTCGCCAAGGGGATGGTGCAGCCCGATGTTACCGTCGATCTGCACGGTTACACGCTGTCATCGGCGCACGGGCGCCTCGATGGCGCGCTGCAGCTCAGTATCGCCGCTGGCCATCGCGCGATCCTGCTGATCACCGGCAAGGCACGCAATGATGACGAACGCCGCCGGGAAGGGGGGCGCGGCGCGATCCGGGCGGCGATCACCGACTGGCTGGCCGCCTCCCGCCATGCCTCGGATATCGCTGCGGTGCGCCGGGCCCATCCGCGGCACGGCGGGGCGGGCGCGCTCTATATTATATTACGCCGACGGCGCTGAGCAGAGCGTCAGGTCAGTGACCGCGCGACAATCAGCGCGAATATTTTCGCCAGCTGCTCAAGATCATCCACCGCCACGGCTTCGTCGAGCTTGTGCATCGTCGCGTTGCACAGGCCAAATTCGACCACCGGCATGATCTTGGCCAGAAAGCGGGCGTCTGAGGTTCCGCCGGAGGTGGACAGTTCGGGATCGAGTCCGGTCACTTCGCGGATCGCGCCGGCGACAATATCGGAAAATGCGCCCGGAGGCGTCAGAAACGGTTCGCCGGAGATGATCGGCTTCAGTTCGCCGCCGTGCCGTTCGACAATCTCCTGCACCATGGCGCTCAGGCTTTCGCCGGTGTGCCGGTCGTTGAAGCGGATCGACAGGCGGCCCTCGGCCTTCGCCGGGATCACATTATGCGCCGGATTGCCGACGTGAAGGTCGGTGAATTCGATATTGCTCGGCTGGAACCAGTCGGTCCCCTCGTCGAGCTGCAGCGAGTCGATCTCGCTCAGGATTTTGCCCAGCCTGGTGATCGGATTGTCGGCATTGTGCGGATAGGCGACATGGCCCTGCGTGCCGTGCACGGTGATCCACATGTTGACCGAGCCGCGCCGCCCGATCTTCATCATGTCGCCGAGCCGGTGGACCGAGGTCGGCTCGCCGACCAGGCAGAGATCCGGGACGATGTCATGCCTGGCCATATGGTCCATCAGCGCGACCGTGCCGAACCGCGCCGGCCCTTCCTCGTCGCCGGTGATGATCAGGCTGATCGTGCCGAGATCAGCGGGAAGCTGGTGCAGGGCGCTGACGAAAGCAGCGATGCTGCCCTTCATGTCGACGGCGCCGCGTCCGTGGAGCAGATCGCCGCGCACTTCCGGGATGAAGGGGTCGGTCTGCCAGCCCTGGCCGGGCGGTACGACATCAAGATGTCCGGCATAGGCGAAATGGCGTGAGCCGGCCGGTCCCTTGCGGATCGCGAAAAGATTTTCGACGGGACCGTCTGGTGCCTCGCCGGCGATGAAGCGCGTGACGGCAAAATCCAGCGGTGCCAGAATCGCTTCCATTTCGTCAAATACGCCGCCGGTGGCGGGGGTGATGCTGGGCTGTGCGATCAGACGCTGGGCGAGCTCGAGAGCAGTCGGTGCGGTCATTGGCCGGGCCTCAGGCTTCAGCCGCTTCCGGCTGTTCCAGCCGTTCGATCACCCATGGTTCTTCCTCGGCCGCCTCCATCCATTGCGCGGTCCACTCGTGGTCGAGAATCGTCTGCATATAGCTGGTGGCGAAGCCGGGCAGGCGGAACCCGTAAGTCTGGAAGCGAGACACCACCGGCGCATACATGATGTCGGCTGCGCCATAGGTGCCGAAGAGAAACGGTCCGCCACCGCCGAAGCGCGCGCGGGCCTGCGCCCACAGCTCGATGACGCGGGCCGCGTCGGTCAGGACCTCGTCGCTGAACGAGAGGCCCTCGTAAATCTTCCGTGTGTTCATCGGGCACTGGCGGCGCAGCGCCAGAAAGCTCGAGTGCATTTCCGCCGCCATCGAACGGGCCATGCCGCGGGCGGTCTCGTCCTTTGGCCAGAAGCGGTCGCGGTGGGTCTTGTCGGCCAGCCAGTCGATGATCGCCAGACTGTCCCAGACCACGGTCTCGCCGTCCCACAAGATCGGCACCTTGCCGCCCGAGGGCGCAAAATTCTCGCTCTCCCGGACATGATCCCAGTCGTCGCCAAAAAGCGGCACGGTCAGTTCCTCGAAGGACAGGCCGGACTGTTTGCAGGCGAGCCAGCCGCGCATCGACCAGCTGGAATAGGCTTTGTTTCCGATTATCAGTTTCATAGATTGCCCCATAACCAAATATGATCAGCGGTGTCGAGCAAAGGCTGGTCGGGCGGGGTGCCGTTGCCTCAGCTCTGCACCGCCTCCAGAACCGCCAGCCGTAATTCGTCTATGCCCTGTTTCTTCTCCGAAGAGGTGAGCAGCAGGTCCGGATGGGCGGCGGGATGTTTCTTGGCAATCGCCGCAACCTTCTCAGCGGTTGCGTCCAGGTCTTCCTGCTTGACCTTGTCCGCCTTGGTCAGCACCACCCGGTAGCTGACCGCTGCCTTGTCGAGCATTTCCATCACTTCTTCGTCGACCGGCTTGATGCCATGGCGCGAATCAATCAGCACAAAGGTCCGTTTCAGAACCGCCCGGCCGCGCAGATAGTCGTTGATCAGAAAGCGCCATTTCTGGACCACTTTTGGCGGCGCCTTGGCAAAACCATAGCCCGGCATGTCGCAGATCCGGAAGATCAGCGGATCGCCGACATCGAAAAAGTTCAGTTCCTGGGTCCGCCCCGGCGTGTTCGATGTCCGCGCCAGCCCGTTGCGGTTGGTCAGCGCATTGATCAGCGACGACTTGCCGACATTGGAGCGGCCGGCAAAGGCAATTTCCGGGACCTTCGGGTCCGGCAGAAACTGCAATTGCGGCGCACTTTTCAGGAAGCTGATCGGGCCGGAAAACAGCTTCGGATGGAGCGGTGTCATGCTTCGGCCTTGTCAGCGGCTGCCTTGCGGGCTTTCTCTTCCGCTTCCTTCGCCATCGCTTCCTTCATCTGCGGATGGCGCGAGTAGAGCCATTTCTGCTGCAGGATGGTGAGCGTGTTCGACACGGTCCAGTAGAGCTGCAGACCGGCGGCAAAGGGTGCCATGATGAACACCAGGATCCACGGCATGATGCTGAAAATCTGCTTCTGCATCGGATCCATCGGCGCCGGGTTCAGCTTGAACTGCAGGTGCATGGTGATGCCCATCAGGATCGGCAATATGCCGACCGCGAGAAAGGTCGGCGGATCGAACGGCAGCAGGCCGAACAGGTTGACCGGGGTCAGCGGATCGGGCGCGCTGAGATCCTTGATCCACAGGATGAACGGCTGGTGGCGCATTTCAATCGACAGCATCAGCACCTTGTACAAAGCGAAGAAGATCGGAATCTGCAGGAAGATCGGCAGACAGCCGGCCAGCGGATTGACCTTCTCTTCCTTGTACAGCTTCATGATTTCCTGCTGCTGCTGCTGTTTGTCGTCCTTGTGCTTGGCCTGAATAGCCTTCATCTTGGGCTGGACGGCCCGCATCTGCGCCATGGAGGCGAACTGTTTCTGGGCGATCGGGAACATGATCCCGCGAACGATGAAGGTCATCAGAATGATCGCGACGCCGAAATTTCCGACCAGCTTGAACAGCCAGTTCAGCAGATAGAAGAGCGGCTTTTCAAACCAGTAGAACCAGCCCCAGTCGATCGCCCGGTCGAGATTGATAATGCCGAACTCTTCCTGATATTTTACCAGAACCGCATTTTCCTTCGCGCCGGCGAACAGACGGGTCGTGGTCTTCAGCTGCTGGCCGGGTCCGATGATCTGCGGACTCTTTTTCGCAATCTCGGCCTGGAAGATATCGCTTCCGCCAGAACGGAAGCGGCCCTCTACACTGGAAATATCGTCCGGGACTAGAGCGCTCAGCCAATATTTGTCGGTAAAGCCCAGCCAGCTGACATCATTGTCGTAGCTGTTGGTTCCGGCGACGGCAGAGGTGCCAAACAGGCTGGCGAAAAATCCGGGCTCCTGGCCAGCGAGATTCTTGTAGTCCACGTCATAATTGGCCGCGCCATCATAAACACCGACCGGACCGGAATGGATGGTCCATGTGCTCGCCTCGCTGGGCGGGATATTGTTGAGATCCCGTTTCCGGTTGATCAGGCCATAGGGTCTGAGCGCAACGGGATTTTCACCCCGGTTGGTCACGCTCTGCTCGCTGGTGATCAGATAGTCCGAATCGATCGACAGTTTTATCGTGTAGCTCTGGCCGGTCTCGTTGGACCAGCTCAGGGTGACGGGCGTTTCCGGTGTCAGCTTGCTGCCGTCCGTGGTCCAGACCGTATTGTCGTCCGGCACGGCAACGCCTTGCCCGGCCCAGCCAAAGCGGCTGAAATAGGCGTCTTCGGTTCCCGAAGGGGCGAACAGGCGAACCGGCTTGCTATCCTTGCTCATGTCGACGGTATGATCGCTCAGCGTGAGGTCATCGATGCGCCCGCCCTTCAGGTTGATCGAACCCTTGAGGCGCGGCGTGTCGATCAGAACCCGGGGATTTTCCCGCAACACGGTCGCCAGAGGCCTGATTTTTGCGGACGCCGGAGCGGCGGCAATGTCCGTGCCGTCTGCGGTCGAACCGGTAGTGGAAGAGCCGGTGCCGGCGGGAACCTGGTCGGTGGCCGGGACGTCAGCCTGCTCGACCGCCTCGTTCTTGTTGGCCATGTCCGGGAAAAACCGTTCCATCATCAGCGGCCAGCCGAACAGAATGATACCGGTGAGGAGCACCGCCATGATGATATTGCGCTTGTCGTCCACTATTTCGTCCCGCTTTCGGCCATTTGTTGCAAATAGGATCGGTGTATGAGGGTATCAAGGCACCGGGTCATAACCCGAGCCACCCCAAGGATGGCAGCGCAATAGCCGTTTAGCCCCCAGCCAGCTACCCCTAATTGCACCGTGTTTCTCGATCGCCTCGATCGTATAGGCGCTGCAGGTCGGCATATAGCGGCAAGTCGGAGGCAGAATCCGGGAAGGACCCCATTGCCAGCAGCGTACGCAGAAGATCAAGACGGTCCTGAGCATCGCTAGCCCAGCTTTTTCGCCAGATGCTTCAGGCCCTTTTCCAGATCGGCTTGCATCGCCGCGAAATCGGCTTCCGCGTCGGCCTTGCGGCCAATCATGATATGGTCGACGCCGGCGATGCCGTGACCGGGCAGGGCGGCAGCGAGCAGCGCGCGGAATCGCCGCTTCATCCGGTTGCGCGCAACGGCATTGCCAATTTTCTTGGTAACGGTGATGCCGTAACGGATGGTTTGCGCGGGGACGGGATGATCGTCGCGCCGTCTGTGCGCCAGCAGCACGAAACTGGTGGTTACGAATCGCTTGCCGCGGTTGGCGGCGAGAAAATCCGGACGTTTGCGAATCACTTCGATGGGCCGGCTTGCGCCGGCGGTTGCCGAATCGGAGGGCTGACGCTCTTCGTCTAAAGGATTCGGCGATAGACGTGCTTCGCCAGGCGCAGCACGATCGGTCACTTTGGTTTTAGGCAGAGAGCTTCTTGCGGCCACGGGCACGGCGGGCAGCCAGCACTTTGCGGCCGCCAACGGTGGCTTTGCGGGCGCGGAAACCATGGCGCCGTTTGCGGACCAGGCGGCTCGGTTGAAATGTACGCTTCATCGCGAATATCCTACGTCAAAATTTCGATAAAAAAGGCCGCCAAAAGCTGCGGCCGATACGTTGTGGCTGCGATTAGGCAGGCAGGGGCGGAAAGTCAAGCGTTTGCGCTACACTTTCTTGCCCCGATTGCCGGTCTTCACCTTGCCGAGAATGGGGAGTTCAAAATCGTCGGGCAGAGTCTTGTGATGCCTTCTGCGCATCGCCCAGTCGGTCCATTTGCCATATTGGGGGAACCGCCGCTTGAAATCGACATAGCGTTTCTTGGCCCAGCGCGAATTTTGCAGGACCAGAGCCAGGCCAATCGGAAAGACGATGATGAAACCGGGGCCGGGAATCGCGCCGATGATCGGGGAAATAATGATCAGTATGAAGCCGATGACAGAAAGCAGGAATCGGGAGCCGGCAGTATATTTCCGACGTTTTTTTTCTAATCTATCGTCCATCGTCTTCCATTTGGTGCTTCACAGCAGCACGCGCAAGCGCGCTACGCTTTTTTAGCGAGCCGACGCAATTATCGTCCCTGAAGATGCACCGGGCGTGAATGGCGGATGGATATAATTAGTGGAGCAGTTGGAAGCGCGCCATGTCGTGGCGGGAGAGACGCAATTGCTCGGAAAAGGGCACGCTGTTGGTCAGCGCGTAAAAGGCCTGTGCAGTGGGAAGCGGCACGCCCATTTCGGTATAATAGTCGAGATATTCGGCATGGACGGGGTCGCTGGCCGGATAGTCCCCCGCCTCGCGACCGTTTTCGTCCATCCAGCTGTGGACGACGAATTCGGCATCGGGGTGCGCGGTGCGCGTAACACCGGCCAAAAACAGCTCCACCGCGCCGGATCGGACCGATCCCTGAGCCGGCACATTGGTGCTGATACCCGCGCGGCGGATCATCCGGGCCAGGCGAAGATTGGCTTCTTCATCCACCGATCCGTCGCAATCGAGCATTTCGATCCGCCGGATGGCGGGAAAATCCCTGATCATCTGGCGAAACAGCGCGGGCGTATAGCTGTCCACGGTACCGGTCATTTCAACCGTGTCCGCTGCAATCACGCGGAACGGGCCATATTGGCCATGAGCGACGCTGGCCGGCATTGCCCGGGCATCGGGTTCGTACAGACCATATTCGAAAATCTCGACCGTTTCGGTGACCGTATAGCTGCTTGCGCTTTGGGCGGACTGGGTCGGGAGCAGCAGCATTGCGCAAAGCATCAGGGCAGTGATCCACAGGCCGTGGCGGCTGCCCGCGGTGCCATGATTTACGATCTTGTCTGACGGGTTGCTCCGGTTCATGGATTATTCCTGCACCACTCCCGCTTGCGAAAGTGTGAGGGGGCTTGGTTGCAACGATATTAACCCGATTCGCGGTCCGATCTCCGCGTGCCTTGACGGTTGCGGTCAGACGACTGTTGACGCTCGACTCGCTTCGCCGGCGGCGCCAGAGTTTCGGACATGAAATTGGGGCAGCCATGATGGTCGCGCTGGTTCAGACGGTGGCCTATCTCGGACTGGAGGCGCGGGGGGTGGAAGTGCAATGTCAGGTTGCACCCGGCTTGCCTGCATTCAACGTGGTGGGGCTACCGGACAAGGCGGTCGCGGAGAGCCGGGAGCGGGTACGCGCGGCGATCGCGGCGATGGGGCTTTCGCTGCCGCCCAAGCGTATCACGGTGAATCTGTCGCCCGCCGACCTGCCGAAGGCCGGTTCGCACTATGACCTGCCGATCGCACTGGCACTGCTTGGTGCCATGGGCATTATCGATGCCGAGACGCTGGCAAGCTATATCGTGGTGGGCGAACTGTCGCTGGACGGACGCCTGGCCGCTACCCCCGGGGTGCTGCTCGCCGCGCTTCATGCGTCGGCCAACAATCTCGGCCTGATCTGCCCGGCCTTGCAGGGTCCGGAAGCGGCCTGGGCCGGAGATGTGGAAGTGCTGGCTCCGGCTGACCTGCTGGCGCTGCTCAACCATTTCAAGGGTCAGTCGATATTGACGCCGCCCGAAACCGGTGCCGTTCCCGAACCCGAATATGGGCCGGACCTGAAGGACGTAAAGGGACAGGAAACTGCCAAGCGGGCACTGGAAATTGCTGCCGCTGGCGGACATAATCTGCTGATGAACGGACCGCCGGGATCGGGGAAGTCGCTGCTCGCGTCCTGTTTGCCGGGGATATTGCCGCCCCTCTCGCCGGCCGAAGCGCTGGAGGTGTCGATGGTGGCGTCGGTCGCGGGGACGCTGGAGGGCGGGCAGATGTCCCGCCAGCGGCCGTTCCGTGCGCCGCATCACAGCGCCTCGATGGCGGCGCTGGTCGGTGGTGGGCTGAAGGTTCGTCCCGGCGAAGTCAGCATGGCCCATCTCGGAGTGCTGTTCCTCGACGAACTGCCGGAATTCCAGCGACCGGTGCTCGATTCGCTGCGCCAGCCGTTGGAAACGGGAGAAGTCAGCGTGGCAAGGGCCAATGCGCATGTCACCTTCCCGGCCCGGGTGCAGATGGTTGCCGCGATGAATCCGTGTCGCTGTGGTCATCTGGGGGATGCCGCGCTCGCCTGTTCGCGAGCGCCGCGCTGCGCCGCCGACTATCAGGCGAAAGTCTCCGGGCCGCTGCTCGACCGGATTGACCTGCATATCGAGGTGGAGGCCTTGTCGGCAGCAGATCTCACCATGCCCCCGCCGGCAGAGGGCTCCGCAGCGGTGGCGGCACGGGTCGCAGCGGCACGGCTGGTTCAGCAGCAGCGCTACGCCGATCTGGAGATGAGGACCAACAGCGAAATCGATGGCGAGGCGCTGGAGAAATATGCAACGCCGGACGGGCCCGGCCAGCGATTGCTGGCCCAGGCGGCGGAAGCGATGCGGCTATCGGCCCGCGGCTATACCAGGGTCTTGCGGGTGTCGCGCACGATCGCCGATCTGGCGGGTTCGGATGCGGTCGGTCGGATCCATGTGGCGGAAGCGCTCAGCTATCGGCGACAAGCGCCGCGCAACTGATTCGGCGGCTGGGCGGCTCAGGCTGCCTTGTCACCCTCGCTCAGTTCCAGCGGAATCGCCATTTCGTTCATGTTCACCGTCGACTTGGCGAGATTGGGCGATTTGCTGCTGCGATGCTTGAACTTGCCGTCGACATGGCCGCCCTGTTCGATCGTCACATTTTCATAGGTGACGTCGCCGCCAATGCGGGCAGTCGAGGCGATGGCAAGATCGCCGGCGTCGATCGATCCTTCGACCGACCCCGACAGGCTGGCATTCTGGGCAACGATCGCGCCCTTGATCTTGCTCGAGGGGCCCTGGACCAGCGACAGGCATTTCACGTCGCCAACAACTTCGCCGTCGATATGCAGGTCGACCTTGGATTCGATATTGCCGGTAATGACGATGCCGTCACCGATGATGGAAAAGCTCGAGCCGCTGGTGCCGCTGCTTCTAGCCACGGCTGGTGCCTGACTGGGTGTGGCCTGGTGCTTTGGTACGTTGTCGTGCGATGGCTTTGACCTTGAGAACATCTGTATTCGCCTCCAAAAATGGCCGGGGGTTGATGGCGCGTCCGTTCAGCCGCACCTCGAAATGCAGGTGCGTCCCGGTCGAGCGCCCCGTGCTTCCCATAGCCCCCAATTGTATGCCCTGTTCGATTCTCTGGCCAGCAGCCACGTCGATTCGCGACAAATGCGCATAGCGCGTCATCAATCCGTTGCCATGGGTGATTTCCACGGCCTTGCCATAGCCGGATTTCCATCCCGCGTGCGTCACCCGGCCGCCGGCAGCAGCGAGAATCGGCTGGCCCTTCGGCCCCTTGAAATCGATACCGCTGTGCATGGCGCCGCCGCCTGTGAACGGATCGCGGCGATAGCCATAGCTGCTCGTTATCATTCCGGTGCTGGAAGGCTTGCCGGACGGGATCGCAATCAGGGTCCGTTCCAGTGCATCCATTCGCTGGAGTGCAAGATTGAGCCGTTCGAGCGTGGGGTGCAGATGCTGGTCTTTTCCCCGGAAAAAGGGAATCAGCGGTCCGCCCATCGCATCGGTGGAATTTTTCGCCAGCTTGTCTGGATTCAGCCCGAATTTGCGAATCGCTTCCGCGGCCTGTTCGGTGCGCTGGATTGCGGCTGATGTCAGTCGCCGGGCGAAGAGAATCTGCCGGGCCTCGATCTGGGCAAGATGGGCGGCCTCGGGGAAAGCGGCGCTGATCTTGCGGGTATTTTCGGACAGTTCCTCGTCGCTTTGGCCCTGTTTCGAAGCCGCTGGCGGTTCGCCGACAAACTGTTCCGTCATCTGGTCGAGCACATCCTGGCGCTGCTTCAGCTCGGCAGCAACCCCCTCGATTGACTGCTTATAAGTGGCAACACGGTTTTCCGTGCTGTTCACGGCGGCCTCTTTCTGTGCCAGCGCCATGCGTTCTTCGCTGACGGTCAGCTGGTTGACCATCATCGCCAGCGTGACGATCAGCCAGAAGGCCAGAGCGGCCGCGACCGAATAAAATACACGCTTCTGCAATGTCGCCGATATGGTGAGAAAGCGGACCTGTCCGTGCGATCGCATGAAAAACTCGCGATCCGTAAACATATGGTCCAGCCGGGCCTTTAGCCCTTGCTTGGTATTGTTTCTGTGCATGACCCGCCGTTGTTATTCGTAATCCCCGCAGAGCAGCTAGCAGAGGGCAGGAGGGCTGGCGAATCGCAGAGGGGCGACTCGTGACGAGTCGAACGACTCATGGGGTGAATTGCGCTATTCAATGGAACTCGTCGTTAATTACGGCGTTGTGGCGAATCGATTCTGGCACTGATCCCCTATTTCCGGCTGCAACTATTTCGAGATTTTGGGTTAAATTGCGGGCGGCGTCATGCTAGCAGCCCCCTATGACAGAACCTGCACAACTGATTACCGATATGGGCCGCAAGGCTCGCGCTGCCTTCTCCCAACTGACCGGAGTGAGCGATGCGCAAAAGTCCACTGCTCTCACGGCTGCCGCACGACACTTGCGCGCCAGCGAGCAAAATATTTTGGAAGCCAACCAGCGCGACATGTCAAGCGCGCGCGACCGTGACCTGAGCGATTCGATGCTCGACCGGCTGATGATCGACGCGGAACGGCTTGAAGCCATTGCCGCGGCCGTCGAGCATGTGGGCAAACTTCCCGATCCGGTCGGACAGGTCATTGATCGCTCCGAACGACCCAACGGTCTTGTCATGGAACGCGTCCGGGTACCGCTCGGCGTGATCGGCATCATTTATGAAAGCCGTCCCAATGTGACCGCGGATGCGGCTGCCCTGGCGCTGCGTTCTGGCAATGCCGTGATCCTGCGCGGCGGTTCGGAAGCGATTCAGAGCAACGGCGCGATTTACGAGGCGATGGTCGCGGGCGTGGTCGAGGCGGGCCTGCCTGCCGACGCCATCCAGCTGGTCCAGACCACCGACCGGGCTGCGGTCGGGGCGATGCTGAAGGCCAGCGGACTGATCGACATCATCATTCCGCGCGGCGGCAAGTCGCTGGTCAAGCGGGTCCAGGACGAGGCGAGGGTGCCGGTTCTCGCGCATCTCGACGGCATTTGTCATACCTATATCGCCAAGGACGCCGACCCCGACAAGGCGCTGGCGATCGCGGTCAACGCCAAGATGCGGCGGACCGGCATCTGCGGAGCGATGGAGACCTTGCTGATCGATCAGGACTATCCCGCGCCCGGACCCCTTGTTCGCGCGCTGCTGGAATCCGGTTGCGAAATACGTGGCGACGATTCGGTGCTGGAGCTGGACGAGCGAGTGGTTTCCGCCGATGCGTCCGACTGGGATACCGAATATCTGGCCCCCGTCCTTTCGGTCGGCATGGTCGATGGTGTCGACGAGGCGCTGGCGCATATTGCCGAACATGGCTCGCACCATACCGACGTGATCGTCACGGAAGATACAGATATGGCGGAACGGTTCATCCTGCGCGCCGACAGCGCGATTGTGATGCACAATGCCTCAAGCCAGTTTGCCGATGGCGGGCAGTTCGGTCTCGGCGCCGAAATCGGCATTTCCACCGGTCGCCTGCACGCGCGCGGGCCGGTCGCTCTCGAAGGGCTTACGACCTATAAATGGGTGGTGCGCGGAACCGGACAAACACGCCCTTGAGCGGGCATACGTGAAAACCACCGGCCTGCTGGGCGGATCGTTCAATCCGGCGCATGGCGCGCATCGATCGATCAGCCTGTTTGCGATGGAGCAACTTCACCTCGACGAATTCTGGTGGCTGGTGTCGCCGGGCAATCCGCTGAAAGCAGGCGCCAGGGACATGGCGCCGCTCCATGCGCGGCTGGCATCGGCACAGAAAATGGCGCGGCGGAGCAGGATCCAGCCGACGGCGATCGAGCGCGATCTTGGCACGCGCTACACCTATGATACGCTGCGCAAGCTGGTGCGACGCTATCCGAAGCGGCAATTTGTCTGGGTCATGGGAGCCGACAATCTGGCCCAGTTCCACCGCTGGCAAGACTGGCGCAAAATAGCGCAATTATTGCCGATTGCAGTTATTTCCAGACCGGGCTATGATGATGATGCTTTTGCGGCTCCCGCAATGGCCTGGCTGCGGCGCTTCGTCCACCCCGCGAGCCAGCTTGGTAACTGGACCAGCTGGAGTACGCCGGCGCTGACATTCCTGCGCTATCGTCCCGACCCCCGCTCGGCCACCGCGATCCGGATGGCCCGGCCCCATTGGCATCAGCACTATCAGGATCGCCGCGTCAGAGACGTGGTGACCCATCGACTGATTGGCCCAGAAGATTAGGATTTACGTTGACGAAACCGAAGGTAAAAGTTCTGAAATCTGCCACTTCCGAGGAAGGAAAGGCCGAGTCAGATGCACTGCATGCGCTGGTGATGAAATCGCTCGACGATGATCAGGCGCAGGACATTGTCTCCATCCCGCTTGCCGGCAAGAGCAATATTGCCGACCATATGGTGATCGCCGAAGGGCGTTCGACGCGGCAGGTTGCGGCTATTGCCCAGAAGCTGGCGGAACGGGTGAAACAGGCCGGCGGCACTGTCCGGGTCGAGGGCCTGGCCAATGCCGACTGGGTATTGATCGATGCCGGCGATGTGATCGTGCACCTGTTCCGGCCCGAAGTGCGCAGCTTCTATAATCTCGAACGGATGTGGGCGGTCGACGAGGAAGGCGAAACGCCGGCCGTCGCCGAAGCCTGATATTTCCGGGCGATGAGATTGCATATCGTCGCCCGCGGCAAGATTGGCCGCAGTCCGGAAGCGGAGCTGGTCGAGCGCTATGTCAAGCGGATCGGCTGGGACGTGAAGATCAGCGAGCTGCCCGACCAGGGCGGCAAGTCGCCAAAGCTGCAGGGCGAGACCAAGATTATCGCGATGGACGAAGCGGGCGAAAACTGGACATCGAGCAAATTTGCCAAGCTGCTGTCAACCTGGCGGGATAATGGTGCGCGCGAGGCGCGGTTCCTGATTGGTGCTGCCGATGGCCTGAGCGCCGAAGAACGCGCCAGCGCCGATCATTTCTTTTCCTTCGGCAAGGCGACCTGGCCGCACATGATGGCGCGGGCGATGCTGGCGGAGCAATTGTTCCGCGCGACATCGATCATCGCCGGTCATCCCTATCACCGGGAAGGATGAGGCGGATGGTTCGCTCCGCTCTCGCGATCCTTGCTTTCATCGGTCTGGCGACGGCCGGCACAGTCCTGCTGTCCGCGCAGAGTCCCGGACCGAGCCTGTCGGAACAGCAGCGCAGTCTGCTGTCGGCGCGCGAGCAGTCCGAACGTGCCCGCCAGCGCAGCAACGCGCTGCTGCGCCAGGCGGAAGCGGCAAACAATGATGCCGACCGTATTGCCAGCCAGGCGGCGGCGCTCGCCGCGCGCATCCAGGCAGCGGAAGCCGATATCAAGGCCGCGCGCACGCGTATCGCCATCGTCAACCAGCTGCAGCAGCGCCAGCGCGCGCGGCTGGCGGAGAAGCAGGGGCCGATGATCCGGCTGACCGCCGCGCTGCAGATGATGACCCGCAAGCCGACCGCGCTGGCCCTGGTCGAGCCGCGGTCGCTTGACGAACTGATCTATATGCGCTCGATCCTTTCCGCCGTGATGCCAGAAATCGAACGGCGCACCGCCAGTCTGCGCGACGAAGTCCGGCAAGGCGAACGGCTTCGCCAGCAAGCGGCGCGGGCCATTGCTTCGCTCGACCAGAGCCAGCACCGTCTGGTTGAACAGCGGCAACAACTGGCGGGCCTCGAAGCCAGCGAGCGGATCGATGCGGCTCAATTTTCCACTGATGCCGGGATCGAGCAGGAACAGGCGCTGGCGCTCGGCGAGGAAGCGCGGGACATATTGGACCTGATGGACCAGATTCGCGAAAGCGGTGCGGTCCGTGAATCGTTGGCAGAGCTGGACGGGCCTGTGCTGCGGCCGGGACAGGGCAAGGAGCCGCCGGTCCGGACCTCCCGGCGGAGCGAAGATGTCGCGAGCGCCTATCGACTGCCCGTCGTCGGGGAAATTGTCACCGGACTCGGCGAGATATCGGACAGCGGCTATCGCTCCCGCGGCCTGACCATTGCGGTGGATGCCGGCGCCCAGATTGTTGCGCCGGCTGCGGGGCGGGTGGCCTATTCGGGGCGTTACCGCGGTTATGGCAATATCCTGATCATCGAGCATGATGCCGGCTGGACCAGTCTGATCACCAATATGGCGAAGACCAGTGTCGCCGTGGGCGATGAAGTGGTGCAGGGCGCGCCGGTCGGGCAGTCTGGGTCGGATGATCCGACGGTGACCGTCGAACTGCGCCGCCATGGCCGGCCCATCGATATCGCCGCGCTGATTGGCTGAGCGGCGGCAAGGTGCCCGTCAGAATTGCCGTTCGTCGAAGACTTGTGTCATTATTGGTTAAGCTGCTTTGCTTTAGAGACGATTCACGCCTATATTTGGCACCGATTTATACCGACAGGACATGATTGATGAAAAAGCCCGTTTTGCAAGCCGCTGCCCTTGTGCTGACCGTTGCGCTTTTGCCCGCAACGACTTCGGCCATTTCCGCCGTGGATGCCAATACCTATCGCGAGATGGAGCAGTTCATGAGCGTCTTCGAGCGGGTGCGGAATGACTATGTTGATCAGGTCGACGATGCCGATCTGATCAAGGGCGCGATCCAGGGCATGCTCAGCAGTCTGGATCCGCACAGCAGCTTTCTGGATGCCCGGGACTTCGAAAATCTGCGGACCCAGACCGACGGCAATTATGGCGGCCTCGGCCTTTCGGTGACGCTGGAAGACGGTGCCGTGAAGGTTATCGCTCCGTTCAAGGATACGCCGGCGGACAAGGCCGGCGTGAAGGCTGGCGATTATATTACCCATATCAATGGCGAACTGATCTACGGCGGCACGCTGGACGAAGCGGTCGAGGAAATGCGCGGCAAGCCCGGCGAACCGATCACCATCACCATCGTCCGGCCCGGCCGCGACAAGCCGTTCGATCTGTCGATGAAACGGGCGATCATCGATCTCAAGCCGGTCACCTGGGAGGTCAAGGACCAGATCGGCGTGATCAGCATCAACAGTTTCTCCAGCGAGACCGGTGCCGATGTCGCCGCCGCCATCGCCGGAATCGACAAGTCCCTGGGCAAGAAGCCGCTCGGCTATGTGCTCGACCTGCGGTCCAATCCGGGCGGTCTGCTCGATGAAGCCGTTTCGGTTTCCGATGTGTTCCTGTCGCGCGGGGAAATCGTCTCGCAGCGCGGGCGGGAGAAGTCGGATATCGAGCGCTATTTTGCCAAGAGCGGCGATGCCGCTGGCGGACTGCCGGTCATTGTGCTGATCGACGCCGGTTCGGCTTCGGCTTCGGAAATCGTTGCCGGCGCCCTGCAGGACCATCACCGTGCCCTGATCATGGGTGAACGCAGTTTTGGCAAGGGCTCGGTCCAGACGCTGCTGCCGCTGTCCAACGACAGCGCGCTGCGTCTGACCACGGCGCGCTATTACACGCCTTCGGGCAAGTCGGTGCAGGAAGGCGGGATTGAACCCGATATCAACGTCCCGCAACTGTCCGATCCGGATTACAAGGACCGTCCACGGTTCCGCGAATCCGATCTGCGCCGCCACCTGATCAACGAGATCAAGCTGAAGGACGATGTGCTGGAGGAGGATGGCAAGGACGATCCGCGCTTCAGCCAGACGGCCGAGGAACTGAAAGAGAAGGGCGTGGAAGATTTTCAGCTGCATTATGCGCTGCAGACCATCGGTCGCCTTGGTCCCGACGGGCTGAAAATGGCAATGAACAAGGCAGCGAAAAAGAGTGCCAGCAAAACGGCCGTTGCGAAAAACTAGGCCGCGCTGATGGCATCCGTCCGCACCGCCGCCTGGCTGGCCTTCCTGCTTCCTGCCGCCCTGCTTGGCGGTGCGCTGATCAGCCAATATGGTTTTGGCCTGTACCCGTGTGAAATGTGCATGTGGCAAAGATGGCCACATCTGGTCGCCATCCTGCTTGCGGCGGCGGCTCTGGCCTTTCGCAGGATCAGCATGGTCGTCCCGCTGGTCGTCGCTGCGGCCATCGCGATCCTGATCAGTGGCCTGATTGGCGGTTTCCACGCCGGAGTCGAATATGACTGGTGGGAAGGTCTTACCTCCTGCTCGACCAATCTTCCGGCGGGCGGCGATCTGCTCGATTCGATCATGAACGCTCCTCTGGTGCGCTGTGATGTCGCGCCCTGGACCCTGTTCGGGATTTCTCTGGCGGGCTTCAATTTCCTCTTGTCAGTAAGCGGCGCGGCGCTCATCTTGTTGATGATAGCGACGAGACGAAAAGGAAGCGATCATGGGTGAAACGAGACTGGGTCAGTCGCGGGCCGATATCGCGTCGATGATCCGCGTCAACCAGGCGGGCGAATATGGAGCGGCGCAAATCTACAAGGGCCAGCTCGCGGTAATGGGTGATGATGCGCCGCACAGCAGCGCCATCCACCATATGGCAGAGCAGGAGCAGCGCCATCTCGATGCTTTCGACCAGATGATCGCCGATCGCGGCGTGCGGCCCACGGCGCTGCAGCCCTTCTGGAAAATCGCCGGCTATGCGCTGGGCGCGACGACCGCAGCCATGGGGCCGCGAGCGGCGATGGCCTGCACGGCGGCGGTGGAAACCGAAATTGACCAGCATTATCGCGAACAGCTGGATGCACTGGAATTAGAGGATGATCCGGAGCTGACCCGTATGATTGCGGAGTTTCGCGAAGAGGAACTGGAGCATAAGGCAACGGCAATCGCTTCGGGGGCGGAAGATGCCCCCGGCTATCCGGTGTTGAGTGCAGCCATTCGCCTGGGTTGCCGCGTGGCAATCGGGCTGTCGAAACGCATTTAGGAAGCGCAACTCGCTTCAGCACCGGTTCAGCCCGGTGCGATCAAAGGAACGGTTATGATGAAGAAATTTTTGCTTTCCGCTGCCGCGCTGTCCGGCGCTGGCCTGCTGGCTGTCCCGGCGCAAGCCCAGGACCAGCCGGGCGACCGCGTCAATCAGCTGGTGATTTACGGCGATGATCCTTGCCCGCCGAGCACCGATAACGAGATTGTCGTCTGCGCCCGCAAGGACGAGAACGAACGCTATCGCATTCCGGAAACCCTGCGGGGCGGCGAACTGGGCGAGGCCAAGAACCAGGCCTGGTCGGAACGCGTCAGATCCTATGAATATGTCGGAAAATCAGGCACAAGCAGCTGCTCGCCGGTCGGCGCAGGCGGTTTTACCGGATGCACACAGCAATTGCTGCGTCAGGCCTATGCCGAGCAGGGCATTGACGACACGGTCAACTGGGGCCAGCTGATCGAAGAGGAACGGCAGAAACGCCTTTCCCGGATCGATGCGGAAGCCGATGCGGTGGAAGAGCGCGTGCTGGAAATCGAGGCGGACCGCGCAGCGCGGGAAGAGGCAGCGGAAGCGGCCAGAGACCGGCTGGATGCAAAAGACGCGGATGAGAAGGCCGTGGATGATCTGGCGGTACCGCCGGGAGCGGACAAGACGCCCGGTCCCGACGGCAAATGATCAGCTAGCTTTTTTCGCTGCAATCCAGCGGTTTACCTGTGCCTCGAGCATATCGAGCGGCACCGCGCCCTGGCCCAGCACGACATCGTGAAATTCGCGCAGGTCGAACTTGTCACCCAGTTCGCTGGTCGCCTTGGTGCGCAGCTCGCGGATTTTCAGCTCACCCATCTTGTAGGCGAGAGCCTGGCCGGGCCAGCTGATATAGCGATTGACCTCGGCCTCGATATTGGCGGCGCTGAGTGCTGTATTGTCGGTCATGAAGTCGATCGCCTGCTGTTTGCTCCAGCCCTTGCTGTGGATGCCGGTGTCGACGACAAGCCGGCAGGCGCGCCACATTTCGTAGGACAGGCGGCCCATATTCTTGGCCGGCGTGTCATAGAGTTCCATCTCGATGCCGAGCCGTTCCGAATAGAGGCCCCAGCCCTCGACAAAGGCGGTGAAGAACGCACCATATTTGCGGAAGTCGGGCATGTCGAGTTCCTGCTGGAGCGCGATCTGCTGGTGGTGGCCGGGCACTGCTTCGTGCACGCTGAGCGCGGGAATTTCCCAGAAGGGTCGCTGGTCCAGCTTTGACGTGTTGACATAATAGAAGCCGGCGATGCCGACATCGGGCGAGCCGGGATTATAATAGGCGGTGGTCGTGCCTTCGGCGGTCTCTGCCGGGATTTCCTTGATGCCATAGGGCAGTCTGGCCAGCATGCCGATGATCGAGGGCATCTTGCCATCGATCGTCTTGTTCACCCGAGCGACCTTTTCCATCAGCTCTTCCGGCGTCTTGGCATAATATTGCGGGTCGGTGCGCAGATGATCGATAAACGCCTCGCGCGTATCATAGCCCGCCTCTTTCGAAACTTCGACCATCTCGGCGCGGATCCGCTTGACCTCGCTGAGACCGATATTGTGAATTTCGTCGGCGGTCTTGTCGGTGGTCGTCATCTGGCGAATGCGGAAATCATAATATTTCGCGCCGCCGGGCTGGGCCGAGATGCCGGGGGCCTTGGCGCATTTCGGGGCATAGTCCTTCACGTACCAGTCGAGATGCTTGCGCAGCGCCGGCGTGATGATCGTTTGAATTGTTTCCGCCGCTTCATCCGCCATGCTTGCGAACGTCGCTTCGTCGATCGTTTCAGGCCGCTTGCGGGTAAACGGCTGGAAGAAACGCGAATCCTTCGGGTCATCCGTCAGCAGACCGGAAATGCTGGTTTCATAGCCTTCCATCGAGACGCAGGGCTGGACATAGCCGCCGGCCAGCGCTTGGTTGGCGACGGCGATCGACTGGTCATTGATCTTGGCATATTGTTTCAGCCGGTTGATATAGGTCCGGTAATCCTGCGCGTTGCGGAACGGCAGGTTGTTCTGCATGCTGGCGAAATTCTGGTGCCAGCCGCCGCGGTTGGTGAAGTTGATCGTGCGCTGGCCATAGCTGTTCGCCTCGATCTCCTCGGCGAGCGTCCGGCGGAGGATGCCATAGTTGGTCTTGTCATCCTCGCTCAGCGCCCTGGTGTCGATCGCATCCAGCCGTTTCAGCCAGGCCCTGGCCTTTTCGACGCGCTTGTCTTCGGCCTCAAGGCTGGCATCGCTGACCCGCCCGACCGGATCTTCCACGCCGAGAGAGGACGCGAATTCCGGATATTGCTCGAGCTGATAGGCCCAGTAATCGTCAATGATAGTGTGCAAGGCCTCGGCTTGCGGGGCAGTGCCATGCTGGGCCGCAGGGGCCTGGGCGTATACCGGCGCGGTGGCGAGCAGCGCGAGCGGCAGCAGCAGGGCAAATCTTGGTTTTGGCATTTTCTCTCTCCGGAAATATCTTTGGCAACTATCGAGGATATCTGGTGCCTTTAGTCAAGGATGATTTTGCCGGCCGATCAGCGCGTCTCGCAAGGTCGTTGCCCGGTTAAAATCAATGTCCCTGATCATCAACGGTCTCACGGCGCTTCCGCCCGCGATGCCGATCGTCACCGTGGCCAGATTCAGCGGATGGTCGAGCGGTGACTGGCTGACATCGACCGTCTGGATCTTGCGGCGCAGCAGCATGGTGCACCGTCGCCGCCACCAGCCGGAGCGGACAAACAGCTGGCTTTCGGTCAGGGCATATTGATGATGGCGCCAGTTTAGAAACTGAATGCGCGCAATGGGCAGCGCCAGCAGGATCAGCGCATAAAATCCCCGATGGACGAGAAATCCCGTGCCCAGGGCAATGGCAGCGAGCAGCAGCGAGATCAGAATCGCGTCGCGCCACCAGAAGGCAGGGCTGACTGGCTGAAAGTCGAGATCCGGCGCGGGTCGTCGAATGGCACATTGGTTAAGGATCGGGTCTATTTCCGGCAGCGTGGCGCAGGGCGCGACGCTGTGGTCGGTTTCGCCGCCGCTGTCGCCGGCCAGCGAAATGAATTTCAGATGATACCAGCCATAGCGCTCGCGCACCGGACCGGTCTGCAGCACCGCAGCCTGGACGCGGTGGATCGGCATGACCATGTCGGTCAGGGTGAACAGGCCGCGTCGCCGGCGGAATCCCGGCTGACCGCTGTCCACCCTGTCGAGGCGGAAGCCATAGTCACGGACAAAGGTGCGGACGATGCCGCTGATCAGGCCGACGGCGACCAGCGAGAGGATCGCGGCCAGGGCGCCGCCAAAACGCACCCAGGAACCAAGGCGATCGATGGTTTCCGCTTCCGGCAAGGCGTCGAGCCAGCGGCGCGGATCGAAAAAATCGTCCGGGAGCAGAAAATCCAAATTCTGGGCAATGGCGCCCAGGACCGCGAGTAGCACGAAGGAAAAGTTGAACAGGCCGGCGATCAAGAGACGGCGATTGTCTATGGCAAACAGCGGCGGGCGATCATCGGCGACGGCGCTTGTCGGCGCTTCCCCGTCGCTGGCCTCCAAACCCGCCTTATAGTCGCGGATCGTGTCACGCAGGCTTTCTGCGTCGATCCGAGACAGCGCATCGAGCTGGCCATCTTCGCCGCCGCCGGAACCGGTTTCCAGCGCGACCGTGGCGAGTCCGAGCAGGCGGCTGATAAGCTTCTGTTCGAGACTGACATCCTGAATCCGGTCGAACGGGATCGAGCGGTTGTTGCGGTTGAGCAGGCCGCTCCGGATCCGGATTTCCCTGGCGGTCACCTGATAGGTGAAGCGGGACCAGATCAGCGCGGTCACGCCGACGACCAGCGCGATCAGCACCGCAGTGGCGAGTCCGGTGTAGAGGAAATTCTGGTCGAACATGCTGAAATGCAGGACGAGGATCGCGACCAGATTCTGGCCGAGCGTGCCCGCCGATTTGAGGATGATGCTGAGCGGGTGCAGGTGCAGGTGCTGGAACGGGGCGCTATTGTCGGGCGCCGGGCTGGCGGAGACCTCGGTCATATCATGTCTTGGCGGATATGGCTCTTGATCGTCTCGCGCATGGCCTCGGCATCTACGGTGGCGAGGCCGGGCAGGGTGACGATGCTGTTGTGAGTGCCGGCGGTGTGCACGATGAGGGTCGACAGGCCGAACAGACGCTGCAGCGGGCCCTGCGCGACATCGATATGCTGGATACGGTTGAACGGGACGATCGTGTCGGTCCGCCAGAGAAAGCCGCGTAGGACGCGGAGTTGCTCGTCGCCCATGTCATAGCCCCAGCGGCGGTAGATGCGGTGCGGGAGTACCAATATCTGCAGGAAGGCAAGGAGGGAGGCGGGAATCAGGACCAGACCGGGCGATGCCCCGAGCTGAACCCATAGCGCGATCTCGGCGACCAGAGCGAGGGCCAGCAGGACCAGCGACCGGATGATCATGCGGATCCGGATCAGGCTTTTCTGCGGCGGATGCAGCGGGGTAAGGCCCTGATTATAGGAGCTTATAGCGGCTGCTTCCGGCGCTTCGAGCGGATCGGAACTGGAAGAACTGGAAGCATGTTCGGTCATGTCCTGCCTATGCCCAAACTGTATTGGTTAGGCAAGACGGTTGACCGCTAGCGGGCCAGCGCGGTTTCCGCCTGTTCCACCAACGATTTGATAATTTCGGCCACGGATTCCTCCGCCTTGACCATGCCGACCGACTGTCCGGCCATGACACTTCCATACTCAATATCGCCATTTATTACCGCTTTTCGGAGCGCTCCTGCCCAGAAATGTTCAATTTGCAGCTGCGCTTCACCCATTTCTATCTCGCCGGAGTCGAGCAGCTTGGCGACCTCGATCTGCTTGCGGGTAAATTCCTCTGTGCCCTTGTTCTTGAGCGCGCGCACCGGGATCACCGGCAGGCGGGGGTCGACCTGGACGCTGGTGATTGCGTCGCGGGCATTGCCGCGGATGAAGGCCTTCTTGAAATCGGGATGGGCGATCGATTCATGGGCGCAGACAAAACGGGTGCCGAGCTGGACGCCGCTGGCGCCCATTTCGAGATAGGCGGCGATCATCTCGCCGGTGCCGATACCGCCGGCAACGAAGACCGGCAGCTGCTCGGCGATTTCCGGCAAGATTTCCTGGGCGAGGACCGAGGTCGAGACCGGCCCGATATGACCGCCCGCTTCCATGCCCTCGATGACGATGGCGTCAACACCGGAGCGGAGGAATTTCTTGGCCAGCGACAGGGCCGGGGCGAAGCAGATCACTTTGGCACCGGTTTCCTTGATCGCTTCGAGACTGCCCTTGGGGGGAAGGCCGCCAGCCAGCACGACATGAGTCACGCCATGTTTGCCGCAGATCGCGATCAGCTCCATCAGATCGGGATGCATGGTGATCAGATTGACGCCGAACGGCTTGTCGGTGCGCTTCATCGTCTCGGCAATTTCCGTGTCGAGCAGGTCCGGCGTCATCGCGCCGCAGGCGATGACGCCAAAGCCGCCGGCGTTGGAAATCGCGCTGACCAGATTGCGCTCGGAGACCCAGGACATCGCCCCGCACATGATCGCGGTCTCGCAGCCGAGAAAGTCGGTGCCGCGTTGCATGAGATGCTGGAGTGTGGATTGGGTCATCATGTTTCTTTCTAAAGCCCTCGCCGCTTCAGCGGAGAGGGTTGGAAGAGAGGGCGGTCACCATGACTCCCCTCCCTTTGTCTCTCCCCCCAAGGGGAGGGAAAATAGCTAGGCCGCATCCTCTGCGTCCAGTCCGTAAGCCGTGTGCAGCACGCGCAGCGCCAGTTCGGTATAATCTTCCTCGATCAGCACGCTGACCTTGATTTCCGAGGTGGTGATCGCCTGGATATTGACGCCGCGCTCGGCCAGCGCCTTGAACATCGTCGCAGCGACGCCGGCGTGGCTCTTCATGCCGACGCCGACCACCGAGATTTTGGCGACATTGGTGTCGGGGATCAGGCGGTTGAAGCCGATCTTGCCCTTCGCCTCTTCCAGCACCTGCATCGCCCGGTCGAGATCGACATTGGGGACAGTGAAGGTGACGTCGGTCTCGCCCTTCTCGCGGCCGACATTCTGGATGATCATGTCGACGTTGATTGCGGCATCGGCCAGCGGCGCAAAAATCGTCGCCACCGCGCCGGGCTTGTCGGGCACGCGGGTCAGGGTGATCTTCGCTTCATTCTTGTCATGGGCGATGCCGGTGATCAGCTGCCGTTCCATATCCTCAATCTCCATTTCATCTTCGCCAACGATCATCGTGCCGGGCAGGTCGTCGGCGGTCCAGTTGGTATTTTCATCGGTGAAGGAGGACAATACCTGGATGCGGACGCCTTCCTTCATCGCCAGCCCGACCGAGCGGGTCTGCAATACTTTCGCGCCGACGCTGGCCAGTTCGAGCATTTCCTCGAAGGTCACCTTGTTGAGCTTGCGCGCCCGGGTGACGATGCGCGGGTCGGTGGTGTAGACGCCGTCGACATCGGTGTAGATATCGCAGCGATCGGCCTTGACCGCAGCAGCAATGGCAACCGCGCTGGTATCGGACCCGCCGCGTCCCAGGGTGGTGACCCGGCCGTCTTCGCTGAGTCCCTGAAAGCCGGGAATGATCGCGATCTCCCCGCTTTGCATGGCGGCGGTCAGCGCCTCTCCGTCGATCGAATCGATCCGTGCCTTGCTGTGCGCCTCGACCGTGCGGATCGGCATCTGCCAGCCGAGCCAGCTGCGCGCCTTGGCGCCCAGCGACTGCAGGGCAATAGCGAGCAGGCCGGAGGTGACCTGTTCGCCGGATGCGACGACCACGTCATATTCGGCCGGATCGTAAAGCGAGCTCGCTTCGCGGCAGAAGTTGACCAGCCGGTCGGTATCGCCGGCCATGGCGGAAACCACCACCGCGACTTCGTGGCCGGCGTCGGCCTGTTGCTTGACGATCTGCGCCACCCGGCGGATACGGTCGATTCCGGCCATCGAGGTGCCGCCGAATTTCATCACTATACGTGCCATGCTGCTGTTGGATAAACTTTCGTTAAAAAGGGCCTGAACAGGATTGAAAAGCCTGATAAAGAGGGGACATGACAAAGGCAAGTAGCAGCACGATCAAGCCCGAAGAAGCCGCGCATTTTGGCGCGCTCGCAGCCGACTGGTGGGACCCGAGGGGATCATCGGCGATGCTCCACCGGCTCAATCCGGTGCGGCTTTCCTATATCAGGGACGCGATCGACCTGCATTTCCATTGCGACAGCAGCCTGCTGAAACCGCTCGCCGGCAAGCGGGCGCTGGATGTCGGCTGCGGTGCGGGCCTGCTCTGCGAGCCGCTGGCCCGGCTGGGCGCTAGCGTGACCGGGCTCGATGCGGCACCGGAGAATATCGCGGCGGCGAAGGCGCATGCCGAGCCGCAGGGGCTGGCTATCGATTATCGCAACGAGGCGATCGAGGATTTCGCCGGGCGAGACTTTGATCTGGTTACCTCGCTGGAGGTGATCGAACATGTCGACGACCCCCGGGGTTTTGTCGCCGGGCTGGCCCGGGCGATGGCGGATGACGGCCTGATGATTCTCTCCACCCCCAATCGCACCGCCCTGTCGAAACTGATGCTGGTGGAACTGGCCGAGCGGACCGGCCGGGTTCCGCGCGGGACGCATCATCACGAGCAGTTTATCACCCCGGAAGAGCTGGAAAAAATGCTGGGCGAAGCGGGTCTGCAGGTGATCGACACCAGCGGCCTGTCCTACAGTCCGGCAAGCGGCTTTTCCGTGTCCGACAATGTGGCGCTCAACTATCTGATGACGGTGGTCCGGGCTTGATGATCCGTGTCCGGCCCTGGCCGGTTGCTGACCGAGCACCGATTGCAGAAAATCGCCAGGGATGGCGGCTATAGCGAAGCGGACCTGTCCACCACGCCCGCGATCGCTCCCTTTTTCGCGAAATTCGGATTTGTGCAGACCGGCTTTGAAAAAGATGGTGTTGCACCCGGTATGGACAAGGTGCTGATGAGCAAGACATTTTCGGGCGACGCCCCGGACCCTTCCCAATATTGACGCACATAGCAAACGGTTGCCGAGGCGAAGCCATGCGGGAAAAACGGATTGCCACGGCGGTCGCTCGATTGGCCGAGGGCACGGACCGCAACTGGAAATATCGCTAGAAGTCGACCTTTTCATAATGGGCCGGCGGCGCGATCACTTCCATGCGTTCGGATAACAAGGGCCGGAAAGAAGGCCGCGACTTGAACATCGCGTACCAGGCCTTGGTCTGTTCGTGCCCGGCCCAGTCGATCGTGCCGAGATAGTCGGCGACCGAGATCTGCGCTGCGGCGGAAAGGTCGGCGAGACTCATCGTTGCGCCGGCCAGCCAGCTGCGGTGGTCGATCAGATAGTCGATATAGTCGAGATGCTGGTTTGCGCGGCGCATCGCCTCGCGCAGGATCTTGGCATCGGGCGGTTCGCGCCGGACCAGCCTTTTGTGCATCCGTTCGTGCAGCATCGGGGCGGTGACATCGCCGTAGAACTGCTCGTCGAACCAGGCGACCAGCCGCCGGATTTCCGCCCGGTTGACCGCGGTGCCGTTGATCATCGGCACCTTTTCGACGGTCTCCTCGATATATTCGCAGATCGCCACGCTGTCGACGAGACAGATGTCCCGCTCGGCATGTTTCATCACCGGCGTCCGGCCGGTCGGGTTCATTGCCAGATATTCGTCGCGCTGATCCCAGGGCGATTCGCGCACCAGTTCATAGGCGACCGACTTCTCGCCCAGCAGCAAGCGGACTTTGCGAGAAAAGGGACATAGAGGGAACTGGTACAACTGCCACATGAGTCCCGCTTAATCCCGATTGGACGCGGGGGAAAGAGGCTTGATCGACCGCGTGCAAGATAGTGGTCCGGCTCGTCGTTCCGCCGGGTCAGCCCGGCTGATAGATGGCCAGCCGGTTGCCCGAGGGATCGAGACATTCAAAGCGTCTGCCGCCGGGGAAGGCGAAGATTTCGCGGACGATTTCGCCGCCCGCAGCGGTCACCTGAGCGAGGGATGCTTCCAGATCATCGCTCTCCAGGGTCGGCATCGGAGCGACCGGCTCGCGTCCGGCGGCGAGCCCGATCTGCACCGGACCGCCCTCGACCGCGGCATAGTCCGGGCCATAGTCGGTGAAGGCAAAGCCGAAGGCCTTTTCGTAGAAGGCCTTGCTGGCGGGCAGATCGCTTGCCTTTATTTCGAGATAATTGGGGGTTATTTTGGGCATGGCTTTTCTCTCATTTATGCCTTGAGTCGCGCAGAGATGGAGCCAAAAATGTCTAGCAGTTCCAATCCGGAAATAACATTTCTATATGCTATCATCTGAAGCAGGGTCGGCTGTGTGCCGATCATAGCAAGAATGCAAACTTTTCAAAATTCACCGGTCCGGACTGGAGCAGGATTTGGATATGACCCGATAGAGCCGGTTGCCTGACTTCTTGGACGGGAGCAGCCGAACAACGACGCTATCGCCAACCGAACAGTTTACTACTTGTTTTTCCGATGCAGCCGCGATGGCGGTCTGTCCGTCCTCGAACCGAATGGAAAGCTTTGCAACATTAAGGTAAAGCGCAGGATACATGGATCGAACTGGTTCGATGGAGACAATATGCGCATTTGCTCTTGCTCCCAAAGCGGTTTCATCCAGCAGAAGGTAGGGGCGACCGACCCAGGCCAAGGCTGACAACAGAACGACACCTACAAGAATGAGTGAAAGGTTGAGTCTTGTCCGGCTCAAATCAAATCACTCCGCTGCCTCAATCGCTTCCTTGTCCGACAACGGGTGCACGATCCGGCTCACCATTTCCTTCGGGCAGACCTGCCAGAAGCGATCCCGCCAGCGGTCCCAGTCGCGCAGGATCGATTCCGACCATTTGCTGTCGGTGGTCTGGTGATGGCGCTCGACCAGCCCATGCAGATGCGCCTCCCAATAAGCGCTGTCGAGCCGCTGCCAGACGATGCTCTCGCCATTGGCCATTTTCTCGAAATCGCCTGCAGTATCGAGCACGAAGGCCATGCCGCCGGTCATGCCCGCCCCGAAATTGCTGCCGACCGGGCCCAGGATCACGGCATTGCCGCCGGTCATATATTCGCAGCCATTGGCACCGCAGCCCTCGACCACGACATTGGCACCGCTGTTGCGCACCGCAAAGCGCTCGCCCGCCTGGCCAGCGGCGTAGAGTTGCCCGGAGGTGGCGCCGTAGAGCACGGTATTGCCGATGATCGTATTGTCCTGGCTGACCAGCGGCGAGCTGACCATCGGTCGCACCACGATCTTGCCGCCGCACAGGCCCTTGCCGACATAGTCATTGGCATCGCCGAACACTTCCAGCGTGATCCCCTGGCACAGAAAGGCGCCGAGCGACTGGCCGGCCGAGCCGCGCAGGCGAATATGGACATGGTCCTCGTTCAATGTGTTCATGCCATATTTGGCGGTGATCTCGGCGGAGAATCGCGTGCCGACGGCGCGATGGGTGTTGCGCACCGTATAGGTGAGCTGCATCTTCTCGCGCCGTTCGAACACCGGCTTTGCATCGTCGATCATTTCCGCGTCGAGACTGTCCGGCACCTCGTTGCGCGGCGTGTCGATATGGAAGCTGCGCTCGCTGTCTCTGGCATCGACCTTGGCGAGGATCGGGTTGAGGTCGAGATCGTCGAGATGTTCGGCGCCGCGGCTGACCTGGCGCAGCAATTCGGTGCGGCCGATGATCTCGCCGAGCGAGCGATAGCCGAGCCGCGCCAGAATCTCGCGCACTTCCTCGGCCATATAGGTCATCAGATTGATTACCTTTTCCGGGGTGCCGGTGAATTTTGCGCGCAGCTTTTCATCCTGCACGCAGACGCCGACCGGGCAGGTGTTGCTGTGGCACTGGCGGACCATGATACAGCCCATCGCGACCAGACTGAGCGTCCCGATGCCGAATTCCTCGGCACCGAGAATCGCAGCGATGACGATGTCGCGGCCGGTCTTGAGCCCGCCGTCGGTGCGCAGCTTGACCCGGTGGCGCAGGCCGTTGAGAGTGAGCACCTGATTGGCTTCCGAAAGCCCCATTTCCCAGGGCGTGCCGGCGAACTTGATCGAGGTCTGCGGCGAGGCACCGGTGCCGCCGGTATTGCCGGAGATCAGGATGACATCGGCATGGGCCTTGGCGACGCCGGCGGCGATCGTGCCGATCCCGGCAGAGGAGACCAGCTTGACGCAGACCCGCGCGCGCGGATTGATCTGCTTGAGATCGTAGATCAGCTGGGCGAGATCCTCGATCGAGTAGATATCGTGATGCGGCGGCGGCGAGATCAGGGTGACGCCGGGCGTCGAGTGGCGCAGCTTGGCGATGAACTCGGTGACCTTGAAGCCGGGCAGCTGGCCGCCTTCGCCGGGCTTGGCGCCCTGCGCGACCTTGATCTCGATCTCCTCGCAGGCGCCGAGATATTCCGAGGTCACGCCGAAGCGGCCGGAAGCGACCTGCTTGATCGGGCTGGAGGCATTGTCGCCATTTTCGAACGGCGTGTAGCGGCGTTTCTCCTCGCCGCCCTCGCCGGAAACCGACTTGGCGCCGATCCGGTTCATCGCGATCGCCAGGGTCTCGTGCGCCTCGGGGCTGAGCGCGCCGAGGCTCATGCCCGGCGTGTTGAAGCGCTTGCGTACCTCGGTGATCGCCTCGACTTCGTCGATCGGCACCGGCACCGGCGCATAGTTGAACTCCATCAGGTCGCGCAGATAGATCGGCTCCAGCTCGCGCACGCCTTGCGAAAATTGCAGATAGGAGGAGTAGCTGTCATGCGCGACCGCGGTCTGCAGCAGATGCATCAGATGGGCGCTATAGGCATGGGCCTCGCCGCCGGCGCGCTGCTTGTAGAAGCCGCCGACCGGCAGCCGCACCACCGCCGGTTCAAAGGCGGCGGCGTGCTTGTCCTGGGCATTGATGAACAGGGAGGCATAGCCCTCGCCGGAAATTTTCGTGGGCATGCCGGGGAAGAGATCGTTGCACAAGGCACGCGACAGGCCAACCGCCTCGAAATTATAGCCGCCGCGATAGCTGGAAATGACGGCGATGCCCATTTTCGACAGGATCTTGAGCAGGCCGTCGTCGACCGCTTTCTTGTGGCGGGCGAGACATTCGTCCAGCGACAGATCACCGAACAGGCCGCGGGCGTGGCGGTCGGTGATCGCGGCTTCCGCCATATAGGCGTTGACCGTGGTCGCGCCGACGCCGATCAGCACGGCATAGCAATGGGTGTCGAGACATTCCGCCGCACGAACATTGACCGAGGCGTAGGAGCGCAGGCCCTTGCGGACCAGATGGGTGTGCACCGCCGCCGTCGCGATCACCATCGAGATCGCCATCCGGTCCTCGTCAATATCCTCGTCGGTCAGGAATATCTCGGTCTTGCCGGCGCGCACTGCCTGTTCTGCCTCGCCGCGGATCCGGGCAAGCGCGTCGCGCAGCTCGATCGCGCCGCCGGTGGTGCTCATCGTGCAGTCGATTTCGGCCACCGCGTCGCCGAAGCCGAGCTTCAGCCGCTCCCACAGGGCGCAGCTGAGCACCGGGCTTTCCAGCACCATGACATCCTCGTTCTGGCTGTCCTGCTCGAGGATATTGGCGAGGTTGGAAAAGCGGGTGCGCAGGCTCATCACATGGCGCTCGCGCAGGCTGTCGATCGGCGGGTTGGTGACCTGCGAGAAATTCTGGCGGAAGAAATGGCTGACCTGGCGCGGCTTGATGCTGATCACCGCCAGCGGTGTGTCGTCGCCCATCGAGCCGACCGCTTCCTTGGCATCCTCGACCATCGGTGCGAGGATCATTTCCATATCCTCCAGCGTATGGCCGGCGGCGGTCTGGCGGCGGATCAGTTCCTCGCGGGAAAAGCCCATGCCGGATGCTTCCGGAGCGGGCGGCAGGTCGTCTACGGTCAGGAATCCCTTGACCAGATCGGCATAGGGTTCCTCGGCCGCGATCCGGTCCTTGAGCGCGCGGTCCTTGAACAGCTGTCCGGCATCGAGGTCGACCGCGATCATCTGGCCGGGGCCGAGGCGGCCCTTCTCGACGACCTGGCTTTCCGGGACCACCACCAGCCCGGCCTCCGAGCCGATGATCAGCAGATTGTCGGCGGTGACCGAATAGCGCAGCGGGCGCAGCGCATTGCGGTCGACTCCGGCGACGGCCCAGTGGCCATCGGTCATCGCCAGTGCCGCCGGGCCGTCCCACGGCTCCATGACGCTCGCCATATATTCGTACATCGCCTGATGCGCAGGATCGATATCGGGATTGTTCTGCCAGGCCTCGGGGACCAGCATGATCTTGGCGGTCGGCGCGTCGCGGCCGGAGCGGCAGATGGTCTCGAACACCGCATCCAGTGCGGCGGTGTCGGAGGAGCCGGCCGGGATGACCGGCTTGATATCCTCGCTGTGATCACCGAAGGCGAGGCTCGCCATCTTGATCTCGTGGCTCTTCATCCAGTTCTTGTTGCCGCGAATGGTGTTGATCTCGCCATTGTGAGCGAGACAGCGGAACGGCTGCGCCAGCCACCATTGCGGAAAGGTGTTGGTCGAATAGCGCTGGTGGAAAATCGCCACCCGGCTCTCGAACCGGTCGTCGAGCAGGTCGGGATAGAAGACCGACAGCGATTCGGCGAGAAACAGGCCCTTGTAGATGATCGAGCGGCAGGACAGGGAGCAGATGTAGAAATCCTGGATCTGTGCCGCGATCACCTTTTTCTCGATCCGCCTACGGATCAGATAGAGATTCTTCTCGAACTCGCGGGCGTCCTGCTTGTCCGGCATCGGGCCGGCGATCATGATCTGCTCGATCTCGGGGCGCGTGTTCTGTGCCTTCTGGCCGATCACCGACACGTCGACCGGCACCTGCCGCCAGCCGTAGATAGTATAGCCGGATTCGATAATCTCCGCCTCGACGATGGTGCGGCAGCTTTCCTGCGCATTGAGATCGGTGCGCGGCAGGAAGATCATGCCGACGGCGAGCCGGTTCGGGCGGACCTTGTGGCCGCTGTCGGCAATCGCGTCGTCAAAGAATCGCTCGGGCAGGTCGACGTGCAGGCCGGCGCCGTCACCGGTCTTGCCATCGGCATCGACCGCGCCGCGGTGCCAGACGGCCTTCAGCGCATCGATCGCCGAGGACACCACGCGACGGGACGCCTTGCCATCGGTGGCGGCGACCAGGCCGACGCCGCAGGCATCGGATTCGAATTCCGGCCGGTACATGCCTTCGCGAGCGAGGCGTTCATGTTCGGGGGTGGGAAATGCGTGGGTCATTGATCGTCTTCCATCTGCGACAGCGAATCGTCCGTCCTGTCCGCCGGCTGTGCTACGGGCGGCGGAAGATGTGCGGTTGCTGCCTCGACCTTTTTCATGATCGCCGGCATCGACTGCATCATCTCCGGCACCATGCCCATCATCGATTCCATCATTTCCGGATCGACAAAGACCATCATATAGTCGCGCGCGAAGGCGCTGCCGGTGTCGGTCGCGAAAAAGGCGTTCATTTCGGCAAGCTGGGGAACCGTGAACTTGCGGGCGTAGATTCTGGTCAGCGCGTCCCGCAGGGCGGGCTCCATTCTGGTCATCAGGTCGGTCATTTCGTCCATCATGACCCGGGTCGAAATTTTCATCCGCTCCTCGAAATGGGGGTCGCGCTGCTTCATGATGTCATTGAATGACGAGTCGCCCAGCTCGTCGAGCGTCTTGTCCTCAAGCCCGTAGCCTTTCATGGTCTCGGCGACCGGTCGATCAAAGGTCTGCGTCAATATGCTGTCCATCAGCTGGTCCATGGTGCCCTTCATCATCCGCTCGTAGGTGCCGAGCGGGAACAGATAGTCGACCGTGACCCGGGCGGCGTCGAGACGGGCGGGAGCAACCGCAGCCGGTTCGCTATTGCCTGCTTTTTGCCCTGCATCCTGTGCGGCCGCGGGAAGGCTCAGCGTCAGCGCCAGACTGGCAGCAAATGTCGAGAATATTGTCTTCATGGTGATGCTCCGTCTGCGGCCTATGCCGCCACCTTTTCTGCCAGTTTCTTCTCTTTCAGAAAGCGATGCATATGTTCGGTCACATCGCGGCCATCGCGGATGCCCCAGACGACCAGGCTGGCGCCGCGGACAATGTCACCGGCGGCGAACACGCCGTCGAGATTGGTCATCATCGACTTGTGGTCGACCCGCAATGTTCCCCAGCGAGTGACCGCGAGATCGGGGGAGCCAAACAGACCGGGCAGGTCCTCGGCATCGAAGCCGAGCGCCTTGATCACCAGATCGGCGTCGACGGTAAAATCGCTGTCCGGTTCGATTTCCGGCGACCGGCGGCCGCTGGCATCGGGTGCGCCGAGCCGCATGCGGGTCGCCTTGACCGCAGTGACATGATCCGTGCCCTCGATCGCTTTCGGCGCCGAGAGCCAGATAAATTCCACGCCCTCTTCCTCGGCATTGCGGACCTCATTCTGCGAGCCGGGCATATTGGCGCGGTCGCGGCGATAGAGGCATTTGACCGATTTGGCGCCCTGCCGGATCGAAGTGCGGACGCAATCCATCGCGGTATCGCCGCCGCCAATGACGACGACATTCTTGCCCCTGGCGTTATAGCGGCCGCCGCCCGTGTCCGGGCCGAATTCGGGCACATCATCGCCGAAGCTCTTGCGGTTGGAGGCGATCAGGAAATCCAGCGCTTCCTCGACCCCCGGCGCGCCGACGCCCGGCATCTGGATGGCGCGGGCCTGGTAGACGCCGGTCGCGATCAGCAGCGCGTCATGCCTGGCGCGGAGCTCTTCCAGCGTGGCGTCCTTGCCGACCTCGAAACTCTCGTGAAAGTGGATGCCGCCGTCCTTCAGCCGCTGCACCCGGCGCATGATCACATGCTTTTCCAGCTTGAAGCCGGGAATACCGTAGGTCAGCAGACCGCCGGCGCGGTCATGCCGGTCATAGACATGCACGTCATAACCGGCGACCCGCAGATATTCGGCTGCCGTCAGTCCGGCCGGACCTGCCCCGATGATGCCGACCGACTGGCCCTGCGGCCGGCCCGGCTGCAGCGGCTCGACCCAGCCTTCTTCCCAGGCGGTGTCGGTGATATATTTCTCGACCGCGCCGATGGTGACCGCGCCATGGCCGGAAAATTCGATGACGCAATTGCCCTCGCACAATCGGTCCTGCGGGCAGATGCGGCCACAGATTTCCGGCATGGTCGAGGTCAGGTTGGACATTTCATAGGCTTCGCGCAGCCGGCCCTCGGCGGTCAGCCGCAGCCAGTCGGGAATATGATTGTGCAGCGGACAGTGGACCGAGCAATAGGGCACGCCGCATTGCGAGCAGCGGGCGGCCTGTTCGGCGGCCTTTTGCGGCGCATATTTGTCGGCGATCTCCTGAAAATCTTCTGCGCGCAGTTCGGGCGGGCGCTTTTCGGGATAATCCTGTCCGAGATCGACAAATTTCAACATGTCCAGTTTGTCCGGGCTTTCTACCATGCCAGATGCTCGTTTCCTGCAATATATGATTGTCGGCGACCGCCCGCTTAGGCGGACAGAGGAACGGAAATAACCAAAAATCGCGTGGCTGTCACGCATAAATTCCGATATAAGACAGTATCTCTGTCCTATTAGTGCTTGGCGCGGGATGTGTACCTTCCTTTGGGTGCAGATATCCTTGATATATGTTCCGCAACGGACCTATATTTCTTCACGACAACCGCCATGCGAATCGCTATTGCGCAGCAAACCAACATACGGCCACGCCAATATACGGAACGTCCATGACCTTCATTCAAATGCTGCTCCTCGCGATCGTGCAGGGCGTTACCGAGTTTCTGCCGATATCCTCGTCCGGCCATCTTATTCTGCTGCCGGTTTTCACCGGCTTCGAGGACCAGGGGCCGATGATCGATATCGCGGTCCATGTCGGCTCGCTGCTCGCGATCATCACCTATTTTTTCAAGGATGTCTGGTCGCTGGGCCGGGGCGGCCTCGCCACGATCGGGATCGGCCAGGCGCCGGCCGAACGGCGGCTGTTCTGGTGGATCATCATCGGCACGATTCCAGCGGTGCTGGTCGGGCTGTTCCTCAAGACGGGCGGCTATCTCGACGGCTTCCGCAGCACCACGCTGGTCGGCATCAATCTGATTATCTATGGAACTCTGCTGGGCATTGCCGACAGGTTCGGGCGGCAGATCAAGAGTTTTGAGGATCTGAGCCTGAAAGACGGCCTGATCGTCGGCCTGGCCCAGGCACTGGCGCTGATTCCCGGTACCAGCCGGTCCGGCGTGACGATGACCGCGGCCCGCTTCCTCGGCTATACCCGGGTCGAGGCGGCGCGCTTTTCCTTCCTGCTGTCGATCCCCGCCGTGGCCGGCGCGGGCGTGCTGATCATTCCGGATCTGATGGGCGCCAGCACCGAGCTGCTGACCGAAGCGCTGATCACCGGGACAATGACCTTCCTTGCGGCACTGGCGACCATGGCCTTCCTGATGCAATTTTTGCGCAAGGCGTCGATGATGGTCTTCGTGATTTACCGCGTCGCGATGGGCATCGCGCTGCTCGCCTTTTTCTAGTCCGGCTCTGGCCGGCGGCCTCTAGCCCGCCTTGACGCTGGCGCCGAACCGGCCGTGCGGCGTATATTTTTCCATCCAGCCCGGCGCCACTGCTGCCAGCGGTGTCGGGGACACGCCAAAGGCGTCGAGCCCCTTGGCCCCGGTCGCCACGACATTGTCCTTCTGCAGCATCCTGTACTGGTCAGCGGTAATCGGCGCGCCCGGCAACGGGCCAAGGACACGGGCCATCAGGCTGGCCGCGACATCCGGGACATCGACAAAGGTCCGGTCGCGTCCGGTCATGCGGGCGATCCGCCGGTTGATATCGCCCATGCTGAGGATTTCCGGACCGCCCAGCTCGAACGTCTGTCCGGCGTACAGCTCCGGCTGGCTCAGCGCCCGGGCCGCGACATCGGCGACATCGCCGACGAAAATCGGCTGGAACCTGGTATCGCCGCCGATTATCGGCACGACCGGCAGCATCGCGATCATCCCGGCGAAGCGGTTGATAAACTGGTCTTCCCGGCCGAAAATGATCGACGGCCGGAGAATGATCGCGTCGGCAAAAGCCTGTAGAACCGCTTTCTCTCCGTCACCCTTGCTGCGTCCGTAGCGCGACGGCGAATCGCTGTCGGCATCGATTGCCGACAGGTGCAGCAGCGACCGGCAACTCGCCGCTGCCGCCGCTTCGGCGACATTGCGCGCGCCCTCGACATGAACCCGCTCGAAATCGCCTTTCAGCACGCCGACCAGATTGACCACCGCGTCGCAGCCGCGGACCGCGCGCGTGACGCTGTCCTTCCTGGTCACGTCGGCGCTGACAAATTGCGTCTGGCCGAGATTGCCCAGCGGCTTGATATGCATGGCATTTTTGATATTGCGCTCGGCGATGCGCAGCCGCGCGCCGCGCTCCAGCAGCGCCTGCGCGACATAGCGACCGACAAAGCCGCCGCCGCCAAAGATGCAAATCAGTCGTCCGTCGAGATTCATGGTCCTGTTCCACCCGTGCCTTGGTTTTCCGCTTTGCCTCTGCCCCAGTGCGGCGGGCGAAGCAACAGTGGATTCGGCCTCCGCAAGAGCATTTTTGCCGCTCCGGCGCAACGCCGAGGTGCCGCGTCTCCGCCAGCCGTCGACAATGCTGTCGCTTTGTCGATATGAATCATTGACAGCCCGGCCACCTACCGGCTAATCGCCCGCCTCTATCAGGTGATATCGACATGATTATCCCCTGCATGGGCCCAGATGGCGGAATTGGTAGACGCGCTAGCTTCAGGTGCTAGTATTCGCAAGGATGTGGAGGTTCGAGTCCTCTTCTGGGCACCATTGACGCATTTCAGCCAGTTTCATTTTGTTTGACAAAACGGCTGAAATCCGTCATATTTTACCCCTATTTTGCTTCAAGGCGTTCCACGAGATACCACTTAATCCCATCGGTTTGGGGGCAAGGTTGGGGGCAAATTTGAGCTTTTTGTCCCATAGAGTTTTTTCTTGCCCCCAAACGTGCTCGATCAATTTGGATTATAGTGGGAATCGCAAGCGCCTTCGGAAACGAAAGGGTGCTTATGCCTTTGAACGATGCAACCATCCGGACGCTCAAGCCTGCGGCCAAATCTTTCCGCAAATCGGACGGGCGCGGCCTCTATATTGAGATTTATCCTCATGGCGCAAAGCTTTGGCGATTCAAGTATCGCTTCCTCACCAAGGAAAAGCGCGTCGCGCTGGGAGCCTATCCAGACGTTTCGCTCGCTCAGGCCCGCAAGAAGCGCGATACCTTCCGCGAACAGCTTGCGCAGGGAATCGATCCCAGCGCTGAGCGCAAGCGTGCAAGGCTGGTTGCCAAGATCAGCGCGGCCAATACTTTTAAGGAAGTGGCCGAGGAATATATCGACACAAAACTCCGGAAGGAAGGCAAGGCGCAAGTCACCATTGATAAGGCCCATTGGCTGGTTTCCCAATTCACCGACATTGCTGACCTGCCTGTCAGCGACATCAAGCCCATCGAAGTGCTTGCTGTCCTCAAACGGCTGGAGGGCGTCAGGAAGCATGAAACAGCGAAGCGCTGCCGTTCTTTTGCCAGCCGTGTATTCCGTTATGCGGTCGCCACTGCCCGCGCCGAAGCGGATCCCGCCGCTTTGCTCAAGGGCGCGTTGATCGCGCCCAAGGTCAAGCATCATGCGGCGTTGATTGACCCTGTTGACGTTGGCATCTTGCTACGGGCCATCGACGCCTATTCAGGCGCGCCTATCACCCGCCTGGCCTTACAGATCGCCCCGCACGTCTTGGCGCGCCCTGGGGAACTGCGCATGGCCAATTGGCGCGAGTTCGACTTCGAGGCGGCGATTTGGAAAATTCCTGAGGAGCGGATGAAGATGCGCCGCCCGCATGTCGTCCCGCTATCACGGCAGGTGATTGGCTACCTGATTGAACTGCAGCAGTTCAGCAGGCCCACGGGTTTCGTCTTTCCGGCGTTTCACACGAGCCGCAGACCGATGAGCGAGAACACGATGAACCAGGCGTTCCGCCGCATGGGCTATACCAATGATGACGTCACGGCCCACGGACTGCGGACCACCGGATCAACCTTGCTCAACGAGTCAGGAAAATGGAATCCGGACGCCATTGAGCGGGCATTGGCCCATGCTGACAGCAATGCCGTTCGCGGCATCTACAACCGAGGGCAGTATTGGGAGGAGCGCGTCAAAATGATGCAATGGTGGAGCGATTATCTCGACGAGCTGCGTGACGGCGCTACTGTTTTGCCCTTGAACAAGTCAGCATGATCGCCGCCAAAAGAATGGCCGTGAATTCCTACTCGAAATCAAGGTTATTGCGGGGCGAGGGGGCACGGTATCGGGGTGGATCGGCGATCCATCGGTTGAGTTCGGACTCTTTCCACCCTGCGCCGCTGCTACCCAGTTTAATTCGGGGCGGAAACGTTCCTTCCTCCATCTTCCGGTATACAGTCGAGCGGGACAGGCCGGACCGGTGGAGAACGGTCTTGAGGCGAATGATGCGATCTGGTTCAGGCATAGTCATGGTTCCATTCGTTGAGCGTTGATGAACCCTCCGCGAACAATTTTGGCTGTGTTGGGCCAATTGAAAAGGATGTTTTTGGCGCATCGAAGTGCCGCGCAGAGAAGGCGGCGCACGGCGGTTTTACAACTCGGTTCGATTGCGCGCCGAGCTACATGGGACGAGATTGATTTGCCGCCTACCGGCTCGGCAATCTGCTTGAGAAAGCATGGCCGACTGGGCAAACTATATCGAAGGGAGAATGCAAAAATGAGCTTCGCTGACCACGCCATCCCCATATATTGGTATAGACATGATCGGAACCGCCCGTTTGACAAGCGCAGTGATGACGCGCTTTGCGGTGGCGCGTCATCACTGCGCGTTGCTGCTTGCCAACACGCCATCAAACTTTAAGAGTGAAAAGCAATATGCGCACCGACCTCGATCATCTTCCGGCAGCCAAGCAACGCGAGATTGACCGCGTGAAGGCGATCATCTTCGAAGAATTCGAAGATGCGCTCGCGCTCGCGCAGCACGAGTGGAAGAAGAAGGGGAAGATTGAGAAGATCATCCTCTATGGAAGCTACGCAAGGGGCGGCTGGGTCGACGAGCCGCACACGGCCAAAGGCTATCGCTCAGACTTCGACATTTTGATCATCGTCAATGACAAGCGCCTGACCGACAAGGTCGACTACTGGCTGAAGCTCGACAACCGATTGATGCGCGAGCTGGCCATCGACAAAACGCTGCGCACGCCAGTCAACTTTATCGTCCACACGCTCGGCGAAGTGAACGATGGCCTGGCGCACGGACGCTACTTTTTCATGGACGTCGCTAAGGACGGCATCGCGCTTTACGAAGCCGATGATCGCCAACTCCACGTTCCCAAGCCAAAGACGCCTGAGCAGGCGCTGGCCATGGCAAAGGAGTATTTTGAGGATTGGTTTCCAGCTGCGATCAAACGGTTTGGCGGCGCAAAATACTATGTATCGCAGGGGCATTTCAAAGATGCTGCATTTGACATGCATCAAGCTGCGGAGCGGTTATACCATTGCGTGTTGTTGGTCTGCACCTTCTACACACCTCACGTGCACAATCTTGGCTTTCTGAGAACGCAGGCGGAGCGTCTCGATATGCGCTTGGTTGACTGCTGGCCGCGCGAACTTCGTCCGGATCGGGCGCGGTTCGAGAAGCTGAAAGAAGCCTATGTGAAGGCGCGTTATTCCAAGCATTATCGCATCAGCGAGGAAGAGCTGGCTTGGCTTGGAGCTTGTGTTGAGGAACTCGGTCGTGTGGTTCACACAATTTGTACCGAGCGCATAACCAAGCTCGAAGAAAGTGTTTAGCGAAATGGAAGCAACAACAATAGCAACCGACAGCCGCCCAGAAGCATTTTCCGATCGTCGGATTGCGCTTTTGATAGACGCCGACAACATCTCTCATAGCAAGGTTGGAGGAATTCTGGCGGAGCTTTCGCGCTATGGAACGGCAAACATTCGCCGTGCATACGGCGACTGGGGAAGTTCAGGGCTGAAGGGTTGGAAGGACAAGCTCCACGAATTCGCTATCCGTCCAGTGCAGCAGTTCAGCTATTCATCAGGCAAGAATGCGACCGATATCGCGCTTGTCATCGACGCCATGGAGCTACTTTATACCCAAAAGCTCGATGCCTTTTGCGTGGTTTCGAGCGACGCGGACTTCACACCACTTGTGATGCAATTGAAGGCGAAGGGGCATGACGTTTACGGGTTCGGAGATAGGAAAACACCGAGTCCGTTTGTAAACGCCTGTACGACTTTCCTTTACCTCGACAATTTATCTGACAAAGACGCTGCGCCAGAGCCAGTGCAAGAAATGACCCCGGCTGCAAAACCAAAAGCCAAAGCCAAGGCGCCCGCCTCCAAAGAGAGCGGCAAATCGCTGGCGCAGGATGCGAAGCTCGTGACAATATTACGTGGCGCTGTCGAAGCGACTGCACGCGACGACGGGTGGGCAACGCTGGCAGCAGCGGGTAGCGCCGCGAAGCGACAGGCGCCGATTGATCCGCGAAACTATGGCGCAAAAAACTTTCCGGCACTGTTTGCAGCTACCGGACTGTTCGACATCGTGAAGGCGGAAAACGGACAGAGTTATGTCGCGGACAAACGCAATAAGGACAAGGCTTCCTCGCCGTCCTGATGCCACTGATTGGCAACTTATTGTCGAAACGTGCTGCTCGCAATTTGCAGATCAGCTACGTGCGATTTGCTTTGAGTCTGCAGTACCTTTGCAATGCGATAACTGCTGAGCGCCAGATTCAAACACGTTAGCTTCAGCAATCGCAATGCTTATTTGCCGTAATCGTTCTGCATTTGCATGGATTTGCAGTGAGCGTACCGTTTCGGGTGTTGGCGCAGGATAGGGTGTTGACGAGTAGGTTTGATGATTTCGGACATTGGAGAGAAGTATACGTCCGGTCATTGCACTTGGGTTGGATTGGGCTGATGCGCGATCCAGTTCCAGGGCATGAGTTCATCGAGTCGGTTGACGGGATGGCTATCGACCATGCGGGTGAGAACGTCGCACAGCCAGGCGTAGGGTTCGACCCCGTTAAGCTTGGCGGTTTCAATGAGCGAGGCGATCACGGCCCAGCGGTGTCCGCCGCCATCGCTGCCTGCGAACAGATGGTTTTTGCGTCCGAGCGCGACCGGACGGATTGCGCGTTCGACCGTGTTGGTGTCGAGCTCGATATGGCCGTCATCGAGGAATCGCGTCAGCCCCTTCCAGCGCCCAAGCGCGTAGCGGATTGCATCGGCAAGGCCGCCATTCTGCGGGATCTGCACAAGCTGGCTTTCGAGCCAGACCTTGAGCGCTTTCACCGCAGGGGCCGAGACGGTGCGCCGCCATTGCAGCCGCTGTTCGGGGGACTGGCCTCTGGCTTTGGCCTCGACCGCGTAAATGTCGGCAATACGGCGCAGCGTTTCTGCAGCGACCGGCGATCCGGTTGCCTGCTCGAGGTCATGGAACTTGCGCCGCGTATGCGCCCAGCACGCCGCCAGTACGATATTGCCGCCGGCCGTCAGCCGCTCGAACCCGGCATAGCCATCGACATGCACCACGCCTTTAAAGTCCTTAAGATGCGCGAGTGGACGTTCGGCCCTGCGGTCGGGCTCGAACATAAACATCGCCGCAGGTGGGGCAGGACCGCCCCACGGTCTTTCGTCGCGGGCATAGACCCACAGCCGTCCGGTCTTTGTCTTGCCGCGCCCGGGGTCAAGCACCGGAACAGGCGTGTCGTCGGCGAACAGATAGCGACTTGCAAACAGCTCGTCGCCGAGGCGCTCGTGCAGCGCTTCGAGCCACCAGCACGCCCCGCCGACCCATCCGGCAAGCGTCGAACGAGCAAGGTCGACCCCGTGACGCGCGAACATCTGCGACTGGCGGTAGAGTGGAAGATGATCGCAATATTTGGCAACCAGCACCTGCGCAAGCAGCGCAGGGGTCGCAAGTCCGCCTGCGATTACGCGCTCGGGCGCTGCCATCTGGGTCACCTTGCCGCAGGCGCGGCAGGCATATTTGGGGCGGGTGATGCGGATCACTTTGAGCGTTGCCGGAACCCAGTCGAGCATTTCCGATTGGCTCTCGCCGATCTTGTGAACCACGCCGCCACAGCCCGTGCAGCCGCTGTCATCGATGTCGAGCAGCACCTCTTCGCGCGGCAGATGATCGGGCAGAGATGTACGATGCGGACGCAAGGACCGCACCGGATCGGTCTGTGCGATCTTCTCTTGGGCCGTACCTATGTCGGTGTCCACGTCTTCCAGACCCAGCGCGAACTGATCGGAGTCGAGCTGTTCGGAACGCCGCCCGAACTGCATGCGCTGCAACTTCTTGATGATCGCCTGAAGCCGCTCGATCTCGTCATTGCGAGAGCTGACAACGCCCGCCATATCGCGCACCAGCTGGTGCAGAAGGCCTACGTCCGATGGCAGATTGTCAAGATCGAGCCGCATGCATTTGACTACCACAAGACCCGCATTTTTTCAAGCATTTCTGCGGTTTTCAGGCTGGTTCCGATACGTAATTCAGCCCGCTTTGACGGGCCTCCAAGTGCGCTCGGGACGCCGCCAGTCGATGCCCTCGATCAGCATCGCCAACTGTGCAGACGACAAGCTAACGCACTCACCAACCTCATGCACGCTGGGCCAGATAAAGCCGCCATGCTCCATCCGCTTGGTGAACAGACACAGGCCCGTCCCGTCCCAGAACAGGATCTTGATCATGCGCGCATTGCGTCCCCGGAACGCAAAGAGGTGACCCGAGAAGCTGTCTTCCTTCAGCACTTCCTGTACCAGCATCGCGAGCCCGTCGATCCCTTTTCTCATGTCGGTATGACCCAGCGCCAGATGCACTTTCACGCCAGCCGGAAGGAGCATCATGGCCCCGCCTCCATTGCCGCGACATGGCCTCGCACTTCTGCAGGATCGGCACCTTCATCTGCAAAGACCCTGCGGCCATCGGGCAGCTCGACCGCAACCATGCCGCCCGGAACCGGCAGCAGGTCGTGCACGACCAGCGCGCTCCCTTTGCCGCCCGTCTGCATTCCCTCCGTAGTTACGGTTGCCAGCGTCACTGCAGGCTTACGCCTGTATCCCAGCTGCACCCGCCAGCGGAACAACATGCTGGTGACGATATTATGACGCCTGCACACGTCAGCCGCCGCCGTGCCGGGCACCTCGGACTCGAGCACGATCATGCGCTTTTCTTCGTCCGTGAAGCTGCGCCGGTTTGCCGGGCGCGCGCCGCCCTTCAGCGCCTCTGTCAAGCCGTAATCGGCAGCATCACCGTTAGCAGCGCTGCTAGCACCACTGCTTATTTGCGGTCGCGCGCTGGCATGAAGCTGCGCACGCCAGTCGATCACGAGCTCCTCGTCGGCAATCAGATCACGCCATCTGCGCAGGCTGAACTGCGATATTCCAAGCGCTTTTGCATATTCCCTGACGCTCATTCCGCTCCAGTTCAAGGCTTCTACATGCATCGCCCAGAACGCCTGTGCTGCCCGGTTCCGGCGGTCGGTGGTCAGCTTCCCGCCCTTCTTGGTGCGGTCTCGCTTGCGCTCCAAAGCCACGCGCTCGACACGCAATTTGGCCATTTTTGCGTCGGTCAGCACGTTCAGCCAGCGCGCGAACGTGCCACGTTCCAGACCGTGGACGGTGCAATACTTGACCTGCGAAAGCCCACTGCGCTGCCACGCCTCGACATGCACAGACCACCATTCACGCTTGCCTCGATTATCATAATATCGCGATGCCACCAGAAGCCCTCCCATGTACGAAGGAACCCCATATGGAACGAAATTGCACCCCCGAAATCAGGTGTCAGGAGCGGACGGTTACGGAGAGAATTAGGACGGCAAGATAAAAGCAGCGCCGTCGGTTGGAGTGCAGGGTGTTGAAATTACTCGGAAATATGCGCCAGCCAATTGGCAACCCGGCTGGCATCATTGTTCGGAAACGGCGCAATTCTGGCACTTTCAGCGCCATCGCTTGCTTTTAAGTCTTAATTCGCGGCAGCTTTCTTGGGAGTGGCTGACAGTCTGCTATTCAGGCCATACTGCTGGAAGGGGTCTTTTGTTCGGTTGCTGTCTGAACGGCACCTTCGCATCCAATGTTTAGTG
>JAUCYS010000014.1 GCA_030373505.1 Parasphingorhabdus sp.
CAAGCATTTCTGGGCGGCACATTCATGCATGGCGGCATGAATCATATGAATTTTTAAGTTTGTTGGACGGTAGCCACAAAACGCAAAACTATTTCGATGGAGTCTGTAAATGCTAGAAAAAATTAGATATTTGGTGTCAAATCGCTGGGCGGCGGTAACTCTGCTCTCCACGCTTGCCGCCTGTACGACCGCCGCTCAAGCCTCGCCCTACGTCATGTACCGTGATCCAGGGTGTGGCTGCTGCGAGAAGTGGGCCGAACATGTAGAGGCCAACATGAAGCAGGACGTTGAAATCCGAAACAGTCGGAACATGTCCGCTGTGAAAGATACGAACGTAATTCCGCAGGCCCTTAGATCCTGCCACACCATGATTGTAGGCGGCTACGTCATTGAAGGGCATGTTCCGGCCAAGGAAATTGCGCGATTGCTGCGGGAGAAGCCGGATAACATCAGAGGTCTTGCGGTCGCAGGCATGCCGGTTGGCTCGCCGGGCATGGAATATCAGAATCAAACGCAGCCTTATCAGGTCATCGCTTTTGGTAGCAATGGACCAGCCGTTTATGCGTCGTACAACTAGGTTTTTTTACAAGAAAGGAAATTTCATGAAAAAAATGACAACCGCGCTCGGAGCCATGGCTCTCCTTTATGGAGGAACTGCACTCGCTCATGAGCATAAATCCGACGCGGCCTCCGATCAGAAATGCCGAATGATGAAAGACGGCAAGGCGATGGAAGGCATGATGAAGAAAAATGCCGACGGCAAAATGTCCTGCCAGATGATGGATCATTCAAAGATGGATCATGGCAAGATGGACCACAGCAAAATGGACCACGGCAAAGCCAAACCCGAATAGGGTCGCAGGATGGGTCCGGAGCCTCACGGGCTTCGGGCCTGTTTCTAATGGGCCTGTTTCTATTTTCCCATTTTACTGAACAAGCTGATCAGCTCGGCGATTTTCTGCTTTTGATCAGCCTTGTCGCCAGAGGTGAGGGCTTCTTGGACACAATGATTGGTATGAGTTTCCAGTATTTTCATTTTGGTGGCACGCAATGCGGCTTCTACAGCAGAAAATTGCTGAAGAATGTCAATGCAGTAGCGATCACCCTCCATCATTTTTGCAATTCCGCGGACTTGGCCCTCAATGCGGTGCATCCGGCTAATTTCTTTAGCAAATTTTTCTGTCATATTTTTCCTATGCCTCATTTTAACATGCTTGCAATCAAAAGGCTCTGCGCAGATTCCAACATCTGGGATTGACTTTTACACTATACCCCACTATAGTATATTCATCAACAAAAAGATGGAGGTTAAAATGTCCAATATCTCAACGAGTAAGCAAATTCTCATTTGGGGATGGACACTGAGTCTTTTCCTGCTTGTCAGCTATCTGCTCTGCATCGGCTTTGGCGTGCTAGCCCCGCAGTGGGCGCATATGCATGAGGCTTGGGCGCCTTTGCTGCCAGGATTTGAATGGCTCACCTGGCCCGGCTTTATAGCAGGCGCAGTTGGCAGTTTTGCCTATGGTTGGTATATTGCAATTCTGGTGGTTCCGATCAAAAAATGGATCTCCAGCAAGTTGATAAAGGAATAATGGCTGTGGCTCCTCCCTCCCCTGATGGCCTTGCAGGCCATGACCACAGCCATGACGGCTCTTCAGATCATGTTACAGACCCCGTATGCGGCATGACTGTAGAGCCGGATAAAACCGAGCATCATGCGCGCCATGATGCTCGGGATTATCATTTTTGCTCTAGCGGATGCCAAACCAAATTTGTTGCAGATCCCGAGCACTATCTGTCCGGACAGCATCGCGAAGCGCAAGACGACGTGCCAGCAGGCACAATCTACACCTGTCCGATGCACCCGGAAATCCGGCAAGAAGGTCCGGGTTCCTGTCCGATCTGCGGGATGGCGCTGGAACCGGAGACATTTAGCCTCGATACCGGCCCCGACCCTGAATATATCGATATGCGCCGACGCTTTTGGGTCAGCGCGATATTTTCCATTCCCCTCTTCATATACGCGATGGGCGATCTCATTCCGGGCAGACCGTTTGAGGGTTTGTTTGAACCGAGGATGGCTCAGTGGTTGCAGTTTTTGCTGGCAACGCCGGTAGTTCTCTGGGGAGCATGGCCTTTCTTCGTTCGCGGTGTCCAGTCAGTCAAGACCATGAACCTCAACATGTTTACGCTGATCGGGCTGGGGGTAGCTGTTGCCTATATATTCAGCGTAGTCGCAACCTTTTTGCCAAATATCTTCCCCGACGCGTTTCGCGGGCACGATGGTGGCGTTGCTGTCTATTACGAAGCCGCAGCAGTCATCACGACTTTGGTCCTATTGGGACAAGTGCTGGAACTGAAAGCACGCGGACAGACATCAAGTGCGTTGCGCGCACTGCTGGAGCTGGCACCGCCAATTGCACTGCGCGTTAGCGTGGATGGCTCGGAAGAAGAAATATCTCTCGATCAAGTGCAGTCTGGCGACAGCCTTCGCGTCCGTCCGGGCGACAAAATACCCGTCGATGGCACTATCGCCAAAGGCTCCAGCACGATTGATCAATCAATGATTACGGGCGAACCAATCCCGGTTGCCAAAGCCGAAGGCGATGATGTCACCGGCGGCACGGTCAACCAGACTGGCAGCTTTGTCATGACCGCAGAGCGCGTGGGTAAAGACACGCTGCTTGCCAAGATCGTCCAGATGGTCGCCGAAGCGCAGCGCAGCCGCGCGCCCATCCAGAAACTCGCTGATACGGTCGCGGGCATGTTCGTGCCCGCTGTGGTTCTGATCGCTATTGTTACATTCATCATATGGTCCATCTGGGGCCCTCATCCAGCGTTGGCTTATGGCTTGGTCAATGCGGTCGCAGTCCTCATCATCGCTTGCCCTTGTGCACTTGGCCTTGCTACTCCGATGTCGATCATGGTTGGCACCGGTAAAGGCGCGCAAAATGGTATCTTGATCAAGAACGCCGAAGCGCTGGAAACCCTGGAAAAGATAGACACAATCGTCGTCGACAAGACCGGCACACTGACCGAGGGCAAGCCCAAACTGGTCTCGGTCGAGCCGGAGCAAGGTTTTGATGGCGATGAAATGCTGGCACTTGTTGCTGCAATTGAAATGGCGAGTGAACACCCGCTGGCCGCCGCGATTGTAACTGGCGCAAAGGATAAGGGCCTTTCGTTTGAAGCAGCAACCGAATTCCAGTCGGTTACTGGGGAAGGTGTCGAAGCCAGCGTTAAAGACAAGCGAGTCGCCATCGGCAATGAAAAAATGATGGAACGGCTTGGTGCCACTAGCGCGGACCTGATTGCCAAGGCGCAGGACGGCCGATCGCAAGGACAAACGGTAATGTTCGTGGCCGTTGACGGCAGGCCAGCTGGCCTGATTGGTGTCGCCGATCCGATCAAACCGACCACGGCAGAGGCAATCAAGGCGCTGCATAAAGCCAATATTCGCGTGGTGATGCTAACTGGTGATGCCGAAGCGACCGCACAGGCCGTTGGCAAGATGATCGGCATCGACGAAATTCACGCCAACGTCTCGCCTGAAGACAAACATCGCGTGATCAGCGAATTGCAGGCTGCAGGTAAAAGGGTCGCGATGGCAGGAGATGGGATCAACGACGCTCCCGCGCTCGCCAAGGCCGATGTGGGTATCGCGATGGGGACCGGTACGGATGTGGCGATGGAAAGCGCCGGCATCACGCTGGTCAAGGGTGATCTAGGCGGCATCGCCAAGGCGCGCCATCTCAGCCAGCTGACAATGGGCAATATTCGGCAGAACCTGTTCTTTGCCTTCATCTACAATGGACTTGGTGTGCCGGTTGCCGCTGGTATCCTCTATCCCTGGTTCGGCATATTGCTGAGCCCGATGATCGCAGCCGCGGCCATGAGTTTTTCCTCGGTATCGGTTATAGGCAATGCACTTCGCTTGCGTAGCAAAGCTTTGTGACCTGAGATGGTGACCGAAACCTACACACCGCCGCTCGGCTATAAAATCCTGACGCCCCTCTATGATCTCGTCATCCGATATTTAACGCGGGAAAGCGCATGGCGTTCCGCGCTGGTTAAGCAGATAAATCCGCTTCCAGGTGACCGAATTTTGGATGTGGGCTGTGGAACCGGAAGCCTGCTGGCTGTTTTGGCGAAGCAATGTCCGGAAGCCGACTTTATCGGGCTTGACCCGGATATAGGAGCGCTCGAACGCGCATCCACAAAAATAGACAGTACCAATATCCGGCTGATCCCAGGGTTCTTGTCAAAAGAGGCTTTGCCCAAAGGCTGGCAGCCTACAAAGATAACATCCAGTTTGATGTTTCATCAGGTGCCGCTCGCAAAAAAGAGCGAGATAGCCGAACTAATGCGCAGCTTGCTTATGCCCGGCGGAGAACTCCACATTGCAGATTATGCAATGCAGAAGTCAACACTGATGCGCGCTGCGTTTCGAATGACGGTACAGCAGCTCGATGGCGTCGAAGATACGAGGCATAATGCTGAGGGTATACTGGAAAGAATATTGGTGGCACCGGGATATTTGACGAAAAAAACCCAAAGTTTCGCAACAGCAACAGGTTCCATTTCATTGTTCAAAGCCGAGTTGGTCGCTTCATGAAATTTGACAAAGAGCCCGAGGTTCACATCGCCACATTCGGATTTTTCACGTCCTTCATTTGGGAAATGCTGCAAATGCCATTCTTTGATGTGGGATCGGCAGACTATTGGGAGAGAACGCTGGGCTGTACTCGGGCAACATTTGGAGACGTTGGGATATTGTTGCTCGCCTATGCGCTTGAAGCAAGACAGTCGGCGGGGCACCGGAAACCCTGGCTAAGGCGTAAGCGCTGTTTTCAGGGCACGCCAGTCCATGGCATGAGTTCGCCGACCCGTGATGCGGGGTGACCATTGGCGAGGCTGGTGAGGGTTGCGGTCAGCCAGATGTGCGGGTTGATGCCAGCGAGCTTGCAGTTCTCTATGAGCGTCGCGATCACGGCCCAGTTATCGCCGCCCTCGTCGGATCCGGCGAACAAGGCATTTTTGCGATTGAGGGCGAGCGGGCGGATGGCGCGTTCGACGGCGTTGTTGTCGAGATCGACGCGGCCATCATCAAGGAAGCGGATGAGCCCGTCCCAACGGGTCAGCGCATAGCGGATCGCTTCGCTCAGACGGCTCTTGGCGCTGACCTGACGGAGCCGGGCTTCGAGGAACTGATGCAGGTCATCGACGATGATGCGGCTGCGTTGGTTGCGCAGAAAGCGGCGATCATCGGCAGTGAGGCCCCGGATCTCGGCTTCGATGGCGTAGAGCGCGGCAATACGGCGTAGGACATCGGCGGCAACCGGTGAGTTCTCGGCCAGTTCGTAGAACTTGCGGCGCACATGCGCCCAGCAGAACGCGAGGCGGATCTGCTGGTTACGCCGGGCAAGCGCAGCATATCCACCATAGCCATCTACTTGCAGGATGCCTGCAAATCCTTCGAGATGAGCTTCGGGCCGCTCAGCCTTGCGATCGGCGGCATAGATATAGGCCACCATCGGTGGATCGCTGCCGCCCCATGGTCGGTCATCGCGGGCATAGGCCCAGATCTGGCCGGTCTTGGTGCGCCCGCGCCCCGGTTCGAGCACAGGCGCTGTGGTCTCGTCGGCAAACAGCCGCTCTGATCGTCGCAGCCGTTCCAGTATATGATCACGCAAGGGGCGAAGATACCAGGCTGCCTTGCCGACCCAGTCAGCCAGGGTGGAACGATCAAGCTGGATGCCCTGGCGGGCATAGATCTGTGCCTGCCGGTACAGCGGCAGGTGATCGGCATACTTGGCGACCAGCACCTGGGCGATCAGCGCCTCGGTGGGGATACCGCCTTCCACGATCCGGGACGGTGCCGGGGCCTGCACGACCGCGCTCTCGCACGAGCGGCAGCCATAGCGCGGGCGCCGGGTGACCAGCACGCGGAAGGTGGTGGGCACGACATCAAGCCGTTCTGAGACATCCTCGCCGATCTGGTGAAGCCCGCCGCCGCAGCAGGAGCAGGCCCGGACACCATCAACTTCCTCAACATCAATGATCTGCTCGATCCGCTCGAGATGAGCGGGCAGCGATCCGCGGTTGGTCTTGCGCGGACGATCGGAGTGCGAGGGACTGGCCTTCTCCCGCGCATGTTCGGTCTCGGCCAGCGCGGTCTCCATATCCTCGAGCGCCAGCTCGAACTGATCGGGATCGAGTTGCTCGGAGCGGCGGCCAAAGCGATGACGCATGAAAGCATCGATGATCGCTTGCAGCCGTTCGATCCGGGCATCGGCCTTGCTCTTGGCATCGGTGATATCGGCAAGAGCGCGGGCGTGTTCGAGCACGAGGCCGCGCAGCGCATCGACATCATCAGGCAGGTCCGCTTCGAGGAGCATGGGCCTGTTGAATCAGTAGATGAAGGCCCTGTCAAGCCGCAATCTGGGGTGCAATCGGACGGCGTCCGCCATGCACTCTGCGCCAGTCCAGACCCTCCAGCAAAGCACCCAGTTGCGCAGCCGTCACGCGCATTACACCGTCCTGGATCCGCGGCCACTTGAAGGCGCCTTGTTCGAGCTTCTTGGCCATCAGGCACAAGCCCGTGCCATCCCACCAGATGAGCTTGATCCGGTCCGCGCGCTTGGCGCGGAACACATAGATCACGCCGGAATAGGGCTCGCCGCCATACTCAGCTGCCACCAGCGCTGCGAGCGAGTCCGCCCCTTTGCGGAAATCCACCGGGCGGGTCGCTACCATCACCCGTGCACCAGGAGCGGGGCCGATCATCGCGGCACCTGCAGAGCCTGCAGCACAGCCTTCACCACATCGGCTCTCGCCGTGCGTCCGATCCGAACCACCGCGCCTGCGACCTCAACCTCTATCGCTACATCGCCGGTTGGTGGCTTGGGGCTATCGGCCACAACCGGCACGAACGCCGGCTCGGCATGGTGCCCCGCCGACTGTCTTGCTTCAAGCGCATAGCGCAGCTCACGCCGCCACGTGTAAAGCAGGGATGTCCGGATATCGTACTGCCGGGCAAATGCCGCGATGTTGCCGCAGCGCTCCATCTGGGAAACCATCGCCAGCTTCTGCTCCAGCGTCCAGGATCGTCGTCGACCAGCCATGCCCCGCAGTACTTCAGGTCGCAGAATAGGCTTCAAACCCACTCCAGTTCCAGTGTCCAGTCCGCTCGTAACGATGTCATCTTCCATGGCACAAGCATCTGCACCACTCAGCGAGCGGCGCAAGGTGGGGGCAAAACACCGCTTACTAATTATCTTTGTCCGGTGTATGTTCGGCACAACTGAATTTATCCACTTCCAGATCATTCACCGGACCCATCATTGGCTCAGATAGTTAAAATTAGGCATAACGCGAAAAATAGCGAACGGGCTACGTGCCATTGCGCTTGTAGCAAGATCCAGCTTCGACTTTTAGTGGGTTCAAACGTACAGTAATCTCGCCAATGGAAATATTCTTTTCCCATTGGCGATTTATACATCCCCCGGCATTGGAGGTAATTATCCTACCGGTTTTTTCAGATCTCGGCGGGTATAGAATCGTTGAACAGCCTTATCTAAGCTCTAACAGCCTCTGCGGCCCGCCGCAGACAAAATCGCGTTACGACTTGAGGTATTTCACTAGCGCGAAGATCCCAAGCGTTACGAGTATAAGCAATCCAATCCAGAATACGCCCATTCCGATCATCATCATTGGGCTGCCCATCATTCCATCGCAATTCATCATCATCATCTCCATTATCGATTATTGTGCTTGGTTTTAAAGGATTAGGAGCTCGCGCCGCGCTGCCCTGCGGCACGACGCGAGGCACCCATCACTGTTTGGCGATCGCGGTCAGTTTGCCGCCCCCGCCTTCTGTTGTGCGAAATTCAAAGGTGACGCGGTCGCCGACCGCCACCTTCCGCATGCTCTCGTCATCTGCGGAAAATGCCATCGTCATCGCAGGCCAGCCGACCGCAGCGATCGGACCGTGGTCGATCGTGATCTTGCCGTCCGCCTCGTCGATCTCGGTGATCGAGCCTTCGCCGCTTCCGGCCTGTCCTGCCGCGGGGGACTCCATCATCGGCATGTCATCCGACATAGGCATGCTGTCGGCATCGGGCATGTTGTCAGCCATCATGGTTCCGGCTGGCTCGGACGTTTCTTGGTCATTACTGCACGCCGCAAGTGCGAGCGGAGCCGCCAACAGGGTCAGGTAGTTTGTGGTACGCATTCTTCATCTCCTTGAGGTTTTGCCGGTTTTTCCGGACGGGGTCGCCGCAACAACAAATATGCGGCGGGTAGTACGAACATGGACAGGAGCGGGGCGGTGATCATCCCGCCGATCATCGGTGCAGCAATTCGGCTCATTACTTCGGAACCCGCGCCGGTGCCGATCAGGATCGGGAACAGACCTGCCAGGATCACGGCAACAGTCATTGCCTTTGGCCGAACGCGCAGGAGCGCGCCTTCGCGTATTGCCTGGTCAACTTCCTCCGCATCCGGATCGGTCCGCTGCTCGAGCGCTGCCTTGAGATAGATCAGCATGATCACGCCGAACTCGGCAGAAACGCCGGCAAGAGCAATGAAACCAACTGCCGTGGCGACTGACTGGTTGTATCCGAGCCAATAGAGCAGCCAGAAGCCGCCGGTAAGCGCGAAAGGCAACGTCCCCATAATCAACAGTGCTTCGTCTAAGCGGCGGAAGATCAGATAAAGCAGCAGAAAGATGGTGGCCAAGGTCGCCGGAATGACGATTTTCATGCGCTCCGCTGCGCGAGTCAAATATTCGAATTGCCCGGCATAAGAAAGGCTGACACCGGGCGGAAGATTGACATCGGCGGCAATCGCATCTTGCAGATCGCTCACAACCGATGTCAGATCACGGTCGCGGACATCCACATAGACGTAGCTGGTAGGCCGACCCTGCTCGCTTTTCAGCATCGGCGGCCCGCTGCTGACCTTGATCTGGGCTACGGTGCCAAGCGTAATTTGCTGGCCTGAAGGCGTCAGAACGGGAAGCGCGCGCAATTCGCCAACGCTGTCGCGTATCTCACGCGGGTAACGCACGTTGACCGGATAACGCGCCAGACCTTCGACAGTTCGCGCTACATTCGCGCCGCCGATTGCGCCCGATACAATTATCTGCACATCGTCTATTTTGAGTCCGTAACGCGCGGCTGCGAGGCGGTCGATGTCGACATCGATGTAACGGCCGCCGGTCAGGCGCTCCGCCAGCGCAGAACTTACGCCTGGTACGGTTTTGGCCACTCGCTCGACGCCTTGAGCCACCTTGTCGATATCAGCCAGGCTCTCACCGAAGACCTTCACTCCGATCGGACTTTTTATCCCTGTTGCCAGCATGTCGATCCGGTTGCGGATCGGCGGGACCCAGATATTCGCCAGTCCCGGCACCCTCACGGTGCGGTCGAGTTCCTCAATTAATTTATCAGGCGTCATTCCTTCGCGCCATTCTTCGCGCGGTTTGAACTGAATAGTCGTCTCGAACATCGTTAGCGGCGCGGGATCGGTGGCGGTATCGGCCCGCCCGGCCTTGCCGAACACGGTCTTTACTTCGGGAACCGATTTGATGAGGCGGTCGGTACGCTGAAGTAGCGCAGATGCCTGGCCGGGCGAAAGGCCGGGCAGGGCACTCGGCATATAGAGCAGATCGCCTTCGTCTAACGGGGGCAAGAATTCCCCGCCCAATTGAGAGAAGGGTATGAGGGTGGTGAGAAAAATCGCACCTGCGATGGCCAATGTGGCTTTCGGCCACCGCATAACCCAGTCGAGCCCCGGCCGGTAGGCCCACGTCAGCCCGCGATTGATCGGGTTTTTGTCTTCGGACGGTATTTTCCCGCGGATCAGCCAGCCCATCAGGACTGGTACGAGCGTCACCGATAAAATTGCCGCCCCTGCCATTGCGTATGTCTTGGTGAAAGCGAGCGGCGCGAACAGCCGTCCTTCCTGCGCCTGCAAGGTGAACACGGGGATGAAGGAAAAGGTAATGATCAGAAGACTGAAAAACAGCGCCGGACCCACTTCCTTCGCGGCGTCCGCTATTACCTTCCACCGCTCCTGACCAGCCAATACCCGGTCAGGATTGTCGTGCGCCCATCGTTCCAGATGTTTGTGCGCGTTTTCGACCATGACAATCGCCGCATCGACCATCGCTCCAACGGCAATGGCAATCCCGCCGAGCGACATGATATTGGCGTTCACGCCTTGGAAGCGCATAATGATGAAGGCGGCGAGGACGCCTAGCGGCAGCGTGACGATAGCTACCAGAGCAGAACGTACATGCCAGAGGAACAGCGCGCAAACCAGGCCGACAACGATGAATTCCTCGATAAGCTTAGTCGTCAGGTTTTCCACCGAAGCGTCAATCAGTTGGGCCCGGTTGTAAGTCGTAACGACCTCAACCCCTTTGGGTAGGCTCGCCTGAAGCTGCTTGAGCTTGGCTTCGACCGCTGTGATCGCGCTGCGCGCATCGGCGCCTTGGCGAAGGATCACCACACCTCCCGCGACCTCGCCTTCGCCATTGAGTTCGGCGATGCCGCGCCTAAGCTCGGGACCAATTTGAATGGTTGCAACGTCTCCGAGAGTCACCGGAACGCCCGCACCGGCGACGCTCAGGGGGATGCTGCGAAAGTCGGCCAATTTGCTAAGATAGCCTGAGGAGCGAACCATATATTCGGCCTCGCCCATCTCGATGATCGATCCTCCAGATTCCCGATTGGATCCACGGACCGCCTTGACTATTTCGGCGTGGGTGACGCCAAGTGAAGCCATACGATAGGGGTCGAGCACGACCTGATATTGCTTGACCATGCCGCCGATGCTGGCGACCTCTGCAATCCCCGGGACCGTTTTTAATTCATAACGTAAAAACCAGTCCTGAAGGCTTCGCAGGCCGGCAAGATCGTTTCCGCCGGTGCGATCGACCAATGCGTATTCGTAAATCCAGCCGACTCCGGTCGCATCCGGGCCGAGCGCGCTTGAAACCCCTTCGGGTAGCTGCCCCTGCACCTGATTGAGATATTCAAGGACGCGCGAGCGCGCCCAGTAAAGATCGGTCCCGTCTTCGAATATCACATAGACATAGCTATCCCCGAAAAATGAATAGCCGCGAACAGTCTTGGCACCGGGGACCGACAACATGGTCGTCGCCAGCGGATAAGTGACCTGATCCTCAACCAGACGCGGCGCTTGCCCTGGATAGTTGGATCGGATGACCACCTGTACATCCGAAAGGTCGGGTATTGCATCGACCGGCGTGGTACGCACAGCCCAATAGCCTGCCAGAGAGAGGACGAGCGCCGCCAGCACGACGAAAAAGCGATTGGCGATAGAACCATCGATAATACGCGCGATCATTGACTGCTCTTCCGGATGGACACGATTTGGCCCCCAGAATCCTTTTGTATGAAGGTGAATTTTACCCGGTCTCCGCGCTTGAACCCGCGTAGCTGCGCAGCGCCGCTGGTAGAGAAGGCCATTGTCATCGCGGGCCAGTCGAGCTGCGGAACGGGTCCGTGCTTCAGCGTGACAGATCTCGCGGCGATCTTTTCGATTGTGCCGGTGGCGCTGAAAGTGGCGGGCCTTTTGTCATCAGCTCCTTGCTGCGCGCCAGCATCTTTGCCCGGTGCCTCCTCAATAGACCGGACGTCGAGACCGGAAAGACTGGCTTCGGAATCGATCAGGAACTGGCCCGAGGTCACGACCTTCTCGCCCGGAGCAAGGCCCGCAAGGACCTCGGTTCGGCCGGCTGCCTCGCGCCCGATGCGGACCTCGGCGGGCGTGAAGCCTCCCTTGTCCTGCCTTAGCATCACGATCGTTCTGCGCCCCGTGCGAATGACGGCTTCGGAGGGGACCAGCAGCGCGCGCCGCGTGTCGGGAGTGAGCGAGACCCGCGCGAACATACCTGGTTTGAGCTTGCCGCCAGGATTGGGCAGCTGCGCCCGCACGGTCACCGTGCGGCTCGCATCCTGCGCGCTCGGCAGCACCGCAATGATGCGACCGACAAACCGTTCGTCAGGGTATGCCGTAAGCGTTGCGTTGACGGGCTGACCGACACGGACATTGGCAATCTGTGTTTCGGGGACCGCCGCCTCGAGCCAGATAGGCGAGAAACCGGTAATTTCCGCCAACATCTGTCCGGCCATAACGGTCATGCCGGGACGAACGCCGAGCGATGTTATGGCGCCGCCAATCGGCGCGGTGACAGTGATCGTCGATTGCGCTCGCCGACTTCGTCCGACTGAAGAGATTAGGCCAGGTGACATGCCCAGCAGGCGCATCCGTTCACGCATGGCGCGAGCGAGCGCTTCGTCGCCGCTGTTCAGCACCGCGAGATATTCCTGCTGCGCGCCGCCCCACTCTGGTACCAGGATGTCGACTAGTGGCGCGCCGCGACCGACAACATCGTCGGGCGCGCGGCCATAGGTTCGTTGGACAAAGCCGCCCGCCCTGGGCTGGACGATCGCCACGTCTCGCCCGTTGTAGGCGAGAACGCCGGTGACGGTCACTTCCGGTTCGAGGACGCCGTATTCGGCTTCAGCGGTTTGGATTCCGAAATTCTGGACGAGCGTCGGATCGATACTGACCCCGCTGCTCGCTCCGGCTTCCTCGCCCGCACATTTCGCAACCAGTTGCATGTCCATGAACGGCGATTTGCCCGGCTCGTCGAAGCGCTGGCCCGGCACCATCGGATCGTACCAGTAGAGGACGTTCTCGCATTGGGTACCGGATGCGCCCCCAGTGCCATTGGTTTCGTTCCCGCCTTCACCGAGTTGCGAAAATCCGTAGCCAGCGGTTGCGCTGATCAGCGCGACCGTTGCCGCCATCGTCCAGGATTTCTGGCGCGGCGACAGTTTATCCCATGCGGCTCCCATTGCGGCTCTCATAGCTCGTGCTCCCTGTAGGTAAGTCGTAAATTGGCAGCCGCTTCCACGGTCGCTTCCTCGCGCTTGAGTATTTCGATCTGGAGAAGGGCCAAGGCCTTGATGGCCTCGATGACATCAACAAGCTCGGCGCGGGCCGCCGCAAAGCTGGCCCTTTCGAGTTCGGCCCGGCTACGGGCCAGAGGTAGCAATTCTTCGGTGGCACGTTGCCACTGGCGGTGTGCGCTGCGCCAAGCGGCAAGGTCGCCCTCAAATTGCGCCTCAAGCTCGCGCAGGCGATCCGCTTGGATAGATTGCGCTGCAAAAGCATCGGCTTCTGCGGCGGCAATCCTCGGATTCTGGCGCCTGCCCGCGAAAATGGGAAGTGTTATCGAGCCCATAACCGATACGACATCCCCAAAGGCAGGATCGCGCCGCCCGTAGCTAAGGTTGACACCGAAATCGGGGCGCTTATCCGAGCGAGCGAGATCGGCCCGCGCTTCGGCTTGACGAACCTGCGCCACTGCGAGGATGATTTCTGGATTATGCTTCAGGGTCGCCCGGAGACGCTCGACATCGACATTCGTCGGTGGGACTGATCCTGTCGCCGCTGGTTCTTGCACCGAAATGTAGCGCGCCAGCATCGCTTGCGCGGCTTCGCGATCAGCTTCGAGGCGCGTCCGCACATCCTCGACATCCAGCACCGCCCGCCGGACCTCCAAGCTTTCTCCCGGTCTGGCAGAACCAGAAGCGACAGCGCTGCGCGCTAAGGGAACCAGCTTTTCAATCTGTCCAAGTGCGTCATCGGCAACGGTGAGGGCTTGTTGGGAATAAGCGAGCGAAATCCAGGCCTTGCCCGCACCAAGACGTGCCATATAGCGCGCGTTAGCGAGCTGCGCGGTGGCGAAGTCAATATCGGCTGCTGCCATCCCCGCTCTCGCATGACGCTCAGCAAGATTGGGGATAAGCTGCTCCACCCCGACCTGAACCTGTGTGGGCAGCTGCCGATCGAGCTCAAATGCAGCCGGGCCTGTTACAGGCAGATTCTGTATTCCCGCATAGAGTCGGGGGTCTGGCAATTCATCAGCGGCGTCCGCGACCTGCCGGCGAGCATCGAGCTGTTGTTCGCGCGCTCGCACCTGCGGCTGATCGCCAACGGCCGCTCTCAAGGCTTCTTCATACCCAACCGATTGGGCGTAACTTGCCGACGCGAGGGCCAGCATGACCGGAAGCGCAGTCCAAAATGCACATTTCATAATTTTTAGTTTCCGCTAAAGGACGGGGCATGGGCAGAACGAACGACCGGCATTAGATGCGCAGAACGATTCGCTTAGCTTCAGGCTTGCAGGGTTATCTCCCTGCCTATATTCAGAGCTGCGCTTGCGGAGGCGGAGGTTCAGGTCCTAGCCGATTGACAGCCAGCGAGAACTCGGTGAACTCGCCAAACTGCGACGGGATGACTATATCCACATATTCGGCAGACGCGTCAGCGGCCATGGCCAGTGGGGGGATGCAACCGAGCGCCACCAAGCAATCCAGGCGAATGTTCTTGCACGGCCCTTTTTGGTCATCCGAAGAAGTGGTCGATGAGTTTTCCATGCGCATCTCATCACATGGCCCTTCGATCGTCGCAGCGACCTGGGGGCGCGCCGAGGCATAGGCTGCCGACTGCACGAAGAGCCCGCAGACGATCAGGATGAGTCCAAAGGAGCGCAGAATATGCATTACGCCGTCCTATGCGCCTGACCGGGCTCTGACAAGCCTCTTTGCATTAACCTTTTAAAATTCAACATTCTCGGTGCACTCCTATGGTCAATAAGGTCGGTGCAAACCTCAAATCGCGATACAGATAAAGGTCCTGCCCCGCAGGTTACTGCGGGGCAGGTAGAGGGACGGGTCAATTTGGGAGCATGCCCTTAAGATGCTAAGCCTTAGCCGGCTTCGGCGCCAGATATCTGATCCTGCTTTTTCTTCATCATCTCTTTGCAGTTGCGCATCATATCCATCATTTGCGCGCGCATTTCAGGATCATTCATCATGGCCATCATGCCGGACATATCTCCTTTCATGCCTGACATATCGCCCTGCATGGCACCACGCTCCTGGCCTTGCGAATTCTCTTTCGCGCTGGGACGGTGTTCAACCTTGGGCTGTGCAATCGCTGTTGTGGCAAGACCGGCCGTTGCCAGGGCGCCAAGGGCAGCTAATTTTAGATTGTTCATTACAATTATCCTTTCGTTTGATTGGTAGGGGTTGGTCTTACGTTATATTGCGCGCCATTAGAGAGCATGCCTTTTTGCGTGGTCTGTTTTCATGATCCTTGTGAAGAATTGCCCTTGCGCATGCACATCGCGAGCATGAGGAGGCAGGGGAGCACATAGAGAAAAGGAAGGATCGCGGCGAATCCCAGCCACATCGAGCCCAGTATGAGACCGCCTGCTGTCAAGACCGCGACAAGGGCGAGCAGCCACTTGTGGCGCTTGCCGAGGCCTGTGGCGCAAGTTCCACTCGTTTCTGTCCTGGCCGCTTGAACAGAGGAGGATGCGTGCACCAATGTTCGGGACGAGCTAGTATTCATTGCTTTTCTTCTCCGAATCAATCAATAACCAGAAAATAAGGCTTCCTATGATGGGAAGGTCAAGAGCTTTCTCAAACTTTATATAGACTATCCCATCATCGCATTTGCATTCCCATGATAGGAAGCTTATGAGTGTGGTCATGAAACATTCCCACACGATCGGCGAGGCTGCTGCAACGACAGGCGTTTCGGCCAAGATGATCCGCCACTATGAGAAGATCAGGCTTATCATGCCCGCGGAACGAACCGGCGCCGGTTATCGGCTCTACGATCCTGCCGATATCCATAAGCTGCGCTTTATCCGCCGAGCCCGCAATCTGGGCTTTTCGATTGACGAAATCAAAGAGTTGCTCGGTCTTTGGCAGGATGAGACGCGGGCCAGCAAGGATGTTCGACACGTTGCCGACAGCCATCTAGTCGCTCTGCGGAACAAGGCGGCGGAAATTCACTCGATGATCGATGCTCTTGAGCATCTCCTTGAAGGTTGTACAAACGATGATCGTCCTGACTGTCCCATTCTCAAGGGTCTGGCCAGCGATACCACTTCTGCCCGTCCAAAGAATGTCGGTCACAAGTTTGGATACGAGCGGATCTGCTAGGATCATTCGCGGCCATTAATAGCGCTTGTAGACGCTTTTTGCGCCGTCCGGAGCCACAGCCGTAATCGTCCAGGTGCCGGATTTCGGACCGCCCATTCCTGGCGAACCGGTAGGCATTCCGGGTAGCGTGATCCCCAAAATATCGGGGCGTTCTTTTAAAAGGCGGTCGACGCTTGCGACCGGCACATGCCCGTCCACGAAATATCCCCCAATGAGCATCGTGTGACAGCCTTCGAGCCCGGCCGGTACGCCTTGGCGTTCCTTGATAAGGGCGAGGTCGTGGGTCGCCACCATTTTAACCGGATATCCGTTGGCCTCAAGATAGGTCCCGTAGCTCTCGCAGCAGCTGCACTGCGGGTTTTTGAAAATCGTGGCGAGCGGCTTTGCCTCTTGGGCCGATGCAAGTGTGGGAATTGCCACAAACGCAGCCAGAATTGCAGTAATCTTGAGAAGTAAGTTCATCAAATTTCCTTTCATGTTAATTTACCCGAATTGTGGCCATCATCCCAGCAGCCTGATGCTCGAGGATGTGGCAATGGAACATCCAATCGCCCGGATTGTCGGCGACAAATGCGATCTCGACGCGTTCCTGCGGAGACATCAGCACGGTATCCTGCCACTCGCGATATTGTGTGGGGTTGCGATTGCGGGACAGTACCCGGAAGCTGTGGCCGTGTAAGTGGATCGGATGCCACCATGCGGTGTCGTTGATCATGTCGAAGACGAGCGTCCGGCCCTGCCGGGCCGTTATGATGGGATCATGGACATGGCCGGTTGCCGAAACGCCATTAACCGTCCAGCCCATCATGCCTCCCGACATCATGCCCCCAGACATCATGCTGGAACCTCCCATTCGGCCGGGCATCATTCCCGAACCGCTTTTCCGTCCGCTCATCATACCCATCATCCCGCCGCCGAAGCGGATTTCGTGACGATCTGAATTGGCGAGATTGGGTTCAGCGAGCGGGTTCGGTGACAGCGAGACTCCATTTTGCAAGGGCGCGCTGCGCATTGGGGTTCCTGCATAGACAAACTCGTTGAGGCGGTATTCCAGACCCGAGTAGAAAACATCGCGGATTTCATGCCGGGCGGCAGATGCCTTCGTAAAGTCGAGAATTAGATCAACGCGCATCGCCGGCCCCAGCAGCAGTGGTCCGGACGGAGTGTGCGGTTCGACGGGCTGCCCATCAAGAGCAATGACAACCGGCTCGATGTCTGAGAAATCAAGCCCGAAGATCCGCGCATTGGCGGCGGTGACAAGCCTGAGTCTGATCCGTTCATTCGGACGCACTTCCAGCGGCATTGGTGGTTTTGCGTTGATGGTGATCGTGTTGCCGATCCGGCCTGCCATCATTGCATCGTGCGGACTACCGAAGCCTCCACTGATTTGACCGTTGTCACTCATCCGCCAGTCGTCCAGCACCCAGGTAATATCGCGGTCGACTCGCGGTGGATCAGCCTCCTCGACGATTAGCGCCCCGTAAAGGCCGCGCCCGACCTGCTCGAAACTGCGCTGGTGCGGATGATACCAGAAGGTACCTGCATCAGCCGGGGTAAATTCATATAGGAAGGCTTGCCCCGGTTCGACCGGATCCTGCGTCAGATGCGGCACACCATCCATCGCATTGGGCACACGCAGCCCGTGCCAGTGAATGGTTGTTCCTTCACCGAGATTGTTTTTAAGAAGGGTTTTGAAAGGCTGTCCTTGCCGGACTCTGATCTCGGGTCCGGGCACTAAGCCATTGTAACCCCAGACGGGAACTTTTGGCAACCGCTCCCCCAAAAGCGATGCGCGGGTTTTTCCCGCTTCGAGAACGAGTTCATTTTTACCAGCCTTGGCTCCTACAAGTCTTCTGGTGCCCGCTCCAAGGAATGCCGCAGTTCCCGCACCGATCGCCACAACGCCGGATCCAGCAAGTACGGCTCGCCGCGAGATGCGTGATCCTGTTTGCGTCATGTAAAAAACTCTCCAAAATCGTTATCAATTGCAGCGCTTTCACAAATATAGGGCTTCCCATCATTGGAAGGTCAACCCTCGGTGGAGCCATTTCCAAAAATTGAAAAATTTTGAGGGGTTGGAGCGGGTTTGCTCGTATGGGGGGGGCGTGAGTTTGATCGTATAGAGAGTATGACTGATAGACAGGCGTTTGAAGAAATGCGTCTGACTTTTCCAATTGTTCTTGCCGGATTTGTTTTACACAAGGAATGTAGATGCGGGTGATGTACCAGTTTTCAACGCCGGAGACGACGTAACCAAGGTGAAGACCGCGACCAAAGTAATTTCGCAAGCGCCCGTGGGAGCGCAGGAAAGTCAGGCCCACGTTATTACCATCATTCACAAGCCCCGCCAATATGCGTTTAGCGGTTGCACAAGAAAGGCGAAGTGAAGGAGAAATGGGAACACTGCTGTTAGTTGCGCGTTTTCATGAGATGTCCGACTATTCAGATGGTCGTTGCCAAGATAATTTGGGGACACCCTTGACCTTCCAATGATGGGAAACCCTATCTTCCCTCAGCGGATGATTCGATGAGGCGTCACCGGTGGTTGCCGCATCTTACGGCGTTGGAAACGGTTTCCCCTGTCGATTAGTTCGATCAAATAAAGGAGACAAACATGAATGTTCGTGAAATTATGACCAGTGACCCAGCCTGCTGCGATAAAGAGACGAGCGCGCAGGACGCGGCACAGCTGATGGTAGAAAATGACTGCGGGGAAATTCCAGTCGTGGACAACGAGCGCAAACTTGTTGGAGTGGTGACCGATCGAGACATTTGCTGCCGGGTCGTAGCCGAAGGAAAGTCGCCAGATACGCGAATTGAAGATATAATGACTCGATCGGCTGTGACTGTCACACCTGATACCGATATGGAGGCATGCTGTTCCGCGATGGAGAGCAACAAGGTCCGACGTGTTCCCGTGATTGACGACGACGGAAACTGTTGCGGCATGGTCTCCCAGGCTGACATCGCGCGGTCCGGTGCCAACGCAAAAACTGGCGAGCTTGTCGGGGAGATCTCTAACCCGGGTGAGGAAAAAACCTCGACAGGTTGCTGCTAACCTAATGGTCTATCGCAGGGCCGTCATCTGGCCACCGGGGACGGCTCCATCGATGCTGGTAGGAGAGCCAAGGTGAGATTGAAGGGGTGATTTATGGAAAAGGGCCTTGTCCTCATAACTGGTGCGAACGGCTATATCGGCCGTGCGCTTACCAGGCGATTAACCGATAACTACCGCATCATCGGACTTGACCGGTCAGCCTCGGAAGACATCCCCGGACTGGAGGCCTCGTATTCGATCGACCTCGCCCAAGAAGCGTCGGTTATAAACGCCCTTGAAACGGTGAGAGCCGCTTTCGGTGACAAGATCGCGGCCTGCATTCACCTGGCTGCCTATTTCGACATTACGGGCGAACCGAACCCCCTATATGAAGAAGTCAATGTGGAGGGTTCGCGCCGGCTTATCACAGCGCTGCAGGACTTTGACGTCGACCAGTTTATTTATGCGAGCTCGATGCTGGTACATGAACCCAGACCACTGCCGGACAAACGGATTGACGAATCCGCGCCGATTGGACCGACCTGGCCCTATCCTCAATCGAAGGCTGATGCAGAAAAAGTGCTGCGCGAAAATCGCGGCGGAATACCAGTGGTATTCCTGCGGTTTGCGGGCGTCTATGACGACGAGGGTCACTCCACCTTTCTCGCCGAGCAAATCGCTGGCGTGTACGAACACCGAGTGTCGGCGCATCTCTATCCCGGGATGTTGTGTGCAGCACAGTCAGCGCTGCATCTTGAGGATTTGGCGGAGGCAGTCGAAAAGACTATTGCGCGCAGGGACCAGTTGCCCGGCGAGACGCCGATACTCATCGGCGAACCGGATTCTCTGGGCTACGCCGAGATCCAGGACATCGTTCATCGCGAAATTCACGGCGAAGACTGGACCACAGTCCGGATTCCGAACGCCGTGGCGAAGCTGGGCACATGGATTGAGGAGGAGATTCTTGGCCACGATGGTTTCGTGAAGCAATGGATGGTTGATGATGCCAGTGCGCATTATATTCTCGACATTTCTCGCGCTCGGAAACTGCTGGATTGGGAGCCCGAGCACTCGCTTCGCGAGATGCTTCCGGCTATCGTAGAAGCTTTGAAATCAGATCCGCAGAAATGGTATGAGACGAACAAGCTGAACACCGCCCGGGTTGCGTGGCATCCGAAAAGTTCCACCGAGAAAACTGCGCAAATGCACCAACAATCGTCGCATGATGGACACCAGGCTGGCGAAATGCAAGATATGGACGGTCCCCAACGCGAAACGCGTTGGACCCATTATGCGGTTATCGGGCTTGGCCTGTGGTTGGCCGCAAGCCCGGGTGTCTATGACGTCGTCTCTGTTGATTCCGCACGCGCCTCCGTTGTGTCGGTAACTCTTGATCGGGGTTTGCCGTCGATCGAATGGCGCGCAAACGCTCTTGCCATCAGCGATGTGCTGAGCGGGACCGCACTGGCGATTTTCGGTGCGATGTCGCTATCGAAGCGCACCGCCTGGCTGGGCCAATGGGCGACTGCCTTCGTCGGTATCTGGCTGCTTTTTGCCCCGCTGTTCTTCTGGAGCCCGAGCGCCGCGCAGTATCTGACCAATTTGCTTGTCGGCACATTGGTTATCGCTTTTTCGGTGCTCGTGCCGATGATGCCCGGCATGAGTAAAGAAGGGATGATGGACAAGAAGTCCATCCCGCCGGGGTGGACCTACAGTCCGTCCACCGATGCTCAGCGTTTCCCGATCGTGGCGATGGGCATCATCGGCCTTTTGATATCTCGTATGCTCACCTCCTATCAGCTCGGCCATATCGATGGGGCCTGGGAGCCATTTTTTTCGGGATCACTCGCTGATCCGAAGAACGGGACCGAGGAAATTATTACCTCGGATGTATCCAAGGCGTGGCCGATCCCCGATGCTGGTCTTGGCGCTGTCAGTTATGTCTTGGAAATCCTGATGGCAGTGATGGGGACCAGAGCGCGCTGGCGGACCATGCCCTGGATGGTGACTTTCTTCGGGATACTCGTCATCCCGCTTGGCGTCGTCAGTATCTATTTCGTGATCATCCAGCCGATCATGCTCGAAACGTGGAGTACTCCGGCCCTGATTGCTGCGCTGGCAATGCTGATCATGATACCGTTCTCCCTTGATGAGGTCATCGCCATGGGCCAGTATCTCTACTGGTCAAAGAAAGAGGGCAAACCCCTTGTGCGAACCTTCTTCAAGGGCGGTGCTGCATCGCGCGGCGAAATCGACAAGGAAGATTACATGACCGATGTGCGAGCCATCTGGAATAACACGGTGAGGGGCGTCACCTTCCCGTGGACGCTGATCGCAAGTACTGTGCTGGGCGCTTGGCTCATGCTGAGCAGGCTTACGCTCGGCAGCGAGGGGGCGATGGCAAACAGCGACCACGTCGTGGGCGCTCTAGTCATAACGGTCGCGATTATCGCGACGGCCGAAGTCGCGCGGGCCTTGCGGTTCGTAAATATCGCTTTCGGCGCCTGGCTCGTGATAGCGCCATTCATTCTGAATGGGGCTTCGTCGTCCGGTATGGTTGCATCGGTTGTGGTCGGACTTCTTCTCATCGGGTTGAGCTTTCCAAGAGGAGAAAGAAGCGGCGAGCACTACGCTGGATGGGATCGCTACATAATCTAGCATATTATGCCTCAAACAAAGCTTTTCGGGTTCAGAAGCGACCGTATAGTGGCATTCGCTTTCCGTGGACGGTCTTTGAATCGCGTGGAGTGCTGTGCGCGTTTGCCGAATTTGAATCCGGGCATACTTGTATCGGGCTATTTACATTAGACAAAACTGGTTGATCAATAGGATTCTAAAGATCTCAGCGGTCAAGGTAACTATGGTAGGTGATAGCCGTTGCGGAGCGCGTGCTAATTCTCGGACAAACCGCACTATTGCGGTCAATGTTGATCATTCCCGTCGCCTACTTGCTGATGTGGCGTAGACAGACGAAAGTTAAGAACCCAAGAACAAAGACGTAAACTGTCATAACCGATTGGTTCGGCCTAGATCCACCATTCGTAGCTTTTTGGCATCGATATCGAATTTCGTGGAAAGTGATTTAGCAACCTTAGCCGCGTCCCACTTATTGTGGGATTCCCTTACACATGCCTTACACACTTACACAAAACCTTACACAAATTTGGCTTGACCAAAAATTTATAACTTGTTATCAAAATGTTACGGTTGTCTCGCCCCACTCAAAATGCAGTTCCGCAAGGAGTGCCCGTTCGAGTCGGGCCAGGGGCACCATTTCCTGAAAATTCAAATATTTGTGACTTAGTTGCAACGATATCGGGATTTTTAACCATATTAGCAAGCAATGGCGCTTTTCCCCCGCTTATCCACTGGACTATTCGCTCAATTTATATGAGGGCGAGCGCTGGATGGACTGTTAGCTTCCGTTCAATTAACGCCCTTTTTCATTTTAGACCCACGGCATAACGTCGGGCGCAGGAGAAACTAATGAGAATCGCAAAATTTTTGACCGCCACGGCACTCAGTGGCGTGGTCGCCACTTGCCCGGTATATGCTCAGGATGTGCAGGATCAGGAAGCATTTGATGACAATGTGATCATCGTCACTGCTTCCAAGCGCGAAACCACATTGCAGGAAACGCCGATCGCCGTGACCGTAACCGGCGCGGAAGAAATTGCCAAGGCGCAGGTCCGGGACCTGAGTGACCTGCAAACCCTTGCTCCGACCTTGCGGGTCAATCAGTTGCAGAGCTCCGCCAACACCAATTTCATCATCCGCGGATTCGGCAATGGTGCCAACAATGCCGGCATCGAACCATCAGTCGGCGTGTTTATTGACGGCGTTTATCGTTCGCGGTCCGCTGCCCAGATCGGCGATCTGCCCAATCTCGAACGTGTCGAAGTGCTGCGCGGACCCCAATCCACCCTGTTCGGTAAAAATGCCTCTGCCGGCGTCATCAGCATCATCACCCAGAAGCCGCAGTTCGAGTTCGGCGGCTCTGCCGAGCTCAGCTACGGCAATTATAATGCGATCATCGCCAAAGCCGATATTACCGGCCCGATCAGCGACACGATCGCCTTCAGCCTGGCCGCCAATCTGAACAAGCGTGACGGCTATGCCCGTGACCTGAATCTGGGAACCGACGTCAACGAGCGCAATCGCTATGGTGTTCGGGGACAGCTCCTGATCGAGCCTTCCGATGACCTGTCGATCCGGCTGATCGGTGACTATGACCATATCAATGAAGACTGCTGCGTCGCCGGCAATGTTGTCAACGGCCCGACCGGCGCGATCGTCGATGCCCTTGCTGGCGGTATCGGTCTCGATGCGGAGAACCCCTTCTCCTATAATGTATATACCAATCTGCCGTCGGAAAACCGGATCAAGAATTACGGCGGATCGGCGCAGGTTGATTACGATCTCGGCTCGCTGAGCCTGACCTCGATCACCGCCTATCGTGGTGTCGATTCCTACAGCAATCAGGACTCCGACTTTACGGCCGCTGACCTGCTGAGCCAGAACGCCAATGACACCCAGATCCGGACCTTTACCCAGGAATTGCGGGTAGCCTCCGATTTCGACGGCCCGATCAACTTTCTGCTCGGCGGCTATTACTTCAACGAGAAAATCGATATCGCCAATGCAATCAAATTTGGTGATGATTTCCGTGCCTATGGCAACGCTTTGATCGGCGCGGCTACTGGCGGCGCACTGAACTTCAACATTCTGGAAGCGGCGTTCGGCGGCAGCGATTTTGCCGCCGGCCTGGCACCATCGCCAGCCGTCTATGCCAATCGCTTTTTCGCAAGCGGCACCGGTTATGATGAAGTCTATACATTCAAGGACAAGGCCTATTCGCTGTTCGGCACCGTGGATTTCGAAATTACCGATGACCTGATCCTGACCGGCGGCCTGAACTATACCAATGACCGCAAAAAATTCTCGGCCAATGTTCTGGCGACCGAGCCGTTTTCAGCGATTGATTTCGATGCGCCGCAATATACGGCATTCCGTCAGCAACTGTTGCTGGGTGCAGGCGTGGCTCCTCCGACAGCTGCCTTCCTCGCTGCAAATCCGACGATCACGCTGCCAGACGGATCCAGTGCCAACCCGCTGGCTGGCCTGAAAGCACTCCAGTTCTTCCCGCCGGTGGTCAATCTGCCAAATGCGGTAGAAGATGGCCGGACCAAGGATGACAAGCTGACCTATACGGCCCGCCTTGCTTATCAGGTGGCACCGAGCCTGAACGTCTATGCAAGTTACGCGACCGGGTTCAAGGCCAGCTCCATCAATCTGTCACGGGATACCCGCCCGTCTGCTGACGATGCTGCGGCTCTGGGCGCTGCGGGCCTGCTGCAGCCAAACCAGACTTTTGGTTCGCGCTTTGCGGGACCGGAGAATGCAACGGTGTATGAAGTCGGTATCAAGGGCAATTGGGATGTCGCAGCCTTCAATCTGACTTTCTTTACCCAGTCGATCAAGGGCTTCCAGTCGAACGTGTTTAACGGCACCGGTTTCGAACTGGCCAATGCCGGCAAGCAGACCACGAAAGGATTCGAGTTTGATGGTAATGTGACACCGATGGACGGCCTGCGATTCAGCGTCGCGGTGGTTTATCTTGATCCCATCTATGACAGTTTCCCGAACAGCGTTTATGGCGATATTTCGGGAACGACGCCATCGACCATTCCGGCCCTGTCGACCACTCTGGGCGTCGACTATGATGTTGTCCTCAGCGACATGCTGGGCCTGAACCTTCGCGCGGACTATCATTATGAGTCGAAGGTGAATCTGATCGACGACAACCCGGCTGATCCGACCTCGCCAAACTTCACGCGGGAAATCAATGCGCTGAACGCGTCCGCGACGTTGAGCTATAACGAGAATATGAAGTTCACGATCTGGGGCCGCAACCTGACCAACGCCAAATATCTGACCACTGCTTTCCCTGCGGTTGGACAGGCGGGCAGCTTTTCGGGCTATCCCAATCAGCCGCGCACCTATGGGGTGACGGCACGTTATAAATTCTAGTCACGCATTAAAATTACAATATGGGGCCTCGCCGGGAAACTGGCGGGGCTTTTTTGTATCCATTTTGCATCAAATTCCCGTTGGTTGATGCAAAAATGTAATGGCCTCATGCATTTTTTATATTTCGATCTGGACTTAATCGCGCGATTAGTTGAGTATTGGTGGATCGGGGGGATGAGCAAAAGCATCACTCTCCGAGTAAAAAATGGGATTTGGGAGAGAGAAATGCGTAAATCGCTACTGTTAGCCGCTACAGCTATATCTACAGTGTCCGTACCTGCCATCGCACAGGATCAACAGGACATGCTTGATGACAATGTCATTATCGTGACCGCACAAAGACAGGCGCAAAGCGCTCAGGATGTGCCGATCGCGGTTTCCGCATTCTCCGGAGAGGCGCTCGAAGCGCAGCAGATCGAGAATAGCTCCGATCTTCAGCTGACCCTTCCCAATATCACCTTTACGAAAACCAATTTCACCAGCTCCAGTTTCACCATCCGTGGGATCGGCGATCTGTGCGTCGGCGTTTCCTGTGACCAGGCAACGGCGATCCATCTCAACGATTCTCCGCTGTTTTCGACCCGACTGTTTGAAACAGAGTTTTTTGATCTCGAACGAGTGGAAGTCCTGCGCGGTCCGCAGGGAACATTGTTCGGCCGCAACGCAACGGCGGGTGTGGTCAATGTTGTCACCGCCAAGCCGAGAATGGGCGAGTTTCAGGCCGCAGGCGATGCCGAATATGGCAATTATAATGCCATCAAGGTCAAGGGCATGGTCAATATTCCGATAGGCGATACAATCGCTTTCCGGGGTGCCGGCGTTTATGTGAAACGCGACGGCTACACGACCAATCTCAATGGCGGGCCCAAGCTCGATGACCGCGATCTCTATTCCATTCGCGGTTCGCTGCGGTTCGAGCCAACGGCCGACACCACGATTGATCTCTATGCCTCCTATTTCCGCGAAAATGACAATCGTATGCGGATTCAGAAGCAATATTGCCAACGCGACCCGACAGGTATTCTGGGCTGTCTGAACAATTCCCGTGATGCGGAATCGTTCAACGCCAACGCCACATTTACGGCGGCATTGTCGTCCCGGGAATTTCTGGCCATTCGGGGAATTCCGACGGCCTTTGCTCTGGGGAGCCTTTATGGCCCGGATCAATATTCCGGTGTTTCGATTCCCGAGGACTCGCGCACGGTGAACACGGCATTCACGCCCGAATATTTTACCAGCGAACTGACATTCCAGGGCAAGATCGAACATGACTTTGGCCCGATCAGCGCCCAGCTTTCCGGTACCTATCAAAAGGTTAAGCTGGACTCACGACAGGACTATAATAACAATATCGGTCGGCGCGATAACTATGCCCCCGGACTGAATACGCTGGCGGCTGCCGCTGCGGGGCTGATACCCGGTCTTCCCGCATCCTATTTTGCACCGATTGCTGCTGCGATTATTCCCGACGGGCCGAATGGTGTATTATGTACATCCGATACGGACATGATCGGTCTCGGGTCGTTCGGCGGCAACCGCAATTGCGCAACCACGCCGCTCCAGTATGACCGGTCGAATCAGGTTAATAGCAGCTGGTCAGCGGAAGCCATTATCTCGAGTGATCTGGACGGACCCTTCAATTTTCTGGTGGGTGGAATCTATGCCGACTATCATCTCTCGGAGAACAGCTATTATGTGAATGCCTTTGCGATCGACTATGTCGCTGGCGTGCTCGGCAGTTTTACCGCTCTGGGTGGTGGTTTGCCGCCGGCATTTCTTGGAACGCCCTATTTTCGCAACAATACCGACGATCTGACGGTCAAATCTTATGGTCTGTTCGGTGAAGTCTATTTCGACATCAGCGACAAACTGAAGCTGACCGGCGGGTTGCGATATAATAATGACAAGAAAAATGTTCAGGCTCGTTCCACGCTGGCCAGTTTCCTTGTGCCTTATGGCCAAACAAGCAATGCATTTGAATCGCCTTTCGTCGGGTCTTTTGACGCCGATCCGGGCACGCCAGGCAATCAGATTTTTCAGAATCGTTCAGTCAAATATAACGAGATCACGGGCCGGGCGGTGCTCGATTATAAAATCACCGATGATAATCTGGTCTATGCCTCCTATTCGCGCGGCTATAAATCGGGCGGTATAAATCCGCCACTGCAGCCGATTTTTGCGGTTCCGGAGTCTTTCCTTCCAGAGAAGGTTGATGCGTTTGAAATTGGTTCGAAAAACAGCTTTGGCAATGGTGCGCTGCAGCTGAATTTGACCGCTTTTTACTATAAATATAATGACCTGCAGCTCAGCAAAATTGTTGCCCGTACCGCGGTTAACGAGAATATCGATGCCGATATTTACGGGGCGGAAGTCGAGGCCATTGTCCGTCCGGATCCGGACTGGACGATCAACCTGGGCTTCAGTTATCTGCATACCAAGGTCAAGGGAGACACGTTCAACAGCGACCCGCGTGACTTTGGTGGCGGCCGTTCCGATGCGGTTATCATCAAGGATATCACCAACGCGTCAAATTGCGCTGTGGCTTCCACATCCGGCAATGCCGCAGGGGTGAATGCTTTCGTCAACACCATAAACGGTGCGATCAACGCAGGACTGGTGCCCGGTCTCGCAGCTGGAGCCGGTCTGCAGCCGACTACCGCATTCCCGGCCAACGGCGGTATCGCTTCCACCGGTGCCTTCGGGGTTTGCGCTGTGCTGGATGCTGCGGCACAAGGGGCCTTTGCCGGGGCAGGTGTTGATCCGGCAGCCTTCGGCGGAATCGAATATTTCGCTGCCGGTGTTCCAAAGAACATCAAGGGTAACCAGCTGCCTCAGGCACCGCAGTATAAATTCTCCGTTGGCGTGCAATATTCGATGAACTTTGACAACGGGATGAGCCTGGTACCACGGGTTGACCTGGCTTATACCGGGGAAAGTTTCGGCAGTATCTTCAACGGCAATGTCAATCGGCTCAAGGGCTACGCGCAGGCCAATGCCCAGATCCAGCTGAACGGTGCCGAGGATCGCTGGTATATTCGGGGTTTCATCCAGAATATCTTCGACAGCAACGCGGAAACCGGGCTCTATGTGACCGACCAGTCTTCCGGTCTCTATACCAACATCTTCACGCTGGAACCGCGCCGCTACGGTATTGGTGCCGGCTTCAAGTTCTAATTGCAGGCTCAGGTTGAACTGGAGGCCCTGCCGGGAAACCGGCGGGGCTTTTTTTGAGGTCAGACCGGTAGCGTATGTCGGGGCTTTCTACGTCTCTCTTGACTGGCAAAGGACTTTTAGCGCGTCGGTCCGGCGCTTCCATCGCGGGATGACCCGACGTCCGGTTCCGTCTCGAAGGAGAGGTCCTGCAAAATTTCCTGATAGCCGGTTTTTTCGCTATCCTGGCGCCAGCTCCGGACAACCGCGACCGTTCGCGAACCAGCCGGGATCAGACTATAGGATATGCCGCTTCCTTCGGCCTGTTCGGTGATCTTCAGTGCCTCGCGCCCTGCCAGCTTCGACGGTTCGGCAAGCGCTTCGGGAAATTGCTTGCGCAGCCGAGCGAGCGGACGGTCGATAACTGCGAAGGTCAGTCCGGCTTCCTTTTTCGCACTACAGATCTGCTTTTGTCCGGATAATCCGTAGCGGCAGATTGGCTTGCCCAACTGGCTGGCCCGCTCCCAGGGGATCAGCTTGGCACCGTCGACCGGCCACGCACGCTCCCCGGGAAGCGAGAAGACGACCGGTTTGCTGGCAAAGCGCGTGGGCTGGTATCGATAGGTGAGGGGACCGGCATGCGCCAGAAACCGCAGACTATCCAGCGTTCGACTGGCTTGCTTCTCTGCCGTCGGATCGTCGTCGGGATAGGTGAAGCGGGCCGTAACGATTCTTTCAGCCCCGCGGGCAAGCATCAGTCCGACCCGCTCGCCCGTCGCCAGTTGTGCGGTCGCTCGCCATGTTACCGGCGACGGCTTGTCGTGCGACAGAAGTGTGAGGCCCTTGCTGGCATCGTTGATCTGATCATCAAATTCCGAATCGAGATTATACCGACCGGAAACCCGCAGACGGCTTCCGTCCTTGACGAAAATTCTTCCATCTCCATTTTGTGGCCCGGCAAGAGGCAAAAATCCGGGAGGCACTTCGACAGCGAAGTCAAAGCGCGCGTTGGTATAGTGGCGCCACTGCTCATCATCGCCCACGATCTGGTCCCGGTCCTCACCGACCGGAGAAGTTTCTTCCTTTATCGCCTGTGAAACCTCGTCCGGCTTCTGTTCGGAACAGGCGAACATCAGTCCGATCGGGATCAGGGCAAGCGAAAGTCGCCATTTCCTCCAGCCAGGGGGCTCGCCCTTCCTTGCGTGTCGCATCATTTCATAGCGTCAATCTCAGCCTTGCTGAGCTTGCTGATCATGCGCACCGGGCAACGTTGCGGCCCGATTGAGGTGGGGACAACAAGATCGACATCTATGCCCTGGCAAATCTGGCCGGGGCCTCTCTGGTCAAAGCCGATGGTTTGAGTCCAGTTGAGGTCCGGACAGGATCCGAAGGTTTCGAACAGATATTTGTCATTGACGCTGACATTGACGATTATCCGGTCGCTGCCTCTTTCGATATCGGGTGCATCATTAAATCCGGACACCTGATTCAGGAAAAAGCAGGAACGGGCCTGGCTCTCAGCTGTGTCGACAGGAGCGTCCCGCTCGGCGGTCGCGCATCCTGCTAAAGCAAGCGGCAGAGCCAAGGCGGTGAATATCGGATGATTGCGCATAAAAATGCCTCCTTTCCGCTTCACCAATGCAGGAAAACGGCAGACAGTTCCGAAATCGTCACAGCTTGTGTCATTCACAGGCTATGCCGTCGCCGTCCCCGTCGAGATGGGCGCCGTAGCCTCGCTGTCCCCGATATATCGGTGTCGGACCTGCGGCTCTGGCTGCCGCACAATTGGGATAATAATCCCGGGGACCTGTGGGACGGGCCGGCTGTGGAGAAGCGGTTCCCCCGCCGTGACAGTGCCTGCCGCCATTTTTTCGATCATTATGGCAACCGTCGGCGGCGGTCCGTCCGCCATGTGCCTGAACAGCAACCGTCGGGATTGCGCAAAGCATCAGCGTTGGGACAATGAAACGGAGAAAGACCATAGCCCGACCATAGGCCGAAAGTGTCAAATAGCTATGAAGTAATTCTGGAAGAGAGGCTGAAGCGAAGAGACTTGCACTTTACTCCTGTTCGGCATGAAGATGGTGTGTGGAGGAAATAGACCGCAGCGGACTTTCCGCGCTGCCAATGAAATGTGGAGTGCCCGAAAGGAGGGCTGGTGCCGAATATCCGACTCGAACGGATGACCTACCGCTTACAAGGCGGTTGCTCTACCAGCTGAGCTAATTCGGCATGCACTGGATTTGCTGCGCGCTATTAGCGTCAAACCACGCCAAAGGTCCAGCCCTCTTTTTGCGCGATCTCCGCTGTCATTGCAGGGGGCGTCCATAGCTCCTGGTGCGGTGCAGTCCGCTTCATCCAGGCGGCGGTGATCAGCGCGTCGGTGCTATGGTCGTCATAGTGCTGCAGCGGTGCCGGCAGTGCCGTCTCCAGTTCGGTCAGCGCCTCTTCCAGACCGCCGCGATCCCGAACCTTGCTGCGTCCCTTTGGCAGGCCCGCCGCCAGGGCAGCGACAGTCGTATAAATCTCGATGATGACAGGACCCCGGTCGGGAACGGGATCAAAAGGCCAGACCGGAATTGCGCCGCGCAACTGGTGCAGCAATCGCATGCCCGTAAGACTGGATTTGCCGACCTGTGCCGCACCGACCAGATTGAAGCAGCTCGCGCTGTTGGCCTGTTTTGTCTCCCGCTGATAGCGCTCAACCTCCCGCAGACGTCCAACCCCGGTTTCGAACAGGTCGCCCACATGGTCCCGGCTGTGCCGGAAATGGCGGCTCGCCTCGGGGTGATCGAGGAAGCTCGGCACACTCAGATGGGGATCGTCGCTGCACAGGCGATCGACCATATCCCAGAGCGATTTCGCGTCGTCCGGACTATGCTGCCATTCCGGAAAATAGGCCCCCTGGTCGACGAAGGGCAGGGACATCGACAGGTCGAAACCGATCAATATATCCTGGCCGGTTTCCGCGAGGCGAAGCAGCCATGCCAGAATATCGGCGCGCGACCAGCGCGGTTGCGGAGACAGCAGGGAAGGAGGGCCGTCCGGCCCGATCATCGCCACCGCGATACCGTTCGGCCGTTCCGATCTGGCACCGGACCAGTCCACGCAGGCAAAATGGGAGAAGTGTCGCACAGTCCCTCTCTAGCGGACCAGCGGGCCAAAAGAAAAGAGCAGGCCCTCTCGGACCCGCCCTTTTTTATCCGGTGCGCAGCGCCTATTTCTTAGAAGCGGGTTTCCGTGCCGCAGGCTTGCGCGGCGCAGGTTCGGTTGCCACTGGCTTGCGGGCGACCGGTGCTTTCGGCTTCGGCGGATTGGCATGGAGATCTTCCAGAACCTTGCCGGCAACATGGCGTCCACCCCAGCCAAAGGCAATGGCAGCTGCTGCCGCACCACCGATGACCAGTGCGGTAAACGCGGTTTGCACGATTTCCTCTCCCACGCCCATGAACTGAAGGCCCATGAAGGTGAACAGGATGATCGTTGCATAGCGGACAATCGTCCCGGCCATACCACCTTCGGCGGCACCGCCGATGACCCGCGAAAGCAGATTGGCAATCATGAAACCCACGGCGATGACGATCGCGCCAAAAATGACCCGTCCGCCAAGCTCGAGTATCTGATCCAGGATCGATGTCAGTTCGGCAAAACCGAGCAAGCGCATGGCCGCGATCGCGAAAAACAGCATGATCGCGATCTGGGCAATTCGTGCCACTACGGAGGTCAGCGAGGTATGAGCCGGTAGGATGTCGAGCGCAGCAACCGACTGATCGACGCCAAGGCCGGGCAGAATCTCGGTGATGATCTGAACCACGAACCTGCTGATCAGATAGCCGATGCCGAGGATGATGGCAGCGCCAATGATATTGGGAATTGCCTCGAGGATCATGCGCAGCATGTCACTGGCCGGTCCGGAAACCGATTCCAGGTTCAACGCTTCCAGCGCCAGGATCGCGACCGGGATGATGATCAAAACATAGATGATGGTCCCGATCGTCTTGCTGATCGCAGAATTGCCGGTGACTGTATCAATGCCTCCGCGATTGGCCCATTTGTCAAAATCGACCGTCTGCAGGAATGTCACGACAAGGTCCCTGACAATCCGCGCAACCACGACTCCGATGAAGAATATGATCGCTGCGCCAAGAAGATTGGGCACAAAGGCCATGATCGAGTTGAGCAAGGTCTGGATAGGGGCATCGACACCGCCCAGTCCCAGAACACGCAATATGATCAGCAGCCCGAACAGCCAGATCAGCAAGGAGACGATCTTGCCGAGCGCCTCGCCGACAGACGTTCCGGATGATGTGTCACGCTGCAGAAATCTCACATTGTCGACCAGCTTGGCAAAGGTCCATTTCGCAGCCTTTGCGAGCACCCATGTGCCGATCAGAATGAGCAGGGCAAGACCCAGTTTCTCACCCCATTCCATCATCAACTCTGTATCCAGAGCATAATTGCCTATTCGCATCCCATCCATATTTCTTCCCCTGTTTCGGTGGTTTTCTTGTCATATGACAATAGCATGTTCTGCTGCCAATTGACAGGAGCCAATATTGGGGAGGCAAGAATGGCGTGTAAAAACTGTTAAAAAATCAGCAGTTTGTCGCCATTTCTACGACAACCCGGCCAATGGCTTCGCGTCGTTCAAGCACGGCAAGCGCCTCGGCCGCGTCGGCGAGCGCAAAGCGATGGGAGATATGCGGACGCATCGCGCCTTGTTCGGCCAGTTGTCGCAATGCCGCGCTCTGTCGTTTGGCGAGTTCGGGATCGCGGCGCGGGCTTTCTCCGGCGCGAACCCCGATCAGACTGTAAGTCTTGATCAGCGCATGATTGGCGGGAAAGGCCGGAATGACGCCACTGGCAAATCCGACGATAAGATATCTGCCGTTCCAGGCGATCGCGCGCGTCGCTGTCAGCGCCAGGTCGCCGCCGACCGGATCAAAGACGACATCGACCCCTTTGCCGTCGGTCATCTCCTTGATACTGGACGCCAGATCCGGGTCGGAAGGATCCAGCAAATGATCCGCACCCGCCTCGTGGATCGCCTGCAGCTTTTCCTCGTTCGAGCCGGTGCCGATGACGGTGGCGCCGATATGCTTTGCCATCTTGACGGCAGCCATGCCGACGCCGCCGCTCGCGCCCAGCACCAGAATGGTATCGCCTGCCCGGAGATGACCCCGCTCGACGAGGGCGTGCCAGGCGGTTGAGGCAGCGGTTTGCCAGCAGGCGCCTTCGCTGAAGGAAAGGGCCGGGGGCAGGGGAGAGACAGTGGATTGCTGAACAATCCATTGTTCGGCGAGCGCGCCGCCCTTGCCGCCAGCCATGACCCCGTCACCGACTTTGATGTCCTGCACATCCGACGCGACTTCGGTCACTTCTCCGGCCGCTTCCAGACCGGGAACGAAGGGCGGGTCGGGGCGAAACTGATATTTGCCCTGGGTCATCAACAGGTCGGGGAAATTGAGGCCGGCCGCATGGACCCGGATTCGCACTTCACCGTCATTTAACGGGCGTTGCTCGCTCTCCAGAATTTTGATCGACTCCGGTCCGGTAAGGGCCGTGCAGATGGCAGCGCGATAAGTGCCGGTCACGATTGGACCGCAGCGACAATATCCCGGGTAAAGGCTTCAATATCGAACCGGTTTTCGCTGCTGTCATAGCCGCGCCGGACGATGACCATGTCCAGCGAGGGGATGATCACCAGATATTGTCCGCGATTGCCAAAACCGGCAAATGTATCTTTTGGTGTGCCCTCCGACTGATTCATCAGCCAGAAGGTCGCACCATAGCCGAACTTGCCTTCTTGCGGCTGCGGGCCGGAAGGGGTGCTGACATATTCCCGCCAATTTTCCGGCAGCATCTGCTCGCCGTTCCACTGGCCGTTGTTCAGATAAAGCATGCCCAGACGACCGAGATCACGCGCCGTGGTCCAGACCTGGCTAGAAAGGATATAATGGCCCTGCCAGTCGGTCTCGGCATAGGTTCGCGTCATGCCCAGCTTCTGAAAGAAACCATAGGGATCGAAGCCATGCTTCTCAGGCAGTGCCTTTCCGTCGCTATTCTGATGCTCAGGATATTGCGCCTGCGTCGCCAGCACCGAGAGCAGAATATCATTATTGGCGTAGCGAAAGCGGGTACCCGGCCGGTAGAGCAGGGGCCAGCTGGTGGCTCGCTGCGATACGCTGGCGCCGCCCATATAGACCGGATCGGTGCGATTGCCTGCGGTATCGCTGATCAGCCCGCTGCTCATCCGCATCAGCTGGTCGATGGTGAGCGCTGCCCGGGGATCGCCGGTTTTCTGCCATTCGGCTATTTTGGCCGGCGCATGGATATCGACCATCTCCTGCTGTACGGAATGACCGATCAGCGTCCCCGCGATCGACTTTGCGACCGACCAGGTCCGTTGCGCCGTATGGAGGTCATGGCCCGGCTTGTATTTTTCCGCCTGAATCTGGCCATTTCTGATCACCATCAGGGCGCTGGTTTTGCCACCATAGGTTTTGGATTCGAAGGCACGTTCGGCAGCGGTCGTCAACGCCGCGGACCGGCTCGCTTCCGGGGCAACAGCGTTCTGGTCGCCCATGGGCCAGGGCCGGTCATCGGAAAGTTCGCGAGGGACGACGGGCGTCTGGGCCGCTGCCCGATCCAACCCAATCGGCATCGCGGTGCATCCGGTCTTATGATTCCAGACGGCAATACGCGGCGGCGCATCATCGGCAAAGCGGACGCTGACTTGTCGTGCGGTCTCGTCCACTTCCTCCGCCAGCGCAGGAACGATGTCCGCAATCCGGTCATAGATTCCGGTCAGCTCGTCCGCCTTGATATCGGCCAGAGTCTTGCCGCCGTTCCACAGGCCGGAGCAGATGAACTGGGCTTTGTAACCCGCCGCCAGCGCGCGGTCGTAGCGCGCCGCTTCCTCATCCTGGGCGAAGGCACCTGTCGAAAATAATGCAGCGATGGCGCAAATACTAACCAGTTTTTTTTGCACGCAAATTCTCCCAATAATCGAGCCGCTCGCGGATTTTGTGCTCGAAGCCCCGGTCCACCGGCTGATAGAATTTTTCCGGCTCCATATCCTCCGGCCAATAGTTGTCGCCGGAGAACCCCTCTTCGCTCTCATGATCGTAGCTGTAGCCGGACCCGTAACCAATATCTTTCATCAGCTTGGTCGGGGCGTTCAGAATATTCTGCGGCGGCTGCAGTGAGCCGGTCTGTCTCGCCGATTTCCAGGCCTGTTTCTGCGCCTTGTAGGCGGCGTTCGATTTGGGCGCGGTCGCGCAATAGAGGCAGGCCTGGACGATCGCCAGCTCGCCTTCGGGGCTGCCCAGAAACTCATAGGCGTCTTTCGCCGCGAGCGCCTGGATCAGCGCCTGCGGGTCGGCCAGACCGATGTCCTCGCTGGCAAAGCGGACGATCCGGCGAAGGACATAGAGCGGCTCTTCTCCCGCGACCAGCATCCGGGCAAGATAGTAAAGCGATGCCTGCGGATCGGATCCGCGCAGCGCCTTATGTAGCGCGGAAATCAGATTATAATGACCTTCCCGATCCTTGTCATAGACCGGCATCCTGCGGTGCAGCGTTTTTGCCAGCTCGGCTGGATCCAGCGGCTCAGCAATATCCAGGGAGAACAGGGTTTCGGCCTGGTTGAGCAGAAAACGCCCATCGCCATCCGCGCTGGCAATCAGTGCCTCTCTCGCGTCGGCGGTGAGCGGAAGCCGCTTGTCTTCCAGTGCTTCTGCGCGTTGCAGCAACTGGTCCAGGGCATTGCTGTCGAGCCGGTTCAGAATCAGCACCTGGGTCCGGCTGAGCAGAGCGGCATTCAGCTCGAAAGACGGATTCTCTGTCGTGGCGCCAACCAGTACTACCGTGCCCCGCTCGACATAAGGCAGGAAACTGTCCTGCTGTGACCGATTGAAACGGTGAATCTCGTCGACAAACAGCAGCGTCGCCTTGCCGGACTGGAACCGCATCTCGGCCTCGGCAAAAACTTTCTTGAGATCTGCAACGCCGGAAAAAACCGCCGATATCGCCTTGAAATGCAATTCCGTTTGATCGGCAAGCAGCCGCGCGAGGCTGGTCTTGCCCGTCCCCGGTGGCCCCCAGAGAATGATCGAGGACAGTCTTCCGGCGGCGACCATGCGGCCGATGGTGCCTTCGGGGCCGACCAGATGGTCCTGGCCCACGATATCGCCCAGCTGCCGGGGTCGCAAGCGGTCGGCCAGCGGCGCGTTGGGCATGTTCCCGGAGCCGCTCTGCTGACCTTCCTCGTCATCAAACAGGCCAGTCATGGCTAGCGGACGGCAATCTGCTGGATGGGGCCATGTCCGGCCTGCCGCTGACGGACCAGTCGCATATAGGTCTGGGCCACAGCATTGTTGATCTGATCCCAGCTATATTCTTCGGCGCGCTTTTCCCCGGCGGAACCATGGGCATGGCGCAGCTCCAGATCTTCGCAATAGAGTTGCAGGGCATCGGCAAATCCCCGGACCGCGCCCGGGTTGATCAGCTTGCCGGAAACATCATCCTTGACAAGGCTCTGGCTACCCGTCGCCTTGGCCGCCACGACCGGCAAGCCGCAGGCCATGGCTTCCAGCGTTACATTGCCGAATGTCTCGGTGATCGAGGGATTGAACAGCATATCCATGCTCGCAACGGCGCGGCCGAGATCGCTTCCCTGCTGGAAACCGGCAAAAATGGCATCCGGGATTCGATCCTGGAACCACTGCTGCGCCGGGCCTTCGCCGATCACCAGCACCCTGTGCGAAACCTTGCGCCGCTTGAGCTCGTCGATGGCGTCAGAAAAGACATCGAGTCCTTTCTCCATCACCAGCCGCCCCAGAAAACCGATAACCGGCTCGTCATCGGCAATTCCCAGCGCCTGGCGCCATTGCAGGTCACGGCGACCGGAATTGAAAATCTCGCGGTCCACACCGCGCGACCAGATGCCGACATCATAATTCATCCGCTGGTCGCGCAAAACCTGGGCCATTGATTCCGACGGTGCCACCAGCGCGTCGCAACGACGGTAAAGCCGCCGCAATATCGCCTCGATGACCGGCTCCAGAAAGGCCAGATTATAATAGCGGGGATAGGTTTCAAAACGGGTGTGGACCGAAGCAAGCACCGGGATATTCTGGCTGCGGGCCCAGGACACCATCTTGTGTCCGACCCGGTCGGGGCTTGATATCTGCATGATATTCGGATTGAATCGCTGGAGGTCCCTGCGCACGTCACCGGAAATGCGGGTGGGAAAGCGATATTCTCCGCGTCCGGGAAAGGCGACCGACGGCACGCTGATCAGATCACCGGTTGGCTCGAACGCGGGTGTATCGGTTGTGGGAGAATAGACGCGAACGGCCGCTCCCTGACGCAGCAGATAGTCCACCAGCCGGTTGAGCGCCTGGTTGGCGCCATCGCGCACAAAATTATAGTTACCACTGTAGAGGGCGATGCGAAGGTCACTGATTTCCATGGAAAAGCTTCAAGCATAGTCAGGAGAGAATTGCCATTGGGAACTTGCTTCGCTAGCAGGACGAAATGATCCGGACCCGCCTTGATCAGGTGCTGACAGGCACGCCGAAACCTTTTCGCGACGGTGGCGAAATGAGTGCGATTGCCAAAATCGCCACGGATGGCCCCCTGATGCTCGGTTTCCTCGGCCTGGAGGGAAATCAAGTCGCTGATCCGGTTCATCACGGCGGACCCGACAAGGCCGTCCATCTCTATCCGGTGGAACATTATGCCTATTGGCGGGATCGATATCCGGATGTGTCGGTGCTGCACCAGCCAGGTGCCTTCGGGGAAAATTTCAGTTGTGAACATATGACCGAATCCGAACTTTGCCTTGGCGATATTTTCCGGGTCGGTGAGGCCTTGATCCAGTGCAGTCATGCCCGTCAGCCGTGCTGGAAACTGAACCATCATTTTGGCAAGCCCGATGTGCTGAAAACCGTCATCAAGACCGCCAAGTCCGGCAGCTATTTTCGGGTGTTGGAAGAAGGTCGCGTGCAGGCGGGAGACGAGATGGTTCAGCAGGACCGCCCGCTGCCGGACTGGCCATTGCAACGGCTGTTCAGCCTCATCATTGCCGGCCAGCACAAGGGGCAGGGTGCCGCGCTCAGGGTGCTTTCAGAAAATCCGCTGCTCGCGGACACCTGGCGGGTCCGGGCCGCTCGACTGGCGGATGCCTGACGGCGCTATTCGCTGTGCTTTTTGATCGGCGGGTGCAGGCGCAAGCGGGTAACCCGCCGATCGTCGGCTTCGGTAATTTCTAATATCCAGCCGCTCGGATGTTCCAGCCGCTCACCGACCGTCGGAATATGCCCGGCCAGCACGAAGGACAGGCCGCCGATCGTGTCGACATCCTCGTCAATCTCTTCCAGCGCCGGGTCGATCATGTCGCCGACATCATCCAGTTCCGCGCGCGCATCCGCCTCCCAAATACCATCGTCAAGTTGGACCAGCAGCGGGACAGGCTCGTCATCATGCTCGTCCTCGATCTCGCCGGTAATTTCCTCGACAATATCTTCGATCGTGACCAGGCCCTCTGTGCCGTTATATTCGTCGAAAATGATCGCGAGATGAATCCGCGTCGCGCGCATTTCTGCGAGCAGATCCAGCACGCCCATGGATTCCGGGACAAAGCGGGGCTGCCGGAGGAACGGGGTGATATCATCCGGAAACGGGCCGCCCTTGGCGACGATCGCAAAAATATCCTTGATGTGGATCATGCCGATAATATTGTCGAGATTCTCTCGGTAGACCGGGATGCGACTGTGGCCGTGTTCGGAAAAAATATCGACGAAATCGCTGAACGGGGAGCTTACCTCGATGGCGATGATATCCGCACGGGGCACCGCAATATCGTCGACCCGATGTTCGCTGAAATGCAGCATGTTCCGCAGCATTTCGAGCTCCAGCGATGATATGTCCGCCTTGCCGTTGGGATCGGATTCCGCATCGCTTTCATGATCATCGATGACTTCCTCGATCTGCGCACGCAGACTATGGTCATCCGTGTTACCGAACAGCAGAGCCTTCAGGCTCCGCCATATTCGCCCGGGTTCTTCTTCTTCCCTGTTCTGGCTGCTGCTGCGCGTCGTGCTGGAGCCACTGTCATTTTCAACGTCGGTCATTCTGGTTATTGATTACCTGTTTTGCGCTTGTTCTGCATATGGATTGGCAATGCCTAGCGTTGCCAATGCGTTGATTTCGCAATTTTCCATCAACCCTGCTTCTATCTCGTTTTCGTGATCATATCCTAGCAAATGCAGGGACCCGTGCACAACCAAATGTGAAACATGATCGCGAAAGGCGATATTCTTGGCAGACGCTTCCGCCCGACAGGTCTCATAGGCCAGGATGACATCCCCGAGCAGAGCCTCTCCGTCATCGGTATTGGCAAGCGTTTCCAGCAGATCTGGCTGGATCTGGGGAAAGGACAGGACATTTGTCGGCTTGTCCTTGCCGCGATAGGCCTTGTTCAGCGAATGAACTTCGCTGTCATCGGACAGTTTGACGCTCAATTCGAGCACGAAATTGCGGGACAGCAGATCTGCATGGGAGGACGCGCCGATCGCTGCTTTGGCCGCGCGCGCCGCCAAATCCGTCCAGTCCTCATCATTCTCCCATTCGGAAGAAGCGTTCAGTTCAGTCTGGAGCATCTTTGCCTTCATAGGCTTCGACAATTTTTCCGACCAGCGGGTGGCGGACGACGTCGCTGGCGCCGAACTGCACCGAGCTGACTCCCTCGATCCCTTCCAGCTTGGAAACGGCGTCGGCCAGGCCGGACACGGCTTCCCTCGGCAGATCGACCTGTTTGGGGTCACCGCAGATCACCATCCGGCTGTTCATGCCGAAGCGGGTCAAGAACATCTTCATTTGCGCAGCCGTGGTATTTTGCGCTTCGTCGAGAATCACGAATGCATCGGACAGGGTTCTGCCGCGCATGAAGGCGATCGGCGCGATTTCGATTTCGCCACTTTCGATCCGCCGTTCGACCTGCTCGGCAGGCAGCGTATCGTAAAGCGCGTCGTAGAGGGGGCGAAGAAACGGATCGACCTTTTCCTTGAGATCGCCCGGCAGAAAGCCGATTTTCTCGCCGGCCTCGACCGCCGGTCGCGACAGGATCAGACGATCAACTGAGCCGCTGATCAGCTGCGAAACCGCTTGCGCTACCGCCAGATAGGTTTTGCCGGTACCTGCTGGCCCCAGCGCAAAAATCATATCGTCGCGAGCCAGCGCTTCCATATAATGGGCCTGCCGGACCGAGCGGGGAAAAATTGTCTTCTTGCGGGTCCGGATCATCACCTTCGGCGCATCCGCGACATCATTTTTGTTGCCGCTATCGCCGGCGGTCGCCTGTTTGGCGACTTTTGCAATCCGGGGATCGGCGGCCATGGCGATAATCGCCTCGACCGCACCATTGTCGATTTCCTGTCCCTGTTCCAGCCGGTTGTAGATTCCGGTCAGCACGTCGCGAGCCTGGGCGACAGCCTCTTCCTCGCCTTCGATCTTCAATTTTGTCCCGCGAGCCGCGATATAAACACCAAGCCGGTTTTCGATCGCAACGATATTGCGGTCATATTCACCAAACAGATCGCCCAGAATTTGCGGATCATCAAATTCCAGATCCGTTTTGACGAGCTTTCCAGTCGTTGCGGCTTTTGTTTTTTGGACCATCAGGCAGCGAGTCTTTCTCTGATTTGACCGGTCAGGCTGTTCGGGCCGGCCTGGGTGACGTCGATTTCGACCAGATCGCCGATTTCCAGGTCGGGCGAAATGATATGGACTGATTGCAGCCACGGCGTCTTGCCGATCAACTGGCCATCAAGCTTGCCCTTGCGTTCGAGCAGAATATCGGTGGTGCGGCCGACGGTCTGCTGGTTGAACGCATATTGCTGTTCGTTCAGCAGGGCTTGCAATCGCTGCAGCCGTTCATCCATCACTTCCGGCGCGATCTGTTCGTCCATCCCGGCCGCGGGCGTACCCGGACGGGGCGAATATTTGAACGAGAAAGCCTGCGAATAATTGGCAGCGCGCACGATCTCCAGCGTTTCTTCGAAATCCTGATCGGTTTCGCCCGGGAAGCCGACGATGAAATCGCCCGAAAGCGCAATATCGGGCCGGACTTTCCGCATTTTGTCGAGAATGTCGAGATAGCTTCGGGCGCTGTGTGACCGGTTCATCGCCTTGAGCATGCGGTCGCTGCCGGATTGCACGGGCAGATGCAGAAAGGGCATCAGCGTGGCGACGTCGCCATGCGCGGCAATCAGGCCATCGGTCATGTCATTGGGGTGGCTGGTCATATAGCGGATGCGTTTTAGTCCCGGAATCCGGTCTAGCGCCCGGATCAGCCCGTCCAGTCCCTGCTGCTGGTCCCTGTCGTCCTCTCCGCTCCACGCGTTGACATTCTGGCCAAGCAGCGTGATTTCGCACGCACCGCCATCGACCAGCGCCTTGGCCTCGTCGACCAGGTCCGTCCACGGCCGCGAGATTTCCGCACCCCGGGTATAGGGAACGACGCAATAGGTGCAGAATTTGTCACATCCCTCCTGCACCGTCAGGAAGGCGGTGGGCCGCGCCTGTTTGCCGCGCGACGGCAGCACATCGAATTTCGAGACAGCGGGCATGTCGGTGTCAAGCGCCTTCTTGCCCGATTTGGCCACTTCCATCAGTTCCGGCAGACGGTGATAGGCCTGCGGGCCAACGACGATATCGACGCTCGGCGCGCGCCGGGAAATTTCCTTGCCTTCGGCCTGGGCCACGCAGCCGGCGACCGCGATCATCGGACTCGTGCCGTCTTTCCGGCGCAGCCGTCCGATATCCGAATAGACCTTGTCGACCGCCTTCTCTCGGATGTGGCAGGTGTTGAGCACGACCAGATCGGCTTCCTCGCCCTCTTTGGCGGCGCTCATCCCCTGATCGACAAGCAGTTCCGACATCCGCTCGCCGTCATAGACGTTCATCTGGCAGCCAAAGGATTTGATATGGAATTTCTTGAGATCAGACTGGGTCATAGACCGCGCCTATACAATGGCTTTACCGCCCAGGGAAGCCGAAAGCGGTTTCGCTATTCTCCGCCGGGCCTCGGCGGCGATTTCTTTTCTGCCGGAATAGTGGGCTGGATCGAACGGATCTAGAAAATGGACTTCGACCAGAAAATTGCTCCGTCGGGTCAGTAGCCGCCATGCATTGGATGGCGCGCTTTCGTCGCCTGTCCAGCCGATCTCGAGGGCGTTCTCCCCGTAATTCAGGAAAATCGGCTGCACCATGATGCCCGGAGGCGGGAGTTCGAGGACCTTCAGCAGCGGCGCCTTGAAAGGCAGCAGGGTGGAGCCGTCGGTCGTGGTGCCTTCGGGAAAAATCGTGATCGCCCAGGTTTCTTCCAGCGCATCGCGCAGCTGGTTGATCTGCTCGGCCACGCCCATCCGGTTGGAACGGGATATGAACACCGTATCGTTCAGCTTGCACAGCCAGCCGATGATCGGCCAGTTGCCGATTTCTTCCTTCGATACAAAGGCCGTTCCGCTGTGTCCGCCGAGAATGGCGATATCCACCCAGGACAGGTGGTTAGATATGAAGAATACATCCCGCCGGATCGGGGTTCCGATGATCTTGACTCGCGCGCCGCAGGCGAAGGCCGCGATCTTGAGGAATGTGCGGGGCCAGGGATTGGGCAGTCTCAGCAAGCGCCAGATATAATAGAGGGGGATGCAGACGACCAAGGCCGTGAGCAGCAGCAGCATGCGCAATGCGAATCTTATATATCCCATCGGCGTTGCTCCGTCCCATAATCGATAGGCCATTGGATGGGTGTCACAAGGCCGTGCATCCGGGTCGGGATAAGGCACTTCAGCTTTTTCTGGCGAGAGATACGCCATATAGCTCCATGCGGTGATCGACCAAGCGGTAGCCCAGTTTTTCGGCAATCTGCTTTTGCAGAGCTTCCAGTTCCGGATCGACAAACTCTATTACTTTACCGGTTTCCACGTCGATCAGATGATCATGGTGGGACTCCGGAACGGCTTCATAGCGCGCGCGACCATCGCCAAAATCGTGACGGTCCAGAATGCCGGCTTCCTCGAACAGGCGAACCGTTCGGTAGACGGTTGCGATCGAGATGCGCGAATCGACGGCAGCGGCCCGTTCGTGCAGGGTCTCCACATCGGGATGATCTTCGGCATCGGAAATGACACGCGCAATCACTCGACGCTGGTCGGTGATGCGCAGCCCTTTTTCGGCGCATAATGCTTCAAGATCAATTTTCTGCGGCATGGAACCCTTCCGTTACACTGGCTGGGACTCTATGCGGCATGGCGGATATTGCAAAGGGAAAATTGCGGCAAAAATGCCGCAATTTTTTAATTCTGTGCAACCGAAACCGGCTTATTTCTTTTTGCCCTTTTTCTTGCCGAGACCAATGGCCTTGGCAAGTTGACGGCGCTTTTCGGCATAATTGGGCGCGACCATCGGATAATCGTTGGGCAGTCCCCATTTTGCGCGATAGTCTTCGGGGGTCATGCCATAATGGGTCATCAGGTGGCGCTTCAGCATTTTCAGCTTCTTGCCATCTTCGAGACAGACCACATAATCCGGCTTGATCGATGCCTTGATCGGAACCGCTGGCTCAGGCCGGGCCTGTTCCGCCGCTTGGCCCGAAAGACCCGCGAGCGCTCCATGAACGCTGCTAATGATAACCGGTAAATCCGATACCGCTACGCTATTGTTGCTTACATGTGCAGCAACAATGTCTGAAGTGAGCGTTATTAACGTCTCATTCAGAGCAATTTCTTCCTCTGTCATATTCTTCTACCTTATGTGCGACCATTATATTTTTTATAATGCATATTTTGCGCGGTCGTATTTACACAATCCTGCCAAAGCTGCAACTGGCAAAGCAAATATCGATTAGTTTAAATGGTTAATGTTGCTTTGTAAGTAACCGCATCAAATTGCTCCATATTCGGACCGGTATAATAGGCCTTTCGCAAGCCAATTCGGTGGAAGCCGAATTTGGTATAGAGTTTTTCGGCGGGATTATCTGCCCTCATCTCGAGAAAAACAGACGCGACATCATCTGCACGGGCCGCTTTCAGCATGTAGTCGAGCAATAAATAACCAATACCTTGGCCCTGGTATTCCGGAGCAACCGCAATCATCAGCAGTTCTTCCTCGTCAGCCGCCTGACGGCTGATGACAAAGCCGCAGGTCGTCTCGTCCCGAACGGCGATCAGCAATTTGGCAGAGGGCAGGGACAGCATCGACCGGCATTGGTGATGGTTCCATCCCTCGCCATATGTCTTGGGAAAAGCGCGATCCATCACCTCCATGATCGCATTCAAATTGCTCAGGTCGCCTGACCGTATATCGGTGGGGCCAGAGCCATGCTCATCCCCGGTGCGATGGCGAGTAGCCATCGCTCAGACGATTTTCGCTGGCTGGGCGTCTGGTTTACGCCCGTAATTTGGTCTGGCAGCTAGGTTTTTCATGTTGCCAGCCACTAAAGAGATATGCGCGGCATTTGGCAATATCGAAAAATACGCATCGACAGATGTGGCCGCGGCCAGTTCTGATGCGGCAGAACCGGCGATGACGTCGCCCGCAACTTGGCCCGCCGCCTCGTCCGGCGTGAGCGTCGCAAATGGAGCGATCGGCTCGCCGGTGGCAGTAAAATTCTGCAGGAAATATTCGCCGTGACCTGCAAGCATTGCCACGCAGACCGGACGCGGGCTCTCCATCTGTTTCAGGGCCTGAGCGGCGACCAGCGAAAGGCAGCTATATCCGTGGATATCCGCGCCCCAGGCCAGGGCCAGAGCCTTTGCTGCGGATATGCCGATACGCACCCCGGTAAAGCTGCCCGGACCGCAATTGACGAGAATCCGGTCGGCCTTTCCCCGGTCGGGAAGGCCGGCAATGGCCGGAATCAGTTTTTCGGCATGGCCACGCCCGATTTCCGCATAGTCCGCAGCAATCAGCGCGCCATCCTCGAACAGGGCGACGGAACAGGCAACGGTAGCGGTATCGATCGCGAGAAGGCGCTCGCCCATCAACCGGTCAGATCAGACGGTTGAATGTATCGAATTCCGGGCGAGGGCTGCGATCAAAAATCGTCGAAGGATCACCATAGCCCAGCGTGGAAATGAAGTTCGATTTGACATGGGGCCGATCGCCGAAAAATTCCTTGTCGACGGCTTCATTGTCAAAGCCGGACATCGGGCCGGTGTCGAGTCCGAGCGCCCGGGCGGCCAGGATAAAATAGGCTCCCTGGAGCGAACTGTTGCGCATCGCGTGGACCTTGCGGGCTTCGGGATCGCCCTCGAACCAGCTTTTTGCATCCGCGTGGGGGAACAGTTCCGGCAGATGTTCGTGAAAATTCTGATCCATGCCGATGATGACCGCTGCCGGTGCTTTGCGGATTTTGTCCTGATTGCCTTCGGACGACAGGTCCGCCAGGCGATCGCGCGACTCTTGGCTGTGGCACCAGACAAGCCGGGCCGGCAGCATGTTCGCGCTGGTCGGACCCATTTTCATCAGATTCCAGATAGCGTGAAGCTGATCCACCGATACAGGCTTGTCATGATATCCGTTGTAGGTGCGTGCTTCCAGAAAAAGCTGATCCAGCGCGGCTTGACCGAGGGGAGAATTCATCGTTTTTCCTTTGTTTTGCGGAGATTTATGCGGCGCGAACGTCGGTAACCTCGGGAACATAATGTTTCAGAAGCGATTCGATACCATGTTTGAGCGTCGCTGTGGATGACGGGCAGCCGGCACAGGCACCCTGCATCTTGAGAAATACCGTGCCCTTGTTGAAGCCGCGATAGATGATGTCGCCGCCGTCATTGGCAACCGCTGGCCGCACTCTGGTCTCGATCAGTTCCTTGATCTGGGCGACGATATCGGCATCTTCCGGATCGTCATGCACTTCTTCTTCCGGGGGCACGACAATGGCGCCGGCAGTGCCCGGCTTGAAAAGCGGCAGTCCGGCGGAAAAATGATCAAGCAGAATGCTGAGTACCTGCGGTTTCTGTTCGCTCCAGTCGGCACCAGGTCCACATGTTACCGAGATGAAATCCGAACCGAAGAAAACGCCTGTCACATCGCCGAGCGTGAACAATGCTTCTGCGAGCGGCGAAACCTCGGCATCCTCCGGGGATGCAAAGTCACGGGTGCCGTCGGACATGACGGGCTGGCCCAGCAGGAATTTGAGCGTCGATGGGTTCGGTGTTTTTTCTGTTTCAATAAGCATATCTCGTATCTGGCGACTGTCAGCCGTTCAATCAAGGGCTAAACACACAAACCAGAGCGTTGCGACCCACGAAACCGGGGAATATTCACTGGCCAGTAAGAATGGGCCTGCTTATATCCGCTGCATGAAAATATTGATGCCATCTGTCGTTTCACCCCTGTCCTTTTTTGTGCTGCTTTTCTGCTTGCTTGCGATGCCCAATATGGCCCTTGCACAAGAGGGCGCGAATGATGACGATATCCCCTGGCTCTACAAGAATAGCGACATCCCCGTCGACAGGAGCTGGACCTTCGGTGAACTGGACAATGGCATGCGCTATGCGGTCAAGCGCAATGGCGTGCCCCCGGGGCAGGTGTCTATCCGCTTGCGAGTCGATGCCGGGTCGCTGATGGAGACCGAGGAAGAACAGGGATTTGCCCATTTCATGGAGCATCTGACCTTTCGCGGCTCGACTCATGTCCCGGACGGTGAGGCAAAACGGGTCTGGCAGCGTCTCGGCGCGACATTCGGCAGCGACAGCAATGCCGAAACCACGCCGACCCAGACCGTCTACAAGCTGGATCTGCCCAACGCCACCGAGGCCAGTCTCGACGAGAGCCTGAAAATTCTGTCCGGTATGGTGCGTTCCCCGGGATTGAGCGTAACCGCCGTGAATGCGGAGCGTCCGGTGGTGCTGGCCGAATTGCGCGAGGGCGCCGGCCCGCAGATGAAAGTGCAGAACGCCACCCGGGAATTATTCTTCGCCGGCCAGCGCCTGGCCAACCGCGCGCCCATCGGTACGGTAGAAACCCTGAGCGCTGCGACGCCGCGGATGCTGCAATTGTTTCATCAGCGCTGGTATCGTCCCGAGCAAACGGTGATTGTGATCGCAGGCGACGGTGATCCGGCCCTGTTCGAGGCTCTGCTCAACAAGCATTTTTCCCAATGGCAGGGAAAGGGCGAGCCAGGCACTGTTCCCGATTTCGGCGATCCGCAGGATATTTCCGACATCAGCCGAGTGGTGGTTGAGCCGACCTTGCCGCGCTTCATTTCGATGGTCGTTGCCCGGCCCTGGGAACAGGTCGACGATACAGTCGTCTACAATCAGCAGATATTGATAGACCTGCTGGCCCTGCAGATGATCAACCGCCGACTGGAAGCGCGAGCGAGGGCAGGCGGCAGCTATCTGCAGGCCAGCGTTGGCCAGGATGATGTCAGCCGCTCCATTGATGGCACCTTCATCAATATCGTGCCGCTGGGCGATGACTGGGAGGCCGCGCTCAATGATGTCCGGTCGGTTATCGCGGACGCTACAACCCGAGCTCCTTCGGAGGCGGATATCGCGCGCGAAATAGCGGAATTTGATGCCGCCCTGGCAATTGGTCTGGAAAGCTATCAGACCGAGGCGGCGCGAAAACAGGCCGACAATATTATCAATGCTGTCGACATTCGCGAAACCGTTGCGACGCCGCAAGTTGCACTCGATATATTCCGCGCAATGCGGGACCTTTACACGCCGCAGCGGCTGCTCGAATCGACCCGCAAACTGTTTTCTGGCGTTTCTACCCGTGCCTTGCTTACGTCCCCGGACGCGATTGACAACGGAACGGCCCGTCTGGCCACAGCGTTGCGGAGCAGCGTCGAAGCGGCCAGCGACGTGCGCGTTGCGCAATCCGATATCGGATTTGAGGCACTGAAAAAGATTGGCAAAAAAGGGGCGATCAAATCGTCCCGGATCATCGAGCGCTTCGAGGTCGAACAGCTGGAACTGACCAATGGTGTCAGGGTGCTGCTGTTCCCGAACACGGCGGAGCGCAACAAGATCATGGTCAACGCCCGTTTCGGCCACGGCTATAGCGGCCTGCCTTCCGGTCATGAAACGCTGGCCTGGTCAGGCGGCATGGCGCTGATGGCCAGCGGCGTGGGCGATCTCGGCCAGGAGGATCTCGACAAAATCACCACCGGCCGCAGGATCGGACTGGGTTTCGACATCGATAATGACGCGTTCGAGATTACGGCCGATACGCGGCCGTCCGATCTCGAAGACCAGTTGCACCTGATCGCGGCAAAGCTGGCGTTCCCGCGCTGGGACGCGGCGCCCGTTATCCGCAGCAAGGCAGCGGCGCTGATCGGCTATGACAGTTTCTCAGCATCTCCACAGGCTGTTCTGGAACGTGATCTGGAATGGCTGGTGCGCGGCAAGGACCCTCGCTGGAAGACGCCAGACAAGGCCGATTTCAGCGAGCTGACTGCCGAAAGTTTCCGGCAGTTCTGGGAGCCGATACTCGCCAGCGGACCGATCGAGCTGATGCTGTTCGGCGATTTCGACCGGGACCAGGCAGTGGAATCGATCCTCAAGACATTCGGCGCACTGAAAAGCCGGGAGTCAAAGCCTCTTCCTGTCGACGCAAAATCGCCCGAGTTCCCCGGGCCGCAGGCTGGTCCGGAAATTCTGGTTCACAAGGGTGACAAGGACCAGGCCGCCGCGATGGTGGCATGGCCGACCGGCGGTGGATTGGAGTCTATCAGGGAAAGCAGAAAGCTCGAGGTGCTGACGTCGATTTTCAATGACCGCCTGTTCGAAATTCTCCGTTCGCAGCAGGGCGCAAGCTACAGCCCGCAGGTGGTCAACAGCTGGCCCGTCGAGTTTGAATCGGGCGGCTATATTGGCGCGCAAAGCCAGCTAACCCCGGACAATATCGACCGTTTCTACATGGTCGTGGAAATGATCGCCAAGAATCTGCGGGAGAAACCGGTTAGCACGGATGAATTGAAGCGGGTGGTGGAACCCCTGCGGCAGCTGATCGCCCGAGCCAGCAGCGGCAATAGTTTCTGGATGAGCCAGATGGAAGGCGCGAGTTTCAATCCGCAGAAATTTGTCGCGCTGCAAAGTCTGCTCAGCGACTATACGGTGATTACGCCAGAGGAAGTGCAGGCGCTGGCCCTCAAATATCTGGATGACAAAAAGGAATGGAAACTGGTTGTCCTTCCCGAATCCAGCCGCCTCGCTGCCAATGACAATGAGCCTGTGACGAAACCTCTGGAGGCTGCTGCCAGCAACTAGCTCCTGGTCGAGTCCACGAGCGCCAGTATCTGGGCGTTACTGGGCCGTTTCGTGTAATCACCGGACACCGATTTTGCGAGGACCCTGCCGGTCCTGTCGATCAGATATACCGATGCATAGGGCACGCCGACCGCGCGACCTTCGGTATATTGCGGATCGCGCAATCCAAAGGCGTCGATCACCGACGAGGACTGATCGGACAGCATTTCATATTGCAGCTTGTGGTTGCTGATGAAGCGATCCTGCTGTTCCGGGCTGTCATAGCTGAGGCCATAGAGAGCATAGCCACGATCCTTCAGATCGCCAACGAGTGCGTTGATCGACTTCAATTGCGTCTGGCAATAAGGGCACCATTCGACCGAGCGGGTGAAGACAATCAGGGCAGGGCCGTTCTCCAGGATCTGGCCCAATGTGGTTTCGCGCCCCTTGGCCAGCAAACCGGTCGTCAAGGGAACCTGCTCTCCAACCGCCAGTCCGGCCCCAATGCTTTCCGCTGCGGTAATGGGAGCAAGGACCGGTTGTGGCGTGCTTCCGACCGCGTCGCTGTTTCCGGAGCCCTCTCCGGAAGCCGGCTCGGAACAGGCAGAAAGCGTCACCGCCGCTGCGGCAGACAAGAGCAAGATTGTACGTTTCATGACGGAATTCCCTCTGCTAACTCTGCAGGGGTTCGCTGTTCAGAACGGTTTCGTTACAGGCCGGGAGAATGATTACGCAATTTGTACACTCGTCACGCGAGCGTGGCCGAGCCGAATCGCGGCTCGGCTTGCATCGTCACAAAACATATTTGGACAGGTCGGTATCCTTGGCCACGTCGGACAGCTGTTTCTCGACATAGGCCTTGTCGATACTGATTTCCTCGCCGACGCGATCCTCTGCGGTGAAGCTGATTTCCTCGAGCAGCTTCTCCATTACAGTCTGGAGCCGCCGTGCGCCGATATTTTCGACCGTCTCGTTGACGTTGGCTGCAATCTCGGCAAGCTTTTCGATGGCGTCCGCGGTGATGCTGACCTTGACATCTTCGGTGCCGAGAAGCGCAATATATTGCTCCGGCAAATTGGCTCTGGTTTCGGTCAATATCCGGACGAAGTCCGCTTCGGTGAGCGCGCGTAATTCCACTCTGATCGGCAAACGACCCTGCAATTCCGGCAGCATGTCACTGGGCTTGGAGATCGAAAAGGCACCGGATGCGATGAACAGGATATGGTCGGTTTTCATCGGCCCATATTTGGTTGCAACCGTTGTTCCTTCGATCAGGGGCAAAAGATCGCGCTGGACGCCTTCCCGGCTGACCGATCCGCCACGCATGTCGCTGACCGCGATCTTGTCGATTTCATCCAGAAAGACAATGCCGTTGGACTCGGCGTCAATGATCGCTGCTCGCGAGATGTCTTCATCGTCCAGGCGTTTGTCGGATTCTTCTTCGACCAGCTTGTCCCAGGCATCCGCGACGCGCATCTTCCTCCGCTTCAGGCGGTTCTGGTTCAGGGCCTTGCCCATCATGTCGGAGAGGTTGATCATCCCGACCTGTCCGCCCATGCCGGGGATGTCCATCGGCATATTCGGTGTATCTTCCACCTCGATTTCAATCTCGGTGTCGTTCATATGATTGTCGACCACCCGCTGGCGAAAGCTTTCGCGGGTCGCTTCGCTGGCATTTTCGCCGCACAATACATCGAGCAGCCGTTTCATCGCCGCTTCCGCCGCGGCCTCGTGCACGGCCTGGCGCCGGCGTTCGCGCTCCAGCCGGACCGCTTCTTCTGCCAGATCGCGGGCGATCTGCTCGACATCGCGACCGACATAGCCGACTTCGGTAAATTTCGTCGCTTCCACCTTGATAAAGGGAGCATCGGCGAGCTTTGCTAGGCGCCGGGAAATTTCGGTCTTGCCGCAACCGGTGGGGCCGATCATCAGGATATTTTTGGGCGTGACCTCATCACGCAGTTCGGCCGGAAGCCTCTGTCGGCGCCAGCGGTTGCGCAACGCCACGGCCACGGCACGTTTGGCGTCTTGCTGTCCGATAATATGTTCGTCCAGCGCCTTGACGATGGCTTTTGGGGTCAGATTCGCCTGCATGCTCAGTTTCTCTTCATTCATAGGTTCGGGGCCGACTGGCGCTAGTTTTCGCTGTCGAGCGTCTCGATCGTGATCTGGTCATTGGTGTAGACACAAATTTCAGCAGCGATTTCCATCGCCTTTCTGGCCAGCTTCTCGGCGTCCTGCTCGTAATCCATCAGCGCACGGGCTGCAGAAAGGGCAAAATTGCCGCCGGATCCGATCGCGGCAATTCCCTCGTTCGGTTCCAGTACATCGCCATTGCCGGTCAGAATCAGGGTGATATCCTTGTCGGCCACGATCATCAGTGCTTCCAGATTGCGGAGATATTTGTCCGTCCGCCAGTCTTTCGCAAGTTCGACGGCCGCGCGCATCAGCTGGCCGCTATGCCGCTCCAGTTTCGCTTCCAGCCGTTCGAACAGCGTGAAGGCATCCGCAGTGGCGCCGGCAAAGCCGCCGATCACCGAGCCGTCGTGCAACTGCCGGACCTTGCGGGCATTCTGTTTCATGACGGTTTGTCCCATCGACACCTGGCCGTCGCCGACCACGACGACCTTGCCGTTTCTTCTTACCGATAGGATGGTTGTGCCGTGCCATTGCACCAGGCCATGTTGCTGATTTTCTGTCATGAAACGGGATATGGGTAATCGGGTGCGGATGTGCAACCAAAGGCTTTGCTGACAGCGCAATGATTGGAAATTCTATCTCAAATACAGCGCTTTTTCCCTTAAGGGAGGCAAAAAAAATGGCGACCAAATTGGCCGCCATTTTTAAATAAATGCCTGAACAGGTTCAGGGTGAAGTTGGCGTGTCGTCGCTGCCGTCGGCTGCGATCACGATGCCGCCGATAACTGCTGCTGCAGCGAGGATTGCGATAATGATACCGGATCCACCTTCAACGTCATTTTCGCCTTCGACAGCGGCGCTGGTGCGTGCAACCGACGAAACAGGCTGTGCAGCCTGTGCCAGAACAGGTGCACTTACAAGCGATGCGGCTGCGGCTGCAGCCATTCCAATTTTACCGAAACGCATATTTAGCTCCTTCAGGGTTTTCGCATTTCATTCAATACAGGTGAGTAAGTGACACAATAGGATGCTGAAATCAACCACCATATTGATAACAACGACGATCTTGGACTTTCGTTGCAAAGATCACACAGATTCCTGTTTTGCATACATAAAATCGGCTTCCGGCAGCCTCGGCCGACGCCTCCCAATTTGTTAACCCGCGGCACTGGAACTGCCTCATTTCCAGGCCTGTTCCAATTCAAGACGTTAACCATCGAAACCAAATTTCTGCTGGCAAACATGTGTAACAAATTGTTAACCAATCGACATGAACAGAGAAAGATCGAGCCCGCTTGTTTTTCGCGAAGAAGAGATAAGCCATCCGTTTCGGCAGCGCTTGCCAACGACCATGATAAAAATCGCAAAGGAACAACAGGAATTGGACAGCGCAGCCGTGCCCAAGGCTGGCGGGATTGGTGATGACGCAAGCCTGTTCGTGCTGAGCTTCCTCGCGTTCTTCACTGCCTTTTACACGTTTATTTTCTGACCCTGGATTCTCCGCCGGTCAGTCGCAGGCGCGGTGCAGCTGATGGCCCAGCCAGGCGGCGACCAAACACATTGCCGCTACCAGCAACAGCTGTTCGGTCGTCGAAACACCCAACATGCTGAGCGCCAGGGCGCCCAGCGCCCCCAATACCATGCAGCCGGAATTGACGACATTATTGGCGGCAATGGTGCGCGCGGTCTGGCTGATGTCGACGGTCGTGGTCAGGAAGGCGTAGAGCGGCACGACAAACATGCCGCCGAAAATCGATACCCCTCCCAGCGTGCCGAGCAGCGCCCAGGCGCCATCATGGACGATGAAGGTTTTAAACGTGTACAGCTGGCCATCAGGCAGGCCCTGCCAGCTGCGCGATATAAAGTAGAGAATCAGAACGAAGAGCCCCATCACGATGACGCTCGCTGGAGCGAAGCGAGCGGAGACCTCGCTTTTAAGAAGGCGATTGACGAGGATCGAACCGATCGCTATGCCCATCGAGAAGACGCCGAGGAACAGGCTGGCTACTTCCGGTGTGGCTGTCAGCACATTCTCGACCAGCGGCGGGAACTGGATGATCATGACCGATCCGATGGTCCAGAAAAAGCTGATGGCAATGATCGCCAGATAGAGTCTGCGGACGTGCAATGTCGCTGAGATCAGCCGGATCGACGAGCGGACAAAATTGAAATCGATTTCTTCGACTTCCTTCTGTGCCGGGGCAGGCGGCATGAACTGTGCCGCGATCCGGCCAATCAGGGCCACGGCAAAGACGGTGACAACCGCAATCTCGACACCGTTTCCATCGCGGTCGATGATGATACCGCCAAGAATCGTTCCCGCCAGAATGGCGATATAGGTGCCGGCTTCCACCAGCCCGGTGCCGGCAAGGACTTCATCCTTCTGCAGATGCTGCGGCAGAACAGCATATTTGATCGGGCCGAAAAAGGTGGATTGCAGGCCCAGAAGGAACAGGGCGGTCAGCATGACCGGAATATTTTGCCACCACAGACCGATCCCGCCGATCACGGCGATGAATATCTCCAGCGTTTTGACGAAGCGGGTGATCCGGGCCTTGTCGTAATTGTCCGCCAGCTGGCCGGCAAGCGAGGAAAACAGGAAAAACGGCAGAATGAACAACCCGGATGCCAGGGCATTGAAAACGAAATCCTCGGATTCGCTGTCGTAAATGCCGTAGGTCACGAGGATGACCATCGAGAATTTGAACAGATTGTCGTTAAACGCCCCCAGCAGCTGCGTCAGGAATAGTGGCAAAAACCGTTTCGTTCGCAGCAAATGCGCCGTATTTTGCATAAGGTGAAAATCTCTGTTCGAGGAGAAAGATGCGCGTCGGGCTGCATCCTTAGCCCATTCAGCCTCGGCGTCAAAGCCGCCAATCTGATTTCTGCGCGATCAATTCGAGCAATATCGGTTGAATCGATTTTCATTTCGGACAAATCCGTTTATGCGAAGGCCACGATGCTGAATTTGCCCAACATATTGACACTCTCCCGGATATTCGCGGTGCCAATTCTGGTTTTTCTGCTGTGGCCCAATTTCGACAGAACCGCACTGCAGCCCCTGCCGATTGATTATCTGCTGGCCTTTGCCCTCTATTGTCTGATGGCGGTCACCGATTATTTTGACGGATATCTGGCCCGGACACAGGGAACAGTCTCGAAACTCGGGATTTTTCTCGATCCGATTGCTGACAAAATCATGGTCGCAGCGGTCGTTCTGATGCTGATTTTCACAAGGGACATTCACGGCTGGCATACCATCGCGGCGATTGTAATATTGCTGCGGGAGATCATGGTGTCGGGGCTGCGCGAATTTCTCGCCGGTCTGCAGGTCAGCGTGCCCGTCTCCCAACTGGCCAAATGGAAAACCGGATTCCAGATGATTTCGCTGGGCGCCCTGATTCTCGCCGGCGGTCTGCCGCATTTCGCGGTGGTTGAGACGGTCGGCTTGTGGACGCTCTGGGCCGCTGCCCTGTTAACGCTGATCACCGGATGGGATTATCTGCGTGTGGGCCTGAAGCATATGGACTGATGGCACGGTCGCTCAACATCATCTATTTCGCCTGGGTCCGGGAACGGCTTGGCATCGACCAGGAAGAAGTCGCGCTTGCGGACGGGATCGAGACGATCGGCGACGTGGTGACGCTGCTCGCCGAGCGCGGCGCAGGCTATGCCGATATTTTTTCCGATCCGGGGAAATTGCGCTTCGCCCTGGATCAGGATTATGGAATTGCCGCGACACCCATCGGATCCGCAAGCGAACTGGCCATTTTTCCCCCGGTGACCGGCGGATGATCAGGATCGCCGTCGGACCGGAAGATTTCGATATCGCAGCCGAAACGCGGCGCGTGGCCGGGCGGGGCGGCGGCGCCATTGCCAGCTTTATCGGTCAGGTCCGCGATGACGGCAATCTGGCATCCCTAGAACTGGAACATTATCCGGCGATGACCGGGAAGGCGCTGACCGCAATAGCCGAGCAAGCCCTGTCCGACTGGCCGCTCCATGCGGTGACGATCATTCACCGCGTCGGGAAGCTGGTGGTCGGAGACAATATCGTTCTGGTCCTGACCGGATCCGATCACCGCGAAGCGGCGATGGAATCCTGCTCCTTCGTCATGGACAAGCTGAAGACCGTCGCGCCTTTCTGGAAGAAGGAGACCCGCGCCGACGGTGCCGCGAAATGGATTGAGGAGCGTCAATCCGATATCGAGGCGGCGGGAAAATGGAAGAATTAGAAGCATGTTTCATTCATGGGCTTTGGACACCCAGTTCTGCGCTCCTTTCATGATTTCCGCCAAAAGCTGAAATTCGCTGCGCCGCGGGCTGTTCTTGCGCCAGACCAGCGCGATGTCGCGCGTCGCCCGGTCCGATTTCAGCGGCCTCGCGACGATATCCGTATAATTCAATATGCCGCTGTCGATGGCCATTTTCGGCAGCAGGGTGAGGCCGAGGCCATTGTCGACCATCTGCACCAGTGTGTGGAGCGACGTTCCCATCATCCGGGCAGACGCCCGCAGTTCCGGGCGATTGCAGGCCGCCAGCGCGTGGTCCTTCAGACAGTGGCCGTCTTCGAGCAGCAACAGCTGGGTCTCGTCGATATGCGCGGGGTCGACCTGAAGCGGCGGATCGCGCGGATCATTTTTGGGGAAAGCCACCAGTATCTCGTCGCTGAACAGGATTTCGGACTCGACATCGCCGCAGGGAAACGGCTGCGCCAGCAAGACGCAATCGGCATGACCATGATGCAGCGAATCGCAAGCCGCCTGACTGGTTTCCTCTTTCAGATAGAGCTTCAGTTCCGGTCGCTCCTTGCGCAATTGCGGCAGCAGGCGCGGCAACAGGAAGGGGGCGATGGTAGGGATCACGCTCATCCTGACATCGCCGGCCAGCGGCTTGCCGGCGGATCTGGCCATCTCCGACAGCTCTTCTGCCTCTCGCAGGATGCGATAGGCCTTTTCCACCATCTGGTTGCCAAGTTCTGTGAAGCGGACGACCCGGCGGGTGCGTTCGACCAGCACGATATCGAGCAACGCCTCCAGTTCCTTGATGCCTGCCGACAGAGTGGACTGGGTGACGAAGCAGGATTCCGCTGCCTTTCCGAAATGGCCATGTTCTTTGAGCGCGACGAGATATTGCAACTGTTTGAGCGTGGGTAGATAGGTCGACATTATCGAGACTTTCGATCAGTATGAGATTATTGATCTAATATAGTGATAATGGTCGATTTGAAAAGTCCCGTCGCCATTCCGTTGCAAAAAAAGACTGGAAATAGCGGTCTGTCGTGCCTAGTTTGGGCGTTCGGCAACCTCCGGAGGGAATATATGTTTCGGGATCTCGGCGCTTATCTGGATTCTATCAAGGCGCGCGATCCCGCTCCGCGCTCGCGCTGGGAAGTGCTTCTCTATCCGGGCGTTCTGGCGCTTGGCCTGCACCGCTTGGCGCACTGGCTGTTCCGGGGCGAACTGTTTTTCTTCGCCCGGCTGATCAACCATCTGTCGCGATTTCTGACTGCCATCGATATCCATCCCGGCGCTAAGATCGGTCGGCATCTGTTCATCGACCACGGTTTTACCGTCATCGGCGAAACGGCCGATATCGGCGACAATGTGACGATCTATCAGTGCGTGACGCTGGGCGGCACCAACCCGGCCAATGGTGTCGGTGGCAAGCGGCATCCCACGATCGAGGATGATGTCATTCTGGGGTCCGGTGCCCAGGTGCTCGGGCCGATCACGGTCGGCAAGCGCGCGCGCGTCGGCGCCAATGCGGTTGTGACCCAGAATGTTCCGGAGGGTGCCACGATGGTTGGCGTTCGCGCTCGACCGACGCTGGTCGAGGCGAAGGACTATCAGAAGGATTTCGTTCCCTATGGAACGCCCTGCAGCGAGATTTTCGATCCGGCAACGCAAAAGCTGGAAATATTGCAATGCGAAATGGAACAGATGCAGAAACGCCTTGCGGCTTTTGCAAAGGAACGGAACGGCGGCGGCGAGGAAAGCGAGACAAAGGGGCGTGACAGCGCCTGATGCGTTTTTCCGAATCCAATGTTGCAGCCTTTCCGCAGCGAGGCGCACCGTCGCAGGTGGGCTTTGAGCGGCGGGAACTGGACCGTATTCTCAACCTTTACGGGCGCATGGTGGCAGCGGGCCACTGGAAAGATTATGCGATGGATATGCGCCGCGACGTGGCGATATTTGCCGCCTTCCGCCGTGCATCGGAGCGTCCCCAGATCCGGATCGAAAAACGGCCTTCGGAACGCAACCGCCAGGGCATGTGGTCGCTGGTCGGGGAGCAGGGGCAGGTCCTGAAGCGCGGCCACGATCTGTCGGGCGTATTGGCCCCGGTCGAACGCAAGCTGCTCAAACTGGTCGCTGACTAGGCAGGCTCACTCGGCAAATCAGGATTCTGCGGCATCCGTGTCGAGCGCATAGCCTGCCGATCGCACCGTCCGGATGATGTCTGACCGGCCATTGGCATTCAGCGCCTTGCGCAGCCGCCGGATATGGACGTCGACCGTACGCAGTTCGATATCGCTGTCCTGTCCCCAGACGCTGTCGAGCAGCCGTTCGCGCGAGAACACCCAGTTGGGATGTTCCAGAAAATGGCGGAGCAGGCGAAACTCGGTCGGTCCGAGCGGAATCGTGTCGCCGGCGCGTTTGACCTTGTGGCCAACCGTATCCATTTCCAGGTCACCGAAGGTGAGTTTTTCACCGGCCAGGGCAGGGCGCACCCGGCGCAGCACCGCTTTCACGCGCGCGATCAGTTCGCGCGGACTGAACGGTTTGGTGATATAGTCGTCGGCGCCCGTTTCGAGACCCCGGATCTTGTCTTCTTCCTCACCGCGAGCGGTGAGCATGATGATCGGTATATTGGCGGTTTCCGAAGAGCGGCGCAGACGGCGGCACACTTCAATGCCGGACAGGCTTTCCAGCATCCAGTCGAGCAGGATCACATCGGGCCGATGTTCCTGCACCAGCAAAAGCGCTTCCTCGCCATCCGGCGTATGGATCACGTCATATTCTTCTTTTTTGAAGTTCCAGCTCAGCAATTCGGCGAGCGCGGCATCGTCTTCAACGAGCAATAATTTGGCATTGGGCATCAGTCGATCTCGTCTTCGAGGGCTTCATCGAGCGGCGTCGTCGGGTTTTCGCCCCGGGTGCGCTCTGGCATCGGCTCGCCGGTTGCGGCGAAATAGACCATCTCGGCGACATTGGTCGCATGGTCTCCGATCCGCTCCAGATTCTTGGCGATGAACAGCAGATGCGCCGCTTCGCCAATCTCCTTGGGATTTTCGATCATATGAGTGATCACGGCCCGAAAAATGCTGTTGTAAAAATCATCGACGATCTGGTCGCGCCGGTTCACTTCCATGGCGAGCTCGGCATCGCGCCTGGCAAAGGCATCGAGGGAATCGCGGACCAGTTCGCTGGCAATCTTCGACATCGACGGCAGCAGCGAAATGGGACGCAGCCGGTGGGTCTGGGTCACCAGCGGCACCCGCTTGGCGATATTCTTGGCATAATCGCCGATCCGCTCGACCACGCCCGAAATCTTGAATGTGGCAATCAGTTCGCGCAGGTCATCGGCCATCGGGGCACGGAGCGCGATCGTCTGGAAGGTGAGCTCGTCGATCCGTTTTTCCAGATCGTCGATCAGCTTGTCTTCGCGCACCACTTCGGCGGCCAGATCGAGGTCGCTCTTTTCCAGCGCCCGCATCGCCTTGGCAATCGCCTGCTCGCTGCGACCGCCGATCTCGGCGACCATGCCGCGCAATTCGTTGATATCGGAATCAAAGGCTTTGACGGTATGTTCTGTGCCACTATTCACTATCATTGTTCCTAATCATCAATAGGTCAGCCGTAGCGACCAGTGATATAATCCCGCGTTTTCTCTTCGCGCGGATTGGTGAAGATGTCGGTCGTGTCGCCATATTCCACCAGAGTGCCGAGATGAAAAAAGGCCGTTTTTTGCGAAACACGTGCCGCTTGCTGCATATTATGCGTTACGATCACTATAGCATATTTCCCGCGCAGTTCGTGAATTAGTTCCTCGATCTTGGCGGTCGCGATCGGATCGAGGGCCGAACAGGGTTCGTCCATCAGAATCACCTCGGGATCGACGGCGATCGCACGGGCGATGCACAGGCGCTGCTGCTGGCCACCCGAGAGAGCGGTACCGCTGTCCTGCAGCCGGTCTTTCACTTCGCCCCAGAGACCGGCCCGTTGCAGGGAGGATTCCACTATCTCGTCGAGATCTTCCTTGCCGGTTGCCAGGCCGTGAATGCGCGGACCATAAGCGATATTGTCATAGATGGACTTGGGAAAAGGGTTGGGCTTCTGGAACACCATGCCAACCCGCGCGCGCAACTGCACGACGTCCATTTTCGAGGCGTAGATATCCTCGCCCTCCAGCTTGATTTCGCCGTTCACGCGCGCGATCGGGATGGTGTCGTTCATCCGGTTCATGCAGCGCAGAAAGGTCGACTTGCCACAGCCCGACGGACCAATGAATGCGGTGACGCTGTCCATGTTCACATCGATGGACACATCGTTGATCGCCTGCTTGTCGCCATAGAATACATCGACATGGCGCGCCGTCATCTTCGGCGTTGCGCTTTCGCTGGTCTTGGCTGGGGTGGCCGCATCTGTCATATTTACGCTTTCGCTCGGTTCGAGTGTTTTCTGATCTTCGTGCATTGTCCTGCCTACCAGCGCGTTTCAAAACGATTGCGGAGATAAATGGCGAGGGCATTCATGACGAGAAGGAACAATAATAATACAATGATGGCCGCGGATGTCTTCTCGACAAAGCCGCGATCGACTTCGTCGGACCACAAGAATATCTGCACCGGCAATACCGTGGCGGGGTCGGTAATTCCGCTCGGCGGTGTGGCGATGAAGGCGCGCATGCCGATCATCAGCAACGGAGCGGTCTCGCCCAGGGCGCGGGCCATGCCGATGATGGTGCCGGTCAAGATGCCGGGCAGGGCCAGCGGCAGCACATGGTGAAAGACGACCTGCAGCGGGCTTGCCCCGATACCCAGCGCCGCTTCGCGGATGGAAGGGGGAACCGATTTGACAGCGTTGCGACCGGAAATGACAATCACCGGCATGGTCATCAATGCGAGCGTCAGGCCGCCGACCAGCGCGCCTGATCGGGGCATGCCGAAAAAATTGAGGAACACCGCGAGGCCGAGCAGGCCGAAGATGATCGACGGCACTGCGGCGAGATTGTTGATCGACACCTCGATCAGATCGGTCAGCCGGTTTTTTGGCGCATATTCCTCGAGATAGAGAGCCGCCAGAACACCGACCGGAAAGGCCAGCATCAGCGTCACGATCATCGTGATCAGCGAGCCCTTGAAGGCGCCCCAGATGCCGACCTGCATGGGGTCTGTGGCATCGGAATTGCTGAGGAAATTCCAGTTGAAGCCGGTCGAGAGCTGTCCCTTCAGTTCGCGGACCTGCTCTTCGGCGGCGGGCGTGCCGTCACCCTTGTACGCCACGTCTATTTCCGAAGTGGCGGGCAGATAGACAGTGGCCTGCCGCTCGACAATCTCGGGATCATCGAGGATCTTGGCGCCAACCGCTGTCCAGCCGCCAGACGAAAAGAGTTCAGCGCCCTCGCGGCCATATTGGATTTCAATGCTGCTATCGACAATGTCGCGCAGCCCCATGGCCTGCAGATTGGCTTCGGCATTCGGGCCCTCAAACTGGCTCGGCGATGCCCCGCCGGTGACCGCGGGAAAGTCGATCTGAAGCGGCAGCTCGGTCTGGGTGAAGCCGCGGAAGCCGTTGCCCACCATGACCACCAGCAGAAAGGCCAGAAAACCGGCCGACAGCGCGATCGCTGCCATGCCCATTGCCTTGAACCGGCGCTCGGCGGCATAGCGCCCGGCAATCCTTTTCTGCATGTCCTTGCCCTGCCAGTCGGTCGGGCGGCGCGTGGTTTCGGTGAGACTATTCATATGCTTCCCGATATTTTTTGACGACGCGCAAGGCGATCAGATTGAGCAGCAGGGTGACGATGAACAGCACCAGCCCCAGGGCAAAGGCTGCCAGGGTCTTGGGACTGTCAAATTCCTGGTCACCGGTCAGCAACTGCACGATCTGCGCGGTAACGGTGGTGACGCTGGCAAAAGGATTGGCGGTCATGTTCGCCGCAAGACCTGCGGCCATCACGACGATCATCGTTTCGCCGATCGCCCGGCTGACGGCGAGCAGCACGCCGCCGACGACGCCCGGCAGGGCAGCGGGGATCAGCACCTTCTTGATGGTTTCGCTCTGCGTTGCACCCATGGCCAGCGATCCGTCACGCATGGCGCTGGGGACGGCGGCGATACTGTCATCGGCCATCGACGATACAAAGGGAATGATCATGATGCCCATGACGATACCGGCGGCCAGAGCCGATTCGGAGGATGCATTGGAAATGCCGATCGAAACCGCAAAGTCGCGCAGCGCTGGCGCCACGGTCAGGGCGGCAAAATAGCCGTATACCACGGTCGGCACACCGGCGAGCACTTCCAGGATCGGTTTCATCCACGACCGGAATTTCGCCGGGGCATATTGGGTGAGATAGACCGCACTCATCAGGCCGAGCGGGATTGCCACGATCATCGCGATAATGGCACCGATAAAGATCGTGCCCCAAAACAGCGGAATCGCGCCGAATCCGGTTTCTCCCCTGGGACCGGCGACTGCCTTGGGGTTCCATTCGGTGCCGAACAGAAAGTCGATCGGTGACACCATCGAGAAGAAACGGGCGGTTTCAAACACCAGCGAGAGGAAAATACCGACGGTCGTGATGATGGCGATCAGCGAGGCGAGCAGCAGCAACAGCATCGTCACCCGCTCGATCTTGGTCCGCGCGCGCAAATCCGGCTTGATTTTCAGCCAGGCATAGGCGCCGCACGCAAACACCAGAAGGAGCGCGGCGATTGCCCCGATCATCTGATAATGGGCGATGGCATCGCGATAGGGCTCGACCATCGACTGGGACAGAGGATTGAAGGCATTGACCTGATTGCCATAGGCAATGGCGCGCGCTTCCGACAGGATCGCGGCCCGGGCAAAACCGTCCTGCGGCAATTGCGCCGCAGCCGGGCTGGTCAGCGCCGCGTCCGTGATCAGAGCCGGGCTGACAAAGCTCCAGACGGTCATGAAAAGGACGGCGGGCAGGATGGCCCACAAGGCCACATACCAGCCGTGATAATTGGGCAGCGAATGCAGGACCGAGCGTGCATTGGCATCACGGGCCTGCAGGCCGGCCGCTTTCAGGCGTCCGAAAAACCAGGCCATAAGGCCCAGGCCGATAACGAGGAAAAGGAGCGTCGCGCTTGTCACTATATCTGGTTCCGCCCTAGTTTCAGATGGTTCTGCAAGAAATGTGCCGGCAATGGCCTGGTCATTTCAGGTCGCTAGTCGCCAGAGGCGTCATATTCTGCACCACGCCAGCCATTTTTTCCCGCACATCATCCGGTGCCGCGATCAATCCGGCTTTTACCAGATAGCCGTCTCTTGCTCCCGCCTTGAGGAATTCCTGAACATAATCCTTCAGGCCCGGTATCACACCGATATGCTGTTTCTTGACATAGATGTAGAGGGGACGGGCGCCCGGATATTTCCCCGATGCGATGGCCTCGTAGGTTGGGTTGACGCCTGACACCGGAATGCCCCGAACGCTGTCGAGATTTTCTTCCAGAAAGCTGTAGCCAAAAATGCCGACGCTGTTCGGATTGGCCTTCAGCTTCTGGACAATCAGATTGTCGTTCTCGCCCGCGTCGACATAGGCACCGTCTGCCCTGATCTCGTGACAGATGGCTTCAAACTCTGTCTTGTTGCTGTCCTTCAGCGCCTTGGTCGCCGGATCCGTCACGCAGCCGACTTCCATGATCAGCTCGGTGAGCGCATCGCGGGTACCGGATGTCGAGGGCGGGCCGTAGACGCTGATCGGGAATTTCGGCAGCGACGGATCAATGTCTGACCAGTTTTTGGCGCTGTTTTCCTTGCCGAACGGACGTTCGGCAATCGCCCTGTATATCTGTACCGGGGTCAGCGAAAAGGCGGTGCCGTCATTCGCCTGGGCAACGGCAATGCCGTCTATACCGATCTGCACTTCCACGACATCGGTGACGCCGTTGCTCTCGCACAATTCCAGCTCGGACGCCTTGATCCGGCGCGATGCATTTGCAATGTCGGGCGTGTCCGCTCCGACGCCAGCGCAGAACAGGCTCATCCCGCCGCCGGTTCCGGTCGATTCCAATATCGGAGACGAATGCGAACCATTGATGCTGAATTGTTCCGAGACCGCCTTGGCAAAGGGGAAAACCGTGGAAGAGCCGACGATTCGGATTTCGCTCCGGGTGCCTCCCTGACCGCCGGACGCCTGATCCTGACATGCCGAAACGGCAAGGCAGGCGGTCGCAAGGAAAGCGATTTTTCTTAGCATGGAAGAGTCCCCAGTTGAGCTGTGGCCGGCCCAGCACAAATACTGCCGGGGACCGCGTTCACAGGCTTGATGGGCAGGCTTCTAGGCAGGGGCAATGTCCTGATCATTACAGATATGTTACAAATATGTGACATGGGACCAGGGCACGCCTTCGTCAGCAAAAATTCCGGGCTCGCGGCATCCCGCATCAGGCGACTGCATGTCCGGGGTCTCCCTGGGTCAGCGAATTGCTCGCGATCGGCAGGATGATGGATACGGTCGTGCCCTGGCCAACGGTGCTGCTTATCTCCATCCGTCCGCCATGCCGTTCGGTGATATGTTTGACAATGGCAAGGCCCAGGCCGGTGCCGCCGATGGATTTGCTTCGTCCCTTGTCCACGCGATAAAAACGTTCGGTCAGCCGGGGAATATGTTCCGCCGCGATACCGTCTCCCTGGTCGCTGATCGCGAGACAAAGCATCGTTCCAGATTTATTGGGGGCAAGGCTGATGGTGACCGGAGCACCCTTTTTCCCATATTTGAAAGCATTGCTGAGCAGATTGTTCACCACCTGTGACAATTGTGCCCGGTCGCCGTAAATCAGGGGGATATCGGCAGGAGCCTTGACCAATATCTCGTTTTCTTTCTTGCCGCGGCTGTTGATATAGAAATCGCGCGCTTCCGCGACCAGTTCGCTGAGGTCAATCTGTTCCGATGGAATTTCGAATTTCTCCGCCTCGATTCTGGACAGCGACATCAGGTCCTCGACCAGACGCTGCATGCGGTCGGCCTCATTATACATTATTTTCAGGAATCGGGCGCGCGTGGCGTCATCCTTGCCGGCCTTGGGATCTTCCAGCGTCTCCAGAAAACCCTTGATAGCGGCCAGCGGTGTTCGGAGTTCATGGCTGGCGTTGGCGACAAAATCCGTCCGCATGCGCTCTGCCGCATAGCGGCTGCTGCGATCCGACAGCTGGACCAGCTTCAGACCGTCCTGCAGGGTGTTGATGCGCAGCTCCCATCTCTGGTCGGTGCTGCCGACGCCGACCAGCAGGATCGGCTCGCCGCTATGCTCGGCATCCGGGTTGGCAAGTCGGTCGGCGGCGGCAGGATGGCGAATGGCGATCCTGACATCCTCGCCGACGATATGATCGCCCAGAACTTTTGCCGCTGCCGGATTGGCCGCCGCGACCTTTGCATTGCGGACCAGCAGGATCGGGTCGGTAATCGGGTTGATGATGTCCTGATAGGCTTCCGACCGGCCCTGATACAGGATCCGCTTGCGCTGCCGTTCGAGCGTGGCCGGGTCCGGTAGCGAGGCTGCGGGCCGGTCCTGGAGAACCGTGAACAGGGCGATCGCGCCGCTGGCGAAGACAATGATGAACTGCTGCCCCGATTGCGGCAACTGGCTCGCCAGAATGGCGCCGCCCAGGATAAACACCAGGGCAACAAGCAACCGAAAGGAAGAAACCGAGGTCATCTGGCCGATTCTGCTAATATCATGCTTCCCATCTAGGCTTGACGGTGCAAGATCGGCAACGGGAATATTCGGGCGCCGGATCTGGCGCTTCCGTTATATAGGCATTGTTAACGATTTTCCTGTCTATGTCCCGATTGTAGACGCGGATTCCGGCGGCAGACTGTTTGGCTCGCTTTTTGCGCAATTTCTGCTTATGGGCGGATAAGTGAAATCAGGACAATCATGGACAGAAACCGATGACCGATCAAATTCCATCTGAGCCGTCAGCCAATGCTGCGTCCAATCAAGGAATTGTCACTCGCCGTCGCGCCTTGATGATGGGAGCGATTACCGCCTCTGCTGTGGTCAGTATCAAGCCGGCTCTGGCGCAGACCGCCGGGTCCGTCCTCAATTGCGAAATTCCGGTTCCCGGCAACAATGCCGCCGGCGGCTATATTGCGGCGGATGGCTCTGTCGTTTCGGCGGACACCCCGGGCGCATTTCCGCCAGCAGGACGCAATTTCAGTGGTGAAGAAGTGCGTCAGGCAATGAATGGCCGGACGCTTCCGGGCACCTCCTATGACCAGTCGGAGGCCTATGTGAATTACATCCGGCGATTGCAGGCGGGCCAGTCCGGCTTTACCTGCTATGCGTCCCTGCAAATGCCGCGCTGATATTCCCATCCCATTTTAACCTTTGCCTGCTATCAGGCCGCAATGTCGGACCAGAATTTTAGGCTATCCACGATGACCCCCAAATATCGGGCCGGACCGAAAGATGACCTGATCTGGCACGAGCTGGACAGCATGACCCTGCTGTTTCACCGGCCATCGGGCAATACCCATATGCTGGCCGATCCGGCCCCCGCGCTATTGGAAGTCATGGACAGCGGATTGTTAACCGCTGCAGAAATTGCCACGCGTCTCAAGGCAAGATTCGACGTCGAATCCGGGGCCGATACCGACGATATCATCAGCGCCAGACTGGAAGAACTCGCCGCGCTGGGGCTGATCGCACGGGAAGCCGGTTGATGGCGGAGATGCATCAGATTCGGCTCCAGATCGGGCCGGCCGCGTTCCGGATCGCTTCGGCCTGGCGACAGCCGCTGGACCAATTGGCGGCCCTGTACCGGGATTATCCCGGGCCGAGCGACCATATGGTTGATTTTACCGTTCGCCTAGAACCGGACAAGCCGTGGCGTCGGTACATCCGGCCCTCTGTCCATATCGGCGGTGACTTCTGGTTGCCCGATGCCGCGCCGCTGCCACTGGCACAGGGACTGCTCGCGGCGGAGATGGGCATGAACCTGCAAATGGCGCTCGGCTGGCGGCGGCACCTGCTGCTCCACGCGAGCAGCGTCGAGAAGGACGGCAGGGCGCTGATCATGACCGGTCTTTCCGGTTCCGGCAAATCGACCCTGTCCGCGATGCTGGCGCAAAAGGGCTGGCGTTTCATGGGGGATGAATTTGCACTGCTGGACCTTGATACCGGCGACATCGCTCCCTTTCCCCGGCTGATCAGCCTGAAAAATCAGGCCATCAGGGCGATGCAGACCGTTGCACCGGCGGACCGTTTCGGTCCGGAAATGACGGACACACCGAAAGGCGATATCCGCCATCTGGTGCCGCCGAAAGCGGCGATCGACCGGATGGGAGAGCCGGCCAGGCCGGCGCTGCTGCTCTTTCCCCGTTTCGGTCATGATCCGGAACTGCGGGACATGGGCCAGGCGGAAATATTCGTCCGTCTGACCCAGGCATCGACCAATTATGTCGCGCTGGGAGAAGCCGGCTTCCGGGCCCTGACCCGTTTTGTCGATCAGGTCCCGACCAGAGCGATGGACTATCAGTCGATCGAACAGGCGGAAGAGCTGATCGAGCGCCTGTGGAGCCGATCGCCATGATCCGCGATGCGCATATCCTTGTCCGCGCGCTGCGGGAACCGGCCAGCGTCGAGAGGCTGGACGGCGGCCAGTGGTCGGAACTGATCAGCATCGCGCGCGCGGAATCGCTGATCGGCTCGCTGGCGCACAGGCTCGCCGATGTCCCCGTGCCGGACCGGATGCGTGCCGTTCTCCAGGATGCCATCGGCGCCCATGATCTCGCCCGCCAGCAGGCCCTGTGGGAAGCGGACTGCGCGCGAAGGGCGCTGGCCGGCTATCCGGGCAAGATCGTGCTGATGAAAGGCACCGCCTATGTCGCGGCAGATCTCGCTGCCGGCGTCGGGCGCAGCATCGGCGATCTCGACATCATGGTGGCGCGTGACGCTCTGCCGATCGTCGAATCCGCCCTGCTTGATGCCGGCTGGGAATGGGTCAAGCCAGACCCCTATGATGACCGCTATTATCGCGACCATATGCACGAACTGCCGCCGCTGATCCATCGCGACCGCGACCGGATGATCGATGTGCATCATACGATATTGCCGCTGACCGCCGGACCGAGGCCCGATGCGCAGGCGATCCTCGACAGCGCCATCGCGCTCGGCAATGGCCTATATGTCATGGCACCGGCCGATATGCTGCTCCATTCTATTGCCCATCTGTTCGCCGATGGCGATCTTGCGGGCGGTTTGCGGAATCTGTGGGATATCAATCTGTTGCTCCGGCATTTTTCCGAAGCGGACGAGGAGTTCTGGACCGAACTGGACGTCCGCGCAAAAACCCATGGCCTGGGCCGGGAGAAGGAGAGGGCCCTGCGCCTTGCCGCCCGGCTGTATGACACGCCGGTTTATCGCTTTTCTGCCGGTCAGACTGAATTTGCCGACTATCTCTATATCCGCCGTCTGCTCGCCCGCGACGGCTATGGCCGGGAAACCCGCAAGCTGATCCGCTTTGCTTTTTATGTCCGCTCGCACTGGCTGCGGATGCCGCCGCTGATGCTGGCCCGGCACTTGTGGACCAAGTGGCGCAAGGGCGGGAAGCCTGTGGGTTAGGTTGGCCAGAATAGCGATAAACAGGCTGGCATAAGCCGGAGCAGCATGGCATTAGCCCCTGCAAACAGGCCGGATGCGGCCATGACCGATCAACTTGTTCCGGAGTAGCTTCATGACCGACCGACCGCTAGCCGCTATCATTCTGGCTGCCGGACAAGGCACAAGAATGAAATCGGCCACGCACAAGGTTCTTCACCCGATCGCTGGCAAGCCGATGCTCCATCATCTGCTTGATACCGTCGATTCAATCGGCGTCGAGCGTACGATTATCGTCGTTGGTGCCCGCCGCGAGCAGATCGAGGAGAGTGTGGCCGGCCGCAATGTCGCGATCGCGGTGCAGGAAGAGCAGCTCGGCACCGGTCATGCGGTGGCGCAGGCGCATGATGCGCTGAAGGGTTTTGCAGGCGATGTGCTGATCCTCTACGGCGATGTGCCGATGGTCAGCGCCGATACCATGCGCGAGATGATCTTCCGCCTCAACAACGGCTCCGACCCGCGCGCTGTCGTGCTCGGTTTCCGTCCGGACGATGCCGGTGCCTATGGCCGGATTATCGCCGATGACCAGGGCGAGATCGAAAAGATGGTCGAATATAAGGATGCCAGCCATGAAGAGCGCGGGATCAATCTCTGCAACAGCGGCCTGATGGCGGCGCGCTCGACCGACCTGTTCATCCTGCTCGACCAGATCAGCAACGACAATGCGGCGGGCGAATATTATCTGCCGGATATCGTCATGCTGCCGGGTCAGAAAAGCGCGGTGATCGAGGTCGACGATCCGGCCGAGGTCGCCGGCGTCAACAGCCGCGCCGAACTCGCCGCGGTCGAGGGTGAATGGCAGGCTCGCCGGCGCGAGCGGGCAATGGCCGACGGGGTCAGCCTGATTGCGCCGGATACCGTCTGGTTCTCTTCTGATACCGAGATCGCGGCGGATGTGGTCATCGAGCCCAATGTCATATTTGGCCCCGGTGTTTCGATTGCGAGCGGTGCGACCATCTATGGTCACAGCCATATCGAGGGGGCGAAAATCGGTGCCAATGCCAAGGTCGGTCCTTTCGCTCGCCTGCGCCCGGGCTCGGTGATGGAAGAAGGATCGAAGGTCGGCAATTTTGTCGAGATGAAGAAAACTCTTCTCGGCAAGGGCGCCAAGGCCAATCATCTGACCTATCTCGGCGACGCCGAAGTCGGCGAGGGCGCGAATATCGGCGCCGGTACCATTACCTGCAATTATGACGGTTTCTTCAAATATAAGACGGTGATCGGCAAGGATGCGTTCATCGGCTCGAACAGCGCGCTGGTGGCCCCTGTGACCATCGGCGATGGTGCGATAGTCGGGGCGGGCGCAACGCTTACCAGGGATGTGGCAGCGGGCGATCTGGCGCTGGTCCGGGCCGAACAGACGGTGAAACCGGGCTGGGCGAAGAAATTCCGGGAAGCGATGTCCAAGAAGAAGGCAGCGGAGAAAAAATCATGAAGACGGTTCATTGGCCGCTTCCTGTTGCAACATTCGCGATGAGCCTGCTTCTCGCCGGATGCGATCAGCAGCCGGCCGCTTCCGCTAACGAATCCGCCACGCAATCCACTGCTTCGCCGGCTCCGCTGACGACAGAGAAGATGTCACAGCAGGAAGGAGAGGCGAGCAAAACCGCAACGCCTACCGGTACCGGACTGTGCGCGGCGCAAGAGGAGGTTCTGTTTTCCTGTCAGCTGGAAAACAGGAAAATCGCTTCTATATGCGGCGTGAAAAACAAGACCGGAACCACCGTTGCTCAATATCGCTATGGCCAATCCGGCGAGACGACGGAACTGACCTGGCCGGAAGCGGACAGCGCGGATCGTCTGAAATTTGCCTCCGTTCCCTATTCCGGCGGCGGCGAAGCACAGTTGCAGTTCCTGCGCGGAGACACGCAATATGTCGTGTACAGCCGGGTGATCCGAACGAATTTTTCCGCTGGCGAACCCAATGATCCCTCAATGGAGGACGGCATTTTTGTCCGTAAGGGCGACCGGACGATTGCGCGGCATTCCTGTGCCGGTCCGGATGTCCGCCCGATCGATTATGAAAAGGCCAAGCTCTATGCGGACAATGTGGGTGATGATATCGTGGAATTTGAATATTGAACCGGGAGCGATGGCGAGCTCCTGGCCAAACGAAATGCAATAGGCTCTCGGCCGATAGGCCGCGAATTCGCCTAGCCGATACACTTTGAAGCGAAAGACCCGAGAACCATGTGCGGAATTATCGGAATTATTGGCAGGGAACCTGTTTCGGATCGTCTGGTAGACGGACTCAAGCGGATGGAATATCGGGGCTATGACAGCGCCGGGGTCTGTACGGTCGACGATGGTCAACTGATCCGGCGTCGCGCCGAGGGCAAGCTCGCCAATCTGGTAGCGGTGCTGAAATCCGACGATGCGCCTGGAAATGTCGGCATCGCCCACACCCGCTGGGCCACGCATGGCGCGCCGACGACCAGCAATGCCCATCCGCACGCGACGAGCGAAGTGGCATTGGTCCACAATGGCATTATCGAGAATTTCAGAAGCCTGCGCGAAGAGCTGACAGTGCGGGGCCGGCGTTTCGAAAGCGAAACCGATACCGAGGTGGTCGCTCATCTGGTGAGCGAACAGATCGAAGCTGGCAAATCTCCGCAGGAATCCGTCAAGGCCGTTCTGCCGCAGCTGCGCGGAGCGTTCGCTCTCGCCATTGCCTTTCGCTCGCACCCCGATCTTCTGATTGGTGCCAGACTCGGCTCGCCACTGGTCATCGGCTATGGCGATGGCGAAGCCTATCTTGGCTCGGACGCCCTAGCCCTGGCACCATTGACCCAGAAGATTGCCTATCTCGAAGAAGGGGACTGGGTGGTTGTCACCCGGGATGGAGCTACCATTTTCGACAAGGACAACCAGCCGGTGGCGAGAGAGATAACCACTTCGGGTGTGTCGGCCGTGACCATCGAAAAGGGCAATTATCGCCATTTCATGCAGAAGGAAATTTTCGAGCAGCCCACCGTGGTCGCGCAGACCCTGCAAAGCTATATCCGCCCGCTGGAGCAGCAGATCGCGCTGCCGCAGATGGATTTTGACCTGCGCGATATCAAGCGCATCACCATCGTGGCCTGCGGGACCAGCTATTATGCCGGCATGGTCGCCAAATATTGGTTCGAGACTTTTGCCCGGGTGCCGGTCGATCTCGATTTTGCATCGGAATTTCGCTATCGCGATCCGGTGCTCGAGAAGGGCGGGCTGGCCCTGTTTATCTCCCAATCGGGGGAAACCGCCGACACCCTGGCCGCCTTGCGCCACAGCAAGGAAAATGGTCAGAAAATCGCCGTCGTGGTCAATGTGCCGACGAGCAGCATGGCGCGCGAGGCGGATCTGCTGCTCCCCACCCACGCCGGTCCGGAAATCGGCGTTGCCTCGACCAAGGCTTTCTCCTGCCAGCTTGCGGTGCTGGCGGCACTCGCAGCGCATCTGGCGGTCGTCAAGGGCAAGATGACTCGCGATGAGGAACGGGATGTGGTCAAACATCTGACCGAAGCACCGGCCGCCCTCAATGCCGCCCTTGCCCATGACGAGGAGATTGCCGATATGGCGCATCTCATCGCACCGGCACGAGATGTTCTCTATCTCGGCCGCGGACCCGATTTCCCGCTGGCGCTGGAAGGCGCGCTCAAGCTCAAGGAAATCAGCTATATCCACGCCGAGGGCTATGCGTCCGGGGAGATGAAACACGGGCCCATCGCCCTGATCGACGAGGCCGTCCCTGTCATCGTGCTGGCTCCGTCGGGCCCGCTGTTCGAGAAAACCGTCTCCAATATGCAGGAAGTCATGGCCCGCGGCGGCAAGGTCGTGCTGATTTCCGATGCCGAAGGTCTCGCCGAAGCCGGTGATGGCTGCATGGCAACGATCGAAATGCCGAAGGTCCACCCTCTGATCGCTCCGCTCGTCTACGCCGTGCCGGTCCAGCTGCTCGCCTATCATGTGGCAGTCGCCAAGGGCACGGATGTCGACCAGCCGCGCAATCTCGCCAAATCGGTGACGGTGGAATAGGCATGGCCACCAATCCTTCACTGGTGTCGGTCGAAACCGGCGCAGGCAAGTTTCAGCAGACGGTCCGTGTCGGCAAACATGTCTTTCTTGCCGATGAGCCCGAGTCCTTCGGTGGCACCGACAGCGGGCCATCACCCTACGATCTGTTGCTGGCAGCGCTCGGGACCTGCACCTCGATGACGATGAAAATGTACGCGGATCGCAAGGGCATCCCGCTCGAAGCCGTGCATATCGTGCTCGAACACAGCCGGGACCATGTCGAGGATTGCCGCAGCTGCAATAACGAGGACAACCGGATTGACGTGATCGACCGCTCGATCATTCTGCAGGGTGATCTGAGCGAGGAACAGCGCCGCAAGCTGCTGGAAATTGCGGAAAAATGTCCGGTGCATAGAACATTGGAGAACCGCATCGACATTCATACCACCGAGGTCCGCGATTGACCCGGCAAAGCGATGCCGTTTGTGGATGTCGAACTTGCGATATCTGCCGCTGCCGCGCAGCTTTTTTGCGATTGCGGGGATCGGCGATTGTCTGACAGAAAATTGGATATTTGGCTGGATGCCGGCCTGATCGACGCTGACACGGCGCGGCGCATCCGGGAATATGAATCGGATCGATCGCGGCCTTTGGGGCTCTGGTCGCTGATCGGACTGGGCGCTCTGGCTATCGGTCTCGGCATAGTGTCCCTGGTCGCGGCCAATTGGGAAGAAATTCCCGGCATGGTCCGTCTTGTGGTTCATCTGCTGCTGATCGCCGGCATTTCCGGAGGGATTTATCTGCTCCAGCCGCACAAGGGGTTTCTTGGCCTCTATCTGAAAGACGTTCTGCTGTTCATTCTGGCGGTTCTCGGGGCAACCTTTTTTGGCCATTTGGGACAAGTCTACCAGACCAGCTCGCCCCTGTGGCAACCGATGGCGATCTGGCTGATTCTGTTTTCGCCTTTGTTGTTGCTGGTCGGTCGTGGCTGGCTGATTTCACTGCTCTGGATTGTCGCTTTACTCGGTACCGGGATCGCGCACTGGGGATGGTATGCGCAGCAAGGCGATCATCTGCCATCGACCTATGTCGCCGTCATCACCAGCTTGCCGGTTTTTGCGCTGCTGCTGGGCATATCCCTTCGAAACTTGAGCGGACGAGAGGCTTTCTGGACCCAAGTCGGCCAATTTGCTTTGGCATCCTTTGTCACCGGCGTGTCGGTGAAATTGATAGCTGACGGTGTCACCATCGGCGGTCTTTTCGGATCGGCGGGCCGGGCTGGCGAAATAGCCGGCCTTCAACTGGGATTATGGAGCGTAGCGGCCTTGCTCGGCTATCGCCTCAACCGCACTGCCACCGGAATCAGCATCGCGGCCATTCTGGTCGCTGCCGCGCTGACCAGTTTTGTCAGCAGCATCGCGCAGTCGACAGAGGCTCTCGGCAATGCGACCCTGTTCATAATTTTCTGGGCTGCCATCGGCTGGAGCGCGATCTATTCCGCATGGCGCAATGTGTTCCAGGTGGTTGTCGCGATCATTGCGCTGCGCCTTATCTTTTTGAGCTTCGAACTGGCGTCCGATCTTCTGAGCAGCGGCCTGGGTCTGATACTTGCAGGGATAATCACCATCGCTATTGCCATCCTCGCCTACCGCTTTTCGCGCGCCTTTGCTCCCGCCAGGGCTGCCGCTGTCGAGCGGGACAGCAGCGGAGATGCCCGGTGAATCGCTATCGTCGCTTCTTCCTCCCGTTTGCGCTGCTGCTGCCGCTGATCGGGCTCGGACTGATCTGGCTGCAGACAGAGAGGGAATCGCATGAAGGAAGCGAGTGGGACGTGCCGATAGAAGGCTATGATCCGCGCGATTTGCTGCGCGGTCATTATGTTCAGTTTCGGTATGACTGGCCGTTCGTTGCGGAGGATGACATTCCGACATGGTCCGGTGCGCAAACAGGCCTGTGCATATCCGGCAAGACGCCCCGGATTGCCCATGTGGAGATAGTGCCGCGGTCCGGTTCCGGTGCACCATCGGCACGGGTCTGCGATGCGACGGCGCGGGTGAACCCCTGGAGCGAGGAAGGCGACGATGGTCTGGTCCGCGATCGTATCTATATGCCGCAGGAAACGGCTCGCACCTATGCGGCAAAGCTTGGCAATCCTAAATTGCAGGCTATCGTTCGCATAAGAATAAACAACAGCGGCTTCATTACGCCGCTGTCGCTCCGTTTTCAGCCGAGAACCGGCACAAATCGCGACCGGGAGGAAGCACAATGAAATCCACTGTTGTCGGCGGCTGCCATTGCGGTGCCGTGCGTTTCGAGGCGCAGGTCGAGCAGGAACCCGAACTGCTGGACTGCAATTGTTCGATCTGCGCCCGCACCGGTTTTCTGCATCTGATTGTGCCGCACCAGGATTTTTCCCTGCTCAAGGGCGAGGGCGACCTGACCCATTACCAGTTCGGCAGCCGGCAGGCCGATCACCTGTTCTGCAAGCATTGCGGCATCAAGAGCTTTTACCAGCCACGGTCGCACCCCGAGGGCTGGAGCGTGAATTTCAACTGCCTTGATCCTGACCAAGGGCTGAGCCCGACCACCAGGACCTTTGATGGCCTCAACTGGGAAGCCGCGAAGGCAGGTCTTAAATAGAAAAAAGCCCGCCGGATGTCTCCAGCGGGCCCATTCTGTGATTGGCCGATCCAGGGGATCTGCGAAATATCAGGCCAGATCGAAGCGACCGGCGTCCATCACCTTCGTCCATGCGGCGATGAAATCATCGACGAATTTCCGTTCATGGCCGTCTTCGGCGTAGACTTCCGCAACCGAGCGCAGCTGTGAATTCGAACCGAACACGAGGTCGGTGCGCGTCGCGCGCCATTTCTCGTCGCCCTTGAGGCGGCATTTGCCAATGAATTCCTCGTCTCCGGACTCGTCGACGACTTCCCAGACCGTTCCCATTTCCAGCAGGTTAACGAAAAAGTCGTTGGTCAGCTGGCCGGGACGATCAGTGAGAACGCCATGCTTGCTGTTGCCGCTATTGGCTCCCAGCACCCGCAGCCCGCCGATCAGTACGGTCATCTCGGGGATAGAAAGATCTAGCAGATTGGCGCGGTCGACCAGCATATCCTCGGTCCGCACACTCGCCTTGGCCTTCAGATAATTGCGGAAGCCATCGGCCAGCGGCTCGAGCGGCTCGAAGCTTTCCGCATCGGTCTGCTCGTCGGTCGCATCACCGCGTCCGGTCGTGACCGGGACGCTGACGTCGAAACCGGCATCCTTCGCCGCTTTTTCAACCGCCGCACTGCCAGCGATGACAATGGCATCGGCCATTGACAGCGAACCGCGCAGGTCGTCCAGTTTCGCCAGCACCTTTGCCAGCTCGTCCGGATCATTGACCCTCCAGTCCTTCTGCGGAGCAAGCCGCACGCGCGCGCCATTGGCGCCGCCGCGATGGTCGCTCTTGCGATAGGTCGAAGCCGAAGCCCAGGCTGCCTTGACCAGTTCGGAAACCGAAAGGCCGCTGTCCAGAATCTTGGGCTTGAAAGCCGAAACGTCGCTGTCCGAAGCCTTCGTGCCGGCGGGGACCGGGTCCTGCCAGATCAAATCTTCTTCCGGAACCTCGGGACCGAGATAGCGGACCTTGGGGCCCATGTCGCGGTGGGTCAGCTTGAACCAGGCGCGGGCAAACGCATCGTCAAGCGCCGCCTGGTCATCCCGGAAACGCTCGGAAATCTTGCGATAGTCCGGGTCGCACTTCAGCGCCATGTCGGCGGTGGTCATCATCGTCGGGACCTTTTTCGACGGATCGCGCGCATCGGGTGCCATATCCTCAAGGTCCGGATTGATCGGTTGCCATTGCTTGGCACCGGCAGGACTTTCGACCAGCTCATAATCATATTTGAACAACAGCCGGAAATAGTCGCCGCCCCATTGCGTCGGGTTCGGCGTCCACGCGCCTTCCAGGCCGGACGTGGTGATATGGCCCTCGCCGATCTGCTCGGGGTCGGTCGCCCAGCCAAAGCCCATCAAATGGAGGTCGCCCGATTCCGGGTCGCCGCTGAGCTGGTCTGGCGGAACCGCACCGTGGCATTTGCCGAACGCGTGCCCGCCGGCGGTCAGCGCGACGGTTTCCTCGTCGTTCATCGCCATGCGGGAAAAGGTTTCCTTCATGTCCCGGGCCATGCCCTCGGCATCGTTCGGATTGCCGCCCGGGCCTTCCGGGTTGACGTAGATCAGGCCCATCTGGATCGCAGCAAGCGGATTTTCGAGCGCCTTGCCCTCATCGGGCTGGATCCGGGTCGGGACGCCTTCATTCACCCATTGCTCTTCAGAACCCCAGTAGACATCTTTCTCCGGCTCATGGACGTCCTTGCGCCCGCCACCAAAGCCGAACACGGGTCCGCCCATCGATTCAATCGCGACATTGCCGGTGAGGATCATCAGGTCGGCCCAGCTGATATTCTCGCCATATTTCTTCTTGATCGGCCAGAGCAGACGCCGCGCCTTGTCGAGGTTGCCGTTGTCCGGCCAGCTGTTGAGCGGCGCAAAGCGCTGCTGTCCGCTCGATGCACCGCCGCGACCATCGCCGGTGCGATAGGTGCCGGCGGCGTGCCAGGCCATGCGGATAAAGAAGGGGCCGTAATGCCCGTAATCTGCCGGCCACCAGGGTTGGCTGTCGGTCATCAGCGCCTTCAGATCCTCCTTCAATGCCCAATAATCGAGCGCCTTGAACGCCTTGGCATAGTCAAAATCGGGGCCCATCGGGTCGGGAGAAACACCGCCCTGGGTAAGAATTTCGAGTTGCAGGGAATCGGGCCACCAGTCGCGGTTGGTGCGACCAAGCAGCGAGCGAACGCCGCCTTCGAAGCCCATCGGGCAACCTTCGGGGGAACCGGTTGTTTTCATGTCCATTGTAACATCTCCTTTGCTGGTGTTGCTTCTGCGTGCATGATCAGCTTAATCGGAATATACCGCATATCTGCTTTCGGCTTAAATGAATTATCCCTGTCTGACTGATCTGAAACGTCAATCACGTCCGGTTCTCGACGCTGCGCAAGCGCCGGTTCGCACCACGATTGACCCCTTCCGCTAAGCGTCATATAAGGACCTCCCAATGTGAGAGGCGGCCAGTCGGGTCGCCTTTTCTGTTTTCCGCGAAAGGAAGCCGACCATGACGATTACCCCATTGATGCCCGTATACCCGCGTTGTGGTTTTCGTCCGGTCCGAGGCGAGGGCGCTTGGCTGATTTCCGAAGACGGATCGCGGGCGCTGGATTTCGCCAGCGGCATTGCCGTCAATCTGCTTGGCCACGGCCATCCGCATCTGACCAAGGCGATCCAGGACCAGGCGGCAACCTTGATGCACGTCTCCAATCTCTACGGCAGCCCGCAAGGTGAGAGTTTCGCCCAGCGGCTGGTCGACACGACCTTTGCCGACACCGTGTTTTTCACCAACAGCGGTGCCGAAGCGGTCGAGTGCGCGATCAAGACCGCGCGCGCCTATCACCAGTCGGCCGGCAGCGACCGGTTCGAGATCATCACCTTCAAAAATGCCTTTCATGGCCGCACCATGGCGACGATTTCGGCGTCCAATCAGGAAAAGATGCATCACGGATTCGCGCCCTTGCTGGCCGGCTTCAAATATGTCGACTTTGACGATCTCGAAGGCGCCAGGGCCGCGATCACCGACAAGACGGCGGCCTTCCTGGTCGAGCCGATCCAGGGCGAGGGCGGCGTTCGTCCGGCCTCACAGGAATTCATGCAGGGACTGCGCGATCTTGCCGACGAACATGGCATCTTGCTGGTTCTCGACGAGGTGCAATGCGGCGTTGCTCGTACCGGAGCCCTCTACGCTCACGAACTGTACGGCGTGAAACCCGATATCATGGCATCGGCCAAGGGCATCGGTGGCGGTTTCCCGCTCGGCGCCTGTCTGGCGACCGAGGAAGCGGCGCGCGGCATGGTGCCCGGCACCCATGGCTCCACCTATGGCGGCAACCCGCTGGCGATGGCCGCCGGCAATGCCGTCTGGGATGTGGTCGCCAATGACGAATTTCTCAAGAATGTCCGGTCAACCGGTGAAAAGCTGCGCGCGGCAATCGAGCAATTCATCGGCAATTATCCCGACCTGTTCATTGGCGTGCGGGGCAGGGGGCTGATGCTGGGTATCATGATGAAGCAGGAAACGCGCTCCTTTGTCGCCCATCTGCGCGACAATCACGGGCTGCTGACCGTGGCGGCAGGCGACAATACGCTCCGGGTGCTGCCGCCGCTCAATATCGATGACAGCCATATCGCGACCTTCATCGAGAAGCTCTCCGCCGGGGCTGCCGATTATGAGGCGCCGGAATCATGAGCCGGGATTTTCTCAACCTCGCCGATGCCGGCGGCGACGCCATCGCCGCGATGATTGCCGACGCGATTGATCGCAAGGCGGCGAGGGTCGGCTGGCCAAAAGGTAAACCTGACGCTGACCGGCCGCTTGCCGATCATGTGCTGGCAATGATTTTTGAAAAGAGCAGCACGCGGACCCGCGTGTCCTTCGATATCGCGATCCGCCAGCTCGGCGGCTCCAGCATCGTCATGGACAGCGGCTCGATGCAGCTGGGGCGCGGCGAAACCGTGGCGGATACCGCCAGGGTGCTGTCGCGCATGGCCGACGCGATCATGATCCGGACCGACGACCACGCGAAAATCGAGGAAATGGCCGCGAACGCCGACATCCCGGTGATCAACGGTCTGACCGATCTGTCGCACCCCTGCCAGATTATCGCTGATCTGCTGACGCTGGTCGAACATGGCAAATCGCTGCCCGGTCTCGAGATCGCCTGGCTGGGCGACGGCAATAATGTGCTCAACAGCATTGTCGAAGCCGCTGGCCTGATGAAATTCAATGTCCGGATCGGCTGCCCGCAGGGCTATGATCCCGATGCGGATTTCATCAAGGCCGCACAGGACGCCGGTGCCAATATTGCGATCCACCGGGACGAAAATGAAGCGGTCGCCGGGGCCGATGTCGTGGTCACCGACACCTGGGTCTCGATGGGCCAGGAACATGTCCACAACAAGCTGGCGGCCATGATGCCCTATCAGGTCAATGACCTGCTGATGGAGCAGGCAAAGCCGGATGCGCTGTTCCTGCACTGCCTGCCCGCGCATCGGGGAGAAGAAGTGATGCCGTCGGTGATCGACGGGCCGCAGTCGGTGATCTGGGAAGAGGCGGAGAACCGCATTCATGCCCAGAAATCTGTGCTGCGCTGGTGTTTTGGCCAGATCGGATGAACGACATCCGCCCGACAGACAATATCATATCTTTTGCGATCCCGACGAGAAATTGTCGCGGGCGCGTGGTGCGCCTTGGCCCGGCGCTGGACCAGATACTCGCCTCCCATGCCTATCCGCCGATGATTCGCGATGTGCTGGCCGAAGCGGTCTGCCTGACCGCCATGCTCGGGGCGCTGCTCAAGGATGAAGGGGCGCAGCTCACCATGCAGGCCCAGACCGAGGCCGGCGTGATCAACCTGCTCGCCTGCGACTACAAGGACGGGGCCTTGCGGGGCTATATCGACTTTGACCGGGAACGGCTTGCCGCCCAGCCGGTCGAGCCAAGCCTGATGGCGCTGTTCGGCAAGGGCTATCTCGCGATCACCTTTGACCAGCCGGCGACCCGCGGGCGCAACCAGGGCATCGTCCCGCTCGAAGGCGCGAGTCTGGCGGAAGCCGTGCAGAATTATTTTTTCCAGTCCGAACAGATTCCGACTCTGATCCGGGTAGCCATTGGCGGCTCGGATGACCGGATTTCGGTAGGCGGACTTCTGGTGCAGCATCTTCCCGAAGGCGAGGAGGGGCGTGAGCGTCTGCACGCCCAGATGGATCATCCGGAATGGGAGCATGTCGAAATCATGGCGGGCACGGTGACCCCTGCAGAACTCACGGATACCCAGCTCCCGCTGGAGGATATTTTGTGGCGGCTGTTCAGCGAGAGCGACGAAGTGAGGGTTCTGGACGGTAAAGCGTGCGTTAAGGGTTGCCGCTGTAATGAGGACCATATCAGGGACGTGATTGCACGCTTCCCGAAGGAAGATAAGGAAGATATGGTCGATGACGAAGGAAATATCGCTATAAACTGCGCTTTTTGCAGCAAGACATTCTTGATAACGGGCGCCAGCCTCAACAATTAAGACCTGTCACATATATGGCAGCTCGCCATTATTGTCGAAAAAATCCTATCGATTGCCGCAATTTGCGACAATATTTGCCATGTTTGAAGGCCAGACATGACCATAGACACGCCAATCCACGCAACCAGCATGACGGGAAAGTTATAATGAAAGGCATGAAACTGATAAAGATCATCAGCGCAACCGCCGCCCTTCTGTCGGGGTTTGCGATAGCTGCACCTGCCCAGACGCCGTCCATGGCGGTACTGGAGGGGCTGACGCGCGGCGAGTGGACGCTGAAAGAACATGGTTCCCGTGAGGCCGGACAGAAAGTCTGTCTGGGAAATCCCGAGCGATTGCTGCAAATCGAGCATGCCAACGCGACCTGCTCTCGCTATGTGATCGAAAATAGCCCGCGAAAGCTGCGCGTCAGCTACAAATGCGGTCGTTCCGGTCAGGGCGTGACGGAAATCAAGCTGGAATCCAGCAGTCTGGTGCAGATAAGCTCGCAGGGCATCCGCGATAATGCGCCATTTTCCCTGCATATGGAAGGCCGCCGGACCGGCGGCTGCTAGACACCGCCTGCGCGCAATACTTGCGCCCGGCGTGCAAGGCGATTAGCGGGACGCATCATGACTTCCGAATCAAGATCAGCGATCATTTTATTGTCCGGCGGACTCGACTCGATGGTTTCTGCAGCGCTTGCTGCGGAGCAGGGCTATCGGTTGATCGCGCTGACCGTGGACTATAACCAGCGCCACAAGATAGAACTGCAATCGGCCGCAAAAATTGCCGGCAATCTGGGCGTCGCCGAACATATCATTCTGCCGCTGGATCTGAGCCGCTTTGGCGGTTCTGCGCTGACTGCGGATATCGATGTCCCCAAGTCGGGGCTCGGCGACGATATTCCGGTAACCTACGTCCCGGCACGCAACCTGATTTTCCTGTCGCTCACGCTAGGCCTGGCCGAAGCGCGGGACGCACGGGACATTTTTATCGGCGTCAATGCGCTCGATTATTCCGGCTATCCCGATTGCCGCCCCGAATTTATCGAAGGATTCGAGCGACTGGCAGATCTGGCGACGAAGGCCGGTGATCAGGGCAGCGGTTTTCGTATCCATACCCCTCTGCAGGACATGACCAAGGCGGATATCGCCAGGGAAGCGATCCGTCTCGGGCTCGATCCCTCGTGGAGCTGGTCCTGCTATGACCCGACAGATGGCGATCTGCCCTGCGGTCTGTGCGACAGCTGCCGCCTGCGGCAAAAGGGATTCGAAGAAGCCGGAATCATCGACCCGACCCGATACGCTGCAGCATGAGCTACGCGGTCAAGGAGATATTCCTGACCCTGCAGGGCGAAGGAGTCCATGCCGGGCGCCGGGCGGTCTTTGTCCGTTTTGCCGGCTGCAATCTCTGGTCCGGTCTGGAACGGGATCGCGCCACTGCAGTCTGCCGGTTCTGCGATACCGACTTTGTCGGCATGGACGGCGATGGCGGCGGCCGTTTTGCCACCGCCACCGATCTCGCCCGGGCAGCAGCTGAAACCTGGGGCAGCGGGCGGGAATCGCGCTTCGTGGTGCTGACGGGCGGCGAGCCGATGCTGCAGGTCGACGCGGACCTGATCGACGCCTTGCATGCCGAAGGCTTCTTCATCGCCATCGAATCGAACGGGACGCTCGCCGTGCCGCGCGCGATCGACTGGATCTGCATCAGCCCCAAGGCGCGCAGCGAAACCGTGCAGCGCTCGGGGGACGAACTGAAACTCGTCTGGCCGCAGCAACAGAGCGACTGGGAAGATATGCAGAACTGGGATTTTGCCAATCTGCTGTTGCAGCCGATGGACGCCCGCGGTGATGATGCCGCGAGCCAGGCGTATCTCGAACAGGCCATCGCCTTTGTCCAGGCCCATCCCAAATGGCGTCTGTCGCTACAGAATCACAAGATACTCGGTCTGGCCTGACGCCTTATTCCGCTGGCGTTTCGGCCGCCTTTTTCTCGTCGCCGGAAGCATTTTCCTTGCTGTCGTCCGCTGTCTTCTTGTCATCGGCCTTGTCAGCCTCTTCCTCGCCGGTTGCGTCGGCTTTCTGGATCGTGTCGACATCCACCATATCGTCGCTGATCGTGCCATCGATCACGTCGACATCGTCCATCCGGGTTTCGGTGACCTTGTCGGCATCGGGCGCGTCATTGTCGGAGCAGGCGGAGATCGTCAGGCTGATCAGCGCTGCGGCTGCGATTCTGGAAAATTTGGTCATATTCTGGTCCTCTTGTCATTGATCCACTGTCGAGAATCTACATAGGCGCGGGCTGGACCCGATCAATCGCTTTCAGAAAGCCATCGGCGGTTTTTTGCAGGGCCTGGTCAAATTGCTCGAGCGTTGCTGCGATTCCAAGCTGGGCAAGGCTGGTCACCGGATATTCGCTGATTCCGCAGGGGATGATGCCGCCGAAATGGCTCAGGTCCGGGTCAATATTGACCGAAAAGCCGTGCATCGTGACCCATTTGCGAATCCGGATACCGATTGCGCCGATCTTTGCTTCCTGCCCGTCGGGCGTGTCGCACCAGATGCCGACTCGGCCGTCCACCGCCCGTGCTTCCACCCCGAATTCCGCCAGCGCCGCGATCACCCAATCTTCCAGCGCGTGGACAAAACCGCGGACATCCGCCTGGCGTCTCTTCAGATCGAGGATGATATAGCCGACCCGCTGACCTGGTCCATGATAGGTATGCCGACCGCCGCGCCCCGTGTCATAGACGGGAAAGGCCTGGCTGAGCAGTTCCGCGGGATCGGAGCTGGTGCCGGCGGTATAGAGTGGCGGATGTTCGAGCAGCCAGATCAGCTCCTTCGCCTCTCCGCCCTGAACTGCCGCATTGCGCCGTTCCATTGTCTCCAGCGCATCGGGATAATTCACCTTTTCTGGTGAAATGCGCCATTCGATATCATTGCTGCTGTTCATAGAAATTTCGTGCACTTTTGCACGCCGGGTGGCAAGGGTCCGCATGTGAGAAACGGATGCGGAAAATAAATCATGAAGCTGAACTATATGCAATGCTGGAACGGAGCCATGGGGCTGCTGGTCGCGCATAAGGAGGCGATCTTGGCCATTGCCGGCGTGTTCATCTTTCTGCCGACACTGCTGTTTGCCCAATATGTCGTCCCCCCGGTTTTGAACGGCGACGAAGACGGGAGCGCAATGATCGCAATCTATTCCGCCTATTTCAGCGAAAATTCCTTTTCGATCATGATCTCCAATCTGGTGATCAGCTTCGGAAGTCTGGCAATCTATTTTTCCCTGGCCCCGTCCCGCAACGGCACCGTCGCAGAAGATCTGGTCGCCGCGCTGAAGATGTTTCTGATCTATCTGCTCGCGAATCTGGCGATCGGCATAATTGCCTTGCCTGGATTCCTGCTGTTCATCGTACCCGGGCTCTACCTGACCGCCCGTTTCCTCCTGGTGCCGGTGGTGATCGTCGACCAGCGCGAACGCAATCCGATAGAGGCGCTCAAGAAAAGCTGGGCTTTGACAAAGAGTAACGGCTTTTCAGTGCTGCTTTTCGTTCTGATCATTGCGGTTGTGGGCACCATCACGATCGGTGTTCTGGAGGCGGTGACGGGCGTGATCACCCGTCTGGCGACGAGCGGCGCGGGCTGGCCCTTTGTCGAAAATCTTGTCGCTGCGCTGACCGGAACGGCTTTTCAGCTGGTGCTGGCGGCTGTCATTACCTCGATCTACATCGAGCTGAACGGCAGCAACAACAAGGTCAGCGAGATATTCAGCTGAGGATGGGTACGTGCGGTGCCGCGGTGCGCGGCAAGTGGCCGGTCAGCCGCGGGTCTGCCATCCGTCCGGTCTGCTGCCTGAAAATCCGGAATCCGCAGCGGTGGTAAAAGGGCAGGGCGCGCGGTGAATCCTGGGTACAGGTATGCAACCAGACGCGGCTGATGCCCTTGCGCCAGGCCTTGTCCAGCGCCAGATTCATCATCCAGCGGCCATTGCCCTTGCCATTCTGCTCCGGGATCAGTCCGAAAAAGGCGATTTCGCATTCGCCTGCGGTCCGGAAATCCAGTTCGACGAAGCCCACCGGCTGTTTGCCATTCCGAACGATCGAAATCTCGACCGCCGGATCATCCAGAATTGCCCGAAGTTCGTCCTCGCTCATCAGCAGCCGCGAAATCCACAGCCACGGCTCGCCGACCTTCCGGAACAGCGTCCGATAATCATCGCAAGATGGTTGGAGCCAGCGTTCCGCGGTCAGACCTGAGCTTGCCGCCGGCAGCTCCGGTCTTTCGAGCATCTCCAGATGCGTGACGATCGTCGCAACCTGACCTGCAGGCACGTCCTGAAGCGTCAAAGCCGGATCGTCTAGACCCATTTGGCTTCGGGTGGCAGGCTCATCAGGATCGCGTCCACATTGCCTCCGGTCTTCAGGCCGAAGGTTGTTCCCCGGTCATAGACCAGATTGAATTCGGCATAGCGACCGCGCCATTCCAGCTGCCGCTGCTTGTCTTCCGCGCTCCACTCCGCGTCCATCCGCTTGCGGACAAGCTTCGGAAATATGTCGAGAAAGGCCCGTCCGACATCCTGCGTGAAGGCGAAATGGCGGTCAAAATCGGATTCGTTGTTCAGTTCGATATGATCGTAAAATATGCCGCCGACGCCGCGATGCACCTTGCGGTGGGGGATGTAGAAATAGTCATCGGCCCATTTTTTGAAGCGCGGATAATATTCCGGACTGTGCGGCGCGCAGGCAGAGCGCAGCCGCGCATGGAATTGCTCGGTATCCTCTTCATAGGGGATGGCCGGATTGAGATCGGCTCCGCCACCGAACCAGCGTTTGGTGGTGCACAGGAAACGGGTGTTCATATGAACATTGGGAACATGCGGATTGGCCATATGGGCGACTAGGCTGATACCGGTGGCAAAGAAGCGGGGATCCTCTTCCGCGCCGTTGATCTGGGCCTGAAATTCTTCACTGAACGTGCCGTCGACGGTCGAAATATTCACCCCGACCTTTTCAAAAACCTTGCCCTTCATCAGGCCCTGGACGCCGCCGCCGCCAGGGCTGTCGTCCGGATTCAGGCGGTCCCAGGGAATATAGTCGAATTTCGCATCGCTGCCGGCTTCCGCCTCGATCTTTTCAAATTCCGCACAGATATCATCGCGAAGCTGCTTGAACCATGTCTGGGCGGTTTGCTGCTGGTCGTCGAATTGTTTCGTCATTCCGGAAATTGTCCTGTCTGTCTAAGTGCTTCCCCGAGAGCCATGCCAGCGGATACCGCCAGATTCAAGCTGCGCATCCCGGGCTTCATGGGGATCGTGATAGTCGCGTCGCACTGTTCGCGTATAGTAAGGGGAACTCCTGACCCTTCCGATCCGAACAAAAGAATATCATCGTCGCGATACGCGAATCTGTAATGCGGCTGCTCCGATTTGCTGGACAGCAATATGATCCTGGCTTTGCGGGAATCGACGCTCGCCCGGAATGCCTCCCAGTCGGCGTGACGGGTATATTGCACCTGATCGAAATAATCCATGCCAGCCCGTCTCAGACTGCGGTCGCTGAACGGAAATCCACAAGGTTCAATGATATCGACTGCCACGTCAAGACATGCGCAAGTCCTTAAGATTGTTCCCAAATTTCCCGCTATTTCGGGTTGATATAATGCTATCCTCATGAAGCGTTCTCCTTGAGCGACAAGTGAATGTTTGGTCAATCGAAAATTCCCTGTTGGCAAACCCTATCCTTCGCGGCTATCAGGCGCGCAAATCACTGCCCGTTCAAGCTGTTGTGATACAGTATCGAACGTCCGGGCAGTCAGGGGTCATAACTATTCTATAGGGCTTGTTTGCATGGCAACGGTTGAAACAGCTGATACGGCAGTCGCAGAAGAAAGCGGCGTTCGCCGCCGGGACTTTATCAATATTGCAGCGGTGAGCTTCGCCGGTGCCGGCGCGGTTGCCACGGTTTTTCCGCTGGTCAACCAGATGAACCCGAGCGCTGACGTGCTCGCGCTCGCTTCGGTCGATGTGGATATTTCCGCGATCGAACGCGGCCAGGCGATCAAGATATTGTGGCGCAAGCAGCCGGTCTTCGTCCGCAATCTCACGGACAAGGAAATTGGTGAGGCCAATGCGGTCAACATCTCGACCCTGCGCGATCCGCAAACACTGGCCGAGCGGACCAAGGTCGGCAAGGAAAACTGGCTGATCACCCTTGGCGTCTGCACCCATCTGGGCTGCGTGCCGCTCGGTGCAGCCGAGGGCGAAAATAAAGGCGAATTTGGCGGATATTTCTGTCCGTGCCACGGTTCGAGCTACGATACAGCGGCTCGTATCCGTAAGGGGCCGGCTCCCAGGAACCTGGACGTGCCGGACTATGAATTTCTATCAGATACTGTCGTGAAAATCGGCTAAAGGGCAGAAGAATATGAGCTTTCCTTGGGCAAACCAATATGCGCCAACCACCGAATTTGGTCGCTGGATGGATGAAAAACTTCCCGTTCCGCGTCTCGTCTACAACAGCCTCGGTGCCGGATACCCAACCCCGCGCAACCTGAACTATATGTGGAACTTCGGTTCGCTGGCCGGCATCTTTCTGGTCGTGCAGATCGTCACCGGAATCATTCTGGCGATGCATTATGCCGCCAATGCAAATATTGCCTTTGACTCGGTCGAGCATATCATGCGCGACGTCAACAGCGGCTGGATGATCCGCTATGCCCATGCCAATGGCGCAAGCTTCTTCTTCATCGCTATCTATCTGCATATCGGCCGCGGCCTTTTCTATGGCTCCTACAAGGCGCCACGGGAAATGATCTGGCTGCTCGGCGTGGTCATCTATCTGCTCGCCATGGCGACCGCCTTCATGGGCTATGTGCTGCCATGGGGTCAGATGAGCTTCTGGGGTGCCAAGGTGATTACCGGCCTGTTCGAAGCCATTCCCCTTGTCGGCAAGCCGATCCAGGAACTGCTGCTCGGCGGCTTCGCTCCGGACAATGCTGCCCTGAACCGCTTTTTCTCGCTGCACTATCTGCTGCCGTTCGTGATTGCCGGTGTCATCATCCTGCATATCTGGGCGCTGCATATTCCGGGATCCAACAACCCGACCGGCGTTGACGTCAAAGGGCCGCAGGATACGGTGCCGTTTCACCCTTATTATACCGCCAAGGATGGCTGGACGCTCGGTGTCGCGCTGATCTTCTTCACCATGGTGATGTTCTTCCTGCCCAACGCGCTCGGCCATGCGGACAATTATATCCCGGCCAACCCGCTCTCCACGCCGGCCCATATCGTTCCGGAATGGTATTTCTGGCCCTGGTACGCAATTCTGCGCGCCTTCACGGTCGACTTCCTGTTCATTCCGGCAAAGCTGCTCGGTGTGCTGGCGATGTTCTCCGCCATCCTGGTCTGGTTCTTCCTCCCCTGGCTGGATCGGTCGCCCGTTCGTTCCGGCATGTTCCGGCCCAAGTTCAAGATTTTCTTCGGCATTCTCGTGATCGACGTACTGGTACTGGGCTATTGCGGCGGTGCGCCGGCTGAGGAACCATTTGTTATGATCAGCCAGTTCGCCGGAGCTTATTATTTTGCGCACTTCCTCATCATATTGCCGCTGTTGTCGCGGTTGGAAAAGCCGGAGCCATTGCCGAACAGCATCACGGAATCGGTAACCGGCCAGCCACTCAAAACTGCCAGCTAAGAATTAGGGACCTGTCGCAATGGTAAGAATTATCGGAATCTTGATTGGCCTGTTCTTTTCGGGCTGGCTCCTGGTCTCATTCGGAATGGGGGCAGTAGCATATATATCCAATCCTCCGGCGGAATCGGTGGAGAAAGAGTTCCACAAGGAACCGAAGGAAGTGTCTTATTCTTCCGATGGCCCGCTCGGCAAATTTGACCGCCAGCAGCTGCAGCGCGGCTTCCAGGTTTACAAGGAAGTCTGCTCGGCCTGTCACTCGCTCCGTCTGGTTGCCTTCCGCAATCTGGAAGACATCGGCTATAATGAAGACGAAGTGAAGGCGATTGCTGCCAACTGGTCGATCGGCGTGCCCGATGCCGATCCGAACACGGGTGAAATGACCACTCGTCCCGGCCTGCCTGCGGACAAGTTCCCCAAGCCGTTCGCCAATGATATCGCTGCTCGCGCTGCCAACAACAACGCGATCCCGCCTGACCTGTCGTTGATCACCAAGGCGCGTGAAGGTGGTGCACCCTATATCTACTCGCTGCTGACCGGCTATACCAATCCGCCGGCCAATCTTCCCGAAGCCAATCAGCCGGGACCGGGACTGCACTATAATCCCTATTTCGCGAACCTGAACCTCGCCATGGCGCCACCGCTGGCGGCTGAAGACCAGGTCAGCTATTCCGACGGCACCAAGGCCAGCGTCGATCAGATGGCCAAGGACGTATCCGCTTTCCTGATCTGGACCGCAGAGCCCAAGCTGGAAGCGCGCCATCAGGCCGGCTGGGCGGTTCTCGCCTTCCTGCTGATCGCGACGATCCTGGCCTATCTGTCCTACCGGACGATCTGGGCCGACGTGAAGGCCGAGAAGAAGCAGAAAGCGGCCTAGATTTCAGCTGCTCACAGCAAATAAAAAGCCCGCTTCGAGCGGGCTTTTTTGTGGCTTGAGAAAGGCTGTCAGGCGAGCACGGAATCCATCGCCGTCTGCCATCCCGCTAGTCTGGCTGCTCTGGTGTCGGGATCGATGTCCGGCTGATAGACGTCCAGTTTCGATATCATCACCGAGGCTGCTTCCAGAGTCGGGTAGATGCCGACACCGACCGCCGCGAGCATCGCTGCGCCGAGCGCGGTGGTCTCGAAAAATTCCGGGCGCTCCACCGTCAGGTCCAGAATATTTGCCAGATCCTGCACCATCCAGTCATTGGCGACCATCCCGCCATCGATCCGCAAATTCTGCCAGTCGACGCCGTCGGCGGAAAAGGCGGTTTTCAGATCGTGGCACTGATAGGACATGGATTCCAGCGCGGCCCGGGCAATATGCGCCTTTTTGGAGGAAAAGCTGAGACCGGAAATGCTGGCGGTGGCGTCGGCCCGCCAATGAGGGGAGCCCAGGCCGGAAAGGGCAGGGACCAGGTAAACGCCGCCATTGTCCGACACCGACCGCGCCAATTCCTCGCTTTCACCGGCAAATCTGAGCAGGCCAATCTCATCCCGCAGCCATTGCATCAGGCTGCCGGCAACAAATACCGAGCCTTCCAGCGCATAGACGCGTTTGCCGGCCTGCTGATAGAGCACGGTCGACAGCAAGCGGTTTTCCGATCGCGGGGCGGTATCGCCGCTGTTGGTCAGGATGAAGGCACCGGTTCCGAACGTCGCCTTGGTTTCGCCCACCGAAAGGCAGCCCTGACCAATGGTGGCGGCCTGCTGGTCACCGGCAGAGCCGCTGATCGCAATCGCTCCGCCGAACAGGTCTGCTGCCGTCCGGCCGATGTCGCCGGCGCAATCAACAATGCGGGGCAGCGCCTTTTTCGGAATATCAAACAGCGCCAGCAGATCGTCGTCCCAGTCATCACCATCCAGCGCCATCAGCATCATCCTGCTGGCATTGCTGGCATCGGTAACATGCTGGCCGCCGGTAAGCCGGTAGATCAGATAGGATTCGATCGTGCCAAAGGCGAGATTGTCGCCCGCAGCACGCACGTCCGGGCAGTTTTCCAGCATCCAGCCGATCTTGCTGCCGGAAAAATAGGGGTCGAGCAGCAGCCCGGTTTTCGCCTGAACCGCCGGCTCCAGCCCTTCGGCTTTCAACATGTCACATTTGGCCGCTGTCCGGCGGTCCTGCCAGACGATCGCTCTCGCCAGCGGCTCGCCGCTGCGCTTGTCCCAGGCGACCACGGTCTCGCGCTGGTTGGTGATGCCGATCGCAGCGATCTTGTCCGTTCCGCCGGCCTGCTCGATCATTTTCTGACAGCAGCGCAGCGTCTTGTCCCAGATTTCTGCGGCATCATGCTCGACCAGCCCGGGAGCCGGATAATATTGCTGCAAAGCCTCCTGCTGGGAACCATGCAGCTTGCCGTGCCGGTCGAACAGCATCGCCCGGGTCGAGGTCGTGCCCTCGTCGATCACCAATATATTCTGGGCCATATATCCTGCTCTTTCCGGGTTTTATTATGAGGTGCCACGCTAAAAGCTCGCACCCAAAAGGCAAGCGAAAGCCATTTATATTGCAATGCAGCATTGCGCTAATCGCTGGGTACTTTATGACGGCGGCCATGTATGATCTGGCCATTATCGGCGGCGGCATAAATGGCGTCGGAATTGCGCGCGATGCCGCGGGCAGGGGGCTGAAGGTCCTGCTGGTCGAGCGCGACGATCTCGCGTCCCATACCTCTTCGGCCAGCACCAAATTGGTCCACGGCGGCCTCCGCTATCTGGAACATTACGAATTCAACCTGGTGCGCAAGGCGCTCAAGGAACGCGAGGTGCTGCTGCGCGCGGCCCCGCATATCATCTGGCCGATGCGCTTCGTGCTGCCTGTCGATCGGGGCATGCGCCCGGCCTGGCTGCTTCGCCTTGGCCTGTTCCTCTATGACCATCTTGGTGGTCGAGACATTCTGCCGGCGACAAAGAGTATCAATCTGCGGCAAGATCCTCGCGGCGATCCGCTGCAAAAGCGCCTGAAAAAGGGCTTCGCCTATTCCGATTGCTGGGTCGAGGATGCACGGCTCGTGTCGCTTACCGCTCGCGATGCCGCCGAACGCGGCGCGGATATCCGGACCCGCGCGGAATGTACCGGCCTCGATCGCGGTGCCGATCACTGGAATCTCCATATCCGCCAGAATGGCGAGACAAAGACCGAAGAAGCAAGGGTGCTGGTCAATGCCGCCGGTCCCTGGGTCGATCCGGTGACTTCTCTCTACGACCGCAGCAGCAACGCGGCCAAGCTGCGCCTGGTCAAGGGCAGCCATATTGTCGTCAAACGCAAATATGAGGGCGACCACAGCTATATTTTCCAGAACAGGGATGGCCGCATCATTTTCGCCATTCCCTATGAAGGCGATCATACGCTGATCGGCACGACCGACGAACCATGGAGCTATGCCGAAGGTCCGGCCAGGATCAGCACCGGTGAAATCGCCTATCTGTGCGAAGCGGCGAGCGAATATTTCGAAACACCCGTGACCCCCGACGATATCGAATGGACCTATTCCGGTGTCCGCCCCCTGTTCGACGACCACAGCCGCAGTGCCGCCACGGTGACGCGCGATTTCGTCTTCGACTATGACAATACGGGCGGTGCACCGGTGCTTTCGATTTTTGGCGGCAAGATCACCACCTATCGGGTGCTGGCGCTGCAGGCGATCCGGACGCTGTCCGACGCGCTCAACATCGATGGCGACGACTGGACCAAGAAGGCGCATCTACCCGGCGGCGATTTCGCGCCGGATGGCTTTGAGGCGCTGGTGGATCAATATGCAGGCCGGTGGCCGTTTCTCGACCGATCTTTGGTGCACCGGCTTGTCCGGGCCTATGGCACCGATACGGCCACTCTGCTCGGGGGCGTAGAGACGGTTGCCGATATGGGGGCAGCATTTGGCGCTGGTCTTTATGAAATTGAGCTACGCTGGCTGATTGACCGGGAATTTGCCCGTGGCGCAGAGGATATACTCTGGCGGCGTTCAAAACTGGGTCTGCATATGAGCCATGCCGAGCGACAGGCGGTCGCTCTCTGGTTTGACCGGAATCTTCCGCCAGCCGCTACCAATCCCGAGCTTTCCTGATTGACGAGTCAGCAAAGCGGTGGCAATAGCGGCGCATCCGGTTGATCTGGACATGCGGGTGTAGCTCAATGGTAGAGCAGAAGCCTTCCAAGCTTACGACGAGGGT
>JAUCYS010000015.1 GCA_030373505.1 Parasphingorhabdus sp.
TGGCGTAGATCTCGGGCTCGGCCTCGGGCGAGAGGTTGATCATCTTGGCGTAGCAGCCGCCTTCGAAGTTGAACACCGCGGTATCCGACCAGCCATGCTCGTCGTCACCGATCAGTATCCGGCTGGCATCCGCCGACAGGGTCGTCTTGCCGGTACCCGACAGGCCGAAGAAAATCGCCGTATCGCCTTCCGGACCGATATTGGCCGAGCAATGCATCGGCATCACCGAATCGAGCGGCAGCAGATAGTTGAGCAGGCCGAATACGGATTTCTTCATTTCGCCGGCATAGGCAGTGCCACCGATCAGGATCAGCTTTTCGGTCAGGTTGACCGCAATCACGGTCTCGCTCCGCGTGCCGTGGCGCTCAGGATCGGACTTGAAGCTGGGCAGATCGATAATCGTATATTCTGGAATGAAGGCTGCGAGTTCATCGGCTTCGGGCCGGACCAGCATCGTGCGGATGAACAGATTGTGCCAGGCCAGTTCGTTGATGACCCGGACATTGACGCGATGTTCCGGCTGCGAACCACCGAACAGGTCCTGCACGAACAGCGTGTCCTTCTCGCCGAGAGCGGCAACAAAGTCGGCTTTCAGCGCCGCAAAATGTTCCGGCGTCATCGGGGCATTGGTCTTGCCCCACCAGACGCTGTCTTCGGTTTCGCCATCGCGCACAATGAACTTGTCATTGGCTGAACGGCCGGTGTGCTTGCCCGTTTCGACGACCAGCGGGCCATCCTTGGCCAGCTGGCCCTCGCCGCGGGAAACAGCCGCTTCCACCAGAGCAGGCGCACCGAGATTCCAGTGCTGTTCCGCAGAACTGGCAAAACCTTGATCATTTAACGATACCGACGAAACTTTTGACACTGATAATCCCCTAAAGCTTGAAACAGGTTGAGATCGCACGGATGCGGCAAAATTGACATGGCGCTTACTGGACCGGGCCGAGTCGGTCAAATTTCTTCCCTATGACCCGTTAAAATATATGCACCACCGGCTCCCGGGTTCCCTCGCAGGGTCACTAGTGAACAGCTCTCTTGTAACCTATTATCCAATAAACTAGGTCACAGCGGGCGCGAGCGGCAAAGGAAATCTGAAAATGGCAGCCAATATTGCTCTTGTCGACGACGATCGCAATATATTGACGTCGGTATCGATCGCATTGCAGGCGGAAGGCTTTGTCACGCGGGTCTATTCTGACAGCGAGGCCGCGCTGCACGCAATTCTGGCCAATCCGCCGGATCTGGCGGTATTCGACATCAAAATGCCCAAGATGGACGGACTGGAGCTGCTCCGAAGAGTGCGGGAAAAATCCAATGTGCCGGTCATCTTCCTGACCTCAAAGGACGAAGAGCTGGACGAGGCACTGGGCCTGGCCATGGGTGCGGATGACTATATCAAGAAACCCTTCTCCCAGCGTCTGCTGATCGCCCGGGTCCGCTCGATATTGCGGCGGACCGAATTCATAAAATCGGTCGATGAGGGCGAGGACGAGGAAGCCGCCGAGCCGCTGGTCCGCGGCCATCTCGAAATGGATCCTTCCCGCCACCTGGTCCGGTGGAAGGATGAAAATGTCACCCTGACGGTGACGGAGTTCATGATTCTCGAAACCCTGGCGCACAGGCCCGGCGTGGTAAAAAGCCGCAACCAGTTGATGGACGCGGCCTATCAGGACGATGTCTATGTCGACGACCGCACCATCGACAGCCATATCAAGAGGTTGCGGCGAAAGTTTCGCGAGGTTGATCCTGAATTTGACGCAATAGACACATTATATGGAGCCGGATATCGCTACACCGAATAAGGACCGGCAGGAGCGGGACAAGGGCCTGTCCCTGCGCTGGTCGGCCCGGCTCTCCCTCACCACCCGCATATTGGTCGTCAATGTTCTGGCGATTGCCCTGCTGGCCGGAGGTCTGTTCTATCTCAACAATTATCGCGACCGCCTGACCGAAGAGCGGCTGGCCCAGGCAAGAGTGCAACTGACGATCATGGCGGACGCGCTCTCTGCCGGCGATATCCAGTATAAAAAAGCGCTGATCCGTCAATTTTCAAGCCATCTCCGGGCGCGTCTGCGTCTTTACGCTCCGGACGGCACAAAGATCATCGACAGTTTTTCACTGGCAAAGCCGACCTATGAATTTGTCGATCCCGAAACAGAGCCCTTGCGCAAGGATGCCGCCCGACTGCTGGACCGGACCATTGAGAATTTCGTTTTCAGCGAACCCATCCCGCATTTCAGCGAGCCGGCCAAGGATGTGCTCGCAGCATGGCCGGAACTTATCGCTGCCCGCAATGCACCGGGCGCGGTCAGTTCCGTCAGCCTTGCTCCTGATCGCACGCCGGTCATTGTTGCGGGAAAATGGCTTCCCGATGGCACTGGCACGATCCTTTTGACCGCCAATGCGCGCGATATCACCCGGATCGTCCGTGCGGAACGGACCAGCGTGCTGCTCGTGATATTGATTGCCGCGACCGTTTCCATATTGCTGTCGCTGTTTCTCGCCCGCACGATCGTTCGACCGATCAGGAAACTGGCTCACGCAGCTTTTCGCGTGCGAATGGGGCGGTCGGACGAGATTGCAATACCGAGAATGCCCGACCGGCGCGACGAGATCGGTCAGCTCAGCCGCGCCCTGTCGGATATGAGCGCCGCCTTGCGCGACCGGATCAACGCCACCGAAGCCTTTGCCGCAGACGTCAGCCATGAAATCAAGAATCCCCTGGCCTCGCTGCGGTCGGCGCTGGAAGGACTTGAACGGGTCGAGGACCAGAAACTGCAGAAACAGCTGCTTGATGTCGCCAACGATGATGTCCGCCGGATCGACCGGCTGATCAATGATATTTCCGACGCCTCGAGAGTGGATGCCGAACTGGCGCGGGCCAAGTTCGAACCGATTGATATCGGCAATATGCTGGAGCAGTTGCTCGCTGCGCGCGAACAGCGGGCCTCCAACCTCGGCGTCCATATCGCCTTTGCCCGACCGGCAAAGGACGTCGCCAAAGTGATGGGAGACGGCGGCCGCCTGGAACGGGTATTCAGCAATCTTCTCGACAATGCCGTATCCTTTTCACCCGAGGGCGGGCTGGTCGAGATATTGGCAACACCGGATGGCGACGAAATCGTTATCCATGTTGCCGACCAGGGCCCGGGTGTCGGTCCGGAACAGAGGGACCAGGTTTTTCAGCGCTTCCATTCTGCCCGGCCTGACGGAGAAGCCTTTGGAAAGCACAGCGGGCTGGGGCTGGCGATCGCCAAGACGATCGTCGAAGGCCATCAGGGCACGATCCGCATTCTGGACCGGCCAGGCGGGCAAGCGGGTGCCTGTTTCGAAATTCGCCTGCCAAAGGCACCGGAATGACCGCGACATCCGAAGACAGCAGGCAGGAAACAGTGCACGCCACGGCCGTCGCCATCGCTGGTGCGGGCGTCCTGATCCGCGGCGCTTCCGGTTCGGGCAAATCCGATCTGGCCTTGCGTCTGATCGACCGGGGCGCAAAGCTGATCAGCGATGACCAGGTGGACCTCGCTCGCGCCGGCAACGATCTGTTGCTCAGCCCGCCCCCTCGTCTCGCCGGCAAACTGGAAGTGCGTTCGCTGGGCATATGCGAGTGCGACTATCTGTCCGGCGTGACATTGCAGATGGTCGTAGACCTGAAATCCCGTCCCGACCGGTTTCCGCTGGACCGCCAGATCATGATTTTGCTGGGAATAGAGGTGCCAACCTGTACACTGGACGCTATGGAATCGAGCGCAGCAATCAAGGCGGAATGGGCCTTGCAACGGCTTATGCAGGGCGCAATTGAATCATGAATGAAAAACGCGCCAAACCGGTAATGCTGGTGACCGGCCTGTCCGGGGCAGGCAAATCTACAGCCTTGAAAACACTGGAAGATATCGGCTGGGAAACGGTCGACAATTTTCCATTTCGGCTGATCGAGCGTCTGCTGGACACCCCGCCTTCCATGTCCGTGGGCGACAGCGATCCGCCGCTCGCGCTTGGCTTCGACAGCCGGACCCGGGGTTTTGATCCGGAGAAGCTGATCAAACGCGTTAAGCGCCTGCAGCAAAAGCGGGAATATGATATTTCCACACTCTATCTCGATTGTACCGATGGCGAGCTGGAACGGCGCTATAGCGAGACCCGGCGCCGGCACCCGCTGGCTCTGGACCGTCCAGCGAAACAGGGCATAGCGCTCGAACGGACCATGCTTGCCCCGCTTCTGCGCTGGGCGGATCATGTCATCGACACTACGGACCTGACAGCCAATGACCTGCAGCGGGAGATCCGGCAACAGTTCACCATCGACAAGGATGCGGTCACCACCATCACCCTTACCAGTTTCGGTTTTTCCCGCGGCGTTCCCAACAATATCGATCTTTTGTTTGATGTCCGTTTTCTCGCCAACCCTTTCTGGGAGCCGGAACTCAAGCTGCTGACAGGCCTCGATCCAGCGGTGGCCGATTATATCGGCAAGGATCCTGCCTATGCAGAGACCATAGAAAAGATTCTCGATATGCTTACGTTCCTGCTCCCCCGCTATCAGGACGCAGGCAAAGCCTATGTGAATATCGGGATCGGCTGTACCGGCGGACGGCACAGATCGGTACATGTTGCCGAACGACTGAGCAAAGACTTGCGTGCCGCTGGTTTTTCCCCCAGTGTCCTGCATCGCAATTTGGCGTCTCGGCCGATGGAAGCGCTGGAATCTATGCAAAAATTAAATGGGCACAAGGGAATTTAATCGACATGATTGGATTGGTTCTCGTGACACACGGACATCTGGCAACCGAGTTTGTCATCGCCATGGAACATGTTGTCGGCCCGCAAAAGGCGATTGCCGCCATCGGTATCGGTGCGCGCGACGATATGGAAGAACGCCGTCAGGAAATCGCGGATTGCATCCAGAAGGTCGATTCCGGAGAAGGCGTTATCATTCTGACCGACCTGTTCGGCGGCACACCATCCAATCTGGCCATTTCGCTGATGGAGAAAGGCAAGGTCGAGGTCATCGCCGGCGTCAACCTGCCGATGCTGATCCGCCTCGACGGGGCTCGCAAATCGATGGATGTTGTTTCCGCCATCGCCGCAGCCAAGGAAGCCGGCCAGAAATATATCAGCGTCGCGTCAGAAATATTGGGCAGCGACGCATGAGCGAATTTCGCAGAACCGTGGAGATCACCAACAGCCGCGGGCTGCATGCAAGAGCGAGCGCGAAATTCGTGACCTATGTCAGCAAATTGCCCGACGGGGTGAACGTCAAGGTCGCGAAAGACGGCACCGAGGTGACCGGCACCTCGATTATGGGCCTGATGATGCTGGGCGCCGCCAAGGGTGACAGCATCGAGATCATCGTGACCGGCGACAATGCCGAGAGCGCGCTCGAGAAAATGGCCGGTCTGGTGTTCGACGGCTTTGGCGAAGACTGACCAATGCGCCACCAGATTACCGGTTTCTCCAATCCGACGATAAAGCGGCTGCGCAGCCTGCGCGAGAAAAAGCATCGCAAACGCGAAGGACTGTTTCTTGCCGAAGGTCTGCGCATTCTGACCGAGGCGCTGGACAGCGGCAGGGCCCCCAGAATATTGGTGGTTGTGGAGGGTACGGACCTGCATCCTCTGGCCCGAAAGGTCGAGGAGGCGACGGTCGCCGCCGGCGGCGATGTCATCGAGACCAGCGAAGCGATCATCGCCAAGCTGTCCGGCAAGTCCAACCCACAGTCGATCATCGGCATCTACGCCGACCACCCTGTCCCGCTGGCAGAGCTGGACCGTTCGACCGCCAAGATCTGGCTGGTGGCGCAGGCGCTTCGCGATCCCGGCAATCTCGGCACGATCCTGCGCACCGGCGATGCGGTGGGTGCCGGCGGCCTGATTCTGATCGACGATTGCGTTGATCCCTTTTCGGTCGAGGCGGTACGCGCCAGCATGGGCGCGGTCTTCACCCAGACGATCAGCCAGGCCCGCTGGCCCGACTTTCTTGCCTGGCTGCGCAGCGGCCCGGGGGAACTGGTCGGCACCAGTCTCAACACCGACAAGGATTATCAGGCGGTCACCTACAAGCCACCAACTTTCCTTCTGATCGGCAACGAGGCGCAGGGCTTGCCGGAAGACTATGAAGCGGACTGCGATACGCTGGTCAAAATGCCGATGATGGGCAAGGCCGACAGCCTCAACGCCGCCGTGGCGGCTTCTGTGATGGCCTATGAAGTACTGAACCAGAGCCGCCAGAGATAATTTGGAGTTCCTGTCCCTCTGTGTTAAATTCGCATTGGAGGGGTATCATATGAAAAAAACAATTGCATTGTCATCGCTGGCATTTTTGGCGCTTGCTGCCTGCAGCGAACCGGCGGAAGCACCCGTGGTCGTCGAGGAAAAACTGGGCGACTATTCCGCTCTCGGTACCGAGCCGGGCTGGGCCGTCGAGATCAAGGACGACAAGATCAGTTTCTCATCGCAGAACGACAAGGGTTTCACACTGCCGGTGGAGCGAATGAAGAAAACCGATAGCGGCTGGGACGTCCGGGGCTTTTCGGGTACCGACAATATCAACATCCACATCACCAGCGACCAGCAATGCAGCGACGGCATGAGCGATCGCAGCTACGCCGATACGGTCAAGGTCGAAGCCAGCAACGCCGGTATATTGAACGGCTGCGGCGGCACCGTAACCGAAGGACCTGACGTCCCCTCCTAGGGGCTATTCGGCTACCTGGTCGCTGATCTCGCGATCATCCTCGATCAGCTTTTCGGTGACCGATTCACTGTAGCGCGGCAGCGCCTCGATTTCCGGCACCGGCTCCAGTTCCTTCTTGCCGGTCTCGATCTGCAGTTCGGCAAATTTGCGGCCCGTGGCCATGACATTGCGCTCAAAGCTGCCGACAAATTTGTTGTAATTGCCGACCGCGCTGCCGAGGCCCGATCCCATGCGCTTGAGATGCTCTCCGGCGACCGCCAGACGGTCATACATTTCCTTGCCCAGCTGCCCGATCTGCTTGGCTTCCGCTGCCATCTTCTCCTGCCGCCAGACACCCGCGACGGTCCGCGCGATCGCCACCAGATTGGTCGGTGTCGCCAGCAGCACCTTCTTCTCGAACGCATGGTCCCAGAGCGTCGGTTCATGCTCCAGTGCAGCAGCCAGGAAATGCTCGCCTGGAACAAACATGATCACATAATCCGGCGCATCCTCGAACTGGTCCCAATAGGCCTTTTTCGACAACCCATCGATATGCGCCTTCATCGAATTGCAGTGGCGCGCCATGGCAAAGCTGCGCGCCGCTTCGTCTTCCGCCTCGAACGCATCCTGATAGTCGTTGAGCGAGACCTTGGCATCGATCACCAGCTTGCGCCCGCCCGGCACATTGATCACCGCATCGGGCCGCAAACGTCCTTCATCGGTATCAATGCTCTGCTCGGTGACAAAGTCCGTATGTTCCGACAGCCCGCAGCTTTCCAGCACATTCTTGAGCTGCTGCTCGCCCCAGCGGCCGCGCGATTTCGGCGCATTGCGCAGGGAGTTGACGAGCCGCGCCGCTTCCTGCTGCACCCTGTCCTGCCCCTGTCGCACCTGTTCGATGGTAGCCGTAATCCCGGCATAGGATTCGGTCCGCTCCTTCTCTATCTTGTTGATCGAAGCTTCATAGGTCGCGAGGCGCTCGTGCACCGGCTGCAGCAATTTGGCGATCTTCTCGCCGCCCTTTTCATTGGCCTGGTCAAAGCGCTGGTCGGCGCGCTCGAGAAACTGCCGCTGTGCGGTCTCCAGCATCTTGGCCCCGATCTCGGAAAATTGCGCAGACAGCGCCTCTTTCGCCTCGATCAGTTGCTGCATCTGCTTTTCATGATTGCGCGCATCCGCCTGCAACGCCGCCAGTTCGGTCCTCGCGGCATCCCGCTCGTCGCGCACGCCATCCAGCGTGATCCGCAAGGCATCGGTCGCCTGCGCCGCTTCCTTCGCGGATTGAACCGCATCTCGGGCCGCATCCTTGGCCGGCTTGCCGCCGATAAACCAGCCCAGCGCCAGACCGCCCAGAAGAGCGATGACGATGGCGATAATGGCGATGATGGGGTCCAAAACGAGTCTCTTTTTGATAAGAACGAAAAGAGAACCTAGAAGCGTTTCAGGGAATAGGCAATACTTCTCACAAACGTCATCCTGAACTTGTTTCAGGATCCGCTTTGAGGTGCCCGGAGGCCAGCGATGAAAGGCGATGGATGCTGAAACGAGTTCAGCATGGCGAAATCAGGTTGAGAAATCAGCGGATTTTAAGCCGCGATGCCATGTTCCTTGCGCAACTTCGCCAGCTTCTTCAGCACCATCTGCCGCTTCAGCCGCGACAGATGATCGATGAACAATATGCCCTCGAGATGGTCCATCTCGTGCTGCAGGCAGGTCGCCAGCAGACCATCGATCTGCTCTTCATATTGCTTGCCGTCCACATCCTGCCAGCGCGCGGTGATGGTCGCGGGCCGCTCGACCTCGGCATATTGGTCGGGCACCGACAGACAGCCTTCGCTGTAGATATTCAGATCCTCTGATGGATCCAGTATCTCGGGATTGATGAAAACGAGCGGATCGTTGATCACGCCATGGTCATGGTCGCAATGTTCGCCATGTTCATGCTCGTGCGGCGCCGGTTCCTGCAGGTCGATCACCAGCACACGCTTGGGCACACCGACCTGGATCGCGGCCAGGCCAATGCCGGGCGCGTCATACATGGTGTCGAACATATCCCTGACCAGGGTTTTCAGTTCATCATTAAACTCGGTCACGGGTTCGGACACGGTTTTCAGGCGCGGATCAGGCACCTCGAGGATCGGTAATATAGCCATGCCGTAAATTTAGGGATTCCGGCGGGATTCGTCAAGCTGCGACGCCCGATGTGCGGCCAAAGAAAAGGCGTGCGGTCCAGTTTGAACCGCACGCCCGATTGTCTTTGCAGCTTGTGACCTGCTCTAGAAGCGGCCGCGCACCGTGATGCCATAGGTTCTTGGCTCTGCCAGGAAGGCCGAATAGGTCTGTTGCGACGCAACGAAGGGCGTGTTGAACGCAACCTGCGAATAATCGACATTGAACAGATTCTGTGCCCAGCCTTCGATCGCCCACGCATCATCCGGACCACGGATACCGATACGCGCGTTAACCAGCGTGAACCCGTCCTGTTCCTTGCCGTAGAGCAGATCCGAACCGGTGTTATAGTCACTGGTCGTCCGGGCATTTATGTAAAACAGTCCGGTCAGCCCGGTGTTCCCGATTGGCGGGGTGTAGGACAGCGACGCCGTGGCGGTGATTTCCGGAGCGTTGGACAGATTGTCGCCTGGCAGCAGCCGCAGCGCCGGATCAAGGGCAGCCCCGGTGTCACGGCCAACCAGATCATTTTCATAGCTGGTGTCGGTATAGGTCAGGCCCATCGAGACGTTGACATAGTTGATCGGATTGATCGACGCTTCCAGTTCGACACCCTGTGCGACCACACCATATTTGACATTGTCAGGTGCGCAAGTACCGGTGGCGGCGCTGGCATCACGATCCGCTCCGCCCAGGCTGTCGCTGCAGGCGTTGATGTTCTGGACAAGGAAGACCGAACCGTTGAACGTATTCAGCTGGAAATTGCTGAACTGCTGACGGAAAGCCGCGACGCTCAGCGAAAATTCCCGAGTGGAATATTTTGCACCGATTTCGAACGCATCGACCGTTTCCGGGTCGAATTGCAGATTGGCAGTTGTGCCCGCCGTTGCCGGATTGACCAGAGTGGAGCTGGTCAGCGCCGAGCGGTCCAGATTAAAGCCGCCAGCCTTGTAACCGCGCGAGTAGCTGCCGTAGAACAGGAGATCGTCGGTTGGCTTGTAGGACAGGATCGCTGTGCCGGTCAGCTCATTCTCGCTGCGGCTGTCGTTCAGGGTAACACCGTCCAGTTCGGAGGTGGAATTGCCCTGACAGGACAGGCCGATCAGCCCGCCTGCCAATCCGGCAAGCGGTCCGCCAAGCAGCGGCGTGAACAACGCGCGCTGTATCGGGCACATCGTGTTGTCATTGGTGAAGGATGCGTTGAAATCCTTGGTTTCATGCGTGTAACGCAGGCCCACGGTCAGATCCAGCTTGTCGGTGACATGGAAGATATTGTGAGTGAAAGCCGCGAAATTCTCGCTTTTCTGATTGTAGATATCGAGAATGGAGCCTTTGTCATTGATCGTGGCGAGATTGTCGAGACCCGCAAAGATCAGCGGGGTCGCCGCGCCAAATGCACCCGCTCCGGCATTTGCGGCCAGCAAGGCAGCACGGCCACCAGCGCTCAGGCAGCCGGTGCTGGTTGGTGAGGCAAGCGCGGGGTTTACCGCGTTGACAATCCGGCACGGCGCGAAGGCACCATATTGTGTACCGAAGCGCAAATTGTCCCGCGTTTCCAGCTTTTCATTGGCGTAGAAGCCGCCGATCAGCCAGTCCAGCTTGTCATCGAATGCCGAGCCCTGCAGGCGCAGTTCCTGTGTAAAGGTCTTGAATTCACGCGCGCCGGCATTTTTATTCGGTGCGCGATAGAGAATGTCGACCTGCGTATAATCGGTATCGGATGCCTGGAAGTTGGAATATTCCCGATAGCCGGTGATCGAGGTGAAGTTCAGCTCGCCGATCTCGGCATTGAGTTCAACCGAACCACCGAAATCCTCTGTCTCGCCGGCATAGGAACGACCAGCGGTAACATAAATGTCCCGGTTGAATGTGCTCTGGTTGAGCGCGGCAGGATTCTGACCCAGCCCAAGGAGAACCGGAATGATCGGGTTGGCGGGGTCGGTCAGAGCCGGCGCACCCGGCTGTGGGAGGGCGAAGGGATCAAGGCCGGGGCTCACCCGTGCCTGCTGGGCAAATTCCGGCTGGACAAAGGTCGCTGCACAGCAGGCCTCGTCTTTCTTCGAATAGTCGCCGATTACCCGGATGCTCAGACCGTCATTGGGCTCGAACAGGAACTGACCGCGGATCAGATAGCGGTCCTTGTTGTTGACGTCCGTGCCGTTCACCACATCGTTGTAAAAGCCGTCGCGCTTCAGATAAACGCCGTCGATGCGCGCCGCAATCGTATCGCTGAGCGGAGCATTTATCCCGCCTTCGAGACGAATCTGGTCATAATTGCCATAGGTTGCAGAGGCATAGCCAGACAATTGGAATTCCGGTGCGGCGGTGGTGATGCTGATCATACCGGCGGAAGAGTTCCGGCCGCCCAGGGTACCCTGCGGGCCACGCAGAACTTCAATCCGTTCGATAGGGCCCAGTTCGCTTAGCGCGTTGCCGCTGCGCGAACGATAGACACCATCGATAAACACGGCAACGGAGCTTTCAAGACCAGGATTATCGCCAACAGTACCGATGCCGCGAACACGGGCAGAGCCATTGGCTTCGTTGCCGGTGGAGGACACCAGCAGGGACGGAGCCAGCTGGTTCAGTTCGCGAATATCGCTGGTGCCGCTTTGCTGCAATTGCTCGGCACCGATTGCGGACACAGCGATCGGAACATCCGACAGCGCTTGCGAGCGTCCTTGAGCGGTCACGACAATGATATTGCTGTCGACGGTCTCGTCATTTCGGTCCGCTTGGTCAGTGGCGTCCGATTGGGTCTGGGCATAAACGGGGGCGGTCGCAATGGCCGCAAGGGCGAATGCACAGGCGGATAGATTCAAGGCCAATTTCATAACATGCTCTCCTGAAAAATTTCTTTTTTTATTAACACTATTGATAGCTCGCGATCGCAGATTGAAAAGCCCAAACGCGCGTGATTGCGTCGGTTTTCCACCGACTGTGACTTAATTGTCAGCTATTCCCCGCGGGGATTATTCAATCGCTGTGGACCGGCCGTCGTGATCGCAGCGCTTGCGCCAACGTGCCTTCATCGAGATAATCAAGCTCGCCGCCGACCGGTATACCATGCGACAGCTGGCTAAGACGTAACGGAAATTTTTCGAGGCGCTCGGCAATATAATGGGCCGTCGTCTGGCCCTCCAGGGTCGCATTCATCGCCAAAACCACTTCATCAATGCCGCCAGCCTCAACTCGCCGAATCAATGTGTCAATTCCGATATCTTCCGGCCGAACCCCGTCAAGCGCAGACAATTTTCCGCCGAGCACGTGAAATTTGCCCGGAAACAGACGGGATTTGTCGAGCGCCCAGAGGTCGGAAACCTCTTCCACCACGCACAGCGCCTTCTCGTCGCGCCGGGGATCGGTGCATATCTGGCAGGGATCCTGGGTATCCACATTGCCGCAGATACTGCAGATGACGAGCCGTTCATCGACTTTGCTCATGGCCGCAAGAATCGGCTTCATCGCCGTGTCCGGCCGTTTCAGCAGATAGAGCACGGCCCGCCGCGCCGAGCGCGGGCCGAGGCCGGGAAGCTTGGCGAGTGCCTGAACCAGATTTTCGATCTCTTGCGATGCCATGGCTTAGTCATTAGGAGCAGCCGCACAAACCTGCCAAGCAGAAAATGCCTGTCCTACACGAAGCGGATTCGATATCGTTCCGCTCATGTCGGGAACGGATCACATTTTTGAGGAAAAAAGCAAAACGAGGTGACGGAGGGCCGCCAGTCCGGAAAATCTGTTTCCGGATAAGGGGGTGTGACCCGTGTGACCCTGGGAAAGATTTAATATGACCGCCGGCAAAAAATCTCTGCGGATAGCCTTCATGGGAACACCCGATTTTGCGGTTCCGGCGCTGCGGGCGCTGCACGCGGCGGGGCATGAAATTGTGGCCGTCTATTCGCAGCCGCCACGACGCGCGGGGCGCGGCAAGAAACTGTCGCCCTCCCCTGTGCAGCGCCTGTCCGAGGAACTGGATATAGAAGTCCGAACGCCGGTGTCTCTGAAGGGCGAGGAAGAACAGGCCGCCTTTGTTGCGCTCGATCTCAATGTGGCGGTGGTCGCTGCCTATGGCCTGATCCTGCCGCAGCCCATCCTCGATGCCCCGAAAATGGGTTGCCTGAATATTCATGGCTCGCTGCTCCCCCGCTGGCGCGGCGCAGCCCCGGTGCAGCGCGCCATCCTGGCCGGCGACACCGAAACCGGCATCACCATCATGCAGATGGAAGCGGGCCTGGACACGGGCCCGATGCTGCTCAAGGCAGCGACACCGGTTGACGATAAAACCGCTGGCGAACTGACCGAAGAACTTGCCGAAACCGGAGCGGAGCTGATGGTGGAATATCTGGCATCGCCATCAAAACAGACTGCCGAAGCGCAGGATGACGCACTGGCCACCTACGCAAAAAAAATAGAGAAGCAGGAAGCGTGCCTCGATTTCAGCCAATCGGCCGAACAGGTCGAACGGCAGATACGGGCCTTCAATCCGGCTCCCGGTGCCTTTTTCGAATATCAGGGCGACCGATACCGCATTCTCGAGGCAAAGATCGAGGACCGAACCGGTCCAGCGGGCAGCATATTGGACGAGCATCTCCTGATCGCCTGCGGCACGGGCGCGATCCGGCCCGAGACCATCCAGAAAGCCGGCAAGCCCGCCATGGATCTTCCGTCCTTCCTTAACGGCAGCAAAATTCCGAAGGGCACCATATTATAATGACCCGTTTTGCCCTCACCCTCGAATATGATGGCCGCCCGTTCATGGGCTGGCAGCATCAGGATCACGGCCCCAGCGTCCAGCAGGCAGTGGAACAGGCGATCCACAAGATCACCGGCCAGGACGTCCGTGTTTTTGCTGCCGGACGAACCGACGCCGGCGTCCACGCCTTGGCGATGCGCGCCCATTTCGATCTGGAAACGAAGCTCACTCCCTTCCGGCTCAGCGAGGGGATCAATGCCGGCCTGCGCCCTCATCCGGTGGCGGTGCTCGCCTGCGACATTGTCGATGACGAATGGCACGCGCGCTTCGCCTGCGAAGGACGGCGCTATCTCTACAAGATTACCAACCGCCGCGCGCCGCTGACCTTCGACCGCGGCCTCAGCTGGCAGGTCGCCCCGGCGCTCGATGCCGAAGCGATGCATAATGCCGCACAGGCACTAACCGGCCAGCATGATTTCACCACTTTCCGCTCGGCCCATTGTCAGGCGCAAAGCCCGGTCAAGACGCTCGACAGCATCTCGGTCAACCGCTTTGGCGAGGAAATCGAGGTCGAGGTCGGCGCCCGCTCCTTCCTCCACCATCAGGTCCGCTCGATCGTCGGCTGTCTGAAGCTGGTCGGCACCGGCAAATGGTCAAAGGTCGACCTCAAGCACGCGCTGGCGGCAAGGGACCGCAACGCACTGGGCTTCAACGCCCCGCCCGACGGGCTCTATTTTATCGAAGCGATCTATCCGGATTGACCGTGCCCCTGCGCAGGCAGGGGCCCATCTCGGACCAGCACCTTCAGATGCAATGGCAGGAGATGGATTCCTGCCTACGCAGGAATACTAAAGTCCAAACAACCGGCTCAGCGACTTGTCCAGCATCAGCAACTGCCATAGCAACCGGCTGTTGTCGGACCGTCCGGCGATATGATCCTCGGCGATCCTGCGCAGCGCCTTGCTGTCAAACCAGCCGGTCCGCGCCAGATTGCCGCCGCTGGCGATATCCTTCGCGGTGTCCGCCAGCGGTCCGCGGAACCATTGCGCGATCGGAGTCACGAAACCCATCTTGGGCCGGTACAATATGTCGCTGGGCAAATAGCGTTCCATCGATTTCTTGAGCAGATACTTGCCCTGCCCCCGGTGCACCCGCAGACTGGCCGGCAGCTTCGCGGCAAATTCCATCAGCCTGTAGTCGAGCAGCGGCTCGCGCGCCTCAAGGCCGACGGCCATGCTGGTGCGATCCATCTTGGTCAATATGTCGCCCGGCAGCCACATCTTCATGTCGGCATATTGCGCCTGGTCCAGCCCGTTGCGCGCCGGCGCCTGTTCCATCAGGTCGATCATCCGCTGCTCGGCCCGATAGCCGCCCAGATCGCTCCGCATCGCATCGGAATAGATCCGGTGGCGCCCCGAGGGCGTCGTGACGCCGACCGCTTCGGCATAGCCTTCCGGACCGGTCCGGGCCAGCGACAGCAGGGTCGACTTGGCGCGAAACGGGCGCGGGGCCCAGTCAGCCTTGGGATAGATCGATCCCAGCCAGCCAAAGGCCGGCCCCCGAAAGGACTGTGGCAGCAGGCCCCTCACCCGTTCCTCGGCATGGTGAAACACATGGCGGCGATAGCCGGCCATCGCCTCGTCAGCCCCGTCTCCGGACAGGGCCACCGTGACCGTCTCGCGGGCCAGCTCGCACACCCGATAGGTTGGCAGAGCGGAAGCATCGGCAAAGGGTTCGTCGAAATGATCCGCAAGCGTATCAATCAGACCGAAATCATCCGCCGCGACAATGCGTTTGCGATGGTCGGTCTGGAACCGTTCCGCCACCTGCCGGGCATAGCCGGTCTCGTCCAGCGACTGCTCGTCAAAGCCGATCGTACAGGTCTTGACCGGTCGGCGACTGCGCTCGGCCATCAACGCCACCACGGCGCTGCTATCGACACCGCCGGAAAGAAACGCACCAAGAGGCACATCGGCAATCATCCGCAAACCCACCGCCTGCTTCAGCAGTTCGACTAGCTCTTCCTCCAGGGCGTTCGCCGACGCCTTGTGCCGCTGGCTGAAATCCATATCCCAATATTGCACCGGATCGGGTTCCGGCTTGCCCTGTTCGAGCAACAGATAATGGCCGGCTGGCAATTTCTTCACACCCCGGAGCAAAGAGGTCTGATCCGGCACATAGCCAAAGGCGAGATAGTCATCGACCGCCCGCAGGCTTGGCTCCCGACGCAACAGCGGATTGGCCAGCAGACCTTTCAGTTCGGAGGCAAACAATATGCTGCCATCGGATACCGGTGCGTAAAACAGCGGCTTCACTCCGAGCCGGTCCCGGGCCAGAAACAATTGCCGACTGCGCTGGTCATAGAGCGCAAAGGCGAACATGCCGTTCAGTCGCTCCAGACAGTCGACGCCCCATTGCCGCCAGGCGTAGAGAATGACCTCGCTGTCGCTGCTGGTCTCGAACCGGTGCCCCTTCGATTCCAGCTCTGCTCGCACTTCCCGGAAATTGTAAATCTCGCCGTTGAAGCTCAGCACCTGCGCTTCGTCGGCGGTCAGCATCGGCTGCGCGCCACCTTCCAGATCAATGATCGAAAGCCGCCGGTGGCCCAGCCCGACGCCCGGCGCCGTCCAGATGCCGGAGCCATCCGGGCCGCGGTGCGTCAGGCTGTCGGTCATCTTGCGCAGACGCGCCGGATCGACCGGCTTGGCCGTCTCCAAATGAAAAATACCGGTAATGCCGCACATGGGTGCGCTCTAGCGCAGCCCCGCCATCGCGTCAGCCAATTTGTCGACCGGTCCGAGATCGGAGAGAAATGCCGGGATCGCCTTGCGCGGTGCTGTCTGGCGGCTGGCCTCGGCCGAAACCAGTATCGCCACGGCCTGTTGCGGTCCCCCGAATATATTGTTCTTCAGCGTCTCCAGTTTCACGACAGATGCGCTCCCGGTAAGCTTGCCGCCAATGCTGTAAAAGGTAACGACATCGCGGACGACTGGGCCAGGCGCCATCAGCTCGACAGCCGCCGCGTTTTCCGGCGCGTCCAGCGTGCGATTGCGCGACCAGCCGGAGTCGGGGACAAGTTCCCCCTGCCCGTAGCCGACCATTTCCCGCCCCTCGCCCTGACGGTCGTAGACCGCGATCGCAAGATCGACTTCGCTTCCCGTCTCCCGGTTGCGATAGCGGCCAAGAAGCTGGTGACTGGCACCGTCAAATTGCGGCTGCCAGGGATAGCGAGGCTGATAGTCGACGCGCTCCCAACCGTTCACGTCGGGCAGCGCAATCCTGTCGGGGACCGGTGATTCCTGGGCAGCTACTGCCGTCGTCCAGAGAACGGGGAGCAATATGATCGCGGCCATCGCAGCGACCATTGTCGCAGGCTTCTGCGTGCCCCGCGGGGACTGGGCCTCCCGCAATGCATCGCCGTCAATCATCGGATCATCAATGCTGCGATCAAAAAAGGGCCAGCCAATGGCCATCACCATGATCAGCACAAAGGCGAAGAAGAACCAGCCGTAAAAGATATGGTCAAAACCGGCGGCAAAGTCTGTCGTCGTGTGATGCGCGATATAGATGGTGCCGAAGGCGCGGATGCCGTTGGCAATCACCGGTACGATCACAGCAGCGAGCATGAACAATATCCGCCGGTTCCAGCTCTGGAAACAGACATTGCTGACCAGCGCGCCATAAGCCAGCATGGCGATCAGGAACTTAATCCCGGAACAGGCTTCGGCCACCCGGAAATAGCCGGTCGGCGTCGATATGAAAATTCCGTCGATAAAGGCAGGAATATCGGCCCAGCCGAGAAAGATCATCGACAATTTGGCGGTGACCATTTGCAAAAAGGGTACGAATTCCTCGCCAAAGGGCACCAGGAAGAAACTGAAACACAGAGGAAAAACAAGGCCGCGCGCCACAGTCGGCCCCAGCAGCGTCACCACTGCGCCCTGCAGCATCATCAGCAGCCCGAGCTGCCGGGCAAAAGCGACACCTGCGGCTTCGCCCAGCAACCATCCGAGGGAAGCAATGGCGGTCAACAGGAGGCCCGGCCACCATATCTCCGGCGTCAGCTTCGCCAGTTCTTCCCGCCTTTGCTGCACCAGCCAGAAAAGGATGGGCAGGATCAGCAGGCAATGGTTGTAGGTCGAGATGGTCCACCATGTCCGCACCATGTCCGCCGTATCGCGCCAGAAGAGCGCCAGGATCCCCAGCATGGCCAGCCCCAGCCATTTCAGACGGGTAGACCAGATCGAACCAGCTGCTGCTGGCCTGGGTTTGCTGACGACAGGATCGGCGGTCACGCTGGTCATGCCGCCACCTCGTCCGCAACCGATTGCGGGACTCCGCACAGGGTCGGCAGCCCGGCCAGCTGCATGTCCCATGAATAATGCGAATGGATCAATCGTCTCGCCTGATCGCCCAGACGTTCGGCTCGCGCGGGATGATCGAGCAACGCACAGACGAGACCTGCCTCCTCCCCGACCGATCCCGCAACGAGCAAATGCTCGCCATTGATCGCTTCGATGCCCTCTGCTGCACAGTCCGATGCAACCACTGCCTTGCCCATCGCCATCGCCTCCAACACCTTGTTCTGAATGCCGCGAGCGATCCGCAGCGGTGCGACCACTACATCGGCCGCGATGAGCCAGCTGCGAACATCATCCACCGCTCCCGTCACCACCGTTCCGTTCCTGCCATCCAGCTCGCGCACCTTGTCCGCCGGAGCCCTCCCGACTATGAAAAAACGCGCATCGGGAAAGCGGTCCAGAATGTCCGGCATGGCCCGGTTGCTGAAACTCTGCACAGCCTGAATATTCGGCTGATAATCCATCTGGCCGGTAAACAGGATCGTTGGACCGTCATGGCCGACATCTGCAGACTGCACATCCCTGCCGTCATAAAATGCCAGATCGATTCCGTTGCCGATTGCCCTGACGCGGGCCGCGGACAAACCCGATCGTGCGCGGAACAGCTTGGCCTCGGCCTCGCTGACAAACAGACTCAGATCCGCCCGTTCCGAGACAGCTTTCTCGAAGGCACGCAGCAAGCGCCCTTCGCGGCGGTGAACCCAGGCCATCGGTCCCGAACCTTCCTCCGCATAGCTTTCGAATTTGGCACTATCGACATCGGCAAAATCCATCACCACCCTGCCCGCAAAATCCGCCGGAATGAACTGCGCCATCTGTCCGGAAAATACGAAAATGCAATCAATCGGTCGCGTGGCGATGATATCAGCGACATAGGCTTCGAGCGCCGGGCTTTCGAAAGAGCTGAGCGATACCGGCTTTCCCGAAAACAGCGCTTCAACGCCTGCCTGCCACTGCGGCTTTTGCCGCAACACAATATCACAGGATGCCAGTTCGCTTTTGCGCTCCCATCCGGTTTGCTGCTCCGCTGCATCATCGGCGAAACAGCCAAGATGCACGGGCCCACAATCCATCAGCCTCTGCAAAAAATGATGCGAACGGATCTTGTCGCCCCGGTTCGGTGGCCACGGCACCCGGTGCGCCAGAAACAATATTTCACCCATCAGCCAAGGCCCCTGGCGATCAACGGTCCGATGCGGTTGGCAACCGGCAGCGGCAGCCGCTGCCACAGCGCCACCTGGGCCCGATATTTCGGGCTCATCGGATTGACGTCGCGCGCCGCTTCGCCATCCGCCGTGCGCGTGGCATAGCTGAGCGGCTCTGGTTCAAAACCCCAGTTCTTCTTGAACGAAAAGGCCCCTGTACCAAATTTCGACCGGCCAAAGTCGAAGGACCGGGATCCCTTTGCCCGGGCATGATTCATCAATGCATAATACATCACGTCATTGGCGCGAAGCCTGCGCGCCGCCCATGTTCCCCCGCCCCAATAGGGCATCACCGTCCCGCGATCATAAAGGCTCAGCACGCTGGCCACCGGCACGTCTCCATGCAGCACGGTCAATATGTCGGCATCCTCGCCAAAGGCATTTAGCACCTCGTCGAACAGCGCTTTCGGGAAAACCGGTGTTCCTAGATTGCGAACGCTTTCGGCATAGACCGCATAATGGTCGTCCCGATCTTGCTGCGCGGTTCCGACACGGACCGTCAGTTCGTTGTTCAGCCCCTTGCGGACTTCGGCACGCTGCTTGCGGGGAATGGCAAGCAACTGGCTCTCGTCATCTTCGGCCAGGTCCGTGACAAAACCGGCATAGACACCCACATTATGCTGCCATTGTTCATCGGGCACCGCACCGCCGCGCAATTCCACCGACGGAAAGCTATGCCGCTCGGCAAAACGCCAGGCTTCATCTGCCAGCAACTGGACAGCCCGGTCGTTGTCCGAAATTATGCCGCCGCCGACGGCAAAGCCCGAAGACACGAGAGCCCGGCCAAACAGCGCGGAATGGATCAGGTGCAGCGGCAAGATCCCGATCAATGCCCCGTCGCCGTCTTCGGCAAGCAGATAGCGCCAGTCATGGCCGCAGGCCTTGCTCACTGACAACATCCAGGCAGGCCGGTGGAACACCGTACCCTGCGGGGACGCGGAAATGAAGGCGTCAATCCGGGCCAGTTCGTTGGCGTCGCGCTGGTCCAGCACACGGACCACGACAGAATCGGGCTTGAAGGCCATGTTCATCGCAGCAACTCTGCTTCCAGAGCGGCCAGTTCGTCCACCCTGCCCCATTTGAAATCCTCGGTGGCCCGCAGCAGCTTCGCGCGCATCACCTTCAAATTGCTATAGTGCCGGATTTTCGAGCGGACCGGCGCATTTTTGACCCGTGGCTGCTCGGGATCAATTTCCCACGGATGAAAATAGAAGATCGCTCCGTGGCCATCTTCGCGCTGCATCTTGCGGATCGACCGCTCGTATAAGGCGTAAGGCAACAGGCGGAAAAAGCCGCCGCCACCAGCCGCCAATATCCGGCTGCCCAGCTTTACAGTCGTGACCGGCAATTCAATGAAATCGGATTGCGCGACCGGTTTCCAGGCAAAGCGCGGCGACCCTGCCCAGCCATAATGGTCATGATGAATCGGCGCGACGCTGGAGGAATATTCATAGCCCTGCTCGGCCAATATTTCATGGGCCCAGGGCGTCCGCTGGTCGATCGAAAAGCTGGGAGCCCGATAGCCCGTCACCTTCTCGCCGGAGCTATCTTCGAGCAGCTTGCGGCTACGATCCAGGTCCGTGCGAAACTGGTCGGGTGACAGCGTGAACACACGCGCATGATCATAGCCATGGCTGGCGATTTCATGGCCGGCAGCAACGATCTGCCGCATCAACGCCGGATAGCGTTCCGCCACCCAGCCGAGTACAAAAAATGTCGCCTTGATCTCTGCTTCATCAAACAGCGCCAGCACAGCTTCACTATTCCGCTCTACCCGATGGTCAAGCCGGTCCCAGTCGCCACGGTCGATGACCGTCTCGAAGGCTCCCACCTGAAACCAGTCCTCGATATCGACCGACATGGCGTTGAGCAAAGCATCCGCTTTTCTCGCTTTCGCAAAAGATTCAGGCCGCGCGTCCTGCATTGATATAGCTTTCCTTGCTTTGGACATCATTCTCGACCCATTCGACGAGCATGGTCAAGACGCGGTGCAGATTTTCTTCCTGACCATCCATACGCTTTTCCAGCAAGGACAATCGCTGGGCCATCATGTCGATCCGGTGTGCGGTCTCGTTCTCAACGGCCGGCTTCGCGGCTTCGGCTCTGGTTTCCGCAGCTTCTTGGGCCGGCTGGGCCGGAACCTCATCCATTCGAAAATTGACGACCTCAGGGTCCGGGGTAAAAACAGGCTCTGCTTGTGGCTCCGGAGGCTGGGCCTTGATTTCGGTCGCCTGTGCGGCACCAGGATCGATCACTTTTTTGGGTTTCTCCCACAGCGGATTCTGAACTTCCGCCGACGCGGTGGGCGGGCCAGCAATTTCGACATCCTCGCCATTCAGATCAGCAAGCACCCGCGCGACCATATTCTGGTCGATCATCTCGGCATGTTCAATCGATCCCATCAGCAATATCCGGCTCATCAGCGCATTGATCTTGCGGGGAACGCCATGCGTCTCTGCATAGAGAGTCCGAAACACGCTCGAGGTGATCTTCGGCCGTCCCGACCACCCGCTTTTGGACAGGCGGTGGGTGACATAGGGTTCGATTTCATCGGCACTCATCGGTTCAAGATGATGATGGGCAATCACTCGCTGCCGCAACTGCTCAAGCTGGTTGGAGTTCTGCAGCATATCGCGAAATTCCGGCTGACCGAGCAGGAATATCTGCAGCAGGGCCTGCCCGCCAAGCTGAAAATTGGACAGCATCCGCAATTCTTCCAGCGCGCCGGCTGGCAGATTCTGCGATTCATCCACGATCAGCAGACAGCGCCGACCGGCGCGGGCTTCGGCGTGCAGAAACTCTTCAAACGCGCTCAGCAGCTGAGCCTTGTCCATATGATCGGTATCAATATCGAAATGATTGGCCGCGACCCGCACGATATCTTCGCTGTCGAGCTTGGTGGTCACGATATTGGCAGCGGTCAGCCGCGCCTTGTCGATGGTTGCCATCAGATGGCCGACCAGCGTGGTCTTGCCGGCGCCGACATCGCCGGTGATCACGATAAAGCCTTCGCCCTGCGCCAGGCCATAGCCAAGATAGGACAAGGCCTTGCGGTGCGTCAGGCTCTCGAAATAGAAATGCGGATCGGGCGTCAGCTGGAAGGGCCGGCCATTCAATCCATAAAATGTATCATACATAAACGTATCTCCGATCATCAACCATGATGATGCTCTTAAAAATCATATCTGAGTCCGAGCAGCGCAGAGGCCGTAATCTCGCTGTCGAAGCCGTCCTGCTGGAAACTGTCCAGACCGACGGCGGCCGTGCCCTGCAGCCCGGGCAATATCTGGCGGTAGTAAGCGGCATTGGCCCCGATACCCAATACGTTCGGCGCATCGACAAAACCGCTGTCCAGCAGATTGGCGTAAATATTGGCGTCGAAACTGGAATAGCTGTCCAGCTGCCGACCGATAGACATGCTGGCATAATAGTTTTCGTCCACCAGCCCGTCGACAGCGGCAACGGCGCCAAGCTGCGAAGCAAAATAGCGGCGGCGGGCATAGCCTGCGCCGAGACCGGCATTCCATCCGCCGGTATTGTAGGTCAGCTGTCCGTTGACGCCGCGTGCGCGGAACGACGACGATGCTGCAGATTGCAGCACATCGTTGAAGCAAAGACTGCTCGTCTGACCGAAGGCACAACCATTGAGCTCACCGCTGAGCGGATTGCGCGTGCTGGAAAAGCTGGTCCCCAGATTTGCAAGATTGTCATTGAGCAAATTGCCGAAACCGGAAACCGTATCATAAACCGAAATATTAAGGGCCATATTCTGGTTTGGCCGATAGCCGAAGCTGCCATAATAGGTTTCACTGCCATAGCGCTGGCCAAAGCGTGCCTCGAGCGAGGTGCGACGGCTGGGCCGCCACATTACGCCCGCATCCCAGATGATTCCGTCCTGATCGTAGGACAGCAACCGCGGCGACGTTTCGTCGGTGACCAGGCGACCATCATCGCCGACTACCGGAACGCCGTTATTGTCGCGCACCGCGTCGCGTTCCGAAATCTCGATATCTTCGTAACCGACCCCGCCGACCAGCGCCAGGCTGGATGAGACCGGAACGGTCACGTCGGCGCGCACATATTTGCCTTCAAAACGCTGATCAAGCTGGCCGCCGTCTTCGCGTTCCCAGCCGCCGCCAACCGACCAGCCAAAGGGAAGATCGCCGGGCTGCATACCGACACTGGCGCTCGCCGAATGGCTGACGCTGTCGTCAAATACATCGATCGGCAGCTGGCCTGGCGGCAAGGCGCCGGTGCTTTCATTCTCGACCTTGGTATAGCCTATCCGGTAGCTCGCATTGACGTCCAGTGCCCCAACCTGGGTTGCAAGATTGGGACCGGCGTAAACCGAATAGACCTGCGTGACATTGTCGATATTGCCGACCGTATTGGACGGCGCCTGTCCGCGCAAATCAACCCGGCTACGGGTCGCAATACCGCCCGCTTCAAGCGTCAGCACATTGGGCACGAGCTGCACGCCGCCACGGGCCAGACCGGTAATAACGTCCTGATCGCCCAGATTGTCCTGATAGAAAAACCGGCGTTCGTAGCGCAGGTTCACTTGCGCTTCTGCGCCCCGTGTCTGGATGGAGCTTTCGATTCCGGCCGCAACCGACGTATAGGTCAGCACATCGCTGCCATCCTTAAGATCGGCGACCAATATTTGCTGTATCTCGATATAGGGTGCCACCTCGGCTTTGCGTTCCCGGGCCTGCGCCGCAGGCACGCCCAGTCCCAGCAACGGCAGCAACGCCGCTCCATATTTCACGACATTTCTGGTCAAATTCGCGGTCATGGCTTACTCTCCATATCCATAATAGGATCCAAAGCGTCTTCCCGTTGGCGAGAATTTTGTGCCATTCAGGAGGAGCTGGATATGTTCACAGCCACCCATCAGACCAAGCGCGTCGCGCAGGGCGGATTCGGTGGTTTCGTCTGCTTTCACCACCATCACGACCTGGCCGACATGGGTCGCCAGAACGGAAGCCGGAGAAGCCGACAAGGCCGGCGGTGAATCAAAGATAACGATGCGGTGGGGATTGTTCTGGGTCAGCCGGTTGAGCACCTGCTCGGTCCGGGCCGAAGCCAGATATTCTGTGTCGGCATTGGTCTGGTCGCCAGCCGGCAGGATCGCTAGGCCAGGAATGTCCGTGTGAATGATGCAGTTTTCCACTGGCAGCTCCGGATCGGCCAGAGCGTCCATCAGACCCTTGCTGCCTTCCAGCCCGAGACTCGACAGAATGCTGGGCTTGGCAAAATCCGCGTCGACCAGAAGAACTTCATTGTCCTTCTCGGCCGCAATCGAAAGCGCGAGATTCAGCGCGCAAAAGGTCTTGCCTTCATCGGGATGCGCCGAGCAGATCAATATCCGTTCGCCGCGCGGGACCGGTCTGCTCTTCTGGCTGCCCTTCGCCGCGAGCAGCAACTGTCGCTTGATGATCCGGAATTCCTCGGCGATGCCGGTCACTGGACCGTCGGGGACGATGAATCCTGCTTCCCGCAATTTGTCCCGGTCAACAATGACCCGCGGCCCGTCATAAGGCTGGACCGGCCGGGGCGTGACAGGGGTGACTTGCCCGCCCGGAGAGTCCGCCGGCATGGCTGTCGCCTCTTTTTCCTGCCGGTCCCCTGTGCGGACGGCGGGGATATAATCATAGACCTCGCCTGCCCGTTCGAGCAAGGATGGCGGTCTTCTGGGAGGGTTATACTGGTTCATATCTGTTCCCTCAGGCGACCATGCCGCGCTGGATGAATTCCACGATCATCAACATTCCGAAAACACCGAAAAGCGCACCGCTGGTGCCGTAAAAAATCCGCAATTTCTTTTTGTTTATGGCCCGTTGCGCATTGGTCATGATCTGCGAAACAGATCCGATGACCGGCAGACCGCTGGCCTTTTCCAGTTTCTCCGCTGTCGGATAGCTGGTCTGCAACTGGCCCAGCGCAAACGCCGCACCGATTCCGCCGCCGATTCCGGCAATCAGGACCATCACCAGCAACAACGGCCGGTTTGGTGCAGCCGGTGACCGCGGGCTGGACGGCGGATCAATGACCCGGAACTTGAGAGAATCGGTGTCGGCTTCGACCTCGCCGCGCAGCTTGATCTGCTCGCGGTCGGCAAGCAGCTTGTCATACTGGCTCTTCAGCACCTCATAGTCACGATCGATCCGCGACATTTCGGCGGCGACGCCCGGTTCCAGAGTCTGCTTCGATGCCAGTTGCGCCATGTCGGCCTGCAGCGCATTTTTCCGCGCCTGCAATGCGGCGACGCTCGCCTGCCGTTCAGCGCGCATGCTCTGCAGGGAGCTATAGGCCGGATTGGGTGTGCGATAGGCACCGCCGCCGGCCGGTTCCTTAGCGGCCTGTCTGCGCAGCGCGGCAATTTCATTTTTCATCGATATCACATCCGGATGGCTGTCGGTCCAGCCACGGGCGCGCGCAGAGGCCAGCTTGGCCTCCGCCTGTGCCAGTTGACCGCGGGCGCTGCCGTCTCCGGTGCCGCCAAATCCCGGCGTCGCGATCGAGGGAGGCGTGCCGGCCAGCTGGCCGTCCAAAGCCGCCAGCGATCCCGCTGCCTGGCTGAGTTGCGAATCGATCTGGCCCAGTTCCGAGCGGGCAGCTTCCATCCGTTGGCTGATGGACCCTATCCCCGGCAACAGGCCGAGATTTTCGGTCTCGAACTGAACCCGTTTCTGCTCGACTTCCTGAAGCTCTTTCTCTCTCTGGGCGAGCTGAGCATCAAGAAACTTGATTCGTCTGGCTGGTTTCGTCACGGTCACCCGACAGATTCTCCTCGACAAAAATATCGATCATTTTCTGCACGATATCGCGAGCCAGAACGGCATTTTCGGCATCGGAAAGATTGCTCGCCGATGATTTGGCGGTAATCTCGAACAGATTGTCCTTTTCCGATTTGATTTCGATGTTCTTGCGCAGCGTCTCGACCTTGCTCGCCAGTTCGCGATCCGACGAAACGGAATCGTTCAGCGCCGTTCCCCGCACAACCTTTTCCAGATTGATGGTCGATGCCAGCGTCTGCTGGACGCGGTCCATATTCTTCTTGCGCTCCCGCGCGTCCACACCGACCTGGTCGGACAGGATCGACTGCATTTCCACCGAAATGCGGGCCTTTGACTCATAGCTATTAGGAATCAGCGCGACCACCAGCCAGCCCAGCAGGCAAAGCCCCCAGGCGACGAGCAGCGCCAGCCAGCGCCGGTTCCAGACGCTGTACAATGCTATTTTAAATTCGTCATAGAGACCGTTCATGTGTCTATTCGATTCCTGTCTGGAAAATCAAAAGCAGTTCAAAACATGCTTTCGGGAATGATGATCACGTCGCCGGGACGCAGCATGACGTTGGCGCTGGTTTTGCCCTTCTTCATCAGGTCGTCGATGCGCAGGGCAAATTCCTTCTGCTTGCCGGTCCCGCGATCAAACCGGATCAGGCGGGCACGATTGCCGGAGGCAAATTCGGACATGCCGCCGACAGCGATCATCGCGTCGAGCAGGGTCATGTTGGCGCGATAGGGAATCGACGCAGGCTTGTCGGTGGCACCGACGACCCGGATTTGCTGCGAGAAGGTACCGGAAAAATTGTTGACGATGACCGACACCAGCGGCTCGTTGATATATTGCGACAGCTGCAGGGTCAGATCCTCGGCCAGCATCGACGGCGTTTTGCCTACCGCCGGCATATCGGTAATCAGCGGGGTGGTAATCCGGCCATCGGGACGGACCTGAACCTTCGCCCCCAGTTCGGGATTGCGCCAGACAAATATGGTCAGCTCGTCCAGCGGACCGATGACATATTCTTCGCCCGGTCCTTCCTGCATCGACACGAAGGACGCGGTTGGCAGCTCCGGACCGCTGGAACCGCCGGCACAGCCGGCAACCGCCAGTGACGCCATGCCGGACCCGATCATCAGCTTGACCAAGTGCTTGTTTTTGATAGCAGAACGCATATTTTCACCTCGTTTAAATCTTCAGGCGAAATACCCGTTTTCCGCAGAAAACCGGCAACTCGCGCAAAGTCACGAAATGGCTATGCTAGAAAATAGTGAATATAGCGTTAGGATTAGCTGAATTTGCGATGAACCAGTCCGGCCCACTCATCGCCGACAAGATATTGAAATCAGGCGACCAATATCTCGCTGGCGGCGCCTTGACCGAGAAAATTGGCGGGGCTGGCGGTCGCACCATAGGCACCGGCGCAGAAGATGGCGACAATGTCTCCGACATCTGCGGCCGGCATCGCCGCATTGTCGCTCAACCGGTCAAGCGGCGTGCAAAGGCAGCCGACAATCGACACCGTTTCATCGGGTTCGGCATCGAACCGGCTGGCGATCGCGGCAGGATAATTGCGCCTGACGACCGTCCCGAAATTGCCACTGGCCGCAAGCTGGTGATGCAGCCCGCCATCCGTCACCAGAAAGGTCTGCCCCTGGCTTTGCTTGCGATCGACGATCCGGGTCAGATAGACCCCGGCCTCGCCGACCAGATAGCGGCCCAGTTCGATGGCGAATTGCGTCGTCGACAATATCTCGGGCAGTTGCGCCAGCTTTTCGGACAATGCCTGCCCGACCTTGGCTATATCCAGCGGCTCGTCACCCGGGAAATAGGGTATACCGAAACCGCCGCCGAGATTGACATGATCGGGCGAGCGCCCGATGCTCGTGGCCAGGCGCGCGGCAAGGTCCAGCGTCTGCGCCTGTGTTTCGATAATGGCATCGGCGCTGAGCGCCTGCGAACCGGCAAAAATATGAAAGCCGCGCCATTCCGCTCCAGCGTCCAGCAGCTTTTTTACCGCCGGTGCCACCAGATCGATATCCATACCGAACGGCTTGGCTCCGCCCCCCATTTTCATGCCCGATCCCTTGAGATCAAAGTCCGGATTGACGCGGATCGCCAGCCGTGGTGTTTCGCCCTCGGCCTTTCCGATCTGCAGCGCCCGATCACATTCGCCCGGAGATTCGATATTGATCGTAATCCCGGCCTTGATGGCCTCGCGCAATTCGTCGTCTCTTTTTCCGGGTCCGGCAAAACTGATCTTTTCCGGCGCAGCCCCGGCATTGAGGGCCATCCGCAATTCCCCGCCCGATGCAATATCGATCCCGTCAACCAGACCCACCATGTGGCGGAGCAGCGGCTGATAGGGATTGGCCTTCATGGCATAATGCAGATTGAGGGAGTCAGGCATCGCCGCACGCAATTGCGTCATGCGCGCATCGAGCATGGCTGCGGAATAGACAAATAGTGGGGAGCCATGGTCCTGCACCAGCACGCTGGCCTTCTTGCCGCCAATCGCCAGCTCGCCATCGATTACCTCATATCCCGGCGGGATCGGCCCGGTGGGTTTGGTCTTGATCATTCTATATCCATGCTGGCCAATAAATTGCGATCCAGTTTCCCGTTGGGATTCTTCGGAAATTCGGAAAGCAGGATGATATCGCGCGGGTGCATAAAATTCGGTAAATTCTGTTTTAAATAGTTTTCCAGCGCCTCCGTGACCGAAGCCTGTTCTGCGCCCGGTTCAACCGGCCGGACAAACAAGCGGATCGCCTGACCGAGCCGCTCATCCGGAACACCGAGTGCCACCGCTTCTGCTATCATCCCGGATTCCACCGCGATTTCCTCGATCTCGGTCGGACTGATGCGGTTGCCCGAACTCTTGATCATGGCGTCATCGCGGCTGACAAAATAGAGAAGCCCGTCCTTGCCGCGCTTCACCGTATCGCCCGAGAATACCGCCGTGCCGGAATATTGGGATGCTGCCGGCGCATTTTTGAACCGCTCGGCCGTCCGCTCGGGGTCTTTCCAATAGCCCTGTGCCACCAAAGGCCCGCAATGGACGAGTTCTCCGGGATGATCCGGTCCGGCGACAGCCCCGTCTTCGTCGACGACCAGAATTTCCGCAAAAGGGATCGCGGTGCCCATGCTGGTCGGATTCTCGTCGATGAGGGCCGGATCCAGATAGGTCGACCGGAATGCCTCGGTCAGACCGTACATCGCGTAGATATCGGTACCGGTCCCGAATATGCCGCGCAACTGCCTGACGAGCGTTGGCGTCAAGGCGCCACCGCTATTGGTCAGCCGGCGCATCGAGCCCACGGCTTCCTCCGGCCACTCATGTTCCACCAGCTGCACCCAGAGCGGAGGCACCGCTGCCAGCGTGGTGATCCGTTCGCGCACGCAGGCCTTCATGACGTCACGAGGCGTCAGATAATCCAGAGGCACCGCGCAGCCCCCGGCCGCCCAGGTCGACAGCAGCTGGTTCTGGCCATAGTCAAAACTGAGCGGCAACACGCAAATCGTCCGGTCATCCGCAGCCAGCTTGAGATATTCCGCCACGCTGAGCGCGCCCAGAGTCAGATTGGCATGGCTCAGCATGACCCCTTTCGGACGGCCGGTGGACCCGCTTGTATATAATATTGCGGCCAGATCGTCCGTATCCATATTGGCCGCGCTGGGTGCCAATGGTGTCGCCACGGACGCCAGCGCCTCTTCCACGGATTTGTCCTCGAACAGGGTGCAACTGTCATCAATGCCATTGTCTGCCAGCGTTTTGAGACGGCCGGCATTGCTGATCAGCAGTCTCGCACCGCTATCCTCGACAATATAGGCGACCTGGGCCTGCTTGAGCAGCGGATTAACCGGCACATGGACCAGACCCGCCCGCGCCGCCGCGAGCGGCATCAGACAGGCCAGTTCCGTCTTGGACAGCCATGTCGCGACCCGGTCCCCTTTCGTAGCGCCCTGGTCCTGCAACCATGCCGCCAGCGCACCGATACGATGATTTAACATCTTGTAGCTAAGAGTACCGGATCGCGTCACGAGAGCGTCCGCATCCGGGTCCCTGCCGACTGCCAGGTGGTCCAACGGAAATGCGGCGGTTTCGGGATTGGTTTTCAATGTGTGACCTATGGGAAAAAGAGCAGATTTGTGACAGACACGACCTTAGCCATGACCAGCGAATATCATAGCAATTTCCAGTCGGTGCAAGCCATAGCTGGAGAAAAACTCGGACGATCGGTCCAGAAGTCCCTGTTCGACCGAATCGAATGGCTCAGGCCGCTGCATGAACTGTGCTTGCCGGACAAATCACCGCTGATTGTTCACAGTCAGGAAGGCGAAGCCGAAGCATGGATGTTCCTGATGAAGACCGGTCTTGGACGCCACGCGGCTCTGGCAAACTGGTATAATTTCACCTTTCGGCCGATCTTTCTTGGCGACTATGACGAGGTCACCAAACTGGCGCTGCTGGCAAAGATCGCAAAGCAGCTGAAATCAAGCTCTCATCATATTGAGATTACACCGGTTCCCGACGAGGATTCGGCCGCCAGCCTCACCGAGCGGGCGTTCGAACAGGCCGGCTGGATCGTTTTCCGGTCCAAGGCGGATGACAATCATATCCTCACCGTCAGGGGCAGAACCTTCGACCAATATTGGAGCGAGCGCCCGGGCCAGCTGCGCAACACGGTGCGGCGCAAGGAAAAGAAAAACCTGGTGTCGATCAGGATCGAAACGGAATTTTCGGACGAGGACTGGAACGACTATGTCTCCGTCTACGAACGCAGCTGGAAGCCGGAAGAGGGCAATCCCGAATTTCTGAGAAATCTGGCCCGGCACGAGGCCGCCGCTGGCTGCATGCGCCTCGGACTGGCCTATATCGACGGCGAGCCGGTCGCCGCGCAGTTCTGGACGGTGGAAAATGGCGAAGCGCTGATCCACAAGCTCGCGCATGTCGAGGATGCGACCAAATCCTCTCCCGGAACCTTGCTCTCGGTCGCGATGTTCCAGCATGTCATCGATATCGACCATGTCGCGCTGATCGACTTCGGCACCGGCAATGATGGCTATAAACGGGAGTGGATGGAGGATGTCCGCGATCGCTATCGGCTGGAGTTTTTCTGGCCCAACAATCCTCTGTCCTGGCTACCAATTTTGAGACACTATCTCTCCGGCCTTGCCGGAAAGCGCGCTTCGCTCTAGGGAAGCGCCGTTATCCGGGATTCGGGGGTATTGAATGCATAACAAGGTCGAGTTAACACCGGAAGCCGCCGTGCGCGCCGTGATGCGGGACATATTGGGTCTCAGCCAGGAACAGGTCGCGGAATTTACGGCAGAAACCGAGCTTTTCGGCGCACTTCCCGAACTGGACAGCATGGCTGTCGCGGGACTGCTGACCGAGCTTGAAGATCGTCTCGATATCATGATCGAGGATGACGAGGTTGATGGCGAGCTGTTTGAAACCTTTGGCAATCTGGTTGCCTTTGCCGAGATGAAAGTCAGGGAGTGACCTTGGCCCCCGCATTCGTCGACTACGAATTTGCGGGCCGCAAGGAGCTTTGTTTGTGCCACTCGACCGGTTCCACCCGGCGGGTGTTGCTGGTCCCTCCCCTGTTCGACGAAATGAACCGCATGCGCAAGATGCTGGTTGACGTCATGCACGCGCTGGGAAGCTTCGAAACAAGCAGTTTTCTGCCCGATCTGCCGGGCACCAACGAAAGTCTTGTCGCGCTGGAACAGGTCAGCCTGTCCGACTGGCGCGACGCCTTGCGAGCCTGCGCAGAGCAGCACGAGATATCCCATATCGCTTCTTTCCGGGCCGGCATACTGGCCGTCGCCGAGATGGAGGCCGCCCATCACTGGATTTTCAGCCCGGTGAAAGGCGCGACCATCCTGCGGACCATGATGCGTACCAGGGTCGCGGCTGACCGGGAATCGGGACTGAACACAAGTCTGGCGGAGCTGACCGAACAGGCCGGGGCCGGCTCGCTTGAGCTGGCCGGCAATATCCTCGGGTCCGAACTGTTTGCACAGCTAAATGCTGCAGAAATTCCGGACATGACCAGTCAACGGATCGTACGCCTCGAATCCGACAGCAAGCCCGCTGATAGCCATATTGCGGGTTCGGCGCTGTGGCTTCGGGCCGAACCGGACGAGGATCCGGCTATGTCCTTCGCTATCGCCCAAGATATCGCGGAATGGATGGAGCCATGACACGCAGCTTCCATCATATCGCCTGCGCAGAGGATACGCTGGTAGCAACCTTCGATTCCGCGCCGGGCACGACCGTTCTGCTGATTGTCAGCGGCGGCAATGAGATTCGCTCCGGTGCCCATGGCGGCATGGCGCAGCTCGCTTCGCGGATCGCGGCACAGGGCTTTCCGGTGCTGCGCTACGACCGTCGCGGGATCGGCGAAAGCACTGGCGAAAACCAAGGTTTTCTGAACAGCGCAGCAGAAATTTCCGCTGCTGCGGAATTTCTCCGACTGGAAGAAAAGGCACAGAATATCGTCGCCTTCGGCAATTGCGATGCCGCAACCGCTCTGGCGCTGTTCGGGCCAGCAGCCGGCATCGACGGCTATATCCTGGCGAACCCGTGGGTGATTGAAACGGAAAGCGCGCCGGACACGCAGGAACCGACCATCTCGTCAGCAGCGATCAGGGCGCGCTATTGGGACCGGATCAGAAACCCGCGGTCCGTGATCGATCTGCTGACCGGCAAGATCGATATCAAAAAGCTGCTGAAGGGCCTCAGGCAGGCCGCCCGGTCAGAAGACAATGGCGCCCTTTCGCTGCAGCTGCGCGACGCGCTTTCGACTCTGGAAAACAGCGCGAACATCTTGCTGGCCAAACGCGATACGACCGCGCGCGCCTTTCTTGCCGCCTGGAACAGTCCGGATTTTTCTGCCGTGCGGGGCAAGGCCACCATCACAGTGGAGACCCTCGATAGCGCCTCGCACAGTTTTGCGGATCGGGATGCCAACCAGTGGCTCACCGATCACATATTGCAGGCGCTGCAGTCAGCCTGACTATTCGGCCGCCATCAGTTCGAATTCCTGCTCCGCCAGAAAACGCTCGGCATCGAGCGCTGCCATGCAGCCGGTGCCGGCTGCGGTCACAGCCTGACGATAGACATGATCCATGACGTCACCACAGGCATAGAGGCCCGGAATCTTGGTTTTCGGCGTGCCCGGCTCGACCTTGATATAGCCGCCGTCGATCAGCTCGAGATGATCCTTGAAAATCTCCGTCGCCGGCGCATGGCCGATAGCGACGAAGGCACCGTCGACCGACAGATGGCTCTTGTCACCGGTCTCCGTGTCGACCAGATCCAGACCGACCAGCCCGACAGGCTCGCCGCCGCCGACAAAACGCTCGACATTCTTGTTCCACAAGACCGATATTTTCGGATTGGCAAACAGCCGGTCCTGCAGGATCTTCTCGGCCCTCAGGCTGTCACGGCGATGGATCAGGGTCACATCATCGCTGTGATTGGTCATGTAGAGTGCTTCCTCGACTGCGGTATTGCCACCGCCGATCACCGCCACCTTCTTGCCGCGATAGAAAAAGCCGTCGCAGGTCGCGCAGGCCGAAACGCCCTTGCCCGACAGTTCCTCTTCTCCCGGAAGCCCCAGCCATTTGGCTTGCGCGCCGGTCGCGATCACCAGCGTATCGCCTTCATAGATATCGCCGCCATCGCCGGTCATGCGGAACGGTCGCCGGGAAAAATCAACATCGACGATGGTGTCAAACATGGTGCGGGTACCGACCTTTTCCGCCTGCGCCTGCATTTCCTCCATCAGCCAAGGCCCCTGGATGACGTCGCGAAAGCCCGGATAATTTTCGACATCGGTGGTGATCGTCAACTGGCCGCCCGGTTGCAGGCCCTGGACCACGATCGGTTCCAGCCCGGCGCGGGCGCCATAGATCGCGGCCGACAAGCCGGCAGGTCCCGAACCCAGAATGAGCATTTTCGTGCGATGCGTTTCGGCCATGTTCCGTTCCCGATATTGATTCTATTATCTGCAAATAGGGATGCCGGCCACCGATAGGCAAGAGCTATCACCGCCAAAACAGACGAAGAATAGTTTTGACCGATGATAGCCGCCTTTGCCGAATCGCCTGTATCCGGAGCTGGTCAGGCCATGATCGCATATCTGGACTCGCCTGCTCCCCGGCACATCTGCTTGGAGACACGCGTCTCCTCCCCGTCGATGATCGCTACATCGGTAATGGTCAGGCATTTGCGTCCATTGGGTTCGGTGTTGAGCGCCGTGACCGTCGACGAACCCGACACGCCGCCGCGGGTCGGGCTTTGCCATTCGGCGACCGCCCCCACTTTTTCCTGCTCGACCACTGCAATTGTTGCCTCGGCGGCCTTTTCCTGTTCCTCCTGGCTCAATTTGCAGGCAATTTCTCCGACCAGAACCGCGCCGGCAGCGCTGGCGATCAGCGTGCCGATCTTGTCCAGCCCGGCGGCCGACCCGACGACACCGCCAAACACACCTCCCAGCAGGCCGCCACGGCCCCTCGACTTCTTGCAGGATTTATTGGAGCTGGCGGCGGCCTTGCCCTTCGTCGGCTTGCTCTGCTCGACCGGTTCGCCGCTGGCTGTTTGCATGTTCATGAACCCGTAATTGTCTGGCACGGGATAACCGCCGCAACCGGTATTGTAGCAATAGCGGTCGCTCAGATAGTTCCGGTCAGAATTGTAAAGCTCGACAGCCGCCCGGTAGACGGCCATATTTTTTCCGTCCGGATCCGAATTGGCGTGTTCCTCGCGCATCTCCTTGTAAAACCGGTCTCTGCTGGCGGCGGAATATTCCATCCTGCCCGCGACCTTCTCGGTGTAAATCCGCGAAATCTCGTTCTGATATTCGTTCATTTGCTTGCGATATTCGGTCAGGACATTGTTATAATAATCGTCAAGACGGGTAGTGCACTGATTGATATTGATCGCCTTGTCGTGCGGATCGGCCAGATGCAGATGGTCTTCCCGGCAGTCGGGATAGTCACCCTGCAGCAGAACCGGCGGAGAGGGCAGCTGGGGCAAGGGGGGCTCCACCTGCGGCGGCGGCACATAGGCCTTGTCTTCCGGAGCCAGCGAAGCAGGATCGTCCGGATTACCAGTGCTTGCCGCTTCTTCACTCACATTTTGGGATAACCCAAGACCGGACAGATCGGGCGTCTCAACCGCCATCTCCTCGGCCGGATCGGCCCGGTCCGATTGACCATATTCGGAAGGAGGCAGGTCAACCGGCTGCGGCCCCGCCGCAGCAGCCGGGCGTTGCCAGTTCAGTATCTGTATATTGCAATTGGGCTGGCCCGGCTCGGAACTGTAGAGACACGAACGGTAGGCCATGCCACGACTGGTCAAGCCGCTCTTCCCGGCCTTGGCAGGATCGGAATGACATTCGGAGCAGGCAATGCCCGTAATGGTTGCGATCGCGACCGTCGCTTCGACCGGGCTGGAGGACAGCATGAACGCACCGACCGCAGCCGCGCCCATTGTTCCGAAGACACCAACGGCAAGCGCTGTTTGAACCTTGCTCAAATTTTCCTCCTGCTTTCAGCTCCCGGCAAACCGGCTGTTCCCCTTGTCTGACCAACATGATCAGCAGAAGCCGCGTCGCTCGCTCTTGGCAACCTCCATACACCTTCTTGCGCCCCGGTATATGACCCGGATCATAGGCCCTCGCGTTTGGGCGAATCAATTTGTTTTTGGGCGAGAGCCTGTAACGAGGCAATTCCGGGCGGCAGCGCTGGAAAAGGCCCGGACTTTTTGTGAGCCTGCACAGAATCGATTATGATTCCAGTGGAAATGCCAGGTTACCAGGGACCCAGTTCCGAGATTTCGCGCAGGAACGGCACCTCGTCGCTTGCGTCCATCTCAAATTCACGGGCGTAACGGTGCCCACTGAACACGGCTGCTGCAATCGTTCCGGGGGCGAGACTGTCTCCGATGCTGGAAAATGACTTGATACCAGCCTCGCGCACTTCATCCTGCCGTTCGGTGAGGGCCCGGAACACAGCATCATGCGACATGCGCGCAGTCACCATCACCAGCGAATGGGCTTCGATTGTCGTTTCCCGCCCCGTGAAAGCACAGGCGAGCTTCGCCGCTCCCCCACTGAAACCAGCCAGTCCCTGATTGGCCGCGATATTTATGCCCTTTTCCAAAAGGCGTTTCTGGATCCGCGGCTGTTCAAGCGTATTCACGGTCCAACCCGACACAATCGCTGCCGGTGTCACGAGCGTAACATTCAATCCCAGATCGCGGAGCTTTTCGGCAATAACACCGCCCATATAATAATGATCGTCGTCATAGACGACGATCGATCCGGTGGGAAAGCGGCCGGCCATGATATCGTCCGGCGTGAAAACCCCGCTGTCGTCCAGATCAGCGATGGGTATGCGGTGATAACGCGCAACACCGTCGCGCCGCCATGATGAACCAGTAGCAAGCACGATCCGGTCGAATTCCGCACCCAAGACTTCATCGGCGGACATTTCGCTGTCGAGATAGATATCCACATTTGCGAGCTGATGCAGTTGCCCGAGGCGATAGTCACGGACACGGCCCCAAGCCGAAAGACCAGGCAGGAGCGGTTCGCGCGCCGTCCGGCCGCCAAGCTCGGTCGTAGCTTCGGCCAAAGCGACGTCATAGCCGCGCTTACCCAGCGAAACCGCGCATTCCATTCCCGCCGGACCAGCCCCGACGATAAGGATGCGGTCCTCGCTTTCCTTCTTCGTGATGATTTCAGGATGCCATTTCCGACGCCACTCCTCGCCCATGGTCGGGTTCTGGGTACAGCGAATAGGCGTGTAGGTGTTGTCGGCAGCAGCACAGATATTGCAGCCAATACATTCGCGGATATCGTCAAGACGCCCTTCCTCGATCTTCCTGGGAAGAAACGGATCGGCAATCGACGGGCGCGCGGCACCCACCATGTCGAGGACTCCGCGACGCACTTGCGACACCATCGTGTCCGGCGACGTGAAGCGGCCGACCGAAACGACCGGTTTCCCCGTGATTTTCTTGACGAAGGAAACATATTCTTCATGCACGCCCTCCTCACCGAACCGTGAAGGCCGTGAGTCATTGGACCAGTCACCGACTGTCACATCCCAAAGATCAGGAAGATCGGCCAGCATTTCGATGAGATCGCGGCCTTCGCCATCCGAACACAAACCGGCGGGGCCGACCAGTTCGTCGACGCAGATGCGCACCGGAACGGCGCAAGTGTCGCCCACGGCATCCTTCGTTTCCTCGATCAGCTCGCGCAGCAGGCGCGCCCGGTTTTCCAACGAACCGCCATATTCGTCAGTTCGCTGGTTATAGCGGCGCGACAGGAACTGCATTGGCGTCGTCAGCCCGTGCGCTGCATAAACATAAATTAGGTCAAACCCGGCCTGCTTCGCACGACGGGCAGCGGCAACGTGCCAACGACGCAGATTTCGGATGTCTTCCTTATCCATCGCTCGCGACTGGACGGGATCGTAGGAAACAACGGTGTGCGACGACGGGCCAAGCGGAACCTCGCGCGAAATGCGATTCTGGGCACGGAATCCGTGATGGCCAAGTTCGACCCCGGCAAGGGAATCAAACTCGTGGATGCCTTCTGCCGCGCGCGCCAGGGCCGGGATGTCCCGATCATCCCACAAACGCGCTTCATTGTGCGGAGAGATATCTGCAGATGGGTGAATCTCGCAAACTTCGGTGCAGACCACTGCCCAGCCGCCTTCAGCCTTGACGCGGCGCATCGCTGCCATGCCGGACGGCGCACGGTGGCCCATGCCATTGCAATGCGGCACCTGATAGAACCGGTTCCGCGCCGTCACAGGCCCAATCTGAACGGGCTCAAACAGAATATCGTAACGCGAGTCCTTCAACCAAACCTCCCTGAACTGACCGACCGAAATGGCACCGCCGGGCACATCGTTCGCATGCCCATGCCTCCTGTAATTTCGACAATTTTTCCAAGCCCCAAGCCACGCGGGAAGCTAATAAAATTGAACATCGTACGCAACAATAAACACTTATTTTGGCTATTGTTGCAAATATGAAACCGTCTTGCAATAGGCCCCACGCAGGCCTGCCCGTGGCTAGCCTAGGAGAATCGCAATCTCTTAACTCGTCACGTTCAGCAACCCGGACACAGTTCGCCCTCCGTTGGGCCCCTGCTTCGACAGACGGGAAGCAAATCCGGCTTCAAGCGAATACAAGCGGACGCGAATCAGCCCTATCGCTTTGTTTTTCTGTAATTTTACGGCCATATAAGGAAGTATACGAACCCATTCGGATTCGAAATTGGTAGCGGAGGAGGGACTCGAACCCCCGACACATGGATTATGATTCCACTGCTCTAACCACCTGAGCTACTCCGCCAACCGGTCCCGGAGATCGCTTTGATCGTCCCGAAACACTCACTGGATCGCGGCGCTATAGTCACAGCATTGAGTGCGGTCAACAAGCTGAAGAGAGAAATACGCTAAAACTTGCACGGCCAATGCTATCCGCGCTAACAGCGCTTTCCGAGCCAGAATTGAGGCACCAAGGGGCAGATATGAACGCATTTTATGATATCTTGATTGTTGGCGCGGGCCATGCCGGCGCACAGGCAGCGATTGCCTTGCGCCAGAAGAAGTTTGAAGGCTCGATCGGGCTGGTCGGAAACGAGAAATATCCCCCCTACGAGCGCCCTCCGCTTTCCAAGGAATATCTTGCCGGCGAAAAGCCCTTTGAACGGATTCTGCTGCGCCCCGAAAGCTTCTGGGTCGAACGCGAGATCGATCTGCTGACCGGTCGGCGGGTTTCGAAACTGGATCCGGTCGGCAAGACCGTGACCTTGGCCTCCGACGATGAGATTGGCTATGGCAAGCTGATCTGGGCGACCGGCGGCTCGCCGCGCATGCTCGATTGTCCGGGCAGCCAGGCGCGCAACATCCACGCGGTTCGCTCGCGGGCCGACGTCGACAAGATCATGGCGGCCCTGCCCTCCGTAAAAAAAGTCGTTGTCATCGGCGGTGGCTATATCGGGCTGGAAGCGGCTGCGGTGCTGACCAAATTGGGCAAGCAGATCACCATCGTCGAGTCGCTGGACCGGGTCCTGTCCCGCGTTGCCGGCGAGACCCTGTCCCGCTTTTTTGAAGCCGAACACCGCAGCCACGGTGTCACCATCGAACTGGAAGCCACCGTGGCCGGCTTTGAAACCGGCGACGATGGCATTGCCACCGCCGTGACCCTGGCCGACGGACGGCGGCTGGAAGCGGACATGTTCGTGGTCGGCATCGGCATCATCCCCGAAACCGGTCCGCTGGTGGCCGCCGGCGCCGCGACCGGCAATGGCGTGGACGTTGACCAGCATTGCCGGACCAGCCTGGAGGATGTCTACGCGATCGGCGACTGCGCCGCGCACAGCAACGCCTATGCCGACGGCGCGATGATCCGGCTCGAATCGGTCCAGAATGCCAATGACCAGGCCAAGGTGGCCGCGCTCGACATATTGGGCGAGGAAGCCGAATATGACGCCGTCCCCTGGTTCTGGTCGAATCAATATGATCTGAAGCTGCAGACCGTCGGCCTGTCGACCGGCCACGACAGCTATGTCGTTCGCGGCGACCCGGCTTCGCGCAAATTTTCGGTCATCTATTATCGCGACGGCAAGGTCGTGGCCCTCGACTGCGTCAACGCGACCAAGGACTATGTGCAGGGGCGCAAGGCCGTCGTCGAGGGGCTGAACCTCGACAAGGACGAACTCGCCAATACCGAGATTCCGCTGAAGGAAGTCGGCGTCCGCTAGCGCCCCCGAAAGGGCCAGGAACCGATATCCTGCCACGGGCCGTCGAGATAATAATGCAACGCGATTCCGTGGACGACAAAGGGCCGCGGCTCGAATTCGGCCGACAGTTTGTCAAACAGGCGCTTGGCCTCTTTCGGGACCACCTTGTTCTGAATGGTGACATGCAGTCTTGGCGTCTGTTGGTCCTGCGCGGTCAGCAGGCCGGCAAAGCGTTCCGCCAGTTCCATCCTCAGCGCCAGCAGTTCCGGCGCGTGCAGCTGATAGGCGACCCCGCGCCCGAGATGGATCAGACCGGATAAAGTCGCTGTCGGTTTCGGCAGATCCGCCGCAAGCGCGCTCACCGCCGCCTTGATTTCATCCAGCGCCTGGGGCGGCAAATGGTGAAACAGCGTGATATGCGCGCTGATCTGGTTTCGCTCCGGCGGAAAATAGCGCCTGCGCAGACTGTCGGCCCAGGCAAAGTCGGCCTTGCCCATCTGCGCCGTCATGATGATGGGTTTGTTGAGGCGCTCCATGGTCCCTGTCTATCGCACACAATAAAACCGCGAGCAATTTCTCGCTCGCGGTTTCATTTGGGGGTCAAAATTTGACTAGGCGGCTTTGCGTTCCGCTTCGTCCTGGTCGAGCCAGTTCAGGAGCTTTTCCGGGGTCGATTCGACATAGGGATCATTGTCGACGCCTTCGTCATTGATACCGGGTTCTTCGAACCAGGCGCTGACAACGCCATCATCCGCAATCATCGAATAGCGCCAGCTGCGATCACCAAAACCGAGATGGTTTTTCTTGATCAGCATGCCCATGCGGCGGGTAAAATCGCCCGATCCGTCCGGAAGCAGCTTGACCTTTTCCAGACCGAGGGACTTGCCCCACTGATACATTACGAATGCGTCATTGACGGAGATGCAATAAACTTCGTCGACGCCGCGCGCCTTGAATTCGTCATAAAGACGCTCGAAGGCAGGGCACTGTTCGTTCGTGCAGGTCGGGGTAAAGGCTCCGGGCAGAGAGAATACGGCGATGCGCTTGCCGGCAAACAGCTCCTTGGTGTTCACGTCCTGCCAGCGGAAGGGATTGTCGCCGTCGACCGATTCGTCGCGGACGCGGGTTTTCAGGGTGACTTCAGGGATATTTCTACCAATCATGTTGGCTCCTTTTTGATTTGCGTTGGCGAGCATTTGCCATGCCTTGTTATATCGATCCAATTGGTTTTTTGTGACAGGCTGATCAACTTAGTCGATCAGTAGCTGGCTCTACTCAAACTTTCAGTTTGCCTGTCGACAGAACGCAACCATAGCGGCTGATCGGGCCCGGAGTTTTCTACGCCAGATCAGGCGGATGTGCTGAACGGAGTGAAATCGGTATCTTCATCAAAGATATCCACCCCTTCGCGTCGTTTCAGCCATCCGACCACAACATAGGTCACTGGCGTCAGCAGCGCTTCCCACAGCACTTTCAGAAGCCAGTTGGTCACCATCACGGTAATCACTGCCGAAGTCTCCCATATGCCCAGAAAGGCGAGCGGATAGAAGATCAGGCTGTCGACGCCCTGCCCCACCACCGTCGAGCCGATCGTCCGGCTCCACAAGGCCTTGCCCTGCGTCCAGACCTTCATCCGCGCCATCACATAGCTGTTGACGAATTCCCCCGCCCAGAAGGCAATGATTGAGGCCGCCACGATGCGCGGTACCTGGCCGAATACGCTTTCGTAGGCCGCCTGCCCGTCCCAGCCAGCCGCCGGCGGCAGGGACACCACTACCCAGCTCATGAAGGCCATGAACAGCAGCGCTGCAAAACCGGCCCAGATCACGCGTCTCGCCCGCGCATAGCCGTAGACCTCGGTCAGCACGTCGCCGATCACATAGCCGAGCGGGAAGAACAATATCCCCGCGCCATAGATCCATTGCTCGCCGCTGATCATGACGAAGGTCGGCTTGGCGGCACCGATGACATTGGACAGCAGCAAAACCGTGACAAAGGCCGCCATCACGAAATCATAATAGCGGAAATGATGGCCGGCCTGGGTGGACGCCGAGGTCCGCTGAATGGAGCTGTCCTGCATCCCCCGACCTTAGCCCAGTCCCGCGACATTTCAACAATTATGGCAGAGCGTGCACATCACGGTTTGCAGCCGGTCAAAAGACCGCTAAAGCGCATGGAAATTGCGCGCCCGTAGCTCATCTGGATAGAGCGCGAGACTTCTAATCTTTTGTGCCCTTTTGCTGTAGCCCTAGAATATACTGGGTTTCAGGCTGTTTTTGAGTCGTCGCGTGACACGGAACGTGACAATTTCTGGCCAGCGCGATCGAAGGCGGTGACGTGCGTTTCCGGGTCGACGTGGGCATATCGCATGGTGACGGCCGATGAACTGTGCCCCATGGCGTCCATGATATCGAGCAGGTCAGCGCCGCCCTGGCGCGCCCAGCTGCCGAATGTGTGGCGGAGATCATGCCAGTGGAAATCCTCTATGCCGGCGGCCGCCCTGGCCGCTTCCCAGCGCTTGCGGAAATTCCCGCGCAGAAAGACATATCCCGATCGCTTGCGGCGGGCGAGCAGTTCATAGCGGAGGGCTTCGGCGATGCGGACCACCTGGGGCCGCTTGCCCTTGCCGCGTGGGATGGTGATGGCCTTGGCCGAGAGATCGACCTGATGCCATTTCAGATCCAGCATCGATGTCTTGCGCAGCCCGGTGGCGACGGCCGCCAGTATCGCAAAGGCCATATCCTTGTCGGCCGCTTCGATCAAAGCCTGATATTCCTCGATCGACAGAAAGCGCACCCTGATCTCATTTTCCGAATAGCGCAGTTTCTTCCAGGCGATTGCCGGGGCGACCTGACCGTGCATCAGGGCCGCATGGTTAAGCGCAGCCTTCAGGATCGCCAGATCCCGGTTGATGGTGGCACCGCCGACGCCCTCGCCGCGTCGCCTAGCGCGATATTCGAGCAGCTGGGCATTGGTCAGCCCGGCCATGGCGGCATTGACATCAAGATTGCGCTCGATCGCGCAAATCTTGGTCCAGATGAAATCGGATGATTTTTGATGCTGGCCGTGATCGTGCCAGTAAGTGCCGATGCAGTCGGTCAATCGCCAGGAATCCTTGCGGCCTGGCCGGGCCATTTCCTCGCCGTGGATCCGCGCGGCCGCGCCCTCGGCTAGTTTCTTTTGCGTTTCGCCCGTACTGCGGCGATATCGACGACCTTTGGCCGTGCCGCTGGTCCAGTAATAGGGGCTGTCTTTTCTTCGATAGACGCGCAAACCCGCTTTCCTTCCACAAAGGCGCGCAGGTCATCGATGCTGTATCGAATCGCGCCACCGATCTTGATATACTCGATTTCCCCGGCAGACCGCAATTTGCGCAAAAGCCTGGCCGAGATATCGAGTTCGGCGGCGGCTTTGGGTTCGTCTAGCAGGATCGTCATGCTGAAATTCCGGTTATCTCCGGGAGAAACTTCATGCTGGGGGAAAGCGTGAAATTCAATCGCCGCTCCGTTTCAACATATCGCCTATATAGGTCCGGCTGCAATTCAGCAGCTTTAGTGAAATCTGCTTTACTGGCCATAATGCAGAAACAGCAGGAAAGCCGGGACATCCCGGCGGCATATGCCCAATGCGGCTTTTGGCCCGCCTGTGAAATCATCCCATAGACTTCATCTTCCAACCAGTTGTGGATTGGAAGCCAATCATACCATTCACGTCCAGCGACGCTGTTGCGATTATTAATTTTTAAGGTCTGCAGCTTGGCTCGATCCGAGCTTTCTTCAGCGCGCATGCCCATGCAGTTGACTATTAGTCCGTCAAATCTTCGGTGCGCTTTCAAATATCGGCGAACTTCTCGCTCAATAGGGCCGCGTTTCAAGTCGGAAGTGCATTGACGTTGCGCTGGTGATGGGAACATTCCGCGATGCTCTACCATTTCAAAAAAGGTCTTTATGGCATGGGCAAATATGATTGGCGTTTCGCCGACTGTGTTTTCAATATGCTCGATCACCCCATCCCACTCTACCTCTGGCAATACTGCATGAATAACGATCAGCTGATCTTCGGGGACTATCGCTGATAACTTGATGAACATTGCTTGACTGTCTTTTCCGCCAGAATGGTTTGCGACAAACAACGCTCGACGATTTACAAGATCAAAGATTTTTTGCTGTTCGGTCATTTTTCTGCCTTTCTGCCGTCAAGATGGTTTTTCGCCTGGACAGCGATTGCCGTCATCAAAGTGGCAAATGCGCCCTTCACCTGGCGATCATCGGCGCTTTCCCATGGCCACAGATCGGCGGCCCAGCTGGCCAGAATTTGTGCAACAAGGCGTCTTACTTCATGCATTCAAGGCCTCCTCTATTCGCCTGCAGGCGGTCTCGAAATGTTTGGGATTATGTTCGATGCCGGTGAAGGTCTTGCCGGCGCGGATCGCCGCCACGCCGGTGCTGCCGGTGCCCATGAAGGGGTCGCAGACGGTCTGTCCGGCGATATTGCGCATGATCTTGTCCATCACCTTGGCAGGCTTTACCGTCGGGTGATCATGGATCTTGCTGGGCGCGACCGGGGCGGTGACATAGCGGTGAAAATCATGGTGATCGCTGCCGGCAGGATGATGGCCGCGGTGCCAGGCGAAGAAATAGTCTTTCGCGCCATCCTCGGTCCAGGCGATGAAAAATTCCTCAATATCGGCGATCAGGCTGCGGTTGTGATGCGGCGGCGGGTTATCCTTCTGCCAGTGCATCAGAATGTTGCGGTGAAAATGCTGTTTCAGATAGCCTTCCATATCATGGCGCTGATCGGCGTGGAAAAACACCACGACTTGCCCGCACCGGTTCGGATTGATGATGCTGTGATCGAAACCATTGGTCAGGCCTTCATTGATTATCTGATTGCTGGTTGGTCGCTCACTGCGCCATTTACCGCCACCGCTGTTGTCGAAATCATAAGGCGGGTCCATGCAGTCACAGTCGAACCAGCCCAGCTTTGGCCGGATTTCATAGGCGTTTCCGCAATACAGGCGGTGCGGGCCGATCTGAACAAATTCGAATGATTTACCGTCCTTGGGCACATGCCATGCGCGCGTCGCCGGTTTTGGGTTCATCGGGCCCATGTCCGCCAGGGGAAGCTCGTTTTCTGGAAACAGGCTGGTCATATCAGCTGCGCCGTTGCAATGCCGCCGAGGCCGGTTTGCGGATCTGGCTTGACCGGTTTCCAGGCGGGTACCAATTTTGCGCCGTTCGCGATCGCGGCCATCTGTTCTTCGAAGGTCATGCGCTTTGGAGCCGGGGCCGTTATCGGTTTTTTGGGCTCACCTAGTTCGATCCGGCGTGCATCGTCTTCGGCCCGGAACCGTTCCAGCATGATCCGCTTGGCTTCGGCAATGTCGTGATCGAGCAACAGCGCCCGATATTCATAAATCCTGTCTTTTGGCAGCCATTTTGCGTTGGCCGACAATTCGCGCGCGAGTTTTGACGATCCCAGTCTGACAGGAACCGGCAATGTCATGCCCCTGGCCTGATATTCAGCTTTCAACTGATCGCGGATCCGATAGCCGGCGCAGGTGCCGAGGCCGATTTCATGGGCCGCACGCGATATCGGTTCGCGGGCCAATATCCGCCGGCGCATTTCGTCAATCAGAACGGGCGGGATATCTTTGACGCTTTCCTTGGTGACCAGGCGTTTGCCAGACAGATCGCAGCCGGGAAGATATTGCCCCTTTCGGCGCAGTGTCTTGACCAGGCGCGCCCGGATGCGAAGCGCCTGCGATTTGCTGACTCCTGTGCGCTGTTCGATTTTATAGACCCCGAATCCTTCCATCAGCAATTTGCGGACTTCCGCTTTTTGTGCCGGCTTGAGCTTGCGTCCGGAATAGGCGAGGCCTGCACCCGCTGGCGGAAGCGGACGTTTGCCAAGCGCTTTGAGTTCCTTGTTATATTTCCGGCGATGGTTACAGATCGCGCTGGCGCTTATGGCCATCTGCAATTGAATATCGCAGCCTTTCATGCCCGCGCGCAGCATCTTGCGCAGCCGAGCAACGTCCTTGGCGATCAGACCGCCGGTGCCATCCCGTTTTGCCGGCACAAAACCTGCATCGATGCACTGGGCGGCCAGCAAGGCATTGGCAGCGGCGCTCTCACAGCATCCAAATTCCTCGCCGATCGCGCGATAGGATTTGCCCGCCTTGCGCATTTCCAGCGCACGAGCGAGATTGTCGCCATCGATCGATTTTCTAAGTCCGGCAGCAACATTGTTGTTCACCCCCAGCTTGACGGCCCGCTGGCAAACGGCATCGAACGTGCGGCCTTTCAATTGTTCAGCACAAAAGCGGCCGCCGGATCGCTGAAAATGGTCAATCAGGATCTGATCTTCCCGCCTGGTCCAAAGCCGGTGATTTCCTTTGCCGCGGGCCTTCATAGCTCAAAATCGCTTGGTTCAGGCCAGTTCCAGAAACCTTGTTTTCCGGACATTGGGATAGGCTCATCCCAAAGTTCGATGTCAGTCAGAGGCCAGCCCCAATTGGCATGATCATCACGATCACTATCATTGGCGCGGGCGACACCAAATTCTTCAGCAATTTCGAGGCCATTGCGGGGATCACCTAAAATTGCAGTTCCCAAACCACAAGAAAGTGGCAATGGCTTCCGGTATGGAAACCATGCGTCACCTAAAACTGGCAAAGCCTTTTCAGCAAATAAACAGGTTTCAGCAGCGCATGCTTTGAGTTCATCGCAGTCATTGCGATGCTTAAGAACATTATAGAGATATGACGCCTCTTCCCGGTCTATTTTTCTCGCTGCAGCGTGGATTACAATTCGCTGGCCGACCAGTGATGGATATGCTTTCCACCGGCGAAATTCGTAGGGTTTTGCACCCGCCATGATTAGACTGGCCCACGGCTGCCAGATTGTTAGAGCTTTCATTTGCCATATCCCATCGCAATCAGCGCCTTTGCAACCAGGTGCCAGACATGTTTCGACAGGCGCGGGTGGCCGGTGACGGTGGCCTGGCGTTGAACAATCTGTCGATTGAGCTGTTCGGTGGATCTCCCGCGAAGCGTTTCAACCTGATAATCACCGTGATGTTTCGTGCCGCCGATATTGCAGATGTTCAGCCGGGCAATCTCGCTGATCTCGCCGTCCACGGCGCTATGGAGCTCAAAGCGGACGACGATCATGATGCCACCTGCGGAAAAGCATCATGGGTGCGACCGTCGAGTTGGCGCCCGGCCTTTTTCTTGCCCATACGTCGCATGGTTTCGTCGGTGTGCCGATCGGGGTGAGGCTTGCACTCGCCGGTCTCGATGCCGACGTAACGAATTGAATTGTGGAACTGGCGAATTGTGACTTCTTCACCGGAAGGATGCGGTGCATATTCCCCCCATTGCTTGAAGAAAAATGGAACATCGGCGGCTTCGCACTGATCGCGGATCTGGCGTGCCCAGTCGGGGTGCATCGGGCGAGCAGTGTTTCCGCTTTCTCCGCCCAGGACGACCCAATCTATTGCAGAATCATAATCGACGACGCCAGCAATGGCGTCCCGTACGGCGCGTTGCCACCAAATATCGTCAAAATCGATCGATCCCAGCAACGGTTCACATGATAGCCACCGCACCGCTGCCGGGGTTTCCAAAAGGTCCGTGATCCGTTCGTCGGCGGCTTCTTGATCTTCGACCGATGTGCCGAGCCAGACGTTGGGCAAGATATTGCGCACGCGTTCGATAACAAGATCACGGACCATGTCCGATTTTGCTGGATAGGTCGTGGTGACGCCGCCCGAAACCTGTTTTCCCAACTGCAGCGCCAGAGCGACGGCACAGCCACCAATGTTGCCCTGCATCGCAACCCTAGACAGCACATATTCCCGCATCCGGTCAGCCCGCTTGGTCAGGACCTGAAAAACGTGCTGCTGGCAAAGGGACATCACCGCGAACACTCGATCGATCCATTCATCCGGAACGCTCTCATGAAACAGATCGCCATGGGCGCAGACGAATATCATGCGCGGCTTTTTCCATTTTAGCGGCTGATCGAGCCATGCTTCGTTGAACCGCACTTCACCGGTCCAGATATGCTTGCCAGCGGCGTTCTGGCGGGTCAGGCCAGCCCGCGACGGATGGTTTTTGAGGCGCGTCCCGGCCAGCGTCATGGCATAGCAATCCCGGCACCCGGCGCTTTTGACCGTGCAGCCGGTGATCGGATTCCAGGTTTCATCGGTCCATTCGATTTTGGTGCTCATGATTGCACCTTCGGAACTTCCCGAACCAATACGGTCCGCCTGCCGACGTGATTGGGCTGACTGATCAGCTTTTCTTTTTCCATCCGGTCGATCAGCTTCGCGGCCAGATTGAATCCGATCCGCAATTGGCGCTGAACGTAGCTGGTCGATGCCTTTTGCGTGGTGATGACCAGTTTGCAGCATGTCGGATAGAGATAATTTTCATCATGGGTTCGGCATTTCAGGCATCGATCAAAACCAACATCCTGTCCGTCGATCGATGGTGAAAGTACGAGTCCCCCACAATCTGTGCATTTCTTTGAAGTGAAATCAGCCATGGAAATGCCCCCTCTTGAAAGCCGTGTTTGCCGCCAGAAAATTGTCGAAACCGGCCTGTTGTGCCGCCTTGTTCAGCGCGGCGGTGTATTGGATTTCCTCGGCTTTTTTGATCCGCTTCGCGAGGCGCTTGATGCCTCGGATCGTGCGCGGTTTCAGCTGGTCGATTGGCGTGCTAGGCATTGGCTTTCCTTCCCTGATCTCTGGCAGCATTGAGCCGGGCCATGGCGTCATCGCTGCCGCCGTGGTCGCTGTGTGCGGACTTCGCGAGTTCGCGCCATGCCGCGTTGATCTGGTCGATTGAGGCGCTGGACGGCACGCCCAGGACTTCAAACCATTGTTCGGGGGCCGGCAGGGCCTGATAACCGGCAAAGGCCTGCTTGACGCTTCCCACGCCCCAGCGGTCCATGCCGCGCAAGGCCTCTATATGTTTTGCGAGGGCGCAGATATTGTCCGCTACCCGATCCCATTTGTCGCAAGCCAGTGATGTCGGCTGACCGTCGAGATTGAAATAGACGGCAACGCCGGAATCTTCCGGGTCCGAAGCGGATGATTTTATGCTTCCGTCAAGATTTCGTGGCATATTGGATGACAAAAGTTCATCGACCGCGCCCAGGCGATCCAGTTCACCCTGCAGCCGCTTTTCAGCGTCGCGAACGGTCAACTCTTTGGTGACCATCCATTTTCCGTCACGAACCTTTTTTGAAAACTGGGCTCTTTTGCGTTCATGGACAGGTGTTCTCGGCCATCCGGCAGGCCAGCTTAGCGGGTGTGGTTTTTCCATTTTCAATCCTCTCTCTGAAACAGTTCTTCCTGAATCGCGCCGGCTTCGCGCTGGGCGATGTCGAGTTCGAGCGCGTCATAGGCGGCGCAGGCATAGGCCATTGCTTCGGCCGCTTTCTTTTGCGCATGGCGCAGCATCGCGGTGCCGCGGCCGATATCTTCCTGGGCATGGATCAATTCGCTCTGCGCCCTGCGCAGCAAGCGGGCCGGGGTTTCGACCAGATCACTGGCAGCATCATGGCCATAGAGAATGATCTGGCGCGCGCGCCGTTCGGTGCAGGCGGCCATGCCGGGGCTGTGTGCCAGGGCATGGATATCCCGCCCGATCTGGGCCTTTACGCCATTGTCGATGTCGCGTTGCTGGATCATGCCGGCATGTCCTCGACCGGGATCATGTTGCCAAAATAGTCGGGGGCGTAGTCCCGTTCTTTCTGCAGCCAGTGCCGAACGTCCGCCTTGCGCTTTTCCTCGCGCTCGATGCTGCGGCGGGTGATTTCATCATCGCTGCAATTGGGATCCTTTGCCCGATCGCCAAATTCGAACCGTCGGCCGCCGAAATTGCGATTGTCGACCATATCCGCCCGGCCATCGGGATAGGCGTTCATGAAGCCGCTATATTTTTCGAAGGTGGTCCGTTTGATCATGCATCCGGACAGCGCGCGATGGATGGCACTGTTGCCGATCACTTCCATCGAAAGCCGGGTCGGCGGGATCCGGTGCACGGTGAGATAGCGTTGCAGCCGGTTCTGAAATTCTTCCAGTTCCTGACCGGTTACCCAAAAGTCGCCGCGGGCGCTCATGACAGGCACCGCGAAACCCAGATAGCATGGATGGCGATCATCGCCGCGCCAAAGCCGGCAACGGCCATCCCGCGCATGGGAGATAGTTTAAACAGGGACATGGTCAGGGCCTTTCCTTCTTGTGAAACGGGTTTTCGAAGATCCAGCAATGCGCACGCTTGTCGCCGCCGGCGTTGACCGTCTTGGCGGCAATGAACTTGCGGGATTTGGAACTGCGCAGATGTTTTTTCAGTTCAGTTATATTGATCGGTGTCAGGCCAAGCCCGCGCACCCGCTGATCAAAATGGTTCAGATTGATCGCAATTTCCTGGGGATTCAGGGATGAGTTTATAGGGTGCGTGGCATTGACTTCCCGGCTGCTGATAAATTCATATGCTTCCCAAAAATCGGCAACAATCGGATGATCGCTGCGCACCGCGTCCTGGCGATCGCGGGCCATCTGGTCGACAAAGTCATGGGCCATGTTGCGCCAGGCCTGCGAAATATCGAAAATAGCACCCAGCGCGGTTATCGCCGCGTGCAGCTGAGCATGGTTTTTTATCAGGCGGCCGTTGCGCAATTCGGGAAATTTCTCGAGGCGCTTTTCGTGGACAGCAAAGGCATCGCGATAGGCCTTGAGATAGTTTTTTTCGCGCAATGTCGCCTGGATGATGAAACCGGATATCGGTTCGACCGGCCAATTTTCTATCCGGTTCGCGGCTTCCTTGGTCGCTTCGTTCCAATCCGCCTTGTCAAAGGCGATATGCAATATCCGTTCAAGGATTGCGGGCGAGGCATCGGTGTCGGCATTTTGCGAAATGACCAGGGCACCGCGAAACGGTTCTTCCATGGTTTCATTGCCGCCATTTTTGAAGGCGCGTGGCCGAAAGGAACGGCCGTTATAGAGATCCTTCAATTCATCGAAGTTGAACCGTCGATTGTGCGGCGTGTCCTGGTCTCGATCGCCCTCAAGCAATACGACTGGCAGATTGGAGACCTTGTTGAAATTCCGACCGACCGCCGCTGGCGTTGCCTTGGCCGGGTCGAATCCTTCATAGCCATCGCGGCCGCACAGCTTCCACAGAAACTCGATGATGGTTGATTTTCCGGTACCGGGGATGCCGACGGTTTCGAGAAAGGGTAAGGATTTTTGTTCCTTGCGGATCTGGACGGCAAAATAGCTTTGCACCCAGAAAGCCAGCACCACGAGACCTTTGGCACCCCATGCCGTCATCAGGTGCGGCAACCATTTCATATCCAGCTGATCCGGGTTCCATTCGATCGAGACCAGCTGTTCGGGCGAGCGCAATTTTGCGGCCTGGCTGCCAAAGTCAAAATAATCTTCGCTGTTCAGTTTGAAGACGCGGCCGCCGCGCACCGCATGTTTTGGAAACAGCCAGGCCTTGTGCCCTGGCGAATAGCCAAAATAGGCAATCGGTTCGACCGACTTCATGTCGCGGGTCTGGTTCTTGATGATCCGGTCGAGGGTGAATGTGCTGCCGGTGAACATGCCGGAAAAGGCGAACAGGCGTTTCTTGAAATCGGTGGCACTGGTCATTGCACCGTTGGAAAAACGGCCCTTTACCGTCGGCTGCTTGCCGGGGAAATTCATCTGCAGAAAATAGTTGGTTTCATCGAGCGCTTCATCGCGTTCGCGGTACAATATCCGGAAGGTGCAATTGGCGATCTCGCGGATCTGCAGCGCCTGTTTGATGGCGGTTTCGTTGTCCGATCCTTCCTCTTCGGCCTTGGCAATCTGGGTCTTGTTGACGTCGACCCAATATGTGCGGGTCGCATGGGTGATCGAAAAGCTGAGCCCGCCGAACCGGCTGTAGATCAGGAAGGCCTTTTCGGCGGCGCTTTCGGCGATGGTGATTTTGCCGTTGTAGAGATAATCGTCGATATCGCTGTCGGTGAGCTTTTCCGACTGCAGCAGATCGTTCCAGTCCTGTTTGCTGCCCTCGCCATCGGAACGGACCTGGGCGGCGGTGGTGCTCCATCCTTCTTTGCGCGCGCGGATGACATATTGGCGGGTATAGCGGACGCCCGCTGCGCCCACGTCAAAGGCAAAGACCAGTTCCGGGGTGCGGCCGTCGGTCAGCGCATCGCGAAGCGCCTTCAGCGCATGTTCTGGCCAGACATTGACCGTCATGTTGGATATCGCGATATCTTCGGAGCATGTGTCTTTGGCGCTGGTCCGGAACGCCTGGTTCAGCGCCATGGCATCAAAAATACCTTCGCAGATCCATATCCGCCGGGCCCGCGCCAGCGTTTCAAATGTGACCGCCGGCGGCAACCACCAATGGCCGCCCCATGACGAACCAAATTTGAACCGGGCCTTTTTGTCGAAACGCCCGGGCTGATCGATCAGCCGTTCCCACCAGGCATCATTTGGCAGCGCAAAGCGGATCGTCGCCGTTGTCTGGCCAGATTTCTTGTCGTGATATTGTTCCTGGCTGTAGCAGCCGCGCAGCCCCTGTATATCGAGGCCCCGCCCGTGCCCCAGATAAGCGTCGGCGGCGGCATTGGGATCCTGTTCCGACTGTTCAAAGCGGTTCGACCAGCTGTCGAATATTTCGGGAAAGAGCGAGCGGACAGATGCTTCATAGCCGCAACGGTCGGCGCGGCCGCATTTCAGAACCTTTGGCGTTTCCGCATGGATGAAAAGTTCCTGCTTGCCGCACTCCGGACAACGGCCTTGCTGGTACCATTTACCGGTGTCTTTTTTGAATGCAAATTCCTGTTTCAACCGGGATTGCACTTCTTTGATGATTTGTGAATCCACAATTACTCCGGATATATTTGTTGCATGGGCCGCGACACGTTCGGGCCATGTCAGATTTCAAAATGATGCTGTCGATCTTCCGGCTTTGGTGCCGGGAGCGCCGGTTTGGGCACTTCGTACATCGGCAAATCGAGATCAGGCCGGGGACAGGCGCTGGGCGATATTCCATGGACCAGCGTCAGGGAGGCCTTCCAGCTGAACCCGCAGACGATATTCTGGCAAAGATAGTAGATGTCACGATAGGTGGGCGTGATCTGGGCCGAACTGCGGATCCGCGATTTGTGACCGCAATGCGGACAGATCATGTTCGGCAGATTCGGCGATGTATTCAATTCGCTCTGGCTGATCTCGCCTTCTGAAACGCTCTTGTCTCCCCCGGCCATTGTTCAATCATCCACCAGCTGCTTGAGCGCTTCGACCAGGCCGGCGGTGACGCGCAAAAGATCGAAACATTCGGTAATCGCGCCGCGCGCCTCGTCGCCGTCAATCGTGCCGTCGGCCAGCGCATCGAGAATATGCTTGCTGACATCTCCCAATTCCTTGGACATCGCGCCGATATATTTCATCAACTGCAGCGGCTTGGGCTTCTCACCGGGCAGCTGCACCAGGACATAGCCATTCTGGTTGGCCAGATAGCGGGTGATCAGCGGATGTCCGCCCTGCCCGACGGTGCGCTCTTCAAGCCTGCGCACGTCGCGCAGCGGGATGCTATCGCGATCGTTCGGGCTTTGATAGCGGGCGATCTGGCTTTTGCTCTTGCCAGTGAAATAGGAGGCGTTTTTCAGGCCGCCGACCTGTTCGACCAGCTTGCGGACCAGCTGCGCTTCATGCTGTTCCATCGGGGAGAGCGGGGAAATATCACTCATGGCCCAGAACCCCCACAGCTTTCTTAAGTTCGCGGGCCAACAGATCGACGGCACCGGCATGTTGCATGGTCGGTCCTGAAAGATCCGGATAGCGACCGCGATAGGGCCTTGCTGGCCCGGTGGTTTGAGCGGCTTCCCGATTTGCCCAGATGACAAGCTGTTCTGCACTGACCACGCTCATGACTGCAGCAACCGGGACAGATATTTGGGATCAAGGCCGGTGAACTGGCCCAGCGCATGCAGAAATTCATCGCGGATCATATCGCGCTGTTCCACGGCCACTTCATATTGATCGATCTTGGCCGGATCGACAAAGCATAGTCCGGCGCGGCTGTTCATATAGCCGTTTGCCATTTCGAGCCTCAGCGCCGCGTGTTTCAGCGCCGGTTTCTGGGCAGAAAGTGAAACCCGCGCCGTCATCGGGGAAGATGGTAATTCGGCGCGGGTTATCAGCGGGTCATCCAGCTGATCTGTGAAACAGGGAAAGGCGCAAGGAGTTTGGGTCGGCGATGCACAGTTTATGGCACTCATGCAGACGAATTCGGCGGAATATTGATCGAATTCATCGAATTCGAAGTTCCAGGGCCGAACCGTGCCAAGGGGAAAAAATGCGAAAAATCCCCCTGACACGGCCCCGCCCCGTCGTTTAGTCCCAAAGTTGCAACCCGAAGGACTAGACGAAAAGGAATGAGATTGGATCATATGCCCGCCACCGGGGTGTCCATGTCGACCGCCAGAAAGCGTTCGCGCTGTTCCGGCGTTGGCGCCAGATCGACCGGATAAATGTCTGGCCGCAATTCATGGCGCGAAATGCCGAACAGCTTTTCAACCGTCAGGACATGTTCAGCTGGCAGCTTTTTCGATGACTGCAACCATTTCCAGACCGTGGTTTGGGCAACACCAAGTTTCTTGGCAAAATTGCGCTGGGATCGGGCGGCGGTGACCGCGGCCTGAAGGGCTTTATAGGGCGTTTTCTTTTCCATGACAACTAAAGTAATTACTATAGTTATCGGTTGTCAACATCTTTTTATTTCATGTGTTGTCAGTCGCCAAAATGTAAGGAATTCCGATGGAATTGGGCATACGAATAAAAGCAAGGATGGATCGGAAAGGGCTGAGCCAGCACGAGTTGGCAAGGCGTGTCGGGATTTCCCAAGCCGCGATTCACAAGCTGATTTCGGGTCAAACTTTGGGTTCATCTCACCTTCACAAGATTGCCCGAGAACTCGATACAACGGTCGATTATCTCACCGGAGAAATTGACGATCCGGATATGGGCGCGCTTCGCGACAACAAGCTGAAATATATTGCTGAACCGGATGATCCGAAACTGCTTGCCGTGCCCAATCTGGCCGCGATCCCGCAACTGGACATCGCCTATTCAATGGGCGGCGGTGCGATCAATGAATTTGTCGAACCGGTGGGCCAATGGTATTTTACCAAGGATATGTTGCGACCGTTGATGAAGGGCGGGATAGAACAATTGTTCGTGGTGCGGGCCAGCGGCGACAGTATGATTCCCACCATGATCAACGGCGATCTGTGTATTGTCGATCGGGCCCAGGACGACATTGATCAACAGGACCGGATCTGGGCCGTGGCCTATGGCGATCTGGGCATGATCAAACGGGTTCGCAAATTGCCCAATGCAGGCTATCAACTGAATAGCGACAATGCTGCCGTTAGCCCGATCGAAGCCCATGATGGCGAAATGCATGTGATCGGGCGGGTGATCTGGATTGGGCGGGCAATGTGATCAGACATATAATAAACGGGCGCACTTCAATAACTTAAACAGGGGTTTTACCATGAAGAATATTGCTTTTGCGTTTGCAACTTTTGCACTTGTTTCGGCGTGCGGTGATCTGCCAGATGAAACGTCAAGCGAACCAGCTGGGCCGCCAATGGAGGTTTCCTCGGTTGATCTTGCGAAGGCCTATGAAGAAAATGAAGTTGCCGCCAAGGGCGTTTATGATGGCAACACGCTAATTGTTTCCGGTAAAATCCAATCGATCGAACTCGATATGTTTGATGAACCGGTAGTCAGCCTGCCCGGTGCGAATGAATATTCAAATGTACAGGCCAGTTTCTCTGATGAGTATTCGAAAAAAACAGCTGAGCTGAAAAAAGGACAGGATATCACAGTTTCTTGCACCTCGATCACCGAAGCGATGGGCACGCCGATGCTCAGCAACTGCAGCTTCTGAGGTCATTCATGTTCATTTTTGCCGCCTCTAATGATGGCGAAATGCACGTGATTGGCCGGGTGATTTGGGTAGGGAGAAGGATGTGAGCTATTTTCTGTTTCTGATGTCGCTTGGTTCTGCGGACCAGCTTAAGCAGATTGAAGATTGCAAAGCGGCTGTTTCCGGCAATCTTGGCGATGCAGCGATAGCTTGTGCAACCACCGGCCAAACAGTCGATTTATGGAATCCCGATGCTTCCCATAGTGACGCCTGCATCGCCGCATTAAAGGCCGGTGAGATCACGGGGCAGAACGGGCCGAAGCTTGCCGCTGTGTTTCGCGATGGTTTGATTAGAGACTTCAACAAGAAAATGGACCTTTGCGAGAATCCTGGACCGAAAGATGAACCGAAAAAGCGAGATATCATCCAATTGTGGGATTGATGGAACGCCGATTTTCCTTCGTTAACCCGCCGCCTCCAATATCAGCCTGGTCTTGAATCCGCCGCTGCCGTCCAGCGTGTGCTGCACTTCATCGACCAGCCATTTCTGATTGCTGATTTCCGCCTTCATGCCCAGCACGGTGACTTTCTGATCCGGATAGATCTCGGCCATGCCCAGGGCCAGGCTATAATCCATCTGTGCAGCCGACCGCTTTATCCGCTTGTTTTCCGCTTCCACCGCGCGCCGGGCGTCCTGTTCATTGCCATATATTTTCTTCAGCCGCTTTGGATTCTTGGTGCCGCCGACGGTGACCAGGGTGCGCTTCGCCTTGTTCTGATCCCGATAATTGGCCTCGACCCCGTCATAATTGCGATTCCGGTCGGCGCGACGGTAGCTGAATGTATCATTGTCGCGCCGGGTCAGGGTGATCGCCGGGATTGCCTTGCCGGTGGCGGTGGTGCCCTGGCCGATCGGGGCAAAGATCAGCTTGCCATTTTTTACCGTGCCGACCGCGTCATGGCGGCGCGCCAGATTGCGGACAAACATCATGTCGCTGGTCGCGGCGGTTTCCTGCACCGGGATGATGATGCCGGCAAGCGCGGGATGCACGGCGGCGGTCAGGCCGTGATTGGCGGCAATTTCGCCGATGATCGCGCCGATGCTTTTTCCGATCCAGCTTTTGTCCCGGCGCTTGCGATATTTTTCGGTCAGGTCGGCCGAGCGGGCAATGATGGTGATCTTGTCCGGCGGGCCATCCATGGACACTTCATCGACCTTGTACTTGCCCTTGGCGACCAGCCCGGGCGTTACATCGCCGCCCTGTTTCCACCCCAATGACAGATGAATGAAGACGCCGGCGCGCGGCAGCTCCATCTTGCCATCGGCATCATGGACGACAATGGTCAGTTCATCGCTTTTTTCGCTGCGCTTTTCGGTCAGGGATATCGATAGCAGCCGCGGCTGAATCGTGCTGGTCAGATCCTTGCCATCCAGCGTGACCTTCCAGGCGGCGATATTGTTGCGGATCTGCGAGGCCGGTTCAACCATCCACCCGGCCCAGCGTGATCGTGAAATCATTTTTGCGGGGCACGCCGTTGTCCAGAAAATTGCTTTGCGATTCCGCGACATTGTTGATCGTGAAATTGCCGATCAATTCCCCGGTGCCCAGGATCAGGGCATGGGCATCGCCGGTATCGGCCATATCGTGCAGCGTGGGCAGCGCAGAGCGCGATCCGGCGATTTCGGGAACCAAAGTGCCGGTGATGGTGATCGTGTCCTCCCCAGGGCCCAGAAACTGGTTTGCGGGCCGCGCGCCGAATCGTTCCTGTTTGCCGTGGCGCCAGCTGGCCGACCGCTCGATCTGGCTGAAGGGCAGGCTGTCCATGCCGAATGCGAAAAGGCCCAGTGCCAATAGCTGCATCAGAAATCATCCTCATAATCGGATCGGCCAGAAATGCCCTTTTTCCGCTTGATCAGTTCCATGATCCGTTCGGCCAGCGCCTCGGCATCTTCGCCCGGCAGCTGCTTGATATGGAAATGATATTCATCGCCGGCCCGACCGGCACCCTGACCCCCGCCCGGTCCGCCGGCGGTTGCCGCCCCTGCAGTCACCGGGGCCAGCGCGGCCATGCTGCCGGCCACGGCCATTTGCCGGCCAACCCGTTTCAGGCTTTCAATCGGACGCTTGCCCCCGCGGTCAAGCCCGATCGCCATGCCATCGGTCATATGGCCGCCCAGCTGCATGAACAGACGGGACGGGGACTTGATACCGAGAAAGTTCTTGATGCCGTTTATGCCGCCCATCACGACGGATTTCAGGGCATTCCAGACACGCCCAGGCGCCGACAGGATGCCATTGACCAGCCCGGCGATCATCGCTGAACCATAGCTTTTGAATTGCCCTGGCAAGGTCTGAAACCATGCCATTGCAGACCAGAACGCCGCCTTTATCGTGTCCCAATGCTTGAAGGCCAGATAGGCCAGCCCCGCCAAAACGACCCCGATAAGGACAAGACCTGCGACCAGTGGATTCGTGAGCATCAAGATGCCGGCGCGCATCACACCGTTGGCGAGAAACATGACTGCAGTCCGGAGCACTCCGAACAGACGCGCGGCCCGGCTTACCCCGGCGAGGTTCGTAACCGAAAAGAATTTGAACAATTTCGCGCCGCTGGTCAGGAAACTGCCAAACAGGAATTGTGTGGCACCCAGGGCAATCTTGAAGGCCGCCAGGCCACCAACAACCATCAGCAACGTCTTTGCTGCCTTTGGGTTAGCATCCGCCCAGGCGCCGATGCTGGTGACGAATTTGGTGACCGATTGAAGACCCTGAGTGATCAATGGCAAAAGATGCGTGCCCAGCGTCGCCGCCGTACCTACCATTGCGCCTCTCATCGCTATCCAGTTTTGTGAACTGGTTTTAGACATGCGCAGAAATTCCTTTTCAGTCATCCCGCTGCTTTCCATCGCCGCCTTGCGAATTTCCGTATATTTTTCGATGTCTTGAACCAGAGCGCGGGCACCGGCGGCCGCCTGGGCGTCGCTGAAGATCAGGCCAATCTTGCTATTGTCGCCGCCGGTGGCCTTGTTGGTCAGCCTGGCGATTTCCTCGATCGGGCTTTTGCCCTTTTTCACCGCTTCCTTTAGCGATTTCTGGATGTCGATGCCGTATTTTTTGAACTTTTTAATGCCTTGTTCGGTACCGACAAAGCGCAGCATATTGTCCAGGTTGGTTGCGGCGGCCGCGCCGTCTCCGGTTTTTCCTTCCAGTACCTGCAGCGCCGCCGAAACATCGCCAACGGCCATCAGGCCCTTGCTGCCGAACACCGCCATCTGGCTGGTCAGTTTCGGGAAATGTTCGGCCATATCCTTGACCTCGAAACCGCCCTTCATGCCGGCAACGGCCATGATCTCGAGCCCGCGGGCGGTGTCTTGGATCGGCACTTTCAGCGACAGGAAATTGGCATAGGCGGCTTTCGATGCATCCACGACATTGGCATCCCAGGCGGTCCCGAATTTGCCGATAGCGGGCATCATCTTGGTCACGATATTGGTGCTCAACCCCTTGCCGGTCAGGAAATCCGCGCCCTCGATGATGACGTCCGGCAATTGCTTGGCATCGCGGGCGGCTTGCATAAAGGCTTTGCCCACTCGCTTGGTTTGCTTTTCGGTCAGATCCCCTTTCTGGGCGATCAGCGCCAGTTGCTTGTCGAAATCCATCGCCGCCTTGCCGGCATAGATAAACGGGGCGAGCATGGCCGCGCCCTGGAAGACATTGTCCCGCCCCTTGCTCTTGTAGCTTTCCCCCTTGCGCATCACCGCTTCGGCCTGGGCAATCCGGCGCAGACCCTTTTGCTGGCCCTCGATCGCCCGGTTTGCCTTTGCCATGGCGGCTTCCAGTTCGCGTTCCCGCTGGACCAGGTGCGTGACGTTACCAGATGCGGCCGCCATTTCCTTGCGCACGCCGGTCAGTTCCCGGTCCAGCTTGCTCGCCTCGCGCTTCATATCGCGCAGCGCACCGGATCCTTTCTTGCCCAGGCCGATGATATTCTTCAGGAATCCGCCCAGCTGTCCCTGACCGGTGAAATCGACAACGAGATTGAGCTTGTTGCTGGACATTGCGGATCAGCCTTTCACGCCATTGACGCGGTGGAACCATTCGACCGCCTGCTTGTTCCACAAGGACAGTTCGGACAGTTCCATCGCCGCCATCTCCTGGTAAGACCAGTGAAAGATGGCGGCGATTTCGGTCATCATTCGGACGACGTCCCCCGGATCATCTTGTTCATTGCCGCCCGTTCCTGGGCGTTCATAAAAAAACCGCTGATCGCACCGGAAAATTCGGCGATATCTTCGGCTTCCAGATTTTCGACTTCCTGATCAATCAGGGCCGGTTCCGAAATGCGTGGGATCAGGGCGATCACGCTGTTGACATCACCGTTCATCAGATCCCGCGTGGTCAGACCGCGCATCTCGCCGCCCTTGGGTTTGCGCAGGGTGACTTTGGTGATCGTGGTATCGCCCCGCTTGATCGGGTTTTCCAGCGGCACTTCGACAAATCTCCGCTTGTCGATCGGTTCGCCGGCAACTTCTTCTGCTGAACTGTCGTTTTTCGTGTCCATGCGGGTGGTTCCTTATCGAGCGGGTGTCCAAGTGCGCCGGCGCCAGCCCCACCCGCTAAGATAGGCTGGCGCCGAACCTGTTAGACGCTGACGATTCCGCCGATATCGAGGCTGACATCGAAACCGCCGCCGCCGATGCCGATGGCATTGCGGATCTCGGCCAGGCGATCGACGCCGCCGACCCGGAAAACCGCATTGACCGCATCGATCTCGACAATGATCTCATTGTCGACAACCTCTTTGTAATAGCTGCAGGCCACCTTGTACTTGATCTCGGTGTCATCACCCGGCTTGGCGCTGCCGCGGTCGATTTCCTCATAGCGGCCGCGACAGACAATCTCGCAAGCGCGGACCTTGCCGGTGTTGTCGTCCTGGAAACCGCCGACATAGCGAAATTGGTGCGCATCGTGGGTGGTCGCACCAAAACCCTTGTCGAGCTTTGGTTCCAGGCCGCCCATGGTGAACTCCATTTCGATCATCTCGCCGCCCATGTCGACCTTGATGGCCGTATCCATGCCCCCGCCGCGCCAGTCTTCCATCTTGCGGGCCAGCTTGGCCGGTGTCACTTCCGCCGCTTTGCCAAAATAGCTGGCCCCGTTGACGAACAGGTTCATGTTTTTCAGTTTGGATGGAAGGCCCATGATAAATCTCCAAATGGTGCAGGTTAGGCAAGCAGCTCGGCAAGATTGCCATAGTAGCGATCGGTGATCCGCTGATTCAGAGTCAGATGCTCCATTGGCGCGGTCGGGGTGAACTCATAATCGATGACCAGCTTGCCGGCGGCCAGATCGACCGAGCTGTTGTTCTCGCCGCGATATTCGGCAACCCCGTCGATAATCAGGCCCTGGGCCTTTAACGAGCGGAACCGGCCATTGATCGTTTCCAGCATGTCGCGGACCAGCTGGGCGTTGAGCGGCATGTCGATGAAGGTGAACAGCCCCTGGGCAATTTCATCCTGCAGCACCTGAGATGTACGCACGGCGCTTTCAAATTCAAATTCGGGCGTGTCGCTGCAGGTGCGGTTGCCCCAGAAGCGATAGCCGTTCTGGCGAATGATGGTGGTCACATTGCCAGCGTTCAGCGTGCCGGCGGTTGTGCTGTCGTCGACCAGATCAAAATCAACCGGCTTTTCCAGTCCGGTGACGCCGTCCATGGCCACATTGGACAGGGTCTTGTTCCAGCCCTGTTGTTCATCGATGCGAGAGCGCAGGCCCAGCGCCCGGGCGACCGCATCGCCGGTAAAGGCGTCATCGGTACCGGGCCAGATCAGCATCAGTTCCCGTGCCGAAAAGCCCGCTTTATAGACCAGCGCGGCCGCCGCATCGACGCCAATGGCACGGGCATAGACCATCGCGCGCAGCTTTTTGGCAATGGTCACCGCCTCGGTTGTGACATCCAGCGTATCGAGACCAGGTGCACCCAAGATGCGCGGGCGGATGCCGGTCGTTGACTGTGCCTCAAGCAAAGCCTTCATCCCGGTTCCCTTGCCGTCGACGATATCGCCGATGACCAGCAAATCCTGGGCATCCGGATCCACATCCTCGGCAACCCGGACAATGATCAGAATCGGGCTGACCTGGTCCGCGATCGCATCGAGCGCCGGCTTCATCGTGCCGGTTGGTTCAGCGCCGACCAGGCTTTGCGCATCGCGGATATTGGTGACCAATACCGGCGTATCGAGCGGAAACGCGTCTGCATCGGCGGTGTCGCAGGTGACAACCAGGCCGATCACGGCCGTCGCAATCGCCGCGATCGGGCGGGCACCGGTTGTCAGTTCATTGACCTTGATTCCATGTTGGGTCGGCATGACGTGTCTCCTAAGCTAGCAAAATGGGCCGGTCGGGATTGCCCCGGATCGGGATGGAAAGCTGAACCAGTTCGTTGATGTCGGGCCGATCCGTGCGATATCCGCTCAGCAATATGGTGAAAGCCCCCGCTGACCCGCCCTGCCCCAGCTGGACCCGCTGCAGCTTGATCCGTGGTTCCCATTTTGCCAGGGCAATGGCGGTGGCGGCAAAGACCAACAGCCTGGTGACCGCGTTCATCGGCTGATCGATCAGTTCGAACAGCATCGATCCATAGTCGCGGCGCATGACCCGGCTGCCAATCGGGGTCGACAATATGTCGCCGATCGATTGCGCGAGATGATCGTCGCCGGACAGCGCCTTGCCAGTGGAACGGGAAAGACCCAGCGTCATACCGGATCTCCGGTGTTGGCGCTGCCGGCGGTGACGCCCGAATGCTGATGCGCGGTCAAACGGATTCCAGCGGCCTCGACTTCGGCATCGCTGGTGATCTGGTCGGTCACGTCCAGCTTGCCGGTGATAGCGACATCACCGGTGATATTAACCGTTTCGGCAATCAACCGGGCTTCGGAACCGGCGGGCAGCTCAGCGACCAGAATATGCGCCTCGGGATCATAGCTGATGACCGCGCCATCCTTATATTTCAGGACTTCGGTCAGATCGGTGCCGGGCGCCGGGAAATTGTCACTGGACAGGCTGCCCAGGACAACCGCGCCGGAAATCTCTCCATCCGGGCACAGCAGAACGACCTGCTCGCCAACCGTTGGCGGTGACCAGGTGCCGGTATCCCCGGCCCGGCGCTCAAGCCATTTGATCGGGCCGGTTTCGCTTTCATCATCGATGCTGGCGACGCAAAGACCGTTCGCCAGATCGACGCTTTTTATCGTCGCCAGGCGGATCAATTGACCGGGATCGGTCGGCTTGTCTTCGGGTGAATTCATGACGGCCGTAATTCCGACTGCCGGCATTAAAGTCTATATGGCGGCGGTGTCATTGCAAGCGCGACAACAAGCAGAAAAACGAAATCGGAGCGGTGATCACCCCAACGGGAAAGGCAACCACAACCTGTCCATCGACAACCGGCGACATCCGGATAGGAGTCTTGCCCTTGCGGCCAGCGCCCCAGCGGATGTCAGGGGTTTGATTGCCCCAGCATCCGGATCGCCGATCTGAACCACACAGCGGGCGTTTTCCAGATCCACAGAAAGCACAGTCCCGATTCGAAGCAAGACATTGGGATCGAGGGGAATATCTTCAGCTACAGGATGTGAAGCGTTCATGCCGCATTGCGATCGGCTACATGCAGTTCGTCAGTTTCGAGATTTCAGCCAGATTTATTCTGCCTTCCTATCCCTCAAGCACTCTGGCAATCAGGTCGCGCTTGGCCTTCGCCTGCTTCAATAATTCTTCAGCCATATTAATATTGCGCCTAACAGCTGCGAGCCATTCAGCGTTATCAGATGACGAAAATGTTAGCTTCGCGCTTTCAATGGCCTTTACCTCAGACAGCGCTGGGCCGTTGTCCTGCAGCTTAGGAACCGTAGTTTCCAAGGATGTCAAGACAGGGGCCGGCCTCTCGAAACGGTCAAAAGTACCAAGTTCAAGCAGAGAGAAAGCGCCTGAAAGAGCGTCACCAGAAACACGCAAATGCGTATCGTTGGAAAGATAAACTCCATGTGCAGAGGTATTTTCGATGTTCTCCCATTGATCAAGATCAAACTTCCACTTGGGAATTTCCTCGGATGCCTTAGTCAGTGCGTTGTCCAAAATTCGTAGAATTTCCATTTTTTCCCCTTTCTAAGCCGTCATCAAGCCCATCATAACGACCGAGAGAATCCCGGCAGCTGTTGATATGTTATACATCTTACATTCCAGCATCCCCGAATTGACGCGCCAGCATAGGTCGCTCATCGGCGGAATTCGGATGCTAAGCGAGGCTCCTGCGCCCGTGCCGGTCATCGGCTTGTCCAGGCATAAAGAATTGGCAGATAGGATCGTCAAGACCTTTGTATCGGGCGCAATGCCAGTGCCGGTGATGTCATGGCCTGGGGCAATCCCGGTCAGACTTGAAAGGTTGTTGACGATGAATTTCCCGTTTTCTGTATCACCAGTTGGCGTAACTGCAGCCGGATGGCCGGGAATTGGGTCGGTTGAACCACCGGCGCGAACTTCTACTGGTGTTGGAACTAGAGCGCCGCCCTTGATTATAAACTCGTCACAGAACATCATCGCCCCGTTAGAGGCTCCGTTTTGGTGAAACTTCCATCCAGCCTTGACGCGGCAATCGCGGAATACCGGCATAACTGGTTGCCATGTTGCGGATACATCTGCTGTAAAGGCACGGGTCAGCTTCAATAGTTGCGTGATATGGATAGCGGTGCGATCAGTCGTCGTTCCTTCACACCAAGCGGTAAAATCGCTAGTGACTTCAGTCAGGCTCAGCGTGTCGAGGCCTGTCATAGAGGTATTATCGTTTGCCTCTAGGATAACGCCTGGTGTTTTGATAAAGAGCTCGCCACCGAGATTGCTGCCCGGAATTGCAAGGCAGGGATCCATTACGTCACCGGGCTCACTTTCAGCGGAAAGATGGTCTAGGATGATCCGATCCGTGGCTTCGATGGCGATAACTGCCACGCGTCCGTTGCCGCCTTTCACGTTTCCGCCAATCTTTATGTTATAAGGATCAACAGTCAAACCGTCCGAAACGCGGGGACCGCCAGCCTGTATGGCAACGCCGGCAGGTGAGCCACCTATGTTCTGCGCAATGTCCAGGCACAGGCCTAGCGTGATTGCATTAGAACCGCCGATGATAGATACGGTCGCGTTTGCTGATCCGGGAGAACCTGCGGTGCCCGGTTCTAGATTATTCCGCTCGCCCAGCACTCGAAAGTGCAGCCGGTTCGCCGCATCCTCGATATGGACCATTTCGAAATTATTATCAGAACCGCGCAAGGTTCCGGTCCACCCAAAACACCCCGGGCCAGCGAATGCATAACCGAATTGAGTTGAGCCTTCGACATGCCCGTCGATCGAACCGTGGCTCCATTCACCCTTTGGTGTGTTTATATTGAACCCGTCAATGCAGCCGTAGGCGCGATAATTTTTAAAGCGCCAGCGTTTCTGGACTGATTCGTCGCCGTTGCTCTTTATTTGCGGAAGCGCAATGCCCTCGAATACCGCCCCGTCAATTGTTACATCGAAAACATCGGCCCCATCGATATACAGTCCGAATGTGCCGTCGGCCACATCAGCAGACGAAACGTTAACGCGGGCCACAGTGATATTGGATGCTGGACTGGCGAAGCCGATGGCCGCCGCCCAATTGAGCGCATTCTTATCGAGAATGAACGACTGATCAGTGAGCGCCGAGTTAGTCTCGACAGAGAAACCGTATAAATTTGGGACTGGCGCGCTCGCCTGCACCGTTGTTATAGTGGCAGTCTCGCCATCGCCAAAAAAATGTGTTCCCGTCGATAGAGCCGTTCCTTCCTGCACTGTTCGAGACCCCGCGTTGAACAGAACAGGAAGCCCCAAAGCCGCCGCGTTCGCCAGCGTGTCGCGTCCCGCGACGGACTGCCGCTCACGGGATACATCCTGCAACGTGCGCAAAATTGCGCCAGCTCCAGCCTGCTTAGACCCGACACGCTGATCACCGTCCTCTCCACCGAGCGCCTGCGTGGTCGCTAGGGGCGCCACCACCACAGATCCACCGGCTGTTCGCTGATATCGCGTATATTCAACGGGATCAGTGCCAGGAACTGGGACGCGGAAAAAATGCCCCACGGTGGTGACTTCCTCACCTTCTTCAACAGTGATGAAGGCCGGTCCGGAGAACTCTTCAGCAAAGCCTGCCGCTGTTTCGGCTGCGGCTACAAAAGGACCGATAGAACCTTCCACATAATCCAATAAATTTGATCGTCGAGTTTTCCCATTCTGAACCAGAGCCACCTCTTCACTGCCGTTCAAGAGATCCGCTTGGGGTAGTTTGCTAATTTTTGACATAGTCCAGTCTCCAATAATCTCTATGTCTAACTGCCGTAATCACCGAAGAGCCGATTAGGCTTTCATGATGTAAGCGAGGGCGAAATATGGCGGCAGGGTGGTTGCATCGTTGATGCTCAGGCCGTGAGCATGCGCATCGCCGCCGCCGATTTCACTGGTCCGGCCGATATTCGGCTCCGCGGCATCGCCGCGCAGGATATACTCCGTATCGCCGCCTGCCGTGGTCTGTTCGCCAATGGAATTGCCAGCGGCGAGTGCCGCGCCAAAACTGCCACTCCGTGCGGTCAAATGACGATGAGTCGGTGTCTCTGCGATGGTCAGGGTATGGCCTTCAACCGCGCCGTCATGGCCGTGTGTATCGCTACCGCCGGTGTCGCCCACTTCAAATGCGCCGCCCGCTCCAACAACGAACATATCTCGCAGATCCGGGGTGCCATTGGTACCATCGCAAAGCAGCCAGCCCGTCGGCACAGGATCAAGGGCGTTTGCGGGATACCATGCGATGGGACAGCGGGGCGGGATGATCTTGTTGACAACGCTTTCGGCATAGGCATCGATGACGCGCCTCACCATTTTCGGAGTCATGATGCGTAGATCATCTAGACCCTCATCGGCCTCGCCATTATCCGCCAGCTCCGCAACACCTTTGCTGATCTTGCTGGCGGGTGGATAGCTGAAAATGGATGTCCCAAAAGTTATATTGGCGGCCGCACTATTGTCGAAACTTACATCCAGCGAAAACAGGCCCAGAGCCAAAGCTGCCTTTGACAATACGGGATCTGCATCGGAACTGTAGGCAGCGAATAGGGTGCCATCTTCCAGAAACAGGCCAAACCCAGTGACATCGTAAATCTCTGGACTGACATCATAAGCGGTGAGATGAATGATATTGTCGCTCACTGCTTCACCGGAAATCGACGCCAGGCGCTTGAATTCACCGGGCAGCGCGGTCAGCGTCGGCGCCATTACAAAAATCTGGTCGGTCAGGCCCAGCTCCGCAATAACGATATCATCGCTGCCGCCGCCTTCGGCATCAACCAGCGCATCAAGCCCGGCATCGGTGATCGTCATCAACAGTCCCGCCATCAGATTTCCTCCAACAATTGACCGTCCTCGGTCTCAAATGGTTCGCCATCTTCGGTCTGCAAATAGTTGCCCCAGATCGGGTCCGGATCATGGGCGGCGGCATAATCATGGCGGGAATAGCTGCCGACCTGGGCGGAACTGACCAAATAGGCGCCGGCCTGCGCTTCCAGATATTGGACGAAGGTGAAGTGCTCGCGCAGCGGCTTCACCGAAGCAACATCGCGGATGATCGCGTCGACCGTTTCCTGATTCAGAAAGCTGGCGGGGATCAGATTGCCCGGCGCACGCACTTCAAACGTATGCGGCGCAGCTTTCGGGTTCATCTGCCACCATTCGACCACTTCCAGAAGCGGATGAAACCGCTGCAACACCTCTTCGACAATCCCCCTGGTCCCCTTGCGCCGGTGGAAAGGGATAGCATCGGCGATCGCCGCGCGTTTTTCGGCCTCGGTCCAGCTGGCATCCCATTGCGCAATCGCCAGGCCCCATGCCAGAAACGGCAGTATCGCCACCGGACAGGTTTGCGGATCCCACAAGGTGCCGACGGCGGACAGGTCAACGTCCATACGCAGCGCCGATTCCAGTGCATATTCCGGGGCTTCGCTATTGGGCGGCAGCAGGCTGTCGGTAAGCTTTTCCATCATTCGGCCGTGCCGGCAATGGTGATGGTGATATTCACAGGATGGCCCGCCTGCAACAGGGTCAGAACAACATCATCGACGGGATCGATCAGATCCACCCGCTGCACGCCAGCGACATGCAGCGCCGCGATGATCGCCGACCGGGTGACATCGCGGCCCAGGCGCTTTGTGGTGGCAAGATATTTTTCAAGGGCGGCCGTCGCCGTTTGCAATATCAACAGGCTATCAGGGCCGGCAAACAGCCAAAGTGCCGCGTTGATATTGAATCCGACAATTTCGGCGCTTTGCACGGTGACTTCGTCACCCAATGGCCGGATCGCGTTGCTTTGAAGCAAGGTGTCGACCGCCGCAATGGTCGCGGCGGGTGCGGTGCCGTCACCGGTCCGCGATAGAATCGATATCAGAACTTCGCCGGGATTGGGCGATGTCGCGCTGGCATCCAGCACATCGGAGTCGGCGCGGCGCGCGTGATAGACATAGGCCAGTTCCGGTCCGGCTACCGAAAAACTGTGCGGGGCGATCAGGATCCTTGCGCGATATTCGCTATCCGATTCCATCACCGCCGGATCGCCGGTCTCGAGATTGGCCGGGACCAGTTCAAGCCGCGCCACGTCCATCAGCGATCCCAGATGATCCAGCGCGCCGCCGGTGGCATAGGCCAGCAAAAGCGACCGGGCACTGTCGTTGAACGCCTGGGCAAGCAGAATTTCATCATAGCTGTCGGCCTCGATCAGCTTGATCGCCGGGTCGCTTTCCAGTAGCGCATCAAATTCCGGCACCAGGCCGACCAGCGTGGCGATCTTGGCCGCCAGACGGGTTTCAAAACTCGGCTGATCGATGATATCCGGCGCGGGAAGGCCCGACAGATCGACGGCGGGTGATGTGGCGATTGATGAAACCATGCGGCTGCATATCGACTGCGCCCCTCGCGTTTATCAATATGGCGATGCTGTCAGACGGGGCATGACAATGATCTTTTACCCCCGGCGATCACCGCCGATCAGAGCCCGGCTTCCAGATGTTCGAGCGCGGCCGTCAATATCCCTTCGCGATCGGCATCGCTGATCCCCAGCAATTCGCGAGCCGGATAATCGGTCTTGATCGTCTTTCCATCCGGGGTTTTGCCGACAAAGTCGCGCAATCCAAAATGATGAACTGCGGCCACGCGCGCGATCAGATTATTGGTATAGCCGATTTTCACCTGGTCCGGGCTGGCCTTGATCCGCAAGTTCCGTGCAGCGGCCATTTTCTGGAACATTTTTGCCGATCTGCGGATCTTGCCCGAATTTGACCTGACCTTTTCCCTGGGTTTGCGCTTTTCCATGCGGTCGCCGTCCGGTTCGACATTGGCGCGGATCCGTTTCGCATTGTTGCGGCGCAGATCCCGTCCGATTGCCAGCGCCAGCTTGCGGCGGCCGCGCGGCTCCATCTGGGCCATCAAGCCGCCTACCCAGTCTTCCAGCGCTTCCAGTTCAGCCATCACCTGTCTTCCGGATGCGGGATCAAGGGTTCATCGCCCCAAAAGATCGTGCCGAGATTCGCGGGAGGATCGGAAAGCGCCGGCCCTTCCAGCATTTCAGCGACATCGGGCGCGGCCAGGAAGGTTATTTCATCCCCGTCGTCGTCTTCATTGCGGGCGAGCTGGACCTGTTCGGTCAGTTGCAGCGTGAATTGCAGGTCGACCGCCTTGCTGTCGATGAAATCCGCCTGAAAACTGAACGCATCGGCACCGTGCCGCGCGATCAGATCCGGTTCATTGCGGCTGATCCAGTCGTTCAGCGCGATCATCGCGATGACATTGTGGCTGGTCCAGTTTAGAAAAATCACCTGCAGCTGATAATTGATCTGAAAATTGCGGTTGTTGATCCGGGCCCGCACAGCGCCCGATTCAATGAACATCTGCAGGTTGTCAGGCTTTTTTCCAAGCTGCGGGAATTGCGCGATCAGGTAGTCGCGAAGATCAGCGGGCTTTTGCATCTATTGTTGCCTATTTCGGGTATGCTGACACGATTTGGATTGATGAGACGCGCCTTTGCGAGGGTCATCATGAAAAATCATTCCTGGTTCACATCGATCTTTTCAACCGCCTTCCATGCCGCGATCAGGCTGGTCAGCGTCGAATAATTGTCGGCGCAAATCAGCGCATCGGATTCAGAAATGATGGCCGCTCCGGATCCTTGCACAATTCCGCCGGGCATGGCGGAAAGGATGGGCAGGTCCGCTGTTCCGCCACCACTGACACCGACGCTGGCGGCTCGTACGCCCGGCCCCCGCAACCGCTCAGCGACAAGGCTGCGATTACGATCGCGCAGTTCGATATTTTCATTTTCAATCTCCGATATTCTGGCCTCAGTTTCTTGTTTGAAGCGGACCGCGTTCCGCCGGTCGAGCTCGGCCGCGACCTTGCGCGCCAGTTCCACCTTGATGATGAACGCGTTGAAGGCTCTGCGTTCGTCAACGAACCAGCGGGCCGCGATATTCTTGGCGCCAGACTGCACCGCTGTCTCGCGATCCTTTGCCGGCATGGTGTGGACATGGAGAAAAACCAGCCATAGCGCCATGATCAGACATGCCGCCTGCCACGGATTGGCAATCGCCCATCTGATGAATTTGATGATCAGATCCCAGATCCAGCCCAGACCGGTGACCAGCCACCCGGCGATTTTCAAGGCTATCGACACATTTTAATCCTTCCGGGCTGTCGGTTCTGGAACGGAGCTGCACCTGTTGCGATCGACATTGCCGATGCGAAGATTTTGCCAACCGCGCCGGAAAATGCGGAGTTTCGGATTGACCCGGACAAGCCGGTCATATTCCGCTTCCTGCTGGGCATCGAGGGCATCGAGCATGGAGAGACAGGCACGCGGCCCCAGATTGGCCCGACAATCGCCCCATGCCCGTACCGTCATCGGGCCGATCAGCCCGTCAACCGACAGCCGCGTATTGCACACCTGATTGACCGCGCGCTGGAAATAGCGACTCGGGCGGGTTGGCCCCATATTTACGGCGGTATCGATCACTTCCTCGCCCACCGCCGGATCGATCTTTACGATCGGCAGAAATCCCGGCTTCTCGATATAGTGGGTGAAATAGATGCTTTCGGCGCAAACCTGCCCTTCATAGGTGCAGTGGCGGGGAAAATTGCGCATGTCGCCGGTATAACCGTGCTGTCGGGCCACCTGTTCGGTAACGCCGTGGCGGGTAGGCCCGCCCGGATCATTGGCGTTGTTGACATAGCCACCTTCGACCGCGAACACAGCGGCCAGAATCAGGCTGATCGCGCCCAGTCCGCCGAGAGCAGCCTTTTGATTATTGCTCGCCATGGTCCGCTCCGCGATACAGTTTCCATTTTTCGTACAGGTAAAACCCGATCTGAATCACCAGCCACAGCACACCCAGGGGTGCCAGCAAAGCCGCCCACAAAGGCGATGCTGCAACGCCAATGGTATCTTGTGCCGACGGCAACCAGATCGGGCTTGATGCAGCCGCACTGGCCACAGAAGCGGTTGTCGCCTCGATTTTGGAACTCATTTCATTCTCCCATCAATCCCATAGCTGCACGACATCGCGGCTCTGAACCGCTTGGATGTCAATTTCCGGAAGGGTGACCAGCGTCCCGGCAGGGATCAGCGGACCATCGGCGGCGATGCCTGGATTGAGTTCCAGCGCCTGTTCGGTCACCGCCTCCGACCGGCCCAGATGACGCCAGCAGATCAGATCCAGGCTGTCACCGGGTTGTGAGACTATCTGCACTAGATCAGCTCCACTGCAGATTGGGTGACGCCGTACATCTGGCGAATGGCGATCGTTGCCTGGCGCTCATATTCGTCCGATGACAGTTCGTCATTGGTGGCCTTGCTCTGGCCGTCCGTGGTTGCGCTGATATCGCGGTGCAATTCCCAGATTTCGGACGAGGCCTGGAAACGAACCGCCCGCCGATACAGCATTTCAAGCCGGTTTTTCTGATTGACCATCCCCAGCGGCGCAACGGCTGCCATGGATGCAAAGCCTGCCTCTTCCTGCTCACTGCGCCAGCTGGCGAGCTGTCCAGTCACATAGATGATCGCGCCTTCCACGGCCGCGACAAGCTGTTCATGGGTCACCGTGTCATCGATGCGCAACTCGCTGCGCATCGCATTGGCGTCGATATCGGGATAGAATCCGTCACCCAGGATAACCGCATCTTCCGGTGATGCTGGCCCCTGGGGCGTATTTATGACAAGATTTGCACCCATTTTCGATCCTATATTTGGGCGGGTGAAGGTTCAGATGACCGGGCAAACCGCTTTCACGGTTGATCGGTCACTGGCCTGCCCGCCCGGCGCGGTTGCGCAGCTCTTCAATCCTCGTTTTCGGCCTTTTCAGGCGTTTTGCTGTCCGGTTTCGCCTTGGCTTTTTTTGCGGCTGTCTTTTTGGCAGCCGGTTTTTTCTTCGGCTCTTTTTGCTCGGCCTTGCCGCCATCTTCATCGATCTTGGCAAGCAGTCGTTCCATCTCGCGGATGTCGGTCTTCACGCCGATCTTGTCCCCGCCCAGCTGCAGCGCCATTTGGCCGGCCTTGATCGCATTGCGCGCCAGACCGGACTGCCCGGACGTTGGATTGTCGGCAGCACCCGCGTCATAATTGGTCGCCTTGGCATGATAGGATTTGCAGATCGCCTTGAACAATTTGCCCTTGACGGGATCCAGCATATCCCACTTGCCCTTGTCGACCTGATCGAGCAATTCCATCAGATCCCCGTGACTGACCGTGCTGTTTTCGGCCAGCGCGGCTTCGGAAATCTGTTCGACCAGCGCGGTCGCCGGGCCACGGGTAAAGTTTGGCGGCAGTGCCAGGCCATGTTCGATGATATGGGCGCCCATATTGATCGCCAGCGGATATTCAGCCAGATCGATGGCCCAGAACATCATCAGCGAGAAAATATCGTCCTGCACCGCTTCATCGGCTTTCAAGCGGGCCATGATATGCGGCCGATAGGTTTCAAACATCGGCTTTTTCGCCTCGGCCTTCTTTTCGATCGATTCGATGGCTTTCAGCTTGCGGTTGTCCTCGGACAATTGCAGCCGCAACGCGGTATATGCCGGATCTTCATTGATCACCGCAGGCTTGCCATCGGCATCGGCCGCCGCCTGGGCCAGCGCGTTGCGCTTGCGCAGCTGAAAGCTCTCTGCCGGCGACAAGGTACCGGTGTTGGCGGCGATCAGGCCTTCCTGTTTTGATGTTTCGCGGGTTACGCGTTCCGAACGGGCGCGGCGTGCGCGGGCGATATTGGATTGCTGTTTTTCGGCCTTGGCCTTGGCTTCACTCGCCTGTTTTTCGAGCTTTTCCTGTTCTTTTTCCGCCGCTTTCGCCAGCGCTTCACGCTTGCGTTGCTGGATTTCCAGGGCACTGGTCGGCGCGGGTGCTTGGTCGGTCATGAAAAACTCCGGGAAGTGGATGGAAGTCTGTCTGGCGACTTCCATCCGGTGTGGCGGCCATAGCCAGTGTTGGGCCCTCAGTTATGGCTTAGATAAAGACGATATTTTCAACCAGGACCGCGGCTTCGACTTCTTCAAGCACGAAGGCATCGTTGGATGACTGGAACGTCACGATGCGGTCAAGCTCTGGCTGATCATCGACTTTGCGGCGCAATTTGCCCTCCTGATAATAGCGCGAGATATTGTCAAAGCGGGAAATGAACACGCTGGTTGCCGGGAAATTGAGCGCGCGAGCCGCCTGCAGCCCGCCCAGCTGTTCGGTCGACAGGATGATATCGCGGGCAAGCTGGTTTTCCGGCGTATTGGCCTGATTGACGATCGGAAAATATTTCTTGTGGATCAGGCTATGGCCGACAAAGGCATGCATCTCGGGGTCGCTGCGCACATTGGGATGCAGCATCTGGACCGCATCATAGACCAGCGCATCGAGATTTTCATAATCGCCGCCGGCGCCGACCGTCACCTGGCCGGATGCCGCAACAAATTCATCCATCACCTGGGCAGGTGCTTCGGTGCGCAGCTTTTCGAGCCAACCGATGTTTACATCCTGCAAAAGCGGGTTTGCCACGCGGTCGGTATCGGCTGCGGCCGATGTACCGTTCCAGCCAATGGTGATGATGTCCCGGGCGATCTGGCGGACGATTTCGTTGACCAGCAATTCCTGAAAATTATCGAATTTGGCCCACATATCGAGCTTGGCATAGCGAACATAGGTATCATAATTGGTCTGTTCACAACGATAGCCACGGGTATCGATGCCCGTTGGATCAACCGGTTCGCGCTTGGTGCCGCCGCTGGTATCGGTGCGACTGGCAATGGTCCCGGTGGCGGACAGAGCAAGCTTTTCACCTTCCTGATCGTTGACACCGATATTGTTGATCATCGACAGAAATGTGCTGTCTTCCTGAATCTTGCTTTCGATCGACTGCTGTACGCTTGGGCTGGCGACATATTGCTGAACCGAGAAACCGACGACGCTGACACCCATCGCGGCAGCGAGCGAAACCGTGTAAGCGCGAAGCGCATTGTTACCGCGTTCTGACAGAACATATTTTGACATTGATTGGATCCTTATATTTTGTTCAGCGGGTGCGGTTGGGTTGAAATATGGGTGGCAAAAGCCGGGCTACATGATCAGCCCGGCGCCCTGGTTTCCGGTGGCGGGTGTGCGAAAGACGTGGTTCCCTTCCGGCGTTTCTTCGGTCAGCTTTTTGAGCGCAGCCAGTTCCTTATCGGAATTGTCCAGGCGCTGGGTGATCGAGGCCGACAGCGCGGAGATACCCGTGCCGATCGTTGTGATGCCTTCGGCGAGGGCCGCAAATTTGGCGTCATCGCTGCCGCCATTGCCACCTGCAGCCGCTTCGGCCGCCGCCTTTTCCGCGGCAATTTCTTCGGCGGTTTTTTCCGGTGGTTTGCTGGCAAAAATCGCGGTCATCTTGTCAATTCCGGCCTGAATGGTGGTGGCAAGCCCCTTGATTTCGTTGCTGCCTTCCGATGCTTCGGAGAACTTCAGATCAAGATCGAGCGGCTTGCTGGCAACATTCGCCGGCTCTTTGGCTTTGGGATCGTTGCGATTGAAGGACAGGCGTTCGGTGGCCAGGCTGGCCGGGGTATCGGTCACCGCCATGCCCACGACATAGGCCGTGCCCTTGCCCGCAAAATCAGGCGCCAACTCGATCGAGCTGAATACTTTCTGATCTTTTTTGTTGATATCGAGAAGCTTTTCGTTGACTTCCAGGCGGGCCAACAGCGCGGTTCGCTTTTCGTCCTTGCCATCGATATTCAGGGTGATTTCTTCGGTTTTCAGCTCGACAATGTCGCCATAGGCCGGAAAGGCGCTATCTGCGCTCAGACCGGAAATATGGTCGGAATTGATCCGCGCGGTATACAGGGCCGGATCATAATTTCCCGCTGCCTGGGTCAACCAGTTTGGATCGATGATGCGGCCGTCAATGGTCGATCCGGAAACGGCAATTCGGGTAAATTCGGTCAGCATTGGAAAGACTCCATCTTGGTTGGTTGGCGAGCAAGGCAGCACGTCTGATGGCCGCCAAGAGCATGAAAAACCCGCTACATTGCAATAGGTGCGCGCTGTCAGCAGGGAATTGACAACGGCAAAGCGTCACACAATATGGCGCAATGGCATATCGGTTGGGGCATGCCGGAAAAAACCCATGCCTGTTCCCCCAATCCGCTGGCCTATGCCGGCCCTTCGGTCTGTCGGCATTGTGGTGAAAAACAGCCGGTTTCGACACCGATCAACGCCCGGCAGCGGGCCAAAATTCTCTATTATGCCGGTTATGACCAGCAACAGATATCGGATGAGCTGGGCGTAAAATATCCCACAATCGGCACCTGGAAGCGGCGCGACAAATGGGAAAGCGCCAGCCTGTCAGAACGCAGCGAAGCCGCCGTCCATGTCCGCCATATCCTGCTAGTCAACAAGGAAGAAAAGACCGGCAAGGATTTCAAGGAAATCGACCTTTTGGGCCGCGAGATCGAACGCTTTGCCCGGATCCGTAAATTTGAAGAGCCCGGCGGCCACAAGGGCCATCTTAACCCGAAAATGCATGATGCGACGAAAAAGGCATCGCGGTCAAAGCAGGACAAGGCGAACCTGATCGATCAGGATGCGCTCGCGCTGTTGCAGGCAGACCTTGATCAATGCCTGTTCAAGCATCAGGAAGACTGGCGCGCATCAACCAGTCTGCGCACCCGCTTCATCCTGAAATCACGCCAGATCGGTGCCACCTGGTATTTCGCCAGGGAACGCCTGATCCGGGCCCTGGAAACCGGCAATAATCAGATATTTATTTCCGCTAGCAAGGCGCAGGCTCATATTTTCCGCAATTATATAATCCAGTGGGTCGAGGCGATTTGCGGGATCAAACTGACCGGCGGGCATATTACGGTTCAACGCGGGCTGGAAGATCCTGATGATCCGGAAAGCGAGAAATTGCCGCCGGTCACGCTATATTTCCTTGGCACCAATTTTCGGACCGCCCAGGGCTATAATGGCGACGTTATCGTTGATGAAGGATTCTGGATCCACGGATTTTCCGAATTGTACAAAGTCGCCTCGGCGATGGCCAGCCACAAGCAGTTCACTAAAACAATCTTCTCGACACCGTCGATATTGAGCCACGAAGCCTATCCGCTTTGGTCCGGTGATCAATATAACCGCAAGCGCAAGAAGTCGGATCAGGTCCGCGTCGATATCGGCCATGATGCGCTCAAAAATGGTGCGTTGGGCAAAGATGGCATCTGGCGGCAGATCGTGACCCTTGCCGATGCGATCGAAAAAGGCTTCGATCTGATTGATATCGATCAGATCAAGACCGATTATGCGCCAGACGAAATGTTCAATCTGTTCGGCTGCCAGTTTCTTGATGACAGTGAATCGGCCTTCCCCTTCCAGATGCTGCGCGGCTGCATGGTCGACAGCTGGGAAGTCTGGGACAAGGATTTTGACTATTATCTGCCGCGGCCTTTCGGCGACGGCGAGTGCTGGCTGGGCTATGATCCCGATAGCGGTGGTGCCGATGGCGCGGTGATTGCTGTTTTGGCGATCCCGGACAAAGCCGGTGGCAAATTCCGGGTGCTCGAGAAAAAACGCCTGACAGGCCTCGATTTTCAGGATCAGGATCTGGAACTGCAGGCGATGGCCGATCGATACAATATCACCGAAATCGGAATAAATACCAATGGTGCCGGCAAGGCCGTCTGGGAACTGACCTGCAAATGGTTCCCGACGGCGCGCAAGATCGATTACGATATCGCGGTAAAGAACGCGATGGTGATGAAAACCCAGAACGTAATGCGCCATGGCCGCCTCGAATTTGACGCTGGCGATATCGAAATCATGCAAAGCTTCATTGCTATTCGGCCCCAGTCAACCCGTGCCGGTGGAAGGGTGACCTATGTCGCGCATCGCGGCGAAGGCATGGTCGGCCATGCCGAAGCGGCATGGGCCATCATGCATGCGCTGTTTTTCGAACCACTGGACGCGGCAACGGTCGGCGGCAAAAAATCATCGATGGAGTTATTTGAGACATGACCAACGAACTTGTGAAAGTGGCGGAGCCCGAAAATGATATCGTCGATCAGGGCGGCGATGTCGTCACCTTTGCCTTTGGCGATGTCGAGCCGGTGCTCGATCGGGGACGGGTGTTTGACTATTTCGAGCTGTGGAGCAACGGCAAATGGTATGAACCGCCGGTCAGCCTGATTGGCCTCGAAAAAACCCTGCATGGATCCCCGCACCATGAAAGCGCGATCCGGTTGAAGGTCAATATGCTCAAGCGCTTTTTCAAGCCTTCGAAATTGCTGGGGATGAAGGAATTTGAACGCCTGGCACTCGATCTGATCGTCTTTGGCTGCGCCTATCCGGAACGGATCGACAATATCGCCGGGCGGCCGATGTCGTTGCAGCGATCGCCAGCGTTGTGGACAAGGGTTGGCAAAGAGCCGGGGCAATATTTCTATCTGCCCAAGGGCAATTTGACCGATGTGCACGAATTCAAGGCGTTTCGCGTGTTGCAGATCCAGATCCCCGACACGAAACAGGAAATCTATGGCGTCCCCGAATATCTGGCTGCGCTCAATGCCATCTGGCTCAATGATGAAGCGACCATCTTCCGGATCAAATATTATCGCAATGGCAGCCACGCGGGTTACATTTTCTATGTTAATGAAGAGGGCTTCACCGACGAAGATGCAAAGTCGGTCAAAAAGGCGATGAAGGACAGCAAGGGGCCCGGCAATTTCCGGAATATGTTTCTGCACATTCCCAAGGGAAAGAAAGACGGCGTCCAGATCATCCCAATCAGTGAAGTCATGGCCAAGGATGAATTCAACAACATCAAATCGATCAGCCGCGACGATATTCTGGCGGCGCACCGGGTACCGCCTCAGCTGCTCGGCATTGTGCCACAGAACGCCGGCGGATTCGGATCTGCACCGCAGTCCGCATCGGTCTTCTTCGAACATGAAATCGAGCCGCTGCAGCTGCGCATGCTCGAGATTAACGACTGGCTGGGACAGGAAGCGGTTGCGTTCCGCGATTATGTTCCGCCGGCCACCGTAGGATCGGCTGCATCCAGCGGATAGAGATACCGGCCCGGAGCCTTTCAACGGCCGATCAACGCGCGGCCGCGAAGGGCGACAAGCGGAAGTAACAAGGGGATTCCGGTCCGGATGTTCATATAATATCCCCGAATTGTCGTCAAAGCGGGCGGCGCTGGTAAGGCCGGCGCCGCTTTTTGCTTATGGTTCAGGGACGATTGATCTTCAGGCCGTGGTAGATGCCGTTCAATGTCCGGTTCATATCCTGGCTGCGGATTTTGGCATCAGGATCCCGCATCGCTTTCCAATAATCATCATAAGGCCAGCGCTCACCGCTCGAGACGCTGGCGAGATAGGCCAACGCAAGGGCTATGCCATGGCTGTGGGCCAGCGGCGCTGTGCGCCCTGACCGCAGGCCATCTTCCAGCACCGCCAGCGCCAACGCCACCATCCTGGACTGTTGAACCGCCACCATGGACGCCAAATAGAACACAATAGGAACAAAACCAATATTTTTTGGCCGACCACCCCCCGGCACCCCCCGCGCCGCGCTAGCCCCCACGCCACGCCTCCTCCGTTTTTATGCCTTTTTTTTCGGATTTGGGCCAACCATTGCGGCCGCATTCACCCCGACCAAGCAGGGATTGGGCGGCGCGCGAGCAAGATCCGTGGGTGATATTCATGTTTCGCCTGAATCCGGCGAAATTCCGTTGCCAATCAGAGCAAGTTCCCCCCTGTATGCGGGAAACGTCTTACCTTTATTACCAAGCCGGTAATCATGGTCTAAGATGTTGATATATCTCAATATAAAAGTAATGGCGTCGGCATTACCGAACCTTACTATTTTAGGGAGATCTCATTACCTCGTTGTTTTATAACGATAATATATATCAAAAAGTAATAAACATATTTTCTAACTTAGTAAGATGAAAGTTAGATAGAAGTAATGCCTGAAACCCGCACAAAACTGCGAAAGTTAGAAAGGTAAGACGTTTCCCGCATAGCCACAAAGCTAGTGTCAAATCTCAATCGACTGATAAGCATCATTGCCATCACTGATCTTCATCTGCTGATTTGGTGGTTTGCTGCGTGACAGCTAGCGTGACAATCTACGTGACACTCTGTGCCAATCTGTGCCAGTTTTGTTCGGTTTCAGTTGACCGACCGAACTATTGTGATTACCGGAAACGCGCAGAAAACATGATGTTTTTGGCAGTGCGCCCGTAGCTCATCTGGATAGAGCGCGAGACTTCTAATCTTGAGGCAGCAGGTTCGAGTCCTGCCGGGCGCACCATTTTTCCTCAACATAGGCACTGGCGTTCCGCCCCCTTGAAGGCAGATGCGCTGCCTTTACTCCGAATGCGCCAGGCCGCCGCCAAGAGAAACGAAGAGAGTCGTGCTGTTCTGGAGAAACGCGCGCTGCGTGGTCAGCAATTGTTGCTGGGCCGAAAAAAGGCTTCGCTCGGCATCGAGCACAGCGAGATAGTCGGCCACGCCTTCCCGGTAGCGCAGGCGCGCCAGATGGGCGATATGTTCTTGTGCCTCCACACCCTGTTTCTGCGCGGCCACCTGCTCCGCCAGCCAGCGGCGCCCTGCCAGTGCGTCGGACACTTCCCTGAAAGCGACCTGCACCGCCTTTTCGTATAGCGCGACCTGTTCGACCTCGCGGGCCTTGGCGAGATCGAGATCGGACTGACGCGCACCCCAGTCGAAAATCGGCAGCGAGATCGACGGCCCGAACGACCAGGTGAAGCCATCCCCCTTGAACAGCCCGTCCAGATCGCGCGAAGCGAAACCTGCGCTTCCGGTCAGCGAGATGCTGGGAAAGAAAGCGGCACGCGCCGCACCGATATTGGCGCGGGCAGCGCGAAGCTCTTCTTCGGCTGCGATAACATCGGGACGCACATACATAAGATCGGAAGGCAAGCCTGCGCTGAGCAGGACGCCGTTTTCCTGCGCCTCCATAGGCAGTCCGGATGGCAAGTCGGTCCGGGGCGAACCTCCAACCAGAACCGAAAGCTGGTTGCGGAGCCGGGCCTGGGACAATCGCTGGGCGGCCAGCTGTTGCTCTGCCGTCGTCAGCAGGGTCTCCGCCTGCCGGAATGGCAGCGCGGACGTCACGCCTGCATCGAGCCGGAGCTGCGCGATCCGCAAGCCCGCCTGACGGCTTTCCAGCGTCGCCTGGGCAAGGTCGATCTGTTCTCCCGCCTCCAGCAGCGCAAAATAGGTCGAAGCGACATCCGCGATCAGCGAAAGGTAGAACGCCCTCTGATTGGCCTCTGCCGCCAGATATTGCGCGCGGGCCGCATCCGAAAGATTGGCGATACGCCCCCAGAAATCCAGCTCGAAACTCGACACTCCGACACCCACCTCGAACCGGTCCGCGGTCGTGGAGCCGGAGGCCCCCGGCGCGACGGTCGCGAGCGGCGTGCGGCTCCGGCTCGCCGCAGCGTTCGCCACCGGGGTCGGCAACCTGCGGCTGTCCTGGATGCGATACTGCGCGCGGGCCTGTTCGATGCGCGCAGTCGCGGCGAGGAGATCGCGATTTTGCGTCAAAGCCGTGTCCACCAGCGCGACTAGCCGTGGATCGCTGAACCATTCGCGGTAGGACAGGCTGGCAGCGACAACCCTGCCGTCTGGCCGCAATTGCGGGGCGTAGGCATCTGCGGTGGCAAGCGCGGGTCGCTCGTGGTCCGGCGCCATATTGACGCAACCCGAGAGCGCGAGCGCGACCAAAGCGGGGCCAATCATCCGTCTCATAGTTTTTCTCCGTCAAGATGTCCGGCCGGGGTCGGCTTGCGTCCGCCGATCCGCGTGCGGATCATCAGGTAGAGCAGCGGGATTATGAAAATACCGATCGCCGTTGCAGCGATCATGCCTCCCATCACCCCGGTCCCCACGGCAATCCGGCTGGCGGCACCCGCACCGGAGGAAATCACCAGCGGGACCATGCCGAGAATGAAGGCGAGCGAAGTCATTATGATCGGTCTCAGTCTCAGCCGGGCTGCCGCCGTGACGGCCTGCAGAGGGGTCTTGCCTTCCGCTTCTTCCTCGATCGCGAACTCGACGATCAGGATCGCATTCTTGGCGGCAAGACCGATAATCGTGATCAGGCCGACGTTAAAATAAATATCCGCCGACAGACCCCGCAACATCGTGAAGACGACGGCACCCAGCATGCCCATGGGCACGACCAGCAGGACCGAGAACGGAACCGACCAGCTTTCATATAGCGCTGCCAGCACCAGAAAAACGATCAGGACCGACAGGCCGAGCAACAGCCCGATCTGGCCACCCGCCTGCTTTTCTTCATAGCTGATGCCGGTCCATTCAAACCCGATCCCGTCAGGCAACTGGGTCGCCAGCTGCTCCATTTCCTTCAGCGCGGCGCCTGATGACTCGCCCGGCGCAGCAGTGCCGGAAATCGTCATGGCGGGATAGCCGTTGTAACGGGCAAGGCTCGGCGGACCGGCCGTCCATTCGGCGGTGGTGAAGGAACTGAACGGAACCAGAGCGCCCTCCGCGTTTGGAATACGGAGCGACAGGACATCTTCCGGTGTCATCCGATGGGGCGCGTCCGCCTGCACCAGGACCTGCAAGACGCGTCCGTCGCGGTTGAAGTCATTGGCATAGGCCGAGCCGAAATTGATCGACAATGCGTTGTTCACATCGTTCATGGAAAGGCCCATCGCGCGCGCCTGGACGCGGTCGATTGCCACATGGAGCTGCGGTGCAGGCGGCTCGTCTTCCGGACGGATATTCTCCAGTATCTCGCTTTGCATTGCCATGCCGAGCAACTTATCCCGGGCGGCAACCAATTTCTCGCGCCCCAGGCCGACACGGTCCTGCAGCTTCATGGTGAAACCACTCGCCTGGCCGAGCGACTGGATCGCAGGGGGCTGGATGGCGAATGCGGTCGCATTGTCCATGGACATGAAGGTGCCCATCGCCCGACCCACGAGCGCCTCTGCGGAACTGTCGGCGTCGCCGCGTTCGCTCCAGTCCTTGAACGGACTGAACATGGTGGCGTTGTTCTGACCCTGACCAAAGAAGCTGAAGCCGCGGACCACGACGACGTGCTCCACCTCTTCCAGCGACGACCAGAATCCTTCGATCGGTGCGATGGCTTCGTTCAGCCGTTCCTGTGTAGAACCGGTCGGGGTCTGCACGACGGTGATGGCATAGCCCTGGTCCTCGGTCGGCAGGAACCCGCCGGGCAGTCGCGCAAACAGCAGAACGGTTACGCCGGCAAGCGCCAGAAACACCACGAGGCCGCGCATCGGACGATTGAGAATTTTTGCGTTCGTCCGCCCATATCTGTCGGTCATTCTGCCGAACCAGCGATTGAACCCGTTGAAGAAATGTCCGCTGTGATATTTTAACCGTTCCAGATAGCCGGGCAAGCCATCTTTATAATCGGGCTCCTGCTCGTTCTCCGTGCCGTCGTGGCTCTGGATATCCTCGCTTCGCAAGAAGGTGGCGCAAAGGGCCGGCGTCAGCGACAGGGCAAGGACCGCCGAAAAGAAAATCGAGATGGCCAGGGTCACCGAAAACTGGCGATAAATGCCGCCCGTCGAGCCGGGGAAAAACGCCATCGGCAGAAACACCGCGATCAGCACAAGCGTGATACCGATGATCGCGCCGGTGATCTGGTCCATCGCCTTGCGCGTTGCGGCGGGCGCATTCAGTCCTTCCTCGCGCATGATCCGCTCGACATTTTCGATCACGACGATGGCATCATCCACCAGAATCCCGATGGCCAGCACCATGCCGAACAGCGACAGCACGTTGATTGAAAATCCAAACAGCCACAGACCGAAACAGGCACCCGCCAGTGCGATCGGCACGACCAGCGTCGGGATCAGCGTCGCGCGCCAGTTCTGCAGGAACAGGAACATGACGAGGAAAACGAGAACCATCGCCTCGATCAGCGTCTTGGCCACTTCCTCGACGGAAATCTGCACGAAAGGCGTGGTGTCATAGGGTATCGACCAGGTTACATCCTGCGGCAGTCTCGCACCAAGCTCGTCCATCCGCTGCTTCACCCCTTCGGCGGTGGCCAGCGCATTGGCACCGGTAGCAAGCTGTACCGCCATCCCGGCCATCGGCTGGCCGTCCAGCGTGGTGGAGGTGGCATAGCTTTGCGCACCGATTTCCACCCGCGCGACATCGGCGAGCCTGACCGTCGCTCCCCCGCGATCCGTCCGCAGGATGATCGAGCGGAACTGGTCTTCGGTCTGGAAGCGACTCTCGGTCGTGATCGTGGCCGTGATCTCCTGCCCTTTCTGCAAGGGCAAGGCGCCGATAGACCCGCCAGCGGTTTGCGCATTCTGCTCGCGGATCGCTGCTACCACGGCCGTGGGCGAGAGATTGTAGGAGGCCAGCTTTTCCGGATCCAGCCAGATGCGCATAGCATAGGCCGAGCCGAACAAAGTCACGTCACCGACGCCGGAAACGCGGCGCAGCTCGTCGATCAGCTGGTTGGAGGCGACATTGCCGAGATCGGTCGAATCGAGCGAGCCGGACTCGGAGGTCACCGCGACGATCAGCAGAAAGCCGGGATTGGCCTGCCGCACGGTAATGCCCTGCCGACGGACTTCTTCAGGCAGGCGCGCCTCGACCGTGCTGAGCCGGTTCTGGACCTCGGTTTGCGCAACATCGATATCGGTACCGGATTCGAAGGTCAGCGTGATCGAGGCGGTGCCGTTGGAAAGGCTGGACGAGGCCATGTAGAGAAATCCCTCCACCCCGGTCAGCTGTTGCTCGATCACCTGCGTGACATTCTGCTCGAGCGTTGCGGCATCGGCGCCGGGATAGACCACGCTGATTGCGAGCGACGGCGGGGCAACCTCGGGATATTGCTCGATCGGCAACGCACGCAGCGCAATGAAGCCGCACAGCAATATGGCCAGGGCAATAACCCATGCAAAGATGGGGCGATCGATGAAGAAACGGGCCATGTTCAGTCTGCCTTCGCGCCAGCGGCGCCCTTTGCGGGTTTACGCCCGGTCGAGCTGTTCGCGATCCGCACCGCAGCGCCTGGCTGCAATTTCTGGAGGTTGGAAACGATAACCCGGTCTCCGGGAGCCAGCCCGCTCTTGATCACCCATTTGTCGTTCACGAGCTGGCCAAGCTTGACCTTGCGCAGGGCCGCCTTTCCACTCTTGTCGACGATCAGCACGGTCCCGCCGGACTGCGTAACGGTGATCGCACGTTGCGGGATGGCGACCACATTGGTGACCTTGCCGGCATAGATTCGTGCCTTGACGAATTCGCCGGAAAGCAGGAGCCCGTCGGGATTGGGGAATTCCGCGCGCAGCTGTACGGTGCCGGTGGCCTCATCCACCGAGAAGTCGAAAAACTGGATCAGACCGGGTGGCGAATAGTCGGTGCCGTCGGCGAAACTCAGCCTTACTTCGACGGCATCTCCGTCCTGCAGGTCGAGCGCGCCACTCGCCATTGCGCGTCTGATCTGGAGCACCTCTGTGGCAGACTGCGAAAATGACACATAGATTGGCGAAATTTGCTCGATCCGCGTCATCAGGGTCGCCTCGGACTGGGTTATCAGCGCTCCTTCCGTCACGGCAGCGCGTCCGGCTCGCCCGGAAATCGGCGCGCGGACGGTGGTGTACCCCAGCTGCAGGGAGGCGGAACGAAGCTGCGCCCGCATTTGCGCCACATTCGCATTGGCTTCGCGCGCAGCGGCCTGTGCAGCGTCAAATTCCTGACCGCTTATCGCATTTTCGGCTACAAGCGGACGATACCGTTCAACGACCGCATTCGCATTGGCCGCCGTCGCGCGGGCCCGGTCAAGACTGGCCTGCGTCTGCGCATAGCTTGCCCTGAGCTCGGCCGGATCGATCCGGAACAGGGGCTGCCCCTGACGGACATCCGTGCCCTCTTCATAGAGCCGCTTCTGGACAATACCCGTCACACGCGCCCGCACTTCCGCGACGCGCACCGGCTCCACCCGTCCGGGCAGCTCGATAACATTATCGAGATCCGTTTCGCTGACGGTGATGGTCCGTACGGGAACGGGCTGGTCCTGCTGCGCGGTCTGCGATGCCGAGCAGGCACCCAGCACGAAAACCAAGGCCCCGGCGAGCAGCTGGCGGATATATTTCATGAAATTTCCTTGCAGTGCGACTCACGTCTGATAGTGGTCAAATATGATCAACATTTTGACGTTTTTAATACATATGTAAATTGACATTTTTGCATTACATGTTAAATTTACTGCATGAAAGACAGAGAGTGTAAGATCGCGGCGGCCGGCTATGACGTGATCAGTCAATATGGCGTGAGACGCGTGACCATGGCCGACGTGGCAGAAGCGGCAGGCGTATCACGGCAGACCGTCTATAATGTATTCCCCAACCGGGAGGCTCTGCTTGCCGCAGTGGTGCGCTATCATTTCAATTCGAAATGGAGCGCGATCCGCAATTGCATTACCCCTGATCTGGATCGCAAGCAGAGGTTTCAGGCGCTGCTGGACACACTTGTGATCGAATCCTGGCACTCGCTGCAGGCGATGCCCCATGCCGATGAGCTGGAACTGGAGATTGCCACGACGATCAAGGACGAGATTGTAGAAATCCACGCCGAGGCGCGGCGCAATATTTGTGAGTTCCTGCTCCCTTATCAGGACGCCTTAAATTCTCATGACATGACGGCAAACGGCTTGGGCGACCTGCTTCACCATTCGATCATGGGGCTCAAGCTCGGCTCCACGACCTTGGAAGAGATCCAGTGCGTGACCGCTGCGATGTTGGCCTGCCTCATGGCCGTAACCGAGCCGCGACACTGATACCGGCAACATCGATCGCCAGCGCCGGCGTTTCTCGAAACTATTCCGAGCGGGTGAGGCTCTCGCCTGCCCTTACCGGATCCGGGTTTTATATCCCCGTCATCGCGTCAGGCAGACCAGTTGCCTATTTTCTGAAACCGCGCTGAACCGCATCCATCGGCTCCGAGGTGACCGGATAGCCGATGCCCTCCGGTATGCACAGATGCTCTCCATCCTCGCGATTTTCCAGATGGGGTGAAACCATGACCACCGGATGCTGCTTCACATGGGCCAGCGCCTCGTCAAACGACCCAAATTGCGCCAGCCGCTCCAGATTGCGCTTGGTCGGAAAGATGATCTTCACCTCCCCTGCCTCCGCGCGGTCCAGCACAGACTGCGCATTGCCCCAGAACAGGTTGTAATTCTCGGTCTCATCGACCGTGGCCTGCGCCTTGTGATCGTCGTGGGAAATCATGTAGAAGCGCGTGTCGAACACCCTCTTTTCCCCGAAGGGCGGGCACCAGCGGGTAAAAGGAACCAGCTTCTCCAACTCCAGCTGCCAGTCAAACTGGTTGCAGATATCGGCCAGAATAGTGCCGTGGTGCAGCGCCTCCCTGGCTTCGGACACGCGCCTGGCATCCAGATTGCCGTCCACCGCCACGGCAATGCCGGTTTCCTCGATCGATTCGCGGACCGCGGCGATACGGGCACCATATTCTTCAAAATCATCATGGCCAAGCGCGCGCGCATATTCGAAATCCGCATCATCGATCCGGCCGCCCGGGAAAACGGCGGCACCGGCGGCAAAAACCATCTTGGCCGAACGCTCCACCATCAGCAGCTCGGGCGCATTGCTTCCCGGTTGATCGCGGAATATCACCAGTGTGGCGGCGGGAATGGGTTTCGGCATCGGCTTGCCGGTGATCGCATCCAGGGCGCCCGCTTCTCGGCTGCTGTTTGTTTCGCTCATATTTTTTATATGAACAGCAAGCATCGGCAATGCAAAGTGTTTTGACCGTTACATCGATCGCCAAAGCGAATTGCCAAATTTCCCCGTGCGTGGCAGGATCGGCGAATGGGAATTGTCGAGCTATTGGGGCTGGCCGGTAGCGTCAGCCTGATTGCCGGCTGGCGGCTCTATCTGACGGTGTTCATCACCGGCCTCGCAATGCGGCTGGGCTGGATCAGCCTGCCCGAACATCTGCAGCTGCTCGACGCTCTCGCCAATCCCTGGGTCCTGGCGATCAGCGCGCTGGGGGCACTGGCCGAATTTTTCGCGGACAAGATTCTCTGGCTCGATTCGATCTGGGATACGATCCACACCGTGATCCGGCCGCTCGGTGGCGCGCTGCTCGCACTGGCCGTGGTCGATGCCGGCGATCCTGCCTGGCAGGTCGCGATATTTCTCCTCGGCGGCGGCGCGGCGCTGGTCAGTCATGGTGCCAAGGCCGGTGCCCGTGCTCTCGTCAACACCAGCCCGGAACCGGTCAGCAACGCGGTCGTCTCGACCGGTGAGGATATCGCCACGGGCGGCTTGCTGTTCCTTGCCTTCGCCCATCCCGTCGCAGCCATGATCATCGCATCGCTGCTGCTGATCCTGTGCCTCGTTCTGGTCTACAAGGGCTACGGCCTGTGGCGGAAAATAGTGTCCAGCGGAAGCTAGTTCCGGCCCGGAACGGATAGCAAAGCGGCAGCGCAGATACAGAGAGAAGAAAATGGTCGGGGAGACAAGATTCGAACTTGCGACCCCCTGTACCCAAAACAGGTGCGCTACCAGGCTGCGCCACTCCCCGACGCGCGCTTCCCCTAGGCGGTGGCTTTCGGAAAAGCAAAGGGTTTTTGATGCTTCTTTTTGCCACCGCCCAATCGGCGCGCTTTTCATGGCAAAAGAGGAAAATGGTGGGCCCGGAGGGACTCGAACCCCCGACCTAGCCGTTATGAGCGGCCAG
>JAUCYS010000016.1 GCA_030373505.1 Parasphingorhabdus sp.
ATAACAAACGGAACCGTCAAGCCGCATAATACGCGGCCCCCAGCTCTCGCTTACGTTCAGCCTGCGCAGATGGCGCGATCTGATTGCCGACGGGGAACTTGTGATCGACTGGCGCGCGCGGCTTCGTGCCAGGGCACGACCGCAAATAAGCACTGGTGCTAGCAGCGCTGCTAACGGTTACGAATTGAAAGAGGCACTGAAGAGCGCGCGGCGCGGCGCTAAACACTTGCTTCGAGCTTGCTGATGCGCTCGGTACAAATTGTGTGAACGACGCGACCGAGTTCCTCAACGCATGCGCTCAGCCATGCGAGTTCCTCCTCGCTGATGCGGTAATGCTTCGAGTATCGCGCCTTCACATAGGCTTCCTTGAGCTTCTCGAACCGCGCCCGGTCCGCACGAAGTTCGCGCGGCCAGCAATCGACAAGGCGCATATCAAGACGCTCGGCCTGTGTTCTCAGAAAGCCAAGATTGTGCACATGTGGCGTGTAAAAGGTGCAGACAAGAAGCACACAATGGTAGAGGCTTTCAGCTGTTTGATGGAGCAAGAACGCGGCTTCCTTGGCGAAACCTTGATCTATGGCGTCATTCGACAATTTGAATTTGCGCATTGACGCAGGGAACCAATCCTCAAAATACTCTTTGGCCATGGCCAGTGCTTGGTCGGGCGTTTTGGGCTTGGGTACGTGGAGTTGCCGGTCGTCGGCTTCGTAAAGCGCGATGCCTTCCTTTGCGACGTCCATGAAGAAGTAGCGGCCATGCGCCAGGCCGTCATTCACTTCGCCGAGCGTGTGAACGATGAAGTTGACCGGCGTACGCAGGGTCTTGTCGATGGCAAGTTCGCGCATCAATCGGTTGTCGAGCTTCAGCCAGTAATCCACTTTGTCGGTAAGGCGCTTGTCATTGACGATGATCAGGATATCGAAGTCTGAACGATAGCCTTTGGCCGTGTGCGGTTCATCGACCCAGCCGCCCCTTGCGTAGCTTCCATAGAGGATGATCTTCTCGATCTTTCCCTTCTTCTTCCACTCGTGCTGTGCAAGCGCCAGCGCGTCTTCGAACTCTTCAAAGATAATCGCCTTCACGCGGTCGATCTCGCGTTGCTTGGCTGCCGGAAGGTGATCAAGTGTCGTCTGCATAACTACCTCCACCCTGAAAGGTCTTTTGCTTATTGGCAAGCCAGATCATACGATTACGCAGCCTTCGGTTTTGTCCATACCAAGAAATGGGGATGTTACACGAAAGCCACAGTAATCACGCCACGGCGCGCAAAGATGCAAGCGTTCGCGCCTGCTTAACTTCACGCACGCTTTGCAGCTCTCCACCCGCTAAAAGCCGAGCAATCTCGGCTGACACTTGATCGGCGGCAATGACTAGTGCGGTGTCGAGATGGACATATCGTTGCGTAACCCCCCGCGGGGCGTGACCGAGAAGACCGGAGATGGTCAGTTCGCTAAAACCTAGCGACGCCGCCAAGCTGGCAAAGCTGTGGCGTAATGTGTGAGGCGTCACTTCCTTTAGGCCAGCACGCGCGCAAACACGGTCGAGTACGCGGACTACGCCGATGAAATGCCCGTCACCCCAATCGGCGGGGAACACGAACGGTGAATGACTGCGCAGCGCCTGCTGTTCAAGGCACGTCATGGCGTCATCGCCAGCAACGCGCATTTGCGGCCCTGACTTTGTATCGGGGAATCGAACGAGATTGTCGTCGGGCTGCACCCATTCCTTTCGCATCGCCAGAACCTCCATGCGCCGGAACCCGGTGAGCAACATGACGCGAATTGCGGCAAGAGCAGTGGGATGCTCGCCTTCGCTCTCCATCTGCGTCATCACCTTGCCCAAGTGCCGGATCTCGCCAGCGTTCAGATGGCGCTTTAGTTTTTGGGAAGCCATTATGCGCACGCCCGCTGCTGGGCTCACCTCGATAAGCCCAAGGCGGCGGGCGTGATTGAGAAGGCTTCGCAAGGTGCTGATCGAACGCGACGCAACGCCTATTCCGCCTGCTGTCCGTCCCCCTCTCCCGACTTTGCGGGACTTGGCCGTGCGTCCAGCAGCGATGTCACCCTGTAAGCGTTCAATGTCGGCAAGCTTAAGCTGGCTGACCACGCGATTTCCAATTAGCGGCTTGATATGAAGGTCGATCCGGCTGCGGTCACCAGAGATTGTTGATGGTTTGATGGGCCGACGGTTACGCCCGATTAGCCGTCCAGCATCGGCTTCGGTCAGATACCAGTCGCAAATTGCAGAGATCGTCCAACCCTGTCTGATTGCATGGCGTTCTGCCGATGGGTCTGCGCCATCGATGACGCTCGCCAGCTTCTTCTTGGCGTGGTCGCGTGCCTGCTCGACGGTCAGTACGCCATATTGGCCGATGACGCAGCGGCGGGTGCGTCCTTCGAGATTGCGATACTGAATAATGAATGAGCGTGTGCCGCTGGATTTGATGCGAACGCCAAATCCCTTGAGTTCGCTATCCCACAAAAAGCTGTCGCGGCTGCTGGGCTTTGCAGAGTCGATTATGCGCTTGGTCAATCGGGGCATGTAAAATTCCTTGGGGTTGGAGTAAATTCCTCTCTGGATTTGTGACTGGGCTGGCGGCCCACGCGCGCCAAATCTGCTTCCCCACGCAGGTGCAGCATAGCCGGGGAAGCAGGGGGGAAGCAGTTGACGGAAAACCGTGGCAAATCGTAGCGTAGTCGATTCGGGTTTTCGGTCAATATAAGCTATTGAATTATAGTGGTATTTCGTAGTTTTAACATGATCAGGAAACCGTGGCGAAAACGTCCCGAACCCGTTGCCAAGGTTGGGGTCGAGAGTTCGAATCTCTTCGCCCGCTCCAGTTTTTGTAGGCTAAATCATGGATTTGGTGCCTTAGAAAGACTAAAGATCTTGCTTACATAGATTTTCGATTATCGAATGTAAGCATGATGTAAACAAGCGAGTGTGCAGAATAGCTAGATCTGGCGTATATTCCCGTTGGATCCCGTCGGAAACACTCTGTTGTATGGGCGGTTTCCCAGCTTTGCGCAGCACGGGCTGTCACAGCCGACGAGAAGCTCAACTGGAACGGTAAGCCAGAACATTTTTCGTCATCCTAACCGCTCCTGGGAAAACTATCGTCTTATTGCCATTGAGTAGATCACGAGAATAGCACCCGCGGATAGCGCGGGAGAGATAATTGGCTCGCCCGTTATCGCAAATGGCGTAATTTCCTATCCCATGACCGAGCGCGGTCTTTGCGGCGCAATCTCCGGTGCCCGCTTCGTGACCACCACAGAAATTTACCCCGATGCTCCGGATTCGATGGCCGAGCTGTCAGTGGAAGCATAGGTCACCGCCATATGTGCGGCGCTCAACTTTGTCCTTTCGCCCAAGGAACGCGGCGAGGGGGGATGGCCTCTATCATGACCTGGACGCCGCCCGCTCCGCGGGCGCAGCGTGTGCCACCCTCTGCGGCCTTGCTGGATGCGATCGCCGCGCGGTTTGGGGAGAACGCTCTTCTGTCCGAGAATTCGCGCCGCCAATATGGAAGCAGCGAAGCCCATTTTCCCGAGATGCTACCTGACGCGGCGGTTGTCGCCCGATCGACCCAAGACGTGGTCGATTGTGTGGGACTTTGCGCCCAATACGCGGTGCCAGTAATTGCGCGCGGGGCGGGTACATCGATTGAGGGCAACACATTGCCTGTTCACGGCGGTGTGTCGATCGACATGTCCTTGCGCGCCAGCTTCACGCCCGACGACTCGACAAGCCGCACCAGGCTCACCTCGGCTTTCAGTCGCTCGATCTCGCTATCGGATATACGTGCCGTGGGCTGGATGCGCCAGAACCCAAGCGACGATTCGAGGGATCATCGCAGGCATGGCCATCAGGAATGAAGCTTTCTTCAAGGAACCCGGAGCGCGCATCGCCGCTTCGCGCAAGGAACGCGGGATGACCCAGCAGACCCTCGCGCACTAAGAGGTCGGGCGTGTCGGTGTCGGCGCAGCCATGCTGCCGGTCCTGTCCGAACTGCTCGACCTGTCCTTCAACGAACTGCTGGTCGGCGAAGCGCTCGCACGCACTCCAGGCAAGCGCGGCCGTACCTCGCGCCTCCAGCAACAGATCGATGCCGTCGCCCAACTTCCCAAGGCTGAACAAAGGTTCGTTTCCAAGATGCTCGACAACCTTCTCGCCCAGCATCAGGGACAGGAGAGCGTCAACGCCGCCTGATCCTCTCTCAGCCGTCCTCAGAGCGGCCTGACAGCGCAGAACATGGGTCAGGGGGCGGGATCATCCCGCAGCCCCACAGCGGAGCCTTTTGGCGGCTCTATCTACATCATTAACAGCGCGACCGATTGGCCGGAACACCCCGTTTTCCGTAGATCGCAGACCACTCGCGGCAAGCGCCAGGATTGTAGCGACAGATCAGCAGTTTACGCGCAGGCGAGTGGCCCACGGATCAGCGCAAAGCCGTTCCACTCGCAGGCGGCTCACTTTCGCCTAAGATGATTTGCCACACCATATCAACGGGATGCATCCCGAAGTCGCGGGGTAGGGTGTGCCGAGTAACCGTTCCCATATCGCGCACCCCGCTCCGGTGATTGCGACCGCCCGATTGGAACCTGCCGTCCGGGATAACCAGGCGATTAAACGGTAGCGTGTTGGTGGCGCCCCGCAAAATCGGACGGTTGATAAATGCGTGTTCGATTTGCTCAAGAATTTGGCGCTTCATTTTTTGAAATCAAAACGGCGAATGCCGGGACAAACAACGCCGGCGCAGAAGCGCCGTCCACAGACCCCGATACATGCTTCAATGGATCCGAGCGACCAGCGAGTTGACCAGATCAAATTACTCGCACTCTGAACGGAGGCAGAAAATCGCTGACCTGCCCATGCGGGAGAGAAGGCGGGGCCTGTCAGCTTTTGACGCCTGCACTTATTCCCGTGTCTGCCGGTTCAGTGCGCGCGCGGGGGGCCCTTCTCGTCAAACGCCGCACCCTAAGGAGCGCTCCGCAGGCACGCGGGATAGCGTGCGTCCTCAGCCCCGCTCAATTTTGGGGCGTTGCGGGGAGCATCCCCGCGCGGTTATGGACAATTCCGATGAAATACCAAGACCAGAAAATAAAGGCGATTGGTCGGCTGACCATAATAGCGACTGCGTTGACGATGTTACTCGCTTTTAGCCTAATTTATCGCGAAGAAATGCGAGGTTTCGTCCAGTGGCTGCCACTCAGTCGTGGGAGAGAGGAATATATCTGGCTGGGCGTACTCTTCACGATGGTTCCAGTCTGCTGGGCTGTGAACCTAATTCTTATATTCACGTCACCAGAACAAGAGGTTCGTCTTGTCGCATGGTCGAAGCGTTGGATGAAGACTACAAGCGATTTTGAGAGAATAATATTCGATAAGCTTGATCCCAACTATCGCAAGGCGGCGTGGCGTTACTTTCTGGACCGCCATAGAGGTGACCGGTTGTAGGTCCGATTATCGACCATCGCCGTCTGTAAGCTGCCCTTCAGTAACTCACCCAATTCCGGTCGTTGAAAATAGCGAAGCTGCATCCCAAAATCCGCCATTCGAGGGTTCAAAACCCAATAGCCAAAAATTTCCTAGATGCTGCCATTTTCTACTGCTAATTTCACATCGCAAAAAAGGGGACGGCTATGCTCCGCTAACAGCCCCAACTCTCGAAATGCTGCATGATAGGACCGCAGCTTATCAGTGACGATAAGCAATGGCGCGAAGCCGTGCTTCTTGAGCAAGCTGCGCATCAATTCTTTGGCCGCTTTGGCATTTCTCCGGGATTGAATAAGAAAGTCCAATACCGTGCCTTCATTGTCTACCGCTCGCCAAAGCCAATGCTTCTTGCCTTCAATTACAATCTCTATTTCATCCAAATACCAGTGATCGCCTGGAACGGGACGATCGGTCCGGAGGTTCCTTGCAATCTGACCACCAAATTTCAGAAACCAGCGCCGAACCGTTTCATAAGAAACGTCCAACCCGCGTTCGGCAAGCAAGTCTTCGACATCCCTCAGACTCAATGTAAATCTTGCATAGAGCCAGGCGGCATGAATGATCAATTCAGGTGGGAAGCGATGACGGTCGAATGATATTTTCGGCATTCGTTGCAACTATGGTGCTGTCGCTCTATCCGCCAGAGCAGTTAACGTGACAGTGCCCAACGGGCTAACCGGAGATGTTTTCCGAATGAGGCAATTTGCTGGGCGTGAGCTTGCGTTTGCCCCTCGCTACCTGCATTCGATGGGTTCCGCTAACCTTTGCCGTGCGGGCGATGCGTGAGCGGATGAAGAGCCATTCATTCGAAATATGGTCGGCCTGCACATCGAGCACCATATAGCCCCGCTGGCTTGTGTCACACCATACAAGATCAGGGCTGGCATCGACAAACCGCTTGGCGATCGCAATCGGATCACCGTGAAAACGCTTGTCCATACCAAGGGAAGAGACGCCTTGCACGGCCAGCTCCACGCCCACTGGTTGATCACCATGTTCGAGGTTGAACGCCCAAGCATTATGACTGTCGCCGCTGAGGACCACAAGATCAGCATTTGCATTTTGGGAAGCCTGTAGCAAACGCTGCCGTGCCGCAGGATAGCCTTCCCAGCGGTCCATATGCTGCGGAACATCAATTGCCGAAAGGCTTGCGGCCACCTTCATTTCCTCGAGTTTCTTTGCGCTCACCCGATCGTCCGGACCAAATAGGACCGCGAAATCTTCGGGTATACGGGACCGCCCCATGATCACCTGCTGCGCCAGGATTTGCCATTTCCGACCGGATGCGGTGGATGCGGCAAGCCCATCCGCGAGCCATTGTTCCTGTTCCGCTCCCATCATCGTGCGCGCTGGATCATTGAGCGGCCCGTCGCGAAAAGCTATCGCTGCGGCAGCGAGATCTTTTTCGTGGCCTTTGATAGCATCCTGTAAATCGAGTTGCTCGGAGCGTCCAATCAGCCGGGTTTCCAAACGGAACAGCGTGGCAAGGTCACCAAGCTGATATTCGGAATATGGTTTACCGCGCATGGGCAGCCATTCGTAAAATGCCTGCACGCCGGCGGCCATCCTATTCTTCCATGGGCCTTCCCTGGCGGGATCGTGATTTGCCGCTCCGTTGTTCCAGCTGTTGTTTACGGTTTCATGGTCATCCCACATGACGATGATCGGGAAACGCCGGTGCAATTCCTGCAAACCGGGATCGGCACGATAACTGGCATAGCGCTTGCGATAATCGGAAAGACTGACCGCCTCGTGCGCGGGCTCGATACCCCGAAGCTCTGCCATCCCTTCAAGTGCATCAGATCGGTCCAGCTTGGATTCGTAAATATAGTCACCAAGATGAACGAGCAGGTCGAGATCATCGCGGGGCGCTGCGTGGGCATAGGCATTGAACCAGCCCGATGTCGCATTGGCACAGGAAAAGACGCCGATCCGGAACTGGTTCAACGCACCTTCGGGCAAAGTGCGTGTGCGTCCGATGGGAGAAACCTCGCCGGTGTCAGCGCGGAACCGATAATAATACCAATGTCCCGGCATAAGGTTTTCGGGCCGGGCATGAACGCAGAAATCTCTGGCCGGTGTTGACAGAGCAGAAGAGCGAGAAACAATCCGCTCGAATTGCTCATCTTCTGATACTTCGATCTGCAACCAGGCAGGTTCTGCATCGGGTGACACATATCTTGTCCACAATGTTACGCTCCGCTGTTCCGGATCACCACTGGCGACGGAGTGGGTAAATGCCGGTCGCGGAGCCGCACTTAGCGATCCGGGCATAAATAGAGTCGGGCTGATCGCCGAAGCCTGTAGGAGCGAGCGCCGCGAAACGGCGGACAATGGCGAGGACGGCCGTGCAAATTTTTTCTTGGTCATGGCCGGCGGCTAACGCGCTGGCGTGACACATTAATTAAACGTCCGAACTATTTAAAAACCGACCAATAACTTTCACATTTAATACATTTTGCAGCAATCAAGCCGTCATCACCGACCGCTAGCGGACGCCCCATAACTGGTTCACTCAAAATTGGGGATATAAAATGGGTCGCGAAGTTCTTAACCGTAAAGGCCGCCGCACACGCTTGCTCCGTGCAGCAATTCTGGCTTCTGTCGCCTTGCCCGGAACGGCTATTGCCGGCGACGTCGTCGGGACAATAAGCAGTGCATCGCTGGATCGGCCAGCGCGCGGCGTTACAGTAATGATCGAAGAGACGGGTCAGTCGGTCGGTACCGATCAAAACGGACGCTATACGATACTAGGCCTCGATGCGGGCACTTACACGCTGCTCGTTCTGCAGCCGGGTTATAAAGACCAGAGAATGACGGTGACAGTGCCGCAGCAAGGTTCGGTAACTGCCGATGCCAGTATCGAACTAGAAGGTGACACCACAGACGGTGCCATCGTGGTCACCGGCGCGCGTACGTCGCGCCTGCTGGCGATTGAACGCAAGCGGTCCTTGCCCGTCATCTCGGACATTGTATCGTCCGATGGTATCGGCAAGCTGCCCGACTATAACACCGCCGAAGCATTGCAGCGGCTACCGGGCATCTCGGTCGAGACTGATCAGGGCGAACCACGCTATGTTGTCATTCGCGGCGTTGATCCCAACCTGAATCAGGTGACCATCGACGGTAATATCGTCGGCATCCCTGAGGCAGAAGGACGGCGCGTCGCGCTTGACACTATCCCCTCGGACCTCGTCGCTGCTATCGAGGTCGTTAAAACCGTTACGCCGGATTATGACGCCAATGCCATCGGCGGTTCGATCAATATCGTCACGCCGACAGCGTTCGATCAAAACAAGCCTTTCACTTATCTTTCCGGCCGCGGCATTTACAATGGAGCGTCTGACAAGTTCGGATTCGCTGCCAGCGCGATGCACGGCCAGCTGGTTGGCCCCAACGAGGATTTCGGAATTGTCGCTGGTGTAAGCTATTCAAAACGTTTCATCGACAGCCAACTGGTCGATCCGTTGGGCTGGACCGAAGTTTCGGACGGTTTCTTTGCCCCTACCGCTATGCGATATTTTGATTATTCGATCGTCCGGGAACGTATCGGCGCCATCCTGAACCTCGACTGGCGGCCAAGCGATGCGGTCCATCTTTATGTTCGCAATATCTATAATGAATTTAGCGATGTCGAAGGACGCGACCAGTTCGATTATGACATGGATCGCGGCGACATCACATTTCCGGCTCCGAACCAGGTCACTTATTCATCGGGCCGGGCATCCCGTGAATTTCGCCAGAACGAGCAGACGCAAAAGCTGTATAATATCTCGCCAGGTGCGGAATTCAGCTTCGGCAATGTCGATCTTGCGCTGAACTACACCTATGCCCATGCGCAGGAGCATACCCCGGTGCGTGACGATATCGAATATCGCTCGGGCAGCGTGGCAGTGTCGACAATCCTGGTCGAAGGGGAACTACCTACGTTCGTTGATATCGATGACCGCCTGTTCGATCCGGCATCATTTCCACTGCGTCGTATTCGTCTTCGCCGCGAGACAATTGACGAAGATCTTCACGCCATCAAGGCTGACATAAAAGTTAACATTGCGGACGTGAGCGACAGTTTCGTCAAATTTGGCGTAAAATACACCGACCGGACCAAGGACCGTGACAATTATCAGGAACTTTGGGAACCCGCCGCCGCCGTCACATTTGCCGACACCGGCACGGTCTTACCGGAAATTGCCAATTTTTATGACGGCGATTACCGATTTGGGCCAGCAATGGACTATGCCGGAACTCTGGACTATTTTTTCCGGCAGAACCCTGGATCGCTGGCGCTGGATGAAGAGGCAACTGGCTTCAATGATCGGGCGTCCGATTATCACATCAACGAGAAAATTTATGCAGGCTATTTGATGGCAAGTATGGAATTGGGCGATCTGACCGCAATTGGCGGGGTGCGGATCGAGCGGACCGAGGGCACCTATGATGCATTTGCTATCCGCGATACCGATGGCAACGGCAAAATCACCGTGTCTGACATCACGCCCCTAAGCTTTGATCAGACCTATACCCATGTCTTGCCCAGCTTGGCGCTAAACTATCGCCCGATGCCGAATGTCGCCATTCGGGCAGCCTGGACCAATACCATCGGCCGTCCCAATTATAGCGATGTCGTGCCAACATTCGAGGAAGAGGATGGCGAAGGCGAGGCAGGCAATCCCGGGCTGAAACCTTATACATCAATGGGACTGGATTTTTCGGCCGAATATTATCCCGATGCAGAGAGCATCTTCTCGCTCGCCCTATTCTACAAGAATATCAAGAACCCGATTTACACACAGCGTTTGGTAGATACCAGCTTTGCGGGCATTGATCTGCTTGGCCTGTCACAACCACAAAATGCCTCGGATGGAGAATTGTTCGGGGTCGAAGCCAATGCTGTACGAAGACTGACGTTTCTACCCGCTCCGCTTGACGGGCTCGGGATCTCGGCAAATGTCACCTTTGTCGACAGCAATGTGAATGTCCCGGGACGGACAGACGATCTGCCATTCTTCCGCCAGTCCAAATGGATTGCCGGCGGTGCCCTTTTCTATGAAAAAGGACCGATTGAGGCGCGAGTAGCGCTAAGTTACCGCGATGCCTATCTCACATCTGTCGGCGGAACCAGCGCAAGCGATGGCTATGCAGCTGGGCGAACCGTATTGGATGCACGCCTGTCTTACCGTGTAATGAAGGGAGTGGAGTTTTTTGGCTCTGTTTCCAATATCACCGAAGAACCGTCCATCGGCTATCAAGCGGTGCGGAATCAGATAACGGCACGTGAAGCTTATGGCGTCAATGTCGATTTCGGGTTCAGCGCCAGTTTCTGACCCAGCAGGATCGCGCATATGGTTTTTGGCGAGCGGTCAATGTGACCGCTCGCCAAAAACCAGCTTTCTGATTTAATTTCTGTAAGCGAAGGATGATATGATGTTCCAAGCCTCGCGAATATTGATCTTGTTTGCATTTCTGTCCGCGTCTGCGACCGCGGCTCCCCCGGGTGTGGGCGGACCGGTCCTGCGTCAGCATGAGGGCAAAACCGTTCCCACCCCGGTCATGCTCAAAGCGAAGACACTGACCGTCTATAATGCCGCTGAAGCCGATCAGGGCGCTGCGGCGGATGAGCGGCATTTCTATGCCATCGACAACAGCACAATCGGCAAATATTCATTGACCGACGGATCGGCTGTTGCGCAGTGGAGCGATCTCCCTTCACCCGGCATCGAGCATCTCAACAGCTGCTATGTCGAGACGGCGCTACTCTGGTGTGCCAATTCCAATTATCCTGCCGCGCCCATGGGTTCCTCTATCGAAATTTTCGATACGGAAACCATGCAGCACCACGCCACCCACAGTCTGGGCATGATGGAGGAAGGATCGCTTACCTGGTTCGCGGCCACTCAAGACGGCTTTCTTGCATCCTTTGCCCATTACGACCAACGCGGAGTTCCCTATAAGGACCATCGCTATTCCAGCGTCGTGATTTTTGACAAACAGTGGCGGCGCACAGGCGGATGGCTGTTCCCCAAAGTCATAACCGATCTCATGGCTCCTTACGCGGCATCTGGCGGTGCTATCGGTCCCGATGGTAGACTATATGTGTCGGGCCACGATAGGCCCGAGATTTATGTTCTGGAAGCACCGATCAGCGGGCCAAAATATATCGCGCTGGCGGTGCTCGCCTGCGTGCCGCTGGTGGACGTCGAGGCTGTACCCTCGTTGACGATGGATTCCGGGGCCGGCTCGATTTTTTCAATATGGGCATAATGACGGCGCTCCGATCCGCTCATCGTGGTGAACCAGACGGTCTGTCCCGGACGGACCTTTTCGATATCGGCTTCCGATATCTCGGCCCGCACAGTCATCACATCAAGCTTGGCCAGCATCACGATAGTCGGCGCAGACTGGAACGAATTCAGGGTCTGGCCCTGTTTGGTGACCACGGCGACAACCACCCCGTCCATCGGCGCGACAATCCGCGTGTAGCCAAGATTGGTACGCGCAATATCCGCCTGCGTGCGCGCCTGGACGATTTGCGCGTCGAGTCCTTTCACATCATTGCGGGCGGCATCCAGCGTGGCCCGCGCCGCTTCATAATCGGCGCGTGCAGTCGCGTCGGCCGCCAGCATCATCTGCTGGCGCTTGAATGCCAGTTCGGCCTGTACCAGGGTTGCTGCCCGTGCGGACCGCTGTGCCCGAAGCGCATCGACTCCGGCTTGCGCTGCACGAAGTGCCTGCTGCTGGGGTTGGGCGTCGATGTCAGCGATCGGGTCGCCTGCGCGGACCGATTGACCAAGCGCTACATGAAGCCGTGTGACCTGCCCCGAGACTTGCGCGCCGACATTAACCAGCTCTTTGGGTTTGAGCTTGCCGGTGGCAAGGACGGTTTGCTCGATATCGCCGATTTTGACGACACCAGTGGTGAACCCGGTTGCGGGTGAAGACCGGAACACCAATGCATAAAATGCAAGCCCCCCAAGGAGCAGGATCAGAGGCAGGCCGAACAGGATGAGTTTTCGTTTGCGCATTTGCTTCCACTAAACTGCTTTGCGCAATCGGTGGTGTAAGGTCTTCGTAAGCAGAGTGAAAAGATTGCGTAAAGATGGGCCTTTGGGTGGCCAGGCCAGTATTGTTGTTGAGGCGGCTGTGGTAACGAGCAGCGGATGACCGAAATACTTCTGATCGACGACGACGCAGAGCTGAGCGAGATGCTGGACGAGTTTCTTGCCGGAGAAGGCTTTGCCGTGACATCGGTGATCAACGGGGAAGACGGTGTCGAACTGGCGCTGTCCGGGCGGTTTTCTGCCGTCATTCTCGACATCATGCTGCCGCGAATCAACGGCATCGAAGTGCTGCGCCGCGTGCGTGCCAATAGCGAGCTGCCCATAATCATGCTGACCGCGCGGGGTGACGACATCGATCGTGTTGTCGGTCTGGAACTGGGTGCGGACGACTATATCGCAAAACCTTATTATCCACGCGAGCTGGTCGCGCGGTTGCGCGCGGTGCTGCGGCGAACGGACAGTCCGCAACGGGATCGGCCTGTCTCGCTGGCAAAGCTGAAACTGGACGCGGCCCGCCGTGAGACGTCGTGGGACGGACGCCCGATCGACCTGACCGTGACCGAGTTTAATCTGCTCGAGGCCCTGATGCGCAGCGGTGATACGGTCGCGACAAAGGACGCCCTGTCGCTGACCGCCCTGGGCCGAACGCGCCAGCCTTATGATCGCAGTATCGATGTTCATATCAGCAACCTGCGTTTGAAGCTGCATGCCGCAACCGCTGCGCGGCTCACGATAGAGACGGTGCGCGGCGTCGGCTATCGCATCCAGGTGGCAGCATGAGATTGCGCCTGTTCTGGAAGATCTGGCTCGGTTTCTGGGCCACATTTGTGCTGTTGAGCTATGGTCTGTGGCTATACTGGTCGGTTCAGCCAGACCCCACCGCCATCGATTGGGATGCCCCTCGGGCTGCCGGCACTGTGCTCGTTGCGTCCGCTGCAAATGCGCTCGAAGAGGGCGGCCTGGCAGGTCTGAAGCGGCAGATTGCCGCGTGGCCCCTAATAGAGCAAAAGCGGTTGAGCCTGCGCTCCGGGCCGGGTGAATGCAGCCCGACCGGCAAAAGGACACTCGCCATTGCGGTGTCGTCGGGGGGGACGGGTTATTGCCTTCGCTATGCGACGCCCGCTCTGCCCAAAGACGATAGCGAGGCTGTCATGCCGCCCGATTTCCTCATCGCGACCGCGCTTGCCGGTCTTGCATTCAGCGCCGGTCTTGCCTGGTATCTGACAAAGCCGATCTATCAGTTGCGCAAAGGTTTCGATCGGCTTGCGGATGGAGACTTTGGCGTGCGTCTGGGACCGGCGATGGGGCGTCGAAGAGACGAGATCGCGGACCTCGCTGGTGATTTCGACCGGATGGCCGAAGGTCTGGCCGAGCTGGTCGCGGCGCGCGACCGCTTGTTGCACGACGTCTCCCACGAATTGCGATCGCCGCTGGCTCGTATGCGACTGGCGAGCGGTTTGCTGCGCCGGGATCCCGCACGGTTTGAAACCTCGCTCGACCGCATCGATCACGAAGCGGACCATCTTGACCAGATTGTCGGGGAGCTGCTGACTCTCGCGCGCTTCGAAAGCGGTGCCGAGCGGAGCGAAGAATATTTCGAAGTGGTGGAAATTCTCAACATTGTGCTCGCCGATGTAAAGTTTGAGGCCACCTCTCAAAATGTGCGGATCGAGACCGATTTCAGGATCGAGGGAGGCGAAGATGATTGGCTGGTCGCAGGAAGCGGCCTGCTGGCGCGCCGCGCGGTCGAAAATGTCCTGCGCAATGCGGTCCGCTTCTCGCCCCGGGGCGAGGCAATCCAGATGCGGCTCACACGATCCGGGGGCAATTGCACGATCTTTATCGAGGATGTCGGGCCTGGCATCCGGGCGGCGGAACCAAGAGGGCTGCTCAAGCCCTTTGTGCAGGACCGCTCACCGGAAAGCGCAGGCTATGGTCTCGGTCTCGCCATCGCCCAGCGAGCGGTTGCGGCTTGTGCAGGCACGCTCGATCTGGCGAACCGGAACCCCACCGGATTAAGCGTGTCGATTACCTTCCCCCTGGCGCTCGCGCACGGTCGTTCGGTATAAAGGTTCAGCCAGATAAACCCTCCCGCTGCTCCAATATGCGCGTGACCAGTTCCAGATCGGCGGGCTTGTCGACATCGATCGCTGATTCCGGAAAGGGCAGGACCACCGGCGCGGCTTGCAGCGACAGGCGCTGACCGGCCTTTGCCATGGCATCCTGGAAACCGATCGTCCGGCTCAGCGCCCGCAGCAGCAGCCAGGGACCGAACTGGGCGAATATCTTCCAGCCCTTCTTGCGGTCCTTTTCGACCGTCGACCACAGGGCCAGCGCAGGTCTGGCCGCTTCATTGTGCAGGGCAAAGAGATTGGCGCCGCTATAGGCTCCGCCGCGGAATTTCAGCCAGGTCCGGCGCGCGGCGGGATAGGCGGCCAGCATCGTCCGGCGCTCGACCACGCCGACCGCGACATCCTCGCCGGCATGGGCCTGCAGGAAATAGTCGATCATCTCTCTGGTCAGCAAGGCATTGTCCGCGGTGGTGACCAGCACCGGCCATGGCGCGATGGCGCTGCCGGCAATCTTGTGGATGCTCGCTGCAAGGCCGTCATTGGATTGGGCAAAGCCGATCCGTTCATTGTCCGCCAGATCGGCATCCAGACCGGCTTTCAGCGCATCGGGCGCCTGCGCCATGATGATGATTCTGCCGACATGGGCGGAGGCCAGCAGCGCGCGCGTAACCCGTTCCAGCATCGACCGTCCGGCAATCGGGATCAGTGCCTTGTAGCGGACGTTGCAATAGGCGGCCATCGGGTCCCCCTCGGGGCGCTGGCCGGCCATGATGACCGCGGTCCAGAGCGGAGATCCGCCAGCCTGGCTATCTGCATCAGTAACAGGGGGTAAGGACATCCATGTTTTTTCCCATAGCGGCCTTCGAAAGCCGGGTGCGTGGCAAGCGCTTTAACCACCGCTGACGGATTTGCAAAGCGGGTGGCGCAAACATCCGGTCTGGCCGTGCCGGAAGCCATGCCGGATGCCGACCGCGTAGACTTCCGCAAATAATTTGTCCAAGGACGGCAACAGGCGGATTGGTTCCGCCCGTGACGAAAAGCAGATGAGGTCGGATCGACGATGGAAGAGAAATGAAACCCGATTCATCCAGCGGCGCTCAGCGCATCGGCTTTCTGTTCAATCATGACGAACTGCATCAGGTCGCCCATATCGCGCCGATCATTTCCGCGCTGCAGCGGCGCGCGCCCGGAGCCAGTGTCGAAGTCATCACCTCCAGCGAGCGGCAGGCCGATGCGGTGCGCACCTTTCTCGATCCCGCTTTGCCAAGCCCGGTCTTCCGGTCGATCCGCCCGCATGGCGGTGCCCGGCTGGTTGAAAAAATGCTCGGCAATATCGTGCCGCTCAACCGGCTCAGCAGTCTGAAGCGCAACGCAGATCTGTTTCGGCAGTTCGACGCGCTGGTGGTGCCGGAGACCACAACGACTTTCCTCAAGAAAAATGGTCCGATGAGCCGGCCAAAGCTGATCTTCTTTCCCCATGGGGCCGGCGACCGGTCGATCGGCTTTTCCCGGGAAATCAGTCTGTTTGACCATGTGCTGCTGCCCGGCGCGAAAACCCGTGACCGGATGCTCGCGGCCGGCGTGATCCGCCCCGACAATCACCGCATCGTCGGCTATCCCAAGTTCGAGGCCTATGGAGACCGTCCGCCGGTCCGGCTGTTCGACAATGACCGGCCGACCGTGCTCTACAACCCGCATTTCGATCCCTTGCTGTCGTCCTGGTTCCGCTTTGGCGAGCAGGTTCTCGACTATTTTGCGAACCAGAACGCCTATAATCTGGTGGTCGCGCCGCATGTCATGCTGTTTCAGCGCAAGCTGCTGGCTTCGGTCGAGCATCGGCTGCTGCGCTTTCGCCAGCGCATCGACCCGCGCTATGCCAGGTTCGACCATATCCATATCGACACCGGCAGCCCGCGCAGCGTCGACATGACCTATACCAACGCCGCCGATATCTATCTCGGCGATGTCAGCAGCCAGATTTACGAATTTATCCGGAAGCCCCGCCCGGCGATTTTCCTCAATTCGCATGATGCGCAGTGGCGCGGCAATCCCAATTACGAGCACTGGACCTTCGGCCCGGTGCTCGACGATCCCGCCGGTCTGGAAGCAGCCTTGGCCGCAGTCCGGCCGCTGCCGGAAGAATATCGGCAGGCACAGGCTCAGGCCTTTGCCTATTCTTTCGACATGGAAAATCCCGATCCTCCGTCACAGCGTGCGGCGGCGGCGATTGCGGAATTTCTGCGGCTTCCGCAACAGGACCCGCCGCTTTCTACGGGCTAGTGGGCTCGATCGTCAGAAAATCCCGGATTTCGACCGAATTGGGTCCCAGGGTAATCGGGTTTTTCACGGTCGGCAGCACGCAGATATCGAACAGTTCGGTAATCGCACCCTCGAACCGCAGCCAGTGGGCAAGGCCGCCGTCCGCCTGCGACACGATCTGTACCCCGCACCAGGCCTCGCGGTCCTGTTCCCGCAGCCGGTCATCCAGCGCCAGGCCCTCGAAATGGCCATGCCGCGGTTTCGACAGGGTGACGAAGGCATGACGCCCGTGGAATGCCAGTCCGCGCAGAAAGCCGGGGAAAAAGGCCAGCGGGACGAAGCCGCCGCCGGCCGGGTCGAGCCAGCCGAGGTCCCCGGTTCCGGAATTGAGCAGCCAGATCTGACCATCATGGAAACGCGGGCTGTGCGGCATCGACAGGCCCTGGCCGATGATCGCATTGCTCTCCACGTCAATGATCAGCCCGCCCTCGTCCCGGTCGTCGCGCCAGCCGTCTAGCGTGTCGGAACGCGACACGGCGCTGACATATTTCGGCTTGCCGTCGACCATCGCCAGGCCGTTGAGATGGCAGCGATCCTCGGGCACCAGCTGGCTGATGAAATCGGGCTTCCAGACCGGTTTGAAACTGTGCGTCAGGCTGGGCTCGCACAGGCAGTTGTAGCGGGTGTTGACGAAAACGATCCGGCCATTGGCCTGAATGCCGATTTCATGGATGTCGACATTGCCGGTGGTCTGCAGATTGCGCGGCACATAGACCTTGTCGTGCACCTGATTGGCCCGCTGGCCGGTAGCGAGGACATTTTCCATCCGCACGATCTGGGTTAGCGTCCCCAGATAAATCCGGTCCGCATCGCCGGTCAGGCCCATCGCCTGCGGATAGACCGCTTCGTGCAGCGCCAGCTTGCCGTCGAGCCCATGGCCGATCAGATAGAGCCGGCCGGTCTGATAGGAGGTGAAGCCCAGAGCGATATTGCTGGATTCCAGAAATTCGGTGAGGCCGGGAGAGAAGCTGATATCGATAGTGCCGGTCTCGGTGGCGGCGGTCGGCCCGGCTTCGGTGGGGGTGTTCCGGTCTTCCGGCGCGATGGTCTCGACGCCGCTGGCGCCCGGCATGTCCTTGCTCACTATGTCGCCCTCCGATGCTCCGGACGACGATCATTCCATAAAAGGATGGTGGCGCAAAGGCTTAAATGTTCAGATCCACCGACCGTCACCACCGACCGCGGCCGGTTCCGGCTCAGAAATCGACGGCAATGCCCTTGTGCTCCCAGTCGCCATAGCGGGTCGGGCCGCTTTTGGCCGCAATCTCGTCGGCCTTCTCGATCGGATCGGGTTCCGGCACCGGCCTGCTTTTGGAAAGATAGGCGGGCGGCTTGACATGGGCTGGTCGCTCGCCGGGTTTTCTATCGCTTTCGGTCATATTTTTGCCTGTTCGCCAAATTGAATGGTCCCGCCTCAGACCTTATATTGAGACCATGTTGAACATAATCAAGCGAGTATAGACAGTGAATTTCATGAAAACAGGCATGTTGCTGGCGGCGCTGACGGCGCTGTTCATGGTCTTGGGCTATTCGCTGGGCGGCAGCGGCGGCGCGATCCTCGCCTTGCTGGTGGCCGCCGGCATGAACCTGTTCACCTACTGGAACGCCGACAAGATCGTGCTGAAAATGCACAATGCAGTCGAGGTAGACGCGTCCAGCCATCCCCAATTCTACAACATGCTCCGCAATCTGGCACAGCGGGCCCAGCTGCCGATGCCGAAAGTCTATATCGTCGACCAGGCCCAGCCCAACGCCTTTGCCACCGGCCGTGATCCCGAACATGCCGCCGTTGCCGCCACCACTGGCCTGCTCAAAATGCTCAGCCATGACGAGATCGAGGGCGTGATGGCGCACGAACTCGGCCATGTGAAAAACCGCGACACATTGATCATGACCATGGTTGCGACAATCGCGGGTGCGGTCTCGATGCTCGCCAATTTCGGCCTGTTCTTCCGCGATCGCAACGCTGGCATTGCCGGGATCATGGCCGTCCTGATCGCGCCCTTTGCCGCGATGATCGTGCAGATGGCGATCAGCCGCACCCGCGAATTCGGCGCCGATGCCGCCGCGGCACAGATCAGCGGCAAGCCGCTGTCGCTGGCGTCCGCGCTCTCCAAGATATCGGGCGTCGCCGCCCGCACGCCAAACCCGGTGGCCGAGCGCAATCCGGCGGCCTCCCAGCTCTATATCGTGCCCGGCGGCGTCCGCCAGATGTTCTCGACCCATCCCGCAACCGAAGACCGGATCGCGGCGCTACAGGCGATGGCTCAGGGCGGTGGCTCCGACGGCTGGTCCGCTCGTCCCGATGAAATCGGCGACATGGGCCGCCTGCGCAAGCCCAGCGCGCTTGATCCGACGCGATAGGAGAATGGCCGGGCGTTGTGCCGCTCGATTTGCGGTCAGGCCTTGCTGCCTGTCGAAGGGTCCTCGAGGGCCAGCCGCTTGGCGATCCTCGCGGTTTGCACCACGAACAGACTGATCAGCAAAACCCCCACGCTGCCGACAAACAGGTCGAATATGTTGAGCTGGAAGAAGATCGGATGCTCCCGTCCGGCGATCAGCATCGACAGCGTCAGGCCAATCAGGACCAGCCGCAATTCGGTTGGGCCGGCATTGAGATAGGAAAGCCTGAGTTCGCCCAGCACCCGAACCGAAAGAAAGGCATGGATCGACATCAGCAGATATCCGACCAGCGCGATCAGCGCGACCTCCATCTGCACATAGGGAGTGATGCCGATACCGACCACGACCAGCATTGTCGCAAAGCCGTCGCAGCTGTGATCGAGAAAATAGCCGTAACGCGGCCGTTCGATCTTCCGGAACCGGGCCAGGCTGCCATCCAGCGAATCGCCAAACCAGTGCACGACATATCCGGCGATTGACAACAGCAGCCAGGCCGGGTGCAGATTGCTGGCGACATAGCCGCCGAACACCAGGAAAGCGCCGATCATTCCCGTCATCGTCAGCATATCCGGCGTCGCCCAGGCCGGCATGCCGGCACAGAGGCGGTTGAGCGCACGCCGTTCCAGCCGGGCGATCATATTGTCCTGGATGCGCTCGATCGGAGCGGTGCTGCGTTGGTCGTTGGTTTTGGTTTTCATGGCTTTTCTCTCGCGACGCGCCTTTCCTGCCAGCATAGGCTCATGCTCGGACATCAGACGGAATTTGCGATCTCGGGGGAATGTGGACCAGCAGGCTGTCAGGCGCGCAGGTCGTAAGATTACAGTGTAAAAGTCTGATATTCTTGTTTAAATGAGCAAGTTTTTGCGCTCGTTCGGGCAACTATAGCCGGAATCAGCACTATATCAATCAAAAGGGAGCCGGAGGTCGCTGCCGGCTCCTATCAACGGGTCAGCCTGCCTTGGCCTCGCTCTTGTCCTTCAGCCTGCGGTTGCGCTGGATTATATTGAGCAGTTCCACCGCGAGCGAGAAACCCATCGCAGCGTAAATATAGCCTTTCGGCACATGGAAGCCCAGGCTGTCGGCAATCAGGACCAGCCCGATCATCACCAGAAAGGCGAGCGCAAGCATTACCAGCGTCGGGTTTTTCTCGATGAACCGGGCCAGCGGATCCGCTGCCAGCATCATCACGCCGACGGTGATCACCACGGCAGCCACCATGATCGGGATATCGTCGGTCATGCCAACCGCGGTCAGGATCGAATCGATGGAAAAAACTACATCGATGGCAATGATCTGCACCAGCACGGTACCGAAGCTGGCCACCGCAGCCGTCGCAACACCCGGCGTCTTGTCAAGCAGATCTCCGGAATTGTCCTCCGGCTCCATCGTGTGGTGAATTTCGTTGGTCGCCTTCCACAGCAGGAACAGGCCGCCGGCCAGCAGGATGAGATCGCGGCCGGAAAAGGCCGTCTCGAAGCTGGCCTCGCCATATTCATTGGGAGCGCCCTGCAGGCCAAGATCGAACAAGGGGGTTTGCAGCGTCACAATCCAGCCAATCAGCATGAGCAGCCCGATCCGCATGACCAGGGCCAGCGAAAGTCCGATCCGCCTTGCCTTGGCCTGCTGATGTGCGGGCAGCTTGTTCGACAGAATCGCGATGAAGATCAGGTTGTCGACGCCGAGTACGATTTCCAGGGCGATGAGCGTCAGCAGGGCAAGCCATGCCGCGGGGTCCGACAGAAGGGATAAAATTTCCATGCAGCGGCTTTTGCCGATCATCGCGGAAAAGACAAGCGACTACATTTCGCGAGGGGCAACGGTACCCCCTCCGCGCAGTCTCAGATCGCGAAGGAAGCCGGGCTGTTTCGAAGAGGAGGGATGGTCTCTTCAGATTCGGACAGGTCGGCGCGGACATCGCCGACAGCCATCCGTCCCCGGGCTCTGGGCTGCAGGAATATCAGGCTCAGGAAATAGCCGATAATCGCGCTCGCTCCATAACCGACTATCGGCGTGGGGTAGGCCCCCATGGCAGCAGCGGCGATCAGCGTTAGCCAGCAGGATGTAAACACATAGTGCAGGGTTGACCGCTCGGCCTTTTGCACAAATGCTATCGGGCAGACCAGCAACAGGCACCCGGCCCAGAGCGCCAGTCCGACCCACAAGGAGATATCAAAGGCGGACCATAATATATGATCGACAAAGGGCACCGCTGGCAGGCGGTCGGGCAACAGGAGCGTCGCCGCGAAGGTCATCGCACAGAATAGCGCCGCGCTCACCGTCAGCCGGTTTGCCCGCATCACGCCGACAATGACAACCGCGACAAAAAGCATCGCCGCCACCGCCCGGTCAGGCTGGGCCGCCATCGAAAAAGCGGCGACACAGACCGCCAACACAGTCCGGAAATTCTGCACTCTGGCGAAACAGATGGCGATCAGCGGCAGCAGAATCAGGCTGGTCTGGATGAAAAACGGCCCGATCAGCAGCCACCGTCGGGCATCCTCGATCGCATAGCCAAAGATCGCGGTGCCTAGGAGAAGGAAGGCTCCGATCAACGCGGTTGCAGTGACGACCCGATCGGTCGCCCGCGCAGCGAGCCGTACGGACGGAGCCAGCAAAATGCCGACGACAATTGCCCCGCCATTGACGACAACCATGGTCAGCGGGGCCCCGGAGACGATCAGATAAGCCAGGCCGATCAAGCCCGCCACCACACCCGAGATGAATGTCAAAATCACGAACCTGTCCTTCACCATGCTGCTCCCTGTTTGTGAGATGTTGAATTCGAGCCGAAAGCGGCAGCAGGCGATCAGGCAGCCCATGGCAAAGGAGACTGCTTCTCTGTTGTTGTCGATCACCGCCATTTCTGCTGCCATCGCCCGGCCCATTTTTTGCGATGATCGGGCGCCAGCCGCAGGATCAGTGATTCCAGAGCGCGCCGCATCATACCGGCTTTGCCCGCCAAGGCTGATCGGCTGACCGACGGTCCTCGCTAAGCAGGCTTTTCGCCAAAACGCGTCCCGCCTCGGTCAGGCTGTACATATGCCGGGGAGGGCGCCCTTCGACGCTCGTTTCCTGCCACCGTGAAGCCAGCATCCCCTGATCCTCCAGTCTCGCCAGCATCGGATATAAAGTGCCCGGCTTGATGCCGGTGACCTGCATGATCTCGTATCCATGCAGGCTCTGGGGCGCGCTAAGCAAGGCGATCAGTGCCTGTTTCGTCGCCTTGGAGGGAGCCCTTTGTTTTCGCATGATTTGTATATCGATATATATCGACTTAATGTCAAACGCTTGTTTGCGGGCGCTCGAAAATAATATTTTTTCGTCTATCCGGAGAGCATCGCTACGATGCAATCCCGGCGGTACCCTTCCAAAAGCTTGATCGAAACGCCGGAAGGTCTATGCGGTCGGGCAGCGCAAACCATCCGGTTTGTGCATGTCCCGGCTTTGCGGGGCAAGCCAGTGCGGAATCGAACCATGAACGAACCCAACAACAAAATCCCCGGCCTCGCGACACGCCAGTCCGCCATCCGCTTGCTCGACGCCGTCTGCCGACGTGGTGAGACGCTGGATCAGGCGATGCCCGCAGCGACGGGCAAGCTGGGCAATCCGTCCGACAAGGCGCTGGCCCACAATATCGCCGCCAATGTGCTGCGCTGGATGACCGCGCTCGACGCGATGATCGACAGCGCCACCCGCAACCGGCTCGCCGACGATGCCAAGCCGCGTATGGCCTTGCGCATCGCGCTCGCCCAGGTGCTGATTCTCGATACCCCGCAACATGCCGCGATTTCCACCGCGCTGCCGCTGGTCCATGGCGGACCGCGCCGGCTGGTTCACGGCGTCTTTTCCACGGTCATGCGCGGCGTCGAATCGGGCGCGCTGAAATTGCCGGAATATCCCGAAATACCGGGCGAGACGCTCGACCGCTGGACCCACAATTGGGGTGAGGAGGTCGCCCTCGCGGCCAATGCAGCATGGGCCAAGCCCGCGCCGCTCGATCTCAGCTTCCGGACCGACGATACCGGCTCTCTCGAAGGCCTGTCGCTCGCGCCCAAACATCTGAGGATGCTTCCAGCTCTTCCAGTCACCGGGCTGGCCGGCTTCGATGAAGGCAGCTTCTGGGTGCAGGATCTGGCCGCTTCGATCCCGGCCCGGTTGCTCGGCGAGGGCAAGGGCCGCACCATATTCGATCTCTGCGCCGCTCCCGGCGGCAAGACCATGCAACTGGCCAGCAATGGCTGGAAGGTGATCTCGGTCGACAATAACGCCAGGCGGATGGAGCGCTTCCAGGACAATCTCGGGCGCACCGGTCTCGAGGCGGAGCAGGTCATCGCCGATCTGATGCAATGGCAGCCCGCTGAACCCGCCGATGCGGTCCTGCTCGACGCCCCGTGCAGCGCCACCGGCATCTTCCGCCGCCACCCCGATGTGCTGCACTGTATCGGTGCGCGGCAGATCGCCGACCGCGCCGAGACCCAGCGCGCGCTGCTCGACCGCACCGCCCCCTGGGTGAAGCCCGGCGGGACACTGGTCTACGCTGTCTGTTCGCTGGAACCCGAGGAAGGCGAGGAGCAGATCGAAGCCTTTCTCGAGCGCCACAGCAATTTTGCCATCGATCCGGTTACCGCCGACGAGCTGCCGCAAGGCATGTCGCCGACCGGCAATGGTTGCGTCCGCACCCTGCCGACCACGCTCGCCGAACAGGGCCATGTCGACGGCTTTTTCATCGCCAGGCTGATTTGCGGAAGTTGATTTTCTACATATTGTGAACCTGTCCCCAATCTGTCCACAAGGGACTGTGGACTGAAGGGAATCGCGCCTTGCCTGATCCGTGCAAAAATTCTAGTGCCGGGTTCAGTTTAAGGAAGCGCCATGTCCGACAATATTCGTATCGCCCCGTCCATTCTCTCCGCCGATTTTGCGCGGCTGGGCGAAGAGGTGCAGGCTATCGACCGGGCTGGCTGCGACTGGATCCATGTCGATGTCATGGATGGCCATTTCGTCCCCAATATCACGATCGGCCCGGCGGTGGTAAAAGCGCTTCGTCCGCACAGCGCCAAGCCGTTCGATGTTCATCTGATGATCTCGCCGGTCGACCAGTATCTGGAGGCCTTTGCCGAGGCCGGCGCCGACATCATCTCCTTCCATCCGGAAGCAGGGCCGCACCCGCACCGCACGGTGCAGACCATCCAGGGGCTGGGCAAGCAGGCCGGGCTGGTGCTCAATCCGGCGACGCCGCTCGATATACTCGACTATCTGGTCGACGATCTCGACCTGATCCTGGTGATGAGCGTCAACCCCGGCTTTGGCGGGCAGAGTTTCATCGACAGCCAGCTGCGCAAGATCGAGGTGATCCGGACCCGGATCACCGCCACCGGCAAGGATATCAGGCTGGAGGTCGACGGCGGTATCGATCTCAACACCGCGCCAAAGGCGATCGCGGCGGGTGCCGATACATTGGTGGCCGGCACGGCGACCTTCCGTGGCGGGCCTGACCATTATGCGGCGAATATCACGGGCCTGAGGGGTGAATGACCACAGGCCGGCCTGACCGTCTCGATCTGGGCGACAGCGACCCCGACGATCCCTCGACCCACGACGAAAATGACAGCGCCGGGGAAGGCCGCAGCCTGACTCTGCGCCACGACCGCAACCGCGGCCAGTCGCTCGCCGAACAGGCGGCGATGCTCTATTACCGGATGACCTGGCGGATGCCGATGCACCGGCTGCGCCTGTCGGGAAAATTGCCGCTGCGCCTGCTGGCCGTACCGGTCGATCCCGTCGAGGGCGACCGGGTGCAGGGGATGGCGGTGCGCGCCGGCCATTTCCTGTTCCGCGGTCTCAAGAAAAAGCACGAGAATATCGACTTCGCCAATCTCCGCCTGCCACCGCAATTCGAGGATTATATCCACCGTTTCCAGTGGCTGCGCGACCTCGATACCGCCGCCTCGCGCGACCAGGCGGTGCCGGTAGCGGAAAAGCTGATCAGCCAGTGGCTCGATGCCAATGGCGGCGTCATTCGCCAGCCCGCTTGGCGACCCGACAATTGCGGCTGGCGGCTGATGATCTGGGCCAGCCATGCGCCGCTGATCCTCTCCTCCCGCGACCTCATCTACCGCTCCAAGCTGCTCAACAATATCGCTCGCACCGCTCGCCATCTTGACCGCACCGCCGACAAGGCGGAGTCCAGCCTCGGCCGGCTGGTGGCGTGGAGCGGGGTGGTCGCCGCATCCTTGCTGCTGCCCGAGGGTCGTGTGCGCCAGATCGTTGGGGAAGCCGGTCTGGAAAAGGCGATGGGCGAATTTTTCTTTGCCGATGGCGGTTCCGTCTCCCGCTCCCCGCTCAACCAGATCGACGCGGTCATCCTGCTGTCGATGCTGAAACAGGTCTATCTCGCCCGCAAGGAGGATCCGCCCGAGTTTCTCGTGGAAGCGCTCAACAAGGCGGTGCCACCGCTGACCGCTCTCACGCATTTTGACGGGACCATGGGCAACTGGCAGGGCAGCGGCGCGACATCGGCCGAGCAGATTGCGCAAGTGATAGAAGCCAGCAGCGTGCGCGCGCGACCGCTCCGGCAGGCCCGCGAATGGGGCTATCAGCGGGTTACCGCCGGGCGCTCGGTGCTGATTGTCGACGCTGCGCCGCCGCCGATCGCGCGCATGGCGGTGGCCGGCTGCGCCTCGACCCTGGCCTTTGAATTTTCCAACGGCGGCTGCCGGATCATCAGCAATTGCGGCGGTGCGGGGCTGGTCGGTGCCACCATCCCGGCAGCGCTGGCGCGCGGCCTGCGCACCACTGCCGCCCACAGCACCCTGTGCATCGCCGACAGCAACAGCACCTCGATTCTCGCCGACGGCAAGCTTGGCCGCGGCGTCAGCGAGGTCGAGCTGTTCCGCCGCGATGTCGAGAACGCCACCCGGCTCGAGGCCAGTCATGACGGCTATGCCCGGCGCTTCGGCCTGGTCCACAAGCGCCTGTTGCTGTTGCGCTCCGATGGTCTCGAGCTGCGCGGCGAAGATATGCTGATTCCCGATGGCAAGAAGCGCCGCCGCCGCAAGGAAGATATAGAATATGCCGTGCGCTTTCATCTCGGGCCGGATATAGAAAGCGACCTGATCTCGGAAGGGAAGGGCGTTTTGTTGCGCCTGACAGACGGGAATCTGTGGCAGTTCCGTTCAACGAGCGGCGACATTCAGCTGGAAGAAAGCGTCTGGGTCGACGGCATGGGCATCGGTCATGCTGTCAGGCAGATGGTGATTGGCGGAGCAGTGGGCAGGGGCGGTGGTGCCACCGGCTGGCTGCTCAAACATATGGGATAGAAATGACAGAGAATATCAAAATCAAACGCGCGCTTTTGTCGGTATCGGACAAGAGCGGTCTCGCCGAACTCGGCCAGAAGCTGGCGGCCATGGGCGTGGCCCTGATCTCGACCGGCGGCACCGCAAAGGCGCTGCGCGACGCCGGGCTGGAGGTTGCGGATATCAGCGATGTGACCAATTTTCCCGAAATGATGGATGGCCGCGTCAAGACGCTTCATCCCAAGGTCCACGGCGGTCTGCTCGCCCGTCGTGACGATGCGGGTCATGTCGCCTCGATGCAGGAACATGATATCGCCGGCATCGATCTGGTGATCGTCAATCTCTATCCCTTCGCCCAGACCGTCGCCAAGGGCGCCGAGCGTGACGAGATTATCGAGAATATCGATATCGGCGGCCCGTCGATGGTCCGCAGCGCCGCCAAGAACCACGACTTCGTCACCATCGTTACCGATCCCTCGGACTATGACACACTGCTCGCCGAGTTGCAGCAGAATGACGGTGCCACCTCGCTCGCCTTCCGCAAGAATATGGCCGCCAAGGCCTTTGCCGCGACCGCGCGCTATGACGGCATGATTGCCCAGTGGTTCGGTTTTGCCGATCAGGGCAAGATGTTCCCCGACACGCTGCCGCTGACGATGAGCCGCCCGGTCGAACTGCGCTATGGCGAAAATCCGCACCAGAGCGCCGCTCTCTACCTGCCGGATGGCCCGTCCGCCAGCGGCATTGCGCAGGCGGAGCAGCTGCAGGGCAAGGCGCTCAGCTACAATAATTACAACGACGCCGATGCCTCGCTCGAGCTGGTCAGCGAATTCCGCGACGGACCGCCAACGGTGGTTATCGTCAAGCACGCCAATCCCTGCGGCGTCGCCAGCGCCGACAATATTGTCGATGCCTATAAAGAGGCGCTCGCCTGCGACAGTGTCTCCGCTTTCGGCGGCATCATCGCCGTCAACCGCCCGCTCGACGGCGCAGCGGCGGAAGCCATGACCGGCATCTTCACCGAGGTCGTCTGCGCGCCCGATGCCGATGACGACGCCCGGGCCATCTTCGCCAAGAAGAAGAACCTGCGCCTGCTGCTGACCGGCGAATTGCCCGACCCGGCCCGCACCGGCATGAACGTGAAAAATATTGCCGGCGGCTATCTGCTGCAGACCCGTGACAATGGTCATGTCTCCCGCGCGGATCTGAAATGCGTCACCAAACGCGCGCCGAGCGAGCAGGAAATGGCCGACTGCCTGTTTGCCTGGACGGTCGCCAAACATGTCAAATCCAATGCGATTGTCTATGCCAAGGACGGGGCCACGGCGGGCGTCGGTGCCGGCCAGATGAACCGCCTCGAATCCGCCCGTATCGCCGCATGGAAAGCGCGCGATGCTGCGGAGAAGGCCGGCTGGACCGAATCCCGCACGATCGGCTCGGCGGTCGCCTCGGACGCCTTCTTCCCCTTCGCCGATGGCCTGATGGCAGCGGTCGAGGCGGGTGCCACGGCGGTGATCCAGCCCGGCGGCTCGATCCGCGACGACGAAGTCATTGCCGCCGCGGATGAAGCGGGCCTCGCCATGCTGTTCACCGGCATGCGCCATTTCCGGCATTAGGCGTTCTTCCCCTCTCCCGTGCGGGAGAGGGTTGCGCAGACTTGGCAGCTTGCTGCCTAGTCGCAACTGGGTGAGGGTGTACCAAACTCGAGCGGGCAGAACACCCTCATCCAACATCGGCTAATCCGCTGCGCGAATAAGCCTCTGTATCCTTCTCCCTCACGGGAGAAGGAATCGGGATAAGACAATGGCGAAAAAGAACCTGTTCCCTCCTCGCGAAGACATGCTGGCGCTTGTCAATAATGGCGAACTCACCGTCAAGGTCACTCCCAATGCGGGCGAAAACAGCATCAGCCTGTCGGGCAAAGGCGAGTCTGACGCTACGCTGCTGGTCCGAGTCACCGCGACCCCCGAAAATGGCAAAGCCAATGCAGCGGTGCTGAAACTGCTCTCCAAGGCGCTCGGCCTGCCCAAAACATCGCTGGAAATCATCCGCGGCCACAATGCCCGAACGAAGGTTGTCGCTATTCCCGACTGAACCTTCCCTCTCCCGGCGGAAGAGGATGGTGCCAGCTTCAACGAAAAGCACGTGCCCCTGCGAAGGCAGGGGCCCATCTCCTGAACTATGATTTTTACGCGGGCGTGATGGAGCGGCGCACTGGCGCCGCAATCGCCTTAGCGCTCCTGCGATAGCAAAAGAGGCTATTTCACGAGATGGGCTCCTGCCTTCGCAGGAGCACCACATATGTGCTATTCAACCCTGTGCTCCGCACCTGGTGCGGAGCCCTGCGTTATAAAGCGCGCACTGTCGTCAAAGCTCCGCATCAGGTGCGGGGCGCACCCATCACTCCGGAACGGCAGCCTGTGCGTTCTGGCCATCGCCTTCGGGCGCAGCGATGATGTCGCGGGTCACGCTGCCCTTGGCAACGGTATAGGTTTCGGGGTCACCAACCGAGGAGCGGATTCCGGCATCGGAATCACCGGCCTGGCCGACCACGGCCGATTCGGTCACGCTGCGCGCTTGCGGGCCGCCGAACAGGGCTTCCAGCGTCTGCTGCTGCAGGCCACCGGTCTGGGGACGAGGCTGACCGGGCTGCGGCGGAACCAATGTGAAATCGGGCGGGATCACCAGCGGTGGCTGGCGCGAAACCGCGAATTCATCGGGCCGGTCGCGGTCGAACAGCCCCGTGGAACCGCATGCGGTCAGGCTGGCCAGCGAAACAAGGCTGATGGCGACGGTCGATTTACGCATGATTATGTCCCTCAAAAATCTCTTGTGGAGCCTGATAGCGCGCTCCTGTCACAGGTCAACTTTCGTCAAGCTGAACATGGTCTTTTGTCTCCGGCTTCTTTTCGCGGATTAACAGCGCCCGTGCAAGCAGGATCACCACCCCGATGCTGATACAGGCATCGGCGAGGTTGAAAATCAGGAACGGCCGGAAGTCGCCGATATGCAGGTCGGCAAAGTCCGCGACATAGCCCAGCCGCGCGCGATCAACGATATTGCCCATCGCGCCGCCCAGGATCAGGCCCAGCGCGACAATATCCCATTTCGCCTTTTCGCGGTTCATCCACAGGAAGACCGCGATCCCGATCAGGCCGGTCAGCGCCACCAGCGCCCAGCGCTGCAAGTCGCTGGAAGCGGTGAGAAAGCCCATCGAAACCCCGTAATTCTGCGCCCATGTCAGGTTGAAGAACGGCAGCAGCTCGATCTGTCCCCTGGCCGGCAGCTGCAGCGGCTCCATCACCAGAAATTTGCTCAACTGGTCGAGACCAAAGATCAGGAACGCAATGACCAGTCCGTTGCGGCGGTATTTCTTGATTTGGTCGGTCATGTCAAAATCCGTTCCGAACAGCAGCACCATCGTGAAAGAAGGAGTCGTCATCCTGAACTCGTTTCAGGATCTCTCTCGACAGAGCGCCAAGCCTGACAGGATCCTGAAACGAGTTCAGGATGACGAAAAGCGGACGCCTCACGCCAAAACCTCGGCACAACGATCACACAGCGCGCCATCCTCTTCCACTTCCGGCAACAACCGCCAGCAGCGCCCGCATTTATGGTTGTCGGTCTTGCTCACGCCAATCGCATCGCCATCACTGACATCCGCGACAATCGCCAGTTCGGCAAATTCGTTTGTGCCGATCGGCAGGTCGGCCATCGGATAGACGACCTCCGCTTCCAAGCTGGAACGGATCGTCTTTTCCCGCCGCAGCGGTTCGATCGCCTCGGTAACCTTTTCACGGGCGGCGCGGATAGTCTGCCATTTTGCCGCCAGTTCGGCGTCGACCCAGCCCGCATCCACCTCGGGCCATTCCTTGAGATGGATCGAATCCGCCTCGTCCGCAAACCGGCTCTGCCAGATTTCCTCGGCGGTAAACACCAGCACCGGCGCGATATAGCGGGTGAGGGCGTGGAACAGGATGTCCATCACCGTCCGGTAGGCCATGCGCTTCGGATCATCCGGCGCATCGCAATAGAGGCAATCCTTGCGGATATCGAAGAAGAAGGCGCTTAGATCCTCCTGCGCAAAGGCATTCAATGCCCGCATATAGGGACCGAAGGCGAAGTCATTCACATGCTGTTTCAGCTCGGCATCCACCTCGGCCAGCCGGTGCAATATATAGCGCTCCAGCTCGGGCATGTCGGCCACCGCCACCCGCTCGGCCTCGGTAAAGTCGCCAAGCCCGCCCAGCATATAGCGGAAAGTGTTGCGCAGCTTCCGGTAGCTGTCCGAAACGCCCTTCAGGATCTCGTCGCCGATCCGGTGATCCTCGGTAAAGTCGACACTCGCCGCCCACAGCCGCAAGATATCCGCACCCTGGACATCGATGATCTTCTTCGGATCGAGCGTGTTGCCAAGCGACTTGGACATTTTCTTGCCGGTCTTGTCGAGCGTCATGCCGTGGGTCAGCACCGCCTTGTAGGGCGCCCGTCCCCGGGTGCCGCAGGACTCCAGCAGGCTGGACTGGAACCAGCCGCGATGCTGATCGCTGCCTTCCAGATAGAGATCCGCCGGGCTGCGCTGCTCCGGCCATTTGCCGCTTTCCAGCACAAAGGCATGGGTGCAGCCGCTGTCAAACCAGACATCGAGAATATCGGTGATCACTTCATAATCATCGAGCGCATAGGCGTTGCCCAGGAACTCCTGATGATCGGCATTGAACCATGCATCCGCCCCGCCGGTCTTGAACGCCGCGATAATCCGCGCATTGACCGCCGGATCGTTGAGATATTCACCGCTCTTGCGATCAACATAAAGCGCAATCGGCACACCCCAGGCCCGCTGCCGCGACAATACCCAGTCGGGCCGGCCCTCGACCATCGACTCCAGCCGCCGTCGTCCCCGTTCCGGCACAAAGCGCACCTTGTTGCGGATTTCGTCCAGCGCGACATCGCGGAGTGTTGCCCCTCCACCATGCTGCGCATGGTCCCCCTCCCCGTCGCTGCGCGCTAGGGAGGATGCTTCCCCATTTCCTCCCTGCGCCAAAGGCGTGGGGAGGGGGACCGTCGAAGACGGTGGAGGGGCCGAAAGCGGCGCATCCATCGGCACAAACCATTGCGGCGTGCAGCGATAGATGATCTTCGCCTTCGACCGCCAGCTGTGCGGATAGCTGTGGGTAAAATCATCGCTCGCCGACAGCAGCGCGCCGGCCTCGCGGAGGTCCGAACAGATCGGCCCGTCCTTGGAGACAAATTTCTTGTTGATCACCGACCCTGCCCGCTCGTCGCCGCGCGGCAGCCAGGCCCAGTCGTCGCGATAGACGCCGTCGGCCTCGACCGCGAACACCGGATTGATGCCGTTCTTCTTGCATAGATCGAAATCGTCCTCACCATGGTCGGGCGACATATGGACCAGCCCGGTACCCGCGTCGGTGGTAACAAAATGCGAACCGTCGAGGAACGGGCGGGGCTTGGTATAAAATTCGCTATCCGGGAATTTGTCCGCCATCGGGTGTTTGGCGGTAGCGCCGGCTAGTTGGGAGCCTTTGCCCGACCATTCAACGTCCCAGTCGGTTTTTCCGCCGAACTGAGCGCGAACCCTTTCTGCAAATCCGTCAAGGAGGCTTTCTGCAATGATAAACATTCCCAATGAACGCAATGGAAACTGCTCTTCACCAGGTGGTATTTCCGATCGAGCTACTAAAAGATCGACCATGACATAATCAACATCCGCCCCATAAGCGAGCGCCTGATTGACCGGAATCGTCCACGGTGTGGTCGTCCAGATCACCGCGCGTGCGCCTTCCAACTCACGAGCCAACGGACATTTATCAATCTCGAACGCCACATCGATCTGCGTGGAAACAATATCCTCATATTCCACCTCGGCCTCGGCCAGCGCGGTCTTCTCGACCGGCGACCACATCACCGGCTTGGCGCCGCGATACAGCTGACCCGCCTCGGCAAACTTCAGCAATTCGGCGACAATCGCCGCCTCGGCGTCATAGTCCATCGTCAGATAGGGCTTGTCCCACTCGGCGAGAATGCCGAGCCGCTTGAATTCCTCGCGCTGCACATCGACCCATTTGTCGGCATAGGTCCGGCATTCGGCGCGGAACTCGCTGGCTGGCACCTCGTCCTTGTTGCGCTTCTTCTTGCGATATTCTTCCTCGATCTTCCACTCGATCGGCAGCCCGTGACAGTCCCAGCCCGGAACATAGGGCGCATCCTTGCCGAGCAGCGACTGCGAGCGGACCACCAGATCCTTCAGCGTCTTGTTGAGGCTGTGGCCGATATGGATATTGCCATTGGCATAGGGCGGGCCGTCATGCAGAATGAACTTCTCGCGCCCGGCGCGCGCTTCGCGCAGCTTTTCATAAAGACCAATCTTCTGCCAGTGCGCCAGAATCGCCGGTTCCTTCTGCGCAAGGCCGGCTTTCATCGGGAAATCGGTTTTCGGCAGGAAAACCGTGTCTTTATAATCTGCTTTCGGATCGGTCATGACCGCGGGGATTAGGGGACGCGGGGCGCCGGTGCAAGCGGGATTTGTGCCCGTGCAGCAACCGTTCGTCCTGAGCTTGTCGAAGGACCTCTGTCGGTACGCCAGGTGGTTCGACAGGCTCACCACGAACGGTTTTAAAGCAACCAGACCAACCGCCAATTTTGCCGTTAGTGGTGAGCCTGTCCAACCACGCCTCTCGTCGAAAGGCGCCGTTCACCTGCGGTGGCCTGCGGCTCGACAGGCTCAGGGCTAACGGCAGCCACGCTGAAGACCAACGGATTTAGGCCAACAGCGCTCTCGCCTTCTCGCAATCCCGGTCCATCTGCACTTTCAGCGCATCCAGATCGTCAAACTTCTCTTCCCCGCGCAGGAAATGGTGGAGCTCGACCTCGATCGTCTGGCCGTAGAGGTCTTCCGCAAAATCGAAGAAATAGGGTTCCAGCAATTCCTTCGGCGGGTCGAACATCGGCCGCACGCCCAGGCTCGCCGCGCCGTTCAGCACCCGGCCATCGGGCAGACGGCCCTTGACCGCATAGATGCCATATTTCGGGCGCAGATATTGGCCCATGTCGATATTGGCGGTCGGATAGCCCAGTTCCCGACCGTTCTTGTCGCCGTGGATCACCTTGCCCTGAATCGCAAAAGGCCGGGTCAACAACCGGTTCGCTTCCTCGCAATGGCCTTCCTTCAGCGCCGCCCGGATTCGGCTGGAGGAGATCACGTCGTCGCTGTCGCTGATCGCCCGCACCGCCTCGCTTTTCAGTCCGTGTACCGCACCGACCTCGTGCAGCAGATCGATATTGCCCTTGGCGCCCTTACCAAAGGTGAAATCGGCACCGGTCACCACGCCGGCCGCGCCAAAGCGCTCGACCAGCAGCTCGGTGATAAAATCCTCCGCCGTCGTACCCGCCAGTCCGGCGTTGAATTCGAAGACCAGCATCGCGCTTGCGCCGGCATCGCAGAACAGCCGCTGGCGCTGGTCAAGACTGGTCAGGCGAAAGGGCGGCAGGTCGGGCTTGAAAAAGCGCACCGGATGCGGATCAAAGGTCGCGATAATCGCTGGCCGGCCTTCGTCCCGCGCCCAGTTCAGCGCCTTGCCGGCAACCGCCTGATGGCCGAAATGAAAGCCGTCAAAATTGCCCAGCGCCAGAATTGCTCCGCGCAGGTCGCCTTCGATCCGGTCATGTCCGTTCAGTCTGATCATCGAATCGCTATCGCGGGATTTTCCATTTGGTTCAACAAGTTCGTCATGCCGGGGCAGGCCGGTCTCTATTCCGTCACCAGCTCGCGGGCATCGGCCCCCGGCTTGACCACCAGCGGCGTTTCCGGGGTCACCGGTCCCTGCGGCATTGTGGCGACCGGCATCGGCTCCACGCCCGCCCTGATGACCCGCAGCGCATTGAGTCCCATCACCGCCCGGATTTCCGTCTCGGTAAAGCCGGCGTCGATCAACGCCTGGGTGATCTGGACAATCCCGCTGGTGTCAAATCTTGTCGTCACCGCGCCGTCAAAATCGCTGCCCAGAGCGACATGCTCGATCCCGACCAGATCGCGGACATGCCTGACCGCCTTGGCGACCGTCTTGGGATCGGTATCGCACATTGCCCCATCCCAATATCCCAGGCCAATGACACCGCCGGTGGCCGCGACGCCCCTGATCTCTGCATCGGTCAGATTGCGATTGACCCCGCACACCGCCTGCACGCCGCCATGGCTGGAGACGACCGGACGCCGCGCCATCTTGAGAATATCGGCGACCGTCGCATGGCTCGAATGGGCGATATCGACGATCATTCCCTTCTGCTCCATGTCGCGGATGATGGTCCGGCCGAATTTGGTCAGTCCAGCCTTTTTCTCGCCGTGCATCGATCCGGCCAGTTCATTGTCGAAAAAATGCACCAGCCCCGCCATCCGCATGCCCGAGTCATAAAGTTTCTGCAGATTTTCGCGCTTGCCTTCCAGCGTCTGCAGCCCCTCTGCCGAGAACATCACGCCGATCGGCCGCCGGTTGCGGGCGCGAAATTCGACCAGCCCGTCGACGTCGGCGACATTGCTGATCTTGGCCAGCGCCCCAGCAGAATCCTTCACCGCCCGGTCCAGCTTTTGCGCGTGATAGAGTTGCCGTTCGAGCAGCGAGAACCATGTCCGCATCGGCTGCAGCTGCGCGATCGCCAACATGGTGATATTGTCTGTGTCGGCGCTGTTGCTGTCGTAATTCTGGCCGCGCGGGGTCTTGGTCACGCTGGAGAATATCTGCAGCCCGACATTGCCCTGCTGCATCCGTCTCAGGTCGATATGGCCATAGGTGACGGGGTCGGTGATCTTGCGCTGCCACAATAATGTGTCGCCGTGCAGATCGACGATCATCAGACTGTCATGCAGCCGCTGCGCCTCTGCGCTGATCTCCGGCAGCGGCTTGCCGTCAACCATATTGGTCTGTTTTTCGAACCAGGCCGGCCCGAAGATCAGGAATGCGACGATGGCAACCGCGATCAGACCTAGAAGAGCCAGCGCGATTTTCTTCATGGCAGTTTTCGCTTCAGGGTAACAAAGCTGTAGGCCGGCTTGCCGTTTTTCGCCTCATGATCCTCGCGCGCCGTTTCTTCCCAGACCACCTTGTCGAAGGCTGGCATTTTGGTATCGCCCTCGGGCTCGCTGTGCACTTCGGTCAACTCGATCCGGTCGGCGCGGTCCAGAAAGGCCTTGTAGATCTGTGCGCCGCCAATCACCGCGATATGCGGCGCATTGGCCATTTTCAGTGCTTGTTCGACGCTATCCGCGACATCCGCGCCATCGCCTTCCCAGTTCGTGTCCCGGCTGAGCACGATATGGCGTCGGCCCGGCAACAGGCCGGGCAGGCTGTCAAAAGTCTTGCGTCCCATGATCATCGGCTTGCCCATGGTCATGGTCTTGAATCGCCTCTGATCCTCCGGCAGGTGCCACGGAATGCTGTCGCCGTTGCCGATCACGCCATTGTCGGCGCGGGCAAGAAAGAAAATGATTTCAGGATGGTTCATAGGCGACGCCTAGCGCAGTTCCGGCGGACTGCAAATTAGAAATATGTTTTGGTGACATGACCCATTTTGCGGCCCGGCCTGGTCTCGCCCTTGCCATAGAGATGCAGGTGATTGGCGCCGTCGGCCAGCAGCGCCTGCCATTCGTCCGCCTGTGGCCCGATCAGATTGTGCATCTCGACTCGCTTCGCCGCCAGCCCGGTGTCGCCGAGCGGCAGGCCGCAGATCGCACGGATATGATTCTCGAACTGGCTGGTGACCGCGCCTTCGATCGTCCAGTGGCCGCTATTGTGCACGCGCGGGGCCATCTCGTTGAAGACCGGCCCGGCTTCGGTGGCAAAAAATTCGCAGGTCAGCACGCCGACATAGTCCATCGCCTCGGCCATCCGGGCGGCCAGCGCCCGGGCCGCGTCCTGCTGCGCCAGGATGGCATCGGGGGCGGGCGTGGTCGAGATGGCCAAAATTCCGTCCTCATGGACATTGTGCGGCGTGTTCCAGAAGCGGACTTCGCCGTCCTGTCCGCGTACCAGGATCACCGAAAATTCGTGGGAAAAGGTCACGAAACCTTCGGCAACACAGGGCTTTCCGGCCACCGCCTGCCAATGGTCTTCGAGATCGTCTCCCCGTCTTATGCGGGACTGGCCCTTGCCGTCATAGCCCATGCGAATTGTCTTCAGGATCGCCGGGGTGCCGACCTCTGCTATTGCAATGTCAAGCGTGGCGCGATCGCTGACTTCCGCAAAGGGCGCCGTGGTGCCACCATGATCGCGCGCAAAGACTTTCTCGGCGATCCGGTTTTGCGCGATATCCAGCGCCGCAATCGGCGGATGCAGCGGTGCGCAGTCTCGGATCTCGTGCAAGGGCCCAACCGGGACATTTTCAAATTCGAAGGTGACCACGTCGCAGCTTTCGGCAAAGCGGGTGAGGGCAGCGACATCGTCATCCTGGGCGCAGGTGAACTCGGCGGCCACTTCGGCGGCGACGCTGTTCGCATTGGGCGCATAGACATGACAGCGATAGCCCAGTTGTGCCGCTGCCACGCTCAGCATCCGGCCAAGCTGGCCGCCGCCCAATATGCCAATGGTTGATCCGGGAGGAAGGGTGCGCATAGGGATGGTTATGCAGGCTCGTCGGCGACGGCGTCGGTCTGCGCCGCGCGCCAGGCGTCCAGCCGCTCTGCCAGCGCCGGATCGGAATTGGCGAGTATCGCCGCTGCCAGCAGCGCCGCATTTTTCGCGCCCGCGTCGCCGATCGCCAGCGTTCCGACCGGGATGCCCGCCGGCATCTGGGCGATCGAGAGCAGGCTGTCGATGCCGCTCAGTGCCTTGGACTGAATGGGTACTCCGAGCACCGGAAGCCGGGTCATAGAAGCCGCCATGCCCGGCAGATGGGCGGCTCCGCCGGCCCCCGCAATGATGACTTTCAGGCCGCGTTCGGCCGCCGAAGTCGCATAGTCATAGAGGCGGCCAGGGGTGCGGTGTGCCGAGACGATCTTCTTCTCGTGCGCTATGTGCAACTCGTCCAGAATGTCGCTGGCGAGCTTCATCGTAGCCCAGTCGGACTGGCTGCCCATGATTATTCCAACCGGAGGAGGTGCTTCGACCATTTCTGCCCCTGACAAATACTGCGGAAGCAAAGCCGTTTAGTCGGGAATGTCTGCCGACGCAATGACGCTTATGGCGCCAAGGGAAATTCCTGAAGCCGGGTCTGAACTGGCCCGATGAGGTCAGTTTCCGGGATCAGGGACGCAACTATAGGTTCGTTTTCTGAATAACCTGTTGTATTTTAAAATATATATAAATATAATTTGCATCAGAACTAGGGATCGCAAATAAAATGCAACCAGATCAAGCGGGGCATCCTCCAAATTGCGGACAATGCGCCATATTAAGGCGGGAAATAGTTGTTCTGAAAGAGCAGCTGGCTGAAATGAAGCAGCACGCCTATCATGATGCCCTGACCGGACTTTCAAACCGCCGCCTTTTTGTTGAGAGCCTTCAGGACCGCGTCGCAAGATGCCAGCGATATGGCGACAATTGTGCGGTTTTGTTTGTCGATGTCGACAATCTGAAGGCGGTCAATGACGAACATGGCCATTCCGTCGGAGACGCACTGCTGGTCCGGTTGTCGGAGATATTGAAAGGGCATATCCGGACATCGGATGTTGTAGCGCGAATTGGCGGCGATGAGTTCGCGCTGCTGCTCGACAATCTGAATGGCGATCAGGTGGCGGACAAGATCGACTTTCTCCTTGAACAATTCCGCAATGAAAATTTTGTCTACGACGGCAAGAAATTGCCTTTCGGTGCTTCGATCGGCTATTGTTTCGTGGGTCCAAGGGACACGACGGAGGGGCTCATGTCCCGCGCCGATGCCGCCATGTACCGAGCGAAAGACGGGTCCAGATAAGAGCTGTCGCTAGCGGTCTCGCTGCATTGCAGAGCGGACCTGCCTGGCCCCGGAACTAACGCTCCGAGAGATAATAGCGTTCAATCTCGTTAAGCTCGTCGTCCAGCTCATAGATGATCGGCTGGCCCGTCGGTATTTCCAGTCCCGTGATCTCGTCGTCCGGAATTTTGGACAGATGCTTGACCAGCGCGCGCAAGCTGTTGCCATGCGCCGAGATCAATATGCGTTTGCCATTCTGCAATTCAGGGGCAATCCGGCTTTTCCAGTAGGGCAATACCCGTGCAATCGTATCCTTCAGGCTTTCCGTCGACGGCACTTCAATGCCCTTGTAGCGCGGGTCGCTGGACATCTGATAGGGACTGTCCGAAGCCATGGGCGGCGGCGGCGTGTCAAAGCTGCGGCGCCAGATATGGACCTGTTCGTCGCCATGCTGCTCGCGCGTTTCCTGCTTGTTGAGGCCCGTCAGGCCGCCGTAATGGCGCTCGTTGAGCCGATAGTTTTTCTCCACCGGCAGCCACAGCCGGCCCATTTCCTCGAGTGCGAGGTTGAGCGTCTTGATCGCCCGCGTCTGGACGCTGGTGAAACAGGCATCCGGATCGATGCCGCGTTCTTTCATCAGCTGTCCGGCGGCTTTTGCCTCCTCAACGCCCTTTTCGGTGACATCGACATCCCACCATCCGGTAAAGCGGTTTTCGAGATTCCATTGCGACTGGCCGTGGCGAAGAAGGATGAGTTGCGGCATTGATGGTCCTTAAGCTTGTTTCGATCACCCCTAGCGGCGATGACAGGGGCCGCCAAGAGTGATTTCGGATGATTATCGGGAACCATTGTCGTCAGGAGTGTGGAAAGCCAGTGGGATCGAGCCAAAGTGCGGGCGCGCCATTTTTGCCCGCTGACGGCAGCGGGCTGCTCAGCCGCTGATCCTCGCTGCCGTTACGGCAACCGCCGGAAATGGCCGTGTCATTTTTGCATCTCTCTTTGAAAAGGGTCCCGGCAAGCGGGATTTCTGCCTCGATTCAATGTAACATTTTTGCAACGTTTGTGTGGGAATCGGTGTTTGTCTGCGCCTCTCCGCTTGATCTAACGGCTCAATTAAACGACGGACGGCGCCCCACAGCTGTCGTAAATACAAGCCATCCCCCAGCAAAATGGCGATGACGACAACGAGTTCAACAGGAGTAAATATGAAGATCTTCAATAAATTTCTGATGGCGGCGCTTTGCACGTCCGCCATGACCACCCCCGCCTTGGCCCAGGATCAGGCCCCGGATGATGCGCAGCAAACAGAATCCTATGATGATAATGTGATCATCGTGACCGCGACCCGTCGTGCGCAGGATGTACAGGCCATTCCTCTCGCCGTGACCGCCGTGAGCCCCGTTCAACTCGAACGCCAGGGCGTGGTCAGTGTCAGCCAGATTACCAATGTCTCCTCCAGCTTCTCCACCTCGAACGCGCAATTAGCATCGGGTTCCGTCGTGCTGCGCATCCGCGGTGTCGGCACGACCTCGAACAATATCGGTTTTGAATCGGCTGTCGGTATCTTCATCGATGGTGCCTATCAGTCCCGTCCGGGTGTCGCGCTCTCCGAATTTGTCGACGTCGAGCGCGTCGAAGTGCTGCGCGGCCCACAGGGCACGCTGTTCGGTCGCAACACCTCGGCCGGTGCTCTCAACATCACCAATGTTCGTCCCGACCTCAGCGAATTCGGTGGCTTCGCCAATGCCACCTATGGCAATCGCGATCTTTACGGCGTCCAGGGCGCGGTCAATGTGCCGATCGTTCAGGACAAGCTCGCTCTGCGCGTCACCGGCGCCTATCGCGAACGCGACGGCTATGTCACCGTGGTTGACGGCAGCGGCGCAAAGATCGGTGAATCGAACGGCACCGACCAGTATCTGGTCCGCGGCCAGCTCGGTTTCGAAAGCGACAGCGGCATCCGCGGCCGTCTGATCGGCGACTATGCCAAGAGCTCCGCCGGTTGCTGCACACCCGTTGAAGTCCTGAAATCCCCGCTGGAAACGTCAGGCCTGTTCGCTGCTGTCGGACTTGGCCCTCGTGGCGGCATGGCGGCACCGGTTGTTCCGTCGAGCCCGTTCGATACGACCAATGCTCAGGTTGCAGTCGACAACCGCATCGCGACCGCCAATTTTGCGCCACAGACGAAATTTGACCAATGGGGCGTCACTGGCGAAATCGAAGTACCCCTGGGTGATGTCGCCGACCTGATCTATATCGGATCCTATCGCGAATATGACGCCGTCGAAGCCTATGATTCCGATTTCTCGGCGCTGGACGTGTTCAACGTCACCGACAACCAGACCTCGATCGAAACCATGACCCACGAACTGCGGGTCCAGGGCGAAGCCTTTGACGGAGCCCTGAATTGGCTCGTTGGTGGATATTATTCCAAGGAAGATATCTCGCAGAGCGTGTCATTCGCGCTCGGCGCGGACTTCGACCGGCTCGTCGGTGCCACCCTGGCCGGTGCTACCGGAGGCGCCAGCCTGAATCCGGCTAGCCCGATTTTCTTCGGCGCAACCCCGCTGCAGAATATCACCGGCTTTGATCCGTCGACCATCACCAACAACAACCAATATGCGCAAAATAGCAAAAGCTGGTCGATCTTCACGCATAATACGCTTGAAGTGACCGATGGGCTCGAGCTGACGGTTGGTCTGCGCTATTCGGATGAAAGCAAGGATGGCAGCTTCGTCAGCGGCGGCGGCAACAATCCGGTTTGCCCGGCAATTGTTGGTGCAATCTCTCCCGGTGGCAGTTTGAGTGGACTGCCTGCCGCTCTGCAGAACGCGTTTTTCGGTCTCGGCTGCTTCGCCTTCACGTCGCCGGCCGATGCGCCTTATGCTGCAGTCCTGCCATCCCCGCGGACCTTCAGCAGCCAGTATAAGGACAATGAACTGATCTACACCGGCAAGATCGCTTATGCCTTTGCCGATCCGGTCAATGTCTATGCCAGCTTCACCCACGGCTATAAATCGGGTGGCTTCAACCTGGACTCGACGGCTGCCGTCGGCGGCGCTGATCCGCGCTTTGCTTCGGAAACCGTCAATGCCTACGAAGTTGGCCTGAAAGCCAAGTTCCTGGACAATGCGGTGACATTGAACCTGGCTGCGTTCCGTGAGGAATTCACCAACTTCCAGGTTCTGGAATTCACCGGTGCCCAGTTCCAGACCTTTAACGTTCCGAAGGCGGAAACCCAGGGCGTGGAAATCGAAACGACGATCCGTCCGGACGAGCATTTCACGGTCAATGCTGCCATGACGATCACCGATGCCAACTATCCGAATGATTGCGCCGGTACCCAGACCGCTGCGAACGTCCTGGCCTTGTGTGGCAATTCGCTGACCAACGCACCGGATATTGTCGGTATTGCAGGCGCTACCTATACCAATGATATTGGCAGCAACCTGAAATATTTCCTCAACGCCCAGGTGCGTATGGAAAGCGATCGCCGGACTTCGACCCAGGCGATTGATCCCGCGAATCTCGCGGCGAATATCCCGGTTCCGTTCGATGAGCAGGATGGCAACATCAAGATCAACCTGCGCGCCGGTATCGGCAGCCAGGATGACGTCTGGGGCCTCGAGGCCTTCGTGACCAACCTGACCAATGAAGTGACGCGCGGCGTGACCTTCAACACGGTGGCGCGTTCCGGTTCGCGGTCGGCTTTCATCCAGGAACCCCGCAGCTACGGACTGACCCTGCGCGGCAAGTTCTAGGCCAGCACCAAACAGGGTGGCATTTTGCCACCAGACAATCAGGGGCCGGGTTTTCCGGCCCCTTTTTATTGCGCGGCCCCGCCATTGATGCAAAAGACGAAGCCTATGAAAAAATTTGTCTTCCAGACGGTTCCCGTGCTCCATTTCGGCGAAGGCTGCCTTGCTGAACTGCCCGGCCAGATCGCTGCCCTGCGCGCCTCGCGGCCGATGATCGTCACCGACAGGGGTATAGTCGACGCCGGACTGATTGCACCGGTTGAACAGACCTTGCGCGCCGCCGGTCTCGAGGTCGCGATCTTCGACTCCGTGGTCGCCGATCCGCCGGAGAAAATCGTCTTGCAGGCGATCGACACTGCGAAAGCGGCCGGCGTCGATATCGTCATCGGTCTCGGTGGCGGCAGCTCGCTCGACACCGCGAAGGTGGTCGCTGCGCTCGCGGTGGACGGTGCCCAGCCGCTGGCCGAAATTTACGGCGTCGGCGCGCTGCAGCGCAAGGGCCTGCCGACCATATTGATCCCGACCACCTCCGGCACCGGATCGGAGGTCACCGCGATCTCGATCCTGACCACCGGCGAAACCACCAAGGCGGGTATCGTCTCGCCTTATCTGTTTGCCGATGTCGCGCTGCTCGATCCGGCGCTGACCCTCGGATTGCCCGCCGCCGTCACCGCCGCCACCGGCATCGATGCAATGGTCCACGCGATCGAGGCCTTTACCGGTCGCCATGCCAAGAATCCGGTCTCCGACATGCTGGCAATCGAGGCGCTCAGGCTGCTCACGACCAATATCGAAACCGCCTGTTCCGACGGCAGCAATATCGCGGCCCGCGAGGCCATGCTGCGCGGATCGATGCTCGCCGGCCAGGCCTTTGCCAATTCGCCGGTCGGCGCGATCCACGCGCTCGCCTATCCGCTCGGCGGCATCTATCATGTCCCACACGGCGTCTCCAACGCGCTGGTCATGCCCTATGTGATGCAGTTCAATCTCGAGGCCGCCGCTCCGCTCTACGCCCAGCTGGCCGATGCGCTGGATGTGCCGCGCGGCAGCGAGAACAGCGAAGAGGCGAGGGCACAGCAACTGATCGACTATCTCGAAGGTCTGGCGGTCAAGGTGAAGGCACCCCGCAAGTTGCGCGAGATCGGCATCAAACAGGATGCGACAAGCGAACTGGCGGAAGCGGCGATGCTGCAGACCCGCCTGCTGATGAACAATCCGAAAGAACTGACCCAGGCCGACGCGCAGAGGATCTACGATGCCGCCTGGTAAGAGCGCCAGGGCGGAACCGCCGGTCCGCTCCGCCTATCGCGCCGGCTCGCTGATCACCACCCGCTGGAATGACAATGACCCCTATGGCCATGTCAACAACGCCATCTATTATTTCTGGTTCGACACCGCGGTAAACCGCTATCTGGTCGAGCAGGGCGCGCTCGATATCACCGGCGGCGCGACCATCGGCCTGGTCGTCAACACCAGCTGCGACTATTTTTCCCCGATCGCCTTTCCCGACGGCGTGATGGCCCGCATCCGCGTCGACCGGCTCGGCAACAGCAGCGTCACCTATGGCGTCGGCCTGTTTCGCGGCGACGAGGATATCGCCTCCGCCGCCGGCAGCTTCACCCATGTCTATGTCGACCGCGAAACGCGTCGGCCGGTTTCTCTTCCCGACCCCTTGCGTTCCGCGCTGGAAGCGATAGAGCTTTAATCAACTGATTAAACTCTTGGGAGAGAGATATGCTTCGACCGTTTGACAATGACGAACGCCGTGAATTTCGCGCCACCTGCCGCCGCTTCATCGAAACCGAATTGCAGCCGCACGCCAACGAATGGGACGAGGCCGGCGAAATCCCCTGGGAAATGCACCAGAAGGTCGGCGCACTCGGCGTCTGGGGCTTTGGCGTCGACGAGAAATATGGCGGCCTCGGCATGGACGATATCTTCATGCGCGCTGCCTGGGGCGAGGAAGCGGCCCGTGCCCATAATGGCGGTACGCTGGCAGCGCTCGGCGGCCGCTCGATCTCGATCGGCCCGATCCACAAGCTGGCGTCCGAGGAGATCAAGGACCGCATCCTCAAGGATATCGTGCTCGGCAACAAGGGCTCCAGCCTCGGCATCACCGAGCCCGGCGGCGGCTCCGATGTTGCCAATATGCAGACCACCGCTCGCCAGGACGGTAATCACTGGGTGATCAACGGTGCCAAGACCTTCATCACCGGCGGCATGACCGCCGACTATTATGTCATCGGTGCCCGCACCGGCGGCGAGGGGCTGGACGGTATCTCGCTGTTCCTGGTCGAAAAGGATGCCGAGGGTTTCTCGCGCACCGCGCTCGACAAGAAAATGGGCTGGTGGGCCTCGGACCAGGCCTCGCTCTATTTCGACGAGGTGCGCGTGCCCGCCGAGAACATGCTCGGCGAAGAGGGCCGGGGCTTCATCCAGATCATGCACAATTTCAACCATGAACGGCTCGGCATGGTTGCGCAGAGCCTCGGTATGATGCGGGTGCTGCTCGAATATGCGATTGATTATGCGCAGCAGCGCCAGACCTTCGGCAAGCCGCTGATCCGCCATCAGGTGATCCGCCACAAGATCGCCGAGATGTCGGCCCGCATCGACCGGCTCGACGCCTGGCTCAACCAGATCTGCTGGCTCGCCGAACAGGGCGAGATGCCGGTCGCGCAGATCTGCAAGGCCAAGTTCAGTGCGACCAAGGATCTCGAATATTGCGCCAGCGAGGCGATGCAGATCCTCGGCGGCGCCGGCTATCTGCGCGGCAACCCGGTCGAGCGCTTCTACCGCGAGGTCAAGGTGATGGCGATCGGCGGTGGCTCGGAGGAAATCATGCGCGATCTCGCGGTCCGGCAAATGGGCCTCTGATCCCGCTTGCCATTTCCGCGTCCGGGTGGATAAGCAGCGCGTCCGAACACCGTTCGTGCTGAGCCTGTCGAAGCACGCAGCGGCAACAGGCAAACAACCGGCCTCGACACTATGGGCTGATGGAACCACATATGTCCGATTTGATCTCTGCCGACCGCCAAACCGAGGATGCGCCGCCCCTGTTGCCCTCGGGCTCGGTGCTGATCGGCCTGCTGTCCTTCGCGATGATGGATGTGGCGATGAAGCGCCTGTCGATCGACCTCGGCGCCTATAATGCGCTGCTCTGGCGGGTGCTGACCGCGCTGGTGCTGGTCTCGATCCTCTACCTGCCGCGTCGCCCGAAAATGCCGGGCCCGACCGCGCGCAAGGTGCACCTGCAGCGCGGTATCATCGTCGTCTTCATGTCCTATCTCTTCTTCTGGGGCCTCGCGCGGGTGCCGCTGGCGGAGGCAATCGCGCTGTCCTTCATCGCCCCGATCATCGCTCTCTATCTGGCAGCGGTGTTCCTCGGCGAGACCATCCACCGCAATGCCATCTATGCCTCGCTGCTCGGCTTCGGCGGTGTTCTGGTGATCGCATGGGGCAGGGCGTCGGGCGACTATGATGAAGCGGCGCTGCTCGGGATCGGCGCGATCCTGGCATCCGCCGTGCTCTATGCCGGCAATCTGGTGATCCAGCGACAGCAGGCCCTGCTCGCCGGCCCGCTCGAGATCAGCTTCTCGCAAAATCTGATCATCGGCGTCTCTTTCCTGCTGCTTGCGCCCTTCTTCGCGGTGCTTCCCGACCGCGCCTCGCTCCCCTATATCGGGGCCGGCGCGGCCCTGTCGGTGATCTCGGCCCTGTTCATCGCCTGGGGCTACCGGCGGGCCGAGGCGAAATATCTGATCAATCTGGAATATAGCGCCTTCATCTGGGCGGCAATCTTCGGCTGGCTGTTCTTCCGCGAACCGATCAGCTGGACCACGGTGGCTGGCGCCCTGCTGATCGTTGCCGGCTGCTATCTCGCCACCCGCCGCGACCGCAAGGTCGCGCATATCGAAACGACCGCGGTCTGACCGCCGTGCTGCGCATCCCCAACCGGCAGGCCCGCTGGCTCTGGCTCGAGGCGCAGGGCCTGTCCGACAGCCCGACCGGTCCGCTGGACCTGCCGGACACCATCCGCCGCCTCGGCTTTGTTCAGCTCGACACCATCCAGAACGTCACCCGCGCCCACCACCACATCCTCTGGAGCCGCAACCAGAATTACCGCGAACCGATGCTCGACCGGATGCTGGGCCGGGACCGGACGGTCTTTGAGCATTTCACTCACGACGCCTCGATTCTGCCCATGGAATTTTACCCGATGTGGCAACGCCAGTTCCGGCGGCTGGGCGCAAAGGTCGCCGGTTACGCGTCCTATCAGAAGGCGGCCCAGCAAATCGCCCCGGAGCAGATCAAGGCGCGGATTGCGCAGGAAGGCCCGCTCTCCACTCATGATTTCGATACCCGGGTCGAGGGCGAAAAGCAGATGTGGGATCGTCCGCCGCACAAACGAGTGCTCGACCAGCTCTGGTATGCCGGCGACCTCGCGACCTCCCACCGCCAGAATTTTGCCAAATATTATGATCTGACGGAACGAGTCATCCCGTCGCATCATCGCGAAGCCGCTCATGAGGATTCCGCTCAGATCGACTGGCTGTGCCGCAATGCACTGGACCGTCTCGCCTTCGCTTCGCTGGGTGAAATCCAGCGTTTCTGGGGCGCGGTCGATGCGAAAGAAGTGAGAGCCTGGTCACAATCGGTTCGCGATCCTGTTCCGGTCCTGGTGGGATCGCGCGACGGAACATGGCGCAATGCGCTTGCTGCGGTGGATATCGAATCGCGTCTGGCCGCTGTTCCCGCGCCGACATCCCGGCTGCGGATCATCAATCCGTTCGACCCGGTGGTGCGCGATCGCAACCGGCTGGAAGCGCTGTTCGGCTTTGCCTATCGCAACGAAATGTTCGTGCCCGCCGCGCAGCGCAAATGGGGCTATTATGTCTATCCGATATTGGAAGGCGACCGTTTCGTCGGCCGGATCGAGATTAAGGCAGACCGATCCGCCGGCACGCTCCGGGTGACGCAATTCTGGCAGGAACCGGGCATCGCCTGGCCTGCCGGACGACAGGAAAAGCTGGCGGCAGAACTGGGGCGTCTGGGACGGCTGATCGGAGTCAGCGAAATATTGTGGGAATGTGACCGCGCGTAAAATCGCGGGCTGGTGTTACTTGACGGTGCCGCGAAAGCGCAATTCGCCGGATGCGCCGGGGGCAATCGGCTTTGGCAGTATCCAGCGGATATGGGTGACATCGGACGCCACTGCTGGCCGGCTGGCCTGCTCGCCATCAACCACGCTCAGTTCCGTCAATTTTCCGAAGGTCTTGCCGCCATCCACCGAGACCAGCGCCCAGTCTTCCAGCACCTCGACAAAGCTGACAGCCTTGTGGACGGGATTGTTGACCACAAAGCCGGTCACAGCCTGATCGCCGCTATTCTGATAGCGATTGATGAACAGCAGCTTGTCTCCGGGAACGATCTTGACCGTCGCAGGATCGACGAGCTCCGTAGCATTTTCGCCATTTTCGGATTGCACCGTCCGCTCGACCTTGATCAGGCTGTCGATTTTTACATCGCTTTGCGGGTCAGCGGTCGCTGCCGCAAGCGGAGCGGCATAGGCAATATGAGATACGGATACCCCGGTCATCAGAACACCGGCAACCAGAGTTGCTTCGAGCAAAATCATACGCATATTCGACATTTCACTGATCCTGTTCATCCATATGGGATCGGGCAATGGCACCCGGTCCGTCTTCACCGGGAATATCGACAAACTTGGTTAATTTCCCGTTAAAGCTTTTCGTGAAATTGCCGGTCCGGTGCCGAGAGAGCGGAACATCTTGCAAAAACTGTGGTATGCCGAACGGGCGTTGTTATTCGTTGGCGTCGCGATTCATCAACCGCTAAAGAGAAAGGCGATGGGTCGAACCACATATCGTTGCTGCCGCGGCATGCTGTTTATTCTGCTGATGGGTGCGCTCATCCGGCCCGCCAGCGCCCAGACGGCAGCAGCACCCGCCGCAGCCGCAACGGACGAGACGGATCTCGAAACACCGCTTGACCCGGATCAGCCGCTCACCGAATTTCCGGATTTCGGTGTCGAATGGCCCGATCTGGATGACACAACAGAGCCGACGCTTGACGAGAGCGAGACGGAAACGACTGCTGTCCCGGCGTTAGAAGAGAATAGCCCGGATCAGCAGGCACCGGCTGAGCAGGCGCCGGCCGAGGAACGGCTGTTCGAGAACGAAAGCGCGGCTGACGAGTATCGACCCACTGATGCGCTGGCGGAAACCGCCTACCGGATCAGCTTTGAAGGATTGCCCGATCGGCTGGGGGAAAGCTTTGCCAGCCGCTTCGAGATATTGTCGGCGTTGGAACAATATCGCGACGACGATGCCAATTTTGCCCAGATTCGCAGACGCGCGCAAAGCGATGAAGAACTGGTCGAACGGCTGCTCAGAATAGAGGGCTATTATGACGCGGTCGTCCAGACGCGTTTCGAGACCGACGGTGCGGAGCGTGTCCATGTGGTCATCGAGGTCCAGGCGGGACCGTTATATAAGCTCGCGGCGATCACCTTGCCCGGCCTCGAAAAGGCCGTGCCGCCCGATCCGGAAAAATTCCGCGAGACCTTTGGCTTGCAGACAGGGGCAATCGTCAACAGCGACGAGATCACCGAAGCCATTGGCCGGCTTGATACGGCGATGGTGGAAAATGGCTATGCCTTTGGCAAAACCGGCGAACCCGAGCTGGAAATCGATCATGCCGCGCGTCTGGGCGATCTCGAAGTTCCGGTCGTGCCCGGCGGTCGTTTCCATTACGGTTCGATTGTCATGGCGCAGAGCGATCTGTTCGATGCCGATCATGTGCAGATGATCGCCCGTTTCGCCCCCGGCGATCTCTACCAGGCCTCGGATGTCGAGGATCTGCGCCGGGCCCTGATCGCGACCGGTCTGGTTTCGACCCTGTCCATCGACCCCGTGGTGGCCGACGATCCGGACAAGGTGGATATCGCCGTTAATGTAACCCCGGCACCGCTGCGCACCATCGCCGGCGAACTGGGCTATGGCACCGGCGAAGGCGCCCGGGCCGAAGTCAGCTGGGAGCACCGGAATTTCTTTCCGCCGGAAGGCCTGATCCGCTTCACCGGTGTCCTTGCAACGCAGGAACAATCCGGCAGCATTGCCTATCGCCGCAACAATTATCATCGGCGTGACAATGTTCTGAACGGTCGTACGGCGCTCAGCGTCGTCGATCGTCCTGCGTTCAAGGCGCAGACTTTCTCTGTTGCCGCCAATATCGAGCGGAAAAGCAGTCTGATTTACCAGAAACGCTGGAGCTGGTCCGCGGGCGTCGAACTGCTGGCATCGCGGGAAACCGATGTCACCGGGCCCACCGGTGCGACCGGCCGGGACACCTATTTCATCGGCGCGCTGCCCGGACTCGTCACCTTTGACGCCAGCGATGATCTGCTCGATCCGACCAGGGGTTTTCGTCTGTCGGCCCGGGTGGCACCGGAAGCGTCCCTGCAAAGTGGCAGCTTTTTCTACGTCCGCAACCAGTTCGACGGCAGCGCCTATTTCCCGGTCTCCGACAAGATCGTGCTGGCCGGACGTACCCGGCTCGGCTCGATCGTAGGTGCCGGCAACAACCGGATCGCGCCCTCCCGCCGTCTCTATGCCGGCGGCGGCGGCTCGGTTCGCGGCTATGGCTATCAGAGCATCGGTCCGCGCGACCCCAATAATGATCCCGTCGGTGGCCGCTCGCTGGTTGAATTTGCGCTCGAGGCACGGGTCAAGACCGGATGGTTTGGTGGCAATCTGGGCATCGTGCCCTTCATCGACGGCGGCAATGTCTATACCAGCAGCACCCCCGACTTTTCCGGCATGCGCTATGGGGCCGGTATTGGGGTGCGCTATTATAGCGATTTCGGACCGATCCGGATCGATGTCGGTACGCCGATCAACCCGCAGCCGGGTGACACGCGCGTCGCCGTCTATGTATCGCTTGGGCAGGCCTTCTAGATGGCAGAGCATCTCGAAAGCCCCGCTGCAAGGTCCCGCCGCTGGCGCTGGCCGCTGCGCAGCCTGCTGGCGCTGGCGGTACTGGCCGGTCTTGCTCTGGCCGGCGCTGCTCTCTGGCTGGACAGCGACGCCGGGCATCGCTTCATAATCGGTCAGGTTGAAGCGCTCGCCCCGGAAACCGGACTGCGCATCCGCGTCGGCGAGATTGACGGCTCGATTTACAGCGAGGCCGAAGTGAAGGGGCTCACGCTCAGCGATCCCAAGGGTACTTTTTTCAGGGCGGAGACAGCGGCGGTAGACTGGAACCCGCTGGCCTGGATATTCAACGAACTCAATATTTCCGAGGCCATAATCAAAAATGCGCGGCTCGACCGCTTGCCCGATTTGATCGATACCGGAAAAGACCAGCCGCTGTTGCCGGGTTTCGACATTTATATCGGTGCCTTCCGGGCCGACAATATAGCGCTGGGAAAAGCCATCACCGGCTCCGAACAACTGGCCAACCTGTCGGGCTCCGCCGACATAAGGGCCGGCCGGGCAATGGTCCATCTCGATGCAACGACGACCGGCAGCGGCGACAAGCTGTTTCTCGCCCTGAACGCGGAACCGGAACGCAAGAAACTGGATATCGATGCCGAAGTGATTGCTCCCGCCGGTGGCGTATTGGCCGGTGCGCTCGGACTCGAGCGCGATCTGGCCGTCACCGTCAAGGGCGACGGCAGCTGGCAGAAATGGAATGGCGAGCTCAACGCGCTCAGCAATGGCGACTCCCTCGCGCAAATCACGCTGGAAGCGACAGACGGATTGTTCGCCTATGACGGAAACCTGACAGGCGCCGTCATGCCCGCCGGATTGGCGCAAAAGCTGGCATCGCCCCGTCTGCTGGTCAAGGGCACCGCGCGGTTCGAGAACCGCCTGGCATCGCTGGATCTGGAGGCCCGGTCGAAGGCGCTGGTCCTGACTGCGCAGGGCGGGGTTGATCTCGGACGCGCCAGTCTCGATGCGATGCGGATCGAGAGCCGACTGATCGATCCGTCGGCGCTCGCCCGCAATCTGAAGGCGCAGGATTTCGAGCTCAAGGCCCTGCTCAACGGCAAATTCTCCGAATTGCGCTATCAATATCTGCTGACCGCGCCGCAGCTGGCGATCGGCAAGACTCTGCTGACCGGTGTTCGGGGCGAAGGGGAGGGGCGCCGCGAGGCGGGTGGCTGGAACATTCCGCTAGAACTGTCCGTCGGTACGGTAATCGGCAACGGCGAGCTGCTCAAGCGGCTGCTGTCCGGCTTCACCGCAAGCGGCTTGCTCCGGCTTGAGAAGGATCTGCTGTTCGCCGAGCGCGCCCGCGTCTCGACCGGAACCGCCAAGGGCACGCTGGACTTTGAAATGCGTCCCTCGACCGGTGATTTTGGGATCAATATCGCTGCCACCGCGCCGTCCTTTGCCATGCCGGGAGTCGGGGTCGCCGATATCATAGCCGATATCGATCTCGGACCCGGAAATGGCGGTCTTGCGCTGGACGGCCAGATCGACGCCCGCTTGCGGCGCTTTGATATCGCTTTCCTGCGCGAGCTGGCGGGCGGTCTCCCGCGGTTGCAAACCGGGCTGTCGCTCGGACCGGACGGACGTTTGCGGTTCACCAATCTCAATGTCAAAGCCCCCGATCTGCTGTTCAGGGGTTCGGGCAAACAGACCGGGGCAGCGACCTTCACCTTCCAGGGATCGGGCAGCCAGAACAGCTACGGGCCTTTTGATCTCAAGCTCGATGGTCCGCTCGAACGGCCCAAAATCGCTCTGCTGCTCGACAGTCCGCTCCCCGCAGCCAGCCTGTCAGCGGTTCGTCTCGATCTCGATCCGGTCAAGGCGGGATTTTCTTATACCGCCGTGGGCGGCTCGACGCTGGGACCGTTCAGCAGCGAAGGCGCGATTGTAACGGCGCCCGGTCAGGATACCGCGGTGCGGGTCGACCGGCTGCTGGTTTCCGACACGCTTGCCACCGGTACGATCCTGACCACCGCAAGGGGGCTCTCGGGCACGCTGGCGGTCAGCGGCGGCGGAGTGGACGGGGATGTGCTGTTCCGGCCCGGCGACGGACGGCAGCTGATCCGCGCCAATCTCAAGGCGGAAAACGCCCGCTTCGATGGCAATCCGCCGCTCTTCATCCGTACCGCTCAGCTCGACGCCGATATCGTTCTGATCGAAGGCCGGTCCAATATCGACGCCACGCTCCGGGCGCAGGGGATCAGCCGCGGCGAGCTGGTTGTTGGCCGGATCGCCGGCAATGCCAAGCTGACCAACGGCAGGGGTACGGCCACCTTCGCCGTGGCCGGAACGCGTGGCAGCACGTTCGAATTTCAGGCGAAAGCCGATATCTCTCCCGATCTCTACCGGATCACCGGCGCCGGCGAGTTTGAGAGCCGCAGTCTCCGACTGGCCCGGCCGCTCGAGCTCCGACGGGTTGGCGATGGCTGGACCGCGTCGCCGACCACGATCAGCTATGGCAGTGGCAGCGTCCGTCTGTCCGGTCGGTGGGGAGGCGGCGATTCCAGGCTCGATCTGGCAATGGCGAAAATGCCGCTGTCGCTGCTCGACATCGCCTATGGAGATCTTGGTCTCGGCGGCACCACCAGCGGCACCGTCAAGCTCAGCCAGACCGGCGCGCAGGTGCCGGTTGGCGACGCCAGGCTGACGGTGAAGGGGCTGACCCGCTCGGGCCTGATCCTCACCTCCACGCCGGTGGATCTCGGCCTCAATATCGCCATCTCCCAGCGCAATGCAGCGGCGCGGGGAATCATCAGGTCGCCCGGTGGCAAGACCATCGGCCGCTTCCAGGGCAGGGTGACCGGACTGGGCACGGGGCGCTGGCAGGACGAGCTGTTGCGCCGGCCGCTATTTGCGCAGGCCCGTTTCAATGGCGGTGCCGAGAGCCTGTGGCGTCTTACCGGCGTCGAAACCTTCGACCTGACCGGACCGGTGGCGGCCAGTGCCGATGTCAGCGGCAGCCTCGCCAGCCCCCAGATCAAGGGTCAGGTCCGTACCAGCAGTGCGCGCCTGGAAAGCCCGCTGACCGGGACCGTTGTCTCCAATATCAAGGCCGCCGGCCAGTTTGACGGCTCGCGTCTCGTGCTGTCCAACCTCACCGGAACGACCGCCAATGGCGGAACCGTGAGCGGCAGTGGCAGTTTCAATTTTGCCGTCGCGCCCGGCGAGGGGATCGGCATCTCTGTGGACGTTGATGCCCGGCAGGCGGCGCTGATCGCCCGCGATGATTTTGCCGCCACCGTGACCGGTCCGATCAAGATCCGCAGCTCGCCCGACGGCGGCCTGATTTCGGGTGACGTGGTCCTCAACCGCAGCTTCTTCCGCTTTGGCCAGGCAAGCGCGCGCGCCAGCCTGCCTGACATCAAGACCCGCGAAATCAACCGGCGCGCGGACGAACGGCCGGTGCGGGTTCGTGACCGGCCCTGGCGTTTCGACCTCACCGCGAACGCGCCGAACCGGTTGCGCGTCGAAGGCATGGGCCTCGACAGCGAATGGAGCGCCAATCTGAAGATTTCCGGACCGGTGGACAATTTCGCCATGGTCGGCACCGCCAACATGCTTCAGGGCAATTATACCTTCGCCGGCCGGCGCTTCCGGCTCGAGCGCGGGCGAATCCGCTTTGTCGGCAACCAGCCGGTCAATCCGATCCTGGATATCGAGGCCGAGGCCAATCTGACCGGTCTCAACGCCACGATCAACGTCACCGGCACCGGCAACGAGCCGGAGATCGCCTTCGCCAGCATCCCGGCGCTGCCGCAGGACGAACTGCTCTCGCGGATCCTGTTTGGGGCCTCGATTGCCAATCTGTCCGCGCCGGAAGCGGTCCAGCTGGCGGCGGCCGTCGCCTCGCTGAACAGCAGCGGCGGCGGTCTTGATCCGATCAACCAGCTGCGCAAGGCGGTGGGTCTCGACCGGCTCCGGATATTGCCGTCCGACACCGATGCCGGCTCGGGCACCTCGATCGCCGCCGGCAAATATATCACGCGCCGAATCTATGTCGAACTGATCACCGACGGCAAGGGCTATAGCGCGACCCAGCTGGAATTCCAGATCACCCGCTGGCTGTCGATCCTGTCGACCATCTCGACCCTCGGCCGGCAGAGCGCCAATGTGCGGGTGAGCAAGGACTACTGATTTTTTTCGGCTTTCCCCTTGGGGGAGGATGCGATCCGGGCATGGTGATGGCGTCGCTGCCCTTTCTGCCCATGCAGGCCGGGGTCATCCTTATGCAGACCCTCACCGACTTGGCCCAGCAGCCCGGCCTTGCGAGCCTATAACAGGAAGGGCCAGAGAGCGGTCGTCGCAACCGCCAGACTACCAGCCATGATAGCGCCGGCAAGCAGCCGGGTGCCGTGCAGTCTGGTCCACAGCAGAAATCCCGTGATGCTCATGGCAATCAGCGCGCCGGCGATCGTGTCCATGAACAGGACCCAGACCAGCCCCACGCCGGAACCCTTGTGGAGATTTTTAAGAAACCCCCAGAGATTCTGGCTGCTTTGCTTGACCGAAACGCTGGCGGAACCCTTCACATGTTCGACGGTCAGACGGCCATTGGGGTGATTGAAACTCAATTCCCATTTTTCTGCCTCGGAGCGCTCCCTGCCGAGAAACCGCTTGGCTGATTTCTGGTCGCTCTTCTCGCCCTTGCCTGGGCCCTTGCCGCGGGGAGGGCGCGGTTCGCTTTGAAGAGCAAATTCGGCCTGGGCCCATTTGCCCAGCGCATCCTCATCCTTGATCGACCCTGCCGGGACGGCAATATCCATTGCACTCACTTCAATGGGCTCGCCGGTCTCGATTTTCCATATGCTGCGATGATTGAGCAATATGCCGCTCGTCCCCAGCATCAGGAAGAGCAAAGCACCCCAGAAACCGGTCCAGGCGTGGGTGCGTTTCAGCCAGCGGACGGCAGCGCCGCGCTGCCATTCCCGCGGGACGAACAGCAGACCGGACTGGTTCCGTTTTTTCGGGGTGACAGGTTTCAGGATCATAAGTCTGCCCATTTCCGCAACAGGTTATGGAAAGTCGAGGTCAGGCCCAGCACACTGGGATGCTTGTCGCCCAGTTCCTGCCGGGCCAGGGTGATCGATTGATCAAAACGGTATAGCAGCGCGCGATTGCTGTCATCGCGCACCATCGACTGCGTCCAGAAGAACGAGGCCCAGCGGCTGCCCCGTGTAATCGGTTCGACCCGATGCAGGCTGTCGGCGGGATAGAGGACCATGTCGCCGGCAGGAAGCTTCACCCGCTGTTCGCCATAATGATCCTCGATCGCCAGCTCGCCGCCGTCATAATCCTCCGGATCGGTCAGGAACAAGGTCGACGAAAGGTCGGTCCGAATCCGCTGCCGCGCGGAACCGATATAGCGGATGGCATTGTCGACATGGCTGTCAAAGCCCATGCCTTCATTATAGCGGTTGAACAGCGGCGGAAAGACGCGGTGGGGCAGGGCCGCCGCGTTGAACATTGCATTGCTGCCCAGTGCGCGCAGGATGATCTCGCCCAGCGCCTTGGCTTCCGGCGCGTCCTCGGGAACCTGCAGATTCTTCTTCGCCAGCGCCGCTTGCGCGCCGGAGGTCACATTCCCGTCCACCCATTCGGTTCCGGCAAGCGTCTTGCGAAGATGGTTCACCTCTTCGCGGTTCAGGACGGACGGGATGTGTAACAGCATCAAATGACTTTCTTCTGTGAACCGCTAGCTCAGAATGAAACCCCAAAGCTCGCCAGGAACGACCGGCCGGCAGCAGGAACAACACGGCTGCTGTTTACCTGCGAATAATAGAGCTTATTGGTCAGATTATAACCGTTAAGTGCAATCCGGTATTTCCCGAAGTCATAGGCCAGCAGTCCGTCGACCGCGACATAGGATGGCGCGACCTGCGAATTCTGGCTGTCAAGAAAGACCTTGGACTGGTAATTGCCGCCAACGCCAATCTCCAGGCCCTTCAGACTTCCCTCCACCGGCTTGTAGGCCGCCCACAGACTTGCGGAATGTTTGGGAACATAGCGAACCTGCCGTCCGATCGCGTCGGTATCCAGATCGCCGGACCGCGTGAAGGCCTCGGTGATCTCTGCATCGACATAGGAATAGTTCAGCGTCAGCAGCAGGTCGGCGCTTACCGCGCCGCTGGCCCCCAGTTCAAATCCGCGCAGCCGCTGTTTCGGCTCGCTGGAGACGACCGTGACATTGGTAACCGGATCGACTTCCCGCGCATTGTTGCGGTCGATCTGATAGATGGCGCTCTGGACCAGCAGCTTGTCGCCGAACAGATTCAGCTTCAGCCCGAGATCAAAGGTTTCGGTCGTTTCGGGGTCGAGATCATTTCCGCTGATCCCGCCATTTTCCGCAGGCGTCGACAGGCTGCCATTGCTGAGGGAATTGCCGGGCGGCACCGCAGCCTTGCTGTAGGACAGATACACACTGGCATTGTCGGAAGGCTCCCAGATGATCGACGCTTTCGGACTCCATAAATCACTGCTGGCTTCCGCTCGCGTGAAGCAACTCGTAAAGCTGCCGGTGGCTCCGTTGCAGGACGTCAGCGCCTCTCCGCGACTGTCGGTGAGGTCGGTCGTGTCCTGGCTGCTCTTGAAATGCTGATAGCGGACACCCGCGTTGATCGACAGTTGCGGCGTGACCCACAGACGCTCGTCAACGAACAGCGAGATGTCGGTCGCTTCTGCGTCGCGGAGCCGGTAGATGGCCGTAGGATAGACAGGCGCATCCACTGCCGATGGGTTGAGCAGGGGCCGGGACACGGAGCTTGCCGGGCGCTGCGTATCGGAACGCTTGTTGGTCTGGTAGGAAACGTCCCAGCCAACGATCAGTTCATTGCGCAGCTCGCCCAGCGATTTTTCGATCAGCGCAGTGGAGACATTCTGAATCCCGCGCGTCGTCTGGTCCTGCAGGCCGCGGGCACTGGCCGAGACCATCGGCACGGTCAGCGGATCGCCGTCCAGCAGGGCGTCACCGCAGGCATCGTTGCAACTGGTCGGCGTTTGCCGGAACTGACGGGTATAGACGCCAACCTTGGTGTCGCTGGTAAGGCTGATCCAGTCATTGGCCTGATGGGCAAAACGCGCCGTCAGCGTGTTGACGGTGACCTTGTCCCGATCGGCGGCAAAGCCGTAAAAGTTGGAGCGCGGTACGCCGAATTCCGGTGCCGGCCGTTCGATATCGGTCGTATCGCTGGTCCGGATGATCGGCACACCATAATCCACGCGCTTGTCCTCATCCTGATGGAAGAAGATCAGGTCGAAATTCGTGTCATTGCCGATCCCGAAACCCGCCGCTGCAGCAAAGCCAAAGCGATTGGAATAGACGCTGTCACGGTCTGCCGTGTCGGCGGTATGGCCCATGATATTGAGCCGGAGACCGCTGCTGTCGCTCAGTGCCAGATTGGCATCGGCCGTCCCGCGCAGATAATCGTCCGTTCCGCCAGCGACGTTGAAGCTGAACCGGTCTTCGGCCAGAGCGCGTTTCGACTGGGTGTTGATCGCGCCGCCGGACACACCGCGGCCCAATGCGGTGGAGGACGATCCCTTCAGCACCTGCACCGATTCATAGTTGAACGCGTCGCGGGTAAAGGCTCCGAAATCCCGAAGGCCATCGGTAAAGATATCGTCGCGGGCCGCCTGGCCGCGAATGAAGAACTGGTCGCCATTGACCGTGCCGCCTTCGCCGACGGCGGTGGTGACGCCCGCGACATTGCGCAGGGCATCGGCGAGCGTCGTCGCTTGCCGGTCATCCAGGATTTCTCTGTTCACGACGTTGATCGTTTGCGGCGCATCGATCAGCGGCCCCCGCATCGTGGCCAGATCGATTTCTTCCCCTCTGCCAATAACGACAATCTGGCCCTCCGCCGCTTCATCGGCTGCTGCAGCACCGGCATTTTCAGCGGCAAATGCGGTTCCTGGGGCTGCCATCAGCATGGCGGCGGCGATTGAACCGGTGCCGAAAGCGGCGCGGCGAGAGACCTTAGAATCAGACACGAATATTCCCCATCAGTTAAAGACAGAAGTCCGCTATTGATAATCATTCTCATTGTCAATAGCGGTTATTCTTTTGCCGATAGGATCGGGATCGCAAGCAAAAATCCGCTTGCTCTTTTCCGTTACGAGGCCGGCCGCTCACGCCTCTGAATTCGATAAGAAAACACGTCTTTCCAATCGCTTGCCCCGGGCTTCCTGTCTTCAGTCTGATCGGAGAGATCAACTCGAATGATATATGTCGAACTCGACCGATTTCTGAAACAACAAAAGCACGAAAACCGCGTCAGGCAGCAAGCTCTCGAATATTTGCAAGCTCCCGCGCTTTATCTGCGGTTACCGGGGGACAGAGAAAATAGCCCTGAAGCCGATCGCATCCCAATCCCCCAAGTACGGCAACCTGATCTTTACACTCAACTTTCTCGGCTGTTGAGCGCGCCCCAATTGCCGAGCATAATTGTATGATGCCTTGGACCAACCGCCGCGCATCCTGTGAATGGATAATATCGGCGATCAACGCGCCGTCGATCTTCACCCTGTCGAATTTTATCTTTTGCAGATATGTGATGGATGCGAAACCCGAACCAAAATCATCCAGAGCAATCCGGATTCCCGTCTTCCGGAGAAGGTCTAGTCGTTCGCGAGCCGTATCAAAGTCTGACAGCAGCGAGGTTTCAGTTACTTCAACCTCAAGTCGACCGGGATCGAACCCGTAGCGATTGCATAGCGACAAGATCATCAGTGGCGTGCTTGCTCGGCTCAGATCCACCCCGCTGAGGTTGATCGAAAGTCCGATTTGCGAATCCCAGCCTGCTGCTTCGCGGATTGCAACGTCAAAAATCTGCTCGGACAATGCAGCAATGCTGTCCGTTCGTTCCGCGATTTCGATAAATTCGGGTGGTGGAATTAGGCCAAGTTGCGGGTGGTTCCAACGCGCCAGCGCTTCGAAACAGGCAATTTTCTTGGTCTGAACGTCGAAGATCGGTTGAAATACAACTTCAATGGTCGGCGAGGGATTGGTTTCTCGAAGCGATTGCTCGATAATTATGCGCCGCTTCAAACGCGCAGCCATGGTTGGCAAGAACCAGGACATCGCCTTGCCGCCGCTGTTTTTGACTTCGTAAAGAGCTACGTCCGCTCGCGACATGATTGCCAGTGCGGATGCGTCCAGTTCGGAGTGGCTGGCAAGGCCAACAGATGCCGATAACCGAAGGATTGACTCTGATAGGAGGAATGGCCGGCTCATTTCCAGAACCAGCGTGGTACCTGTATCAGTGAATTTTTCACTGGCTTCGTCTGCCACCATCAAGACGGCGAATTCGTCGCCGCCCAGTCTGGCAACCATCCGGCAGTCCTTGCACGCCTTTTGCAAACGCCCTGCGGCCTGAAGCAAGAGCTCATCGCCATGGGCATGCCCGAACGTGTCATTGATCGCCTTGAAGCCATCAAGATCGATCAGCGCGACGGCTACCGTCCCGCCATTTTTCGATATAGCGCCGACAGCGTCTTCAAGACATTCGGTAAACGCACGGCGGTTGGAAAGTCCGGTCAGTGGATCGGAATATGCGAGGGCCTTGACCTGTGAGCGAGATATGACGCTCTCGATAAGATAATTATACTGATGCACCACGAGACGCAGAATCAAGAGAAAAATCAGGAGCAGGTTCACGCCTGCGGCTATTTTCATATGGGCGCCGGACGTCAGCAATGCGACAATAACCGGAGTGGTCGAGAGAAATACAGTTGCGAAGGCGGCTTTGGGCAGGCTGCTCAGGCAATAGGTGCAGGCAACAGCGCCAAAAGCTATGAACAGCGGCACGAAGGGGGTTTCGCCGGCGTCCCACTGCAGCAAAGCCACGCCCCACACGCCCAGTCCCAGACTGACAACGCCCGCGATCGCCGTAGTCGATCGTAAATAATGGGTGATCCGGGCTTCACTGGGCGAGACCCGTTTCCGAGCCAGCCAGATTGTTGCGCGAACCGCGACGAGCGACAGAAATATACCCGGTACGACGAGCGACAATAGCGCCGGTACCGAACCATATACCGAATAACACAGGACGAGAGTGTTGATTAGCAACACACCATAAAGCGTAGGTACCTGCGTACGAAGGTTGCGAAATTGTTCAGCCTGCAGCTTTGGCAATAACCGCGAGGGCAGATTAACCGTGAATTTCAAAAGTGCTCTCCGCTGGTGGTCATCCGCAATGGGCACTCAAGGTTAATATATTGATCTCTATTTAAATTCGCGTTCGGATGGATCCCGCATCTCTCTATGTCGGTATATCCCGGGGCCGAGTTGCGGGCCTTTTTCCGGATTCGACCGGGCCGAGTGGGTCCATGACTTTGTTCACGAGTGAATCAGCGCCAGCATTGCTGAGCAGACGACCCATTTCAATGGCAACTTCGGCGGTCATGCTGATCACCACTCCATTGTGGCCTTCGACGAATACATGCCCGTCTTCGACCCAGACGTTTCTTGGTTTTCCGTAAGGCTCGGCCTCGGCTAAATGCTCGGAAATCTTGGCCCGCTCTGCCTTGGAAAGTGAGTTGAACTGCGCCATTATTGTTCTCCTGGAAATCTATTTCCGGATTGTTTCCAATCCGCGAGATACTTCTAGTTCCGCAAGGGGCAAGCCTACACCCATTGGCCGGTCATTAATAGGCGTCGCCTGAAACCACGAAAAAGCCCGGAGCAATCGCTTGCCCCGGGCTTCCTGTCTTCAGTCTGATCGGAAAGATCAGCTCGAATAATACATGTCGAACTCGACCGGGCTCGGCTGGGTTTCCCAGCGGCTGACTTCTTCCCATTTCAGTTCGGCATAGGCGTCGATCTGGTCCTTGGAGAAAACATCGCCCTTCAGCAGGAACTCGTGATCCGCTTCGAGCGCGTTGAGCGCCTCGCGCAGCGAACCGCAGACGGTCGGCACTTCAGCCAGCTCTGCCGGCGGCAGGTCATAGAGATTCTTGTCCATCGCGTCGCCGGGGTGGATCTTGTTCTCGATGCCGTCGAGACCGGCCATCAGCAGCGCTGCCGACGACAGATAGGGGTTGGCAAGCGGATCGGGGAAGCGGAACTCGACGCGCTTTGCCTTGTCGCCAGCACCATAAGGGATACGGCAGGATGCGGAGCGGTTGCGGCTCGAATAAGCAAGCAACACCGGCGCTTCAAAACCCGGTACCAGCCGCTTGTAGCTGTTGGTCGTCGGGTTGGAGAAGGCGTTGATCGCCTTGGCATGCTTGATCACGCCGCCGATATAATGGAGGCACATTTCCGACAGGCCGGCATATTCGTTGCCGGCGAACAGGGGCTTGCCGTCCTTCCAGATCGACATATGCGTATGCATGCCGCTGCCATTGTCGTCCTTGATCGGCTTCGGCATGAAGGTCGCGGTCTTGCCATAGGCATGGGCGACCTGCTGCACGACATATTTGTAGACCTGTACGCGGTCGCAGGTCTGGGTCAGCGTACCGAAGGTGATGCCCAGCTCGTGCTGCGCAGAGGCAACCTCGTGATGATGCTTGTCCATCGGCAGGCCCATTTCCAGCATGGTCGCGACCATCTCGCCGCGAATGTCCATGCAGCTGTCGACCGGCGCAACCGGGAAATAGCCGCCCTTGGCACGCGGGCGATGGCCCATGTTGCCGACATCATAGTCGCGGCCGCTGTTGGTCGGCAGTTCGATATCATCGATGCGGAAGCCGGAGCGGTCATAGCCATTCTCGAACTTTACGTCGTCGAACATGAAAAATTCCGGTTCCGGCCCGACATAGATGGTGTCGCCAATGCCGCTGGATTTCAGATAGGCCTCGGCGCGGACCGCGGTCGAGCGCGGGTCGCGGCTGTACAGCGATCCGTCACCCGGCTCGACGATATTGCAGACCAGGATCATCATCGGGGTGGCCGAGAACGGATCGATATAGACCGCGTCGAGATCGGGACGCAGGATCATGTCGGATTCGTTGATCGCCTTCCAGCCCTCGATCGAGCTGCCGTCAAACATGAAGCCTTCTTCCAGCACGTCCTCGTCGATAACCTCGGCACACATTGACAGATGCTGCCACTTGCCGCGCGGATCGGTAAAGCGGACATCGACCCACTCGATCTCCTGTTCCTTGATCATCTTGATAATATCGGATGCTGAATTGGCCATTTTTTATCCCTTGGTGTTGATATGTTTGGATTGGTTGCGAAAAAGATCAGATGGCGTCGTTGTCACGCTCTCCGGTGCGGATGCGCAGCGCGGCCTCGACCGGAATGACAAAAATCTTGCCGTCGCCGATGCGGCCGGTCTGGGCCGCGGCGGAAATCGCTTCGACGGTGCGGTCGGCAAGACCGTCCTCGACCACCACTTCAAGCTTCACCTTGGGGAGGAAGTCGACGACATATTCCGCGCCGCGATACAGTTCGGTATGGCCCTTCTGCCGGCCAAATCCCTTTGCCTCGGTCACGGTGATCCCCGATACGCCCACTTCGTGCAGCGCTTCCTTCACTTCATCGAGCTTGAAGGGTTTGATGATCGCTTCGATTTTTTTCATTTTATACGTCCCCGTGTCCCTCTTCCTTGGCCGTTTCCCTTGCGCAAAGGAAACTGGCCTCGGCCGGGCACAATTGCCCGATACTATTCAATTACCATGCCAGATTCGATTCGCGAACAGAATCACCGGAATGCGTGCCTGCATTGCTAATAGCTATTCGGGTCGCTGACAATGGCGCTCAAAAAACAGGCATTTACGCGGGCAAATGACCATAATTTGGGCAGCTGATGCGAGCCACAGGGAGGCAATGTCGCTACCGCGCTTGGGGCGCTGTCATCTCCGGCAGATTCTTCTTCGTCCAGATCGACCGGTTGACCACATAATGGCGGATATTCTCGACCTGCTCGGGGCTGAGCTGCGAGGCGAAGCCGACCATGCCATGTTCTTTCAGCGCGCCGCCGGTGACCACCGACGCCCAGGCGTCCTTGTCGCCCAGCACACCGCTGATCCTGAGGTCCGGCGTGAAGCCGTTGCCGACCGCGCTGTCGCCGTGACAGACGATGCAGTTGCGACCGTAGAGTCCCTTGCCGGCAGCGATCTGTTCCGGCGTGCCGGTCTGCTTCGGTGGATCCCAGACGATGTCACCCTTGTCGAGCAGCGGCGGCAATTTGGCCTGTCCGTTCAGTTTCAGCACCACCAGCCGGGGGATATTGGGCACCTGCCGGGTCACCCCGCCGGCGACCCCGGCGACCAGCGGAAAGGCACCGCCCTTGCTGGTCAGAAAGGCAATATATTGCTCGCCATCGACCATGTAGGTGGAGGGCGCGCTGACAATGCCAGACTGCATCGGCAGGCTCAGCAATTCCTCGCCCTTGTCCGCCGAATAGGCCTTGAAAAAGCCGGTGCTGGTACCCTGGAACACCAGATTGCCGGCGGTGGTCATGGTCCCGCCATTCCACGCCGCGGGATAATCGACGGTCCATTCGACCTTGCCGGTCTTCGGGTTGAACGCCACCAGCTGGCCGGTGGTCGCGGCAATCGCGGCCTTGTAGACATCCTTGTCGTCGGGCAGCTGGGCGACCGACCAGTCGACGCCGACGTTGAAGCCGAGCCGCTCGCGCTTCTTGTCGATCTCGGAGACCGGCACGGCATAGCCCTGCGGAATCTGCTGCGCCGGGATATAGACCAGGCCGGTGTTGGGATTATAGCTCATTGGATGCCAGTTATGCGCCCCGAGCGCGCCCGGAATCGCGACAAAGGGCTTGCCGGTCTTGTAGAAGCGGGCATCGGGATTCTCTATCGGCCGTCCGGTTTCCAGGTCATAGCCGGTCGCCCAGTTGATCCCCTGGACAAAGGGCTCGGCGCTGATCAGCGTGCCGTCGATCCGGTCGATGACGAAGAAAAAGCCGTTCTTCGGTGCGTGGTAGAGCACCTTGCGCATCTTGCCGTCGATCGGCATCTCGGCCTGGATGATATGCTGGGTGGCGGTATAGTCCCAGCTTTCCGCTGGCGTTTCCTGATAGTGCCAGAGATATTTGCCGGTATCGGGATTGACCGCAACGATCGAGGACAGGAACAGATTGTCGCCTTCGCCGCCCGAGCGCAGCCCGTGGTTCCACGGATTGCCATTGCCGACGCCGAAATAGAGCTGGTCGAGTTCCTCGTCATAGACGATGCTGTCCCACACCGTGCCGCCGCCGCCGGATTCCTTCCATTCGCCATCGCTCCACGTCGCCGCTGCCGCTTTTGCGAAAATCTCGTCGCTCGCTGCCCCGTCCGGTTTTCCTTCCGGATTGGGCACGGTGTAGAAGCGCCATTTGAGATTGCCGTCGCGGGTGTCATAGGCGGAGACATAGCCGCGCACGCCGAATTCGGCGCCGCCATTGCCGATGATCACCATATTCTTGACCACGCGCGGCGCACCGGTGATCGTATAGGGCTTGCTGTTGTCGGTGGTCTGGGTTTCCCACAGCCGCGCGCCGGTATTGGCATCGAGCGCGATCAGCCGGCCATCGATGGTGCCGAAAAACAGCTTGCCGCGGTTGATCGCCACGCCGCGGTTGACCACGTCGCAGCAGGCATCGACCGCCTTGGCGCCGTCGACTCCCGGATCATAGGACCAGATTTCCTCGCCGGTCTTGGCATCATAGGCAAAGACCTTGGACCAGGCGGTGGAGATATAGAGCTTGCCGCCGACTTCGATCGGCGTCGCTTCCTGGCCGCGGGCGTCGGGCAGGTCCTTGAACCAGGCGATGCCTAGCTTGTCGACATTGCCGCTGTTGATCTGCTCGAGCGGGCTGTAGCGCTGTTCCTTGGCGTCAAAGCCAATATTGCTCCAGTCGGCGTCCACCACCGTATCGGTCGTTTCCGGCACACTGGTCTGGCTTTCGCAGGCCACCAGCATCAACGGCATCAATAACAAACCCAACCTGCGCATCACCCGTCTCCCACTCCGCCGGACGGTAAGCCGTCCATGCAGTTTAACTGACTAGCTAAGCTATGGGCGAGAGGTCAAGGGTTATGGGCAAGGGGCCAATGGGCACGGAACCGGGGGCCGGATAATATTTTTGTTCCGGAGCGGAACGGGACCGTGATGCCGTTAACTTTTCTGATGCAGTTCGCCGCTAAAAAGGGCTGCGATGAGATTGGCAACTATCACCAACTGGGCCTATGGCACGACGGTCGCATTGACCATCATTTCCGGGACGACGATGCTGCTTGCATCAAACGCGCAGGAGCACGAACGGGCGGCCGAGGCGCAGCGCTATCGGCTGGATCAGGCGACGCATAATCTGGGTCTCGATATGTTTGCGCTCACTGGCCAGGCGCGCCAATATGTCATTACCGGCGATACCACGCATCTCGCCGCCTATAATCGCACGGCAAAAGCGCTGAAACCGGTTGAAGACCGGCTTCGCCACGTGAACGATGCCGGGGCGGGTGCCGACGAGTTGAATGCGCTCAAGGAAGCCGTGCGCTGGGCCGACAGCCTGCATGACGAACAACGCGCCGCGCTTGCCGCACGCCAGCAAGGGGACGACGAGCGAGCACGGCAGATCATGTTCGGCGCCGAATATGAGCGGCAGCTTGACCGGGTTCAGGCGATGATCGAACGGTTTCAGTATCGCCTCGATCAGCGGACCGGCGCGGAAGTGAAGCAGGCAGCCACCATTGCCAGCCTGTGGAAGACGGTCTCGGAAGTCCTTCTGGCGATCACCGGTCTGCTGTTTCTTTGCGTCCTCTATTTTGTCTTCAAACGGCGGGTGCTGCATCCGGTGGTCCGTCTCAGCGACGTCGTCACGCGGCTTGCGGCAGAGGATTACACGGTTGAAGCCCCGGATGAGGGCCAGATTGACGAGATCGGGGATATGGCCCAGGCGATTGGTCTGTTCCGGGAAAATGCGATCGAGCGCCAGCGTCTGGAGGCCGAACGCGATGCCGATCGCGCCATGCGCGACTTGCTCTCGCGGATGACCCAGCGGATGCAGGGCTGCGACTCTTTGCTTGACCTGACGGAAGTTGTGCAGCGCTTCGTACCGGAAATCATCCCCGGACTGGCCGGCCGGCTCTATTTGCTCGACGACTCGCGCAATGCAATGATGGAGACGTGCCAATGGCTGTCGCCCAGCCATTCGCGCAGCGAATTCTCGCCGCTTGCCTGCTGGGCGCTGCGGCGCGGCTTGCCGCACCGACCTGCCGGCAAGGCCGTTGATGTGCCGTGCGACCATCTCGTGACCGGCGATGATGACAAGATCATCGATTCTATCTGCCTGCCGCTGACCGTGCATCAGGAAACGCTGGGCCTGATCTATCTTGAGCCAGCCGGTGCCGCCGGGGAAGCGATTGAGGTCTCCGAAGTCTATCTCAACATGCTCTCCGAAAATATCGGGCTGGCGGTGTCGAACATGCGGCTGCGCGATGCGCTGCGCGAGATGGCGATGGCGGATTCTCTCACCGGCCTGGCCAATCGCCGGAAGATGGAAGCGGATCTCGCTTTGCAAATCGCCGAGGCCGAACGCCAGAATCTGCCGATCAGCTGCCTGATGATCGATGTCGATCATTTCAAGCATTTCAACGACCGCTTTGGCCATGATGCCGGCGACGCTGTCCTGCGCGAGCTGGGCCGCACGCTCAGCAATTCGGCGCGGCAGCAGGACATGGCGTTCCGCTATGGCGGCGAAGAATTTTTGCTGCTGATCCCCGGAATGGGAGCTGACCGCGCATTGCTGCGCGCGGAGGAAATTCGCGAGCGAATTGCCGATCTTGATATCCGCTATGGCGGCGAGACGCTTGGCCCGGTCACCGTGTCGATTGGTGTCGCCAGCCTGCCGGTGCATTGCGACGGGGACCATCTTGTAAAGACGGCTGACGACGCGCTGCTGCGCGCCAAATCGCGCGGCCGCAACCGTGTCGAATCCGCAGGCGGCAGAAAGAGCGCCGCCTGATCAGCGCGCCACCGCATAGCGCAGCGCGACCATGCCGCTGCGATAGGCCCTGCTTTTCAGCAGATGCAATGCTACGTCGTTGTCCAGCCCTTCGAAGAAGCTGATTCCCTTGCCGATCAGAACCGGCAGGATCGAATAGCGGATCTCGTCCACCAGGCCGAGCCGCATCATGTTCCCGGCGAGCTTGCCGCCGCCAGCGACCCAGATATTGGCATAGCGGCCTCTCAACTGCTTGAGCAGCCCCTGCAGGTCCTCGCTGTGGAATGTCACGCTCTCCCGGCTGTGCTCGAGCGCTCGGCTGGTCAGGACAAGCACCGGCTTGTCGCCATAGGCCCAGCCCAGCCCCCGCTTCTCGAAATCGAGTGCGGTCAGATAGGTGCCCGATCCCATCAGATAACAGTCGATCCCCTCCAGAAAGCGGCTCACATAGTCGGCATCCAGTTCCTCGCCCGCTGCATATTCATCTGCGGTTTCCATCCAGTCGACGCTGCCATCCGCGCGCGCGATATAGCCGTCCAGGCTCGCCGCCATGTGGATGGTGATCCGGCCCTCATTCTCTGCCATCATCTGTCCCTCCCTCAGCAAAGGCCGCCAGCGCCCCGGCCAGCGCGATCCGGTGGTCGCGGTTCCAGGGCGGGGCGAAGCGGGCGGACGCATCGGTTTCGTTCGTGCGATAGGCCGCCGTCTTCTGCATCGCCGCCTGCTGCTGGCTGTCAAACCATCCGACCTGCCAGCCGCGCGCTTCCGCAGCCCTTGCCAGTTCCTCCCGGTACATCACGCCATCTGCCCGTGCATTGGCCCAGTAATCAGCGATACATTCTTCGACGCTGTCCGGCATGTTCGGGATCGCCCGCAGGGCCAGGGCGGCGCGATCCAGGCCCAGCCGCTCTGCCAGTTCCGCCAGCTGCCGCTCGCTATGGGCCTGCGCCGACCGGCGCACTTTTTCCACCATCGCTACCGCCTCGGCCAGCGGCAGTCGCCGGCTTGCATCATGATGGGGCAGGCCGGGCAGATCATCATCCTTCAGCAGGACCTTGCAGCGGTCGACAACCGCCCCGTTAGCGTCGAGCGTCACCAGCACTGCCCAGCCGGCATGGTCCGACACGCCCACCAACGGTATCGCCTTTCTTTCCACCTCGACACTCCCGCCGGAATCGGCTAGCATTAATTAATGAACGATCATTTATAAATCAATGGCCAGAACAAAGCAACTCTCTGATGAAACCGTCCTGGAGGCGGTGATGCCGGTGATCTTCGGCAAGGGTCCGCGCGAATTCACGCTGGGCGAGGCGGGCCGCGCGGCAGGCCTGTCAGCCGGCACGCTGCTGCAGCGCTTCGGCAGCAAGCAGGGACTGGTGATCGCCGCGCTGGAGCTTGCCAATCGCCGCAATTTCGCTGCGCTTGACCGGCTCCCCGAGGCCACTGGCGCGGAGGCGATCATCCGGATTTTCGTCGATCGCACACCCGGCCCGGAACATGAGCATCTGGTCAGCGATCAGCTGCTGTGGCTCCGGGAAAGCATGGCCGATGCTGCCGTAAATGCGGTCAGCCGCGACTATTTCGTGCAGTTTCGCAAGGCACTGGCCGACCGCATGCCGGTGATAGCAATCCCTGCCGATCAGGCGGTGCTGCTGGTCGAGGCGCTGTGGCACGGTTCGATGATCCAGTGGGGCATTGGCCGCGACGGTCATTTGCGCGCTTATGTCGAATGCAATCTGCGCCGCTGGTTCGCGCTCGCCGGGGTATCGCCGCCATCCGGTGGGGCAGGGTGAAACGACTTCCTGGAGGACAATAAAATGTATGCGGTCGTTAGTAAGCGGCTGTCCGCCGCTGCTCTGCCGGGCACTAGCCCGTCCTGCGCTGTTGCTCGACTAGCGCCTGTTCCTCACCGTTCAGCTCAATGGCGGTCCGCAGCCGGGCGAGGCCGACGGGCCTGCTGATCAGAAAGCCCTGCAAGGCATCAAATCCAAGGGTTTCGGCGAGTATCTTCTCTTCTTCGGTCTCGATGCCCTCGCAGACCGTGCTGGCGCCCAGCGCCTTGGCCATATGGATGATGGACACCAGAAAATCGATCAGATGCGGCCGGTCGGTGATGGTGCTGATCAGCGAGCGGTCGACTTTCAGGACATTGATCGGAAGGTCCAGCAACGTCCGGTAATTGGCATAACCCCTGCCAAAGTCGTCTAGGGCGATCCTGATGCCGGCGGCGCTCAATTGTTCGAGATTGCTGCGCGCCGTCCGCGACTTTTCCATCACCGCGGTCTCGATAATCTCGATCAGGACCGTGCCGGGATCGATCCGATATTCGCGCAGCGTGGCGAGAAAATTCGTGGCATATCCCAGCGAGGCGACATCGCTGGGACTCGCATTGACCGAGAAATATTCGATGCTGCCGCTCTGGATGAACGGACCCAGCTCGCGGCAGGCCCGCTTGAGCACGATCTGGTCGACATGCACCAGCAGGCCCAGCCGTCCGGCGATAAAGATGAATTCTTCCGGGGAAATGACGCCGAGCGCCGGGTGCGTCCAGCGGGCCAGGACTTCCACCCCCTGGATATGGCCCTCGCTCGTATCGAAAATCGGCTGGTACACGGCCGAGATATCCTGCCGGTCGATCGCGGTCCTGAGGCCCGTTTCAAGCTGCCGCAGCCGCAAGTCGTCGGAATGGTCGGACGCCTCGAATTTCCGGATATGGCCCTTGCCGACCTTCTTGGCCTTCATCAGCGCCAGATCGGCATAGCGTTTCAGCTCGCTCAGATTCTTGGTGTCGAACGGATATCTTGTATAGCCCAGCGAGCCCGAGGCATCCACTTCCCGCTTGAAATCGGTAACCGGCCGAAAGACGAGATCGGCCATCCCGCGAAGCCTTTCCTTCACCTCATGGGTCGGCTGCCCGCCGCACTCCAGCAGCACCGCAAACTCGTCGCCGCCCAGCCGCGACACCGAGAAAATGGGCCCCAGCGAATTAAACCGTTCAGCGACCTGGCAAAGCACCCGGTCGCCCATCTGGTGCCCGAACGTGTCGTTGATATGCTTGAAATCATCCAGATCGATGAAGACCAAGGTGAAGGACCCCGACATTTTGTCACAGCGCTTGGACAGCGACTGCAGATCGGCCTGGAAGCCAAGCCGGTTGCGCACTTTCGTCAGCGGATCGGTATGCGCCAGGCTCTGCGCGGTTTCCCGTTCGCGCTCAAGGTTGCGCAGCCGCTGTTCATATTGCCTGGCATGCCCGTCTGCCCTGCTCTGCAACTGGGACAGCAGCAGATTGCTCTGTGCCTGCGCGCTCTTGAAGTCCGACCGGGTTTTCCGGAGATCCTCCGGGCTGGCAACGGCTTCGATAATCAGCCCGATAAGGCCCGGCTTGCCATCTTCCAGCGTGATCGGAAATTTCCGGGTGAGGGCGAATGTGCCTTCGCCAATCTCTTCGAAACTGGTGCTGGTCTCGCCGCCGAACACCAGATCATCTTCCCGCCAGAAGATATCGACCTGCTCTTCGTTGAAAATGGTCGTGTCGTCCCGCCCGATAAAATCGTCCAGGCCGATCAGGTCGGCGAACGCCTGGTTGCCGTAGATCCAGCTATGGTCGGCGGCCTTTGCGAAGACCGGCAGCGGCAGCGCGTCCAGCACCCGCCGGATTTCCATCGAGGTCATCATCGCTCAGACCGATCCGGTGATCGCAGCGGTGATGCAGACAGCAGGCCCGACGCCGCCCGGTCCGCGAAAATTGCGCCCGCAGGCCATCCGATGTGCGGCGCGATCGTGTCACCGCAACAACCCCTGACCCGTAGCGGATACAGGAATGCGGTGTCACTCTTTCTCGCCAAGTTGAACAATATCAAATCCGACTGCCTTGCAGAACCCTTCTTGGAAAGGCTGACCTTAGACAGGAGGAGTTAAGTCGAGGTAAATGCTGCCTTTACCGCGCCGGTCCGGTCGGTCCTTCCGGCTCGATCTGCCGGGATGCGGGTTCGATCAGGGCGGACTGCGGGACGACCGGCGACTGCCCGCCAGTCTGTTCGCGCTGCTCGTCCCCGTCCAGCTCCCGGCGAAAGCTGCGCAGCCCCTGGCCGAGATCGCCCATGATCCCCGACAGCCGCCCGGGCCCGAACAGCAGAAACACGACCAGCGCCACGATGATCCAGTGGCCCGCGGACAATATTCCCATGGTCATTTTCTCCGTCATTGATCAGCCGGCATCCGGGCTGCCGGACATATAAATCACGCGCTCCGGTGCAACAAGCGGGAACTGCCGGGGAAAGGGAAAAGGCACATCGGCCGGCACCCGCACCCGCCGGGCCCGCTCAGCGCTGCTTTCTGGTAATCGCCGCGTTGAACTCGGGATCCTTTTTCGCCACCCAGTCGACGAATTTGCGGATCACCGGATCGGCGAGCAGCGCCTCGACATCCATGCCGTGCCGCTGCAGCTCGCTGTTGGTGAAATGGGTGATCAAAGTCTGCTGGCAGATCGGATGCATCGGCACCACATCGCGCCCGCCCCGGCTTTTCGGCACCGGATGATGCCAGACAATGGTCTCGCCGGTCGGCCGCCCGCAAAGCCAGCAGGGCAGCGCCACCGGGGCCTCCTGCTCCTCGTCGAGCGGTTCCCGATAGCCACCATGTTTCGAATGTTTGCGGGCCATGGGCTGGGGTCTCTGTCTGGGAAAAGGGAGGGGACTGCCTAGGCGAGCGCGCCGGCAATTGCCAGACAAAGCGCGATTGCGCTACCGCCTGAGCCAGTGCCGCATGCCGAACCAGGCCAGCACGACCAGCCCCAATATTGTACAAAAACCAACCACGCCCCAGAACGCCCAGCGCTCCTGCGCAAACGGGATGCCGGTGACGTTCATGCCAAGCAACCCGGTGACAAAGGTCAGCGGCAGAAAGATGAAGGCGACTACCGCGATCATCAGGCTGCGTTGATCGATCAGCTCTGCCCTCAGGTCGGTGAGCTGCTCGTGCAGCAGCGCAGCGCGCTCGCGGATCGCTTCCAGCTCTTCCGCCATGCGGGCGAACAGGTCGGCGGCCTCGCGAATATGCAGCAGGTCCTCGTCGGCCAGCCAGTTGACTTTCAGACCAACCAGCACGATCAGCGCATCGCGATCGGGCGCTATGAACCGGCGGAACGCGATTGCCTCAGACCGGATCGTTGCGATCCGGCGGCGCAGCTGGTAGATATTGCCCGCGTCCAGCTCGCTTTCGCAGCCGTCGACCTCGTCGCCCAGACTGACCACTTCCGGGTCCATGCTGCCGCTGATCGCCTTGGCAAAAGCCGCCACCAGATCCCCCGGATCGGAAATAGCGCCGCTGCGCATCATGCGCTCGACCTCGCTGGTCGCAGCCAGGCCGCGGCGGCTCACCGAGATCACCCGGTTGCCATGCACCCAGGCGCGGATAGAAACCAGGCTGTCGCCATCGGACGCCGTCTCGACCGCCGGCCCGCGCAGGTTGATCAGCGCCCCGTCCCCGATCTGGTCGCACCGCGGCCGCGTTTCCGAAGCCACCAGCGCCCGCATCACCACCTCCGGAATATCCTCCTGCTTGATCGCCGAGGCCAGTTCCGCGCTGTCTGCCTGCTCGAAATGTTCCCAAAGAAAATCGTCCGCGCTGACCACGCAGCTTTGCCCGTCGGCAATCGCGGTCACGGCATCGTCATGGTATAGCAGCGTGAAGCTTTTCATCAGCCGCAAGCGCTCAGGGACGGCTGTCCCTGCGCTGCTGCTTCGGATAATCCTCCGGCTTGACGGTGGAGACATTGGGACGATCCTCGACCTTCTCGGGCTTCTGCCCGCCGGGGGTTTCCCCGCCCGGGTCCTTGTCGGTGTCCTTGTCCTTGTTCAGGTCCGCCGCATCCTCGGCATCGCCATAGGTGCCGCCGGCCTTGCCCTTGCTCACGCCATAGGAACTGTCCGGCCGGTGCGGGGTGCCGGTGGTGCCGCCCGGATTCTCCCGTTCATATTCGTGATGATGTTCGTTCTTGTCATCCTTGCGGGTCATGGGGGTCTCTCCGTTTGCGGGTGTGTGGGGAATTAACCCCGGGGGAGGGGGAAGGTTCCCGTGGAGAGGGGCCTGGGCCGCTCCCGTGCCGCCTTTAGCCGCGGTGATATATCCAGGCAGCCCACAGCCATCCCGCAATCAGCATGGTCCCGCCAATGGGCGTTACAGCGCCCAGCCATCGCGGTGCACCGAACGCCATCGCGTATAATGTCAGGGCGAACAGGGCAGAGCCGCCAAGAAGCAGAATCGCCGGGCCTCTGGCGATGCCCATGATGGCCAGCGCCGCAATGGCATGCGTCAATTGATAAAGGCCGCCCGTCCGCAACCATTCCGCTTCCTGTTGCCCCGGCGCAGCATGCGCTCCGAAAGCGCCTGCTGCAACCGCCACTGCTGCTGAAATAGCGGCAAAAAATCCGATCATCATATCTGGTCCTTTCGATTCCCGAACAATGGAACCATAAGTTGGGCCGGACGTCACGGGTTAGTTTGGAATTTCGGTGACCATCGCAACAATGCCCCAATTCAAATTATGGTGGAGGGGGAAGGTTCCCGTCGCACCGCGCCCGGCCAGAGCCGCGCAGCCACCTCTTCACAAGATCATTCTGCACCAATAGTATGACAGTCCAACCGCAAGGAGCATTCCTGATGGCCACCGTTCGCAAGACCATCACCCTGAGCGCAAGCCAGGACGCCTGGATCAAATCCCGGATTGCCAGCGGCGAATATACCAACGACAGCGAATATATCCGCGATCTGGTCAAGCGCGACCAGTCGCAGCAGGACCGTCTGGCGCCCTTGCGGGTGGCGATAGCCGAAGGGCTGGACAGTGGCACCAGCGACCAGTCGCTGGGCGACATCTGGAAGGCAGCTGAAGACCGCGCCGCCCATGACTGAACTGCGCATGAGCCGGCGCGCCGCAAGTGATCTGGCCGAGATAGCCGACTACACCATCGCCGAATTCGGCATCGATCAGGCCTACCTGTTCGGCATCTACGTTAATGATCCGCAAACGCCACTTATCATGCTCCGAATCTCCGATTTCTAGACCGCCGGTATTCCGAGCACAATCGGCGTAAGGAGCATCAATACAAGTTTTGCGACCTACTAGCTTTAAGCTCTTAAAGAGAAACTCTCAACCGGCGAGCACGAGCTTTGAAAGCGTCCTCACCTCCTTCCAAAATTGCGCAGACGCGCTCACGTATGCAGGCTTCATCGAGTCCACCCGCCGTGTAACTAATCGTCGGCAATTGCCCCGGCACATGTGTCCCAGCTTCGGCGATGATTATCTGGTCAGCATCGGTGTTAATAACGAGGTTAGCGTTGTGGGTGACCATTATGACCTGCCGGCGCAGCTTGGCTTCGGCAAATAGTGGCACGAGTTCGTCAAAAATCGACTTTGGGTCCAAATTCTCTTCAGGCTGATCAATAATGAGGGGACGATCATCCACACGATCCAAAGCCAGATATAGCAACAAAAGGACAATGCCACGCGTGCCGGGCGAAAGGTTTTGGATATCTGTGCCATCGTAGTTGACGGAGTAGCGCACCGAAATGTGGTCGGTGCTGTAAAGCCATTTCGCAAATGCCTTGAGCCACGCACGGTGAGCAATCGGATCTGTTTCAGCGACCCGCGAGCTGGCGAGAAGGATCGTATCATGCGTCGCGCGGAACTCATGCATCGCATCCGACACATGCTGAGCGGAGCCCATCTCCCACGCTTTGCGCAAATGCTCCTCAGCAAGCTCATAGAGTGTACCTTTGCCCTTGAAAGGTCCGCTCCTACGGAGATCGACAAAGGCTTCGCCAGCACGAGCCCACTGATCTAGGTCCGCTGTTCTGCGAACCGAAAAAGCAAGCTTATTCAGGGTCCCTTCCGAAGCATCCAATCGCTGCTTGATTGGAGAGTATAACTCATTGAGCACGGTTTCTTCAGCAATGATGGATTCGAATACGCTTTCGTAGGCTTTTGTTCGATCAGTGACCAAAGCCTCGCGTCGTGCGACTGCTCCAATAGCGTCATCTAAACGCAATTTGAGATTAGTATGTATGTCGGTTTCCGCGTTTATTTTTACCGTAAGCTGGGTAAACTTGTCCTGTGTCGCTTTATCGATATTGATGATTTCATTGAGCCGCGCGATCTCGGCGTCGAGAACCGCCAAGGTTTGCTGCTCTAAGTCTGTGTTTTGCGCGAGAGGCACTGGCGGAATGCCGGGAGCCAACGGAACTCCCTTCCACGCGGTCACGCCATCACGAGCTTTTTTGAGGCGACCAGCAAGAACATCGCCGACTTTCCCGATGAAGTCAGTACCAAAAGGGTCCCAGTCTGCATCCGTAAGTCCGCTTGATCCGAATTTCGATTGTAGGTGCCGCAGGGCTTCGGGAGACTGGTTGTTGCGAAAATCGGTGACCTCGTCCTGTAGTGTAAGAAGCTGTTGCTCTTGAATGCTAAAATACCGCACATTGGCGCGAACCTTTTCCGTAGCAGCCGCTACCGCCGTAAGGCGCGCTGCCGTACTAGCATCACCCTTTTTCACCAGTAACGCGCGCTCATAGGTTAGTCGGACTAAGCTTTGCTCCTTCTCTTCAATCTGTTTTTGCAGACCGACGATGCTTTTTGTTTTCTCGATCTCCTCGCCGATCCGCTCTGAGAGGTTGATCAGGCCCAACTCATCCCGCGATCGGGCCTCTCTATGACGAGCAGCGCGAAGAACTAATAGCTCGTTGAAGTCAGTTGCACCATCGCGCGTGGATACGGAATGCGAGTCAAACACGACCCGTTCAACCTCTTTGAGAAGTTCGTCCGAAACGCCGTCGGACGAACATAATCGATCGACAAACTGTTGGGATAGGTATTGCGCGCGTTGTATCTGGAAATTGTCCTGTTCGGTGGCGTCCACGATTGAGCGTTTATCGGCTTCCTCGGAGGCCCACACAATCTCGACGGTCGCCTCGGTGAGAAATTTACGAGCCCGAAAGAGGAATGACTGTTTGTGAGCGTCGAGTGGAAGTGGGACAGCATCGCAGCCCGCGACGATTAATTCGGCAAGTGCAGTCTTGCCAGAGCCCCTAGCGCCGATAATTGTCACGAGACCGGGATTGAGCGGAAGGGAAGGGGTGGCAGCCCACGTCGCGCCTTCGATCGTAAAGTGGGAAATAACCTGAGACGGCAGAGCACCCCTTGGTGGGATTTCTCCAACGAATGCCCGTTCCGGAGATATGCAGGCTTGTCGAAGTGCGTCGAAAGAAGGCGCGCCCCTGATCCAACTGAAACGCTTACCATGCGGCTCGCTCACTCGATCGAGCGAATGAGCATCGCTTCCATGTAGGCAGGGCTTTTCACGTCCGTATTTTCGCAAGAATTCGTCTCGGGGAAGCTTACGGCCTATCCAGAAATCGCGATCTTTTGGGTTCCCCGAGAAAATCGCATCAGCAAACTTTTCAACTTCCCGGCGCAGAGTGGCGTCAGCGCCATCTTGCATTCCTGACGTGCCATCCGCACCTGCCGCCACTGCGACGAGGATATTGTCGCGAGCCCAGCCAAAATCGTTAAAGATACCTTTAAGTTGGTCGAACCTTACCTTAAACTGTGTCGATCCATGGCAACGAGCGGCTCGATCATCTTTAATGGTGGGATCAGCCTTGAATCCGAGCCTCGTCAGTTCAGTGGGCGTACAACTAAAGCGATCATCCAGAGCGCTGAAGGTCAAGCTAGATAAAATGCGGTTGAGTTCTTCGAGATGTGCGGGGTCCTCTGGAGAGACCAGCAGATGGACATTGACCCAAGATCCCGCAGCAGTTCCGAGACCGAGGCGCATTTCGACGTTGGGGAATATCATCTTGCAATTCGGTAGACGGCCATTTTTTTCCTTTGCCTCTTTTAGTCGCGCGTAGGTTTCCGTGCTGTAATAGTCAGTTAGTCCAATAACCTCGAGCGCAGGAGTGGCCGATTCAATCTTTGCGAGGTAGTCCTCCCAAGGATCAATTCCTTTAAACAGGTCATTTAGCTGGGTGCCGGGGGCATGTACGTGAGGATCCCACCTTCGCCATACTGCGCCGATTTCTGTACTATTGATCAAAGTTAATTCCCCCAAAATATTGACTCCATTGTGAATGGCACAGAAGAAAATACAAGAGAAACTAAAGACGTTGGCTTAAACGTCTGCTGGCAACAACAATTCGAGACTTTGCGCCCAAACAAACTCTGGCTTTTCCAGCTTCATCCCGTCGCGCGGGCATTGGCCTATGTCGATGCTTTATGAATCAGAAATTTATAAAAAGGGGCGCTAAACCAGTTTCATTCGTTGAAAGTGGCTAAAAAAGGCTATCCAAAAGCGGAGAGTATAGATTTGATCTAGCTGAATCCTGCTTCCCTACCAGACGGTGCCATTCAGTCGAGATGCCCCCGCCCCTCAATAAGGCGGACAATCCAACCCGGTCGGGCTCTTCGTAAAGATCTCGCACCCGTCCTCGGTAATCCCGATACTATGCTCGAATTGCGCGGTCAGCGAGCGGTCGCGGGTGACCGCGGTCCAGCCGTCGTCGAGCATCTTGCAGGCATATTTGCCGATATTGATCATCGGCTCGATGGTGAAGAACATGCCGGGGCGCAGCTCCGGGCCGGTGCCTGGATGGCCGGCGTGGACCACTTCGGGCGCGTCGTGGAACATCTGGCCGAGACCATGGCCGCAGAAATCGCGGACCACCGAATAGCGGTGCCCCTCGGCGTGGCTCTGGATCGCGTGCGCGACATCGCCCATCCGGTTGCCCGGCTTGGCCTGCTCGATGCCCAGCATCAGACATTCATAGGTCACCTGGACCAGCTTGCTCGCCTTGATCGGGGTCTTGCCGACCAGATACATGCGGCTGGTGTCGCCGTGCCAGCCGTCGACAATCGGGGTCACGTCGATATTGACGATATCGCCCTCGTTCAATTTCTTGTCGCCGGGGATGCCGTGGCACACGACATGGTTGATCGAGGTGCAGCAGCTGTGCGTGAAACCGCGATAGCCGAGCGTCGCCGGGACGGCGCCGGCGGCAAAGGTCCGCTGGCGCACGAAATCGTCCAGCTCGCCGGTGGTCACGCCGGGCACCACCAGCGGTACCAGCGCATCGAGGATCTCGGCGGCCAGCCGGCCGGCCCGGCGCATGCCCTCGAACCCTTCGGGCCCGTGCAGCTTGATCGCGCCGGTGCGGGATTGCGGAGTGGTGTCTTCTACGGTCAGATAGTCTGTCATGCGGCCTATATAACGACGGATTTGCGAATATGCGAGGCCTGGCGTGCCGATATTGTCAGATTTTTAATGGAAACCGGCTAGGCGGCATGGTTTGTTGACCCGAGTAAGGCCATGCGTACCAGACTGAAGATATTGCTGATCCTGACGGCGCTGCTGCTCGGCTGGCCACAGACGATCCTCCGGCTGGAATCGCTGATCGCGCCGGATTTTCAGCCGGTCGCTCTGGTCGCCTATAGCGCGCTGCTCGGCCTCTGCCTGGTCGGCATGTTCAGCGCGGCGTTCATCCCGGTGGCGGCGGTGCGCTGGGGCTTCGCGCTGTTCATCTCGATCGCCGGAATCCTGGTCGAAACCTACCAGAGTTCGGTCGAGGACCATATGCCCTATGACGCGTTCATCAGCATGATCAATGCGTCCGGCTCGCTGCACGAGGCCTGGGGCCAATATGCCGGGTCGATCGTGATCGGCGGGGTGCAGGCGCTGCTGCTGTTGCTCGGCATCGGGCTGAGCACGCACCGCGCGGGCAGGGCGCACAGCAAGAAGCTGATCGCCGCGCCGCTGCTGATCCTGCTGGTGCTGGCCGGCATCCTGTTCATCCGCGGCGGCGATGGTGCCCGCGGCCTGCCGCCAGGCTATACCGGCGCCGCCTATTCGCTGCTCTACGGCTATGAGCGCTCCACCGACGTCGTGGCGCCGCGCGGACCGGTCAGGCTGCCGCTGGTCAGGCCGCTGAACGGCGACGGCGATATCGTGCTGCTGGTCGACGAGAGCATCTCCGGTCAATATCTCGATATCAACAGCGATCGCGGCATCTACAGCGGCCTGAAGGCGCCGGGGAAGGGCGTCGCGGTGCATAATTTCGGTCTGGCGGTATCGATCGCCCATTGCAGCGCGGCGGTCAATTACACGCTGCGGCATGGCGGCACCCGCGACGATTATGTGCGGATCAACGGCACCATGCCCTCGATCTGGTCCTATGCCAGAAAGGCCGGGCTGGAGACGGTCTATATCGACGTCCCTCGCACCGACAGGATTTTCAACAATATGATGGACGAGGCAGAGGCGAAGGGTATCGACCGGTGGCTCCAGTTTGACGATGTCCCAATCCAGCGCCGCGACCATGCCGCCGCCGATGCGCTCGCCGGCCTGCTCAACGACCGCAAGCGGCAGTTCATCTATGTCCAGAAGATCGGCGCGCATTTTCCGATCCACGACAAATATCCGGACGCCTATATGCGCTACCGGCCGGCGCTGCCGCGCGGCCAGTTCCTCAATATCTCCGATACCGGCGACCGCACCGGCTTCTCCGGCTCGCGGGAAAGCTGGGTCCGCTACCGCAACGCCTATCGCAACACCCTGCTGTGGAATGTCGGCGCCTTTTTCGACCGGCTGCTTGGCGAGGCCGATCTGGCGGACTCGACGATCATCTATCTCGCCGATCACGGCCAGAATCTGCACGAACGCGGCGGCACCGGCGTCGTCACCCACTGCTCGCCCGATCCGAAGCCGGAAGAGGGGCTGGTGCCGCTGGTGGTGTTGCAATCCGCCGATCCCGCCAGGCGCTCCGGCGGAATCGACTGGGACGCCGCCGCCGCCCAGGGCCGGAACCGGACCAGCCATTTTCAGGTCTTCCCGACGCTGCTCGAGCTGATGGGCTACGACCCGCAGGCTGTGCAGGCGATCTACGGCAGCGACCTGCGCAGGGTGGACGAGACGGCTCCCTTTGCCTTCAACTATCAGTTCAACGCCCGGCTCGGCCGTCCGCCCAGCTGGAAAACCATCGATCTCGACCAGATCGTCTGGCCGCCCGAAGGCGATTTTGCCCCTGTGTCCGCCGCCAGAGGCGGGCAGGCGGCCGCCGCGCCTCCGCCCTCGCGCGCCCGCGCTGCCACCGGCACCAAATAACATATTCCCAAAGCGCTTCCGCTCGCTCTATACAGCCGCCATGAATGACAAGAAAATCTGGACCGCCGCGCTGATCGTGATCGGCGATGAAATCCTCTCCGGCCGCACCCAGGACAAGAATATCGCCCAGGTCGCCAGCTGGCTCAACGTCCAGGGCATCCGCCTCGCCGAGGTCCGCGTAGTCGCCGACGACATGGGCCATATCGCCGAGGCGGTGAACATCCTGCGCGCGCGCAACGACTATCTGTTCACCACCGGCGGCATCGGCCCGACTCATGACGATATCACCGTCGACGCGGTTGCCGCCGCGCTGGGCGTGGAAGTCGTGATCCATCCCGAGGCCCGCGCCATTCTCGAGCAATATTATACCACCCGCGGCGGCCTCAACGAGGGCCGGCTGCGCATGGCCCGGGTGCCCGACGGCGCCGAGCTGATCCCCAACCGCATGTCCGGCGCCCCCGGCATCCATATCGACAATATCTACATGATGGCGGGCGTCCCCCATATCACCGCCGGCATGCTCGACGCGCTCACCGGCACGCTCGAGGGCGGCGCACCCTTGCTCTCCGCCACGCTCGGCGCCTGGGCCCCGGAAAGCGAAATCGCGAGCATCCTCCGCGACACCGAAAAGGCGCACGACAGCTGCGTCATCGGCAGCTATCCCTTCTTCCGCGACGGCACCGTCGGCGCCAATTTCGTCGTCCGCTCGACCGAGCCCCACGAGCTCGAAACCTGCCGCGCTGCCCTGAAAGCGAGCCTCGAGGAAGCCGGCTACGAAGTCACCGACGGCGGCATCTGAGGGCAGTTGCTGTGCTCCGCACTTGATGCGGAGCCTGCCCGGCAAGGCACCATCGCCGTCATTGCGAGCGCAGCGAAGCAATCCAGTGCGGCAGACACCGGACTGCGCGATCAGACGCTCTGGATTGCTTCGCTGCGCTCGCAATGACGAACCCGTTCGTGTCGAGCGCAGTCGAGACACCCGGCAAAGCCCCCCCCCCCCGTCCATTGAGACCCCCCGTGCTCCGCGCCTGACGCGGAGCTCTGGAGACAAAAGGTGATCGCGTTTCGACGCGCAGGGCTCCGCGTCAAGCGCGGAGCACAACCGCCGTCACCCCCCGCCATATTTCGCCTCCCACTCTGCCACCCGCGCCTCGCGCGCCTGCAGCTCGGCCTCCTCCTGCTGCTGCCGCGCCAGCAGCTTCACCCGCATCGCGCCCAGCTTGGCATCGAGCGACGCCCGCACTGCCATCATCTCCTCCTGCTCGCTGACCTTGTTGCCCGCCTCGTCAAAGCGCAGCCCGTCCTGCCATTCCTCCCAGGTCAGCACCTTGTCCGCGGTCCGCGCGCCGATCCGCCCGCCGAGATCGCCGCGCCTGATCAGCAGCGCCAGCATCGCGTCCGACGGCGCCACCCGCCGCTCGACCTCCTCGCCGTGGCGGTAGATCACCGTCTCCTTGCCGACCACCGCATGCTGGTGCGCCACCGCCACCAGCCCGCGCTGCGCATTGGCCTGCGCCTCCTCCCACAGCACCGCAATCTCCGGCTCGCGCCGCCGCAGCCGGTAAGCCGATGTGGTCGAAATCCCCGCCACCCGGCAGGCATCGCGCACGCAGCCGCTCTCGCGCAGCACCGCCAGAAAGGTCTTGCGCCGCGCCTCGGTCCAGCCGTCATGGCGCGGCGCGCGGGGTTTTTTGGGAGGTTTCGTGGGGGGTGTTTGCAGGGGAACCAGATCCGTTCGCCCTGAGCTTGTCGACGGGCCTCGTTCGTCTGCAAGGCGTCCTTCGACAGGCTCAGGACGAACGGTCTTGCCACCATTCGCTTTCTTCTGTGCCATGCCGAATCCATACCAGAACCCCCAACCTGTAGGAAAGCCTGTTGGATCAGGAAATTGTGCTCCGCGCTCGACGCGGAGCCCTGTGCGGCAAGAACCATCGGTGAGCGAGGCCAAAGCTCCGCGTCAGGCGCGGAGCACATCACCCCGTGCGTGTCGAGCCCTTCGGCTGCCTGCCAGGGCAGGCGCTCAGGACAGGCCAAGGTCGAGACACCGGGCCACCGAGCTGCCGTTCGTCCTGAGCTTGTCGAAGGACAGCTATCGTCGAGAGGCGTGGTTCGACAAGCTCACCACTAACGGAATCGCAACCGTTCGTGTCGAGCGAAGTCGAGACACCCGGTAATGCGCAAACCATAGCATCTGGTAATTAGTGCGCCGCCACAGTAATTTCATCTATTGGGATAGCGAAGACCGGCCCGCCCCTACCGGCTTCTTTTCTATCTTCGATTTCAGCAAAGACAGAGGATTGGCGCTGGTGTGTGAGCTGCCCACAGCTATTCATGGTTCGGACGGTGCGCCGAGATTAGTATACCTCACGACTACGCTTCGCATCAAGCTCTTCTAGCAAGCTACCTCTATTCCAAGTGGTAAACCAACTTTCGGAAAGGTCTTTCAGCTTTGTCAAATCGCCTGCATCCAGATCGTAAACGGCGCAGATGCGAGATCTTGCAGAGGCACTCAAATGTGGATAGGCAAGCATGTCTATCGCCAACATCAGCACCTCAGCATCCCTGTACCGATATTTCTCGCGGGTTTCTATTTTCTCGACGGCTTGCATCTCAACAAAACTCCGCAATTTGGCGTACTTTCTTTTTGACCCCATGTATAATAAAGATACTGTTATGGAGAAGTATCCAAGATATTCGTCGCGATAATATTGATTTTCATTTTCACTATCAATTTTGATGAGCATATGCTGCCTAAGAACATCCTCATCGATCCAATAGTTCCTTCCAAGCTCTCTGAGCGCTGTCAATAAGTAAAGATTCTCAATTTCTTTAAATTCCAGTGATCGATTCTTCTTGAGTTGGTCAGATGCATTGTCGTGTACGTACTTGAAAAAATGATGTCTGCTCTCTTGACCTATACAGAGGTCACGGATCGACTTGCAAATCACCGTTATTGTGCGCGCAAGTCTAATAGAAAGGTTTACGCGAGGCGATGCAGAATACAGAAAGAAAGAAAACTCCATAAGACTCGTCAGAGACGATATAAGTGTCTTTTCAGTCCGATAGCCCGGTTCAGCTCTTGCGTAGCATGATAATATTTCGTCAGTTCGCTTTTCAATCACAGAAAATGCGTAGTTAGAGACGTTTAAATAGCTGACACCCGTAATTTTTAATATAGATTTGTACTCTATTATTAATCTATTGCTATCTATTTTGCAATGAAAGCTAACCTTTTGACAGGATGAATGCTCTGATTCATCTCCATTCTTTTCATCATCGGCTAGCACTGGTTCGACGTCTTTATTCTCTGCCCTCAAAGATTCTGCTAAGAGTGAAGCAATTTGATTTTTAGCAATTGTTATACCCGTGATGATAGGCTTTTCGTAAATAATTGTCTTTGCATCGTTTATATGGAGTTTAACTTCAGAAAGGAAATACTTTAGATTTTCGGTAATAGTTTCCAAATTTGTTGAAGAGTCAAAAAATATGAAATAGTCATCAACATATCGAAATATTCGGTAATCTACTTTGTGTAATAATTCGTGTTTGTCTCGCAGCCGCTTCTCAAGTTGAGTATCAACCGACTGTAGGATAATTTCTGCGAAAATACGGGAAAATTCGGGGCCTATTACAATCCCATTGGTTTCATTCTGATTGATGTTTTGTAGTAACGCATCAAATTTTCCCCCGAAAGTCGTCTTTGAATCCGTTAGTCCGTCTTTGACAGATCGCTTGCCGTGGACGGCCCAGGGAAGCGAATGGGTGTAAATACTGTCAAAGCATTTTGAAACATCTATCTGTGCCATCGCATTAAACCGCTTTTCCGCACGGTGGTAGCTATAAGATTCAAAGAATTTGAAGATGTTACTGTATTGCTTGTAGACAAAGAATGATCCAAGTTGATCATACTCTCGGCCGCTTTCTTCGATGCCACTCTCTTCCTTGTTCAGAAGCTTTTCATGAAGCCTATCGTTAAAATTAGAGAACCTAGCTACTTCTGTTGGTTTGCGAATTGAAAAGTCACTGAGACCCGCAAAGTAAATTATCGTGTCGGAATGATCGTTGTAGAACTCTGCGACCGCCAGCTGATTCAGTGGATGTGGAACGGTTAGGGTTCGTCCCGAATTGCTTTTGTGACATATTTGAAATTGAAATGGCATGGTCACGCGGCGGTGTGTTAAGACCTCAATTTGTCGAATATGGAGCAATTTGCCGAATTGCCAGCGGGTGTGGCTGGTAACGGTAGAATCGTTGTCGCCGCAAATCAGTCTTGCAAATACATCAACCCGGTCATCAGAACTTTGCCAAACCAAGTGGTTGTCTTGTAGGCGCATCTTGTATTTCGCGATGAGATGAAAAAAATGGCGATTGTTAAATGATGCGGGTACCTCAAAAGGCAGAACGTCGGACAGGACTGGTCGCTGCATACGGTGTGCGAGACGGGTCTTTTTATTCGTCATAGCGCCACGCTTCTACTATCTTCGTTAAATCTTTGGCGTTGTACCTATAAAATGGTCTCTTTAGAAATCCGTCTACGAAAGAGTAGCTGTCAAGACGATCTTGTAATGTGGCGCTATCCAACTTCATTGTTTTATGTCTTAGATATTGGTCTAAACTAGAAAGGCCATTGATTTTGGTCATGCTACTATTTGTAAAGTAAATTCCCGTGTAAGCATGGCGTTTGTTGTTGAGTAATCTAGTATTTCCTGTAAGGAATTTGATCCGCGAGACGAGTAGCTTGAATGCGGCCTTTTGCGATGTCACAACAGTCCGTTCATAAGCTTCAAAGCACCTGTCAATTCTTGAGCGGTATCGAGATTGTTTGCCGCTAGACATTCCGATCTCGCAATTGCCTCCAATCACAGTGAAGCGATAGCCAAGGTATTCAAAATTTAGGGCTGTAGTGGTGTTGCACGGACCTTGTGTTGTTTTACCTTCATTAAGACTGAGGCCGGACGATTCAACTGTCGATCTAATTGCGGGTAAAAATTTGGTAACGTCGTCCATTGCGGTAGGCGAAAATATTGCGATTATATCGTCTACGTACCTCGCGTAGTACGTCAGGCTTTCCATCTGTCGAATTTCACTATCAATCTCGCGCATATACAACTCCGATAAATACGCGCTAATCCCCACTCCTCTTGGGATGCCGCGTGAATTACCACTAAGCTGGGTATACGATCTCAGAATTCCTTGTATATGCCGTCGTGAGGAAAAGCTTAGAAGTTGATCGTTACTGAGCTTCACGAGCAATTTTTCTCGGTCAATACTCTCAAAGAACGATGTTATATCTGTCCTGACTACGAATAATCCGAATTTACAGTTTAACATGCTTCTTGTTTGATTTACAATCGACCTACGGACTGAAGGCTTGACCTTATATAGGCGTGACAAATTTATCTGTAGCTGCTTGGCGGTAAAATACGCTGGGGCGTTGCCTTCAATTGGGTACAGCATCTTTCCTTGCGGACCTTCCGCCTCAGACAGGGCGAGTTGAAAGCCTTTCTCCGAAACTACCCGAGAAACCTCTTCCAAGCGAGCATCGATCGTGCCGCCCCGAAGATTTTTGAGTTCTTCTAGCTTTTTTATCGGCGCCGCCAGTTTGAGATTAAGCTCATCTTTCCCTATCGCCGTATTGGTCTTGCGTAAGGTTCGGATCTTGTCTCGAATAACCTTAATTCTCAAGTTCAGGTCGACAAGGTCGGGAAAAAACTTTTTGTCTAAGTTTTGGCCTCGCCTGTTTTCACGATCATAAATATCACGAAAGTTTTTAAATGAAAAAGATTGATCAAGCATCAGGATTGATTTTTAACTATTTTCAATACGTTCGCAATAACTTATATCGAGTTAGTTCTATCGACCGTCTCAAGAATCTTAATCTTAAAATCATTCTATAGGCCACCTCTAAAAATACCCTTTCGTCCGCGCCGATTTTCTGATTCAGT
>JAUCYS010000017.1 GCA_030373505.1 Parasphingorhabdus sp.
ATCCTGATGACCGACGAGAGCAACGATCTGAAGGAATCGGTGACACCCGCTGCACTTAAAATCCAGCTTGCCGATACTGGCCAGCGCCCGCGTCCAGAACCGCGCATAGAGCAGATGCAGGATCGCATGTTCGACGCCGCCGATATATTGCGTCACTGGCAGCCATTTTTTCACCACATCGGGATCAAAGGGCCGGTCATCGGGCTGGCTGGCAAAGCGCAGGAAATACCAGCTGCTGTCGACAAAGGTGTCGAGCGTATCGGTCTCGCGGCGCGCCGCCTTGCCGCATTTCGGGCAGTGGACATGTTTCCAGGTCGCGTGCCGTTCCAGCGGATTGCCGGGGGTTTCAAAATCGATATCCTCCGGCAGCACCACCGGCAGCTGGTCCTTCGGCACCGGTACCGGACCGCAGGCATCGCAGTGGATGATCGGAATCGGCGTGCCCCAGTAGCGTTGCCGCGAAACACCCCAGTCGCGCAGCCGCCAGGTGGTCTGCGCCCTGCCCCAGCCTTCCGCTTGCGCGCGGTCGATGATATTCTGCTGCGCTTCCTCACTCGTCATGCCGTCGAGAAAGGCGCTGTTCACGATTTTTCCGGGTCCGCTATAGGCCTCGTCGCCGGCAAATTCCGCCGCCGTTTCCTCGCCATCGGAAACCACACGCTTGACTGGCAGATCATATTTACGGGCAAAGTCGAGATCGCGCTGGTCATGCGCCGGCACGCCGAACACGGCGCCGGTGCCATAATCCATCAGCACGAAATTGGCGACATAGACCGGCAGCTGCCAGTCCGGATCGAGCGGATGGGTGACGGTCAGGCCGGTATCAAAGCCCTTTTTCTCCATCGTCTCGAGCTCGGCCGCCGTGGTGCCGCCCGCCTTGCATTCCTCGGCGAAAGCCGCGAGCGCCGGATTCTGGCCGGCCAGCTGCTGGGTCAGCGGATGATCCGCCGCCAGCGCCACAAAGCTCGCCCCGAAAATCGTGTCCGGTCGTGTGGAAAACACTTCGACGGTCGAAATATCGGCTTGCGGTTCAGCGAGGGCGAAATGGAATTGCAGGCCCTGCGACTTGCCGATCCAGTTTTCCTGCATCAGCCGCACCTTGTCCGGCCATGCCTTGAGCTCGTCCAGTCCGGCGAGCAGATCCTCGGCAAAATCGGTGATCTTGAGAAACCACTGGCTGAGCTTGCGCTTCTCGACCTGGGCCCCCGAGCGCCAGCCCTTGCCGTCGATCACCTGTTCGTTGGCCAGCACGGTCATGTCGACCGGGTCCCAGTTGACCGCCGATTCCTTGCGATAGACCAGCCCGCCCTCGAACAGGTCGATGAACAAGGCCTGTTCCTGACCATAATATTCGGGGTCGCAGGTTGCCAGCTCGCGGCTCCAGTCAAAGGCAAAGCCCAGCGTTTTCAGCTGGCTGCGCATCGCCGCGATATTGGCTCTGGTCCATTCGCCGGGATGGACCTTCTTTTCCATCGCGGCATTTTCCGCCGGCATGCCGAATGCGTCCCAGCCCATCGGGTGCAGCACTTCAAAGCCCTGCATCCGCCGGAACCGGGCCAGCACGTCGCCCATCGTATAGTTGCGGACATGGCCCATGTGGATGCGGCCCGATGGATAGGGAAACATCTCGAGCACATAGCTGCGCGGTTTGCTGCTCGCGTCATCCGCCTCGAACACGCGCGATTCGGCCCAGCGCGTTTGCCAGCGCTTATCTGCCGCCAGTGGATTGAATCGCTGATCGGTCATTGCGGCCCCATTATGTCGCAGGAAAAATTAGTTGCGGATCGCACCGCGCCGCAGGTCGCGGGCCTTGGTGAGGATGATCTGTTCCAGCTTCTGCGTGGTCGCTGCCTTGACCGGCGCATCCACCCAGTTGCCATTGGTATAGACCTGCCGCGATGCCGCAACGCGCAAGGCATCGGCGCGCAAATCCTGGTCGAGGATCGACACATTGATTTTCATCCGCTCGCCCGGATTTTCGGGATTCACATACCAGTCGGTCAGGATCACTCCGCCATTGCTGTCGGTCTGGGTCAGCGGCATGAACGACAGCGCGTCCAGCGAAGCGCGCCACAAATAGCTGTTCACGCCGATCGTCGTCACCTGGGACGCGGCCAGATCGGCCTGGGGCCGTTCCTTGCCACCACAAGCGGACAGCAGGGACAATGCCAGCAGGCTAGCAGTTGCAGGCCGCAGGAAGAAAGAAGATTTGAGGCGGGACATGAAGCGCTCCTGGTTGCATATTGCGCCGATACCAAATCTTTTTTGCAGGATTTGTTTCGGACATGATATCATTTCAGCGCTCTCTATAAATGCTTTGCCGCAAGGGGCAAGCACAAGCGCATGTTTTGCTCTTGTGCAGCGCCGAGTGAACCCCAGTTGAATGAGGGAAATATCATCCTCAGTTCATCTTCTTTTTGCTAGGACTGGCCACCAGGGTCTGGACAAAAGCGTAACCGAACTGCAACAGAAAACCGCTAGTTTGGAAAAATTAGACAAAAACAGTATGTTGACTCGTGCAGACTGGCATATTTTGCTATATTGCAGATCATACAAAGGGGAAGCATTTTCATCATGACGAAAAAGGTTAGTCATTTCGGTTGGTTAGCGACGGGACTCGCGATCTCCGGTCTTGTCATGACTCCTGCCCTGGCGAAAGTGCTTTCCAGCGATGACAATATCGTATCCCTGAAAACCCTCGGATCGATCGGTTCCTTCACGGTCGCCGGTGTCGATCCCGATCTGGCTGCCAAATATAGTCTCAACGCCTTGCGCGGAAATAGCAGCTTCAAATTCACGCCCGCGGGCGGCACGCGTGACGGCGAGCGTTCGGTCACGGTGGTTGTTCGCCAGAAATCCGATGCCGATGCAGTGTCCATTCGTGAAAATATCCTCGCTGGCGCACCCGGATCGGGCATGATCAGCACAGCGAAAATTGCTCCTGTCTCCTACAGCCTGGGCTCCGCCAAGGGTCTGAAGAGCTTTGCGATTCCGGTCAAGAAACTGGGCAGCAACCTGCCTGACCTGTCCGAAATCGGCTCCGGCAAGCTGATCGAGGATCAGGATTCCGGCAAGAAGAGCCGCTTCAGTCCGCGCATGTCGATCGATGCCTCGGCTCCGATCAACGCGGCACCGCGGGCTCTCGATGCCAGCCAGAAAGATTATACGCTGGATGTCGGCGGCAGCTATTCGCTGACCCGTAATCTCAACGTCACCGCCGGTCTGCGGATCAATAACGAGCGCGACCGGATGGCACCCCTGACCGACAATCGTCAGGATAGCCAGGCGGTCTATGTTGGAACCCAGTTCCGCTTCTAGAAATAGCGCTCAGCTCAGGGCATCGATCGCGGCCCAGCCATGGGTCCGACGATTCCGGACCATGCGGTAGCGGCGCGCGGTCATACCGCCGAGATAGATGACCACACCATTGCATGATCGCGCCAGACGCCGCGCCTGCATGCCGTTCAGCGGACGCTGGCCGCGATGGGACCGGGTCGAAAAAATCGGCGAGAGAAAAAATATATCGGCGCCCGAGCGGTTGGCCTGCTGAATTTCCCCGGCGTCATGCACCGGTGCGCTGCGCAGCAGCCCGCCGATCATGGGCCGCCGCGCCATGCGGCCATGCACGCCATCGGCGCGCCAGCGGCGGGCCAGGAAAGGGGATCCGGCCAGCATCAGCACATGTCCACGCCGCCGCGCCAGCTTTTGGATCGTCTCGAACCGCGCCCGGCGCAGGCTCTCGCTCAGATGATGGTGACGAAAGACGATGCCGCTGCCGCGCGGCAGGCGCAGGATCGCCTGGTCGAGCGCCGCATCGTTCCGTTCATCGGTGAACAGCCATATCCGCGGCAGCGAAGAACCCGACGGTTTCAGGGGGCAGGGCTGGTCTCTCGACATAAGCCGGCCTATAGACGCAAGCTTGGCGAAAGAGAATGACTGAGAGAGATTAAACCTTGGCAAAGCAGGCACTGAAAGAGATCACCGGCAAGATCGAAAAGGCGGCGCGAATAGCAGGCCGCAAGCCATCCGATATCACGCTTATTGCCGTGTCGAAAACCCGCAGCAGCGACGATATCCGGCCCCTGCTGGAGGCCGGTCAGCGCGTCTTCGGGGAAAACAGGGTGCAGGAAGCAGCGGACAAATGGCCTGCGTTGAAAGCGGACTATCCGGATAGCAAGCTGCACATGATTGGCCAGCTCCAGTCGAACAAGGCGGCCGAAGCCGTTGCCCTTTTCGATTATATCCATTCGCTCGACCGGCCTTCGCTGCTCAAGGCGCTGGCGAAGGAAATGGACCGGCAGGACCGGCGCATTCCCTGTTTTGTGCAGGTCAATATCGGGGAAGAACCGCAAAAAGGCGGCTGCGAGATTGCCGCTGTCCCCGCACTGGTCGAGCAGGCGCGGAAAGCGGGACTGAATATCGCGGGGCTGATGGCCATCCCGCCGGATGACAGCAATCCGGCTCCCTATTTTACGCTGCTTGCCAAGCTCGCCCGCGACCAAGGGCTTGCGGGCCTCAGCATGGGCATGTCGGGAGATTTTGAAAGCGCGGTCAAGCTGGGTGCCACCCATGTCCGGGTTGGCACGGCTCTCTTCGGGCCGCGCCCCACGCCGGCCGGCTAGTCAGTTTTCGCCTTTTTTCCGCCGTTCCTATCCGGATTTTTTTCGCTGTCCTTGGCTGCCCGGTCTGCCTTGCGTTCTTCCGGCGTGTCCGCGGCGACATAGCTGATCACGACGTCGCCATCCTCGATCACCGGACGGGCATCGGTGGCAAAGAACAACAGGCGGCGGTCCGGCTTGAGCACGGCCAGCGGTTCCTCGCCTTCTTCCAGATTCCTGCGATAATCTTCGGCGGTGAATTTTTCGGTGATATTGGTCTTGCTGAATCGCCAGCCAGCCAGATCACGGTCCAGCAAGGTGGCAAAATCGGCACCGGATTCGAACAGCAGCCGACCATGGCCGACCCGGCTCTTGCTCTGGCTGTCATTGGCCAGCCGGCTGATCTGCTCATAGCCCATTTCCGGGCCGAGATCGGCGGTGATCAGCTGGTTCTGGCTGTCATTGTCGGTCGCGGCGATCAGATGCTGATATTCGCCCATGTCGATATTGTCGTCATGCGCTTCTTCGAGCACATCGCCATGGCGAGTGGCCAGACCCTCGCTGTGCGCGCGGCGCAAGGCAAAGCGGCTATTGTCCGTAATCAGCACGTCAATATCCAGCGATTTCAGCATCTTGCCAAGGGCAATCGACCAGCGATTGGCTCCGGCAATCAGCACGCCTTCGCCCTTGCCCTCGGAAATTCCCAGCCGTTCGGCGACCCAGGAGGCGGAAAAGCCGTGCGCGAAGATCGTCGCGATGACGACCGCAAAGCTGAGCGGCACCAGCGCTTCTGCGCCGGGCAACCCATAGTCGACGAGCCGAATCGCGAACAGGCCGGTGATCGCGACCGCCACGATCCCGCGCGGCGCGATCCAGGCGATGAACAGCCGTTCGCGCCAGGGAACCGAACTGAACAGCAGAGCGATCAGCACCGAGACCGGGCGTACCACGAACAGCAGCAGGATCAGGAAGATGATGAACTGCGGCCGGAACTGCTGCACCGTTTCCCAGTCCAGCGTCGCCGACAGAATGATGAACACGCCGGAGATCAGCAGCACCGCAAGATCTTCCTTGAACCGGTACAGCGCCTGGCTGGAGTAGATTTGCCGGTTGCCCATCACGATGCCCATTACCGTCACGGTAATCAGCCCGGTTTCATGCTTGATCAGATCGGCGATGACAAAGCCGGCAATCACGGTCACTAGCAGAAAAGGCGCCTTCAGATATTCTGGCACCAGCCCTCTGGGAAACAGCCAGGTGACGGCAAAGCCGAGCCCGGCACCGATCAGGCCGGCAATGAAGCTTGCTGCCAGCACGTCCATGCTGATCACGGCGATATTGGCATTGGGGCCTTCATAAGTGATATAGGCGTAGATTCCGACGGCCAGCAAGGCGCCGATCGGATCGTTGACGATGCCTTCCCATTTCAGGATATTGCGGACCCGCGACGGCACCCGCAGCGTGCGCAGCATCGGGCCGATCACGGTCGGCCCGGTAACGATCATGATACCGCCGAGCAGCGCCGAGATTTCCCAGGACAGGCCGGCGCCATAATGCGCGGCCGCCGTGCCCAGGACCCAGGCGATCGGACCGGCGATCAGGACCATCGTGGTCACCGCTCCGCCCGCCTGGCGCAATTCGCGGAAATTCAGGCTGAGACCACCCTCGAACAGAATCACCGCCACCGCCAGCTTGATGATCGGCTCCTGCAGGGCGCCAAAATCGCGTTCTGGATCAATGATGCCCAGCACGGGGCCGGCGATAATGCCGACGATCAGCATCAGCGCAATGGCCGGACGACCGGTCCGCCAGGCGATCCACTGCGCGCCGATGCCAAGCAGGCCGATCAGCGCGATCTTGACCATTAGCGAATCTATAATTTCCATATTATGTCCTTGGCGGGTTTTGCGGGCTTATGCAAAAAACTTTCCTTGCCCCCGGGAATCAGGATGGTTCGAAATGGTCGATCGCTTCCTCGATAACCCGGTAGACGGATTCGAGTTGCTCGGCGGTGATGCAATAAGGGGGCATGATATAGATCGTGTTGCCCAGCGGGCGCAGCAATATGTCCCGGTCACGGAAAAAGCGCAGCAGCCGCGGGCCGAAATCGGACATATAATCGCCGGCGCCATCGTCGATTTCCAGCGCCAAAATCGTGCCGCACTGGCGCAGGCCGCTGATGTTCGCCTTGCGCTGCAGTCGGCGGGCAAACGCCTGGTGCGAAGCGATGATCGCGTCGATTCGCTGCTTCACCGGCTCGTTGCGCCAGATCGCCAGATTGGCACTGGCGGCCGCACAGGCAATCGGATTGGCGGTAAAGCTGCTCGAGTGAAAGAACATCTGCGCCCGGTCTTCGGAAAAATGCGCCTTATATATCGCATCGCTGGCAGCGGTGACGGCCAGCGGGATCACGCCGCCGGTCAGACCCTTGGCCATGCACAATATATCCGGCTCGACTCCGGCCTGTTCGCAGGCAAAGACGGTGCCGGTGCGGCCCCAGCCGGTCATCACCTCGTCGGCGATGAACAGCACGCCATGCGCACGGCAGATCGCTGCCATCTGCGCCAATACCGCAGGCGTGTAGATTTTCATGCCGCCGGCGCCGAGGATCAGCGGCTCGACAATCAGCGCCGCTGGCGGATCGTCGGGGTTGCGGCAATATGCTTCCAATTCTTCCAGCGTTCGCTGTTCCGCTCCGGCTTCCGGGAAGGACAGGGTGCCGACATCGAACAGCAAGGGCGCATAGGCGCGGTTGAACACGCCGCGCGCGCCGACCGACATCGCACCGATCGTATCGCCATGATAGCTGTGCTCCATCACCAGGATCTTGTGGCGCGCCTCACCGCGATTGTGCCAATAGCCCAGCGCCATTTTCAGCGCGACCTCGACTGCCGTTGAGCCGCTGTCGGAAAAGAAAATATGGGCGAGCGATTCGGGCAGAAAGTCCGCGAGGCCCTCGGCCAGCGCGCGCGCCGGCGGATGGGTCCAGCCGGCAAAGATGATCTGGTCCAGCCGGGCGCTCTGCTCCTGGATTGCGGCGACGATTTTGGGGTGGCAATGCCCATGGGTCTGCACCCACCAGCTGGAGATGGCATCGATAATCTCTGTGCCGTCCGCGCGGTACAGCGCCGCGCCCTCGGCTCGCGCGATTTCCGGAATCGGCTCGCCCAGACCGTGCTGGGTAAACGGGTGCCAGATATTGAGGCTCATGGCATAAAATCCGCGACAGCGAAATTGGCATCAAAGGCGGCCGTCAGAGTCGCTGGCGACAGATGGTCGATGACCGGCAACCGTCCCAGCCGCCTGACGTCGCCCAACCGGCAGATGGTCTGCTCGCTGTCGGCATGTTTCGGGCCGACAAAGGCGATGCCGTGAATCGCAATGCCGCGGCTGCGCAGCGCCTCGATGGTCAGCAGGCTGTGGTTGATCGTCCCCAGCCGGGTCGAGGCGACAAGGATCACCGGTAGGCCCCAGTGGGCAAAAAGATCGGCAAACAGCAAGTCCGGATTGACTGGGACCAGCGCTCCGCCGGCACCCTCGATGATCAGCGGGCCGTCGACCTCCGGAAGGACCAGATCGTCGAGACCGATGGCAATTCCTTCCGCAGCCGCAGAAAAATGCGGCGAAGCGGGAATTTGCAGCCGGAAACGCTCGGGCAGGATCCGCGATGAATCGATGCCGCCGAGCCGAGCCACGGTCTCGCTGTCGGTGCCCTCGGCGAGACCTGCCTGGACCGGCTTCCAATAATGGCCCTCAAGAGCCGCGGTCAGCGCCGCTGCAAAAACGGTCTTGCCGATATCGGTATCGGTGCCGGTGATGACGAACTGCCCGCTCATGCCGCTTCTGCCACCGCCAGCGCTTCCTCCAGCGCCGCGGCAAGGCTGCGGATGTCATCTGCCGTTACATTCAGGGTCAGTGAAATGCGCAGGCGTGCGGTGCCGGCCGGCACCGTCGGCGGACGAATCGCCCGGACATCGAAGCCCTTGCCCTGCAGCAGCGTGGCCACGGTCACCGCGACCCGGTCATCACCGATGATGATCGGGAAAATCTGGCTGTCCTGTCCCTCGGCAAGATTGAGACCGGCAAAACAGCTGCGGGCCAGCGCGATATGGTCGGCCAGGCCGGTCCGCAGCGAGGGCGTTTCCCCGACATGGACAATCGCCTGATGGGCCAGATGCGCGGTCAGCGGGCTGGGGGCGGTGGAAAAGATAAAGGGGCGAGCGCGGTTGATGAAAAAGTCGCGGAGGACGCTCGGCATGGTCAGCAGGCCACCCTCTCCGCCCAGCGCCTTGCCGATTGTTCGCAGGATCAGGATATTGTCGCGCTTGCCGAGCTCTGCGGCCAGACCGGCACCGCGGTCGCCGAACACGCCGACGGCATGCGCCTCGTCGATCACCAGCATCGCGTCATGGCTGTCGGCGATGCGTGTCAAATCGGCCAGCGGTGCCCGGTCACCATCCATGCTGTACAGGCTTTCGACCGCAATCCAGACGGTGCCCGTCCCTCCGGACGCGCGCCAGACCCGGATGGCCTGTTCCAGGGCATTGCAGTCATTATGGGGGAAAGGCTGGAACCGGGCGCGGCCCAGCTTCATGCCGTCATGGACGCTGGCGTGGATGAACGCGTCATACAACAGGAGATCGCCGGTCTGCGGCAGGGTAGCGAACAGGGCGCTGTTCGCGGCAAAACCGGAGCCGAAGAACAGGCTGGCCTCCGCGCCATAATGGCTCGCGGCAAAGGCCTCCAGCGCTTCATGCTCGGGATGATTGCCGCCGAGCAGCCGCGAACCGCCCGAGCCATGGGCGATGCCATTGGCAATGGCTCTTTGCGCGATGGCCTGCAGAACGGGACTGTGTGCCAGCCCGAGATAGTCATTGGAGGAAAAATCCTTGCCCGCCGGCATCAACAGACGCCGCTTGCGACCTGCCTTTTCCAGTGCCGCAAGCTGGTCGCGATAGGGTTTGAATCGATCCATGGCAGGACCGTTAGCAGTCAGGGGGCGCCGGTGACCAGAGGCAATGCAAACTGCCGTTCATCGACCGTTTCTATTGCGCGGTCGACAAAGGGCAGGGGAAAGCAGACCGGCTGTTCCTTCAGACCAATGATCGCCTCGGCCGGCCCGCCGACACAGGCCTCGATCGCCGGGTCATGCGCCGCCATGCCGCCGGTCAGCGCGCCGAAGGCGGGCAGGATCAGATGCCGCGGTCCGCGGACAAAGCAGCGCCGGGAAACATGGCGACCGCGCACCGCAACGCGCATCTTGGGATGATAATGGCCCGATATTTCCGGCAAGCGGCTGCTCGGGAAAGCCTGGTGGCGGAGGGCAAGGCCATCGCCGGTCCATTCGTCGACCACCGACCCGCCCCACAGGCCAGCGACATCGCGGTCGTGATTGCCGGTGATCCAGATCCAGTCCAGTGCTGCGGTCATTCCGGCGAGTCGTCTGGCCGCTTCCGGTTCCAGCCGCGCCTCGCCGCCATCATCATGATAATTGTCGCCGAGACAGAAGACCGTGGTCGCGCCGGTATCGCGAACCAGCCCCGCCAGTTCCTCCAGCGTCGCCTGGCTGTCATAGGGCGGCAGCATCTGGCCTTGCCGCGCGTAGAAACTGGCCTTTTCCAGATGCAGGTCCGCCACCAGCAGCGCATTTTTTGCCGGCCAGTGGAGCGCCGCCGGAGCGACGATATCAAAGCGGTGACGAGCGAACAGAAGGGGAACCATGCTGTCGCTATGCGATGAACATTCTGGCGATGCAAGCCGCTCTATTGGAATTTCCCGGACAACCATCCTATATGCGCTGCCATGACCGAATCCGAATCTCCCGTAAAAGTCGCTGCACTCTATCATTTTGCTGTGGTCGAGGACCCTGCGGCGCTGCGCCTGCAAGTGCTGCCGCTGTGCGAAGCGCATGGCCTGAAAGGCACGATCCTGCTCGCTCCGGAAGGAATCAACGGCACCATCGCCGGTGCGCCCGATGCGATTGACCGAGTGATTGACGGGCTGCGGGCGCTGCCGCGCTTCGCCGATCTCGAGGTCAAATATTCCGAAGCCAGCGCTATGCCCTTTTTGCGGATGAAGGTCCGGCTGAAGAAGGAGATTGTCTCAATGGGCGTCGAGGGCGTCGATGCCGCGACCGAAAAGGGCCATTATGTTGACCCGGCGGAATGGAACAGTCTGATCGCTGACCCCGACACGATCGTGATCGACACCCGCAACGCCTATGAAGTGGCGATCGGTACGTTCGAAGGCGCGATCGACCCGAAAACCGAATCCTTCCGCGACTTTCCGGCCTGGTTCGACGATTTTTCGGAGAAATTGCGTCAGGATTCGGACAAGAAACCGAAGATCGCGATGTTCTGTACCGGCGGCATCCGCTGCGAGAAAGCGACCGCCTATGTCAAGGCGCAGGGCTTTGACGATGTCCGCCATCTCAAGGGCGGCATCCTGAAATATCTTGAAAATGTCCCCGAAACCGACAGTCTCTGGCAGGGCGACTGTTTCCTGTTCGACCAGAGAGTCGCCGTTGGCCACGGACTGCGCGAAGCCGATTATGCGCAATGCTATGCCTGCCGGATGCCGCTCAATGCCGCCGACCGGGCCTCGCCGGACTATATTCCCGGCGAAGCCTGCCCGCATTGCATCGACCAGCGCACCGACGAGCAGCGCGCCCGCTATCGCGAACGCCAGCGCCAGGTCGAGAAGGCTGCGGAAGAAGGCAGGCAGCATCTGGGCACGGCATGACCGTTCTGGCCGACCTGCCGGTCCTGTACAGCTTCCGCCGCTGCCCCTATGCGATGCGCGCCCGTATGGCGCTGCTGGTCAGCGAGACTATCGTCCGGCTGCGCGAGGTCGTGTTGCGCGACAAGCCCGACGAGATGATTGCCGCCTCACCCAAGGCCACGGTGCCGGTGCTGGTTCTGCCCGACGGGGAGGTCATTGATGAAAGTCTGGCGATCATGCGCTGGGCGCTGGGCCATAATGACCCGCAACACTGGCTGCAGGGAAGCGATGCCGAAGCGGCGCTGATCGCCGAAGCCGACGGCCCGTTCAAGCATCATCTCGACCGCTACAAATATCCGGTCCGCTATGACAATGTCGATCCGCTCGAGCATCGCGCCGGCGGACTGGCCTTTCTCGAAAAACTCGATTCCCTGCTTCAGAAGTCAGGCCAGCTGGCGGGAGAGCGGCCCACCCTGGCCGACCACGCGATCTTCCCCTTTGTCCGGCAGTTTGCCAATAATGACCGCGACTGGTTCGATTCCTTGCCGCTGCCGGCCCTGCAGAAATGGCTGGCCGATCATCTCGCCTCGCCGCTGTTTGCGACAACCATGCAAAAATATCCGCAATGGCAAAGCGGTGAAGAGGAGCCGCTATTCCGGCTCCCATAAAGTGGCGGAAAGACAGGATAGGACGAGGCTCATCCCGGGGCTCGCCCCTCGAGGCCATAATTAAAGCCCGACGCGCAGCTTGAGTCCGACCCTCGTATCCGGCGCCGCTTCCGACAGACCGATGGCGCCGTCAACACCGAGCCGGACCGAGCGGGTCAGATTGGTTCCGAACCCCATATTGAGGCTCTGGCGGTCGCCGATGCTGGTCGAAGCGGACTGTTCATAGGCATAAGCAGCGGTCAATGCGCTGCTCTTGCCCAGCAGCACATGGCTGCCGGCGGATCCGGACAAAATGTTGCGGGTGGCGAAATTGTCCGGTTCGCCGATAATCGTATAGCCGGCCCCGATAAAGGGCACGACCGCTCCCAGTTTCTTCGACAGCTGACCGGAAACGCCGTAATCGACCTTGCCGGTTCCCAGTCCCTTCTGTTGTGAGGCAGTGGGAAGTTTGACCGAAGCGCCGATACTGGCGTCGACGCCGGAGACGGGCAGCTGATAGGCTGCTTGGAGCGAGAGGTCACCGATACCCTCTCGCTTCACTTCGCCCGTCTGGGAGCCGCTGGACGCGAGCAAGGGCGTACCGAACAGACCGCCCTGATTGATGATCACCTCCTGCGGAGCGGTGGAGGAAATATAGGCTATCGAAGCGGACGCGCTGAACCGGCCGCTGGTCATCGCGACGCCGGTCGTTGCAAAGCTGGTCTTGTAGTCCAGCCCCTCACCGACATCTCCTTCGACATGCTCAACGCCCGCGAGCAGCTGGAAGTCTGTTTCGTCTTTGCTGATGCTGTTTTGTGGAACGCTGATCTCCTGTGCGTGCAGGGGACTGACAGCGGTGAGAAATATCGGCAGGACAAGACAAATGCGCATAGTCGGTTCGCTCCTTCAAGATCGGACAACAGGCCTGCATGGCGGTTGCTGTATCCCAGGGGAACGAACGGCGGTGGCGGTTTAATCCATCGATTGTGAAAATGCCCGTCTGAATGGCCAAGGGCAGCTCGCTTTCCGGAAGCCGGTCGAGGCAAGGCCGCATGCCCCGGGCGCGTTTTACCAGCCGGTCCGCTCAGGAAGGAATGCGGGTGCCAATCCGCTGGTCGATATGAAGTCGGGCATTTTTGGGGGTCAGGAAATGAATCTTCCGATTGGGAAAGTCGATCGCGACCTGGTCGAATTGCCGCAGTACATCCATGCCGAGCAACAGGGTCGGCTTGTCGGCCAACCCAAATCGCTCAAACGGCGGTGGATCTGCAAAGGCTACCAGAAGCGTGGCAAAGCGGGCGCGGCCGATACGGAATTCGCGCAATCTGCCAAATTCCACGCCCAATGTCTCGCCGGTGACCGCGATCAGCAAATTGTCATCCCCGACCTCTTTTGCACGTTTCAGCAATCTTTTGTGCAATATAGTGTTGGCGATCGAAACCTGCGCTCCCGTATCGACAATAACATTGACTTTGATCCCGGAAATCGTGGCATCCGTGAAAATCAACTGGCCGGACCGGCGTTTGGCAGTCACAACGATTTCACGCGACTTCGGTCTGCTGCGCGCTGTCTCCGCATCTTCAATGACAATTTGGTTGGCAAGAAAATCAAATAATATGCGCTGGTCCTGCAAGCCATCGAGTCCCAATATCCCATCGCCACCGATATGCCTTGCAGCCAGAACCGGCGAAATCAGGCCATTATAACTTTTCTGACCGAGGGTAAGGCTGGGCACATAGACCATGTCCACCATACTGGTCCCGGCAATGCTCATCAACCTGGCCGGCTCTTCGCCTTCCAGCGCCAATTGATCGGCGATCCGGCGGGAGATAACTGTCCGCTCCGCGCCGGTATCAATGACAAAGGCAAAAGGTCCCTTGCCCTCAATGCTGACGGGAACGGTCATCCTTCTGGCGCGATCCTGGTCGATATCAACGATCTCGCCTTCAGGACTGACCCGGCTGCCCGGCTCCAGCGGCTGACCAAAGGGAAGGGGGTAAGCCATCGCCAGAACGGACGCCAGAACAGCGGGCATGCTGGTCAGAAATGCGGACATGGCCTCTCCCTTATTATTTTTCCGGGTCGCATCAGCATAGTTTGTTGTCCGGCAATTGCCAGACCCATATCATGGACCAACGTCCTGCCTCGACCAACGACCATCCTATGCATCTTCCGGCAGCAGGAAATAGATTTTGCGATTGGCAAAGTCGATCGCGACCCGGTCGAACTGCCGCAAGGCATCCATGCCCAGAAACAGCGCGGGCGTCTTCTCCAGCCGCAAGGCCCTGAAGGGTGCGATATCGGCAAAGGCGATCGGGATGATGCCGAAGCGGGCGCGACCGATCAGCAGCTCCTCGGCAATGCCATAATCTGCCGGTACCGAGCGGCCGGTGATATCGACCAGATTCATCTGTGTCATCGCCGATGATTTTAGCCGCAGCCGCCTTTGCAGCGCCTTGTTGCCGATCGACAGTTCCCCGCCGGTATCGATGATGATGCTGGTTCTGACGCCGGCAATCGTCGCGTTGGTGAAGATCAACTGGCCGGAGCGACGTCTTGCCGTCACCACGATTTCGCGCAGCGACCGGCTTTTCAGCGGCTCGCTGATATCCTCGACCGAAATGGTGCGGCCCAGAAAATCGAACAGAATCCGCTGTCCCTGCAGACTGTCGAGACCGAGCACCCCGTCCGCCCCGATATGCTCGGACCGGAACGTCGGCGCAATCAGCCCGTCATAGCTGCGCTGGCCAAGGATCAGGCTGGGCACAAAGACGGTCTGTACGACGGTGCTGCCGGCGAGCGCCACGATGGTTACTTGGTCCTCGATATCCAGCGCCAGCGCGCCGGCAATCTCCTTCGACACTATCGTTCGCTGCGACGCCGTATCGATGATGAAGGCGTAGGGCCCGCCCTGGTCAATGCGAACGGAGACGGTCATCCGCTCAAGGCGGTCCCGGTCAATCGCGATCCGCTCGGCATCGGGCTGGATGAACTGGTCCGGCAGACGATCGGCCATATGGGCTTCGGTTTCCGGTTCGACCGGACCGGATGCGGCCAGGGACACCGCGAACAGCGACGCGCAGAGGGGATAGAGCATGGTCGAACAAGCCATGGCTTATCCTAGGCCAAAAACCATCTGCGTCCAGACCGGATGCAATCAGCTGGCTGGCCTAATCCGCCTGCATCGCCTCGTTGATCAGTGCTTCCGCCTCGATCAGCAGCGCGTCATCGGTCGCGCCCTGCGCCACATGCTCGCGCCCGATCATCACCAGCACCGGCACCGCCAGCGGGCTGACCCGGTCGAGATCCACATGGACCATCGATCCGGCCGCGCGGTCGAGCAGGTCGCCGAGCCGCCCGACATCGGTCATCCGCGCCCGCGCATCGGCCCAGGCCGCCTGCATCAGCAGATGGTCGGGCTCATATTTGCGCAGCACGTCGAAGATCAGGTCGGTCGAAAAAGTCACCTGCTTGCCGGTCTTGCGCTTGCCCGGATGCTGGCGCTCGACCAGGCCGCTGATCACCGCCACCTCGCGAAAGGCGCGCTTGAGCAGGTGCGATCCCTCGACCCAGTCGAAAAACTCGTCTTCCAGGATGTCGGCGCTGAACAGCGGTGCCGGATCGGTGACCGGCTCGACGCTGTAGCAGGCCAGAGCATAGTCATTGGCGACAAAGCCGACCGGTTTCAGCCCGCGATCCTCCATCCGCCGGGTCAGCAGCATGCCAAGCGACTGGTGCGCATTCCAGCCCTCGAAGCTGTAGCAAACCATATAATGGAGGTTTTTGTGCGGAAATGTTTCCACCAGCAATTGCCCCGGTTCCGGCATCACCGAGCGATGGTCCTGCATCTCCAGCCATTCGCGGACATCGTCGGGAAAGCGCGCCCAGCCGGCGCGGTCGGTCAGAAAGCCGCGCACCCGGTCCGACAGATGCGTGGTCAGTGGCAGCCTTGCTCCCATATAGCTGGGGATCATCGCGGCTTTCTTCGAGGCCCGGACGATGACATCGCTGCTATCCATCTTGATCATTTCAAGGCTGAGGCCGGCGAAGAAAAATGTGTCGCCGACCGACAGCATCGCGGCAAAGCCTTCCTCGACCTTGCCGAGGCTGCGGCCATTCTTGAACCGCACCGTCATCATCGCGGCATCGACGATGATCCCTGCATTGAGACGGTGTTGCGCGGCAAATTTCGGGTGAGTCAGGCTCCAGAAGCCCTTGGCATCCCGGCGCAGCCGCTTGAACCGGTCATAGGCCTTGAGCGCATAGCCGCCATCGCGGGTGAATTGCAGCACGCGGTCGAACTGTTCCTTGCTCAGCGCACTATAGGGCAGGGCGGACTGTACCTCGTCGAGCAGCACGTCCTCCTGAAAGGGGGCGGCGCAGGCGCAGCTCATCACATGCTGGGCGAGCACATCGAGTCCCCCAGCGCGAAACGGTTCGCCATCGCGCCGGCCCTCGTTGACCGCATCCATCGCTGCCTGCGCCTCGAGATATTCGAACCGGTTGCCGGGCACCAGCAGCGCTTTCGACGACACATCCAGCCGGTGGTTGGCCCGCCCGATCCGCTGCAACAGCCGCGACGATCCTTTCGGCGCGCCCATCTGGATGACGCAGTCGATATCGCCCCAGTCGACGCCGAGATCGAGCGAGGCGGTGCAGACCAAAGCCCGCATCCGGCCTGACGCCATGGCGTTTTCCACTTTCCGCCGTGCCTCCTTCGACAGACTGCCGTGATGAATGCCGATGGCCAGGGTCTCGTCGTTGATCTCCCACAATTTCTGGAAGGTCAGCTCGGCCAGAAAGCGCGTGTTGCAGAAGATCAAAGTCATCCGGTTGGCGCGGATCTGCTGCATCACCTGTGGAATCGCATAGGCGCCGGCATGGCCGGCCCAGGGCACCCGCACCGGATCGCCTTCCGGCGTTTCCGGCAGCATGATCGACAGATCGGCCGGCGCGCCTTCTGCACCAAGCACATGGGTGACCGTATCGATATCGCCATAAGGCGCGAGCCAGGCGCGGAAATCATCGGGCTCGGCGACCGTGGCGGACAGCGCCACTCGCTGCATGGTCGGCGCAATGGTCTGCAGCCGCGCCAGCGACAGCGCCAGCAGGTCGCCGCGCTTGCCGGTGGCAAAGGCGTGGACCTCGTCGATCACCACGCGCCTGAGACCGGCGAACAGCGTGAAACTCTCCGGCTGGCTGAGCAGCAGATTGAGCGATTCCGGCGTGGTCAGCAATATCTGCGGAGGCTTCACCCGCTGCCGCGCCTTGCGCCCCGCCGGCGTATCGCCGCTGCGCGTCTCGATCGTGATCGGCAGCCCCATTTCCTCGACCGGCGTCAGCAGGTTGCGCTGGACATCGACCGCCAGCGCCTTGAGCGGCGAGATATAGAGCGTGTGCAAGCCGCTCCCCGCTTCCCGTTCGCCCTGAGCTTGTCGAAGGGCCGGTTGCGCCAGGCCAGATGCTTCGACAGGCTCAGCACGAACGGACTTTGCATCCTGTTGCTCAACCAGTTCCACCAGTGTCGGCAAAAACCCCGCCAGCGTTTTCCCCGCTCCGGTCGGCGCCGTCAGCAACGCATGGCGCCCCGCCCGCGCCGCTTCCAGCATCTCCAGCTGATGCTGACGCACCGTCCATCCCCGGGAAGCGAACCAGTCGGCAAGGATCGGCGGAATCGGATCATCGGGCATTGCACCCGGTAGACGCTTCTTCGCTATTGTTTCAACTCCGCCATCAGCCCGAACAGCTGGACCACATCCGGCGGACTATTGTCGCCGGCATATTCCCGGTACAGCGTCGAGACATTGACCGCGATCCGCTCGCTGTCACCCCAGGCGGAAAAATCGCCGAGCCTAATGTCATGCGCGGCGTCGCGCACCGACAGGCCGGCATCGAACCGCTTGCGCGCTTCCTGGTCGATATAGCGCAGATAATCCTGCACCCGCCGGACGCCGTGCACATCGGTGATCGGGCCATGACCGGGAACGATGGTCTCGGCCCTGAGATCGATGATCCTGTCGCACGCCGCAATCCAGTTGCCGACCGGCCCGGCCCACATGATCGGCGTGCCCTCGATAAAAAGAATATCGCCGGTAAAGACGGTCTTGTCGCCCGGGACATGAACCAGCACGTCGCCCGCCGTATGCGCGGGTCCGACCTCGATCAGCTCCACTTTCTTGTCGCCGACCGTCAGGCTGTGGTGGCCGCTGAACGTCTGGGTCGGCAGCTTCTCCTCGACATCGGTGAAATCGAAGCTGCCGAAAATATCGACCAGATATTGCCCGGCCGGTCCCATAGCCCTGGCCTGCGCCATGATCGCGGCGAGCTGGCTGGCCGGCAGCTCTGACATTTCACGCGCACTGGCTTCCGATGCAATCACCTCCGCGTGCGCGCAGCACCCATTGCCATGGGTATGATCGCCATTGGCGTGGGTGTTGACGATGGTTCCGATATCCTCGGCCCCGACACCGGCGGCATCCGCCATCACGCCCAGCATTTCGCGAGTCAGGCTGGCATCGAACAAGGTGTCGACGAGCAGCGATTCGCCGCCGTCGGTGATCAGGCCGGCATTGGACCAGCCCCAGCCGCCATCGGGCTGCAGATAGGCGTAAAGCCCGAAGCCGGTTTCAACCAGACCCTTTTCAAACGGAATTGCCATCACCTGTTCTCCCGCACCATGCACCATATGCGACATATCGTCGCAACTTTCCAATGATTCAAACGTAAGTGGCTGGATAATGGCGACACGGCGATCCTTGCCGACCGTAAATTATTCTCGTATCTGGCGAGTGGGGCAATTTCATCGCGACCGCAGCGGCGAATCCAATAAGAGCGACATATTATGGACAATCGGGGAACGTCGAAAAGCCGCATCGAATGGGGGTTCATCCTCACTCTGCTGGTGGTTATTTCGTTCGCCTTCGCGCTCATTATCGAGCCATTTTTCGGTGCCATCGTCTGGGCCGTGGTCGTCGCCGTGCTGTTCCGCCCGGTCTATGATCGCCTGCTGGGCGCATTCCCGGGACGGACCAATCTGGTAACGGTGACCACTCTGGTCCTGATCCTGTTGCTGGTCATCGTCCCCGCGATTCTGCTTGGCTTTGCGATGGTGCAGGAAGCGACGGGCATCTACCAGCGGATCCAGGCCGGTGATATCGATTTCGACGCGGTCTTCGGGCGATTTGAAAAATCCCTGCCGCACTGGATGCAGGTTCAGCTCGCTGCTTATGGCTATGGCGATTTTGCCAGCATCAGGGCAGAGGTCGAACAATATGTTTCCGCCATCCTCGAATTCCTGCTCGGTCAGATCCTCAGCGTCGGCCAGGGGGCCTTTCAGTTCATGCTGGGTCTGGGCGTGATGCTCTATCTCACATTCTTCCTGTTGCGCGACGGTCCGGCGCTTAACGACCGTATCGGCGAGATGATTCCGCTCGAGGAATCGAAGCGTCACATTCTGATGGAACGCTTTCTCGCTGTGATCCGGGCGACGATCAAGGGCAGCCTGGTCATCGCGGTCATTCAGGGCACGCTGGGCGGACTGGTCTTCTGGGCGCTCGATATCCGCGGTGCGCTGCTCTGGGCGGTGGTGATGGGCGTATCATCGCTGATCCCGGCAATCGGAACGGGTTTCATCTGGGTTCCGGTCGCACTCTATCTGCTCGTCACGGGCGATGTCACACAGGGAGTCATATTGATCCTGTGCGGCGTGTTCGTGATCAGCATGGTCGACAATGTGGTGCGCCCGATTCTGGTCGGGCGGGATACCCGGATGCCCGACTATGTGGTGCTGATCACTACGCTGGGCGGGCTGCAATTGTTCGGTATCAACGGCATCATCATCGGCCCGCTGGTGGCGGCGCTGTTCATCGCCATCTGGAGCATTTTTTCCGATATGCACGATGTGCATCAACCGGAGAGAGCCAGCGACTAGCCCCCTAGCGGCTTGCTTCATCCGCCATCGCGATCATCGAGCGGGCGTGACGCAGGGCCACCGCGCGATGGTCATGGCCATAGCCGCCGCCCAGCGCGCTGGCGACGGCAATGCCCCGGCCCCGGGCCCGGCGGATGACCATCCGCTCGCGCCGCTCCAGACCGGCATCCGTTAGCGCCAGCCGCCCCAGCCGGTCATCGACATGCGGATCGACGCCCGCCTGGTAGAGCAGCAGGTCCGGTTCGAAGCCCGGCAGAATTTCGTGCAAGGCCTCGTCCAGAATAGCCAGATAGGCGTCATCTTCGATACCGTCGGGCAGCGCGATATCGCGGCTGGAACGCGCCTTGCGGGTCGGGAAATTGCGCTCGCTATGGATCGACAGGGTGAAGATATCCTCGCGCCCGGCCAGCAGGACCGCAGTCCCGTCGCCCTGATGCACATCTAGATCTACGATCAGGATTTTGCGCGCATCGCCCTGGGCCAGCAGTCGGTTGGCAGTGATCGCGAGATCGTTGAACACGCAATAGCCGGCCCCGGTATCGGCCAGCGCATGGTGGCTGCCGCCGGCGCTGTTCGCGGCATAGCCGTGCTGCAGCGCCAGCCGCGCGGCCAGCCAGGTTCCGCCCGATGTATAGCAGACGCGGCTGGCAATCGCGGCGGACACCGGAAAGCCGATGCGGCGTTCTATCGTTCGGGGGACGGTCGCGGTCAGCACCTGCGCGACATAGTCGGGATCATGCACCGCCTCGATCCAGTGACGCTCCATCGGTGTCGGCTCGTATGCGATATGCCGGGGCGCATGGTCGCGAATCGCCTCCATCACCAACTGATATTTGTCGAACACAAAGCTGCCGCTGGCCGGACGCCGCGCGACATAATCGGCGTGGTGAACGATATGGAGCATGATGGTGCGGGGGTCAGGCCCCCCGGATCAACTGCCCGGGCCGCGCGCCGGTCGACTGGTCAAACCTCCGGATGGTTTCCCCCGACACGATGGTGGCGTCATAGCCGGTTGCCCGCTGGTGCAGCCGCTGGCCGCCGGCGGGCAGGTCGCGGACAATCTCCGGCAGATGCAGTTCCAGCCGGTCCATGTCGATGACATTGATATCGGCCTTTGCCCCGGCGTGGAGCAGGCCGCGCCGGTTCAGGCCAACCGCGCAGGCGGCCTTGTGCGACAGCATATGAACGGCCTCGGCCAGGTCGAAGCGATAGCCATTGGCTTTCTGCACATATTGCTTGAGCAGATAGGTTGAATAGCTGGCATCGCAGATCGCGCCATAATGGGCGCCGCCATCGCCAAGCCCCGGAATACAATGCGGATGGCTCAGCATCTCGTGGGCGCTGGCCAGCGTGCCATTTTCATAATTGCCCAGTGCGGCCAGGAACAGGCCCTTGCCATTCGTCTCCAGCAAGCGGTCATAGGCGATTTCCTGCGGCGTGCAGCTCCTGGCTGCGGCCTGACCGGCCATGCTCATCTCCCTGGGCGGGGCATAGTCCGGTGGATCATCCAGCGGGAACAGCCAGTTCCAGTCGCGGGCGAGCGCGTTGAACGGATGGCCCGGCTCGAATTCCTCGCTGAGCAGAGCTTCCCGCAGGCCAGGATCGCGGATTGCCGCGACCTGCTGTTCCACGGGCAGGTCCGCGATCTTCGCCCAGCTCGGGCAGAGGATGAAGGGGTGGACCGTCAGCTCCAGCCCGGCGATCAGGCCGATCGGACGCGGCATGATCTGCGCGGTGGCCTTGCCGCCGCCGGCATTGGTGCGCTCGATCATCTCGAGCACCCGGCGCCAGCGCGGCGGGCCATCATTGGCCGAGGCGAGGGTGAAGGTGGCGGGCCGGCCGCTGCTTTCCACCACCCGTTCGATCACCTGATATTCCTTGTCCCAGCCGACAAAGGCATCGAGCACGACCTGGAAGGTGCCGGTGCCGGCATCGGCCATGCCGCCGCAAATCGCTTCCAGTTCGGCGATGTCCGCCTCGAAGGTCGGGATGCTGCCGCCATCGGCGGTCTTGTGGATCGACAGGCGCGAGGTGGCAAAGCCGAGCGCGCCCGCTTCCATCGCTTCGCGGCACAGCTTGCGCATCACCGCCAGATCCTCATCATTGGCGGGTTCGCGCGCGGCCCCGCGTGCGCCCATCGCATAGACGCGCAGCGGCGAGTGCGGCAGATAGGCAGCGATATCGATATCGCGTTTGCCGCTGGCGACCACGTCGAGATATTCCGGAAATGTCTCCCAGTTCCACGGCAGACCGTCGGCCATGACCACGCCGGGAATATCCTCGACGCCTTCCATGACATTGATCAGCATCTCGTGATCGGTCTTGCGGCAGGGCGCAAAGCCGACGCCGCAATTGCCCATGATCGCTGTGGTCACCCCGTGCGAGGACGAGGGGCTCAGCTCTTCGGCCCAGATCGACTGGCCGTCATAATGGGTATGAACATCGACAAAGCCGGGCGTGACGATTTTGCCGGACGCATCGATTTCCTCCAGGCCCTTGCCGGAAATTTTGCCGATCGCGACGATGGTGCCGTCACTGATCGCGATATCGCCATCGAACAGCTCGCCGCCGCTGCCGTCGGCGATGGTCCCGCCGCGGATCACAAGATCATGGTCACTCATATGCATTGCCTCTCATGCGTTGATCCAGTGTACGACGCTGCCGATCAGCGAGCCAAGTACAAAAATATAGATGGGTGGCATACTGGCATAGAGCCAGCGCAGCCGTTTCTCCGGTGCCCTGTGATAGCCCAGCGCATAGCCGACGCGCGTGAACGGCCAGATCAGGCCGATGGCTGCGGCCCAATAGGGGCTGACGACATAGGCGAACAGCCACAGGCCGGGCAGGAACAGCACCAGATGCTCCAGCGTATTCTGATGCGCCCGGACATGGCGTTCATATTCGGGAGGACCGCTGTGCGACGGCACCGCAATCTTGAACCGCCCGCGCGCCAGCCCCGCCATCAGCAGGGTGAAATAATAGGCCAGCAGGGCGAGGGCGCTGACAAAGGTGACGTAAATATAGGGGTCCATGACCGCTGCGGTTCCTCTCTTCTGAACCGGCGATCATAGGCAGCCACTTTCCTGTGGCCATACTGCAAATGGATAAGGCGAGTGAGCCCCCGCCGGGCGGTCAGTGCCCCGCCTGCTCGCCGCGTTCCAGCCCGGAGAGCGCCAATTGCTCGTCGATCTGGGCCATCAGCCGGTCAAGACCATCCTGCGATTTGGCCTCGGCCCGGGCGACCAGCACATCCTGGGTATTGCTGGCGCGCAGCAGCCACCAGCCGTCTTCGGTATTGACCCGCGCGCCGTCGGTATCATTGACCTGCGCGCCGCTGGCCGACAGGCGGGCCAGCACCTCGTCGATGACCGCGAACTTGCGGCTCTCGTCGACCTGAAAGCGCATTTCCGGGGTGTTGATCATCTCCACCATATCGCTGCGCAATTGGGTCACGCTCTTGCCGATATTGGTCGCGGCCTGGATCAGCCGGATCGCGGCATAGGGCGCGTCGTCAAAGCCGTAATAGTCATGCTTGAAAAAGATATGGCCGCTCATCTCGCCGGCGAGCGGCGAGCCGGTTTCCTTCATCTTCGACTTGATCAGGCTGTGGCCGGTCTTCCACATCAGCGGCTTGCCGCCGAGTTCCGCGATCCGGTCGTACAGCGCCTGCGACGCCTTGACGTCGGCGATGATCGTTGCGCCGGGCTCGCTCTTCAGCACATCCTCGGCATAGATTTGCAGCAGCTGGTCACCCCAGATCACCCGGCCCTCGCCGTCGATCGCGCCGATGCGGTCGCCGTCGCCGTCAAAGGCCACGCCGAAATCGAGGCCTTTCTCGGCGACCAGCGCCTTCAGGTCGGCAAGATTCTTTTCCTCGGTTGGATCTGGATGATGATTGGGGAAAGCGCCGTCCACTTCGGTGTAGAGCAGATGATGCTCTCCCGCCCCCCGTTCGGCAAGCAGGGTGGTCAGTTTCTCGATCACCGGGCCCGCTGCCCCATTGCCGCAATCCCAGGCGATCTTGAAGGCACCGCCAGTGAAATTTTTCAGCAGGCGGGCGACATATTCATCTTCAATATCGACCCGCTCCTGCGTGCCGCTTCCCTGAGCCCAGTCTCCGCTCTGCGCCATGGTGCCGAGTTTCAGAATATCCGCGCCAAAAAACGGCCGGCCCTGAAACACCATCTTGAAGCCGTTATAATTGGCGGGATTGTGGCTGCCGGTGATCATGATGCCGCCCTGGACCTGATTCAGTACAGATTCGGCATAATAAAGCATCGGAGTGGGTCCCATTCCGACAGAAATGGCATTGATTCCGGCATCATTGAGACCCCGGATAAGCGCCGCTTCCAGCATCGGCGAACTGGTTCGCCCGTCATAGCCGGTGGCAACCGCGGTGCCGCCATCGCGTGCAATCAGCGTCCCGAAACCGCGACCAATCGCATAAGCATCATCCTCGCCCAGCGTTTCTCCGACAATCCCGCGAATGTCATATTCGCGCAGCGAGGTGGAATGGAAATTGTGGGAGGTTGGAGCAGTCATGTGGGGGTCTCCGGCTTTTTGGAATGGCGATCCTGTCTAGAAGGACAATATCGAAAAATCCAGTGTTACGAATGAATTGCGACAGGTTGGTTACCGCCTGCGAGATGCTTCCAATTCTTCCAGCAAAATGTCCCGCGCCCGGTTGATCATCTTCGCCAGTTGCTCGTCTCCACCATTGTCGGGATGATGTTCCTCTAGCCGTTTCTTCCAGGCCGCGTTGATCTCCATGAAGCCGGCGTCATCGCTCACGCCGAGCAGTGATCGTGCCCGGTCCAGTTCGAAACTGCGCGGTTTGCGCTTCGGCTCCTCGCTGTCGCGCGCTGGTATCAATATCCGCCAGCCGCTCAGAAAGGCGGCGCCCGCAAGCATGGCGCCGCCCATGATCCACCCGCCGCTGCGCAGAAAATTGGCCCCGACCAGAGCGATGACCAGCGCCAGCCACTGATTGGAGGTCATTGTCTTCGCCTTGCCCGATAATATCAGCCAGGCCAGGATTGCGCCGCCGAAAATGAGCAAGGGCAGCATCGATCAGGCCACGAGCTTGGGCGTGCCGAGGCCATTCTCGCTGCTCGCAGATGTGGTCGGCGCTGGTTGCGGCAGAGCGAGATGCTTGATCAGTTCGCGCAGTTCCTGGCGCGCCGCCAGATGGCTTGTGGCAAGCCGGCCAAGATGGCCCTTGTCGAGCATGGTGAGGCCGGAAGGGAACAGCTCGCGATAAATGACGCGTTCGCTGAGGCCCGGAATGATCCGGAATCCGACGCGCTGGGACAGTTCCGCCAGCGCGGCCACAATCCGCTTCATATTATGCGCCTCGACATATTGGGTCCGGTTCCGGAGGAGGACCCAGTCGATCGTGGCGCCGTCGGCCTTCGCTCGTGCCTTGCGCGCGTCCCAGATCAGTTCGGCGTAAAAGCTCAGTTTGCGGACCTTGTAGGTTTCCGGATCGACCTGCCCGATCAGATCGAAATCGACAAAACTGTCATTGATTGGCGTCACCAGCGTGTTCGCCCGCGTTGCGACAAAGCGGGCGAATTTGTCGTCGCGACCCGGTGTATCATAGAGCAGAAAATCGGCGCCGTGACTCATCCGTTCGATCAACTGCTCGAGCCGCGCGAGATTGTCGTCCTCGAACACGCTATAAGCCGGCTGCGGAATTTCGATATTCAGCCGCTTCATCGTCGCATCGCGATTTTCCAGATAGCGATAGGAAGTGCGTTGCCGCGGATCGAGATCGATCAGCGCGACCTTGTGTCCCTGATAGGCGAGCGCCACCGCAACATGCACGGCGGTGGTAGACTTGCCGGTTCCGCCCTTTTCATTGGCGAAGACGATATGATGCGTATTCTTGGTCACGTTTTGAGCGATATCCCTGTTCTTGGCCCTTGCGAAGGACGACCCCCCGTCCCATAGCTTAGACAAGCCACAGGGCAAAATCTAAACGCAAAGAGTGATGCATGCAAATTGTTCGACAGCTTGACCCGCTGCGGGACGCCTTGGCGGAACTTCGCAAGCCGGGTTTGAAAATCGGGCTGGTTCCCACGATGGGAGCGCTGCACGCAGGCCATATGCGCCTCGTCGAAGTGGCGAGGGAGCATTGCGACGCGGTGGTGGCATCGATCTTTGTCAATCCGACCCAGTTTGGCGAGGGCGAGGATCTGGATGCCTATCCGCGCCAGGAAGCGGCCGACGCCGCGCTGCTGGAAGCAGCCGGGGTGGAATTGCTGTGGGCCCCGACGGCGGACCAGATGTATCCGTCCGGCTATGCCACCAGCGTGAGCGTCAGCGGGATCAGCGACGGCCTGTGCGGTGCAGCCCGGCCCGGCCATTTTGACGGGGTCGCCACCGTGGTGGCGAAACTGTTCAACCAGACTCGTCCCGATGCGGCTTTTTTTGGAGAGAAGGACTATCAGCAGCTCGCGGTCATCCGGCGCATGGCGCGTGACCTTGATTTTACCCATGATATCGTTGGCGTGCCTACGGTTCGTGACCCGGATGGCCTCGCGCTGTCGTCGCGCAATGCCTATCTCACCGAACAGCAGCGAGCCGATGCGGTCGCGCTTCCGGAAACGATGCGGGAAGTGGCCGGCGCGATCGCGGCCGGGGGTGATGTGGCGACGATATTGGCGGAGGGAAGGGCCCGGATAGTTGCCGCCGGCTTCCACAAGATTGACTATCTCGAATTGCGCGACGCCGATACGCTGCTGGCCTTGGATAAATTTAGCCAGCCGGCCCGGCTTTTTGCCGCCGCCCATATCGGCCGCACACGGTTGATCGACAATATCCCGGTTTCCTAAGGCTGGAACTTGATAGCGTTAACCAGAAAAGCGGGAAAATTTGCCTGATTTCCCCGGCTTTTAAAGCCGAAAGGCGAATCTCCCGCGATTCTTGTTAACCATTTCTTTAGGAGATTGCGGTGAATGTTCACCTGTCGTCGCACATTGCGGCACGGAAACAGGGACTGAACATTATGGGCAACAGCATGAAAAGCGCCGCCTTTCTGATCGAAAGCCGCCTCGCAGAGGCAGCGCGAGGCAGCAACAATGCATATTTTGATCTGGGCGTGATCTACTCCACCGGATCGAGCGGCATCGATGTCGACCTGATCGAAGCGCACAAATGGTTCAATCTGGCGGCCTTGTCCGGGCATGACGAGAGCAAGATTTGCCGGGCGGAAATTTCTCTGGAAATGACGGCACGCGAAATTGCCGAAGCCCAGCGGGAAGCGCGCAACTGGCTACAGCAGACCAGCCGCCGCGCAGCCTGAGACTCAGGCCGACTTTTTGAACGGCCCCATCTCGGCCAGAAATTCGATATCGGCAGCAACCGCCCGGCGTTCGCGGTCCAGATAGTCCGAGATCGCTGCGCGAAATCCGGGATCAACGATATAATGCGCCGACCAGGTCGGCACCGGCTGATAGCCCCGCGCCAGTTTGTGGCTGCCCTGCGCCCCCGCCTCGACCGTTTTCAGCCCGCGCGCAATGGCCGCATCAATGGCCTGATAATAGCATATCTCGAAATGCAGGAACGGGATATTGCGCGTGCAACCCCAGTAACGCCCGTACAGCGTGTCCGCCCCGATGACATTGAGCGCACCGGCAACCGGAACCCCCTCCTGCATGGCGAAGATCAGCAGCAATTTATCCGCCATTTTCTGTTGTAACAGATCAAAGGCGCTGCGCGTCAGGTAGGGCTGACCCCATTTGCGCATTCCAGTATCCTGATAAAATTCCCAGAAATAATCCCAATGTTCCGGCTGGATATCTTCGCCGGACAGGTGAACAATATCCACCGCTTCCTGGGCCTTGCTCCGTTCCTTGCGGATCGCCTTGCGTTTCCGGGACGACAGGGCGGCGAGAAAATCGTCAAAACTGGCATAGCCATCGTTCTGCCAGTGAAACTGGCTGTCGGTCCGGATCATCCACCCGGCTTCGCGGAAATGGGGCAGCTGGTCTTCGCTGACAAATGTCGCGTGCACCGATGAAATGCCATTATTCTGGGCCAGTTGTTCTGCCGCACGCAACAGGGGGACGGCAAGCGTCTCGTCACGCAGCAGCAGGCGCGGGCCCGGCACCGGCGAAAAGGGCGCGGCAATCTGGATCTTGGGATAATATTGGCCGCCGGCATTCTCGAACGCATGGGCCCATTGCTGGTCGAATATATATTCGCCTTGGCTGTGGGACTTCAGATAGCTTGGCAGGCAGGCGGCGATTGTTCCGTCCTTATCTTCGATGATGATAGGAAGGGATTTCCAGCCGGTACCCGGACCAACGCTGCCGGATTCCTCCATCGCCGAAAGAAAGCCGTGGGAGACAAAGGGATTGGCCTCGCCCGCACAGGCATCCCACTGGTCCGCGGGCAGGCTGGCGATATCATCGGCAACGCGGGCCAGAATTTCTGTGGGGGCAGCGGGAGAATCAGACATCGACTTCCATGCTATCAGTTCTGGGGTATCTCATAAACCGGTTCGTCCGCGTAGCGGAAGGCGGTTTGCTCCTGTTCTGCCGTACGGACCGTCCAGGTGACCACCGGCAGGCCGCGTGCCCGCTGCGAGGCGGCAAAGCGCGAGGGCAGATCGCGGATATCATAGGCCAGAAAATCGGGCTTCGCGATCCAGAGATTGCGGTGGCGGGCGATCCGGCCACGCCAGTTCTTGCCATGTTCTTCGGTGACCACCAGGCCGCGCACAATATGGTCTGCATTGCTGCGAAACCAGGCGCTCACCAGCGGATTGAAAGACATGATGGCGGCTCTGCCACCATAGCCTTCCAGCGCCCGGCGTACCGAAAGGCACAGCGGGCCGACGCGCCGATTGCGGGACTTGAGCTCGATCAGCACCGGAACCCGTCCGGCAATCTGCTCGAGGGTCTCGCGCAAGCGCGGTATCTTTCCGTGACCATCCCGCAAGTTGATCTGATCGATATCTTCCGAGCGCAAATTACCGATCGGTCCAGAGCGCTCGGTCAGGCGATCCAGTTCATAGTCATGGAAGACAAAGGCGCGGCCATCTTCTGCTGCCTGGACGTCGCATTCAATGCCGTGACCCAGCTTGATCGCGGCTTCAAAGGCGGCAGGGCTGTTCTCCAGTACGCCATGGCCATGCAGCCCGCGATGGGCATAGGGCTGGCCCTTCAAAAATGCCACACGACCGGGTGCCGGTGCCGGCGCCAAAATATTGTCGAGCAGCGTCCCGATCACTCGGATTTCAGGGCAATGATGGCATCGACCTCGACCGCGACGCCGAGTGGCAGGGAGGCCACTCCAACCGCGCTGCGAGCGTGCAGGCCGGCAGCCCCGAAAATCACTTCCATCATGTCGGAACAGCCATTGGCGACTTTCGGGTGGTCGGTATAGTCGGCAGTGCTGTTGACGAAAACGCCCAGTTTTACAATCCGGTCGACGCGGTCCAACGACCCCGTTGCCTTCTTGATCTGGGCAGCAATCATCAGCGCACAGGCCTTTGCTGCCTCTTGTCCTTCAGCCAGCGACATATCGTCACCCAGCCGTCCGGTGATCAGCTTGCCGTCGCTCATCGAGACTTGGCCGCTGATATGCAGCAAGCCGTTGACCTCCACGGCCGGCACGTACGAGGCAACGGGAGCAGCCGGTGTCGGCAATTCAATGCCCTTGGCTGTCAGGGCTTGTTCAATATGATCTGTCATTGGATAAAACTCTCACGCATGGTTGGCAGGGTCAAGCTCTTGCGACGGCAGGTCCATCGCCGGAGCTGGTTGGGCATTGTCAAACTTGTCGGATATCCAGGTCACGGCTTCGTGCCAGGAGTCGATACGCACGTGCGCCGCCGGATTGGTCTCGATATGTTTGGCCATGATCGGTTCGCCGACCATCTGCAGACGCCACACATCGGGCGCATGCTTGGCAACGCTGCCATGCTGGTGGCCGAGATCGTCGACAAAGACGGTCACGGAAGGATCAAATTCGGCGAGAATGCTGGTCAGCAGCTCGCCCTTGCCGCCCTGATTGGTATAGACGGGAAAATCGATGCCCACGGCCCTGAGCTGTTCCGCTCGTGCTTCCCGGCGATCGTCCAGCAGATTGGTCAGGATTACCACATCGGCCAATTCGCCGAGCAGATTGATCGATTCGACCGCTCCGGCGATCGCGCCCTGCCGGTGCATTTCGCTGTCGAAAAATTCCTTCAGCATCGGCCAGATCTGCTCCGGCAACACCTGTGTGCCGTCATGCTTGTGGCGCAGGGCATTGGCAAAATCGCTGCCATTTTCCAGATCGAAATGAATATGCTTGTCGCTGTCCAGCCACTGCTGGAACGGCACAACCATATGCAACAGGACTTCATCGCAGTCGCTGATCAGAAGCGGCCTTTTAGTCATGAAAATCTCCGGGGGAATTGAGATGATGGGCGGCAGCGGCCAGTTTGGCTGGCGGGACACCGATAGCCTCGGCGCAGGCAAGCAGATCGGGTTCGTGATTGGCAAGAAAGCCGAGCAGGGATGCCAGCATCGTCGGGTCTTCCAGGCCGGATCGCAGTTCGCGCGGATCCAGTCCGGTAAGGGCCAGCAGGCGCTCCGCCCGGTCCTGATCCTGCAGCACCCAGCCGAGCGCCTGCAAGGCGATGATTTCGCTGTCGGGTCCTAGATTGGGATTTGTTTCCATTACTGCTTTCGCCTAATGGTTCGGCTGCAAGTTTGAAAGGGCAAATCCGGTCGTGGCAAAAAGAGTATTGGTGGTTGAGGACAATGAACTGAACCTCAAGCTATTCTGCGATCTGCTTCGGGCCCATGGTTTTGTGGTGGAGCCGGTCAGTGACGGTCGGGAAGTGCTCGAAAAGGCGCGCAGCTTCGTGCCCAATCTGATTGTCATGGATATCCAGCTGCCGCATGTCAGCGGACTGGAACTGATCGAGCAGATCAAGAAAGACGGCCAGCTCAAGATCATTCCGATCATGGCCGTGACCGCTTATGCCGGCAAGGGTGACGAAGACCGGATATTGAGTGCCGGGGCAGAGGCTTATGTTTCAAAGCCGATATCGGTCGCGAAATTCATCGAATCGGTGCAGCAGGTGCTGCACCGCTAAAGCTGGGCCAAAAGCTGCTTATTTGATTTTGGCTTCTTTGAATTCGACATGCTTGCGAACGACCGGATCATATTTGCGCTGCACCATCTTTTCGGTGAGATTGCGCGGGTTCTTGCGGGTTACGTAGAAAAACCCCGTGTCCGCCGTGCTGATGAGTCTGATCTTTACATTGGCTGGTTTCGCCATGGTGCATTCCTTAAGGCCGAAGCTGAAATAAAAACAGCGACGCAATCGGGCGCCGCATTCGTTCGCCGGGCTAATGGTGAAAATGCCAGCGGATGTCAAGAAAAAGCCGCTTTGCGATGAGGCGCGTCAAAACGGGCGGAATTTATCACTTCTTAACCATGTTTTTGCATGGTGGAATCGCAGCGGGAGACAATTGCGATGAATCATGACCAGAATCTGTTCGTTCAGACCGAAATGCGGAGCCTGCTCGACAAATTACCGGCGGAATTGGCCAGTGAGCATCCCCTGCAGTTTCTGATGCACCTCGATCATATCCGGCAACGGGCAACGCAATATCGCCTGTCCGCTCTTCGCGATCTCATCTCCGCGCTGGAAGGCGCGCTGCAACCGGCCATGCTGTCGGGTGGCGGTACCGTCATCGCCCGCAACTATCTTGAAGCGATGCGCGCCACGCTTGACTGCGGACAGCTCAGCCCCGCCATGACCGAAGCGCTCATGGCCAATGTAGCGCTCCGCCTCGGCGGCCAGCCCTAGCCGCCCGGTCTGTGGATGCATTTCTAACCTCGCTTTTTGCTCTGGCGGCCGCGGAATTTGGCGACCGGCCCCAGATTCTTTGTGCCGCTCTCGCGATAAGATATGGCCGGTTATCGCCGATTCTCTGGGGCCTGGGACTGGCCACATTGTGCAATTGCGCGATTTCCGCAATTGCCGGCCATGCTGTGCACCAGTGGATCAGCGAAGATGCCCTGCAACTTTTCTATGCCCTGTCCCTGATTTTTGCCGGCTTCGGGATGGTCGCGTGGCGCCGTCCCGTCGACTTGCTGGAAAAATGGACCCTTGGCCCGTTCTGGACATCCTTTCTGGGTCTTTTCATTTTGCAATTTGGCGACAAGGGGCAATTTATCCTGATGGCTACCGCCGCCCGGACCGGCATGGCATCGTTCGCTGCTGCGGGAGGGTGGTTCGGGGTGATGATTGCCTGCGTGCCTGCCATCCTGTTCTACCGCCAGTTGACCGACCATTTGCCGATGGGAACGATTCGCCATGCAGGCGGCGCAGCCTTTCTCTTGATCGGAACGGTCGTTGCGCTCGGTGCATGGGGGATTTTTTGATCGGCTCGATGATGGGTCCTTCAAATCGATATTATCGATCTGTCAGAGCAAATCTTCTCACTGTAATATGCCGCCTATCCTCCCTATTTTTAAGACATTGACTGGAAGAAGCTCACAAGGAGAAAGACAATGACCACGGGTGACAATGCAAAAAAGGCTGTAGCCGAAGCACTGAACGGAATTTTGGCGGACAGTTTTGCGCTTTATCTCAAGACAAAGAATTTTCACTGGCACGTTTCCGGACCGCATTTCCGCGATTATCATCTGATGTTCGATGAGCATGCCGCACAGATTCTCGCCACCACCGATCTGATTGCCGAACGGGTCCGTAAAAATGGTCACCGCACCCTGACTTCCATCGGCGATATTGCCCGGCGGCAGACGGTTGCCGACAATGACGATACCAAGGTTGCGGCGGCTGACATGCTCAGCGAATTGCGCGCGGACAATCAGAAACTGGTGGAAAAGCTGCGCGAAGCGAAGGAGTTGGCAGGAGAGGCTGGCGACAACGCCACCGACGGGCTGCTCGACGACTGGACCGACCAGGCCGAAGAGCGCGCCTGGTTCCTGCTGGAGATCGCCCAGAAAGACTGATTCACCGGGACGCGTCGTTCTGGAGTACCGGATAGACGTTGCCGTGGCAGAGAGCTCCCGCCGCCGGACTGCGCGCGCAGCCGGCGGCGCGAGCTGTTTGTCTGCAATCCGCTGAATTCTGTTGCTGAATCACCACAGATTTAATCAAATTTTAACATTCGTACGGAGTATTTTCCCAGAAAACCGGACTTTCTTCATTCCTGATTGTTGGCAATTAGAATTTTTGCTTTGATTCGACTCCGAAAATCAAGCAACCTGAGGACATGGGGCTATTTTGGCCGGTTTTTACAGGGGTAATTACTTCCATGAACAACAATTTCGGACATTCCAAACGATCGCTACTTCTGCGCACTGCAGCAGCAAGTGCCATTGCAACTCTGGTTCTTGCAACGCCAGCGCGGGCGATTGTGCCCAATGACAATTATACGCCGACTCAGATCCTGGACGAGGATACCGGAGCGAACGGTGTCGGCATGTTTGCCCGCGGTGACGGCTTTGTCTGTTCGGGTACCCTGATCAATCCGCGTACCGTTTTATTCGCCGCCCATTGCGTGAATGATCGCCCCGAGAGCGATTATGGAACGGTCGTCAATACAGCTTGGTCCTTTGATTTCGACGCTATCCAGCTCCGCAACTTCATTCGAGATGAATTGGGCATCACCAGCGGCACATTTCAGCAGTCGATCAACACTTTCCTCGTCAACCAGATTTACTGGAACGCGCAATCCAGCGAGCAAGCGGCCAGCCAGGGGTTTCTGGAGGGTGATATCGCTTTAGCCAGCCTGGCGACGCCGGCCGGCAATATCCCGACATGGGCGCTGCTGTTTTCGCCGCTTCCGACACCTGATTCGATCAGCGATGCGGACGGCACCGGCTATCATGTTAAGATCACCGGCTATGGACGTACCGGCAGTGGGACAACGGGTTCTGACGTGGGGATAGACTTCCGTCGCCGTGCCGCGGAGAATATGCTCGGCTCGCTTTCCTCCTTTGATTCCCGCGACGCGTGGCTTTTTGGCGATGATTCAGGTGGCCTCCCGCAGGTCCTTTATCGCATGGATTTTGATGATCCGAACAAGACCAATCCCTTTGACTTCAACCTCTACAAGGACGAGCCTCGCGAACGCGAAGGCACGACGGCAGGAGGTGATTCCGGCGGTCCGCTGATTCTGGATGCAGCGAATAACAGCCTGTCGACCGAAGATTTGCAAATTGGGGTTCTGTCCGGTGGTTCGCGCTTCTTTTTTGAACAGGTCTTCAGCTCATACGGCACGGAGAGCTTTTATCAGCCCTTGTTCCTGTTTGCCGACTATATCGCTGCGAACAATCCGTACCGTTATGTCAGCGCGAAAGCGGGAGATGGCGCTTGGGAAGATGCCACCCACTGGCAGACCGATCTGGATCCCGCTTATCGCGTGATCGATGCCAACGGAAATGTCGTAAACGGTTTCCCCGACACCCAGTCCGCTGGCCGTTTCGGGGATAGCCCGGAATTTGGCCAGGTGTGCTTCGATCCGGAAGGCGATAACCTAGGCGACGGTTGTTATGATTTTGCTACGGGCGAAGAGGCGCCGCCATCGCGCCCCGCACCAGCGCCCACTCCCGCCCCAACGTCCACGGTCGCTGGCGGTAGTAACCTGACTTCGGGTATCGGCATTGTGGAATTTGGCGAAGCCTCCAAGGTGTCCGATCTGGCCGCTGGTGGCGATGCTCAATCCTCCGAAGTGGTGGCGCAAGTCGGCGCCAGTACCGCAACACCCGTCGCGGTTGCATCTTCCTCCTCGCCCGCTGCACGCGCTGGCATGATCATGGGTGCAGAACATCAGGCACAAGGCAATGGCGTGGAATTCGCTATCCAGGCGCCACAAAGTGGCGTGGAATTGGCCGAGGAAGAGTCGCAGGCTCCAGGCGACCCGCAGCCCGCACCGACGCTGGCCAACGGGCTGGTTGGCGCAACGGATTTTATCCCTGACAATATTGATCCGACTGTCAGTGCCGACCCGGCCGAACAGGTCAATGCTCGCTATTTTGATGTCACGCTGGATCAAACCGGCACTACTACCCTGAGCAGTGATAGAACCATTGATCGTATGAGTGTCAGCGGATTGGCTGGCTTGAATATCGCTTCGACCGGAAGTTTGACGTCGCTTATCGATATCACGCAAACCGGCGGCCGCATTTCAGTGGACGGCACTCTGACCAGCGCGGGCGACTATTCTCTGATCATGGGGCTGTTGACCGGGTCTGGCACAGTGGTGGCACCGATGGTAACCAGCGTCGCAGGCGGAATTGCGCCCGGGACCATGGGGACGATCGGTACGTTGAACATCGACGGAAACCTGATCCTGTCATCGGGAACGACCTCATTTATCGATCTCGGTGCACCGAATAGCTCCGATCGCATTGCGGTGACAGGCGAAGCCAATCTCGGTGGCAATATCGGACTGGCGCCGGTGGCCGGTTTCCAGACGGCTACGCCTAGCGTCTACCGGATCTTGACGGCCGATGGCGGAATCACGGATCAGTTTGCCGGTGTTTCGAACCTGTCGGCAATCCTGCTGACGAGCCTTACCTATAGTGCAAATGCTGTCGATCTGACGGTTCGCGCCCAAAGCTATCAGAATGTGATAGATCAGGCCAATGCCGTTCAGGTCAGCTATGCCGCCCTGATGGACCGCAATCGTGGCAACGGCGCTGTATCCGAATTGTTCTCGTTCCTCGATTTCACTGACGCAGCGACAATTCAGCAGACGTTTAACAGCTGGGCTCCGACGACGGAAACCACGGTGCGCTCTATCGGCAAGTCGGTGGCGACCAATATCGCTAACTTCTTCGATGCGCGCATCTCGTTGGCGGATCGTGACTCCAGTGGTGGCACCATTGCTACGATAGGCCGGCCAATGCAAACCGCAGCCCTGGCGCTTAATGGCGGTGTTGGCGGAAATGCAACGGTCATGACAGACTTTGCCGCAGCCAGCGCCGCTCAGGATGTCGAAACTATATCCAATGGTGTTAACGAAGATATCGCCGTCTATTTGGCGGGCGGATATCTGGATGGCGAGGGGCGTTCCATGCCGCTTGCTGGTCAGCCACAGGGCAAAGACGACTTTGACGGTTTCTTCATCGCGGCTGGTATTGAACATTTTCTGTCGGATACCAGTATGATCGGCTTGGGCTTTCATTATACCGATCTTGATGCAACCGCCGCTCTGGGTAACACTTCAAGTGGCAAGACGATTACCGGTACCCTCTATGGCCGGACAATGCTTGGGCAGCTGGCTTTGGATACACAGGTCACTGCAGGTGTTTATGAGGCCACCACGCAACGGAACCTGGCTCTGGGTCCGCAGGCATATACCCTGAACAGTCAGGACGATAGCCTGCTGTTCACATCGTCGGTTGATCTGTCTTATAAGCTGGGCGCCGGTGGGTTCTCTTTCGCACCGACAGTAGGCATGCGTGCGACGAAGATTGATTTCAGCAATGTGATTGAAACCGGCGGACCGATGGCGCTAACCACGTCGCGGCCCGATTATGACAGTCTGCAAGGTCGCGCGGGTGCCGAATTTGAAGCAGGAGGCGGCAGCAACGTGCAGTTCTTTGGTTCAGCATTTTACGTGCACGAATTTCAGGATGCGCAGACCAATGTCGCGGCAAACTTCACCAATGGCGTGAGCTTGCTCGCACCATTTGCTCTGGCCGGTCAAGATGACGACTGGTTTGAGACGGCTGCGGGTGTTCGCGTCAATGCCGGCAATCTCTCGTTCGGGCTGAGTGGATTTACCACCATCAAACGTTTTGATGCGGAGGCGCGCGGCGTGTCAGCATCGGCCACCATCCGCTTCTGATAGAGGCGTTCAACAACGAAAAAGCCCGCCGGACTGTTCGGCGGGCTTTTTTGTGCCCGCTCTATCAGCGGGAGGGGCACCGTCAGGGCGTAAAAAAAGGCGGGGCCATGCCCGCCTTCTTATTCATTTAACTGGGACCGACTATTTTGCGACCAGATTCACTGCCGCTGTCTTGCCGCGCTGATCGACTTCCAGTTCAAACTCCAGCTTGTCGCCTTCTTCCAGCCCGCGCATACCCGCGCGTTCGACCGCTGAAATATGGACAAATGCGTCCGGCTGACCGTCATCGCGCTGGATGAAGCCAAAGCCCTTGCTGCCGTTGAAGAATTTTACGGTGCCCGTGGCCTTCTCTCCGGTCAGCTCCCTGCGAGGAGGGCCGCCGCGTTCCTCTCGCGAGGCTCCGCCACCGGCAGGAACCTCAATAAGATCGCCTTCGATCTGAATGTCGGAAGCGGACACCTTGCCGCCCCGGTCAACCAGCGAAAAGCGCAACGTCTGCCCTTCAGCGAGACCTTTCAGTCCCGCTCGTTCGACCTGACTGATATGGACGAAGACGTCTTCGCCGCCACCGTCCTGCACGATGAAGCCAAAGCCCTTTTGCGCATTGAAAAATTTGACCGTCCCTGTGCTTTCACCGACGACCTGATCCGGCATGCCGCCGCCCCGTCTGGGGCCGCCCGAATCACTGTCCGGTCGCGTGTATCTTTCAACGGGAGGGCCGTTATCACCTTGATATCCATCGAAGTTTTCGTCGCCGAAGCCATCGCGTTTGTCCCGGCCTCTGCCTCGCCGGTTTCTATCAAAACCCATTCTTAAATCGTCACTTTCAATTCGCCCTGTCCAGTAATAGCAACGGCGCGGCGGACGAATTCCGGACCATTGTTTTGCACGAATCCCATTCACGTGCTGTGCAATCATACAGAAAAACACACGAATAAGCGAATGAATTCGATGGTTGGTTAAAGAGTCATCCGATTCCCAAGCTCAAACAGCTGACATCAGAAAAGCCAGGTTTTCGGATCAGCGATAGGTTCATGCTTTTGCGCTTTCAGCAGAGCGAGTACCGAACGCACGAGAATCCAGACAGCAAGCGCGATCAGAATCGGGATGCCGATCAGGACAAAAGAGAGAATGCTCCCGATAATGCCGACCAGGAGCCCGATGACGAATGTCATGATATGAAATTGTAAATGGCTCTCTTCCCACGTTCCGGCGACCTCATCTTTCCAGACCAATGCAAGAATGAATCCTATCAGGCCGGTTACGCCAACCACAAATCCCCCGATATAGAGGAGTGAGACAATAGTGGCCTTGTTGAAATCGAAGCCGGGAGTCGCTGAACCGGGTATTTTCTCTGCCATATTCCTCACCCTCGTTGTAAGTGCCCTATGCCAGGCGAAAAGACGCTCAAACTAAACTTGCTGTTTGAAGCGGCCTGCGGCACATAGCATATCCAATGATGAGCTGCTGTCAATTTTCGCAGCCGGCATTCTGGCCAAGGTCCCCAACCAGCGGCCCGGAGGATATCATGCCGATACAGCGGTTGCGAAAATGAAGTTGGCCCACCGATAAGATAGACAGGCAAATAGTAATGGCAGTTTTTTTTCACGAGGAAGATATTCCCGCAGGCGCGCTGGCGGATGGAGCCGTTGCCGTGGACACCGAAACCATGGGGCTCCAGACCCACCGGGACCGCCTGTGCCTGTTGCAGATATCGGATGGCAAGGGCGACGAGCATCTGATCCGTTTTGGTCCGGATAGCGACTATGCCGCTCCCAATTTGCGGGCTGTTTTGGCCGATCCCGACCGGCTCAAGCTTTATCATTTTGCGCGTTTTGATCTTGCCGCCATCGAACATTATATGGGCGTGATGGCAGCACCCGTCTTCTGCACCAAAATTGCGTCACGGCTGATCCGCACCTATACGGACCGGCATGGACTGAAGGAGCTGGTGCGCGAACTTCTTGCTCAGGATATTTCGAAACAGCAACAGTCCAGCGACTGGGGCAACCCGGAGCTGAGCGAAGCGCAGCGCGAATATGCTGCGTCGGATGTTCGCTTTTTGCACAGACTGAAGGACGAACTGGAAATCCGGCTCGAGCGGGAGGGCAGAACCGCTCTCGCCCAGGCCTGCTTCGATTTCTTGCCCGACCGCGCCCGGCTGGATCTGGCGGGCTGGCCGGAAACGGATATTTTTGCACATGCCTAGACATTTGAATCCCTTGTTCAGTCTTCGTAATTTTGATTGCGGGAATGCAGTTTAACCATGTCAACGGCCGCAAAGCTTATCCGGACCAAGCGCCAGGAATTTGCCGCTCCGAACGGCAAGCATGATCGCAATGTCAAGTTGCTGCGATTCATTCTTCCTGTGGCGGTCGGGATATTGGGGTCGATGCTGGCTTTGGCCCCGTTCACCATGCGGGGCGAGTTGAGCTTTGTTCTCGACAAGAATAGTGTCGATGTCGCGAAAGAGCGCATGCGGGTAACCGAGGCTCTCTACCGCGGCGAGGACAGCGAAGGGCGGCCGTTTTCCCTGAAAGCCGGTTCTGCTGTGCAAAAAAGCTCGGCGGAAGCCGTTGTCGAGTTGAATGATCTTTCTGCCCGCATATTGCTGACAGACGGTCCCGCCCAGATACGCGCCCGTTCCGGGCGCTATGATATGGATGAGGAAAATGTCCGGGTGCCCGGGCCGGTTCAGGTCGAGGCGGCGAACGGATATCGGCTGTCTACCAGTAATGTCATCGTTGATTTCAAGGAGCGCAGCCTGCGCAGCGAAGGGGCGGTGGAAGGAAGGACGAATATCGGAACGTTCAGGGCGGATCGGCTGGAGGCCGATTTGGCTGGACGCACCGTCAGCCTGAATGGCAATGCGCGATTGCGGATTGAACAAAATGGACTAAGAAGACCCTAGATGAAACTGAACCTTTTTCTTTTCCTGTCCGCCGGCAGCACGCTCCTCGCTGCGTCATTTTTGCTTCTGGCAGGCCCGGCCCCGGCGCAGGTTTTTGGCAGTCATGACAGCAATGCGCCGGTGAATTTCGATGCTGGACGGATCGAAGTCCAGGATCGTGCCGATCGCGTGGTTCTATCCGGTGCGGTTCGTGTCGAGCAGGCGGGATTGGTGCTTAATGCCGCGCGGATGACCGTCGCCTATCGCAACAGCGGCGGGATCGAAATTGACCGCATTGATGCGTCCGGCGGGGTCACGATTCGCAAAGCCGGCGATACAGCGTCCGGCAATGTTGCCATTTACGATCTCAATCGCCGTCTCATCACCTTGATCGGCAATGTCACGCTGACACAGGGAACAAACCGTCTCTCCGGCGGGCGGCTGATTATCGATCTCGCATCGGGTCGCTCGACGATAGATGGACGTTCTGCGGAAGGCTCTTCGGTCGGCACGCCGGATTCCAGTGGGCGGGTGTCCGGTACGTTCACCGTGCCGCAACGGAAAGAATCCAATCCCGGCCAGTAATAGCGCGCAGAAGCTTCGCCATGGAAACGCGGTGTATCTACCAAGCCCATGATGCTTGATTTTCGGTGATAAAAGTCCATTTTCAGTCTACCATGCACAAAGCTTGCCAATCCGGATGGTGATGGGGCATGCTGATGATCAACAGCCGAACAGCCCATGCAGATGAGGATGAATGATGAACGATACCGCCGTTACTGACCCGCCGACAATGGCCGATCCCGGGGCCGCCATGGCCAGTGACGCCATGGAACACGGCTTGGCAGTGGTTTCTATTGCCAAAAGCTATGACAAGCGTTCCGTGCTGTCCGATGTGTCGCTGTCCGTCGGCCGCGGTGAAGTCGTCGGGCTTTTGGGTCCCAATGGTGCCGGGAAAACGACCTGTTTCTATTCCGTCATGGGTCTGGTGAAGCCCGATGCAGGGCGGATCATGCTCGACGGCGAGGATATCACCGCCCTTCCAATGTATCGCCGGGCAATTCTCGGTATCGGCTATCTGCCTCAGGAAACATCCATTTTCCGCGGGATGACCGTTGAGCAGAATATCATGGCGGTGCTTGAGATGGTCGAACCCGATGCCCGTACGAGAGAGGAAACGCTCGACCGGTTGCTGGATGAATTCGGCCTGATGAAGTTGCGGAGTTCGCCGGCGATGGCCCTGTCCGGGGGCGAGCGGCGGCGCTGCGAGATCGCCCGGGCGCTGGCAGCAAGTCCTTCGATCGTGCTGCTGGACGAACCCTTTGCCGGCATTGATCCGCTCTCGATCGCGGACATTCGCGATCTGGTCTGCCAGCTGCGGGAGCGCGGCATCGGTGTCCTGATCACCGATCATAATGTGCGTGAGACGCTCGATATCGTCGACCGGGCCTGCATCATCTATGACGGTCAGGTCCTGTTCGCCGGCAGCCCCGAAGACCTGGTCGCAGACGCCAACGTCCGCCGGCTGTATCTCGGCGAAGGGTTCGCTCTATAGCAATGGCCCTCACGCCTCGCCTCGATTTGCGACAGAGCCAGTCGCTGGTGATGACGCCGCAATTGCAGCAGGCGATCAAGCTGTTGACCCTTTCCAATCTGGAGCTTGAAACCTTCATCTCCGACGAGGTCGAGAAAAACCCGCTGCTGGATACGGGAGAGCTCTCGACTGAAAGCGGCGAGGAAAGGCAGGACGAATCCGCTGCCCAGGGCAGTGACGAGATATTGTCTGCCGGCCCTTCCGAGTCGGAGGCTGCTCTGGATATGGAGGGGCACACGGACAGTTTCACCAACAACAGCCTGTCCGACAGCGATGGCCCGCTCGACGGGCAGCTAGGCCTCAATGGCGCGAGCTCCGGTTCCGGTGCCATCGGCGATTCCGCCGACTTCGAGAATATGCTGGCCACTGAAATCACACTGACCGATCATCTGATGGACCAGGCGGGCGCGGTTCTCTCGGGCACCGACCTGTTCGTGGCGCAGCATATCATCGATCAGATCGACGAATGCGGCTATTTGCAGGCCGATCTTCTGGAACTGGCCCAGCGTCTGAATGTCGGACTGGTCGACATTCAGCGGATATTGGGTGTCGTGCAGACCTTTGATCCGGTCGGAGTCGGCGCAAGAAATCTGGCAGAATGTCTGGCGCTGCAGGCCAGGGACGCGGACCGCTATGATCCGGCAATGGCGCGGCTGATCGACAATCTGGATTTGCTGGCCAAGGGTGCCTTGCCGCAACTCAAGCGGATTTGCGGTGTCGACGATGAAGACCTGATGGATATGATCAGCGAGTTGCGCAACTATGATCCAAAACCGGGCTGCAAGATCGGAGGGGGCGAGGTGCAGTCCGTGGTGCCCGATGTCTTCATTGCCGAACGGGGAAACAAGTGGATCATCGAGGTGAACAGCGCCACCTTGCCGAAGGTGCTGGTCAACCGCAGCTATTATAGCGAGCTCAAGGACGGGGCGCAGGACAAGCAGTCGAAGGAATGGCTCAACGAATGCCTTGCCGATGCCAACTGGCTGGTTAAGGCGCTGGACCAGCGGCAGCGGACGATCGTCAAGGTGGCGACGGAAATCGTGAAGCAGCAGGAAGACTTCTTCCGCAAGGGTGTGGCGCATCTGCGGCCGCTGACGCTGAAGAATGTCGCCGAGAAGATCGAGATGCACGAGTCGACGGTGAGCCGGGTGACGTCGAACAAATATCTGTCCTGTTCGCGCGGGACGTTCGAGCTTAAATATTTCTTCACCAGCGGCATCCAGTCGTCGACCGGCGGCGAGGCGGCCTCGGCGGAAGCGGTCAAGAGCCATATCAAGACGCTGATTGATGGCGAGGACCCCAAGAAAATCCTGTCCGACGACAAGCTGGTCGCGCTGCTGAACGACAGGGGCTTCGACATTGCCCGCCGAACCGTCGCCAAATATCGCGAGTCGCTGGGGCTCGGCAGCTCGGTGCAGCGCCGCCGGCAGAAGGCGCTCGAAGGCCGCGCCGCCTAAATCGGCTTGCGCAGCACCGCGAATTCGAGCGCATCGCTTTTCGGCAGGCCGAAGCGCGGATTGCCGTGCGGGAAAGGGCGATATTCGCCGGTCCGGACATAGCCACGGCGCTCGTAATAGGCGATCAGCTCTGCCCGCTGCCTGATCACGGTCATTTCCATGATCTGCGACTGCCACTGCTCTCTGGCATAGGCTTCGCCATGGGTGAGCAGCGCCCTGCCGAGGCCGCCTGCCTGGAGCGCCGGATCGACAGTCAGCAGACCGAGATAGGCGACGGAGCCGTCGACTCGTGACAGCTGCACGCAGCCCTGCAGCTGGCCTTCGCTTTCGGCGAGCAGAAGCCGCTGGTCCGGATCGGCGAGAATCGCCGCGAGCGATTCCGCGTCGGTCCGCTGGCCATCCAGCAGGTCCGCTTCGTGCGTCCAGCCGCGCTTGGCGCTGTCGCCGCGATAGGCGCTTTCGATCAGCGCATGGAGCGGCTCAATATCGTCGCTACGGGCAGGCCGGATATTCATGCCAGCCGGATCCCGTCGGCTTCCAGGACCGCATCGTCCCGAACCTGCCCCGTTATCACCACCCGCTTCTCGACTTCGTCAACCGGTACGCGCAGCAGTTCGAGCCGATAGCGGGCGCCGTTGTCGCACTGCATGAGGAAGCCGGCGGCATCGCGCTGCAACAGGCCGGCATATTGCCGATCATTTCCACTATCCATTCCCATCAGACAGCGGCGAGCAGGGTCTCGCTGATCTCCCAGAGCCGCTCGGCATCCGCGTCGTCGGCGATATGCGGGGCGCAATGCTGAAAGGGCGGCGAGTCCGGTCCCGCCAGCTGGGCGACATCGCAATCCTCGCAATAGACGCCGGGCATGGCAGCGAGCAGCGGCGATGTCGCTGCCCACAGGGTGGTGGTGCAGCCCTGCGTCGGCGTCTTGAAGATTTCGGCGACGGCTTCCGGCACCGTACCATCCGGGTTCAGCCAGCCCATTTCCACTTGCTCCTCCTTCGGCAGATGGCGTTGCAGGGGCGTGAAAATGCCGCCCGGGTGGACCGAGAAGGCACGACCGCCAAAGGCCTGCATGCGCCGGCTGAGCGCATTGGCGAACAGCGCGTTGGCGCTCTTCGCCTGGGCATAGGCGACCCATTTCTGATATTCGCTATGTTCGAACTGGATATCGTCCCACAATATGCCGTTGCGCCTGTGGGCAATCGACGACAGCGCCACCACCCGCGGTGCCTCAGCCTTTTCGAGTAGCGGCATCAGCGCCCGGGTCAATGCGAAATGGCCCATATGGTTGACCCCGAACTGGCTTTCCCAGCCGGGTCCGACCCGGTCCAGCGGGCAGGCCATGATGCCGGCATTGTTGATCAGCAGATCGAGCGCATCGATACTGTCATAGACCGAGGAGGCAAAGGCGCGGACCGAATCGAGATCGGCGAGATCCATTTTGGCCGTGGACACGTCGCCTTCGATCGTCGACAGATTTTCCTCCGCCTTGGCCGGATCGCGCACCGGCACGATCACCGTGGCCCCGGCATCGGCCAGCGCCCGGGTGGTTTCCAGCCCGATGCCGGAATAGCCGCCGGTGACGATCGCGGTCCTGCCGGCCAGGTCGATGCCGGCGAGGATTTCGTGCGGTTCGCTCTTGGCGTGAAAGCCCGAGCCGAGCGGTTTCTGGTCTGCTGCTGCCATTTTCTGAATCCTTTTTCCTGCCGTTAGCCCTGAGCCTGTCGAAGGGTACTTATGGTCTTGCGGCGTGGTTCGACAAGCTCACCACGAACGGCACCAAAGCACCCTTATTGCCCCTGCGCCTTCACACCCAAAATCTCTGCTGCCGACATATAGACATAGCCCAGATCCTCGGCGACCGCCTTGTAAGTGACATGGCCGTTCCAGACGTTGAGGCCTTCCGCCAGATGGCGGTCGTCGCGCAGGGCGGTTTCCCAGCCCTTGTCGGCGATGGCCAGCGTGTGCGGCAGGGTGACATTGTTGAGCGCATAGGTCGAGGTGCGCGAAACGGCGCCCGGCATATTGGCGACGCAATAATGGACGATATCGTCGATGACATAGGTCGGGTCCTGATGGGTGGTCGGTTTCGAGGTTTCGAAACAGCCGCCCTGGTCGATCGCGACATCGCACAATACCGATCCGGGGCGCATGGTGCTCAGCATGTCGCGAGTCACCAGCTTGGGTGCTTCCGCACCGGGGATCAGCACGGCGCCGATGACCAGATCCGCCTCGGCGACGCATTCGGCGATATTGGCCTTGTTCGAAAAGCGCGTCTTGGCGCGGCTTTCGAAATGGGTGCCGACCGATTCCAGCACCTCGGGATTGCGATCAAGGATCGTTACATCCGCGCCGAGGCCGGCGGCCATTTGCGCGGCGTTGAAGCCGACCACGCCGCCGCCGATGATCGTCACCTTGCCGGGGGCCACGCCGGGGACGCCGCCAAGCAAGATGCCGCGACCGCCGTGGGCCTTTTCGAGCGCGGTGGCGCCGGCCTGGATCGACATCCGTCCGGCGACCTGGCTCATCGGCTTGAGCAGGGGCAGGCCGCCGCTGCCGGTCACGGTTTCATAGGCAATGCAGATCGCCTTGGACTCGACGAGATCCGCGGTCTGCTCCGGATCGGGGGCAAGGTGGAGATAGGTGAACAATATCTGGCCCTCGCGCAACATGGCGCGTTCGATCGGCTGGGGTTCCTTGACCTTGACCACCATCTCGCATTGTTCGAAAATTTCGTCCGCGGTAGCGGTGATGGTGGCACCCGCAGCGACATATTCGGCATCTTCCGCGCCGATGCCGAGTCCGGCACCGGTCTCGACCAGCACGTCATGGCCATGCGCGATCAACTCGCGAACCGATTCCGGAGTCAGGCCGACCCGATATTCGTGATTCTTGATTTCCTTCGGGGTACCGACGCGCATGAGAGGCTCCTGTTCTGATGAGTCTAAAGGCGTTGCATTACCAGCAAATGACGGTCCGCACGAGACGCTGCGTCATATGGTTGCGCTATTGCGGAGCTTTCCTGACCGGCACCGGCACGGTACAAATATTGCCATAGCCGCCATGGGCCGCGATATATTGAAGAAGCGCCGGGCTGTAGCTGGCGAGATATTCATAATGCGGCTGCTCGGCGAGCGGCAATTCGCTGGCCAGCCGGATCGAGGAAATCGGCACATATTGCGATTTGTCCGCATAGAAGCCTCCGGGATCTGTCCCCAGCGGCAGATTCTGCAAATGCTCGAGCCCGTCGATCACCCGGCCGACCATGCCAAAAGTGGTGTCGAGGCTGCGTGCTGCCTCACCGGTAATCACCGACAGTTCGGCGCCGCTGCCGGTATCCGGCGGATCATAATGGGCGGGCGACAGCGCGCCTCGACAGGTCAGCGGATAGGCCCGTCCCTGCTTGTCGCTGCCAATCGGCCAGCCGCCGCCAAAGCCGACTGACTGAGCGCCGGTATTTTCGTAGATCATTTTCATCAGCGGCTGGATGTCGGTGCCCTGATATTGGTTGCTGTAGGCGACCGCGGCCTGAAGCGCCGCCCGGTCCGTGTCGCGTTTCGCGCCCAGCGCGGCGTTATAATATTCGCTCTCCGGCACCGTCTCCAGCCCCTTGGGCACGGCCTTGGCATCGGGATTTCCGCCAAACTGAGTGACGAAATCCCTGGCGACGCGGTAGATCTTGGTGCCGTCCCACCAATGGCCTCTGGCAAGCGTGCGGACATTGCGGACATGGCCGCCGGAAAGCTCCGTCGGGAGCAGCTGGATCACTGCCTGGCGCTTGCTGCCGTCGGCGGCATCGGGCAGGGTCAGGATCATGAGATCGCTGACCGGGATCGGCAGCCAGTGCTCGGCGGGAGCGGCGGCGAGTATCTCGGCAGGAGTCGGGGCCGGCGCTTCTTCCTGCGCCAATGCTGGCGAAAAGCAGGCAGCCGCGATCGCGAAAACAGCGAGGCGCATGGATCGAAACCGGTTTTTCATGCTGCTCCTTCTATGGTGAACTTTACAAAGTTTACAGGGTTAAAGAGAGGAAAGCCTGCCCGTGCGGATTGTTCCCCGGCGTAGGGCGCGAGCGACGGAAGATTCGGGGGAAGCTTTCCAAAGCCGAGCAGTCCAGGCGAGTCCTGAGGGCGCGGTGAAAGGGCAATGGCGGGACAGTTCTGGACCCCGGCCTTCGCCGGGGAACAATCTTGGGTCACACAGGGTCACACGGGTCACACCCCCTAATGCAAGAAAGTCTTTTTTCTTGGGGGTTGCTGAAAACTGCCGATGGGAGGGTGCTGGAATGGACGAGGTGAGGGATTTTTCCATAGGCCAAGGTTAACCGAAGTTACCAGGTGTAGGAAAGACAATTTTGGTCCGTTAGTGGTGAGCCTGTCGAACCACGCTTCTCGGTCGATAGGCGTCGTTGAGCTACGCTCGCCCTTCGGGTCGACAGGCTCAGGACTAACGGATCATTCACTCCCCGCTCACCCGGCGCACCGGCACCGGAATATTGCAAATATCCGCCCCGCCCGCCGGCACGATGAAGAACGGATCGCGGCGATTGGCTCTGGCATCGGCATATTTGGCAAATGTTTCGCCTTCGGTGGAGAGATATTCGAAACGCGGCTGGTCGGCTGTCGGCAACGCGCTGGCCAGCCGGATCGATGTGATCGGTACGCGCTTGCTCGCGTCCTCGTAGAACCCCAGACCCCCCTTGCCGCGCGGCAGGCTGGAGAGATATTCGATCCCCTCGATCACGCGCCCGACCACGGCAATATTGCGGTCGAGATGGCGCGGAGCATGGCCGATCACGGTGTAAAGCTCGGCGCCGCTGCCGGTGTCCGGGGAATAGTTGCGGCCAACGCCGACGGCGCCGTAGCAGTGGATCGGCCAAGCTCTGCTATCGCGAAATGCTATAGGCCACCCATTGCTCCACCAACTCGCATCAGCATATGAATCAACATCATAATCTTGTTGTCCCCAATCCATCCAGTCGGCTGGTTTGTTTGCCGAGTGTTCCAAAACAGACCGGGTTTTTGCTTTTGAAGCTGCCAAATTGGTTATTGTATACTCACTCTCAGGCACCGTCTCCAACCCGTCCGGCAACGCCTTCTGCTCAGTCGCATCGCCCCATTGCACGACATAATTGTCCTGCACCCGGTTGATGCTGGTGCCGTCCCACCAGCGCGCCGCCGCCAGCTTGCGGATATTGCGGATCCAGCCCTGCGAGAAAGGCTCCGGCATCAGCTGGATGACCACGCGGCGCGGGTTGCCTTCGGCATCGGCGGCGAGGTCCATGAACAGCAGATCACTGGGCGCGATTGCCACCCATTCGCTGGCCGGGGCCGTCTCGACAATGGCGTTGGGGCTGGGATATTCCGGTTTGTCAGCTTCTTGGGCGGAAAGCGGGGCCGCCAGGGCAAAAGCCGTGAGCGATGCGATGGAGCATTTTCTGTTCATGGTAATATCCCGCCTTGTCCCGCTAGTCCTGAACCTGTCGACCCGAAGGGCGAGCGTAGCTCAACGACGCCCATCGACCGAGAAGCGTGGTTCGACAGGCTCACCACTAGCGGATTAGATTTCCAACATTCTGTTCGTCAGCACCCTAAACCGACAGTATCACTTGCGAAAGCGCGAATCCCGCACTAGGGAAACGGCGCTGTCTGATATTCGACCAGATTCACGGGTCGGGCGGCATTTGCGGAGACGTGGCAGAGTGGTCGATCGCGCACGCTTGGAAAGCGTGTATAGGGCAACCTATCGAGGGTTCGAATCCCTCCGTCTCCGCCATTTACCTGTCCAGCCTATCAGCGCACATTGGGGTCGGAGCTGGGAGCAAATAATTCCCTGCAACTGTTGCCGAGAGGCGATGATTATTCCTGAATAGCAGAAAGCGTTGCTGGAAGGCGCTGAGGATGCCGGTGAACGGGGTGGCACGAAGGCTGTCAGTAGGGACGAGGAATTGGTACCAGGGGGCGACTTTGGTTTTCCGTTCTTGAGCAATTCACTTGTATCCGGGAAGATGTACCCTTTTGCTTCCACCAGCCTTGGAAATCATCCTTGAGGAAAGATGGTCAGAACCTGGCATCGATCCCGACCCTGACCGTTCTCGGCCTCAGAGGCGTGCGCTGATTCCCTTCCGCCACAGAAAAGGGATTTCCGTAGGAGAAACGATTGGCTCGGCTGTCGAGCAGGTTGTCGATTTCCAGTGACAGGCCCCAGCGGCCAAAATCGGCCCGTGCGCCGATAGCCGTATCGAGATAATCCCCCTGCGGGATATCAAATGGAGCGCTAACACCCAGATCCGAGGTGCCGATGTAACCCACCGATCCCTCGAGAGAGATTTTGGTATCCGCGATCCATGGCTCGAAACGACCGGCGAGTCGCCAACCGCTATGGGCTACATTGGGCAGGTTTCCTTCCACGTCGGCTTCGAACTCAGGGGCCGGTCGATCGAGATAGCTGGTCGTCCGAAAACCGGATAATTCCAAGGCGAGTTCCGATGTCGGCTTCCACAGAATATTGGCCGACATGTAGCGCACCTGGGCCGAGCCGAGATTGGCGACATAGGGGAAACCGGCACTCGTCACGAGATCGGCTTGTACCCTGTTCCACCTTGAATAGGCATAGGAAAGTCCGCCGGACAGCCGCGAACCGGTTTCGGTGCCAAAGCGGATACCAAATTCCGATGTGCGAATCTCGTCGGGCTGGAGGCGGATCACCGCTGCTTCATCGCCGCTTCCGGTCAGCTGGTCCGCTCCTGGCCTGAACCCTTCCTGATAGCGCAGATAACCGATCACCCCGTCCCAAGGCTTCCAGGAAAGAGCAACGGTTGGCAGAAACCGTGTCTCCGGACCGATTGGCTCATCCGAGCCTTCGTCCAGCGGGATGCCGAATTCATCTAATCGCGTAAAAACGGACAGGCGCCCTCCTCCTGTGACAGAGATATTGCGCCAGAGAGGCAGCGTCGCCTCGCCAAACAATGCGACGTCCAGGGTTTCCGACTGGACATTGGAGATCATCTCGAGCTTGTCTGCGGGGCCGAGAAAACGGTCTATCTTATTGATGTTGTGGGCCAGCGAAAAGCCCGACACCCAGTTCGAAATCCAATCGGTCGATCCCGAAATCCGGGTCTCGTGGGTCAGCAGCTTTACCCGCATGACCTCTTCATAAATTGTAGGAACCTGTGTGTTGGCCGGCGTGGCGTCGAATACCGTGTCGATCGGATGAATGGTATAGGACGTGTTCGAGACGAACTTGCCGAAGCCGAGGTCCGCCCGGACAGTTCCAAACATGAGGCGGTAGTCATTATTGAAGGGTTGCGCGACATAAGACCGACGCGTCAGCGCGGAAGACTGGGGTGCATCGGTATATTGCCCGTCCTCGCTGGCCGTGTCCTGCGACACGATTCCGGCGTCGATGCTCAAGCCATCCTCGAACTCCATTCGAAAGGTTGCCCGCCCTCCCCACACGTTTGTGCGATTGACCCCGGACAGACCACGCCTGATATCGTCGATATAGCCGGGACGCATAATGCGATATCCAACAATTCGGACGGCAGCGCGTTGGCCAATGGGGATGTTGGCAACGATGGCGCCGTCACCGCCCAGGCTTGCACCGGTCACGCCAATCGCTGCGGTTCCGCTAGCCGAGAACTCGCCCGGTACCGGGAGGCGGGGCATAATGCGGATTACACCACCTAGTGAGCCCGCGCCATAGAGGGTCCCCTGCGGGCCTTCGATGACTTCGACCTTCTCAATGTCATATAGCGCGAGGTCGGGGTCGGGCGCGCTGTAGGTGAGCCTGCTTTCTCCGAAATATTGGCTTACAGTCGATTGCAATTGCCCGTTGAAGCTGCTGTCGGCAATACCGCGGACGAAAATCTTGTTGCGACCCGAACCAAGATTGGTTGAAGTCAGGTTCGGCAGTTCTCGAAGCAACACCTCGCTGCCCCTGTTGCCGGAATGGAAGCTTCGCGCTTCATCGAAAGAACCGATATGGAAAGCGCCCGGGTAATCGGCCAGCGCAACATTCTGTTTGCTTGCCGTGACGATGATCGGTTCGGGCGGTGGCGCTGGACCGCCCGCGCGCTGGGTCGAAGGGCGCGCGGCCCTTCGCTGGCCGGTATCCGCTGGTTCGGCACCACGGCTATGCTTGCGAAGCACTCTCACCACATTCCCGCGCGAGATGCGAAAATCGTACCCGGTGCCTTGCAGCAGCCGGCGCAATCCTTCGCGAAGTGTAAAACGCCCCCTCAGGCCGCCAACCCGGATCGACCGCAGTGCGGGATCACTGGCATCGATGGAAACACGCGCCTGAGTGGCGAAGGATATCAGAGCCGCATTCAATGGCCCGGCTGGAACATCGAAGGAGATCGCATCCGCAGCCTGCGCTGGGCACGTTGCCACTGCGCAGACAATCGGTGCGCTCAGAAGAAGCCATTTGCCGCTCACCGGGTTTCGACGGACCAGCGTGTCCCGTCAGCGACAATCTTCTTACCGATCAGTTCTTCCAGTCTAGTGCGCACTATATCCTGTGCCCCATCAGTCTGGATCACGCCCGAAAATCTGGTGGCGCCCATTCCTCGTGGAAATTCGAGCGATACACCAATTGAACGGGACAGATCGTCGGCGACTTGTTCCAAGGGAGCCTGATCATAGACCAGTACACCATCTGCCCAGCTTCCAATCGCTGTGATCGGTCGCTGCGAAATTTCGATCCTCCCGCTATTGTCTGCGGCAAGGCTGTCACCGGCGCGAAGTTCGACGGTCCGGGCCATGCCTTCAAAGCGCACCGCGCCTTCCGCCACGCCGACGCGAAATTGCCGATCGGTACGGACCACGTTGAACACCGTTCCTATATCGACCAGACGATGCTCACCAGCAATGACGGTGAAGGGATCCGATTTGTCACGCTCGACAGTAAATCGCGCCTCGCCTCGGGCAATCTCCACCAATCGGGCGTCGCTCTTGTCCAGGACAATCCTGGTGCTGCCGTTGAGCCGGATTTCGCTCCCGTCTGCGAGTGAAACGGTTCGCGTTTCTCCCACCGCGGTTTCGATTGGATAGGTCGAGTCCCAGCCGGGGAACATTTGAAGTCCAAAGAGACCAGCCACCACGATTGACGCAGCAAGCGCACCCCAGCGCCAGCGAGTCCGGCTCGGGCCTTCGTCCCTGACACCATATGCCCAACTATCCTCGTCATTGCTGAACTGTGGTTGTGGCTGATGTTCAACACCGGAGGGAAAAGTCGCTTTCTCCAGTACGGTCGACATATGCGCGTCGCGGTCTGTGACGGCTTCATAGGCGGCGTTATGGGCGGGATCAGCATCTAGCCACTCAGCGAATTCAATCCACGCATCCTCGTCGGCATCCTTGAGCCGAAGGTACCAGGCTATAGCCTGCTCAACCATTGCGCGATCAGTAATGGCTGGCATCGTCCGACTCCGTCTGTAAGAGTTGCGGGGTGTCATCCAATTCTTCGCGCAAAAACTGGAGCGTTCGGTAAGCCCGCTGGAGGTGCTTTTCTACCGCGCTCAAACTGAGATCCAATGTATTGGCGATAGCCTTTTGCGACACTCCATCGAGGCGGTACATCTTCAGAATTTGCGCGGTCCGGACCGGCATTGACGCAATCGCCTCATTGACCCGCTCGAGTTCATCGCGCGCGATCGCGCTCTCTTCTGGCGAAGGACCGGCGTCCTTTTCAAGATCGGGTCCGATCCGACTGCGCGTCCAGTGATCGTCTCGCTCCTGCTGTCGCCGACGCCCGCGGCGATGGTCGTGCAAGAGGTTGTTCGCCATCTGGTAAAGATATGCGCGCGGGTTATTCACCGGGCCGGTGCGGATGCTGGCCAGTTTCACATAGAGGTCCTGCAACAAGTCTTCGACCTCGGCGGGATCGCATTGGCGTGCGAGCATGAAGCGCAGCAATTCCGAGCGCATCTCGCTCAGCAATTGCCGCAGGCCTGTTTCGCCCGTGCTCATATCGCCAAACCCTCGTGCCATTTGGGCTTCATAGGCGTGCTTCCGCACCATTGGCAACAAGCCATGCACCTACCAGAGCTTTCGATCAGCTACCGGCATCGAAAGGGCATTTTCTGCAATATGCGGCCGATGGGGCGGGGCCTGTCACAAGACGCCCCTCGCTCTGCTCGAAGCTTGCTCTGCGCCAGCGCAACGTTCTCCATGAGAAGAATCACGACGAGTACCAATGTCAATCTCCCGAGCCATTTGATGTAGCTGATGTCTGATCCCCCTGGCCGCCCCTTCAGCTCACCTCCAAGCTAGACGCCGGGGAGGCTGAAAAACCGCACATGAGCCGACAAGGGTGCGGGAATCGCCGGTGGCTGGCGTCTAGCTGACACGGTCCGGCGCCTAAGGCCGACTACACGGCAAGTTTTGATTGGAAGCGAGTTTTATGAGCAGGTTCAGGGCGCTTCGCTTGCTGGTTGCTGCGGCTATTCTGAGAGTTCTGGCTTTGCGGTTGTTTGGCAATGGTGTCGACGCCACTCGAGAATCTGGTTGGCCGAGGGCAGACGGATGTCGCCCCCTCATCAAGATCAAGCGTCACGCTTTTCAAGAAGGTACATGTGCAGAATATGATTGCCTGGCAACGGAAAACGGGCTGCGTGCGTGGATCGGACCGGTCGCCCCAGTCAATATTCCCCTTGGCTGGCGCCGTGCGAAACACGGCGCGATTGATCGGCTCGAGGAGGCTTATCAGCTTTGACGACACCGGCTCCTCTCCTGCTGACATCGATCCATGACGTGAGTCCGCGTTTTGAAGGCGAGATTGATGCACTTCTGGATCGCCTTGTGCCGGTGACTAGCATCCAAAATCTAGCGATGCTGGTTGTACCTAATTTCTGGGACGCAGCGCCGCTCCACAAGTCACCGGCCTTTTGCCGAAAGTTGCGAGACTGGTCTGCCCGAGGGGCGGAGATTTTTCTGCATGGCTGGCATCACCGCGCAGAGCATCTTCCCCAATCGCGATTTGACCGGTTTCGCGCCAAACATCTGACTGCCGGCGAAGGTGAATTTCTGGCGATCGGCCAGGAGAGCGCGGTCCGGAAAATGCGTGACGGCCGGAAGCTGATTGAAGACATTATAGGAAACCCGGTTAGCGGATTCATTGCCCCGGCCTGGCTCTATGGGACCGGCGCGCAGGAAGCTTTGGCCGAGGCGGGCTTCACTCTTGCGGAAGACCATATGCACGTTTGGAATCCGGTATCCGGCGCAACGCTGGCGACCGGTCCGGTGGTGACGTGGGCCAGTCGCAGCACTCTGCGTACGGCTTCCTCGCTAGCGTTCGCTAGGGTCGCCCCTGCCATTCTGTCACGTTATCCGGTCGCGAGGATCGCCGTTCATCCCGGCGATGTGTCAAAGCCATCTATCCTCTCCAGCATCGATCATTGCATGTCGCGATTGCTGCGTCAGGGCCGGGTGCCCGGTCGTTATTCGGAACTGGTGGCGGATTCGCAAGGGCTGGCAGCATGAAGATATTGACCTTCCTGCACAGTTTTGAACCGGGCGGCGTTGAACGTGTTGCTTTGCGCCTTGCGGCTTTTTGGCAGAAACAGAGGCTTGATGCTCCTGTCTTCATGGGCAGGCCGGATGGTGCCGGCCGGATCGCCGAAACGGAGAGCCTGCGACTGATCTATCCGGCACCGCCTCTGATAAGCACCGCCTGGATCGAAACCATCTGGATGATCGCGACATTGCCACATGCCATCCGGCGTGAACGACCGGACATTCTATTTTGTGCAGGCAACAGTTATTCGGTCGTCGCGGTGGCAATGAAATTGCTGCTCGGTTCCGAATGTCCCCCCATCGTCGCAAAAATCAGCAACGATCTGGACCGTCGCGACATGCCCGGTCCAGCGCGTTGGTTCTATCATCTCTGGCTTCGCATCCAGGCACCGTTTCTGGATCAAATCGTGGCCATGGAAGCAGCCATGAAGCCCGAAATCACCAGATGCATGGCGATTCCAAAGGACCGGATAGCGGTGATTGCCGACCCCGCCATCAGCGAATGTGAAATCCGCCGTCTTGCCCGGCTTCGCAAAAACATCGTGAAGCAAAGATCCGGACGCAGATTTGTGGCTGTCGGGCGGCTCACCAGGCAAAAAAATCTCCCGATGATGCTGCGTGCCTTTGCCAAAGGATCGATCAGCGGGGACAGGCTGACCTTGGTGGGTGACGGTTCGCAGCGAAAATCGCTCGAAGCGCTGGGGCGCTCGCTGGGGTTGAAGGACTCTGTGGAATTTGCCGGTCATGTCGATGACGTGGCCCCTTTGCTGGCGCAGGCCGACTTTTACGTCATGTCCTCTCATTATGAGGGTGTCCCCGCAGTGCTTATCGAAGCGCTGGCTGCCGGTCTGCCAATCATTACAACCCATTGCAGCAACGCCATTTCCGCGATGCTCGATGGCGGCAGGCTGGGCCGGATCATTGCGCCAGGTGACGAGCAGGGAATGGCGCAGGCTATCCGCTTTGCTGCACCGGATTTCCACCTCGATGCGGACCGGGTGGCAAGGGCGAAGCAGTTCACCCTCGAAAAATCCGGGCGACTTTATGCGAGTCTGTTCGCCGCCGCGGCGGATCGGCAGCGCGGCGAACGGGATGTCTTGGAAATCAGGAGCTTAAAACCATGAGCAATGGCGAGTCCGCCTACGGGCCTTATCTTCCGGTGATGGGTAGTCAACGGGGCCTAAGGGAAACAATGCCCGCAAATCTGGCTCCGCTGATCATAAAGGGAGCGGGCTGGACCCAGTGGATCGGTCCGCTGGTTGCGCTCGGGTTTCTGGGCGTGGTCTTTTACGAAGCCCGCAATCTCGATTTTGCCCAGATGCTGGCGAGAATACCCAGCCTGCCGTCCTTCTGGCTGCTGTTCTTCGCTTATTATTTCTCGGGACCCGTATCGGAATGGTTCATTTATCGGCGGCTCTGGCACATCCCGCTGTCCGGTTTTGGGGCCTTGGTCCGAAAATTGATCAGCAACGAGATTTTGCTCGGCTATCTTGGCGAAGTCTATTTCTATGCCTGGGCGAGACGCAGCGCCGAAATTCAGACTGCGCCTTATGGTGCGATCAAGGATGTTACCATCCTTTCCGCGCTGATCGGCAACGGCTTCACGCTGCTGTTCCTCGCGCTGCTGTACCCGCTGTTCCAAACGCTTGAATTTGGCGGCGTTGCCAATACCGCTTATTATTCGATCGGGTTCGTGTTGCTGACCTCGCTCGTCATCATGGTTCTGCGAAATCGTCTGTTCAGCCTCGCAGGGCCGGATCTGCGATATATATCCTATGTTCACGGCGCCCGGATCATCTTTACCACGGCGGCAAGCGCACTGATGTGGCACTTGTTGCTCCCCGATGTCGATTTCCGCTGGTGGTTGCTGCTGGCAGCGGGGCGTCTGCTGATATCGCGCCTTCCCTTTCTGCCGAACAAGGACATCATGTTTGCTGCGCTGGCCATCGTCGTCATCGGCCACGACAGCGAAACCGGGGAACTGATCGCGCTCATCACCTCGCTGCTGCTCATCACCCATCTCGCGATCGCCACGATTCTCGCCATCCCGGAATTTGTGCGCCGAGAGAGCAAAGGCAGAATCATATGAGATTTTTGTATCTGACAGCGGCGGCTGCAATGCCATTGTTACTGGCCGCGCGATATATCCCCTCCTCGCCAGAGCTCGGCACGGAGGAGGGGCGTTGCCGCAGCGATGAAACCGGTCCGGCCATCAAGGTTCTCGTGGCCGGACTGAAGGACCGCAAGGGCAAACTGAAGCTCGAAGTCTACCCGTCGAATGACAAGGACTTTCTTGAGGATGACAACAAACTGCTGATGGCAGGCAAAACCTTCCGTCGTGTCGAAGTCGCCGTCCCCGGTTCCGGCACGCCGCAATTGTGCATCCGCATTCCGGCTGCGGGGAGCTATTCGCTTTCCTTGCTCCATGATCGCGATGCCAACCGCAAGTTCGGTCTTTCGGTGGATGGCATTGGCTTTTCTTCAAATCCCAAACTGGGTTGGTCAAAACCAAAAGCCGCCGCCACGCGTCTCGTTGCCGGGGTGGGCATCACCAATACCACCATCATCATGAATTATCGCCACGGACTCACAAGTTTTCGCCCCCTGAAAGATTGAACGAAAGAATGAACCGATGAAAATTGTCGATGTCTGCGCATTTTATTCGCCGATGGGCGGTGGCGTAAAAACCTATGTCCGGCAGAAACTTGCGATCGGGCCAACTCTTGGCCATGAAATCGTCATCATTGTTCCCGGCAGCGGCCATGGCGTGGAACATTTTGGTCGAGACGCGCGGATTGTTACTATTCCGGGCAAAAAATTCCCGCTTGATGGCCGTTATCATTATTTTGACGATGCCGGCGAAGTCCACGCGGCGCTCACCCGCGAACAGCCCGACTATGTCGAGGCCTCGTCACCCTGGAACAGTGCTTCCATCGTTGCCGACTGGCCAGGTGCCGCGCCGCGCGCCCTGATCATGCACGCCGACCCGTTGTCCGCCTATGCCTATCGCTGGTTTGGCAAAATTTTGCGCGTGCCACTATTGATCGGCAGTTTGACTGGTTCTGGCGGCATTTGCGGCGTCTGGATTCCCGCTACGATCATGTCATTTGCGCGGGGGACAGTCTTGCAGACAGACTGATTGAGGGCGGCCTGAAAAGGGTCAGAACGGTGCCGATGGGGATCGAGCGCGATGTTTTTTCGCCGGCGCTGCGCAGCGAAAAGTTGCGGAGAGCCATGCTGGAGCGCTGCGCGCTGGGGCCTGATGCCACGCTGTTGATCGCTGTCGGACGCCATGCCGCGGAGAAAAGATGGCCGCTGGTGATAGCAGCAGCCACAGCGGCGGGCGCCAGGCGAGCGGTCGGGCTGATCCAGATCGGTGGCGGCGGCAAAACGTCGCACTTGCAGCGCGAGGCGCGAGCCAATCCGCATATCCAGTTCCTGCCGCCGACCAATGATCGTGCGGCACTGGCGGCGATGCTGGCAAGTGCCGATGCGCTGATCCATGGATGCGAAGCGGAAACCTTTTGCATGGTGGCCGCCGAAGCACGGGCATGCGGCCTCCCGATCATTGCACCAGACCAGGGCGGTGCAGCGGATCAGGCTAAGGCAGGCGCTGGATTGACCTATATTTCGGGAGATTCCCGTTCGGCCGCGAATGCTATCGTTCGGTTTGCAGATAACCGTCCAAAATTTGGCCAAGAAGCGCACCAAAAATCTGGCAGTGTGGAGAGAATAGACAATCATTTTAGAAATTTATTTGCCCTTTATGAGATGAGAAGGGGGCATTCTAATGCTGCCTGAAAATATTCGTTCCGTTCAATCAGAAGATAAAACGTCTGAAATATCGCCAGAACACCCCGAAAATATTAGAAGTGGATTGACACATATTCCGAAGAAAGATGGCGACAGGGCCAAAGCTGTCTCCTCAGTTTCTACCGGTTGTTGATCTGGGGGACGCGCAACAATGGCCATTAGAAACCATCCTGAAATCAGGCTCGGAAATTTTCGCCTGCGGTTGCGATCGTTTTTTGCAAAGCGGACCAAAAGTGCAGCTTTCCGAAAGTGGGGTATAGCGGGGGGTATAGTTGAACTCGTGCAAAATATTTATGTATATCCAACCATCTCTTAAGACATACGTTCGAAGTGACGGCGACGGCCTCTAGGCGAATTTCACCCAAAAGCGGTCATTTGTTCGATATTGAGACGATAGTAATTTCGTACATTCAGCGTCACCGTTTCGCCTCTTCCCTGAGCGCTCAACCATATAGTAATTGCGAAATGAAGATCAGCTCTCACAAGGCATCGCTAACATCTAGACAGGGGCTCCGCTTTACCCAAATCCTCAATCAAATTCGCCTTGGATCTCTCGCGGTTTCGCGGAGCCGGCGAAAGGCATTAGTGCAGGACTTGCGTCGTATCGACTGACCAGCCAGCCAGTTCCGGCGGAGTCTGTGCCCGGCCTGCCAGCTGACTCGAGCCCGTATCAAGATCGCGCGGACGTAGCGCATCCAGCCACTGCCGGATTGCCGGGCGGCTGTCCGATGTCGATTGCCCGCGCGTTTGCGACAGGCGCAAATGATCGTCGTTTGCGCTTGTCGCGCCCGCCCGTTTGCTACAGCCACCGACCTCACCAAGCCGGGTGCGCACAGAAGGTGCTGCCTGCAATTCTGTAACAGACAAGCATGCCGCCAGAGCATGCCTAACAATTCGGTGTAACGCCGACGGGAGCTGGACAACGTGACGAACCATTCTTCGCAACCCATGGCAGAGCAGCACCCTGGCGAGGATCATGCCGGCATGACGCCGGGGCGAGAGCGTTATGCGCTGTTCGTGCTCATGCTCATCTATGCGTTCGGTTATCTCGACCGGCAGGTCGTCAACATACTCGCAGAGCCGATCAAGAACGAGCTGCAGCTGTCCGATTCCGAGCTTGGATTGCTCACGGGTCTGGCGTTTGCGCTGTTCTACACCCTGCTTGGCTTGCCGGTCGCACGATTGGCCGATCGCTTTGATCGCTCGCGTATCATCTCGGCTTCGCTGTTCGTGTGGAGCAGCTGCACTGCCCTGTCCGGACTGGCATCGAGCTATGCCTCTCTGTTGTTGCTACGGATCGGGGTTGGCGTAGGTGAGGCTGGTTGCAATCCGCCCGCCACGTCGCTCATTGCCGATGTCGTTCCCAGACACCGCCGCGCATCTGCGATGTCGGTTTTCGCGCTCGGCAACCCGATCGGCTCTCTCCTCGGTCTCGCGGTGGGTGGAATCATCGCCGCCACCCTGGGCTGGCGAGCCGCCTTTCTGATCGCCGGACTGCCGGGTATCGCCTTGGCCTTGCTTGCCTGGCTCACCCTTCCGGAACCGCGCCGGATTCGCCAGCATGTCGAAGATGTGCCCACCATCGGTGAGGCCTTTCGCGAGTTTGTGCGCAAGCCGACCTTCTGGCTGCTTGGCCTGGGAGCGGCGATGATGGCTTTCGTCCACTATGGCAATCTCGCGTTCTACAGCTCGTTTTTTCTTCGCAACCATGCCGCCGGACTCGCCAGTTCCGTCGCCTGGGCTCGCGATGCAACCGGGATAGACGTTCCGCCACTGGCTTTGCTGGGGATCGCGCTCGGTTTGATGATGGGTGTGTTCGGAGCATTGGGCATCGTGGCCGGCGGCAAGATTGCCGACCGCGTTGGCGCCCGAAATCCGGCGGCCTACATGACCGCGCCGTTCGTCGCGGCCGCAGCGCAGGTTCCATTCTGCATCCTGGGGCTGTTTGTCGAGAACGTCTGGTTGGCTCTGGGCCTGTTCTGCGTCCCGGCGTTCCTCACCACGATCTGGTTCGGCCCGGTCATGGCCGTGGCAGCGGGACTGGTTGGGCCGCGCGTGCGCAGCACTTCGGGTGCGATGCTGCAGCTGATCATCAATCTGATTGGACTGGGGCTGGGCCCGCTGTCGATCGGTATCTTGAGCGATGTGATCGGGGGAACCGGTGCCGACAGCGGACAGTCCCTGCGTTTCGCACTTGCTGCGTCCAGCGCGACCGGCCTGTTGGCGGCGCTGTGCTTCTTTCGCGCCCGGTCATATATTTCGCGCGATATGATCAGCTGAAAATCGGAGCCACTTCGGCGACGGGTTCAGCCCATCACATGCTGAAAGATCCGCCCTGCGATCATCCGGCACACTGAGATCAGCTCTCTGCCCGACTGCTCGATGTCGACGGACTGATTGAGCATTATGCCGATGGCGGTGGTGGAATGGCCGCGTGAATTGACGAACGGAACGGCGATCGCAGATCGGCCGTCTTCTGCCTCGTCTCGTTCTACCGCATAGCCGCGGCCACGGACCATCTGCAGATGCCGGAACAGGCTTTCCCGATCCGTGATCGTGCGCGACCCACCGCGTACCAGCGGGCTGGCGCTATAGAGGGTTCTGATCTGGTCCGTCAGCAATCCGGCCAGAAGCACTTTGCCGGCCGCAGCCGAGTGTGCCGGGTAGGCGACATTGAGGGCGATCTGCGCCCCGCGGTTTGCGCTGAGCGCCGGCACGGCTGCGCGATAGACCACGGAGGTCCCTTCCAGAGTGGCCATGAAAGCGGTGGCGCCCGTAATCGCTGCAAGATCGCCAAGAAACGGCAGGGCAAGCGAACATTTCACCGCATTGAGTTCGGGCAGGGCACCAAGGCGCTGGGCCATATATCCAGTGCGGTAAGTCTTGGTTTCCGGGTCGCGATGCACGTATCCGTAAGCCTGCAGGGACGCCAGGACGCGCAGGGCTGTCGAACGGTCGAGTTCGGCGGCCTCGGCTATACTCGATAAAGTAGATGATACCCCCTGGTTCCACACTGCTTCGAGCGTACGCAGAGCTCGCCCGAGGGTTTGGTGGACCTGAATTTCGTCGACTATGAGCCGCCGATGCGTGTCCGGCATGAACGATCCGTACGCGCCCGAGGTCAATGTCTGCTCCATGTGTTTTCTCCTCTCACGGTCACCCGCCGTCGCCTTTCAGCGATCTGTTTGCAGTCAGCGCAACTCGACAGCCTAATCGCTAGCAGAAGCTGGAACGCCGTTGTAGCTATTTCGGACAAACATACGAAATATCAGACAGAGGAGCAAGGGATATGAAAGGCAGGACAGCCTGTGGAACGACAGGAGCGATTTTTGCGGCTATGATCATTCAGGCGCCGTTGGCGGCGCAAACCACCTCTCCTGAGCCGTCGCGGACTCCTGATTCCTCCGCCTTTGCAGCCGTGACAGACGGTGAACAAGACCAGTCGGACAATTCCGGAATGATCGTCGTCACTGCACAAAAGCGCTCCGAAAACGTCCAGGACGTGCCGATTTCGATGATAGCGCTTGGTGGAGAGGCCCTGACGAACGCCAATGTCACCAATGTTGCCGACCTGCAGCGCGTAGTGCCCAGCCTCATCATTTCACGGGGTAGTAACCCGACGAACCGGCGTGTCACGATCCGCGGACTGGGAACCGGATCGAGTTCTGCGATCGAGCCATCGGTCGCTTTGTTCCTCGATGGCATCTATGTGCCTCGGGCCGGTTCGATCGTCGGGAATATCACCGATGTGGAAGCGGTCGAGGTGTTGCGCGGGCCCCAGGGTACGCTGTTCGGTCGCAACGCTTCGGTGGGCGCGATCAGCATCAAGTCGGCCGATCCCAAGTTCGAACGATCGGCGCGGTTTTCGCTGCTGGCCGGCAATTACGGCCGGCTGCGCAACGAAGTCGTCCTGAACTTGCCGGTCACTGACACACTGGCGATCCGCTTGGTCGAATCGGCCGAGCGAACGACGGGTGATTTCACCTCGTTGACGCCCTACCCCCACAAGCAGGGGGTCACAAACAGCATCTTCACTCGCGGTTCGGTGCTGTGGGAGCCGACCGACAGGCTGACCTGGAAGGTTAAGGCCGATTATCAGAAGAGCGGCGGCGACGGACAGGCGCCATGGGAAATGGTGCCGTCGACGTTGCGTGCCGACAATAGTTTCCCCACGCGGCTCGATCCCGACGGGGCGGGGCCATTGACAGGACCGACGCTGTCGACCGGTCCGATGGACGATCGCACCGTCAACAATTATGTCTTCGGTGGAGTCAACGATCAGGTATGGGGCATCACCAGCGACTTGGCGCTCGATGTCGGCGACTACACGGTCCGCGCGCTGAGCGGCTATCGTGACTGGGATAGTCGTCCGACCGATGCCGATGCGCTGCAACTGCCGGTGCCGCTCGTCGCACGCCGTCAATTCTTTCGCAGCAAGGCGCAGAGCCACGAATTGCAGTTCATCAGCCCGGATCGCGGACTGTTCGACGGTGCATTCGATTTCGTGGGCGGCCTCTATTACTACCGCGAAACCTACAGCATCGACAATGAGCTCGATCTGCTGTCGTCCTATTGCCAGCCGTTCATCGCCAACGTGATTCCGTCGCGGCTCGCAGGTTGTCTCGCCGGCCCCAAGGAAGCCGCCGGCGCCGATTATTTCGACCAGCGTACAACATCGAAGGCAGCCTATCTGCAGGGCACCCTTCACCTGACCGACGCGCTGTCGTTCACGCTGGGCGGTCGATATACCGAAGATTCGAAGCGCGGACGGATGGTGCAGGTGCGCAGCAACCCCGCCGAGATCTTCCATACCAATGAAGACACCTCGCTTTCGCTGGACGAAGACCGCTTCACCTGGCGAGCCGCCGGGCAGTGGGAAGCGACGCCCGATATAATGTTGTTCGCCAGCTATTCGACCGGCTTCAAATCGGGCGGGTTCAACTCGACGCTATCCAGTTCTGTGCTTGGCCAGAACCGCCTGTTCGGTGCGGAGACGGTTCAGAACTATGAAGCCGGGGTGCGCAGCAGCTTGTTCGATCGCAAGATCACCGCCAACGCCACGCTGTTCCGCACGGACATCGACGGGTTGCAGGATCGCGGGTTCGACGGCTTCATCTATGCCATCCGCAATGTCGGGTCGCTTCGCCAGCAGGGCGTCGAATTCGACCTGGCGGCTCATCCCGCAACAGGCGTGAGCCTCGGGGTGGCCGGCACCTACCTCGATTCGAAATTTCTCGATTTCAGGAACGCACCCAACCTGCCCGGTTTTTCCGGCACTCAGGACCTGACCGGCACGCGGGCCAATTTCTCGCCCACGTGGCAGGGCAACGCTTTCGCGCAATGGGACGGCCAGATCGGCGGCGGCTGGGGTCTGCTGGCGCGGGGCGATCTGCGCTACACGTCGAGCGCCAACATCGGTTCCGACACCAACGGCAATCCCGATACCGTGGAGCCGGGCCACGCATTGATCGGCGCGCGGCTCGAGCTGAAGTCTCCTGACGAGCGCTACACCCTGGCGCTATTCGGGGAAAATCTCACCGACCGCAACTACTGCGTGCTGCGCCTTGCGCAGACTGCGGACAGCCTGTTTAACCTCCGTAATGCGACGGATGGCAGCACCGCGATACGCTGCATCGTCGGTTCGCCCCGCCGTTATGGCGTCCAATTCCGCATGAGCCTGCGCTGATAGGCGGCGCAAAAAGGGAGAAAATTATGACTACCATGTCCAATTCGGATCGCGAGATGCTCCGCGACTCCATTCGCCGCTTCATGCAGGAGCGCGTGACTCCGATCGTCGCCGAGCACGACGCTGCCGGCACTTTTCCTTACGAGCTTATGGGCGAACTGGCGCAGTTCGGTTACATGGGCGGCCAGCTGCCCGAAGATGCGGGAGGATTGTCCATTGATCCGCTGACCTGGGCGATGATGATGGAAGAAGCGGGATATGCGTGGTTGTCGCTGCGAACGATGCTGAACATCACTAACACGGCGATGCCCAAACTGGCGAACGAGGGTACACCGGAGCAGAAAAAGCGTTTTCTGGAACCTCTGGTGCGCGGCGAACGTCAGGTGTGCAACGGGCTGAGCGAACCGGGCACCGGCTCGAACATCGCCCAGATACAAAGCCGCGCCGATCTCGATGGCGATCACTATGTCCTCAACGGCCGCAAATTGTGGATCACCAATGGCGTGTCGGCGGATTTCGCGATCGTGGTCGCCCGGACCTTCAGCCCCACCTGCGATGGTGCGCTGTCGACCTTCATCGTCGATCGCGAGGAATCGCCGTACGAGGTGCGCCCCGTGCCGACGATGACGCTGCGCAGCACCGGCACCGCCGAACTCGGTTTCGATGACGTGCGCATTCCGCGCGCCAATCTGCTGGGCGAGGAAGGGGCCGCGCTCAAAAAGCTGCTGACCGGCCTCGACGGTGCGCGCGTGAACATAGCGATGGGTGCGGTCGGCGCGGCCCAGTCGGCGCTGGATCTGTCGATCGAACACGCCAAGACGCGCACGCAGTTCGGCAAGCCGATCGGCGAATTCCAGCTGGTCCAGAAACTGATCGTCGACATGACGGTGCGGGTGGAAGCCGCGCGTGCGCTGTCGCTGCGAGCCGCGGACGCGATTGTTGCCGGACGGGATGCGCGGCAGGCTGCGTCAATCGCCAAGCTTTACGCTACCGAGGCCGCGCACGAGGTCGCAAGCATGGCACTGCAGGTCCATGGCGGCCTCGGCTATGCCACCGGCTATCCGATCGAGCGGATATTCCGGGATACGCGCGGCGGCACAATTCCCGAAGGAACGACCGAAATCCAGACCCTCATCATCGGCCGCGAAATCCTCGGCATGTCGGCGATCGTATGATGGCGGATACCCCCTTGCATCCACTTGCCCACTTGGTCGCCCCTCGCTCGATCGCCCTTGTCGGCGCTTCGGAACGTCCCGGCAGCATCGGTGAGCAGACCCTCACCAACCTGACCAAGCATTCCGACTTCGCCGGGCCCTTGTATCTGGTCCATCCCAAACAGACCGAGATGCGGGGCATGCAGGCCTGGCCCAGCGTCGCCGATCTTCCGGAAGCGCCGGACGTTGCTCTGATCGTGGTCCCTGCTGCCCAGGTACCACGAGTTGTGGAGGATTGCGCCGCGCGCGGCGTGCGGTTTGCGATGATCCTCTCCTCCGGCTTCGGTGAGGCCGGCGAGGAAGGGGCTGCGGCGCAGGACGCGCTCGTCGCTAGAGCAAGGGCAGCCGGGATGCGTATCTACGGCCCCAACTGCCCCGGACTCGTCAATATCAACCTGCGCCTCGGTCTGACCTTCTCCCCAGCCTATCCGGAAGACCTGACGAGCGGACCGATCGGTCTTGCCACACAGGGTGGTGGCCTCGGCAGGAACGTGCTGCAGGCCATGGAGCGCGGCATCGGCGTCGGCCTGTGGGCCTCGACGGGCAACGAGGCCGACCTGCAAGTGGCGGACTTCATCGACTATATGGTCGACGCGCCCGACATTCGGGTGATTGTGACCATGCTCGAAGGTGTCAGTGACGGCCCCCGCTTGATGGCCGCCCTGGCCAGGGCGGCAAAAGCGAAGAAGCCGGTCGTCGCGCTGAAAATCGGGAAATCCGATTACGGTCGCAAGGCGGCTCAGTCGCACACCGCCTCGCTCACCGGTTCGGCCGAAGTGAACTCGGCGGTCTTTCGCGAATTCGGCGTCATCGAGGTCGACGATATTGACGAGCTGGCGGATATCGCCTGGCTGCTGGCGCGCGCCACTCCTGACGCGCGCGACGGCTTGGCGATCTATTGCGGCTCTGGCGGAACTGCGGCCCTGGCCGCCGATATCGTCGGAACCTCGGGACTGCGGCTGTCGACATTCTCCGAAGATACGCTCGCCTCGCTTGGCAACGATTTGCCCTCCTATGCGGCGATCGAAAATCCCGTCGACACGACGACCGCCGTGCTGGCGGATGACAGCCTGACGGAGCGAACGTTGCAGGCTGTCGCGCGCGATCCCGATGTGGCGATGGTCCTGGTGCCCAATGCGCTCGAATATGGTCGCGCCAGTGCCTTGCAGGCGCGGGCGATCGCGGAAGTCCAGGAAAAGGTCGATATTCCGATCCTGCCGATCTGGATGAGCGACCGGCTGGGCGAAGGATACCGCCACCTGGTCGACACCGGGTTCGCGCCTCCGCGTTCGCTGGGGAAGGCCATCGCAGCCACCCGGCGCTGGGTGGAATATGGCAAGTGGCGCACTGCGGCGGGTGATCTCCCGGCGACGAACCATATCGCACCGGCCGACCATGCCCCGCGAGCCTTGTCCGAGGTCGAAGGCAAGAGCCGCCTGAACGCGGCCGGCATTCGCACATTGCAGTCAGCGCTGGCTGGCAGCCGCGAGGAAGCCATCGCTGTCGCCGAGCGCATTGGCTTTCCGGTCGTCGCGAAAGTGGCGAGCGAACATATCGCCCACAAGACGGAGGCCGATGGCGTGCATGTGGGTCTGGCCGATGCTGACGCGGTCGGCACGGCATGGGACCGCATCGTTGCCGGCGCCGGCCGGATGCATCCGGAAGTGCAGATCGATGGCGCGCTGATCGAGGAAATGGCACCGTCGGGCGGGATTGAACTGATGGTCGGTGTCACGCGCGATCCGGTCTTCGGGCATATCCTCACATTCGGGCTGGGCGGCGTTCACGTCGAAATCCTGCGCGATGTCACTCGCCGCTTGTTGCCGCTCGATCGACCGCGCGCCGAAGCGATGATGAGAGAGATCCGCGGCTTCGCCCTGCTTGATGGGGCGAGGGGGCGACCGCGCGCGGATGTCGATGCGGTGATCGAGCTGCTGCTCGCGCTATCCCGTTTCGTCGAAGCGCATGCCGACACGATCGAGGAAATCGATCTTAATCCGGTCTGGGTCGGTCCGCAGGGTTCCGGAGCCGTCCCGCTCGATGCGCTGATCGTCGCTCGCGAGCCGCGCTCATGACGGCGCCCCCTCTCGATGGTATCAAGGTGCTGGACTTCAGCGAACTGCTTCCCGGGCCGTTCTTCACCCAGTCGCTTGCTGATCTCGGCGCCACCGTGATCAAGGTCGAACGACCGCCGCACGGCGATAATGCGCGTCTGCTCGGTGCGGGCGGGTTCGAAGCGGTCAATCGGGGCAAGCGCAGTCTGGTCGTCGATCTCAAGCAGGAAGACTCGCGCGCCGAATTGTACGCGCTGGCTGACGATGCGGATATCGTGGTCGAAACCTATCGTCCCGGCGTCATGGCGCGTCTCGGCATGGACGCCGCGACTTTGCGGGCGCGAAACCCGCGGCTGATCTATGTTTCGGTGACCGGGTACGGGCAGGACGGGCCGTGGGCGCACTGGCCCGGCCACGATATCAACTATCTCTCCGCCGCCGGTGCTCTCGCACTGACCGGGACCGAAGACGAATGGCCGGCAAGCAATCTGGGGCTGCCTGTCGCAGACCTGTGCGGTGCTTCTTCGGCGCTGTCTGCCACCTTGGCTGCTCTCTATCAGCGCACGGCAACGGGCGAAGGCCAGTATCTCGACGTGTCGATAACCGACGCCGTTCTGCACTGGATGACAGCCCGCATTGGCGCCTTTCGAAACGACGGCAAATCCGATCTGGCCTCGCAACGCGCGGTTACCGTCAGCAAGCCAGCCTATGGCGCCTTCGCCTGCAACGACGGGCGCCATATCACGATAGCCGCGCTCGAGGATCATTTCTGGATACGCCTCGTGCAGGCGCTCGATATGGGGCCGTTTGCCGGTACCGACTATTTCAAGATGTCGATGCGCAAGACTGCAGCGGATGCGATCAACCAGCATATTGCCTCCCTTTGCCGGGAACGCGGTGCGGACGAGTTGCTGCAGGATCTGACCAGTCGCGACATCCCGGCTGCTCCCGTCCTCGCGCCGTCGGACCTGCACGAAGTACCGCAATTTTCAGATCGGGACATGTGGGCCAGCGAAGGCGAGCTTGCCCTGCCGCGCTTTCCCGTGCGGCTGGCCGGCGCCCGCGACGCGGTCGGCGCCCCGACCCTTGACGATTATCGCCAGCATAAGGATTCCTGATTATGTCCCGCTTACCATTTGCCGACCGCTTGCGCCTGCCGATCCTGGTTGGACCCATGCTCCGGGTATCGGGGATAGAGATGACGTCTGCAGCATGCGCAGCTGGCGTGATCGGTTCTTTTCCGACGGCAAATTGCGAATCGCTCGACGAACTCGAGGCATGGCTCGGCCGTCTGGCCGACGAGACGCGTTCTGGCGGCGGCGCGCCCTTTTGTCCCAATCTGATCATGCGGCGCGATCCCGCGAAGCTTATGGCGGAGGCGGATATTGTCGTGTCGCACGGGGCCGAAATGGTGATCACCAGCGTCGGATCGCCAGCGGCGGTCATTCCCAAGCTGCATGCCGGCGGTTGCATGGTCCTGGCCGACGTGGCGACAATCACCCATGCACGCCGTGCGGTCGAGGCGGGCGCAGACGGCTTGGTCCTTCTGAGCGCCGGGGCGGGCGGGCATACCGGCTGGATAAACCCGTTCGCCTTTGTTCGGGCCGTCCGTGATTTCTTCGACGGACCGATCGTGCTGGCCGGTGGCATCGCCGATGGTGTGGCGCTGCGCGCAGCAGGGGTGCTCGGCGCGGATCTTGCTTCGATGGGCACGCGCTTCATCGCCTGTGCCGAGAGCATCGCTGTGGACGGCTACAAGCAGATGCTGGCCGACAGCACCATCGACGACGTCCGCCAGACCCGCGCCTTTACCGGGTTGCCCGTTAACGTTCTCGAACCATCGATCCGCGCAGTCGGGCTGGATCCCGACGAGCTCGACGAAACCGTGACCGTCGCGGAAGCCCGCGAACGCTTCGGCGGCCAGTCCCAGGGCGTGGTCATCAAGCGATGGACCGACGTCTGGAGCGCCGGCCATTCCGTGGCGGGAGTGAACCGCACACAAACGATGCAAGACATCGTCGACCAAATTGCAAACGAATATCAAGGAGCATCCGTATGAATCTGCATCTCAACGACCGAATTGCCCTCGTCACCGGCGGTGGCCAGGGAGTGGGCAGGCGGATCTGCCATGAACTCGCTGCCGAGGGTGCGGTGGTTGCCGTCAATGATCTGTTCGCAGAGCGGGCCGAGGCCGTCGCCGACGAGATCGTCGCCAGCGGTGGACGTGCCATTGCCGTACCTGCCGATATCACGGACGCAGCCGCGGTGGAGGCCATGTTCGACACGGTGGCCAGCCAGGTCGGACCGGTGACTGTCCTGGTGAACAATGCCGGCATCATACCCGAGCGGCGAGAGAAGGGGGGCATGACTCCGCGCTTCGTCGACACGCCGGTGGAGGACTGGCCGAAGATCATCGGACTCAACGTATATGGCACGATGAATTGCTGCCGCGCCGCATTGCCCGGGATGATTGCTGCCAAATCGGGCCGGATCATCAACATCATCTCGGAAGCCGCCCGCGCAGGAGAGGCCATGATGGCAGTATATTCCGGTGCCAAGGGAGCGATCGCATCATTCGGCCGCGCTTTGGCTCGCGAGCACGGTCGCGACCGGATCACGGTCAATATGGTGGCACTGGGAGCCGTGTCGCATGAAGGCATCAAGGACGGCCCGCTGCATGTCGATGCCACCCCCGAGAATAACGAACTTCTGCGCAAGATGCTGTCTGCCTATCCCGCTGCCAAGGGGCTCAACCGGCTCGGCCGCCCCGAAGACGTGGCGCCAGCCGTGGCGTTCCTGGCATCAGACCACAGCGCGTTCATTACAGGGCAAACGCTTGGGGTCTCGGGCGGCTTCGTAATGTCCTGACCGGGCTGGCTTTTGAATCCGGCCTGCGGCATAGAGCAATATAATGCCCAGCACCGTCCCAGCCGCCCTCCGCACGATACGCGTCTTCGAGATCTTCGCGCGCGAAAAAAGGCCTCTGACCAATGTGGAGATTGCCACGTATCTCGACGTTGCCGTGAGCAGCGCCTCGGATCTGGTCCACACGCTGGTAGAGGCCGGCTATCTCATGCGGACGGCGCGGCGGCAGATCGCGCCGACCAACCGCCTGTCGGAAATCATGCGAGCGGTGGACGGGGCCGGCCTTCCGATCGTGCAGATCCAGGAGTCGTGCGAGCGGCTGCGCGATCTGACGGGTGAAAGCACCCTGGCCGGTCGTATCGTGGACGATGTCGTCCATGTTCTGGTCGCTGTTCATGGACATCATCCCCTCCGTTACGCAGGCGACACGCGGCTGCGTCTGGCGTTGCACGTCTCCGCGCTGGGCAAGGCGCTGCTGTCGCTGTCGGATGACGATAGCGCGCGGACAGCCTTGTCACGCCGCCCGCTGGCGCAACTGGCTTCGGGAACGCTGACCGATATCGAAGCCCTAGTCGCGCAGGTGGCGACGTTTCGCAAACAGGGCTGGGCCCTAGTCGAAAACGAAGGCGAGGAAGATCTTGCGGCGATCGCGGTTGCCGGACAGCATCACGGGGAGCCACTGGCGCTGTCGGTCGTCGGCCCGGTGGGGCGTCTTCGCCGGCATTTCGAAGATCATCTTGGCGCACTGGTCCGGGTGGCCGATGAAATCTTCGACATGCCCCTGGCTATCGATTCGCCATCGAAAGATTGACCCGCGCCGACTTTTCTCGGTCGACGTGGTGGGCGGCGGTTCAGGCGCCGATGAAGTTCGGCGCGCGCTTTTCTACGAACGCCCGCATTCCTTCTTTGCGATCTTCGGTATCGACCAGCATCGCGGCGGCATAGCGCTCTATCTCCAGGCCTTGATCGATCGACAATTCACTGCCGGTGCGGATGGAATGCTTGGCGAAACGGATGGCCAGCGGGGGCAAGGCCGCGATCTTCTGGGCCATCGCCAGCGCTTCGGCTTCCAGCATATCATTGGCGGTCACGCGACTGACGAGGCCGATCCGCCGTGCTTCGTCGGCATCGATCATGTCGGCGGTAAAGACCATCTCAAGGGCCTTGGACACGCCCACCGTGCGCGGCAGTCGCTGCGTTCCGCCAGCTGCGGGAAGCGCCCCGAGCTTCACTTCGGGCAACCCGAGCCGCGCCCTTTCGGCGGCCAGACGAACGTCGCAGCATAAGGCGATTTCCAGCCCTCCGCCGAGCGCCACGCCATTGATAGCGGCGATTACCGGGGCCTCGAACATTTCGATCTTGCGAAAGAGCGTATGCGTATCGCGCTGTTCGATGTGATATCCGTGATTGGTCGGAATCAGTTCGGCACGCTCTTTGATGTCCGCGCCCGCACAAAATGCGCGCTCTCCAACGCCGGTGATTATCACGCAACGGGCCGACTCATCCTTGGCCAGATCGAAAGCACTGGCCAGATCGGCTTTCATCGTGCTTCCGATAGTATTCATGCGATCAGGACGATTGAGCCGGATGATGGCGACATGTCCGTCGCGTTCGTACAGCAGGGTTCCCAGTTCCGTCGTGTCAGCCAATATTCTTCTCCAAAACATGAGCGAAGGCGACACCGCCCAGCCCGATCATATGCGCCAATGCCAAACGGGTATCGGGATGCTGGCGTCCATCGGCCTCACCCCTCATCTGGCGTGTAATTTCTGCTACCTGCCCGACGCCCGTCGGGCCGAGGGGGTGACCCATGCCGATCAGGCCTCCGGAGGCGTTGACCGCGCAAGATCCGCCAATCTGCGAATGGCCGTCGCGCAACCACCGTGCGCCAGCGCCCGGCTCGCACAATCCCATCGCTTCGGTGTAGAGCAATTCTTCCACCGAGAAGGCATCGTGAAGCTCGACCATATCGAGATCGGACGCGGCAATGCCCGCAGCGTCCAAAATCTCGGCGGTTGAGCGGGTGATCAGCTCGATGGCGGGATCAAGATCCGCCTGTGTCGGCAGCTCGCTGGTCGCGCCGGTCGCGCGGACGCGCACCAGGCGCGATCGATCGATCCGGTGGCGGGCTACTGCCTTTTCGGTCATCAGGATCAGTGCCGCAGCGCCCTCACCGCGAGGACAGCATTGCTGCACCGTGAGTGCGCCGGCAACCGGCGGTGAGGCCAGCACCTGTTCGAGAGTCCGGGGTTTGCGGAACTGAGCGAAAGGGTTGAGCGCCGCATTCCCATGATTTTTGACCGCCACGGCGGCGAGCGCTTCGACCGGTTCCCCGCGTTCCGCCAAATAGGTTTCGGCCATCAGCGCAAAATGGATCGCGGGATTGCCGTCGACCGGAGAAAGTCGCGGAGCGCCTTCCCCGTCGAAGGCGCGATGCCCCTTGCCGAACTTGTCGATCCCGAGCACGAGGGCGGTATCGCTGACGCCTGCGGTGAGGTCGAGCGTCGCCATACGAAGGGCCGCCGAACCGGAAGCCGAGGCATTTTCGACCTGAACGACCGACTGGCCATGCGAACCCAGGTGCTGGAGCATGACCCGACCGGCTGCCATGCCGAGGCTCGCCGTGCCGACATAGGCAGTCGCAACGTCAGCCCAGTTAATGGACGCGTCTTTCAGCGCCTCGCGGACAGCCGGCAGCCCCAGCTGGGGGAAGGGGCGATCGCTGGCGAAGCTGTAGGGATCGATGCCGATGCCCACCACGTAGATTGGTTCGCGCGAAAGAAGGGTGCCGCTCATTCTGCCGTCTCCGCTATGGTCTCGAAAAGAGGATAGGCGTTGCTGACATCGCCGATCGCCACCCGCGTCCCTGCGGGTAACGCTTCCTCAACATTCGATATCAGCGCCAGTCCGGTGAGGCCTGCGGCCAGTTCGATCTCGGCGACGACGAAGGGCGCCGGCGGCCAGGGCGCGACCGGTGCCATGACCTTGATCGACCGCAAAACGGTAAAGGGTCCCGTTGCGACTTCCTCATGCCCCGCTTGGGCTTCGCCTCCGCAACAAGGGCAGGCATAGGAGCCGGAGATGAACCTGTGGCCGTTCGAGCAACGGACGAGGAGGATGCCGGCTTCATGGGATGGGCCAGATCCGGCGGGGCGAGATATATACGATATTTCGGACATAAATACGAATTATCGTATTGATTTTGGAATTGCAAGTGTCATTTCACCTAGGCGGTTTTTCCTCCCCAACGGGCCGGAAGCTCCGCCTTCGCTCGCCGATCCTATTCCGGTGCGATAGGCCGCTCTCTATAGGGAGCAACATATGGCGCAGATTCGCCACATCGGAATCAGCAACTTTTGATGCATCGAAAAGCTCCATTGGTTTCCCGCTGCGGGGCATCGATTCTCTGATCGGATCTGGCGACGCGGAAAAGTCGCCGATCCTTGATGCCACCATCGACGCGGGTTGTGACCGAAGGCCTCAGGTGTTTTGTCAATGAAAAGCGGCGATGTGGATTCTGACATGTCGTGTCAGACAAAGGTATCGTAGCTTAGAAAGCTGTAGGAAAATCTGGACAAGGTTGGGCACTTCGCGCATAAGAATATCACACGGGTTTTGATGATAGGGGGATGCGTGTGGTAACGAAGATTTGGGTTTGATAACTGGCAAGTCATTATAAATATCTGCAAAAATTTCTATTGAAACCTTCGGGTCCGCCATTTTTGCTGATATTCGGATAAATAACTAGGTGCTGCAAGCCAATCCGATCGATGGCAATGAGGTCTCGGCAGTTCAGAAAATGGATTAGGGTTGATTTCTTGAAACATCGTCACTCCCTGCCATCATGGTCCCTTTCGGGGATTTTGCATGAGGTAAGAACTCAAAAGGCCGCTGGTGCGCTTTACTTTCTTATCGTTGCTGCAATTCTGTTCGGTGGCGGGCCGAATAAGCCGAATATCTCTTTTCTGGTAATCACTTCAATTTCTATTATTTTGCTCGGTTTTGCGCTCTATAGTAATGCGTGGCAGAAATTCAGGGCGATGCCATTGATTATCCAGTTTTTTGGATGGAGCTTGTTTCTGACGCCCCTGATTCAGCTCATCCCGTTCCCACCCTTGATTTGGCAACTATTTCCTGGGAGAGCAACGGAATATGCGATTATCGCACAACTTGAAGAGTCAAGCAGTTGGAGATCGATTAGTTTAGACTGGGACACAACCCTGTTTAGTTTTTTCGTAATGTTAACACCCATTTCTGCTTTTTTCGGTGCCCTATGTCTGAGTAAATGCCAAAGGCAGCGCGCAATCAAGATTGTCCTCGGTGTCTCATTAATCGCTTTTATTGTCGGTACTATACAGTTCCTTACATCAGGCCGCTTATTCACTTTCTATGAAATAAGTCACCATGGCAGCTTTCTTGGTTTCTTTGCCAATCGAAATCATACGAGCTTATTTTTTGCCATCATTCTTTCTTTAGCATTTGCCGCTATTCGCACAAAGCGACATGGTCGAAAGGCTGCTCTGTTCTATGCTGCATGCCTTGTAGGCATTGCAGCAGTTGTTGCTTTGGGTTCGTCGTCCCGAGCCGGTTACTTGCTCTTGGTGGTTTCTGTTGGGGCTAGTCTGCTATGGAGATTTGGAATTGGCTTGCACCCGCTGCGAAATGGGCTGCTCGCGATTTTGGTTCTTTCTCTTATTGTGATGATCGCCAATCAGGCCAGTTCAGTGGCCGAGCAGTCACTGAACAGATTCGAATTTATCGGAGATGGCGATCGTGTAGAAAAATGGTATTATACTACTATTGCTGCTCTCAAATACTTCCCTTTCGGGAGCGGGTTGGGTACATTCGTACCGGTATATGCGAAATTTGAACAGCTTGACATCGTTACGCCTTTCTATGTCAATCATGCGCACAATGACTATTTAGAGCTATTTCTAGAGGCTGGGCTATTGGGGCTTTTTATCACCGTCCTGTTTTTGGCCGCCTATATTCGGGCCTGTTTGCACGGCCGCCTCCCCGGCGGGAGGTATCGCAGCCAGCTTCTGTTCGCGCTGAAATTAATTCCAGGATTGGTTCTGCTCCATTCCCTGGTGGATTACCCCTTGCGGACGCCAGCGATTGCGGTACTCTTCTCGATTTCCTTGGGTTTTTTGTGGTCGATACTTTATTTGGAAAACGATGAATTGGAAGGGCCTGATAAGAGGCTTGAAGTGCAAAAATGATTGGTGTTAAATAAATATTTGTGTCAGAGGGCTGGCGCTTGGGCTTGGGCTCGCGCCTGAGCTTGGGCTTGGGCTCGCGCCTGAGCTTGGGCTTGGGCTTTTACTGGAGTAGATTTAGTTGCCTAGATCATTTGTTATATTTTGGATTTCACTGCTTCTTGCAGGATGTTCTTCGGTCAGTGTGCCAAAAGGCCCTGAAGCCTATCAAATCGTCCCGGCTCCGTCAGGTGACCAGCGACCGGCGGAATATCGAATCGGGCCGCTTGATGTATTGAAAATTACCGTCTTTCAAGAAGAGGATCTGTCGTTCGAAGAAGTTCCTGTGGATGCCAGCGGCAACGTCTTATTTCCTTTGATAGGAAAGATAGAGGCGTCTGGAAAAACGACTAGTGCCTTGTCGGATGATATTGCTAACCGATTGGAAGAGCGATTTTTGGTAGACCCTCAAGTTTCGATCATCGTATCCAAATCGGTATCGCAAGTCGTTACGGTAGAAGGCTCCGTAAAAAAGCCAGGAGTTTATCCGATTCAGGGGGCGACAACCCTTTTGCAGTCCATGGCACTCGCCGAGGGCCCTACTCCAACCGCTCAACTGTCTGAGATCGTTGTATTTAGGCGAATTAATGACAAGGTTTTCGGAGCTGCGTTTGACTTGTCCAAAATAAGAACGGGCGATCAGCCGAATCCGGAAATTCTCGGTGGAGATATCGTTGTAGTAGGGCACTCGTTTCTCAAAGGTGCATTCCGAGATTTCCTTCAGATTTCGCCAACGCTCGCTGCCGTTTTTGTTCAGCTCTGAACACCGGTCGCAGTCTAGATATTTAGTAAGGACTTAATTTTCATGAATGACGGCATGAGCCCAAAGTGGGAAAGAGGCGATCAGCCCAGCGACACTGGAGATACGTTTGACAGCCCAGGAGGACTGCAACAGAACGGTCTTGATATAAGAGCTATACTTAGGTCCATAAAACGCTGTCGCTATGAAATCATAGCAATTATAGTTTTTTGTTTGATTGCTGGTGTTTTAATCTCTGTTTTGTCGACGCCGAAGTATTTCGCTAAATCAACAATACAGATCGATCAGGAAGCGGCCAAAGTTCTTGGTACGGAAGATAGCGACGCAGCCGCTTCTGTTAAGGATTCAAGTCGCTTTCTCCAAACACAAGCGGGTATTTTGCGCGGACGGTCTATCACTATTGCAGTGGCCGAGGACCTCAAGCTTTTTAACAACCAGAAATTCATGGATGACTCCCGTAAAACTTTTCCTGACTCAGCCGAAGGCAGTCTTTCGCTCCAAGAAACGCGGCGGGAGCAAGTCATCGATTTTCTGCAGGACAATCTGTCAGTATCGTTGCCGATCGATACTACGATTTTGACCATCGGATTTTTGCACCCAGATGCCGAATGGGCTGCTGATATAGCTAATAGTTATTCGCAAAATTTCATCCGCAGCAATCTGGAGCGCAAATTTGATACTACCGCCTATGCAAGGGGGTATCTCAAAGAGCAACTGGCGCTCGCCCAAGCCAATTTGTCCGCCGCAGAGCGTGCTGCGGTTGAATATGCACGCCAAGCCGGGATTATCGAAACAGGAGCCAGCGATCGCGAGAACGGTACTACATCTCTTACGACTTCAAGCTTGGTTGACCTCAATCGGGCTTATTCGGCAGCGGCTTCCAGACGTATCGCGGCCGAAGCGAAGTGGAATAATTTTCGATCGCGACCGGAGCGTAGTCAAACGCAAGTTCTGAACAATTTGGCTGTGCAGAGATTGCTAGAAGAACAGGCCAAGCTGGAGGCGACATATCAGGCAGAATTGGAAAGAAGGAAGGCCCAATTCCCAACCGTACGGCAGACAAAAGCCCAAATTGACGAGCTCCAGAGCCAGATCAACCAGATTACGCAGAATATCCGTTCATCCGTTGAAAACGAATATCGGACCGCCTTGGCGGAAGAGAGGAAGCTGGCGAATCAAATCGAAGTTCTGAAATCCCAGACGCTGGATCAACAGTCGAAATCGGTGCGTTTGACCATCCTGCAGCGGGAAGCGGAAACGAAACGCAGGCTTTATGATATTCTGTTGCAGCGCTTTAATGAAGTGAATGCGGAGTCTGGTATTCAAACAAATAACGTCACCATTGTGGACGAAGCCTCAACGCCTATCAGACCAGAAACACCGAACATCCCACTCAATATGACCTTGGCGCTATTTGCCGGGCTGTTCTTGTCCACGGCATTTGTGTTCGTCCGCGAAAACTTCTTGGACACGATACAATCAGTTGAAGATGTGCGGAATCTGCTTGGAGAATCAGTCATCGGCGTTATCCCAGAATTCTCCAAAGACAGCGACATCGGGCTAGAGATGGCAGCGGCATCATCGATTGTGAGCGAGGCCTTCAATAGCGTCCGTACCTCGCTGACGCTTTCTAGTCGTGATGGTTCTTTGCCTAAAACTATTTTGTTCACCAGCGCTGTTCCGTCCGAGGGCAAGTCGTCCAGCTGTGCGGGAACCGCCATCGCACTTTCCAAGCTTGGAAAGAAGGTGGTGATCATGGATCTTGATTTGAGGCGCCCAAATGTCCATTCCCTGCTAGGGATTGAAAACTCTGTCGGGTCTGCAGACTTGCTTGCTTCGAAAATCGGGATTGAAGAAGCGATCAGACCTTCGGGCTACGAAGGTATCAGCGCGATTACTACGGGACATATCCCGCCCGATCCTTCAGCCTTGCTATCAAGCTATGTGCTCAATAAAGTTCTGAAGGAGTTAATGAACCGATTTGACGTCGTTTTGATTGATGCCCCGCCGACAATCGGATTGGCGGATGCTCCGCTTATTGCAGCCACTGCTGAAAGCTGTATTTTTGTTGTTAAACATTCTTCAACAAATATTTCTGCTATCAAGCACGGATTGGAACGCTTGAAAGCCGCGAAGGCATCTATCGTCGGGGTATTGCTTACCAATCATACTCTTGATACCAGTTCTTATTATGGAAATTATAACTATACCTATAAATGATCGGGGTTATTGCGTAATTAAATAATCA
>JAUCYS010000018.1 GCA_030373505.1 Parasphingorhabdus sp.
TTCCATCAGGGCCGGACTCTAATCGAACTTGGAGGAAAATCAGGGGGTCACGTCAAGGGGAACCAAAGCATTAGGATTATGGAAAACTTGCAACTCATCCGACCAGCCTTCATAATAGCCCTCTTCTCCTACCTCTTCTACAAACGATTTTGGAACCATTGCATTCGGATTGGGGTCTTGCCTGTAGCCCATTCTTAGATATTTATGATTGGGTGCGCCAAATCCCCCCATGACGCCAATACGATCAAATTTTGCAATTGTACCAGCGTTAGAAAAAATCACCGCAGAAACATTTTCAGAGTCGGGAAGTTCGAAAAACCCGGATTCGATCGTTTTATTCTTATATGTGTGACTTTCAATTTTAGTACTGCTTGTTTGAAGCTTTCCATCGACCATCTCACCGTGGAAAGTTCTCCCATAAAGATACGGCCATATCGCAGATTGACTCATAGTCATCGATCCAGGTGCCCCAAGCTCTGCTGGCTTGTGAAAGTCTGCCACTGCAAGAACGAACGGCAACCCTTCAACTTCAGGTTCCTCCCAATATCGTCGTTCAGCAGCGGACACCCTATTCAGTTTGCCCGTCAAACTGCTACCGTATTTTATGGGCATATAGCCATGAAGAAACTCTGCAATCTCGGCTTCGCTCGCAGGGTTAGGATGGTCTGCCATTACCCCCGATTGCGACGGCGCAACCGTCGTCGCCTCAACCGAGAACTCTCCCCAAGGAGCGCTCACCTTAAAGTCCGGAGCTTCAAGGTGCTCAACATCGTAGCCACCCTCGCGAAACATAGCCCAAAGATATAGTTCCCATAATCGCTGATCAAACTGATGCCTTTGGAACTCTCTTACGAAGTGAGGGTCAGCAACAGTTAGCCAAGGACCGATTTCCTCGATAACTGCTCTTGCTGGCTTTCGACTGGCAGAATCTCGCAACTCAATGAAATAAGGATGCAGCTGATCCTCTGTTGTACCCGGCAAAACGTCTAATAGTTTAATTGGAGAATTCGGTTCGTCGCCTTGCAGACCTAATTCCTCAAGATTGGCATTTCGACTAACCTCCGCTATTTCAAGACGAAGAGCGCCTTCCGCTTGGCGAATTGTCCTTAGGTCAGTGTCAAGCTTTACAGCTCGAAAACGCCCTATTCGATCGCGAGCCATAATCGCCCACCCGTAATCATTATCGGTCAGGTCTCTAAAAACCAGACCAATTACGTTTTCATCCAAGTCCGACAAAAAGAAATTTCTTCCGACATTACCGAGCGTAAGATGATCGTGTTCCTATCGAGTAGATATCAAATCGGTTTTTGGAAATCTCCTTTGCCACGGCGGCATGGTCCCTTTTCCCAGCTAAATTGAGTTCCGCTTATTATTTAAGCGGAACTCATAATAGGGTACGGGATTCGAACCCGTGGAAGGCAAGACCTTCGCTAGCTTATCAGGCTAGTGCATTCGACCGCTCTGCCAACCCTCCATTGCGAGCCAACGAGGCTCTGGTGGACGATATTAACTTTACATTTGGTCATAAAATTCAATTTGCAAGCGCCATCCTCAATTCAATCTTTGACATCATCGGGCCGATCTTACTTCTTTTATTAAAATCTTTGGATTACGGTGACAGTGCACTAATTGCGCGAGTGACAAAAGTAATGACTGACAGCCCGCCAACCCCTCCCCTGCGAGGGAGGGCTATCGGATTTCCGGTGACAGTGGCAACAATCCCCCAATTCCTCCCCTGAAGGGGAGAGGCTTTATTAGCCTCTAGTCCGGTTTACGCCGCCTCCAACCGTGGTATCTTGTCCAGGGCGTCGCCCAGTTCGCGTTCGGCAATCTTGAGGTCATAGCGGCCTTGCATCTTCAGCCAGATGTCGGGACCATTGCCGCACATCTTGCCGATCCGCATCGCCATCTGGGCGGTGACGGGCTGCTTCTCGTTCAGGATATCATAGAGCGTCTGGCGCGAGATGCCGAGCAGGCGGGCGATCTCCGTCTTGGGCCGTCCCAGCGCGGGGAGTACATCCTCGCGCAGGATTTCGCCGGGGTGAACCGGGCGCATATTTCCGAGCATCGAACCAGCCATCAGTGATAATCCTCCAAGTCAACATCGATGGCATCCGCGCCATCCCAACCAAATGTAATCCGCCAGTTGCCCGATGCGTCAACCGCATAGCGCCCCTTGTCCCGGCCTTTCAGGCCATGGAAGCGCCAACCCGGCACGTTCATCTCCTCTGGCACGCTCGCCTCGTCGAGCTGTTCCAATATGCGTTCCACACGAACCACATTTGGGACACTCAACTTTGACAGGTCGCCGCGCAGTACCATGCGTTTGAGCGCCTTGCTGCGGAACGAGCGAATCATGGGTGTAAGCTAATGCCTTTCATATTGAGTGTCAAGTCATGGCTGACATCACCTTAAGCGGGAATTCCGCATGCGGTTCCCCAACCCCAATATTACCCCATGCAAAAACAATCGGCTTTTGATACCCTCCTCCCACCAACACTCCACCAACAACAGGAGGAACGCCCATGAACACCCCCTCACCAACCCAGCGCCAGGGCCACTGCCTCTGCGGCGCCATCACCATCACCGCCAAACAGGCCGCCAGCCATGTCGATGCCTGTCATTGCCATATGTGCCGGCGCTGGGGTGGCGGGCCGTTTGTCGAGATTGATTGCGGGACCGATGTGCTGATCGAGGGAGCCGACAGGATGACCGTCTATAGCTCGTCGGAATGGGCGGAGCGGGCCTTTTGTTCGGCTTGCGGATCGCATCTGTTTTACCGGCTGAAGGACACCGGCGAGCATATGGTCTGCGCCGGGCTGTTCGATGAGGCGACCGACAAGGATGCGGGGATGACGTTGCGGCGGCAGGTGTTTATCGACGAGAAGCCCGGCTATTACAGCTTTTCCGGGGATAGCGAAACGCTGACCGGGGCCGAGCTGTTCGCGATGATCGAGGCGGCGCAGCAGGACTGACGGCGGCGGGGCTTCGCTGGTTCCGCTGCGGAGCAGGCGGCGCATCCCGGGGCCGGCCCGCGCTGCCGTTCGCCAAAGCGCCAGAGCGTTTTTATTGAGCGCCAAACCGCTGGCCTCGCAGGAACAACTCTTCTGGCCGGGCATTGATAGAGTGCAGGCAAGATCGCCTGCATCCCCCAAGGGCCGGACAACCGGCCAAACATAAGGACCATGAAAATGGGCGAACTCGTAGACAAAGTAAAAGGCAATGTGAACGAAGCCGTTGGCAAGGCCAAACAGCAGAGCAATGACCCCGAAACCCGCGCCAAGGGCAAGGGCCAGGAGACCAAGGGCAAGGCCCAGCAGGTCAAGGGCTCGATCAAAGGCGCGCTGGGCGACAAGGTCTAGTCCCCGCCTCTCCCTGAATCGCTGGCGCTACCCGTCTCCCCACCCCCCCACGCGGGTGGCGCCAACGAAAGAAGCCGTCCCTTCCCGGGGCGGCTTTTTTTTGTGGGTGTTTGGGCGAGAGCGTGATTGCGAGCCGGGCATTGTGTTCAGGCGCACTTGCCCCTCCACCACGCTGCGCGCGGTCCGGCTTCGGGTCGATCGATCCCCCAGATCGATCTTGAATTGTCGGGGGCAATTCAACCCGGCGCCCCCCGCGAGCGGGGAGGATGTTCGGAGTGCTCGGTCCGTTCGTGCTGAGCTTGTCGAAGCACAGTGGGATTAGGCACCATCGCCTTGCGACGCCTGCCGTTGACCTGCGGTCGCCTTCGGCCGACAAGCTCAGGGCGAACGGAATAGACAGGCTCAGGGCGAGCGGTTATTTTCTTGGAGCCAGCGCGCCCCTTATGAACAGGCCTCGACATATCCGAGCACCGGCTGGTGCCGACATGGATCTGGCTGACGGTGCCGTCGCTGCCGATCTCGAAGCGCAGCGCGGGGTCGCCGCTGGCGGCGTTGGGGGTGGTGAGATATTTGCCGGGGGCGTCGACATATTTGTGCGGTGTCGCCGGGAAGGGGAAATATTTTTTGACCTCGGCCTCGGTGGCGCCGGGGCCGATGCCTTCGACCAGCTTGACCTTGGAGCGCTTGCCGATCGAGATGCGGCGGACCTTGTCGCCCTCGACGATCGCATAGGCGCCGGGATAGTCGGGCGAGGAGAGCACCAGACAGGCGTCGGACGCCTGCGCGCCGCGGACCGCCCAGCTGCTGCCGGCGGGGACCGGCTGGCCGATGCTGAGGTCACCGAGGCCCTCGAGCCGCAGGATATCGGGGTCGGCTGCGGCGGCTTCGGGCGCGGGCGCGCTGGGCTTGGTCGGCTCGACCGGCGGCACCGGCAGGGCGTCGGCACTGTCGTCGGCGGGCGCGGGATCGGGGGCCGGCTGCGAATTGCAGGCGGCAAGCAGGGCGAGCGGGGCAATTACCAGGAAATGTTTCATGCGACTATGACTCCGTTGACGGCAAAAGGTTCCGGCCCGGGCCGGTAAAATATGCGGACAGTCTAGCGAATTTATCGCACCTGCCGAGTCAATTTGCGATCGCCGCGCCGGTGGTGGGGCCCGGTCGGTAGTGCCAGGCCCCGGTTCAGCCGGCGGCGGCCCTCGCCTTGCGCACGGCAGCGACGAACGGGCTGTAGTCGACAAAGTCGAGATGGCGGGTGACCTTGCCGTCGACGACGGTCAGCACGATCACCATCGGCGTGACACAATCGACCAGCGTGCCGTCGCCGAGGTCCATGCCCCAGTGCAGCGCCCCTTCGTAGAGCGCGCTTTCGTCGGAAATCAGGCTGCGGGTCTTCACAAATTCCATGTGGGTCAGGCTGGCATAGCCGGTGCGGAACCGCTCCATCACCGGGGTCCGCCCGTCGGACAGAACACCGCCGAAGATATGGCTGGCGGTCGGATCCTGGAAGGTCGCGCTCTCGGCCAGCAGCGGTTCCAGCGCGTCCCAGTCATTGGCGATATAGGCAGCGAAATAGGCGTCGGCTACCGGCGCGGTGGCGGCGGTGATCGCGCTATAGGATGGCGGTTTCGGCGCGGCGGTGGACGGTGTCTCCTGCGCCATGGCGGGCTGGGCAAAGACGGCGAGCGCGCTGATGGCCGCGATGGCGACGCGCAGGCGCGGTGCGTGGATCGGTTTCATGGAGATTCCCCCTCGGTTTGTGATCGAGGCGGCTTAGGCAGGCGTGGCCAGGTGCGGCACGGATTTTCGACGAGCCTGTCTTGCGGCTCGACGGGGGCATTTCCTACAGCGTCATCACGCCCGGACGCGGGGTTTTTAGGCCGTAGCTCTGCTCGCTGAGCGGCGCGCCGGCGGCGAGCAGCGCTTGGCGGCGGCCCTGTGGCGAGACGCGGATCTGCGCCTGTTCGAAGGGCGTGAGCGCGGCAAAGGCCGGATGGGCCAGACAGCGCTCGACAAAGGCGGCGGTGGTCGGCCAGCGCTGCGCGTCGATCTCGTAGCCGGCGAAGCGGGCATTGGGGAAGAAGGTGGCGATCGCGATATCGGCGAGGCCGAGGGTGCCGAACAGGAAGCCGTCGGCCGGCAGCTCGGCCTCGAGATAGTCGAGCACGGCGGGGATCGCCGTGTCGATGGCGTGCGCTATCCGCGCAGCATCGCCCGGCTCGCTCCAGACCGCCGGGTGGACGACCTTCTGGTAGAACAGGTCCCAGATGAAGACCTCGCCCATCCGGCTGTCGGCAAATTCCTCCAGCCAGCGGGCGCGGGCGCGGTCGGCCGGCGAGCCTTCCGGCAGCAGTGGCGGACGGTCGGGATATTGCTCGTCGAGCCAGGCGCAGATCACCGAACTGTCGCTCAGCACCAGATCGCCCTGCAGCAGCACCGGAATGCGGCGCAGCGGCGACAGGTGGGTGAATTCGCCATTGCCGAAAAAGGGCGTGATCGGGTCGATGGTATATTCGAGGCCCTTGATGGCGAGGCAGGCGAGGACTTTGCGGACATAGGGGCTGACATAGCTGCCGATGATCAGAATCGACGGGGTGGGCTGGGTCATCGGGTTGCTCCGGGGATTTGAGGCGCGGGGCGAGATGTTGGTGGTGGATTTGCGGTTCGTTGGCTCATTCTATCGCTCCGCTGCTGGATTGGCTGGCAATACAGCATTTCGGGGCGCGCGGGATAGGAAATATGCACAACGGCCGCGCGCCGGTCGTGCCCGGCGCAGGAACAGCGTTGACGAATTGTTGACCAGCTTTTGGCATAGACGGGCCATGCCCGTGGAAATTCTTGCGCTGATTGACAAGCCCTTGCTGCTGATGGCCGTGCTGGCCGTCGGAGCGGTGCTGGGTATTGCGGTGGAGCGGCTGACCGAGGGGCAGAAGCGCGCCAAGCGCCGTGCCTATTGGCAGGGGCGCAACAAAGGCAAGCGCGGCGGCCGATTTACCGTCGTCAAGGGCGATGCCAAGACCGGGCCAGCGGACGCGGGCGCGATCGCCACCGGCCAGCTTGCCTGCGTGATGGGTGCCGAGTTCCGGGCGCGGCCATTGCTCAACCGGGCCGAGGCGAAATTGTTCAACGCGCTCGACGCGGCGGTGATCGCGCGCAATCCGGGCTGGCAGGTAATGGCGCAGGTGTCGCTGGGCGAGTTTCTCGCCAGTCCAGACCGGGAGGCCTATGGGGCGGTCAATGCCAAGCGCGTCGACTTTGCCCTGATGGACCCCGACTCTCGCGTCACTCACGCCATCGAGTATCAGGGTTCGGGCCACCACCAGGGCACCGCAGCGGCCCGCGATGCGGTGAAGAAAGAGGCGCTGCGCAAGGCGGGGATTGGCTATCATGAGGTGGTGGCGGGCCATACCACGGCGGGGGAGTTAAGGCGGCTGGTGGAGCGGTTGGTGCCTGGAGGGTAGAGGTGGTCTAAGAAACAGAATCAATCTGTGGCTGTTTGGAAATATCTGTTGCCTCTCCGGTCCGAAACAATTCCATCAGGGGCGCGTTGATGAAATAGACATTCCGGCCCGATTGATGTTTCACCAAAAGCCCTCCGTCCGCCAGTTGATCCAGATATTTTGCGGCCGTCTGACGGGAAACGCTAAGGTCGTTCACCAGATAATCGATCCGCGTATAGGGATGCCGGAACAGGTTATTGAGCAGATCCTGGGAATATATCCTGCCGTGCTCGGACCGGATTTCCTGCTTGTATCTTGCCATCAGATCGCGAATACCGCCGATGAGTTCGATGGTTTGAACCGAGGTTTCTGCGACTGCCGTGAGCATATAGATGAGCCACGGTTCCCAGTCGCCCGTCTCGCGCACGGATTGCAGCAATTTGTAATAGTCACCCTTGTTCCGGGTGATGTACCGGCTGAGATAGAGGATCGGGATGTCGAGCAAGCCCTGCTGGGTAAGATAAAGCACATTGATGATCCGCCCCAACCGGCCATTGCCATCGGGAAAGGGGTGGATGCTCTCGAACTGATGATGAATGATGGCCATTCTGACCAGTGGATCAAGATGCCTCATATCGTCGGCATTGATGAATTTTTCCAGCGCCGTCATATGGGCTATGACTTCATCGCCGCCCTGCGGTGGGACATAGACAATCTCTCCGGTCTGGTCATTCTTTAACGCGGTACCCGGCGCATTTCGAAAGCCGCCTTCCGTGCGCTTGAGGATCTGGAACATCGCAATGATGGAATTGTTCGAAATTACGCCTTGCTTGCTGTGCAGGTCATTCAGACCGCTGCGAAGCGCATCGCGATAGAGCGCCACTTCCTTGGCGGCAGGCGATGACGGATTTTCCGGGAACAGCGCCGCCTGAAACAGTTCATCCTGCGTGGTGACGATATTCTCGATCTCCGAACTCGCTTTGGCTTCCTGCAGCGACAAGGTGTCTATCAAAATGCCCTGGTTCGGGATGGTGGCCGCCCGGCCCTTTAGTTCGGCGAGGAAGCGATGGGCCAGCGCGGCATATTTGAGCACATGCCTGGTCTCCAGTTCACCCGGAGGCGGTAGATCGGGAATCTGATAGGTCGGTTTGAGCATGTTGCGGCTATCATGATAGGAATTAGCAGATAGCTAACATATCATGATTATATGTTAAAGAAAGCGAATTTTTTTAACATGAGAATGAACTGAGTGCGCTATCCCGATGTTTCCTATCCAGTCTCACAACAGCATTAGAAAAACGAGAAAGACAACTATTCCAATTGTCCACGCGGCACACCCCGAGTTGGCTTCAGAGACACCTAAATCAGAACCTCCAATAATAGACAGATTCTTAGCCAATTTCATTTCTCGCTTCATTATCTTTTCCCAATTGTCGGGAAGACTGAACTCGAATGTCTCACTAATTACCAGCGGCTTATCAGCCTCTTCAGCACGTTCTTCGTCAATCATCGAAACGATTCGGTCCAGACGATTTGGTAAATCTGCTAATTGATCAATCTGCGAACCCAATGCGTTTTTTAATAAGCCAATTAGAGTCTCAAACTCGTCAGATACTTTGACGCAACTTATGCGTTCCTCGTGAGAGACCACCTGCTCTAGGAGATCGCGCAACAGGATGCTAGTATGATGTATCTCTTCGATATCGCCCGGTTCGCCCAAGGCTCCCCATGCTCGATTAAACCGTTCAAAAATTTTACCTACCGGTGCAATGAGCCCTGTCATCTCCCCCAAGCGCTCGCTAACCCAATCAAAAACCCTCCCGTCGTCGATATGTTCGGCAGCACCCACAAAAACTTCATCACGAATATCTCGAAGTTTTCGAAAAATTGGAGCGTTCAAGTATCGCAGTAATTCGGCCGTTAAACTCCATTCCCACCCTGCTGGTTTATCGATCGCTATACGGCGGATAATGGGTGGATAGTCAGCAAAGGGTAAAAGCTCGTCTTGAAGCAGGGCATATTCGAGCTTATCGGTCTGACTACCCAGATGTGACGCAACATATTCATCATGCTTCTCGCGCCAACCAAACAAAAGTGCTGACGTAAATTTCTTAGGGTCATGGTCAATTTTTTTGTGACAATTGCGGCATAGCCAGATCGCATTTGAAATTTCGGACCTCAATTGATCCGTCATGTCTTTTTTGTATCGAGCTCGGCCGGGTCTTGCGGCAAATATGTGTGCTGCTTCGCCGATTATGGTCGCGCTTGATTGCTCCGTATTTGGGCCAGCTGTCGAAACACGACAATCGGGATTACTGCACAAAAACCCCGCTCGCTTCGCAACCGTGTCTATCACCTTTTTAGAAAAATCTGGAGCCATGGGCCAATCTAGACCAAGTTTTTGGATATGTGCAATATGCACGAGATTTGGGACACACGTGCAACAAACCGAAAATTAGACCGTTTTCAATGCAGGCGCACCTCTCAGCAACCCCTCCGTGCTCAAATCCTCGTCGATTTCGGGCCAGTGGATGCCATAACCGCCGCCAGCGATTTCCCAGTGCGCTCGCTGTTCCGTCGTTGCCCCGCGCAGGCGTGGATACCAGGCCAGGGGCACGGAGATGGTCCGACCGTCCATCAGATCCACGATCAGGCTGTCATCGCTGCAGCGCAAGTCAGCGCCGCGTTCATCGGGGGTTTTGGCGGAATTCATCTGCCCATTTTAGCTACTTCGTGACTTCGTGAGAAACAGGATTTTACCGGTGGCGTTTTCGGGACAGGCACCACCCCAACCCCTCCTCTGAAGAGGAGGGGCTTTTTTGGGGTCATTCCGCCGGTTCTTCCACCTCGTCCGCCGGCAGATAGAGCCGATCGCCCATATCCTTGTATTTCTCGCTCATCTCGCGCATGCCTTCTTCCGCCGCCGCCTTGCTGGCCGCTGCGGTGTCCGCGCCCAGTTTTTCGCTGGCGATAAAGCCCTCGGCGCTCTGGTTCTGCTTGCTGGCGAAGTCGCGGACTTCCTGGCTGATCTTCATCGAGCAGAATTTCGGGCCGCACATCGAGCAGAAATGGGCGGTTTTCGCGCCTTCCGCCGGCAGCGTCTGGTCGTGATATTCCATCGCGGTGTCGGGGTCGAGCGACAGGTTGAACTGGTCGCGCCAGCGGAATTCGAAGCGGGCCTTTGACAGCGCGTCGTCCCGGACCTGCGCGGCGGGGTGGCCCTTGGCGAGGTCGGCGGCGTGGGCTGCGAGCTTGTAGGTGATCACGCCGACCTTGACATCGTCGCGGTCGGGCAGCCCCAGATGTTCCTTGGGCGTGACGTAGCAGAGCATCGCGGTGCCGTACCAGCCGATCTGGGCGGCGCCGATGCCGCTGGTGATATGGTCATAGCCGGGCGCGATGTCGGTGGTAAGGGGCCCGAGCGTGTAGAAGGGCGCCTCGCCGCAGACTTCGAGCTGCTTTTCCATATTCTCCTTGATCTTGTGCATCGGCACATGGCCGGGACCCTCGATCATCACCTGCACATCCGATTTCCAGGCGCGGTGGGTGAGCTCGCCGAGCGTGTAGAGCTCGCTGAACTGAGCCTCGTCATTGGCGTCGGCGATCGAGCCGGGGCGCAGGCCGTCGCCGAGGCTGTAGGCGATATCATAGGCCTTCATGATCTCGGTGATGTCGTCGAAATGTTCGTAGAGGAAGCTTTCCTTGTGATGCGCCAGGCACCATTTCGCCATGATCGATCCGCCGCGGCTGACGATGCCGGTGACGCGCTTCGCCGCCATCGGCACATAGGGGAGCCGGACGCCGGCATGGATGGTGAAATAGTCGACGCCCTGCTCGGCCTGTTCGATCAATGTGTCGCGGAAGATTTCCCAGGTCAGGTCCTCGGCAACGCCGCCGACTTTCTCCAGCGCCTGGTAAATCGGCACGGTGCCGATCGGCACGGGCGAGTTGCGGATGATCCATTCGCGGGTGTCGTGGATATTGCGGCCGGTGCTGAGGTCCATGACGGTGTCGGCACCCCAGCGGATCGACCAGACCATCTTGTCGACTTCATTGGCGACATCGGACGCAACGGCGCTGTTGCCGATATTGGCATTGACCTTGACCAGGAAGTTGCGACCGATCGCCATCGGCTCGGATTCCGGGTGGTTGATATTGTTGGGAATGATCGCCCTGCCCCGCGCGATTTCGTCGCGGACGAATTCTGGGGTGACATAGTCGGGGATCGACGCGCCGAAGCTTTCGCCGTCGCGCTTATATTCCTTGAGCCGTTCGCGGCCGAGATTTTCGCGCTCGGCGACATATTCCATTTCCGGAGTGATGATGCCCTGGCGCGCATAATGCATCTGGGAGACATTGGCACCCGGTTTGGCGCGCAGCACCTTGCGGCGGACATTGGGGAACGGCGCGACGCCGCCGGAGCGGTCGGGGCCGAGCTGGCCATTGTCTTCCGGCTTGACCTCGCGCTGGGTCACTTCCTCGACATCGCCGCGCGCCCGGATCCACGGGCTGCGCAGTTCGTTGAGGCCGGTCTTGATATCGATCAGCGCTTCGGGATCGGTATAGGGGCCGGACGTGTCATAGACCCGGATCGGCGCTTCGCCGCCCTCAAGCGCAATTTCGCGCATCGCGACGCGAATGCCGGAGCCCGAGTGGGCGGCAACATGCACTTTTTTCGAGCCGCGGATGGGCCCGGTGGTGACGCCAATTTCGGTTTTTGCGGGAAGGTCGGCCATATGTTCGTTCCTTTGTCATTCACGGAACGAGGGCGGGATCTTTCCAAATCCGCTCCCTCCCTCCGCCGGTAAGCCCGTCTGCACGGTGCCGGATCAGGTTCAGCGGGTCGCAGGGCGTTACACCTGCCTCTCAGACGCATTTACGAGTCCCATCAAAATTTGATGGGATGGCGACTCCCCGGGGATGGGCGGATGGTAAAGGCTCGGGCGGTCGATGTCATGCCCTTTCTGGAAAGCGTGTCGGGTGACGATGTTTTAACCAGACGGTTAAATAGAATAGTATCTTCCAAAATGATCTGCTATTCCGGGCACCAGGCCCGCAGAGGCGCAGACTGGAGAGAAAGATGAAGCAATCGAGCAAGCCGCAGCTGGATGTGATCGTGGTCGGGGCAGGCTTTGCCGGCCTCTATCTGCTGCACAAGTTTCGGCAGATGGGGCTTTCCGCCCGCGCCTTCGAAGCGGGCGACGATGTCGGCGGCACCTGGTACTGGAACCGCTATCCCGGAGCGCGCTGCGATATCGAGAGCATCGACTATTCGTTCAGCTTCGACCCCTATCTCGAGCAGGAATGGGAGTGGAGCGAGAAATATGCGACCCAGCCCGAAATCCTGCGCTATGCCCGGCATGTCGCCGAGCGCTTTGATTTGCGACGGGACATCACATTCGGCACGCGAGTGGAACAGGCGGTCTGGGACGAGGATAACACCTGCTGGAACGTCACCACCGACCGGGGCGAGACGGTCAGCGGGCGGTTTTTCATCATGGCGACCGGCTGCCTGTCGCAGCCCAAGGATATCGATATCCCGGGCGTCGAGCATTTCAACGGCGATATTTACCGCACCCATAGCTGGCCACATGACGGGGTGGATTTCACCGGCCAGAGAGTCGGGATCATCGGCACCGGATCGTCGGGCATCCAGTCGATCCCGCTGATCGCCGAACAGGCCGAGCATACCACCGTCTTCCAGCGCACCGCCAATTATTCGATTCCCGCCGGCAATGGCCCGATCGCGGAAGAGAAACTGGCTGTGAAGCAGCGCTATCAGGATTACCGCGAGGAAGCGCGCTGGACCAAGACCGGCGTGCCGGGCAAGGAGGGGATGGATTTTGCCCTGACCGTGTCCGAGGAAGAGCGGCAGCAACGCTATCAGGCGCTGTGGGACAAGGGCGCGATTCCGCATCTCGGCTCGGAATTTGCCGATCTGCTGATCGACGAGAAGGCCAATGACACGCTGGCGCAATTTGTCCGCAGCCAGATCCGCAGCGTGATCGAGGACAGCAAGGTCGCCGACATATTGACCCCGACCGAATTTCCAATCTGTACCAAGCGCGCCTGTCTCGACACCCATTATTATCAGACCTTCAACAGGCCCAATGTCGAGATTGTCGATATCAAGGCCGATCCCATCCGCTCGATCACCGCAACCGGGATCGCCACGCGCGACCGGGAGTTTGCCTTTGATGCGATCGTCTTTGCGACCGGCTTCGATGCCATGACCGGGGCGCTGCTGGCGATCGATATCCGGGGGCGTGAGGGCCAGAGCCTGAAGCAGAAATGGGCGGACGGGCCGCTCAACTATCTCGGGCTGACGGTCGAGGGCTTTCCCAATTTCTTCATGATCACCGGACCCGGCAGCCCGTCGGTCTTGTCCAACATGATCGTTTCGATCGAGCAGCATGTCGAGTGGATTGCCGATTGTCTTGACTATATGGACCACGAAAATCTGACGCGGATCGAGCCGACCCTAACTGCGGAAACCGGCTGGGTCGAATATGGCACGGCGACCAGCGACATGACGCTCTTTCCGCAGGCCAAGTCCTGGTACATGGGCGCCAATGTACCGGGCAAGCCGCGGGTCTGCCTGCCCTATGTCGGCGGCGTCGCGGCCTATCGGCGGGTGTGCAATGATGTGGCGCGGCAGGACTATCTCGGCTTCCGCTTCTCCGGCCCGGGCGGTGATCGCTGCAACGACGGGCTGGTCCGGCGGCAGCAGCCGGACGTGGTCGCGCTGCTCGAACTGCTGGCCGAGATGGAGCTGCCGCCATTCGACAGCATGTCGCCGGAACAGGCGCGCGCGACCTCGGTGGCGATGAATGCGGGCAATCCGCCGGGACCGGCGGTCGGCGAAGTGGTCGACGGCAGCTATCCGGGCGCGGACGGGCCGGTCGAATATCGCCTCTACCGGCCGGACAGCCCGGGGCCGCATCCGGTCACCGTCTATTTCCACGGCGGCGGCTGGGTGCTGGGCGACCACACATCCGATGACGCGCTGTGCCGCGACCTGTGCGCGAACAGCGGCAGCATCATCCTGTCCGCCAATTATCGCCACGCGCCGGAAGCGCCCTTCCCTGCCGCGGTCGACGATGCCTTTGCGGCGGTGCAATGGGCCGCGAGGAACAGCGAGACGCTTGGCGGGGTCGCGGGGGAACTGGCGGTCTGCGGCTGGAGCGCGGGCGGCAATCTCGCCGCCGTGGTCTGCCAGCTGGCGCGCGATGCCGGAGGGCCGGATATCCGCGGTCAGGTGCTGATCACGCCGGTGGTCGATGCCGGCGATGACAGTCCGTCCATGGCCGACAATGCCGAAGGCTTTGTGCTCACCCGGGCGCTGATGGACTGGTTCTGGCGCCATTATGCCGATCCGACGCAGCGCCGCGATCCGAAGGCTTCACCCTTGCTGGCCGCTGATCTGTCCGGCCTGCCGCCGGCGCTTGTCATCACCGCCGAATTTGATCCGCTGCGCGACCAGGGCAAGGCCTATGCCGAGGCACTGGCGGCTGCGGGGACCGAGGCGCGCCATATCAATTATCCGGGGCAGATCCATACATCCTTCGCCGCCGTCGGCGCGATCCCGACCGCCAACGCGGCGCGCCAGGAGGCGGCAGCGGCGCTGCGCGCCTGTTTCAGGGTGATGGAGACGGCTTAAGTCTGACGGGATGAACGGGTGCGCTCAGCCCATCTGCAGGCGGACCAGAGCGGCGAAAATGGCGGCCAGGCCGATGATGATCGAAAGGCCGGCCCAGATGCGGCTGGTGCTGCCCATCAGCTTGCCGGCGAAGTTCAGAAACCAGTCGCCGACCGCCAGGATCAGCGCCCCTTCGATGAATATCCAGGCGCCAAGCACGGTGATCAATATCGAGAGCGGATCTGCCGGGTTCCAGGGATTGACCAGATAGATGATCGCGCCAATCGCCAGGGTGACAAAGCCGGTCAGAAATTGCAGCGCATGGCTGTCGCGAAACTCCTGCACCATTTTGGCCCAGAAACCTGGCCGGCGAAATTCGCCCAGCCCGGCCGCAACCGCGTAGAGGCCGATGAAGAAGGTGATCCATCCGGTGATATTGCCTGAGTTGCCCATCGCGTCTCTCCTGATGCCATGACTGCGAAAGAGCCTGTCCGATACGGCCAGAAACCCGCCCCTTCCTACCCCGGTATATCCGTCTGTACAAGGCCGGAGCCGCTTTTTCGGATCGGGTCGCGATACACGTGCATGCTGTCAGATGTCAGGACGAAGCAGAGAGCTGGCCAGGAGCGTTTAAAGCTGATATTTGATCAGCCAAAGGGCGTCGCGAATTCCAGCCGCACGCCGCCGGGGATGGCACAGATGAAATGGCGGACCGCAGACCCTTCGCCGATCGGACAGGGATCAAATTCAATCGCGACTCCCGGCCATGCGCTGACCCGCTCGAACACGACTTCCAGCGCGGATTCGTCGGCTACACCGATCGCGAGATGGTGAAGACCGACATTCTTCTTGCGGTCGAATGCCGTCGCGGTTGCCGGATCGCCCACTTGCCAGAGCGTGATCAACGTTGAACCGTCGGTTATGAAACGGGCCGGATAGTCGGGCACGCCGCCGACTAGCTGATAACCGAGCGCTTCGCAGAAGAAGTCGCGCGTCGCTTCGATATCGGGGACGGCCAGCCCGACATGGTGCACTCCGGTGGTCAGGTTCTTGGTCATGTTCATTCTCCTCGTTCGGGTTTTACGGAAGCCTCAGCGGTTCGCAACTGCACCACTTCGGATCTCAGCTGCTCCAGTTCGGCGGTCAAAGGCCCGACCGCCGCGGCAATTTCTGCTTCGGTGAAGCGCGGTGTGATATATTGCGGGCAATTCCAGTCGAAGCCGATCACCTCGATGACATAGATGCGTTCGACCACCGCCGTGTCTTCTGGACTGATCAGCGAGGCGAGGAGCGCGGGATCTTCATCCGGTTCAACAATATTTGCCTTACCGAGAATCTTCAGGCGCCGCCGGTTGGGATAGTCCATCAGGAACAGGGACACGCGCGGCTCTGCCTGCAGATTGCTGGTACTGATATACTGTTTGTTGCCGGGATAGTCGGCAAAGGCCACACGATTGCCGTCGAGCAATTTCAGAAATCCGGCGGAGCCACCGCGATGCTGGACATAGGGCCATCCATCGGCGGTAACGCTCGCGATATAGAAACTGTCCCGCGCGGCGAGGAACATTGCTTCCTTCTTGCCGAGCAAATCGGGGCTGCCGTCACCCCCCTCTTCCATTCGGGCATAGGTGCCACGCGAGCCGGCCTGTTGCTGCAGGGCCCGCGCGGCATCGGTGAACAAGGTTCGGATGTAGTTTTGCGCCACGGTCATTCTCCCGGTTGGCGCGGCCGGAAGGGTCCGGGGGTCTGTGGAGGGAGGGATGAAATCCTACCGACCGCGCAAGGCTGCAAATAGTCCATTGCGTGCGCGATGATAATATCATAATTTCGAACTTCACTATTTCATATTTGGTAATAATCATGGATCGATTGCAGACGCTCGAAATGTTTGTCGCGGTCGCCGATCGAGGAGGATTTGCCGCCGCGGCGAAGGCGCTGAACGTGTCCCCGCCAACGGTCACCCGTGCGATCAGCGAACTGGAAGGCCGTTTGGGAGTGTCGCTGTTCCACCGTTCCACGCGCGCTGTGGCGCTGACCGATGACGGCGCGAGTTTTCTGCCCAATGCGCGACAGATCCTGGCGGACATTCAGGATGCCGAGCGACAGGTATCCGGCGCGCACAGCGAACCCCGGGGTCAATTTTATGTCACCGCACCGGTGATGTTCGGACGGCTGCATGTTCTGCCGGTGATCGCCGATATGCTGGAGCGATATGAACAGCTCGATGTCCGAATGATGCTGATCGATCGCAATGTCCGGATTGTCGAGGAAGGTATCGACGTCGCGGCGAGAATCGGCCCGTTGACGGACAGCAGCCTGCTGGCGGTGCCGATCGGATTTGTTCGCCAGAAACTGGTCGCAAGCCCGGCCTATCTGGATCGACATGGCCATCCTGACAAGGCCTCCGATCTCACCCACCATCAGATCATTGGCACAACAGGACCGCGGGCGATCAGCAAATGGCTTTCGGATGACAAGCCGGTAAAGACGAAGCCGCGCTTGCTGGTCAATACTGTGGATTCAGCAATTGCTTCGGCAGAAGCCGGACTGGGTATCGCCAATCTGCTCAGCTATCAGGTCGACGAGCCTATCCGTCAGGGAAGGCTGGTCGAGATTCTTAAACCCGCCGCACCAACGTTGCTGCCGATCAGCCTGCTGTTCGACAACGGACGCCGCAGTTTGCCGGCGACGCGGATATTCATCGATGCAATGAAAGCCAGAGCCGCTGAACAGGGACTAGCCAGCGCAGACAGCGCTCAGAACGTGTAACCCAACCCGATGGCTCCAAAAAACTGGTTGGCGCTGCCGCGGATCGAGGTTACCGGCGAGCGTTTGGCGTCGCCGAGAATCCGCGAATAGCTGCCGAGGAAGATGAGACTGAAACCGCCGTTGGTAACGTCCCCGTCCAGATCGATCGCGGTCAGCGATGCGACGCTGACATTTTTCCAGCCTCCCGTCGCGTTGAAGGTCGGCAGGCCGCTGGCGGTCGATCCGGCTGGCGAAATGCTGAAATAATAATTGGCATAATCGTCATCGACATGCTCGGCGCTGGCCGACAGGCTGGTGACGATGCTGCGGCTGAGCGGGGTAAAATAGGTCAGGCTGGGATAGATCACCATGCCATCATGCGCGCCCGCGACATCCCAGCGCAGATCGACCTGCGCGGTCAGCGAGTCATAGGGATTGAGCACGCGGTTGACCTGAACGCCTGCAAATGGGCCAACTTCCACGGCGAAATCAAGCTTGCCGAGCGAGCGGACCACGGGATCCTTGATCGAGTTCTGGCGGTCGAAGCGTGCACGCACGACGGGACCCAGAATGAAGTCGACCTTGGCATCTTTCTGGTCGGGAATGACATCAAAGGCGATGCCGGGGCCGCGCGGCTGAAAATCGATTCCGCCGATGCTGCCGAGCGCGACCGGCAAAGGGGAGATCGTGTAATTGTCCGACCCTTCATAGCTGGGTCCGACTGCCACGCCGAGGCCGACGGTCAGATAGTCGCCGTCAAAAACGGACTCTTCTGCCGGTGCTGGTGCCGGCTCTTCCTGTGCCAGGAGCGGAGAGGAAAGGCTGAGGCCGAGCGAAACAAAGGCGGCCCGGCTTAAGATATGCGAGTTTTTCAAGACTGTTTCCCAATTTGTTGCGTGTCAGGTCAACGCACAAACCGGCGTGTGGTTCCATGCCGCATATATAGTCCTGTTCAGCCCCGCCCCAAGCGCCGCTATTCCGGCAGACCGTTTTCCAGCACCTGCTGGAGGGCAGCAAAGCATTGAGGATCCACGGCGTCGCCGACTTCCCCCTGCAGGATGCTCATCGCCTTTTCCGAAGACATGGATGGCCGATAGGCGCGTTCCGCGGTCAGGGCATCATATATGTCGGCCACCGTGATGATCCGGGATTCCATCGAAATGCTGCGCTCATCCAGGCCAAGCGGATATCCCTTGCCGTCCAGCCGTTCATGATGAGAGCCGGCGACCATCGCCATTTCACCCATGACCGAAATCTGACCGAGAATATTGGTCGTGAGGGAGGCATGGCTTCGCATGATTTTCCATTCGTCGGCATTGAGCTTGCCCGGCTTTTCCAGAATCGCGCTGCTCACTCCCAATTTTCCGATATCATGCAGGATCGCGGCGCGGCGCAGCACACGGCGCGATTCCGCTGGCATTCCCAATATTTCGGCGATCCTGTCGGCGATCATCCCGACCCGCGCGCTGTGGCCTGCGGTGTCGGGGCTTTTGGCATCGATAACATAGCCAAAGGCAAAACAGATATCGTCGAGATAGTCCTCGTCGACCGTGACATATTGCACGCCCGGTTCGAGTGCCCATAGCCGTTCCGGGAGATCGTCGCGTGCCAGATCCTCCCAGAAGCCGGGCGAACCGGACACTTGCTCGAACAACGTGCACAAATCCGGATCGAGCCAGCTTCCCGACCTTTCGCGGATTTCCGCGATCGCTGCATCCTTGCCCCTGGCCGTATAGAAAACATCGGCAACCTGAGCCAGCAGAGCGATCCGGCCACCCAAGTGGATATCCGTACCGGCAATCCCCAGCGGCAGCCCGCCGCCGTCCCAATGTTCGTCCAGATGGGCAATCGCCTGAGCGACATCCTCCGACAAGCGCAAGCGCCGCGCGATATCGGCACCACGGGAACAGCGGATTGCCATGATCTCGGTCATGATTTCCCCGGCATTTGCGCTCAGATTGTCGATCGCCCGACCGCGCGTATCCGGATCGGCGTCCACACCCACTGCGCTGCCCACGAAGGCGCCAAAATCCTCGGGCTCCGGACCGAGCAGCTTAAAATCATGCTTCAGCTTGCGGTCGTCGCCGACAAACATCTTGCTGACCCGAGCGGCGTTGCTGCTGCACCCCAGATCCTTGAGCAGGACGGCATAATAGACATCGCGCAGCACCTCGCCCTTCAATCCCAGCGCCATGGAGACATGAGTGCCAATCCAGCAAGCCCGGATACTGTGACCAGCGGGCTGCCCCTCGGTCAGGTCAAGGGCATAGGAGAAGGCGCCAAGAATTTCCGACAGGCTTGACGGTTGCAGGTCGTCATCTGGATTGAAAATTGAGAAAGGGGTTTGAAACATCCACTACGACTCCATCTTGCCACAATCACATGGCGCAGGAGTCCTAGCAAAAGGTTAACCCGGTGCGGGCTACAGGATATAGTTCATGTGCACCGCATAATGCGCATCCTGAGCGCCCACGGTGAATTGCGAGGATTCAAACTTTGGCGGCCCCATGCGGATCTTGGGATTGCGGGAGAAACCAAAACCTTCGCGCGGCAGGAACAGCCGCATATCCATTTTGCCATTGGCATTTTCGTCGTGAATCAGCGCCACGGCATAAGTGCCTGGCTTCACGCCGGTGATCTCGATATTTCCGGCTCTGGCGGCTGCCACCTTTATCTTGCGCGCCTTCGCATCCTTGCCGCAGTCCGGGAAATAGTCCGGATTGGTGCTGAGGCAGACGAGCACATTGCCTTTTTCGGACCTGAGGCCCGTTATCGCCAGATCGATGGACGCCGAGATCGCCGGAGTGACGGGCACCGGTGTTTCACTCGCGGACGCGCTTGCGCCGACCAGCAGCGCCGACGCCGCCAGCCAGGTTGGAAAGCCCGATGTCCGTACCGCAGAGCCTGTCCCAAAAGCGAAAATATAGCCCATAATTACCTCTGTACACTTCGTGATGCTTTTCGTGATGGGTGGCAGTTATGAGCCATTGCCCGAACCTTCCCTGAACAAGCCAGCGCGGGAACATCTCCCAGCCCATATGGTTGGAGACGCCCATAACCGTCATCACCAGCAATACCAAACCCAAAACACCGACATGAATCGGTATCGCGAGAACCAGAGCCGGAATAACGACAGCGCCGCTGATCGCCTCGACCGGATGAAAGCTCATCGCCGCCCAGGCGGTCGGTGGCCGGCTGTCATGATGGACGGCGTGCGCGACCCTGAACCAGCGCGGGCGGTGAAACAGCCGGTGAGTCCAGTAGAACCATGTATCGTGCAAAAAGAGATAGAGAAAAAGCGACAGCGGTAAATACCACAATGGGTACATATGGGGATCGGTGTAAATCCGGGTCCAGCCGGCATTCTGCCAGCCCCATGCGACGATACCGGCCGGAATCCCGTAGATGGCAGCGGATAGCAGCGACCAGCGAATTTCACGACCGATCTGGGGCTTGAGCCGGTCATATTGGCCCGGTCGCACACGGTTGGTGAGCCAGGCAAAAAAGCCGCTGCTGAGCAGATAACGGCCGCCGACGATCAGGGTCATGGCGAGCGCGGAAAGCAGGATTGCCGGGGCATATTGCATGACAGGGGAATATGGCGGGGAGCGCAGCGGAGCAAGCGGGAAAGCATGATTGTCCTACATACTTTCAGACAGGCTTTCCCCTGTCCGCGCCATCGGCTAAGGCAAGCCAATGCCGAAGCAAGCGCGTTCCTCAAACCAATATGATCTGGCGATCGCGGGCGGCGGCTTGGTCGGTGGTCTGGTGGCGCTGGCGCTGGCGGAACTGCGGCCCGATCTGAATATTGCGCTGATCGAGGCAGAAGATCATTTTGGCGGCAACCATATCTGGTCCTTTTTCGAAAGCGATATCGAACCGGAGCATCGCTGGCTGGTCGACCCGCTGATTGCCAGACAGTGGGACAGCTATGATGTCCATTTCCCGAAATATAGCCGCAGACTCAGCAATGGCTATTTCTCGATCGAATCCGCCAATCTGGACCGGGAATTGCGCAAGCGTCTGCCGGCTGCGGCGCTGAAAAGCGGGCAGCAAGCCAGGGCGGTCAACAAGAGACTGGTGAAACTGGCAGACGGTTCGGAGATCGCCGCCCGAGCGGTTCTCGATGTGCGCGGCAGCGGAGATGTGTCGGCGCTGGAGGTGGGCTGGCAGAAATTTTGCGGCCAGATGCTGCGACTGAAGAAGCCGCACGGGCTGGAACGGCCAGTGATCATGGATGCCACGGTCGAACAGATCGACGGCTACCGGTTCATCTATTGCCTGCCGTTCAGCGATAGCGAAATTTTCGTCGAAGACACTTATTATGCGGATACGGCCGAGCTGGACAGCAAGACGTCCCATGCCCGGATCGCCGCTTATGCAAAAGACCACGGATGGCAGATCGAGACGGTGCTGAGCGAGGAAAAGGGCCAGCTGCCGGTCATCTATGGCGGTGATTTTGAAGCCTTCTGGCAAGCCAATCGAAGCGTCGATGCCCGAGCCGGTGCGAGAGCGGCCCTGATCCAGCCGATCACCAGCTATTCCCTGCCGATGGCGGTGAAGACGGCGATCCTGATCGCCGAAATGCCGGAGATCAGCCAGGCAAAGCTGGATAAAATGCTGCGCAATCTGGCGCAAAACCATTGGAAGAACGGAAAGTTCTACCGTATGCTTTGCGCTTTCCTGTTTCTGGGCGCGGATCCAGACAAGCGTTACAAAACGCTGGAACATACCTATAGCAAGGACGAAAAATTGCTCGCCCGCTTCTATGCGGGCAAGTCCACCCTGCTGGATCAGGCCAATCTGCTGACCGGCAAGCCGCCGATACCCGTGTCCCGCGCGATTCCGCTTTTGTTAAAATATAAATGAGTATGACTGTCCTATGAGTGATCCTGCAAAATCCCAGAATGAACTGTTCCGGAAAGCGGCGGTGATCGGCTCCGGCTTCGGCGGTCTCGCCCTCGCCATCCGGCTGCAGTCGGCCGGCATTCAGACGACCATTCTCGAGAGCCGCGACAAGCCGGGTGGCCGCGCCTATTATTGGGAGAAGGACGGATTTATCTTCGACGGCGGCCCGACGGTGATCACCGATCCGGACTGCCTGTCGCAGCTGTGGGATTTGACCGGCCACGACATGGCGAAGGACATCGAGCTGCTGCCGGTGTCGCCCTTCTACCGGCTCAACTGGCCGGATGGCACCAATTTCGACTATGTCAACGATCCGCAGGAACTCTACGCCAATATCGCGGCGATCGAGCCGGATGATGTTGAGGGCTACAAGAAATTCCTCGAATATAGCGGCGGCCTGTATGAGGAAGGCTATGTCAAGCTGGGCACCAAGGCGTTTCTCGATTTCAAGTCGATGATCAAGGCGGCCCCGGCGCTGATGAAATATGAAGCCTATCGCTCGGTCTATTCCAAGGTGTCGAGCTTTGTGAAGAACGAGAAATTGCGCGAGTTTCTGTCGTTCCAGTCCCTGCTGGTCGGCGGCAATCCGATGAAGACCAGCGCGATCTATGGCCTGATCCACAAGCTGGAGCGGCTTGGCGGCGTGTGGTTCGCCAAGGGCGGGACCAATATGCTGGTCGCGGCGATGGTCAAACATTTCGAGCGGATCGGCGGAGTGATCCGGCTGAACGATCCGGTGACGAAAATCGACACGATCGGCGACCGGGCTTCCGGCGTCACCTGCCAGTCCGGCTGGAGCGAGCGGTTTGATGCCGTCGCCTCCAACGCCGATATCGTGCACAGCTACCGCGACCTGCTGGGCCACAAGCATCGCAGCGAAACGGTGAGCCAGAAGCTGCTGAAGAAGAAATATTCGCCCTCGCTGTTTGTCGTCCATTTCGGCGTGAAGGGCAGCTGGCCGGGCATTCCCCACCATATGATCCTGTTCGGGCCGCGCTACAAAGGGTTGCTGGAGGATATTTACGACAATGGCGTGCTGCCGAGCGATTTTTCGCTTTATCTCCATCATCCGACGGTCACCGATCCGGGAATGGCGCCCGAAGGCGACAGCACTTTCTATGTGCTGGCACCGGTGCCGCACCAGGGCAAGCTGCCGATCGACTGGGAAGAAATGGGGCCGATCTACAAGAAGCGGATTCTCGACGAAATCGGCCACCGGCTGATCCCCGATATCCACGACCGGATCGTCACCAGCTTTCACTATACGCCGCAGGATTTCGGCAGCGATCTCAACGCCCATCTGGGCAGCGCGTTCAGCCTGGAACCGCTGCTGACGCAAAGCGCATGGTTCCGGGTGCATAACCGGGACGATATTATCGACAATCTCTATTTCGTCGGCGCCGGCACCCATCCCGGTGCCGGTATCCCCGGCGTGGTCGGCAGCGCCAAGGCGACGGCGGAACTGATGCTGGAGGATATGGCGTGACTGTGCCTGCCCTTCGCCGCGAGCGTGTCGAAGGACGGTTTTCCCGCACCGCGCACACTTCTGCTGGCTCGGTGCCAGCGGTCTGCTATTCGCCTTTATCATGAACCGCGATAATCTCGTTCTCCACGCCAAGGCCAGCATCGAGCGGGGGTCTAAATCCTTTGCCCGCGCCTCGAAACTCTTTGCCCGGCAGACGCGCGAGCGGGCGTGGCTGCTCTATTACTGGTGCCGCGCCTGCGATGATCTGGCAGACGGCCAGGATCACGGCCATGGCATGTCGGCGATCGCCAATCCGGACAAGACCCTCGCCGCGATGCGGATGATGACGGCACGGGCCCATGGCGGCGAGCAGACCGGCAATCCGCCGTTCGATGCCTTTGGCGTGGTCGCGCAGGAATGCAAGATTCCGAAGAAACTGGCGGATGACATGATCGACGGCTTTGCCCTTGATGCCCATGGCTGGCGGCCGGAGACGGAGGATGACCTGCTGCAATATTGCTATCATGTCGCTGGCGCGGTCGGGTGCATGATGGCGATCGTGATGGGCATTTCTGCCCGCGACCAGGAGGTGCTGGACCGGGCCTGCGATCTGGGGCTGGCGTTCCAGCTCGCCAATATTGCTCGCGACGTGACCGAGGATGCGCAGGCGGGCCGATGCTATCTGCCGCAGACATGGCTTGCCGAAGCGGGTATTGAGCCCAAGCATATTCTGGAGCCAGTCAACCGCGACGCGCTGGTGCTGCTGGTCAACCGGCTGTGCGACCTAGCCGGCGACTATGAGGCATCAGCGCGGGTCGGTGCGTCCAGCCTGCCGTTCCGGTCGCGCTGGGCGGTGCTGGCTGCCGCAGGCATCTACGGCGATATAGCCCGGGCGATCCGGAAGAGCGGCGGCGCGTCGCTCGACCACCGGATCTACACGAGCAAGGGCACAAAGCTGGGATGGATCGTGAAAGCCTTTGGCCAGGCGCTGGTCAACCCGGCGAAGCGCGGGCGTCAGGGATTGTGGACGAGAGCGCGCACGGCCTAGGCGGCTAGTGGCTCGCTCCGTTTTCGGAGACATATTTGCCGATCCGCTGCACCGCTTCGTCATAGAGATTGCGGGAACAGCACAGCACGCCGAGCGCCTTGCCATGGGTGCCGTTATAAACCAAAGTTTCGCCCAGCGCGTTGGTTACACTCGCCCCGGCTTCGGCGGCGATGACATGGGCCGCAGCAATATCCCATTCATGACCCCAGCGCGTGGAGGCAACGACATCGGCGCGGTCGTCGGCGACCATCGCCATACGCAGCGCGATGCTGTTCGGCTTTGGCACCGCGGTCAGATCCATTTCCGGCGGCAGGCTTTCCGCCGGAATGCGGCAGCCTTCATATTGATCCCGACGAGTGGCGACCAGCGCCCTGCCGTTGACCGTGGCAGACCGGCCTGCCCGACCCACCCAGGTTTCGTTCATCGCCGGGGCGACCAGCACGCCGAATACCGGCGCCTCGTTCTGCACCAGAGCGACCGAGACGCACCAGCCGGTCTTGCCGGCGACATAATCCTTGGTACCGTCGATCGGGTCAACCACCCAGGTCAGCTCGTCGCCGGCACCGCTGTGATCGATATGGGTTTCTTCCGACAGCCAGCCGGCAACAGGCACGAGCTTTTCCAGTTCGCCGCGCAGAAAGCGGTCAACCGCCAGATCGGCATCGCTGACAATCTGTCCGGGCGATTTTTCCCAGATATTGGATTCCTTGCGCCCGAGCGTCCATTGCCGCATCGCGAGCGCGCCGCCGGCTTCGGCAATTGCAATTACGCGGTCAAAATCGATATCGGGCAATTGCTTCTCCGTTTGTCCCGTGCGTGGCGCAAGGACGCTTCCATTCCGATAGGCCCGGCTTGGCGCGCTCACCACTAACGGATTTGCTCAGCCACCCGCTACCGTCATGCTGTCCGCGCGCAGAGTCGGGACATTGATGCTGTAGCGATATTCCAGATCGTCTGCGGCAACCAGGCTTTTGAACATGTCTTTCAGATTACCGGCAATGGTGATCTCCGATACCGGCGGCCCGATTTCTCCATCGGTGATCAGAAAGCCGCTGGCACCGCGGCTATAGTCACCGGTGACCTGATTGACGCCCATGCCGATCAGTTCCGTGATATAGACACCGTGCTTGATATCCCTGATCAGATCGGCCTTGCTGACCGAGCCATTGCCCATATGCAGGTTGGTGACGCTGACGCCGGGCGCCCCGCCGACACCGCGCGAGGCATGGCCAGTCGGCTGCAGGCCGAGCTGGCGCGCGGAGGCGCTTTCCATGATCCACTGGGTCAGCCTGCCCTGGTCGATCAATTTTGTCTTTGCGGTTGGCAGGCCTTCGCCGTCAAACGCCTTGGAGCGGAGGCCGCGCTTGCGATGCGGGCAGTCGATGATGGAGATGGCGCTGTTGAACACCTCCGTGTCGAGCGCGTCGAGCAGGAAGCTGGTCTTGCGGGCGATGGCGGCGCCTGAAATGGCACCGACGAAATGGCCGAGCAGGCTGTTGCCGACGCGCGGATCATAGACCACCGGCATCGCGCCGGACTGAAACTGCACCGGATTGAGGCGGGAGACAGCGCGCTCGCCGGCTTCCCGGCCGATGGTGTCGGGCGATTGCAGGTCTTCCAGAAAGCGGGCGCTGTCATAGGCATAGTCGCGTTCCATGCCATCGCCTTGCCCGGCAATGACGCTGGCGGAGATGCTGTAGCCGCTGGTCGAATAGGCACCGGAAAAACCGTGACTGGTGGCCAGGGCGACAATGGTGCGCCCGGCGTTGGCGCCGCCGCCTTCGCTGTTGGTGACACCCTTTACCGATCGTGCGGCATCCTCTGCCTTCAGCGCCAGTTCGCGCAACAGCTCGGGGTCCGGATTCTGTCCGTCGTCCCCCTCGATCGGATGCGGATCGGATTTCAGCAGCAGCTCTTCGGGTGCAAGGCCGGCATATTGGTCTTCCGGCGCTTCCTTTGCCATGTCGATGGCGCGGCCGACGAGCGACGACAATATTTCAGGGTCCATGTCGGACGACGAGACAGTGGCCGAACGCTTGCCGACAAAGACTCGCAGGCCGATTTCCTCGCCTTCCGAGCGTTCGACATCTTCGAGATTGCCCAGACGCATCTGCACCTGGGTCGAGGCGTCGCAGACATAAATGGCGTCGGCGGCATCGGCACCGGCTTTTTTGGCTTGGGAGATAAGGGCGTCGGCGCGATCCTGCGCCTGGGAAGGTTTCAGCATGTGCCGGACATAGGTGCGGCACTGGACAAGGTCAACGATCTGCTATCAATTCGGCAAGAAACCGGAGTATCAGGTCACCGTAGCGATAATCTTGATCACTCCGACAAAGACAAACGGAAGGCCGGCTGCCAGAGTCCACAGTACGATTTGATCGGCCCGGAATTTCGCGGCAAGGCTCTGTTCCGACAGGCCGCTATTGCCGATTGATCTCCAGCGCTTCTCAAAATTGCGGCAAAAGGGAATGATCACGGCGACGAGCAGGATCAGGCCGAAATAGGGAGCGATCGACATGCCCCGGGTTTCGATGAAGCGAAGCACAAAAAATATCTGCATCATGGTGTAGAAAAGCAGCGCGGCTGCGCAATTATTGCTCATTTTCTTGTCCCAGCGAACGCTGCGATGCTGCACGTCCTGATGCGCGCGATGTTCGCTGACCGATTTTCGAGATGCTGTTGCAACCATTTCCATTCCCCTCAGAATATCAACTCCTGCGATCGCCGGAAGTTTGCCCCCGTGCGATATGCTGTCGATACTATAACCTATTTATCGCAAAAGCCAAACAAACGGTGCTTGGCCATATTATGTCGGAAATGCGCGCTTCTGCTTGCCATAAATTCCAATATGGGACAGAATCAGTTTTTAATCGAAATTGAAATGCGGGGCTTCCATATGACCATCTCTCTTTCCGATCCGCTGACCCTTCCCTGCGGTGCCACCCTGCCCAACCGGATCGCCAAGGCGGCGATGACGGAAGGGATGGCGACGCCGGACGGATTGCCCACGCCCGAACTGGAGCGGCTGTACGGACTCTGGTCCGATGGCGGCGCTGGCATGTTGCTGAGCGGCAATATCCAGATTGACCGGGATCATCTTGAGCGGCCGGGCAATGTGGTCATCGATCGGGAAGCGGATGACACGATGATGGCCGCGCTGAAAAGCTGGGCGCAGGCCGCCACCCGCAACGGCAATCATTTCTGGGCCCAGATCAGCCATGCCGGCCGGCAGACGCAGAGCAATGTCAACGAACATCCCAAAGCGCCTTCAGCCGTCAAGCTGGGCCTGCCCGGTGGTCAGTTCGGAGAACCGGTGGCGCTTACCATAGAAGAGATAGAGGATCTGGTGGACCGCTTTGCGCTGGCAGCGAAAACCTGCCAGGCGGCCGGCTTTACCGGCGTGCAAATCCACGCCGCCCACGGCTATCTGCTGAGCAGTTTCCTCAGCCCGCGCGCCAATCTGCGCAAAGACGATTATGGCGGCAGCCTGGAAAACCGCGCCCGTTTCCTGCTCTCTGTGATCGCCAAGACCAGGGCTGCCGTCGGCCCCGATTTTCCGATCTCGGTCAAGCTGAACAGCGCCGATTTCCAGAAAGGCGGATTCAATTTCGAGGACAGCCTGCAGGTGGTCCAGTGGCTGGAAAAAGCCAGCGTCGATCTCGTCGAGATATCCGGAGGGACCTATGAGCAGCCGGCGCTGATGGGGTCGGACGGGATCGAGGAGAAAGAGGAGCAGAATCTTGCGCCCTCGACCAAGGCGCGCGAGGCCTATTTCGTCGATTTCGCCAAGGCGATGCAGGATGCGGTCAAGGTTCCGCTGATGGTGACCGGTGGATTCCGGACCCGCGCGGCGATGGAATCCGCGCTTGCCAGCGGTGCGGCCGATCTTGTCGGACTGGGCCGTCCGATGTGCGTGATGACCGACGCGCCGAAGCAATTGCTGGAAGGACTGGAAGCATTGCCCCGCTATGAGGATCAGCTGCGGCTGCTCCCCGCATGGCTGGGCTTTCTGATGCGTTTCCAGATCGTCAAGGCGGTCGCCAGCTTTGCCGTGATCTACTGGTTCTACGAACAGCTGGAAAATCTTGGCCAGAGCGGCATGACCGACCCCAATCTCGGCGTGTTCACGGCCTTCCGCGCTGTCGAAGCCCGAAACAAGCGGATATTGGCCGCGCGCAGCCCGCGCTGACCGCCATCAGATATTGGTGCTGGTCGGAATCTGGCTCGGCTGCAGATAGGCATAGGGATGCATGCGGTGCTGGTTGCGCGCGATGATCCTCGACTCGACCGCCCGCAATCCGGCCTGGAAGCGCGCCAGCGGCCCTTCGTCCCCGGTAATCGCGGGATCCCGGAACCAGCTTTGATAGGGAAAGCGGTTGGTGCGATAATCGCCGAGCGGCCGGTAATAGACCGAGCCCAGCAGTTCGAGCGAAGACAGCTGCAGCAGCCCCAGCGACATCGGCGGCATATAGTCCAGCCATTCGGCCTTGCTGTGGCCGCTTTGCTCGGTCGGCGCGGCGCTCCAGCCGGCTCCGGTCACCGCCGGGGCAAAGGTCACGATCGTGCGCTGCGGGAAATTGACCGCGGCATGCTGGGCGCTGGCGGTGAAGATGATCATGGTGCAGACATCGATCAGCTGAGCCCGGGAGATGATCGGTTTGAAGCCAATGATATGGCCTTCCGAGGCGATTGATGCCGCCCATAAAGCCAGTTCGGTATCGCCGGTCACGGCCTCGTCATCGTCATAATAGATATTGATATATTGCTCGGCCCAGTCGTGAATCGCCTCCCACACCAGCAAGGCGTCGTCGCGATAGGCATAGTCCGGGAGCCTGGCCGGATCGGCGACCTTGCGCTCGGCGAAATCGACCGGTGTCATCTTCTTGTAAAAGTCGAAACGAAGGCGCGCCTGCACTGCAGCCAGCTGGCTGGACTCGATCGTGCCGCCAAAGAAGTCGTCGATCGGGCCACCGGGGTTGATCAGGGTTTCGACCGCAAGATTGTTGATAAACAGCGTGCCTTCGAAATGCGGCACGAGCAGCGACCAGAGCGGATGGATCTCGGCGAGGTTGCGGCGCGTGGCCACGGCAATGGCCTCGCTGACCAGATGGGTGCCGGCAAGATGGACGAACAGTTCGTGATAATTGCAGTCGGCGACCTGAATGACAAATTTGGCCATCTCCCAGCCCCATTTATCGGACTCGCAAATCGTCGGGGTCATCACCGGATATTGGCTTGGGTCCTGCCCGCACTGAATGGCCACCGGTTTGAGCGACGATCCGCCGGGCGGAACGGCGAACAGCGCCATCGGGCGATAAACATATTTCGCGCGACCTTTCCATACACCGGAAACAAGGACCTCCAACTCCTTGTAATCACTGATAAATACCCGGCCATCAGCAAGCGCATCGGCCAGATTGTCATCCCCCATGACAGCGGCATATTGCGCCGCCGTGACCGGAAATTTATCGGGGAGGCTATCGATTCCCCGGATCAGCATCGGGTTGGGACCGGCCACGCGCAGCCGGGCAAACTGGTCATCATCCTGAAATGTATAGGCGATGCCGGGTACCGGCAGAGTCTGGAAGAGATCGCGATAGGCCTCGATGGATCGTGTATCGGCGGCCTCCTCGGCCTTCAGCACGTCGATAATCACGGTGATGATATCGCGCAGGGCGCTGTCCTGCGACTGCAATGTCGCCATATCGGAGCCCTCGACGGCCTGCTCGATGCTGCTTTCCAGACCGGGCCCGGGTTGGTCGACGCGATGTTTCTCGCGCAGCGTTTCGACTGTCGCCCGGATCTGCTTCGCTTCGGTCAGCGCATCGCGGATAATATCCTGCGCCGCCTGGCTGAGGCCGGAAAAGATCGGGTGCAGACGGACCGCCGCGATATTGTCCAATATGGCGATGCCCACCTCGAGCACCTTGAACCACCATTCGATCGACGGCTGATCGTCTGCCGGCACCTGGGTCGCCAGCGGTACGCCGGGCAAGGTCGGGATATCGCATGTCCACTGATAGACGGTGGAGGTGGCGTTGATCTGCTCGCGGCGCTGGGCGCGTTGCTCGATGCTGTCATTCTGCGGCAGGCTGGGATGGATCGCGCCGCGCTTGACATCTTCTGGTGACAGATTTGGCTGCGGGGCAAATGATCGTGCATTTTCAAAAGACATGAGGGCTCCTGTCCGGATTTCAGACGAGATCACCTAGCTCCTTTCTGGTTAAATTGAAGTAAAGGGGCGAGCGTCGATTGTCTGTGATGCCCGTGCAGCAAGGGACAGCAGGCTTAACACGCTATTTACCATTCGCTGCTAAGGCCCTCCGATGCAGTCCGCCATTCGACATTTTCTGAGCCGGCTCATTCCGACGGTTCCCGCAACCGTCCGGGACGAGTTCGCGATATTGAGCGCCACCAGGCTGCAGATCCAGTCCAGGGCGTTGTTTCTGGTGATGTTCCTGACCATTCCTTTCGTGCTTTATGCGTCGAGCACCGGCGCCGATCCCTGGATCCGCTATGGCATGCCGCTGGCAATGGGGAGCTGTTGCCTGATCGGCTATATCTCGCTGATCAAGGACCGCAATGCATCGGGCAGTCCGGATCTGGCGCGCAAATTCATCGCCGAAGCCACCTTCTTTTCGGCCGCCATCTGTGCGCTTGTCAGCATCTGGTGCGTGTTGAGTTTCGTCCGCGCGCCTAGCGATATGCGGCTATTCTATCCCTTCACGCTCGCCATGGGTTCGCTGACCACCATCTATACGCTGGCAACGATCCGGCTGGCGGCGATTCTCAATATCATCATCGGGATCGTTCCGATCACCATCATCCTCATGCTGGCGGGTGATCCGGTTGCCTGGTCGGCGGCGGCCAGCCTGATCATGGTTACCACCTTTCTGTACCGGCTGATCACCCAGCAGAACGACCAGTCGATCCGGCTCCTGGTACTGCAACATGAGATGCGGCAGCTGGCGCAGACGGACCCGCTGACCGGTCTGTTCAACCGCCGCGTCCTTGACGAACATCTCGAACGCCAGCTGGCCGAGGGAAATCCTCAGCAGGGCTTTACCGTGGCGGTGATCGATCTCGACGAGTTCAAGCCGGTCAATGACCAGTTCGGCCATGGTGTCGGCGACCAGTTGCTGGTGGAAGTGGCCAAGCGCCTGCAGCGAGCCTGCGGCAAGGACGGAATCGTGGCACGCATCGGCGGTGATGAATTTGCGGTCCTGTTTCATCCGGACTCGCCCATATCCGGCCCGCCCTGTGCCGACCATATGCTGGCTGCCCTGGTGCCCCCCTGCACCGTGCAGGATCATGTCATCCGTATCCAGGCAAGTGTCGGCGTTGCCTGTTGGCCAAAGGACGGGACCACCGCGCACAGCCTGCTGGAGGCTGCAGACAAGCGCCTCTACGCAGTAAAGGATTATACGACCAAAGCCGATGCCGTCGTCGCAAACCGGTCCCGAAAGCTGCGCACTGCCGAGGGATAGGGGTCAGGCGATCCGCCCGGCCTAGTCGAGTTCTTCGGCCCGCAGCGCCTTGCGGTCCAGCTTGCCGATCATCGTTTTGGGCAGGCTGTCGCGAATTACCACATCGACCACCCGTTCATGCTTGCCGAGTTGCGGGTTCAGCCAGGCTTTCAGTTCGTCGCCGGTGACGCTCATGTCCGGCTCCAGCGCGACATAGGCCTTGGGGCTCTCGCCGCGATAGGCATCGGGAACGCCGATCACCAGCGCTTCCCTGACCGCCTCATGCCTGTAGAGCACTTCCTCAACTTGGCTGGGAAAGACCTTGAAGCCGCCCACCGCGATCATGTCTTTCAGCCGGTCGACAATCTTGACATAGCCATCCTCGTCGATGGTCGCGACGTCCCCGGTGCGCAGGAAGCCGTCGACGAACACTTTTTCGTCTTCATCGGGCAGGTTCCAGTAGCCCTGCATGACCTGGGGACCAGAGAATACCAGTTCGCCCGGTTCGCCGTCGGGCGCCGGCCTGGTCGGATCGCCCTTGTCGACCAGTTTCACCAGGGTTCCGGGCACCGGCTGGCCGATCGTGCCGGACTTGTTCAGCCCTTCATAGGGATTGGCGCTGACCACGCCGCAGCTTTCGGTCAGGCCATAGCCCTCGACCAGCTTTGCCCCGGTCTTGGCCTCGAATTTCTTCTTGAGCTCCTGCGGCAAGGGTGCGCCGCCGGAGACGCAAATCTTGAGCGAGGAGAAATTGGTCTTGTCGATATCGGGATGGTCGAGCAGCGCCTGATACATGGTCGGCACGCCCGGCATGGCGGTGATTTTCGTGCGGGTGATCGCCTTGAGCGTCCGCTTGGCGTCAAAGCGCGGCAGCATGACGATTTCCCCGCCGCGCTCCACGGTGCGGTTGAGCACGGCGCTGTTCGCGAAGACATGGAAGAAGGGCAAGACGCCCATCAGCCGGTCGACCTCGTCGATATAGGGGTCGATGCTGTTGATCTGGCGCGCGTTGGCGGTCAGATTCTGGTGGCTGCACATCGCGCCCTTGGGCGTGCCGGTGGTGCCGCCGGTATATTGCAGCAGCGCGATATCCTTCTCGGGCCGGATATTGGGGGCCTTGTAATTTCCGTCATTGTTGATCAGCTTCGAGAAGGGCGTGATCCGGTCGTCATCGGGCTGCGGGCTGCTCTCCTTGCGCCGGAACAGCGAATAGAACAGCGCCTTGCCCGCCGGCAGCGCGCCGGCGATGCTGCCCACGACAAGCCGTTCCAGACTGGATTGCTGAAGCACCTGATAGGCGGTCGGGAACAGCGCGGTCGCCGAAAGAGTGAAGAGAATTTTTGTGCCGCTGTCCTCGACCTGATGGTTCAGTTCATCGACCGTGTAGAGCGGCGAGAAATTGACGACCGTCGCGCCGATGGCCATCGCGCCATAATAAGCCGTCACATAATGCGGGACATTGGGCAGGAACAGGCCGATACGGTCGCCCTTGCCGATGCCGAGATCCTGCAGCCCCTTAGCCACGCGAACCACGCCGGATGCAACTTCGCTATAGCTATATTTGCGGCCCATGAAATCGAGCAGATTGGCATCGCCGCGCCGGCCGGCGGAGCGGAAGAACATGCCCGGCATAGAGAGCGGCGGATAAAACTGGTCCCACTGGGTGGGATGGTTGTAGCGCGATTTCCAGATCGGGGGCTGGTCGGTATGTCTGTCGGTCATTGACATTTGTGTAAGTGAACCGGGGTGAACTGACAATGAAAATTCCGCGATAATTGGTTCCCTTTCTTTTTGCCGCCGGTGTAGGGCAAAATCAATGATCAAAACCGACTCCCCACCCGCCGCCAGGTCCTCGCTGGTCTTCGTTTTTCTCGTCGTGCTGATCGACATGCTCGGCTTTGGCATCATCATGCCGGTGCTGCCGGAACTGATCACCGAGATTACCGGCGACAGTCTGTCGGCCGCTGCGGTGGATGCCGGCTGGCTCGCCTTTGCCTATGCCGGGATGCAATTCGTCTTCGGGCCGGTGGTGGGGAACCTGTCCGACCGTTTCGGGCGCCGCCCGGTACTGCTCGGGGCGCTCGGCGGCTATGCGATCGCCTATATTCTGATGGGCTTTGCCGGATCGCTGCTCTGGCTGTTTGTCGCGCGGATCGTGGCCGGGATCATGGGTGCGAGCTTCAGCACCGCCTATGCCTATATCGCGGACATTTCCCCGCCGGAACGGCGCTCGCAGAATTTCGGGTTGATCGGAGCCGCCTTCGGTCTCGGCTTCATATTCGGACCGGCGCTGGGCGGGCTGCTGGGCGAATATGGCACACGCCTGCCCTTTTTTGCCGCTGGCGGTCTGGCAGCAACCAATTTGATCTTCGGCTTTTTCATGCTGCGCGAGAGCCTGCCCCCGGAAAAGCGGCGGCCGTTCGAGATCAGGCGAGCCAATGCGCTGGTCGCGCTGCAGGGACTGAGCGGCCAGAATCGGGTTGTCATCTGGTACGCAGCGGCGCTGACGGTGTGGATGATCGGCCATGTTGTCTATCCGATCATCTTTGCCTTTTACGCGATCGAGAATTTCGGCTGGAGCGCCTTGATGATCGGGCTGGCGCTGGCCTGTGTCGGCATCGGCGCGGCTCTTGTTCAGGGTCTGCTGATCCGGCTGCTGATCCCGAAGATCGGCGAACGCAATGCGGTCATTATCGGCGCGCTGGCCATGGCCGTCAGCTCCGTCGCCTATCTGGTCGCCGGACCGGATCAGGGCTGGCTGATCTTTGTCGCGATTCTGATTGGTGCCTTTCAGGGATTGTTCCAGCCCTCGATCAACGGCCTGATGAGCAAGGCTGTTTCGGATGAGACCCAGGGCGAATTGCAGGGGGCCGTGGCCAGTCTGCAAAGCGTCGCGTCGGTCATCGGGCCGCCGATGTTTACCGCCGTCTTCGCCGCCTTCACGGTTGCCGGAACGATCCATTATCTGCCCGGAGCGCCGTTCGGCCTGGCTGGTCTGATCGCATTGATCGCGCTGGCCATCTTCCTGCGCGGCTATACCCTACACTGCACCAGCGGCGAGGTTCAGCCGCCGCCGGACGCGCATCCTGTCATCGACTGAGCGGGTTCAGGCGGCGCGGTACCAGGCGGTGCCATCCTTCATTTCGAGCTGCGCGCGACCGGTATATTGCAGGTGGCGAAGCGTCGCCATCGCCTCGCCGCTCGCCATGCCAATGACATCGGGCGTGATCGGGCGCTTGAACAGATAGGGAAAGCTGTCGACCACGCGCTTGGGGCTTTCGCGCAGGCCCTGCTCCAGATCATCCAGCGCTTCGTTATGCCGCTCGGCCAGGACATCGAGCCGCTGATGCGCGCCCAGGAAGGGACGGCCATGGGCGGGCAGAATGAGCAGGTCATTGTCCAGTTCGGCGCGGAACCGGGCAATGCTCGCCAGCCATTCGCCGAGCGGATCACTGGTCGGCTCGCTGAGCATGGTCGAGATATTGGAAGTGATCCGCGGCAATATCTGGTCACCGGAGATCATCACCTTGGCGCTATCATCGATCAGGCAGGCATGTTCGGGCGTATGGCCATTGCCGATCATTACGCGCCATTCGTGGTCGCCGGTGCGCAGCCGCGTGCCTTCCTCCATCCTTATATGGCCGATGGGCAGATCGGAGACGGCGCGGGCGAAACGACCCCAGCCCTTTTTGGCGAAATCGTCGATCAGATGCTGGTCCCAGCCGCAGAAGCGCCATTCGTCGAGCGCCTCTTCCGGCACGCCCTCTCGCTTGTCGGCGAGCAGCATCCGGGTCAGCAGCCATTCGGTCCGGTTCATGTGCAGGGGCACCTTGAACCTTTTGGCCAGCCAGCCGGCGCAGCCGACATGATCGGGATGATAATGGGTGACGATGATCTTGGTTGCGCTCTGTCCCCGCAGCGCACCCTCGTCGAACAGATGCTTCCAGGCATCTATCACTTCCGGCATGAACAGCCCGGTATCGGCGATCGCGAAGCCGGCGCTGCCGTCGGCATGGCGGTCTGCCAGCACCCAGTTGTTGATATGGCCGAGCGGACCGGGGACCGGCGTGCGGGTCCAGCCAATGCCGGGCATCAGTTCAAAATATTCACCGAATTTCGGTTCATAATCGCCAAGCGGATAAGTCAGGCCGTCCGATTCAATCGGATCGAAGCCGTGATCGGCGAGCATCGCATCATAGGCGGGGGGCTTTGGGGGAATATCCATGGACCAAGCCATAGCCCCTCGCCGCCGGAAAAGGCAAGCTGGTTAATCGGCTGATTAAATCGCTTGGGCAGTCCGCAGTCGGACAGGATTTCCTGCGCTCATATGGCCTCCCTTCAATAGTCGTCCGGGACAGCCAATGATCGATCAGCGATCCTTGAACAAGGTCTCTGCCGTATGCTCGACCGGTGCCTTGTCTTCTTCGGCTTCGCCGGACAGCGCGGCTTCCGCATCGCGGGCTGCCTGGGCGCGCTCTTCCTGCAGTTCCGCGATCAGGGCCCGCTTGTCGCCACCCAGCTTGGTGTCATCCGCAATTTCGGGTTCGATACCGGCCTTTTTCGCTGCCTTGGCAACAACCGCGTCCAGCTCGCGCTGCGAACAGAGACCCAGGGTCACCGGATCCTTTGGCGCGATATTGGCGATATTCCAGTGCTCACGCTCGCGAATGGCATTGATCGTGGTCCGGGTGGTGCCGATCAGCTTGCCGACCTGGGCATCAGAAATTTCCGGGTGGTTGCGGAGCAGCCAGGCGATGCCGTCCGGCTTGTCCTGACGCTTGGACACCGGCGTATAGCGGGGTCCCTTGGTCCGGCGCACCTGATCGGGGCCCTTTTGAATGACCATCCGGTAGTCGGGGTCTTTCTCGGCCTTTTCGATTTCTTCGTGGGTCAGTTCGTGCGCCTGGACCGGATCGCGACCGGTATATTTGGAACTGGCGAGATCATCCGCCATGGCGTTGACTTCGAGAATATGGATGCCGCAGAAATCAGCGATCTGCTCAAAGCTGAGGGCGGTATTGTCAACCAGCCAGCTAGCGGTGGCATGCTGCATGAGAGGCGTTGCTTTTTCGGCCATGATGGCTTCCTTCCAATGGCTGGCCTTTGTCGGCCAGCGGCAATTCATAAATAAAGGGCCGCCCCCTTGCGGAGACGGCCTGTTGACACTCTATGTAGGCTGTTTGATGCCTGTCGGCAAGATATTTGGCTAAACCCGCGCAAAAATCGCCTTGGCAAGGAACCGGCGCGACATATGGCACCCCGGATGCCGATCCTGCGAGACCAGCCCGGCGAAAAACTGATTGGCGCTCGCCTCCCAGCTATATTGCTCGCCAAGCGCGATACAATCGGCAGGATCGAGGGTCAGCGCATGCTCTATGGCGCGGTCGAGACATTCGTCCATGGCACCGCTCTGCCGCGTCAGGATGTCGACCGGACCGGTCACAGGATAGGCCGCCACCGGCGTGCCGCAGGCAAGCGCCTCGATGATCACCAGACCGAAGGTGTCTGTCCGGCTCGGGAAGACGAACACGTCGGCACCAGCATAATAGCCGGCCAGGTCAGAACCGGTCTGCCTGCCGGCGAACAGGACATCCGGATAGCGCGCCCTGAGCCCGTCGAGCGCAGGGCCGTCTCCGACCACGACTTTCGATCCCGGCTGCTGGCTGTCGAGAAAGGCTTCAATATTCTTCTCTATCGCCACTCGCCCGACATAGAGCTGGATCGGTCGGGCCAGCGAGCGATAGGCAGCCGGAGGCGGCGCATCCGGGCGGAAATTTTTGAGATCGACTCCCCGGCTCCAGTGATGAACATGGCCCAGATTTTCGCGGCGCAGCTGGTTGCGGACGCTTTCGGTCGACACCATGATGGCTTCCGATTTGCGGTGGAACCAGCGGATATAGGGCCAGAAAATCCGGGGCGACAATTTCGTTCGCTTGGCCAGATATTCCGGGAACTGTGTGTGATAAGCCGTTGTAAAGGGGCGCCCTTTTCTCAGGCACCAGCGACGGGCCTGGATACAGAGCGGGCCTTCGGTGGCAAGATGCACGGCGTCGGCGTCAAAAGCCTCGATGCGCTGGCCGATGGTCCTGGCGCGAGCGAAGGACAACCGGATTTCCGGATAGCTGGGCGCAGGCATCGAGCGATACTGGTCCGGCGAAATGACCAGGACTTCATGCCCCCGGTCACGCAGCAACCGAATGACCGTATCGAGCGTGCGCACGACGCCGTTGACCTGCGGATGCCAGGCGTCGGTGACCAACGCGATCTTCACGCCGCCCGGTCCATGCTGCCTTCGACCGGAGTCAGCCGGGCGGGCTGCTCGTCACGCTGCCTGCGCGCCTCGATTTCGTCGGCCCAGTGCAGGATCTGCATATTGCCGTCATCGCATTCGACCAGAGCGGTGCAGCCTTCGACCCAGTCGCCGTCATTATAATATTCGACACCCTTGATCATGCGATGTTCGGCCGTGTGGATATGGCCGCAGACGACGCCGTCGACGCCGCGGCTTTCGGCTGCCTTGGCCACGGTTTCCTCGTAGCGGCCAATAAATTCGACCGCATTCTTGACCTTGTGCTTGGCCATTTTGGAGAGCGACCAGTAGGGCAGATCGAACCGGTTGCGGATCTTGTTGACCAGCCAGTTCAGGCGCATCAGCGTCACATAGGCGGCGTCACCGATGAAGGCGAGCCAGCGATGGGCGAGCATCACCGTGTCAAATTCGTCGCCGTGCAACACCAGCAGCCGGCGCCCGTCGGCGGTTTCGTGGATCGCCGAGCGGCGGATTTCGACACCGCCGAAATTCAGTCCGGTGAACTGGCGGAACATCTCGTCATGATTGCCCGGAATATAGACAATGCGGGTACCGCGCTTGGCCCGTTTGAGGATTCGCCAGATGATGTCATTGTGACTGTCCGGCCAGAAGAAGCGCTTCTTCATCCGCCAGCCGTCGATGATGTCACCGACCAGATAGAGCGTGTCGCTGTCGACATGGTCGAGAAAGTCGATCAGCAGATCGGCGTTGCAGCCGCGGGTGCCGAGATGGATATCGGAAATCCAGATCGTCCGGTAGCGGGTCCGGTCCCCGGGGCGGACGCGGGGCTTGCGCTTGAGCCGGGCTTCGTAGCGATCGGCGTCGAGCAGCGGGATATCGGCCTTGGCAAAAGAGGGAAATTGCTTGGTCATAAAAACTCCCATGGACATATCCATGAGCGTGCTCATACGCGCCGATTGTTACAGGCCGATTCCCATTTTATGAAGCTTTAGTGACGCAAATCCCGGGTTTTTATATATTCCTGCAGCCGCAATTGCAGATGCGGCACGGCACGATCGCTGGCCAGAAATTCGGCGACGGGCATGATCTGCCAGCCCTGCCCTTCATCACCAAAAACAATCTCGGCGAGCACAGAGCGCGGCAGATGGCAGACGAAAAACAGCGCGACTGCTCCGGAACCGCGCCAGTTCGGGTAGGTCTGCACATGTTCGAAATCGTCGACCGCGATCCGGAGGCCGAATTCTTCGAGCGTCTCGCGCGCGACGCATTGCGCGCCGCTCTCGCCCTGTTCGCGCCCGCCGCCCGGCAGGTCCAGCATGTCGGGAAAGGGAATATCCGGCCTGTCGTCCCGGCGATAGACCAATAGCTGGTCCTCGATGAAAAGCGCGACTTTTGCGCCGTGGAAATCAGGCTCGTCGCTCATCTCCGCTTCCGCCTATTCGACGGTCAGCACGATCTTGCCGATATGATCGCCGGCTTCCATATGGGCATGGGCCTTGGCAGCATCGGCGAGGGCAAAACATTCGTCCATCACCGGCTTCAGCTTGCCCGCTTCGATATCCGGCCAGACATAGCGGTGCAGCTCGTCGCCGAGCAGTGCCTTGCGTTCCGTCGATTGCGGTCGCAGCGTGGAACCGGTCAGGATCAGCCGCTTCATCATGATCTGGGCCATGTTGAGCGTCGCCTGTGCCCCGCCCTGCACCGCGATCGTGACATGGCGGCCGTCCTCCTTCAGACATTGCAGATTCCGCGCGACATAGTCGCCGGCCACCATGTCGAGCACGATATCGACCCCCTGCCCGTCGGTGATCTTCTTGATCTCCTCGACGAAATCCTCGGTCTTGTAGTTGATCGCATGATCAGCGCCGACCTGCCGGGCAGCGGTGCATTTCTGGTCGCTGCCGCAGGTCACGATGACGGTCAGGCCAAACAGCTTGCCAAGCATGATCGCCATTGTCCCGATGCCGCTGGTGCCCCCGTGCACCAGCACCTTTTCCCCTTCGCGGGCAAAGCCGCGGTTGAACAGATTGCCCCACACCGTGAACAGCGTTTCCGGCAGCGCTGCGGCTTCGACCATCGACAGGCTGTCGGGAACGTCGAGACACTGGCCGACAGGCGCCACACAATATTCGGCATAGCCACCGCCATTGGTCAGCGCGCAGATCCGGCGGCCGATCCATTCCGGTCCCACGCCCTCGCCCAGCGCGACGACGGTGCCGGACACTTCCAGCCCGGGCAGCGGTGATGCACCGGGAGGCGCAGGATAATGGCCCTTGCGCTGAATCACATCCGGCCGGTTCACCCCGGCTGCGGCGACGCGGATCAGCACTTCCCCTGCGGCCGGCTCCGGAACTTTCATGGTCACGGGCTTCAGCACTTCCGGCCCGCCGGGCTCGCTGATTGCGATGGCGATCATTTCTTTTTGCAACAGTTCAGATACGGCCATTGATGTCCCCCCAAGGAATTTGCGAGTTCCCTAATTTCCGCCCCTTATTGACAGCAAAGCGCGAGCGGTCAACATTGCGCTGCAGGAGGCATGTCGATTCATGGACGAAGACGAAAATTTGCCGCGCAATGCCAATGATCCACTGGTTTTGCTGCTCAAGCAGGATCTGGACCCGTTATCGGTGGACGAACTGGATCAGCGGATTTCCCTGCTGAAATCCGAAATAACTCGCTGTGAAGCGAAGAAAAATTTCGCAGTGACCCATCGCGAGAGCGCAGAAAATCTTTTCAAGCGTTGATAAATGCTGGCTTTCGTTAAGGCTTTTGTTAACCTTGTTTAACAATATTCGGGTTCAGGCGTTCCATTTTGGGCCCTATAAGGAGAATAGAGACGAGATACTGGCAGCTTTGACTGGATGATTGCAGATCCCCCTCCGGCGCCCTTGACGTTCGCGGCCCGGGTCACGATCTAGAGAGCAAGCAAGTAGTCAAAGCCCGAAGCGGATGAAACACCATCTGTTTCGGCAACCGGGACGGACACTCCGTCCCAATTTTGGAGTATATTAAATGCCATCATTCGCGGAATCGCTCGAAAAAACCCTCCACCAGGCGCTCAAGAACGCGTCGGATCGCAACCACGAATATGCCACGCTCGAGCATCTGCTTCTCGCCCTGGTGGACGATGGCGATGCATCCCAGGTGATGAACGCCTGCGGCGTCGATCTCGGCGAGCTGGAAGACGCGGTCATCCTCTATCTCGACAGCGAGCTGGACTCTCTGAAGGTCGACAAGACAATCGACCCCTCCCCCACCTCAGGATTTCAGCGGGTTGTCCAGCGCGCGATCCTGCATGTCCAGTCCTCTGGCAAGGACGAGGTCACCGGCGCCAATGTGCTGGTCGCCCTGTTCTCCGAGCGCGAGAGCTATGCGGTCTATTTCCTGCAACAGCAGGATATGAGCCGGCTCGACGCGGTCAGCTATATCAGCCACGGCGTCGGCAAGGGTGGCCAGACGGCCGAACCCGCCGAACTGTCGGGTATGGACACGGACCAGGACAAGAAAGAAAAGACCAAGAAAGAGACAGCGCTAGACCAGTTTACGGTCAATCTGAACGAAAAAGCCGCAGATGGCCGGATCGATCCGCTGATCGGACGGCAGGCGGAAGTGGACCGGACGGTGCAGATTCTCTGCCGGCGCTCGAAGAACAATCCGCTCTATGTTGGAGAACCCGGCGTGGGCAAGACCGCCATCGCCGAAGGTCTCGCGTTGCGCATTGTCGAGGAAAATGTTCCCGATGTACTGAAGCCTGCGATCATCTATTCGCTCGACATGGGGTCGCTGCTCGCCGGCACCCGCTATCGCGGCGATTTCGAGGAACGGCTGAAGCAGGTGGTTTCCGAGCTAGAAAAAATGCCCGATGCGATCCTGTTCATCGACGAAATCCACACCGTGATCGGGGCCGGCGCGACCAGCGGCGGCGCGATGGATGCCTCGAACCTGCTCAAGCCGGCGCTGTCCGGCGGCATCATTCGGTGCATCGGATCAACCACTTACAAGGAATTCCGCAACCATTTCGAGAAGGACCGGGCGCTGCTGCGGCGGTTCCAGAAGATCGACATCAACGAACCGTCGGTCGAGGATACGATCAAGATTCTCGCTGGTCTGCGCGGTGCCTTTGAAGAGCATCACAAGGTGCGCTATTCGCCGGATGCGCTGAAATCGGCGGTGGAACTGTCGACCCGCTATATCAACGACCGCAAGCTGCCGGACAAGGCGATCGACGTGATCGACGAAGTCGGCGCGATGCAGATGCTGTTGCCGCCCTCGCGCCGCAAGAAGATGATCACCGCCAAGGATATCGAGGCCGTGATCGCGACGATGGCGCGGATCCCGCCCAAGTCGGTGTCCAAGGACGACAAGAAGACGCTGGAAAATCTGGAGAAGGATCTCAAGCGTGTGGTTTTTGGCCAGGACGAGGCGATCGCCAAGCTGTCGAGCGCGATCAAGCTGTCGCGTGCCGGGCTGCGCGAACCGGAGAAGCCGATCGGCAACTATCTGTTCAGCGGCCCGACCGGCGTCGGCAAGACCGAAGTCGCGCGTCAATTGTCATCGATCATGGGCATTCCGCTCAAGCGCTTCGACATGTCGGAATATATGGAACGGCACAGCGTCTCCCGTCTGATCGGCGCGCCTCCGGGCTATGTCGGCTATGACCAGGGCGGCCTGCTGACCGATGCCATCGACCAGAATCCGCATTGCGTGCTGCTGCTCGACGAGATCGAGAAGGCCCATCCCGACCTGTTCAACATCCTGCTGCAGGTGATGGACAACGGCAAGCTGACCGATCATCATGGCAAGACGGTCGATTTCCGCAATGTCGTGCTGATCATGACGACCAATGCCGGCGCCTCCGACATGGCGAGAGAAGGCATCGGCTTTGGCAATATGTCCAAGGAAGATGCCGGTGACGAAGCGGTCAAGAAGATGTTCTCGCCGGAATTCCGCAACCGTCTGGATGCGATCGTGCCCTTCGCCTATCTGCCGACCGAAGTGGTGGCCCGGGTGGTCGAGAAGTTCATTCTCGAGCTCGAGCTGCAGCTGGCCGACCAGAATGTCCATATCACGCTGGATGAGGATGCCCAAGCATGGCTCACCGAACGCGGCTATGACAAGCTCTACGGGGCCCGTCCGATGGGCCGGCTGATCCAGGAGAAGATCAAGCAGCCGCTGGCCGAGGAACTGCTGTTCGGCAAGCTCAAGAACGGCGGCGAGGTCAAGGTGCATCTGAAGGACAATGCGCTGAGCTTCGAAGTCACCGCGGCCGCGCCCAAGGCGAAGAAAAAGAAAGCTTCAGCGAAGAAGAAGGCCGACAGCAAGGCGAAATGACCTTCACGGACAGGCTTGAGAAAACGGCGTGGCTTATCCCACGCCGTTTTTTTGTGTCCATTGGATTTCTGGGCTGAACCCGGAAATGTTAGCTGCTGCTGTCCATTCTCAGCGACCGCGTGGCATCGCTAATCAGGAAGTTCGCTTCATCGGCGCGGATCTGTGCAAGCACATCGGGATCTGAAACCGCCGCAAGAAACGCATCATAATCGGCCTGCGTGGCGAAGTGGATTTCGGTGATGACATCGAAATCTGGATCGGCCTGCGTGGCGTCGATGCGGCTTTCCGAGCGATCGATATAATGGCGCTGATAATGGGCGAACATCGGCAGCAGCCTCTTGACCAGCGGCACATGACTGGCCTCGTAATAGGCGCGAAAATCCTCGGCGGAGATTTCCGGCTTTTTGGAAATCAGAAAAAAATGCTTGATCATCTTCGGCCTCCCGCTTGGCATGAACGCCAGTACCGGGTCTATCCCGGCACGCTCCCTGGAATACCCTCAAAAATGCCAGCGCAGGTTTGAACCGGACCTTGAAAGCCCCGGCAGCGCCTTTCAAGGTCCGGCGCAATCCATATTTACAACATACCGACTGGTTGGTATGTTGTAAATATGGAGACGAGTCGAACATTGCCCAAAAAATCCGGAGATGCCCGTACGAAGCTGCTGGATGCAGCGGTTGAGATCGTCCGCGAACAGGGCTTCTCCGCGACGTCCGTCGACCAGCTGTGCAAAAAGGCCGGGGTCACAAAAGGCGCCTTCTTTCACCATTTTGCCAGCAAGGAGGCTCTGGGTGCCGCGGCGGCGGACTATTGGACGGAGACGTCGAGCAATCTGTTTATGGAAGCAGATTATAACCGGCACGACGACCCGCTCGACCGCTATCTTGGCTATCTCGATTTCCGTGAGGAAATTGCCACGGGCGAGGTAGCCGAATTCACCTGCTACGCCGGCACCAGCCTGCAGGAATGTTATGGCAGCAGCGACGCGATCCGGGATGCGGCCTATCAGAGCATCGCCGGACACAGCGCGCGCCTTGCGGACGATCTCGACCAGGCCATCGCCAAATATGGAGCGCCCGAAGGCGTCACCGGCCTGTCACTGGGACTCTATACACAGGCAGTGCTGCAGGGCGCCTTCATTCTCGCCAAGGGCCAAGGCGATGCCGCGCCGGTGCACGACGCCATTGCCCATTTGCGACGCTATATTCTGATGCTGTTTGGCCAGGCCGGATCAGGAGAAATTTAACAGCAAGAGCGGAGGAAGCTGATGTCAAAAGCAACAATCTGTCTTTGGTTTGACAAGGACGCCAGGGAAGCGGCGGAATTTTACGCGGCGACCTTTCCCGACAGCGCGGTTGCTGCCGTCCATAACGCGCCTGCCGACTTTCCCGGTGGCAAGCAGGGTGACGAGCTGACAGTGGAATTTACCGTGCTGGGCATCAACTGCATCGGGCTGAACGGCGGGCCGATATTTCCGCACAGCGAGGCCTTCTCGTTCCAGGTGGCGACCGACAGCCAGGAAGAAACGGACCGCTACTGGAACGCGATCGTCGGCAACGGCGGCGCGGAAAGCGCCTGCGGCTGGTGCAAGGACAAATGGGGCCTCAACTGGCAGATCACACCGCGCGTCCTGACCGAGGCGATGGCACAGGGCGGCGACGTCGCCAGGCGCGCGTTCGAGGCGATGATGCCGATGACCAAGATCGATGTCGCGGAAATAGAAGCAGCAGTGAAAGGAGAATGAACATGCGTGTGATGGTATTTGTCAAGGCCACGGCAGACAGCGAAGCCGGATTGCCGCCGACCGAAGACATGACCGAAATGTTTGCGGCAATGGGCGCTTATAACGAGCAACTGGTCGATGCTGGAATCCTGGTCGATGGCGACGGGCTCAAGCCCTCCTCATTCGGCAAGCGGATCGCGTTCGACGGCGACAGCCGCACGGTCATCGACGGCCCTTTTGCCCAGCCGAACGAACTGGTCGCCGGCTACTGGATATGGAAAGTGGCCGACATGGACGAGGCGGTGGCCTGGGCGAAGCGTTGTCCGAACCCGATGCCGGGACCCAGCGAACTGGAAATCCGCCCTTTTTACGAACTGGAGGATTTTGGCGACGCGATGACACCGGAACAGGCCGACCAGGAGAAACGGCTGCGCGAAAAACTGGAGGAAAAGGTCAGCTGACCGATCATCAGGAGGAGAAGGAAGATGAGCTATATTGACGGATTTGTGATCGCGGTACCGACCGCGAACAAACAGAAATTTACCGACCATGCGTCCTATGCCGATGACATGTTCATCGAAATGGGCGCGCTCCGGGTGGTTGAATGCTGGGGCGATGATCTGCCCGACGGCAAGACCACCGATTTCCGGATGGCGGTCAAGGCAGAGCCGGAGGAGACGGTGGTCTTCTCGTGGGTAGAATGGCCGGACAAGGCGACCCGCGACGCCGCGATGAAGAAGTTGATGGACCCCGACAATATGGATCCGCGCATGGATCAAACCAAAAATCCGATTCCATTCGATGGCAAACGGATGATTTTTGGTGGCTTCGAACCGGTTGTGGACGTCAAGGGAGACGGGCAATGACCAACAAGCACGGCGATTTCATCTGGTATGAACTGCTGACGCCCGATCAGGATGCGGCCCGCTCTTTTTACGAGAAAGTGGTGGGATGGACGATCGACAAGGCCGCCGACAACGAGATGGATTACCGCATGATCAACAGCGCCAGCGGGCCGATTGCGGGATCGATGACGCTGACGGCTGATATGCAGTCTGGCGGCATGCAGCCCTGCTGGCTCGGCTATATCGCCGTCGACAATGTCGACGAGGTGGCAGAGGCGACAACAGCGGCGGGTGGGAAAATCCATATGGAACCGCACGATCTGGAAGGTGTCGGGCGGATCGCTTTTGTCGCCGATCCTTCGAGTGCGCTCTTCTATGTGATGAAGCCTGTCCCTCCGGCAGACAATCCGGATGCGTCAAGCAACAGCTTTGCGGCCACAGAGCCGATGGTCGGCCATTGTGCCTGGAACGAGCTGGCGAGCAGTGATCCGGCAGCGGCACTCAATTTCTATCACGATCTGTTCGGATGGGAAAAGGACGGCGAAATGGATATGGGGCCGATGGGCAAATATGAATTTCTCCGCCACGATCACATGATCGGAGCGGTGATGCCCAGACCACAGGAACTGCCGGTCTCTGCCTGGACCTATTATTTCCGCGTGCCCGATATTGATGCTGCAGCGGACACAATCGAAAAGGAAGGCGGTCAGATCGTGCAGCCGCCGACCGAGATTCCGGGCGGCGATTATTCGCTGACCGCGATCGATCCGCAAGGCGCGAGATTTGCGCTGGTCGGCGCCCGGTAGCAGGAGAGGAAGAGCAAGGGGATGGCCAAAATGGATTGACAGCCTGCCGATTGTTCCCAATATGTTCTCCTTTTTGTGAGGGAGAGACGCCATGAGCCTGAAATTCTACACCAACCCGATGTCGCGGGGCCAGATTGCCCGCTGGGCGCTCCACGAGGTCGGCGCGGACTATGACCAGGTGCTGCTGGAATATGACACGACCATGAAGGCCGAGGAATATCTGAAGATCAATCCGATGGGCAAGGTGCCGGCGATTGATCATGATGGCAAGATCGTGACCGAGGGCGCCGCCATCTGCGCCTATCTGGCCGAGGCCTTCCCGGACGCCGGACTGGCCCCGACGGCAGACGAACGCGCGGATTATTTTCGCTGGCTGTTCTTTACTGCCGGGCCGCTGGAAGCCGCAATCACCAACCGGTCGATGGGCTTTGAAGTGGCTAAGGACAGGGAGAGAATGACGGGCTATGGCAATTATGACCAGGTGGTCGACGTTCTTGATGCGAAATTTCAGGCCGATGCCTATGTCTGCGGTGCCCGCTTCACCATGGCCGATGTCTATGTCGGGGCGCAGGTCGTGTGGGGCACGCAATTTGGCACCCTGCCCGAGCGGCAATCCCTGCTGGACTATGGCAAGCGCGTCACCGACCGGGATGGCTATCGCGCGGCGAAGGCGGTGGATGATGCGCTGATCGCCGAAAACACCTGAGCCTCGGAATCAAAAAAGGCCGGACGGGTTCACCCTCCGGCCTTTTTGTCATGATATCATAAGCTCATTCGCCGGGAACTGGCTGCGCATAATCCAGCGTCGGCTGGTTGGTTTCGGTCCCCGTTTGCTCGAGCACCGTTGCCGGTGGACTGATCTCGGCCGCAGGATCGCCATATTGCACCTGCCATGCCTTGAGATCGCGCTGATATTCCTCATAGGCGAGATAGAAATCGGTGAACGGCTTTTCCAGTTCCGGCAGTGCTCTTTGCGCAAATGCGTCGAGGTCGGCTGACTTGGTGACTATGGCGCGCTGGCTGATCTGAACGGCCTGGTCACAGAAGGGACGGCGCAACGGGGAAAAGGACCAGTAATTGTAGAGCTGGGTCTGGTGCCGGTCATGCTCGGCCTTGTAATCGGTACCGATCTCGCGCTGGAACTTCCGGATAATCGCACTGTTCGCGTTGCTTAGCGAGGCGCTGTTATTGGTGATAAAGGCGTTATAATCGCCAATCAGGCGTTCATAGAGCGGCCCGGTGCAGCTCAGGGCGGCAACATTCAGGGCCGCCCGCACGTGCCACAGGGTCTCCAGCGGTCCGAGATCGCGGTTGATCGTATCGCGCAGTCCGTCGGCCCGCAGCATCGGCACAATCGTCAGGTTGCTGGCACCAAAGGGCGGCGTCGGCGCGCGCGGCGTATATTGGGGCTGGACAACCGGCGGTGGCGGTGGCGGCGGCGGTGGCGGCGTTTGACAGGCAGCGAGCGCCGCCAGGCCACCGGCGATCAATAATAAACGCAAATCCTTCAAACGCAGCATTGTGATACTCTCCAAAAACAACAGCCGTTTCTTTATGATTCAGACCGGCGCTTGTCCAGCATTTGCGATCAAATCTCGATCAGCCGCCAAACAAAAAAGCCCGACAGTTTCCTGCCGGGCCTTTTCTATACTGTTGGTCAGCGTTTCTGCCGTGCCGCCTATTCCTGGTTGCCCATGAAATAGAGCAGGAACTGGAACATGTTGATAAAGTCCAGATAGAGGCTGAGCGCGCTCAACACGACGGTTTTCCCGACCATGTCGGTTCCGGCCACATATTGATACATGCTCTTGATCCGCTGCGTGTCATAGGCGGTGAGGCCAGCGAAGATCAGCACGCCAATCGCGCTGATCACCAGCTGCATCATCGTCGACTGCAGGAAAATATTGATCACCATCGCGACTAGCAAACCAACCACACCCATGATCAGGAAGCTGCCCATGGCGGACAGGTTTTTCTTGGTCGTGTAGCCATAGAGGCTGAGACCAAGGAAGGCTGCAGCGGTGGCAAAGAAGGTCTGCGCAATCGACGCACCGGTATAGACCAGGAAAATGGTCGACATCGACAGGCCCATCAGCGCCGCGAAAGCCCAGAACATCGCCTGGATCGTCATGGTAGAGAATTTGTTCTGACCGTAGCTCATCGCAAAAACGATCGCGAGAGGCGACAGAATGATCAGCCATTTCAGCGGACCGCCGCCGACCATGATGTCCTGCGCCAGGCCAGAGCTGGCAAAGAGCATCGCAACGATGCCGGTCAGCAGGACGCCGCTGGCCATGTAATTATAAACCTTGAGCATGTAAGTCCGCAGGCCCGCGTCAAACGCAACCTGCGTCTGCGATGCGGTGCCAACAGGGGCCTGCCCGAAGGTTGTTCTTGGATCTTGCCAAGCCATAAATCCATACTCCTCAAATTAGCGAGCCGACAAACCGGCTCTCTATGCTTCCAATATCGGGCAACTGCGCCTGTTTTTCAAGGGAAACAGGAATGGGTTTGCAAAATACTATCAATGGTTTCGATAGATATAGTCTATCGGCTTGTACCGGATGTTGCTCGATACCAAGGACGGCGGATAACCTGCATAATCGCGGGCACGCTGCACTGCGTTGCGCGCTTGAGCAGATCAGGCGGTTTCCAACCATTTCCTGATGGTGGTTGCCGCCTCGGTGACCTCGGCCCAGGTCTGGTCAAATGCATTGTCGCGGCCGTAATAGGGATCGGCGACATCTTCCCCTTCCCTGCCCGGCACATGGTCAAACAGCAGCGAAAGCTTTGCCGTCGCTCTGGCCGGACGGATCGCGATCAGGTCGCGAAGATTGTCATTGTCCAGCGCAATGATATGATCAAAATCGCGAAAATCCGAAGCGGTCACCTGCCGCGCGCGCAGATGGCCGATATCGACGCCGTTCCGGGCAGCGACAGCCTGTGCACGCTCGTCCGCCGGCTGTCCGGCATGCCAGTCGCCGGTACCGGCAGAATCAATGACCACATCCAGCCCGGCGCGGGCGCATTCGTGGCGCAGGGCGGCCTCGGCCAGCGGAGACCGGCAGATATTGCCGAGGCAGACGAACAGCACCGAGTGGCTCATTGGCTGGACCGCAGTTTTCCGATCGGGCGGATCCGGTCAGCGACCACCCACAAAGACGCCGCAGGCCAGGCGCCCGCCGCTGTCGCCGGACGGGTCGGTCTTCAGATCATCGGCACCTTCGTGAACCACGAAAGCCGCACCATCGGCGTCGAGCAGCGGATTCTCGCCATCGCTGAGAGTGGCGCCCTGAATGGTGGCCTGCAGCGAGCCGGTTCCGTCCGGGCCAATGTCGAGATTGAAGAAATCGCCGGCATGGGCACCCTGCGGATTGTCAAAACCATGTTCTTTGCCGGCCGGGTTCCAGTGGCCGCCGGCCGATTTGAAATCGGGGCCGTCGCATTTTCCGGTCTGGTGAATATGCGCGCCATGCGGACCGGGCGACATGCCCTGCGCCTTGATATTGACGAGCAGACCATTGTCACCCTGTGCCACGATCACTTCGCCATATTGCGTCTGGTCGGCACCGACCAGTTGAGCCCGCGCGACATTGCCGCTGACTTCGCCCGGCGATTCGCCTTGCGGGCTGCACCCGGCAATCGCGAGGGACAACAGGGCAAGACCCGACAGTGTGATGGAATGCTGACGCACGAAGCTTCTCCTTGATTTCCTTATCATTGCTTGCATGATAGCAGCCGATCCGCTCGCTTGGAACCTTTTGTTCCCCTTGCCTGCCTTTTCCGCGCCGAAGGAAACCGATTGTCCGCCATGCTCTATCTGATCGCCCTGGGCTCGAACCAGCGCCACCGGCGCCTCGGGTCGCCGCGGGACGTGATCCACGCGGCATCGCGGCGGCTGGGCGATGAAGGGCTGCAGATCATCGCAATATCCCGCCCGATCGCCTCGCGTCCGGTCGGTCCGTCGCAGCGCTCTTATGCCAATGCCGTGGCGATCATCGAGACACATCTCTCCCCTCCGGCGCTGCTGGCGCTGCTCAAGCGGATCGAATCGGCCCACGGACGCCGCACCGGCCAGCCCTGGTCGCGGCGGGTGCTCGATCTGGATATTATCCTGTGGAGCGGCGGCGCCTTTGTCAGCGACTGCCCTCCCCTCACCATACCGCATCCGCTGATGCGCGAGCGCAGCTTCGTTCTCGGCCCGGCCGCAGAAATCGCGGGCGATTGGCGGGATCCGCTGACCGGCCTGACGATCACGCAGCTGGCCAGCCGCAACCGGCGCCCCCGGAAACGACCGGAAAAAGCGCCAAAGCCGCTTGACCACGCAACAAAGCGTCCCTAGGGAAGCGCTTCCCGAAGGCTTCGTGCACTGCACCAGCCGATCGAGGGGCCCTTAGCTCAGTCGGTAGAGCAACTGACTTTTAATCAGTAGGTCGCTGGTTCGAACCCAGCAGGGCTCACCATAATACGTTG
>JAUCYS010000019.1 GCA_030373505.1 Parasphingorhabdus sp.
CAGACGTCACCAAGCGCAATCTGCTCTATGAACTGAACGAGATAGCAGCGCTGGAGGGGCTCAACATGGCGCATGAAAATTATACACGCCTGCAGGCGGTTCAGTATAATCTCATGCGCAAATGGATGACCTGACCGGCGTTCCGGTCAATAGCCCATCAGGCTCAGAACTTCCTTGCGGCTGCGGGCGTCATCCAGAAAGCATCCGCGCAGGCGGCTGGTAATCATGCCGACGCCTGGCGTGCGCACGCCGCGAGCGGTCATGCAGCTGTGGCTCGCCTCGATCACGACCGCCACGCCATGCGGCTTGAGATTGTCCCAGATACATTCCGCGACCTCTGCGGTCAGCCGTTCCTGCACCTGCAGGCGGCGGGCAAAGCCGTGGAGGACGCGGGCCAGCTTGGAGATACCGACGACCTTGTCAGTCGGCATATAGGCGATGCTGGCCTTGCCGATGATCGGTGCCATATGATGTTCGCAATGCGAGTGGAACGGAATGTCCTTGAGCAGCACCAACTCGTCATAGCCGCCGACTTCCTCAAAGGTCCGTGCAAGATGCATGGCGGGGTTTTCGCCATAGCCCTCGCAATATTCCTTCCATGCCCGTGCAACCCGTTTCGGAGTGTCGACCAGGCCTTCCCGCTCGGGATCGTCGCCGGCCCAGCGCAGCAGGGTTCGCACCGCTTCCTGGACCTCGTCCGGAACCGGGATTTTCTGGGCTTCGCGCTCCGCGAGAGCGTCGACAATGGAGTTGGAATAATCGGCCAAGACAGGTCCTTCAGTTCAGCACATGCAATGCCGACAAGTTAGGCCAGCCCGGCCCCCGGCGCAAGTACACCTTGGGGTATATCCGCAAAAGAAGGAAGGTGGTGCGCCCAGAGAGATTCGAACTCCCGACCCCTTGATTCGTAGTCAAGTACTCTATCCAGCTGAGCTATGGGCGCTAACCAGACGGTGCAGATAGGGGGTGAAGTCTCCGCTGGCAACCGATTTTTCTGTTTTTCGGAACAAAGACGCAATGTTTCCATCAAGCCGTTATTTTGGGTCCAGCAACTTTTCCATATACACCAACTGAACACCGGCTTCACCGGTACGATGTGTTTCCCGGTATCCCAGATGACGATAATAATCCACATTTCCAGACATTGCTTCATTGGTGTACAGGCGCAGCAATTTGATCGAACGAGCGGAGGCATATTCTTCTGCATAGGCCATAAGAAAAGACCCAAGTCCGTTTCCTTGTTCCTCCGGAACAATTGCGATGGTGCGCACGAGGATATGATCGTCGCCGGGAACCAGAATCAAGACACCCAGAATTACTCGGTTTTTGCACAAGACATAGGCATGCTGACTGGCAACCAATTCGGCATAGTCATCTGTCATTGGCTGCGGCTTGCGGCCAAGCAGCGGAATATAGTCGCTATAAGCCGCGCGAATGATGGCTTCCATTTCGCTGACATCTTCTTGCCGCGCAAGCCGGATGCGAAACCCCACCACTTCAGTCGGCTTTGGACAACGCCGCCTGCGCCGCCGCCAGACGCGCGATAGGCACGCGATAGGGCGAGGCGCTGACATAATCGAGGCCGGTTTTCTCGCAGAAGGCGATCGAGGCGGGGTCGCCGCCATGCTCGCCGCAAATGCCGAGCTTGATGCCGGGCCGGGCCGCCCTGCCCCGTTCGGCTGCGATTTCGATCAGCTGGCCGACCCCCTCGATATCGAGGCTGACAAACGGATCGCGCGGGAAAATGCCCTTGTCGACATATTGCGTCAGGAACCGTCCAGCATCGTCGCGCGAGACGCCGAGCGTGGTCTGGGTCAGGTCGTTGGTGCCGAAACTGAAAAACTCGCCATGTTCGGCGATCTCGCCGGCCATCAGCGCGGCGCGCGGCAGCTCGATCATGGTGCCGACGAGATATTCGATCTCGCGGCCCTTTTCGGCGAACACTTCTTTCGCCATGCGGTCGACGACATCCTTCATCAGCTGCAATTCGCGTGCCGTCGCGACCAGCGGGATCATGACTTCGGGAATCGGCGCCTCGCCGCTCTTTTCCGCCACTTCGCAGGCCGCCTCGAAAATCGCACGGGCCTGCATTTCGTAGATTTCGGGATAGGTGACGCCAAGACGGCAGCCCCGATGGCCGAGCATCGGGTTGAACTCATGCAGTTCATTGGCCCGCTGTTTCAGCGTTTCGACGCCGACATCGGCGGCTTTCGCCACTTCCTCGAACTCCGACTGGTGATGCGGCAGGAATTCGTGCAGCGGCGGGTCGAGCAGCCGGATGGTTACCGGCAGGCCGACCATGACCTCGAATATCTGGCGGAAATCGTCGCGCTGTTCGGGCAGCAGTTTGGCCAGCGCCGTGCGCCGGCCCTTCTCGTCGGGAGCCAGGATCATCTGGCGCACCGCGGTGATCCGGGAGCTGTCGAAGAACATATGTTCGGTGCGGCACAGGCCGATACCCTCGGCGCCGAAATCGCGCGCCACCTGGCAGTCGAGCGGGGTTTCCGCATTGGTGCGGACGCCAAGACGGCGGACCTTGTCGGCCCAGACCATCAGCACGCCGAAATCGCCGACCAGTTCGGGCTGGATCGTCGCGACGCGGCCGACCATGACCTGGCCGTTGCTGCCGTCGATGGTCAGCATGTCGCCTTCCCTGAGCTCGCGGTCGCCGACCTTCATGACCTTGGTTTCATTGTTGATCGAGATGGTGCCGGCCCCGGAAACACACGGTCTTCCCATGCCCCGGGCAACCACGGCGGCGTGTGACGTCATGCCGCCACGCGCCGTCAATATGCCCTTGGCGGCATGCATGCCGTGAATATCCTCGGGCGAGGTCTCGACCCGGACCAGAATGACGTCATCGCCCATCTCGGTGCGCCGTTCGGCGGTGTCGCTGTCAAACACGATCAGGCCGCTGGCGGCACCGGGAGACGCCGGCAGACCGGTGGTCAGCACATCGCGCTTGGCTTCCGGATCGAGCGTCGGGTGGAGCAGCTGGTCGAGCGCCATCGGATCGACCCGCAGCACCGCCTCTTCCTCGCTGATCAGCCCGTCATGGGCCATGTCCACGGCGATCTTCAGCGCCGCCTTGGCGGTGCGCTTGCCGTTGCGGGTCTGCAGCATCCACAATTTGCCGCGTTCCACGGTGAATTCGATATCCTGCATGTCGCGATAATGGCGTTCGAGCAGGTCGAAGACAGCGGCCAGTTCCTTGTAGGTCTCCGGCATCGCCTCTTCCATCGACAGCGGCTTGGCATTGGCCTCCTCGCGGGCGGCTTTGCTAAGATATTGCGGCGTGCGGATGCCGGCGACAACATCCTCGCCCTGGGCGTTGATCAGCCATTCGCCATAATAGAGGCTCTCGCCGGTCGACGGATTGCGGGTGAAGGCAACGCCGGTGGCGCTGGTTTCGCCCATATTGCCGAAGACCATCGCCTGGACATTGACCGCTGTGCCCCATTCGGAAGGAATATCGTTGAGCCGGCGGTAGACCTTGGCCCGCTCCGCCTGCCAGCTGCCGAAGACGGCGCTGACCGCGCCCCACAGCTGGTCGTTGACGTCCTGCGGGAACGGCTTGCCCCAGAGTTTTACGACCAGATCCTTATATTCGCTGACCAGCGCCTTCCAATGCTGAGACTCCATCTCGGTATCGGTGAAAAAGCCATTGTCTTCCTTGATAATTTCCAGCGCTTCTTCGAACGCATCATGGTCCAGTTCGAGCACCACGTCGGAATACATCTGGATGAAGCGGCGATAGCTGTCCCAGGCGAAACGCTCGTCGCCCGAGGTCCTGGCCAGGCCTTCCACGGTTTCGTCGTTCAGGCCGAGATTGAGCACCGTGTCCATCATGCCCGGCATCGAGGCGCGGGCACCGGAGCGGACCGAGACCAGCAGCGGATCGGCCGGATCGCCGAATTTCTTGCCGGTCACCGACTCGATATGGGCAACACCCTGAGCGACTTCGTCGCGGACGCTGTCGGGATATTGGCCGCCTTCGGCATAATAGCGGGTGCACATTTCAGTCGAGATGGTGAAGCCGGGAGGCACTGGCAGCCCGATATTGGCCATTTCGGCAAGATTGGCTCCCTTGCCGCCGAGCAGGTTGCGAGCCTCGGTCTTGTCAGACGGCGCGCCGTCTGCATCCATGCCGCCACCGAAACGATATACATATTGGGTCATTCATTTGCCTCATCACTGTCCCGCCGCTCCCTTTAAAGGAGCCACAAGGGGTGGTTTATGAGGAGGCCGGCTCGATCCCGGCCTCCGAATTTGTGGGTGAGGATAGACACCACCCCACCCCCTCCTCTGAAGAGGAGGGGCTTTTTCGTTCAGTCCTTTGCCGCAAACATCTCGCTGCCGAACTTTACAAACTTTGCATTGTTATGAATCAAAACTCTTCTAGCCCTCGATCTGCGAAAAATCAGCGACCTGATGGACGGCATCGCGAAAGCGCGCGAGCAGGGCCAGCCTGGCTTCGCGCTTGCTTTCGTCCTCGTCGTTCACGGTCACATCCTCGAAAAACTGGTCGATCGGCCCGCGCAGCGCGGCAAGCGCGGTCATCGCGGTTTGGAACTGTTCCGCCTCGATCGCAGCGGTGACCTGCGGCTGGGCGGCGTCGAGCGCGTCGATCAGGGCCTTTTCGGCTGGTTCGGGGGTGTAGGAAAGGGTTTTGTTCCCCTGCGCAGGCAGGGGTCCATCACGGACCGGAGCGTCAGGATCAGAGGTCGGGAGATGGGCCCCTGCCTCCGCAGGGGCACTGGTTCCACCTTCCTTCTTCAAAATATTCGAAGCCCGCTTGTAGCCGGCGAGCAGATTGACCCCGTCCGCGGTCTCGACAAAGGCCTGCAAGGCCTTCACCCGGGCGAGCAGGCGCACCAGATCATCTTCGCCGCCTAGCGCGAACACCGCATCGATCAGGTCGTGACGGACGCCTGCTTCGCGTTGCTGAACCTTCAGGCGGTCGGCAAAAAAGTCAGGTATGGTTGTAAAAATACTCTTTTGTTTTGCCAGATATTCTTGATATTCCGTTTCCGGCATATCCTTACGGACCATGGCTTTCGTATAACCGGCCAATGCCCTTGTAATGGCTTCCCACAGAGAAACCCGGAGGCCATTACGATTTAGCATTTCGAGTATACCAAGTGCAGCTCGTCGAAGCGCAAATGGATCTCGGGAACCGGTAGGACGCTCATCAATCACAAAAAACCCAACCAACGTATCCAGCTTATCCGCCAGACTCACCCAAACCGTCACCGGATCTGTCGGCACTTCATCGCCCTGCCCGACCGGCTTGTAATGATCTCTGATCGCGTGTGAGACTTCTACCGGAAGCCCTTGTTTCTCTGCATAATAACCGCCCATCAAGCCTTGCAGCTCGGGGAACTCGCCGACCATTTCGGTGACGAGATCGGCTTTGCAGAGACGTGCGGCCTGCTCGGTCTGTTCCGGGTTGGCACGGAGTAACCCAGTCCCTTCTAAAGACGCCAACCACTCAGCCAGCTTGGCCACACGCTCTACCTTGTCGGCAACCGTTCCCAATTTCTCGTGGAACACGATGTTGCCCAATTTCTTTGCATGATCCTCCAACTTGGTCTTCTGGTCAAGTTCCCAGAAGAATTTCGCGTCGGAGAGCCGCGCGGCGAGGACCTTTTCATTCCCCGCAATGATTGCTGCGCCGCCGTCGCTGGCGTAGATATTGGCCGTGCAGACGAAATAGGGAGCCAATTTATCCTCCCTGTCGCGCAGCGATGGGGAGGTGGCATCCGCTGTAGCCTTGGCGGAGGCGGGTGACGGAGGGGCCCCTCCACCACGCTGCGCGCGGTCCCCCTCCCCATGCTGCGCATCGGGAGGATATTTGCACACGAAATATTTCTGGTTCACCCGCGCGGTCAGCTGGATCACCTCTTCCGGCACTTCCAGAAAGGCCGGATCGAACGAGCCGAGCAGCGGCACCGGCCATTCGGTGAGGCCGGCATTCTCGATCACCAGGCCCTCGTCTTCGACCAGCTGCAGTCCAGCGTCCGAGGCCGCCCTGGCAGCGCCGTCGCGGATGATATTCTGGCGTTCATCGTGATCGACGATGACATGGCAGGCGCGGAGTTTTTCGGCGTAATCGCCGGCGTTGCCGATGGTGATCCTTCCAATTTCCGTTCGTGCTGAGCTTGTCGAAGCACCTTTCGCCAGCTGCCCTTCGACAGGCTCAGGGCGAACGGAGTGATGAAAGCGGTGGCCGACCGTCTCGTAGCCCGACTCTATGCCGTCAATTTCGCATTCCACGAGATCATCGCCGAGGATCGCGACAATACCGCTCAGCGGCCGCACCCAGCGCAGGCTTTCGGTCGAGGCGCTCGCCTCGCCCCAGCGCATCGATTTCGGCCAGGGAAAGGCGCGAATGATCGCCGGGATGGCTTCGGCCAGGACATCGCGTGTCGCCCGCCCCGGCTTGTTGATCACCGCAAAATAGGTCGGCCGGCCCTTGATATCGCGCACTTCCAGCTGATCGCGAGTGACGCCATTTTTGCGGCAGAAGCCCTCGACCGCCTGATCCGGCGCGCCTTCCGGCGGGCCCTTGGCTTCCTCGCTGACCGCCTCGGTCTGCGCCGGCAGGTCTTTGGCAATGAGCGCCAGCCGTCTTGGCGTCGAATATATGGTGATTGCCCCGGCTTTCAGGCCGGCTTCGGCCAGTTGCGCGGTGAACAGCCGTTCGAGATCGGCGCGGGCTTTCGCCTGCATGCGAGCGGGGATTTCTTCAGAGAACAGTTCGAGGAGGAAGTCGGTCATGATTTTCCTCCCTGTGCGGAGCACGGGGAGGGGGACCACGCGCAGCGTGGTGGAGGGGCCCCTCCGTCAGCCGTTCCGGCTGCCACCTCCCCATTGCTGCGCAACAGGGAGGAAAGAAATGCGTAAACTCCCATCACGCCGCCCATCCGTTCTTCACCATATGCGCCTCGCAGCTGCCCTTGGCGAGGTCGCGGACGCGGCCCATGTAGCTGGCGCGTTCCTGGACCGAAATCACGCCGCGCGCCTGTAAGAGGTTGAACATATGGCTCGCCTTGATCGCCTGCTCATAGGCCGGGATCGGCAGCTTCTTCTCGAGGCAGTTTTCGCATTCGGCGGCCGCCTTGTTGAACAGGTCGAACAGGGTCTCGGTATTGGCGACTTCGAAATTCCACTCCGACATCTGCTTCTCATTTTCCAGGAAGATATCGCCGTAAGTCATTCCGGCACCGTTATAATCCAGATCATAGATACTATCGACGCCCTGGATATACATGGCCAGCCGTTCGAGGCCGTAGGTCAGTTCGCCGGACACCGGCTTGCAGTCGAAACCGCCCATCTGCTGGAAATAGGTGAACTGGGTGACCTCCATGCCGTCGCACCAGACTTCCCAGCCGAGCCCCCAGGCGCCGAGTGTCGGGCTTTCCCAGTCATCCTCGACAAAGCGGATATCGTGCAGCATCGGATCGATGCCGATCGCGGTCAGGCTGTCGAGATAGAGCTGCTGGATATCCGGCGGCGAGGGTTTCAGGATCACCTGATATTGGTAATAATGCTGCAAGCGGTTGGGATTTTCGCCATAGCGGCCGTCGGTCGGGCGACGGCAGGGCTGGGCAAAGGCGGCTTTCCACGGATCGGGACCAAGCGCGCGCAGCGTGGTGGCGGTGTGGAATGTCCCTGCCCCCATTTCCATATCATAGGGCTGCAGGATCGCACAACCCTGATTCCCCCAATATTCATGGAGTTTCAGGATGATCTGCTGGAAGCTGAGCGGCTTCATATCGGTCAATTTGCGGGCTTTCTACGCGAAGGCAATATTTACGCGCTGCTTTGGCGAAGGCGGGCACAGGGGTCAAGGGAGGATTGGTCTGAAGCAAAAGCTTATTCGTCATGCTGAACTTGTTTCAGCACCCCTTGAGATTCGTTCCTGCCGCCAGAGGTCCTGAAACAAGCTCAGGATGACGATGCTTGCTCCGCCCACCCTTATTCCGCCGCCGCCAGCTCCTCAACCCTTGCCACGGTGACCGGCACCGCGTTCAGCACGGCATTGCCCGACAACGGATCAAAGGCCTGCGTATCGGTGAGATCATTGAGCGAAACCCCAGGTTTCTCGCGCGCCACGGACAGGCCGACGCCTTTGCGTCCATGGCCGAAACCGTGCGGAATGGACACCACGCCGGGCATGACGTCATCGCTGACCTCGACAGGGATTTCGACGCGGTTCACCCGGCTGGTGACTGACGCCATGCCGCCATCCGCCAGACCGCGCGCGCTGGCGTCATCGGGGTGGATCATCAGTGTGCAGCGGTCCGGCCCCTTGAGCAGTCGCCGGCTGTTGTGCAGCCAGCTGTTGTTCTGCCGGACATGGCGGCGGCCGATCAGGCGCAGCGTGTCGGGCCGCTCGTCGGCCAGCGAAGCGGCGAAGCGTTGCAATTCGGCGAGAAAATCGGGATGGGCGCAGTGAATCCGCTTGTCCTCGGTGCGCAGCCGCTCGGCCATGCAGGGACGCAGCGGCCCCAGATCAATGCCGTTGGGCGCGGCTTCCACCTCGGCCAGTGTCAGCCCGGCGGGCGAGCTTTGCAGCATGCCGTCGAGCACATCGCGCGGTTCACGGATATTGGGGAAATCCTGCCCGTCCTGCGCCAGGATCTCGCGCGCCAGCTCGGCGATGATTTCCCAGTCGGTCTTCTCGCCATCCTGCAGGTCGAAGATCGCCGGCGAATAGCTGGCATAGTTGCGGATAGCGAGCGGCCCGAAGAAGAACGGATAATGATCCTTTTCCAGCGGTCCGCAGGGCGGCAGGATATAATCGGCGTGACGGCTGGTTTCGGTGACATACATGTCGAAGGAAACCATGAGGTCGAGCTGCTCCAGCGCCCGGTCGAGCTTCGCGCCATCGGGCGAGGACAACACCGGATTGCCGGTAACGACAAACAGCGAGCGGATGCGCTCCTTGTCGCCCTTCTCGCGCAGCATCTCGTCGGCAAAGGTGACCATCGGCAGTTCGCTCATCACCGAGGGCATCGGGCCTCTCACCGTATCGGCGGTGCGCACCGATCCGCGGCCGACCAGATTGATCGTGTCGAGCGCGGGTTCCGGCACCATCGTGCCGCCAACCCGGTCGAGATTGCCCGCTGCGATATTGATCACCTGGATCAGCCACTGGTTGAGCGTGCCATATTCACAGACCGAAACGCCCATCCGGCCATAGAGGGCAGCGGGCTGATCAGCGGCCAGCTCGGCCGCCATGGCCTGCATGGTCTCGACCGAAATGCCACAATGGGCGGCCAGCTGATCCATATCGAATCCCGCAATCGCCGGCTGGATGGCGTTCCAGCTGTCGTCCAGGATCGCATCGAGCCGCGATGTGTCGGCCAGTCCGGCATCGAAAATGCTCTTCAACAGGCCTATCAGCAGCGCGGTATCGGTCCCCGGCTTCACGAAATGATGCGCGTCGGCCAGCTTGGCGGTTTCGGTCCGGCGCGGGTCGACGACGACCAGCTTGCCGTCGCGGGCCTGCATTTCCTTCACCCTTTTTTTGAAGTCGGGCACGGTCCAGATGCTGCCGTTGGACGCCGCCGGATTGCCGCCGATGATCACCAGATACTGGCAGCGGTCGATATCCGGCACCGCGGCGAGGCTGACATGGCCATACATATGATATTGCACGACATGGTGCGGAATCTGGTCGAGGGTCGAGGCGGAATAGATATTTTTCAGGCCGATGGCGCGGCGCAGCTGGCCGATCTGGGTGGAAATGCCATAATCATGCGCGCTCGGATTGCCCATATACATGGCCGGCTTGGCGCCCTGCCCCTTGAGATCGAGCAGCCGGGCCGCAATTTCCGAGAAAGCCTGTTCCCAGCCGATTTCCTGCCACTGGCCATCGACCTTTTTCACCGGCCTGTGCAGACGGTCGGGATCATCCTGCAGATCGGCGATCGCGGTTGCCTTGGGACAGATATGGCCGCGGCTCAGTACATGGTCGGGATTGCCCCGGATCGAAAGAATCTCGCGCCCCTCCACCTCGATCAATACGCCGCAATTGGCTTCGCAGATATGGCAGGTGCGGGCGTGAATGGTGCTCATCGGGAAACTCCTTGATTTAATCATCCGGTTAACAGATTTGTCGACCCGCCACCAGTACCGCCGAACCATCGGTCAAAATTTGCTGGGCATTTGCTGCCATTTGTTCAATGAAGCGCGCCTGTCCTTCACTCGGAGCAATTTTCATGCCGCGTAACTGGCTTCTCACCGCCCTTCTCCTTCCGCTCTATCTGTCGCTCACCGCCTGTCCGTCCAGCGGCGAGGAATCCGCCAGTGCGGGCAGCAATGCCGTGCCCGCCCCGGCTCCCGTGCCAGCAACAATGCCCGATGATGCCGATCCCGCTCTCTGGGTGATCAGGGACGAGGACACGACCATCTATCTGTTCGGCACGGTCCATATCCTGAAGCCCGGCATGACCTGGTTCGACGAGGCAGTGAAGGACAGTTTCGAGGCATCCGATGAACTGGTCGTCGAAATGATCAAGCCTGATCCCGCAACCATGGCCAAGGTGATCGGCGACATGGCGATCGACAAGACCGGTATCTCGCTGCGGGACAAGCTGACCGCGGCGGACCGGACCAAATATGAAGCGGCGCTTGCCCGGCTGAATCTGCCGGTCGCCTCATTCGACCCGCTCGACCCGTGGTTTGCCAGCGTCAATATTTCGCTGATCCCGCTGATGCGCAACGGCTATGCCTCCGATCAGGGCGCGGACGACGAACTGCAGGCGCAGGCAAAGGCACGGTCGATGCAGATCACCGGTCTCGAAACGCCCGAGCAACAGCTGGGATTTTTCGACAATCTGCCCGAGGACGTCCAGATCCGCTTTCTCAATTTCACCATCGACACGATCGACGAAGCCGCCGACGGCATGGAGCAGATGGTCATCGAATGGGCCAATGCCAATGTCGAGCAACTGGGCGAGCTGATGAATGCGGGCCTCGAAGACAAGATTATTTACGACACGCTGCTCGTCAATCGCAACAAAAGCTGGGCCGAATGGGTGGAACAGCGGATGGCGCAGCCCGGGACGGTGTTCATGGCGGTCGGGGCGGGTCATCTTGCCGGAGACAGCAGCCTGCAGGCGGTGCTGGCGAAAAAGGGGCTGGTCGCCCAACGGATTGAATATTGATTTTTATCAACCCCGGGCTTTCATTTCGCTGCAATGACGCCAAATAGGTTGCATGCGAATCACACTCTCTCTCCTGTCCCTTCTCGCGGCGCTGCTGCTCGGCGCGTGCAACAACGCGCCCGATCCGGTGACCCTGAACACCGTGAAGACGGGAACGCCGGCGCTGTGGAAGGTGACTGGCACCAGGCCCGGGCAGGTCGGTACCGCCTATATGTTCGGCACGATCCATATCCTGCCCGACGATGTCCAGTGGCGCACGCAGGTGCTGGAGGCGGCGATCGCCGATTCGGACCGGCTGGTGATCGAAGTGCTCGGGCTCGATGACACGAAAAACGCCGGCAAAATATTTTCCCGGCTGGCGGTTTCTCCCGGACAGGAAAGGCTCGACGCGCGTGTCGAACCGGCGCTGCGCGACGACCTCGAACGGATCATCGATGCCACGAATGTTCCCGAACGCTCGCTCAACCGCATGGAAACCTGGGCCGCGGCGCTGTCGCTGGCCTCCGCCCAGACCCGAGGCCTCGGGCTTGATTCCAGCGGCGGCGTCGAGAAGAAGCTCACCGCCCAGTTTGCCGAGTCTGGCAAGCCGATCGACGCGCTGGAAACCATCGAGAGTCAATTGGGCTATTTCGACCGGCTGCCGGAAGCGCAGCAGCGCAAGATGCTGACCAGCGTGATCGAGGAATCGAGCGATTCCCGGCAAGCTTTCGAGCAATTGTTCAACGCCTGGATGACCGGCGATCTCGACCAGATTGTGACGCTGACGGATACCGGGATATTGATCGATCCGAAGACCCGTGAATATCTGCTGGTAATCCGCAACCAGGACTGGGCTGAGCAGCTCGACAAGCGCCTGCAAAAGCCCGGAACATCCTTTGTCGCGGTTGGCGCTGCCCATCTTGCCGGCGCCGATGCGGTTCAGGACATGCTTGCCAAACGCGGCTATAAAGTCGAAAAAATTCAGTAACAGGGCCATTGATGACATTCATATTTGATCGCGAAACCGCGCTGATCGCGCAGGAAGACGGGCAGTTCACGATCGAGGCGAGCGATGTATATCGCAATCCGACCGGCATGGCCTTTGGCGGATGGGTCGCAGCGATTGCAGCGCGGGCGGTGGAACTCCATCCCGAATGCCGCGGTCCGCTGGTCTCGCAGCAGATTCTCTACATGACCGGAGTGGGACCGGGTGAGGTCACGCTCTCGGTCCGCCTGCTGCGGGCGGGATCGTCGACCCAGTTCTGGCGAGTCGAGCTGTCCCAAAATGGCACGATGAGCAACGCCGCCGATATCGTGACCAGCACCCGCCGTCCGACGGATATCGACTATCAGGTCGAGATGCCGGCGATCAAGACGCCGGAGGATTCCATTCCCCTGCCCTCGGTCAATCCGATGGCACCGAAATGGGTGTCGCATTATGACCAGCGGATTGCCAAGGGCATGCCCTTTGCCGTCAACGACTCCCCGGAAGCGATCGTCTGGATCCGGGAAGCGGACGGCCGCCCGGTCGACCGGGTCAGCCTGTTCTCGATCCTCGACACGCCGATGCCGCGCACCTTTTTTGTTACCGAACAATTCCGTCCGGGCTCCACCGTCGCCATGGCTACCTATATCTACGCCAGCGATGAAGATCTGGCGGAGGCGGGCAGCGATTTCATGATGCTGCGGGTGACCGGCGCCACCGTCCGCAACAGCGCCACCGACGGGCGTGTCGAGATCTGGTCGAAAAGCGGCATATTGCTGGCGACCAGCTCGCAGATCGGATTTTTCCGCTAGGTCGAATATTGGCCGCAAATCCCTTGCTTTTGCCAAGGTCCGACCTTATAGCGCCCTCTTTCCGGCCATGAGCACCCTGGAGGCGTGGCGGAAATCTAACAAAACCTTATTTTTGGAGCAACATTATGAGTGATCAGCTGTCTATTGCAGCAGAGCCTCGCGAACGGGCTGGCAAGGGAGCCTCCCGTGCACTGCGTCGCGAAGGCCGTGTCCCCGCCGTTATTTACGGCGACAAGAAAGAAGCCCTGGCGATCCACGTCGAGGCCCGCGCGCTGAACAAGCTGCTCGGCACCGGCCATTTCATGAACTCGCTGGTCGAGGTTGATGTCAACGGCGTCAAGACCCGGACACTGCCAAAGGATGTTGCTTTTGATCCGGTCACCGACCGGCCGCTTCATGTTGACTTCTTCCGCCTTGCCAAGGGCGCGAAGGTCCAGGTCAATATCCCTGTTGTCTTCATCAACGAGGAAGCTTCGCCAGGCCTGAAACGTGGCGGCGTGATGAACGTTGTCCGCCACGAACTCGACCTGATGTGCGACGCGGATCATATCCCGGACCAGATCGAAATCGACGTGACCGGTCTCGAAATCGGCGACTCGATCCATATTTCGCACATCACCCTGCCCGAAGGCTCGGAAAGCGCGATCACCGATCGTGACTTCACCATCGCCGGCGTGACCGCACCGTCCGCTCTCAAGTCGTCCGACGACGCAAGCGAAGATGACGACGTGGAAGAAACCGAAGTCACCGAACAGAATGCCGATACGGTCGAGGGCGAAGACAGCTAGACCTTTATCGATCAAACAATATAACAAAAACCGTCCATGCTGGTCTGTCAAAGCATGGACGGTTTTTTTCTGTCACAAGCTCGATAAGAGCGGGAAGAGCGTTAGAAAATGCAACTATGGGTCGGCCTTGGCAATCCGGGCGCGCAATATGCGCTGCACCGGCACAATGTCGGCTTCATGGTGATCGACGCGCTCGAGCAGGTGCACAGCTTTCCGGCACCGAAGCAGAAGTTCAAGGGCTGGACCATGGAAGCGCGACTGGGCGGCGAAAAGCTGGTGCTGCTCAAACCGGCCACGTTCATGAACGAAAGCGGCACCAGCGTGCGCGCGGCGATGGATTTCTACAAGCTGCAGCCAGAAGACGTCACCGTCTTCTATGACGAGCTCGATCTCGAACCGTTCCGGGTCAAGGTCAAACGCGGCGGCGGCGCGGCGGGCCACAATGGCATCCGCTCGATGATCGCCCATATCGGCCCGGAATTCCGCCGGGTCCGTATCGGCATCGGCCATCCGGGCCACAAGGCGCGGGTGACCGGCCATGTGTTGGGTAATTTCGCCAAGGCGGAAATCGATGATCTTTCCGATATGCTCGGCGTGATTGCGTCCGAAGCCGACTGGCTGGCCAAGGGCGACGATGCGCGTTTCATGAGCGAATATGCGATGCGGATGCAGGAATAGGCTTAGAGTTTCAAACAATAATCACCACCCCGAACTTGATTCGGGGTCCAGAGCGTATATGCGCAACTTTTGAACGATTTGGCACGGAATGCCGGATCAGATTCAGCATGACGGAGTTTTCACATGGGTTTCAAATGCGGTATCGTTGGCCTGCCCAACGTCGGAAAATCAACCTTGTTCAATGCGCTGACCGAAACGCAGGCGGCGCAGGCGGCGAACTATCCGTTCTGCACGATCGAGCCCAATGTGGGCCAGGTTGCAGTACCCGATCCACGGCTCGACCAGATCGCGAAAATTGCCGGCAGCGCCAAGATCATCGAAACGCAGCTGGCCTTTGTCGACATCGCCGGACTGGTGAAGGGCGCGTCCAAGGGCGAAGGCCTCGGCAACCAGTTCCTCGGCAATATCCGCGAGGTCGACGCGGTCGTCCATGTCCTGCGCTGCTTCGAGGATGACGATATCCAGCATGTCGCCAACAAGATCGATCCGATTTCCGACGCCGAAGTGGTCGAGACCGAATTGCTGCTGTCCGATCTCGAAAGTCTGGAAAAACGCGTGCCCGCTTTTCAGAAAAAGGCGAATAGCGGCGACAAGGAAGCGAAGATCGCCGCCAATGTGCTTGGCCAGGCGCTGGAACTGCTGCGCGAAGGCAAGCCGGCGCGGCTGACCGAACCCGGCGACGAGGAAGAACAGCGGATCTTCGACCAGTCGCAGCTGCTGACCGCCAAGCCGGTGCTCTATGTCTGCAACGTCAGCGAGGCCGATGCTGCCAAGGGCAATGCGCTGAGCGACGCGGTGTTCGAAAAGGCCAAGGCCGAAGGCGCGGAAGCGGTAATCGTCTCGGCCGCGATCGAATCCGAACTGGTCGAGATGGAGGCGGAAGACCGGGCCGAATTTCTCGCCGAACTGGGGCTCGAGGAATCCGGTCTCGCTCGGGTGATCCGGGCCGGCTACCAGCTGCTCGACCTGCAGACCTTCTTCACCGTCGGTCCCAAGGAAGCGCGCGCCTGGACCGTGCACAAGGGTGCCAAGGCTCCCGAGGCCGCAGGCGAGATTCACAGCGACTTCGAGCGCGGTTTCATTCGCGCCGAAACCATCGCCTTTGACGACTATGTCGCGCTGGGCGGTGAAAGTGCTGCGCGTGACGCCGGAAAACTGCGCCAAGAAGGCAAGGAATATGTCGCCAAGGACGGCGATATCTTCAATTTCAAGTTCAATGTCTGAACTGTCACATTGCTCCGCTAGACGACAGGCCTCCGGGAGAACCGACATGATTCGTTCGCTATTTGCACTGCTGTTCACAAGTTTTCTGCTGACCGCTGCGCCCGCGCTGGCCGCAACCACGCCGGAACAGAATGAGTCGGTCAGCGAAAAGGCAGAAACCCGCGATCCGGTCACGATCCTGATCTCGATTGACGGCTTCCGCCCCGACTATCTGGAACGCGGCATCACCCCCAATCTGAAGGCACTGGCGGCGACCGGCATCTACGGTCCGATGCGCCCATCCTTCCCCAGCAAGACCTTTCCCAATCACTGGACGCTGGTGACCGGCAAGACTCCGGACCATCACGGCATTGTCGGCAACACGATGGAAGACGCGGCCCGGCCAGGCGAAATATTCAAGATGGCGACCAAGGACCCCTTCTGGTGGAGCGAGGCCGAGCCGATCTGGGTCACCGCCGAAAAGCAGGGAATCCGGTCCGCCACCATGTTCTGGCCCGGTTCGGAAGTGCCGATCGACGGCGTTCGGCCGGCCGACTGGTGGCCGTTCAGCCAGGACCTGTCCAATGACCGCCGCATCAACGCCGTGGTCGACTGGATGCGGCGGCCTGCGGACATCCGTCCCAAAATCGTAACTCTCTATTTCGACACCGTCGATATGGCCGGCCATTATTATGGCCCCGCACCGAGCGAGAAGCTACACGCGGCCATTGCCGAGGTCGATAGCGAAATCGGGCGCCTGCAACAGCAGCTCGACCATCTGGGACAGCCGGCTAATTTCGTGATCGTGTCGGACCATGGCATGACCGAAACGTCGCCGGAGCGGATCATCCATCTCGACCAGATCATGCCGCGCGACCAGTATCATCTGGTGGAGGAAGGCAATTATGCAGGAATCGAGCCGCTCGAGGGCAATGCCGATGCGGTCCGCGCCGCCTTTCTGCAGCCGCACGAGCATATGCAATGCTGGACCCGCGAGAATATTCCGGCAGAATTCGCTTATGGCACAAATCCCCGCGTGCCTTCGATTCTCTGCCTGCCGGAGATCGGCTGGGTGGTCTATCAGGACGCGCCGGAATGGATGACCGGCATTGGTGGCGGTCATGGCTATGATCAGCGCGATCCGGATATGCGAGCCTTTTTCCTGGCGAGCGGCCCCGGTATCACCGCCGGCGGTCCGTTGCCGATATTCGACAATGTGAATGTCTATTCGCTGGTGGCACGGCTCGCTGGCATCACGCCCGAAGCCAGCGATGGCAGCCTCGCACCGTTCGAGGGGCAGCTGGTCCCCTGAACGGGTCGCCGAACCCCGGGCTTATTGCATCGGATCGAAATCGGCTATCCGTTTATAGACAAGCGTGACCGGGGCGCTGTTTTCGGCGCGGCAGCTTTGCGGATCGAGGATCCGGTCGCCGCGAAATCCCTCCAATCTGCTGCCGTCCTCGCTGAGGGTCAGTCCCATGCCGACCCAGATCTGGAGCGCGCATTTTCTCTGCATCGCGCGGGAAAAGGGGCCGCGATGCGCGCCATAGACCAGATTGCCGTGCACGGTTGCGGTGAAATCGATATCATTTTTATCATTGTCCGCTGACCGCTGGCTGTGCCGCGACGTGAGGCTGGTACCGTCTTGCGTGAAACGGACGACCGTGCCGTCTTCCTGTTGCCAATAGCCGGTGAGATCGCTCTGAACCTCGCCAGACTGCTCGGTATCGCGCGCATCGGCAGCGATCCCGCTCACCAACATCAACGCAGAGAATATATAGGCTGTCTTGCGGTATCTCATGGCACGCTCCCCATCCATCCGGACCTAATGGCCTCCGCTCGACAGGCTATGATCGCGATCACAAGCGACCCGAAAAACAGGACTCATTTGCGACCGAACAGCTTTTCCACATCGTCGAGCGCCAGCTTCACCCAGGTCGGCCGGCCATGGTTGCACTGGCCGCTGTGCGGCGTCACTTCCATCTCGCGGAGCAAAGCATTCATTTCCGCAACGCTCAGCACGCGGCCAGCCCGGACCGAGCCGTGACAGGCCATGGTCGACGCCACATGATCGACCCGCTCCTTGAGACTGAGCGCCTGGTCATAGGCACCCAGTTCGTCGGCCAGATCGGTGACCAGCTCCCGGACATCGCCGGAGCCGAGCATCGCCGGCGTCGCGCGGACCAGCATCGCGGTCGGGCCGAAACGCTCCAGTTCCAGTCCGAAGTCCGACAATTCCGCTACCCGCGCCTCGAGCCGGTCGCAGGCATTTTCATCCAGCTCGACGACTTCTGCCATCAGCAGCGCCTGCGAGGCGACGGTACCGCCTTCGACCGCCTTGCGCATGCGTTCCAGCACAAGCCGCTCGTGCGCAGCATGCTGGTCGACAATCACCAGCCCGTCCGCCGCTTCCGCCACAATATAGGTTTTCGCCACCTGTCCGCGGGCGATACCGAGCGGATAGCGGCTGGCCTCCGGCACCGGCTCCGCCGCTTCCTCTGCCCTGCCCATCAGCGGCGCCAGCTCCTCATGAGCATCGATGCCCGCAAACACGCTGCGATCATCATGGACGGCCGCGGTCGGATAGGGTTGCTGCGCAACATTCGCCCTGCCCGGCGTTGTCCGAAAGATACTGGTCTGCGGATCGGGCGCGACCGGTTCGCTCTGCCATCTGCCCAGCGCCGATTCGGCCGGACGCTGCACCGCGCGAAAGCCGCCCTCGTCGAGCGCCTTGCGCAGACCGCTGACGATCATGCCGCGAATCATCGCCGGCTCGCGAAAGCGCACTTCGGTCTTGGCCGGATGAACATTTACATCAACCAGTTCCGGCGGCATGTCGATGAACAGCGCAACCACCGGATGCCGGTCCCGCGCCAGCATCTCCGCATAGGCGCCGCGCACGGCACCGACCAGCAGCCGGTCCTTCACCGGGCGGCCATTGACGAACAGAAACTGGTGATCGGCCACGCCGCGATTATAGGTCGGCAGGCCCGCCACGCCGGTCAGGCGAATCTCTTCCCGCTGCAGGTCGACCCCGACGCTGTTGGCGCGCAGGTCGCGGCTGGTCAGCGCGGCCACCCGGTCCGGCCCGGTTTCTCCCGCCTGCACCGCGATCGCCTTGCGTCCCTGATGCTCCAGTGTGAAGCCGATATCGGGCCGTGCCATTGCCAGACGGCGGACAATGTCGGTGCAGGCGGCATATTCGCTGCGCGCGGTGCGCAGGAACTTGCGCCGTGCCGGCACCTTGGCGAACAGCTGCTCCACCCGGACCTTGGTCCCTGGCGGAATTGCCGCCGGTCCTTCCTGGACCAGTTCGCCGTGATCGACCACCCGCGACCAGCCATCCTCCCCGGCCATCCGGCTTTCGATGGTCAGGCGCGCGACGCTAGCGATCGACGGCAGCGCTTCCCCGCGAAAACCCATGGTCGTCACCAGCTCGATCGCCTCGTCCGGCAGCTTCGACGTGGCATGGCGTTCCAGCGCCAGGGCAATGTCGTCGCGGCTCATTCCGGAGCCGTTGTCGGCGACCTGAACGAGATCGAGACCGCCCTCTTCCAGGCGGATATTGATCTGGCTGGCTCCGGCGTCGATCGCATTTTCGACCAGCTCCTTGAGAGCGCTTGCCGGGCGTTCGACGACCTCGCCGGCAGCGATCCGATTTATCAGGCTGTTTGGAAGTCTTCTTATTGACATATTGCCGTTCCTAGCCCAAGCGACCTTGCCAAGCGACCCCTGATTTTCTGGGCGGTCCCCATGGTTAATTTCATGACCCGTTCAGCTTCTTTATCGCTTGGTTTAATTGTTGCAGCAATGTCTGCAAATGTTAGAAATTACGGACAAAATTATGTTTGAAAATCTGTTCAAGTTCCGTTCGCAAGATTTGGCGATCGACCTCGGCACCGCGAATACCGTCGTCTATTTGCGCGGCCAGGGCATCGTGCTCAACGAGCCTTCGGTGGTGGCGATCGAGACCATCAACGGCGTGAAGAAGGTCAAGGCGGTCGGCAATGACGCGAAGATGATGATGGGCAAGACACCCGACAGCATCGAGGCCATTCGCCCGCTGCGCGACGGCGTCATCGCCGACATCGATGTCGCCGAACAGATGATCAAGCATTTCATCCAGAAGGTGAACGGCAAGAGCAAGCTGTTCAGCTATCCCGAAATCGTGATCTGCGTGCCCAGCGGTTCGACCTCGGTCGAACGCCGCGCCATTCGTGACGCCGCTTCCAATGCCGGCGCTCGCCAAGTGTTCCTGATCGAGGAGCCGATGGCTGCTGCGATCGGTGCCGACATGCCGGTTACCGAGCCGATCGGTTCGATGGTTGTCGACGTCGGCGGCGGCACCACCGAGGTAGCCGTTCTCTCGCTGCGCGGCCTTGCCTACACGACATCGGTCCGCACCGGCGGTGACAAGATGGACGAAGCCATCGTCTCCTATGTCCGCCGTCACCACAATCTGCTGATCGGTGAAACCACCGCCGAGCGGATCAAGAAAGATTTCGGCGTTGCCCAGGCTCCCGCCGACGGCGTCGGTCACACCATCCATATCAAGGGCCGCGATCTGGTAAACGGCGTGCCCAAGGAAATTTCGATCAACCAGGGCCAGATCGCCGAAGCGCTGAGCGAACCGATCGGTACGATCATCGAAGGCGTCCGCATCGCGCTGGAAAATACCGCGCCGGAACTGGCTGCGGATATTGTCGACCAGGGCATCGTCCTGACCGGCGGCGGCGCTCTGATCTCCGGTCTCGATTCGGCGCTCAGCGACGAAACCGGCCTGCCGGTGACGGTCGCAGAAGATCCGCTGGCCTGCGTCGCAATCGGCACTGGCCGCGCGATGGAAGACCCGATGTTCCGGGGCGTGTTGACCACGGCCTGATTTCGAGAACAGGATGATACAACGATTGGAAGCGAAAGGATAAACCCATATGGCGCCGCCAAACTATCGGCGTCCAGGATTTTCCAAGCGGGCGCAATACAGCATATTCGCCAGCTATTTACTGGGCATTTTGGGAGCAGTCATGGGACTGCTGCTGCTGCTCATTTCCTTCATCGATCCCCAGGGATTTTCGGCGCTTCGCACGATCGGTGCGGAAGCCGTCGCGCCAATCAGCAAGTCGCTTTCCGAAATCGGCGGTGCCACCGGCAGTGCGGGCGATGAGATTGCTGCCTATTTCAACGCGGCATCGAAAAATGCGGCGATGCAGCGGAAGCTGGAACAGTATCGGACAGAAATCCTGGAAGCCCGCGCTCTCAAACAGGAAAATGAGCGTCTCAAGGACCTGCTGAAGCTGGACGAGGAAGTGCCCGACTCGATCGCCATGGCGCGCCTGATCAGTTCGACCGCCTCCAGCGCCCGCCGCCTGGCGACACTCGGGGTTGGCAGCAACAGCGGCCTGGAAGCCGGTCAGCCGGTGCGCTCGCCGGAAGGCCTCGTCGGCCGCATATTGGAAACCGGCCCGACAACCGCGCGGGTATTGCTGGTGTCCGATGGCAAGAACGTGACCCCCGTGCAGCGCGCCAGCGACAGCCTGCCTGCCTTTGCCACCGGGCGCGGCGACGGCACCGTGGATATCCAGCCGATCAATATCGGCTCGAACCCGTTCAAGACCGGCGACCTGATGATCACTTCCGGCAGCGGCGGCCTTTACAGTCCAGGCATTCCGGTGGCTGTCGTGATCCGCAAGACCGAAAGCGGTGCCATCGGCCGGGTATTGGCCAATCCCGCCAAGGTCAGCCATGCGATCGTCCAGCCGATTTTCCAGGCGGAAACGGTCCGGCAGATCGAAAAGGATTCGGTCGAAGACGTGGAACAGGAAAGCGGCGAATAGTGCCCCGTTCCCGGCAATCCAGGATTGGCCGACAACCCTCCCAGTTGCGGATCAAGCTGATACCGCCGCTGACGGTTGTCATCGGCTCGATGATCACGGCGCTGCCGATCATCACCGACTATCCCATCCTGCCGCCGATGGGCTTGCTCGTGATATTGGCCTGGCGCCTGATACGACCCGGCTACTGGGCGGTCTGGGCGGGTTTCCCTCTCGGCCTGATCGACGATATCTTCAGTGGTCAGCCGCTGGGCAGCGCCGCCTTTCTCTGGTCTCTCGTTTTCATCCTGCTCGAGACCCTCGACCGCAAAGCGGTGCGCCGGGATTATTGGCAGGATTGGCTTATCGCCTCCACGGCCATCATCTTTGTGCTAATAGGCGGTATGCTTATCGTTGATTTCCGATCCAATGTGTTGCGGTTCGACCTGCTCGCGCCGCAGATCCTGCTGTCTGTCCTGCTCTATCCCTTTGTCGCCCGTCTGATCGGGGCCATCGACAACTGGCGGGTGGCAGCATGAAGTCTCCCAAGACGATCAGCAGCGCGATGCAGGAAATCACGTTCACGCGCCGCGCGACCGTGATCGGAGGTTTGCAGATCGGCGTCGGCGTGATGCTGGCGGCACGGATGGCCTATATCTCCGTCGCGGAAAACGAGCGCTACAAGCTGTTGTCGGAAAGCAACCGGGTTAATCTGACGCTGGTTCCGCCCCGGCGCGGCTGGCTGATCGATCGCAATGGCAAGCCGATTGCCAACAACAAGACCGATTTTCGGGTCGATATCATTCCCGACCGGCTGCGCGACAAGAAGCAGACGATTGCCACGCTCGCCGAACTGCTGTCGCTCGACTCGGAAGAGCTCGAGCGGATCAACAAGGAACTGGCTCAGGCCACCAGTTTTCAACCCGTTCAGGTGGCCACCGGACTGGACTGGGAAGAATATGCGGCGGTCAGCGTCCGTCTGCCCGACCTGCCCGGCGTGTCGCCGCGGCAGGGCTTTTCGCGCAATTATCCCACCGGTCCCGCCGTCGGCCATCTGGTCGGCTATGTCGGCATTGCATCGGCCGAGGATTACAAGAAAAATCCCGATCCCATTCTGGTCACCCCGGGCTACAAGATCGGCAAGGATGGCCTCGAAAAAATGTTCGAGGACCGGCTGCAGGGCAAACCCGGCGCCAAAAGGGTCGAGGTGACAGCCCGCGGCAAGATTGTCCGGGAACTCAACACCCACCCCGACACGCCGGGCAAGCCGCTGCAGCTGACTCTCGACATCGATCTGCAGGAATATGCAGCGCGCCGGCTCGGCCCCGAATCTGGCTCGGTGGTTGTGCTCGACACCCATAGCGGCGACATACTCGCCATGGCGTCGATGCCCAGTTTCGACCCCAACAGCTTTTCCGACGGCATCAGCACCGTCGAATGGGGCATGCTGTCCGAAGACGATCATGTCCCGCTGCGCAACAAGATTCTCAAGGGTCTCTATCCGCCCGGTTCGACCGTCAAGCCGATGCACGCGATGGCCTTTCTCGAGGCAGGCATACAGCCGACGGAGAGCATCACATGCGGTGGCGGCCGCCGCATCGGCAACCGCTTTTTCCACTGCTGGGGCAATCATGGCCAGGTCGACATGGCCAAGGGCATCTACCAGAGCTGCGACAGCTATTTTTACCATTTCGCCCAGGAAGTGGGCTTTGCCAAGGTGGCCGATTACGCCAAGCTGCTGGGCATGGGCCAGGAATTTCCCCTGCCCGTTTCCAGCCAGTTTTACGGCACCGTGCCAAGCCCGGCCTGGCTGGAGAAAAAATATAAGCGCAAATGGCAGACCTATGACACGGTCAACAGTTCGATCGGTCAGGGCTATTATCTCGCCAACCCCCTGCAACTGGCGGTGATGGCGGCCCGGCTCGCAACCGGCCGCAAGCTGATGCCGCACATGCTCGCCGACAGCAAGCGCAAGCCAGCGCCGTCGCTGGGCTTCACCGACGATCATATCGCCTATGTCCGGGCGGCGATGAGCGAAGTCGTCAACGGTCGCGGCACAGCCGGTCGCGCCAAGCTTCCGCTCGACGACGTGCTGATGGCAGGCAAGACCGGTACCGCACAGGTTGTCAGCCTCAGCGTCTCCAACGGCAAGCGCAGCGCGCCCTGGAAATATCGCGACCATGGCCTGTTCATCTGCTTTGCCCCGTTTGACAATCCCCGCTACGCCGCCGCCGTGGTGATCGAACATGGGGGCGGATCCGGCGCCGCCTATCCCGTCGCCCGGGATGTGATCACCTTTCTCTACGACCGGGAAAAGGCGATGAATGTCCTGACCGATCTCGAAAAATCCTGGGGCGGCACGATCCAGGAACGGATGGACACAAAAATGGCAGCCTATCGCGCTGCCCGAAATATGGAAAAGGCAGCGGCGGACAATCCGCCTCCGGAAGCGCCCGCCGACGGCACCGAAGCCAGCGCTGGAGACTAGCAATTGAGTGATTTCGTTCCCGCACCGATTGCACAGCTTCCCTGGAAAACGATCCTGCTGCTGTTCGTCCTCGCGAGCTTCGGCTTTGTCGTTCTCTATTCGGCAGCAGGTGGCAGCATGAGCCCCTGGGCCGGCCCGCACATGTTCCGGTTCACGGTGTTCGTGGTGATGGCGATCGTGCTCTCGCGGTTCAAGGAATCCTTCTGGAAAACCATGGCCTTCCCGGCCTACGCCATCGTGGTGCTGATGCTGCTCGGCGTCGAACTGATCGGCGCTGTCGGTGGTGGCAGCCAGAGATGGCTCAACCTCGGCTTTATCAATCTCCAGCCATCGGAACTGATGAAGGTCGCAATCATCCTCGCGGTCGCACGGTTCTACGACCTGCTCCCGCCCAGCCAGCTTCGGACCTGGGGGGCGATCTGGCCGCTTTTTGGCCTGCTCGCGGTGCCCTGCATGCTGATTCTGCTGCAGCCCGATCTCGGCACGACCATCACCGTGGTTGCCGGTGCGCTGACCATCGCCTTTCTCGCCGGATTGCCGCTGCGGCTGTTCATCGGCGGCGCTGCAGCGGTCGCGGTTATCGCCCCTCTCGCCTATTTCTTTGCGCTGGAAGAATATCAGCAACGGCGCGTGACCACCTTCCTCAACCCGGAAAATGATCCGCTGGGCTCCGGCTATCATATCAGCCAGTCGAAGATCGCAATCGGGTCCGGCGGCCTGTTCGGCAAGGGCTTCATGAACGGCACCCAGAGCCATCTCGACTATCTGCCCGAGGGCCACACCGATTTTGTCTTTGCCACCATGGCCGAGGAATGGGGCCTGATGGGCGGCATATTGGTGCTGTTCTGCTTCTTCCTGCTGTTTCGCTGGGGCCTCGGCGTGGCGATGAAGGCAAAAACGCGCTTCTCGAAACTGACCGCGGCAGGCCTCACCGTGACCATATTCTTCTATGTCGCGATCAATCTGATGATGGTGATGGGACTGGCACCGGTGGTCGGCATTCCCCTGCCCTTCCTCAGCCACGGCGGGTCATCGATGATGACAATCATGATCTGCGTCGGCATATTGATGTCGATCGAACGCAATCCTGGGAGGCGCGGCGGTGCTTTTGGATGATTATTGCAAGCAAGATGTTGCGTTTGCAAAATCCGGCCCTATATAGCCTGTCATACCATATGGACGCTTAGCTCAGTTGGTAGAGCAGCTGACTCTTAATCAGCGGGTCGTGGGTTCGAACCCCTCAGCGTCTACCATTTTTCAATAGGGAACCATCCAGCGGATGGTTCCCTATTTTCACATTCAGGGTCCGGCTATGCGCCGGAAGGCGTACCGCGGTCCTGGTCTTCGGGCAGGGCGAGCGGCGTGGCCGCGCAGATTGTGCGCAGCGCCTGTTTCAGGCCTTCCTCGATGGTCGGGTGGTAGAAAGGCATTTTCAGCAATTCCGTCGCGGTCTGCTCCTGCTGGATCGCCCAGGCCAGCATATGCCCCAGATGCTCGCTCGCCGGCGTGCACAGGTCTGCCCCGATCAGCCGGCCATCGGGCGCGGCAGCATAGAGCGTCAGAACGCCTTCGTTGACGCCTTCGACCCGCGCGCGGCCCTGATCGCTATAATCGGCGGTTCCGGTTATGACCCCGTCCTCCTCCGACTGCCCGATCCTCACGACGGGCGGGCTGGTGAAGGTAATCGCGAAAGGCGCAAAGCGCTGGCCGGGTGCCGATGCCGGATAGGCAACGGCATTGCGTCCGGCAATGGCACCATCGTGAGAGGCTTCGTGCAGAACCGGCTGGTCATTCGCGACATCGCCGGCCAGGAAGATCGCGCTGTCGCCGCATTGCATGCTGTCGCGGTCGTGCAGCGGCACACCGTCATCATCTAGCTCCAGCCCCGCAGCGGACAGATCAAGGCCCTCGAGCTGGGGCGGTCGTCCCGTGGCAACGAGAATATAGTCAAATTCGGATTTGCCCGATGACGAGCCGTTCCAGGACAGTTCTATGGATTCATCTTTTGCCCTGGTCTCCAACTCGACGCCCAGATTCAGGGCCAGATCCTCTTCGATAATGGCCTTGAGCGCCGCATGTACCCTGTCGCAGCGGATTCCGCCCAGACGCTCTCCGCGATCGAACAGTGTCACCTTTACGCCCAGTCGCGCCATCGCCTGCGCCAGTTCGAGACCGATCGGGCCGGAGCCGACGACCGCCAGACGCTGCGGCAAATCCTCCAGCTCGAATATGGTCTCGTTGGTCAGCAGACGCTCTCCCAGACCGGAAAATTCATCCGGAATGAAGGGCGCCGATCCGGTGGCGATCACGACGCTGCGCGCCTCGATCCGCCGGCCATCATCCAGCTCCAGACAATGGGGCGAGACAAATTTGGCCCTGCCCTGCAGGCGAATATCATCCGGGATTTCGGCGATGCTCTCGCGAGTCAGGCGGGCGAAGCGGTCACGCTCGTCGCGCACACGCTGCATCACCGCCCTGCCGTCGATCCCGACTGCAGAAACGGTGATACCGAAGGTCCCGGCAGACCGCGCCGCATGAGCCGCGTGCGAAGCGGCGATCAGCAGCTTTGACGGCATGCAGCCAACGGTCGCACATGTTGTCCCGTTATAGGCAGGATCGATGAGCAGCGTGCTGGCACCATTGGCGCGGGCTGCCCGCTCGGCGGCGAGACCCGCGGTGCCGGCGCCGATCACCGCGACATCGCAGCGGAGCGTTTCCCTGCTATCAGTCGGCAATCGTGATCGCCTTCACATTGACGAATTCCTTCAGGCCGACTTCGCCATGTTCGCGGCCATAGCCGGAATCCTTGACGCCGCCGAACGGCATGTCGGGTGATGCAATGGAATAGCTATTGATGTTGACCATGCCGGTATCGAAATAGGTGGAAGCCATTTTCACGGCGCGGTCCACATCCTTGCTGAAGATACCGCCACCCAGGCCATAGCGACTGTCGTTGGCGATGCGCATGGCATCCTCGTCATCCTTGGCCTTGATGATCGAGGCAACGGGTCCGAAAATCTCGTCGTCATAGGCCGGCTGCCCCGGCGCAACATCGACCAGTGCGGTCGCCGGATAGAACCAGCCGGTGCGATCGGGCACCTCGCCGCCGGCAACGACCTTTGCGCCCTTGGCCACGCTTTCCTCCACCTGCTTGTGAATCTGGTCACGCTGGCTGCACGATACCAGTGGCCCAAGCTGCGTGTCCTCGTCGTTCGGATCGCCCATCACGACGTCCTTGAACGCAGCGGCATAGCCCTCGACAAAGGCATCATAATTTTTCTCGGTGACAATGAACCGTTTCGCGTTGACGCAGGTCTGGCCGTTGTTGAACAGGCGGCCCTGCGCGCAGGTCTTGATCGCCAGCTCCATATCCGCGTCATCAAACACCATATAGGCGTCGTTCGAACCCAGTTCGAGAACGGTCTTCTTCGAGACCGAGGCGGCCTTCTGGGCAACCGTGCGCCCTGCCTTGTCACTGCCGGTCAGGGTCACGCCGCGCACCAGATCATGTTCGATGATCTTGTCTGACTGGTCGTGGCTGATCAGCAACACGCCGAACAGTCCCTTGGGCAGACCGGCCCGCTCGTAGATGTCGCGCAGCAGCAGACCGCTGCCGGTGCAATTTTCGGAATGTTTCAGCAATACGCCATTGCCGACCATCAGGCTGGAAATCGAATAGCGGATCGCCTGATAGCAGGGGAAGTTCCAGGGCTGGACGCCATAGATAACGCCAAGCGGCGAATAGGTGACGAGGCCGCGGCCTTCCGGAACATCATGTTCCTCATCCGCCAGCATTTTCGGGCCATGTTTTGCGGTATAGTCACAGATGCCCGCGCACAGCTCGATCTCCTCGCGGCCATCGCTGAGCAGCTTGCCCATTTCGTCGGTCATCAGCTGGGCAAATTCCTCTTTCGACTTGCGCAGTTCATCGGCGATATCCGCAATCACGCTGGCACGTTCCTCCAGGCTTTTTAGCCGCCATTCGAGAAAGGCGTCGTGACTGTCCTGGACAACCGCCATCGCCTCTTCGTCGGACATGACGGGATAGGTCTTGAGAGTCTGTTCGGTCAGGGGATTGATTGTCTCTATGGTCTTGTCGGTCATATTAGATCCTTGTGTGTTGATAGGGGACGAGCGCGGGGGATGCGCTCAGCCATATGTTTTGCGATGATCGTCCAGCGTACCGGACGCCTGCTCGAGGGCTTCCTCGATGGCCTCGGCAAATGTCTCGCCGGAAAGGCGGAAAATGCCATTATGCGCGACACAGGCGATCTTCGTGTCGGCCCAGTCCCGGGCGAGGCCTTTTGCCCAGGCGATATAGTCGTCCGCCGAACCCGGGCGTTTCTCCAGCCCTTCGGCGAGTTTCGGGTGGAAGCGCAGTCTTGGCCCCGGAAGCAATTTTTCAACCAGAGACGGCAGGTTGATGAACATCAGCGTGTCATCAACATGAACGATACGACTTTCCCGATGGCGTACGAGAACCGAACTCACATGGACACTGTCGTCTTCGGGTACGAAATCGACGCCCGCGGGAACGGAAAAATCAAGAATATCGGCAAATTCCTCCTGCGTCGACTGATCCTCGATCAGCGCCGGATCCCATGCCAAATCCGGCATTTTCTGGTGATGACGCCGGGTCCCGATCAGCCGGGCATTGGGCAAGAGCTTGTGAATGAACTCGCAATGGACAGTGTGAAAGGGATGGACGTTCAACACCGCTTTGATCAGCGAACCGCCGTAGGTCAGCGCCATCAGCTCTTCGCGATCCGCCTCGTCCATTTCATAGGCATCAAGCAGAATGAACGATCCGTCCGGCTTGCGAACAAGCGACATCTGCGTGCCGATATTGATGACATGCGATATCTTGAAATCGCCGCGTATATTCCAGAAATTGTCGGTCAGATGTTCGATTGCGGCGCTCCTGTGAAAGTCGTTGGGGGTTGTCTGAACAACACCCCAGCCGCCTTTCGGTTCCGCCAAATCGGTGATTCAGAAAGCTTTTCCCGCTTGATTCCCGGGGGACTGCCGGTCACGCAGCGATTAGCGGATATACCAGTATCAGGCCGAGCCCGACCAGCATGGTCGCCAACCATTTCCATCGCCCCATGCCGATCCATGCGATGCGCACAGCCTTCCGCTGTTCTCTGGCCGACAGCGAAAGGCGCAGAGCGAATATGGTAACGCCCGACACGCACAGCATCGTCAGCAGACAGCCGAACAGGAACCATGGCAATTTGCTCCCATAACCCGCAAAGGTCCCGAAATGCAGCGGGTCGGCTGCTTCCGAAATCCGCTGGTGGACGGACAGCTGCTCGCCGCGACTGGTGGCGAGAATGTCCCCGGTTGCCGGATCGGTCCACACCGCATTGGCTCGCGGGCGGACCAACAAGGCACTGGCGTCGCCTTCAAAGCGGAAGGCCTGCCCGGGCTTCGCGGGAAAGACGATCCGCCGGATGGCCAGTTCGGGAAAAGCCGCCCGCGCCGCCTCCAGGCTGGCGGGGAAGCGAGCGACGACCTCATTGTCCGGAATCGCCTGCTCCGCACTGACCTTGATCGCGGGCGGCGCATCCAGGCCGAGGCTTTCGGCGAGATACCAGATGCCGGTCAGCGCAATCAGCGCCACGAACCAGAGCGACCAGAGTCCGGCAAGACGGTGGATATCACCCCAGGCGGTACGCGCGTCGCGCCAGCGGACCGGCTTGAAGAAACCGCGCCACCATTTTTTATAAACCACGAGACTGGAGACCAGGCTGGCCAGCAACAGCACCGACAGGACCGAGACAAGAGGGACGCCGATGTTCAGCGGCAGGTTGAGATGGCGATGCATGTTGCGCAAAATCCGCTGCGCCCCCGCCCATGGCCCGACACCCTGAATGACACCGGTTTCGGGATGAGCATAGAGAAAGCCCTGGCTGCCATCGGGGCGGATGATATGAACATTCGCGGCAAATGCGCTGGCCACAGGCGCATCCATCGAGCGGATTGCCGCACTGGCCGGATGCCCCGCGGCAACGGCGGCAATCAACTCCCATTGCGGCTCGTCGCTCACCGTGGCAGGCGACACCCTGAGGCCCGGCTGCAGCAGCCAGTCGATTTCGTGCGACAGCACCGCCAGCGTGCCGGTCGCGAAGACGAACGTCAGCAGGATCGCAAGCTTCAGCCCCGCCCACTGGTGAACCAGCCACCACAGGCGAGCCGGCTTGACCCGGGGTCGCCGCCGGGCCGCCTGAGGCCTGCCATCCATCAGAATGTCCGGGTCACCTCAATGAACGCGGACCGCGGCTCGCCGGGGAAATGCCCGGTCCGGTCGATAAAGCCCGAGGTCGCGTAGGTCTTGTCGAAAATATTGTCGATCCGCAGCATCGCCTTCCACGGCCCCGTTTCATAGATGATCGACCCGTCGAAGACGAAATAGGGTTTCACTCGCTGGTCGCTGATCGACCGCCGTTCCGAGACATAATCGCCGCCCAGGGCAAAGGCGAGACCGACCGGCCTGATCTGGTACCGCGTCCAGAAACCGAGCTGATGTTTCGGCGCATTGGGAAAGCGGTCACCGATATTCAGGCCGAAGCCGCTGCCGCCATTGTCCTTGGTGATCTTGGTATCATTATAGCCATAGTTCACGGTCAGCACCCAGTCCGGGGTAAGGTCGGCGGCAAAATCGAGATCAAGGCCCTTGCTGGTGACCTCGCCAAACGCGATAAAATCATCAACCCCGTCGCCGCCGGGATCACCGGCAGGATCCGCCTGCAGCACATTGGTGCGCCGGATCTGATAGACCGACAGGCTGGACTGTACCCGCCCGCCGAACAGCGCGGTCTTGACGCCCCCTTCAATCATATCGCCCTTCAGCGGTGAAAAGGGGCCGCCAGCCAGCACGTCCTGCTGGCCGATGTCCTGCGGCTCGAAGCTGGTCGCATATTGGCCGAACAGCGACAGGTCCGGCCGGATTCGCCAGGTCAGTCCGGCGCGCCAGGTCCAGGCATTATCGCCGAATGATTCGCCCTGCAGCTCGTCCCGATAGTCATCATAACGAGCCCCCACGACCGCAATCACCGGCCCGATGGTCGCCTCTTCCAGAAGATAGAAGCCCGCTCGGCGAGCGCTGGTCGGACGGTCGTCGGGATAGACGCGCGTCAGGTTATAATTGGCCGGATCGGTTACGCCATATTGCGGGTTGTTGAGACTCAGCGGAGTCGGCAGGCCGGGCGTCGCACTGGCCCTGCCCCGCGCCCGATAATAGTTGAGTGAGCCGTCTTCCTGATAATAGTCCATCCCGGCCAATATTCGGTTGCCGATCTGGCCGAGATCAGCGGACCAGATGGCATTGGCGCCAAAGGACCAGCTTTCATAGGTCCGGAACTGGTCGCGGAATTCGCGGATGCTGGCATCGACCTTGCCGTCGCCATCGGAATCGAACAGCCCGCGAGGCTCATGATATTCCTGGCTTTCCTTCGCATCAATATAGCGCAGCCCGACATCGAGCTTCAAATTGTCAGCCGGTTCGATGTCCAGCAGCGCCTGCGCGACATTCGACTTCAGCCGGAGAAAGTCACTGGCCTCATTATGGTTCCAGCGCCGGTCGGCAAGAAAATTGCCCTCGTCGTCGGTCGGAACGCCGCGCAGGCGGTTGCCGCCCAGATCGATATCATAGCGAGTCGCCTGCAGCGTCAGCGTGCCGATACCGATATCGGTTGTCAGACCGGCGTCGAGGATCAGCGTCTCATTGTCCGCATTCCAGCGGGCATCATCGCTATTCTCGTAGAAAACCGCGACACGGCCAGCGAGCTTCTCGGAAAGCGGCCCCGTTGCATCCACGGTGCCGCCAAACCGGCTACGCGTGCCGGCAATGGCGCGCGCTTCGATCGCCGTGTCGAAGGCAGGTTTCTTCGAAATATAGTTGAACAGGCCGCCCGGTGCGGACTGGCCATAGAGCATCCCCGCCGGTCCCTTGAGAAATTCCACCCGCTGGATATTGAACGTCTGCGGTACCGAAAAACCGGAATAGGGGTCCCCGCGCAGGCCGTCGAAGAAATTCTCCTCCTGCCGGAAGCCGCGCGCGGTGACGCCGGCATAGCTGAACACCGTGACGCCCGAGATATTGCGGTAGAGATCCTGCGCGTCGCGGGCGCCCTGGTCGCGAATAAGATCGTCGGTCAGGACCGTGATCGACTGACTTGAGGCCAGCGGATCGGTCGGCAGCTTCCCCGATGTCGTTTCCTCCACACGATACAGCCGCTCCGCCCGTCCGATAACGATGATGTCCTCCCGGCCGTCGGCATCAGCCTCTGCAAGGTCCTGCGCTGCAAGGGGGGATGCTGCGGCGAGCAGCATGAGTAACGAAATATTGCGTGTTAGAATCATAGAGCCTCCTGATGGCCCCATGCTCTATTGATAATCATTTGCATTATCAATGCCGCTTGTAAAAAAAGCGAACTATGTTCCCGCAATGCTGATGATCGAGCAGTTTCTGGCTGAACGTCGCCTAGCGCAGCTGGCTGTCCTTGCTGCCACGGCGGTTGAAGCCGGCCTGCGATCGGGTTGCATCGCGCGCCGACTGGCACGCCACACAGGTCCTTGTCCCGGGCAGGGCGCGGCGGCGCGCTTCGGGAATTTCGTCGCCGCATTCGACGCAATATTTTGCGGCTTCTCCGGTCGGCATATCGGCCCGCGCGCGTTTGACCGCGTCGGCTATTGTATCGTCTATCTGATCCTGCACCGCACCATCGCGTGCCCAGCCGCCTGCCATTGAAACCTCTGAATATTTATCTCTTGGGAGGCTTTAATCTAGGCACGAAAAGCGGATTTTCAAGGTCGGGGCAACTATCGCGGGCGATCGAGCGGGGCAACCTTCCTCCGAGGCCGGCCTTATATTGTCCAACAGTCTGAGCAGCATATCCCGTCAGACGATCGGATTCAGCTCCCTCTCGCCTGAAGAACAAATGAACGCGTCCAGCGCCCGCAAGGCGGCAGACAGTGCGCTTCTGCCGATAGGCCCGCCCAGCGAGACGCGCATGGCCTGCTGGTCGCTATGGCCACCAACCGCAAAGCCTTCGGATGGCGCCAGCCCGAGACCGGTATTGCGCATCAAGACCGGCAGATGTGCCGCGAGCGATCCATCCGGCATCCGCAGCCACAGGTGATATCCTTCCGGCTGGGACGCAAAGGTTCCGGAGCCGAGAATCTCCCTGGCAGCGGCTTGCCGCCATGCCGCTTCCGCCCGGGTATCCTGTACCAGCCTGTCGAAGGTTCCATTGCCCAGCCAGTGCGCAACAACGGCAGCGTTGATCGGAGGAGCCATGACCACCGTCTCATGCATCTCTGCGCCAAGCTGCATCGACTGGCCCACATTCGGACAGCGAACGAACGCCACACGCAGAGCGGGCGAGATCACTTTCGATGTGCTCGCGATATACCAGCAAAGGTCAGGAACCAGACTGGCAATGGGTGGCGGTGGATTGGCGGCCAGCAAGCCATAAGCATCATCTTCGATGATTGGCAGATTTTCGCGCCGGGCAACATCTGCGATCTGCCTTCGATTCTCGGCGGAGATCGTCTCGGTCGTCGGATTGTCATTGGTCGGAACGACATATAGCGCGCGGATCGCCTTGCTCCGGCAGGCCTCCGCCAGCGCATCGCCGGTCATCTCCGGCAAAGCCACCAGATTCAGTCCGAGACGCAGCGCCAGAGACCGCAGGCCGGGATAGACGAACCTGCCGCAAGCGACATGGTCACCGGGCTTGGCAATGGTCGAAAGCACCCCGTGCAGGGCGTTTTGCCCGCCAGCGGTTACGATGACTTGGTCGGCATAGGTGGCAATGCCGATCCGGCTGAGCAGCTGAGCACCCGCCTCCCGAACGTGCGATGCCCCGCCGGGGCGCTGATAATGGAAGGCGGCCTCGGCCTCATTGGCCAGGCAGGTCCGCACGGTATCGGCGAAAGCGGTGGATAGCGATCGGCCCGCAGGCAGAGGCGGGCAATTCATCGCCTCGTCATATTGAGCCGGTGTAGCGGTCGCAACCGCCCTGTCCTCCCGCACGAAGCTGCCCGCTCGTCCGCGACCGACGATCAGCCCGCGCTCGCGCGCCAGCTCATAGGCACGCGTGATCGTGGTAAGATCGAAACCCAGAGTATCGGCCAATTCTCGTTGCGGCGGAAGGCGGTTGCCCGGTTTGAAATAGCCGCAGTGAATGGCGTCCGTCAGGGCATCGGCTACGGCCAGATATTTGGGTCCGGAAAATCGGGAAAGCTCGGGAATCCAGTTCGACACCTGCTATTTTCCTTCAAACCATTCGTCGCTCTCTGACGCCCCGTTCAGCTGCGCCCAGAGTTTTTCGGTTCCCGCCTCTTGCGCCTTGTTCACATATTGCGAGGCGACCAGCCAGCCCTTGATCGGCCGAAGCGGCAAGGCACAGCCCAGACTGATCAGCGGAAAAGAGGTCAGCAGATGAACCCAGAATGGCGATTCCAGAGCGACTTGCAGCCAAACGACCAGGAAAACCAGGGGGAAGGCGACGATGCACAGCGAGAAAAACGCCGGGCCATCATCAGGCGATGCAAATCGATAATCAAGACCGCAGACATCACACTTGTCAGCGATTTTAAGCCAGCTGCTGAACAGCTTGCCCTCGCCGCAACGCGGGCACAGGCCTTTCCAGCCGCAATGCAGGATCCAGCGAAACTTCTCGTCTTCGACCATTTTCAAGGCACATACTCCATACAAAATATATATAGACACGTCATTGTATGGCTCCATAGTTCGCTGATGGAGCAGAGTCAATTAACAGGCCTTGTCTATCTGATTATTTGATCGTCTAGCGGTCGACAGGACCGGTAGAGACACCTATATATGGAGAGATTTAAAATTATTGTATGGATAACAATACATACAATAAAAACGGAAGAGAAATGACCGCCATGAATAAATCCACGGAGCTGATCGACACCGCCCGCAATATCGTGGCCATCACGCTGCGCGCGTCGGGCCGCGAGGATCTGGCAAAAATGGTGCTGCAGGGTGCTGGCGATGACCTGCCCGAACTGTCCGCCACGGTTGCAGCCCTGACCGACCTCTACGGACAGCACGCCCGGTTGAAGCAGGCGCTGCAATTTTATGCCGACGAAAGCTGCTGGGATGACGAGCTGCCCGGCGGCGCATTGACCATGCATGACCGGGGCGACGTCGCCCGAAATGCGCTGCTCGGGCGCGATATTTTCCGACACCGGGACTGAGCGGCGGGACTGAGCGGCGGGACTGACCGGTTCCGTCCGGCGCGATTTTCAGCCGCCCGTCCCCCAAAGAAAAAGGCGGGCCCCGTTTCGGGGTCCCGCCTGATTTTTTTAGAACAAAGCGCGAAAATAAAATGGGGAGCGATACTCTGCTCCCCGGTTTGTTGTTTAGTTGACGGCGTCTTTCAAGCCCTTGCCGGCTTTGAATTTTGCTTGAGTCGATGCTGGAATCTGCATCGGCTCGCCGGTGCGCGGGTTGCGACCGGTAGAAGCTTTGCGCTTGGAAGTCGAAAATGTACCAAAGCCAACAAGACGGACTTCGCCGCCGCTGGACAGTGCACTGGTGATGGAATCAAATACGGCATCGACCGCTTTGCCGGCGTCGCTTTTGCTGAGGCCGCTGTGATCTGCAACGTTACTGATAAGATCCTGTTTATTCATTGTGGGAATCCCCCCTTCTCTGATGGCAATTCATTTTGAATCGCGCCTTTGTCTTGCGGCAGTAATGCGAAATTATCGGGATGAGTCAAAGAAAAACCGCTGTTTTCTGCGCCAGACCCCCATTTTTTGTGGCAAATGAGACGAAATGAGACCAGCGGTCCGCGAGCCGCACAGGTTTCGATTATTTTACCTCCGCATTTCGCTCCTGTTTCAGAAGCGCGACTCGCTCATGAAAAGGAATCAGTGCCGCGCGAGCGACCCCGCATCATCAGCAACCGGTGCCGTAGCGTGGCTCGCAAGCTCGTCGGCATCGCTCCACTCGATCGGTTCGACTTTCTCCGTCAGCGCTTCGGCCAGCACCTCATCGACATGACTCATCGGAATGATCTTGAGCTTCGAGGTGATATTTTCCGGAATCTCGACCAGATCCTTTTCATTGTCCGCCGGGATCAGAACGGTCGTGATCCCGCCGCGCAGCGCCGCCAGCAGTTTTTCCTTCAAACCGCCGATCGGCAGGATGCGGCCGCGCAGAGTGACCTCACCGGTCATCGCGACATCGCGGCGGACCGGAATGCCGGTCAGGGTCGACACGATTGCGGTCACAATACCCACGCCCGCCGACGGGCCGTCCTTGGGCACGGCACCTTCGGGCAGATGGATATGGATGTCCTTGCGGCTGAAGAAGCTCGGCTTGATTCCGTAGGAAGGCGCACGCGCCTTCACAAAGGAGAGCGCCGTCTGGATCGACTCGTTCATCACGTCGCCCAGCTTGCCGGTGGTCTTGATCTGGCCCTTGCCGGACACGGTGACCGATTCGATGGTCAGCAGTTCACCGCCGACTTCGGTCCAGGCCAGACCGGTCACGGCACCGACCTGATTTTCTTCCTCGCCGACACCGTGGCGATATTTCTGCACACCGGCATATTCGGAGAGATTGTCGGGAGTGATTTCGACGCTCTTATACTCGCCTTCCAGAATCCGCCGCAAAGCCTTGCGCGCCAGCTTGGCGATTTCGCGTTCCAGCGTCCGTACGCCGGCTTCCCTTGTATAATAGCGGATCAGGTCGCGCAGCGCATCCTCGCGCAGCACGAACTCGCCCTCTTTCAGGCCGTGTGCCTCGATCTGCTTTTCAATCAGATGGCGCTTGGCGATCTCGACCTTTTCATCCTCGGTATAGCCTTCCAGCCGGATGATCTCCATCCGGTCCAGCAAAGGCTGCGGAAGATTAAGCGAATTGGCGGTGGTCACGAACATCACGTCCGACAGATCGATATCGATCTCCAGATAATGGTCCTGGAACTTGTCATTCTGCTCCGGATCGAGCACCTCGAGCAGGGCCGAAGCCGGATCGCCGCGGAAATCCTGGCCCAGCTTGTCGATTTCGTCGAGCAGGAACAGGGGATTGGACGTCCCCGCCTTCTTCAGATTGGAGACAATCTTGCCGGGCAGCGAACCGATATAGGTCCGGCGATGGCCGCGGATTTCCGCTTCGTCGCGCACGCCGCCCAGTGACTGGCGAACAAATTCGCGTCCCGTCGCCCGGGCGATCGAACGGCCGAGCGAGGTCTTGCCGACGCCGGGAGGGCCGACGAGGCACAGGATCGGGCCTTTCAGCTTGTTGGTCCGCGTCTGCACCGCGAGATATTCGAGAATCCGTTCCTTGACCTTTTCCAGAGCGAAATGGTCGTCATCCAGCACCTTCTCGGCCTGTTTGAGATCCTTCTTGAGCCGCGACTTCTTGCCCCAGGGCAGTCCCAGCAGCACATCGAGATAGTTGCGCGTTACGGTCGCTTCGGCTGACATCGGCTGCATGCCCTTGAGCTTCTTCAGCTCGGCGGTCGCCTTGGCCTTGGCTTCCTTGGAAAGCTTCAGCTCCTTGATCTTCTTGCCAAGCTCCGCCAGCTCGTCGCCCTCGCCGTCTTCGCCGTCACCCAGTTCCTTCTGGATCGCCTTCATCTGCTCGTTGAGATAATATTCGCGCTGCGTCTTCTCCATCTGGCGCTTGACGCGGCCACGGATTTTCTTCTCGACCTGCAACACGCCCAGCTCGCCTTCCATGAAGGCAAAGACCATTTCCAGCCGTTTCGCCGGATCGCTCTCCATCAGCAGACTCTGCTTGTCGGCAACCTTGACGTTGATATTGGCGGACACGGCATCGGCAAGACGCGCCGCGTCGTCGATTTCGCCCAGCTGCACCACGGTTTCGGCAGGCATTTTCTTGTTGAGCTTCGAATAATTTTCAAACTGTTCGATGACCGAGCGCATCAGGGCCGAAGTTTCGGCGCTTTCCACCACTTCTTCCTCGAGCAGGTCGACCTTCGCCAGCACATAGCCTTCCGGCTGCTCTTCCAGCGACTGGTGGCGGGCACGCTGCTTGCCTTCGACCAGCACGCGAACGGTGCCGTCGGGCAGCTTCAGCAATTGCAGCACGGTCGCGACCACGCCAAGATCGTAAAGCTGATCGCGAGCAGGATCGTCCTCTGCCGGATCAAGCTGGGCGACCAGGAAGATTTCCTTGTCGGAATCCATCGCCTTTTCCAGCGCAACCACGGATTTGTCGCGACCGACAAACAGCGGCACGATCATGTTCGGAAAAACCACGATGTCGCGCAAGGGCAGCAATGGCAGCGACTTGGTTTCGGGGGTGGAACTGGTTTCAAACTCGGACATTTTAACTCCAACATGTTGCACTGCAACAGCGCTTCTCCACCCTATATGGTGGCTGCTTGAGACACTTCAAGCGTAATGCGTCCGATCAGCAGAAGCGCCTAAAATGGCAGCTTAAAACCTGGCGGCAACTGCATGCCACTGGTCATCTTGCCCATTTCCTCGCTGCTCACGGCGTCGGCACGGTTGCGGGCATCGTTGAACGCGGCTGCGACGAGATCTTCCAGCATCTGCTTCTCCTCCGCCTTCATCAGACTCTCGTCGATCGTCACGGCCAGCACCCGGCCTTTCGCCGTTGCCTTGACCTTGACCAGTCCGCCACCGGCCTGGCCTTCGACCTCAAGGCTATCGAGCTTTTTCTGGGCTTCCTCCATCTGGGTCTGGACCTGTTGCGCCGCATCCTGTGCGGCCTTCATCATTTCTTCCATCGATTTCATCGCTATGCACTCCTTGATTCTTGAGGCTGGGGATCATCATCCTCCAGCAATATGGCATCGGGAAAGGCTTCAAACGCCGCCTTCACCATCGGGGCGTCCAGAATTGCCTGCCGCTCCGCGTCCCGTGCCTGCTGCTCCTGTTCGACCAGACTCGGCTGCGCCTCGCCCTGCCCTTGGTTGATCGTCCATTCCTGACCGGTTTCCTGCTTCAGGGCATCGGCAATTTTGCGGATATCCGCATCTGCGATCGGCCGGACCGGCTGATAGACGATATGAGGTGGGTCAAAAGAGACCAGCCGCATATCGGCGATCATGATGCTTTCCAACACGGCGGAGACCTGCCCGACAGCCTTTACGGCATCGGCAAACTGATCCGGAAGGCCACGGGATGGCGCGGGAATTTTGGCAACGGGAGCCGCTTGCGCGACCGGATCGGCCACCGGCGGTGCGGCACTTTCCCGTTCGGCTGGCGGCGATGTCGCCGGGCCACGCGCTTCCAGCATTTTTGCCAGCTGTCCGGGATCGGGCATGTCCGCAGCACAGAGCACGCGCAACAATGCCATTTCGCACGCTTCGCGCGGCAGATGGGCCTGCTGGACCTCCTGATAGCCCTTGAGCAGCAACTGCCACAGCCGGTGCAGCACCGGATAGGACAATTGCTCGGACCATTCGGCAAATTGCTGCCTGGCCTCGTCCGACAGGGTCGGGTCGCTGGCCTTGCCGACCTTGAACAAGGTCACCTGGTGCGAAAGCGACAGCAGCCCGTTCATCAGCGACAGCGGTTCGACGCCGATCTTATATTGTTCGGCGATCGCGTCGAGCAGCGCCGCGGAATCGCCTTCCAGCAATTTTGCGAACAGTCGCCGCACCGCACCGCGATCGGACAGGCCCAGCATGTCCCGGATTTGCGCCGCCTTCACCTCGCCATCGCCATCCATATCGGCATGCGCAATCGCCTGGTCGAGAATCGACAGGCCATCGCGCACCGATCCTTCCGCTGCCTGCGCGATCAGGTCGAGCGCTTCCTGCTCGGCGGTGACGCCTTCCTTGCCGACGATCATTGCAAAATGGTCGGACAGCTGGTCGGCACTGATCCGCTTCAGATCGAAGCGCTGGCAGCGTGACAGCACGGTGATCGGTACCTTGTGCACTTCGGTGGTCGCGAAAATGAATTTCACATGCGGTGGCGGCTCCTCGAGCGTCTTCAGCAAGGCGTTGAAAGCGTTTTTCGACAACATGTGAACTTCGTCGATAATATAGATCTTATAGCGCGCGGACACCGACGAATAGCGCACCGCCTCGATAATCTCGCGAACATCATCGACTCCGGTATGGCTGGCGGCATCCATTTCGATGACATCGATAAAGCTGCCGGTCGCGATACTCCGGCACGGTTCGCACACGCCGCAAGGATCGATGGTCGGGCCGCCCTGCCCGTCTTCGCCAATGCAGTTGAGCGCCTTGGCAATCAGACGTGCGGTGGAGGTCTTGCCGACCCCGCGCACGCCGGTCATCAGAAAGGCGTGGGCCAGACGGTCACGCTTGATCGCATTGCCCAAAGTCTGGACCATCGCATCCTGTCCGATCAGTTCGGAGAATTTCGACGGCCGGTATTTGCGTGCCAGTACCCGATAGGGTTGGGCGGCACCGGGAGCGGGCTGCTCCGGAGCGTCGACACCGGTAGCGGCGAATATATCGTGTGAATCGGACATGAAGATGGAGTTTAGGCGAGACGGGCGATCTTGTCGAAGCCTTATCAGCCTATTGCGACCAGAGACGCCAAATTTGCTGTGAGTAGGAGCCGGGCGACCCGCAGAAAAATCGTTGCGGCTGCTTCCTTCCGGACCTGACCGGGTTGGCGACGACTACGTCCACCCGACTCCCGCTGCGCATATGGTAGCAGTCCGGCGAAAATGCAAGCCGTTAGATGGATGCTCTCAGCCGCTAGAGATTCTGCATATTGTGGCTTTCGATCGGCATATGCACCGTCAGGCCGTCCAGATCGGCGGTCAGATCGATCTGGCAGGCCAGCCGGCTCGTCCTGCGCGCGCCCGCCGCCAGATCCAGCATATCCTCTTCCATTTCGGTCGCATCCGGCAGTTTGTCGAAATCGGCTGGGTCGACGATCACATGGCAGGTCGAGCAGGCCATCTGGCCCTCGCATGTGCCTTCGAGCGGCTGGTCATGCAGCTGAGCGATGGTCAGAAGATTGTCGCCTTCCGATGCCTCGGCGGTCACCGTTTTCTCGCCATCGGAGCTGACAAAATGGACCGTGATCTTGCTCATGATAGCTGTGTCTCCGCTGCTTGATTGATCAGATGGGCTGCCTGCTCGACGTCTTCCAGGCTGTTATAGCGCCCGAATCCCAGACGGATCGATGATTTTATCTGCAAAGGCTCCAGTCCGAGGGCCGCCAGCACATGGCTTGGCCGCCCCGAGCCGCTGGCACAGGCCGAGCCTGCGGAAAAGGCGACACCGCGCACATCCGACATCAGCCGCGCGACATCCAGCCCGTCGCGGCGGATATTCAGATTGCCGGCATAACGCTGCTCCAGCGATCCGTTCACGGTCCAGTCGCCGAACAGGCTCCGCGCTCTCTCCGCTAGCGCTTCGATATGCGTCATGTCCGCCTGCATGCGCTCTGCGCAGATTTTCGCGGCTCTGCCCAGTCCTGCGCAAAGTGCCGGTGACAATGTGCCCGACCGGATACCCTGCTCCTGCCCGCCGCCATGGATCAGCGGCGGCAGTTCGATACCGTCGCGTACCCACAGCGCGCCGATACCCTTGGGGCCATAAATCTTGTGTCCGGACAACGCGATCAGGTCCGGCTGCGGCGGAATGGCGAGCCGGCCAAAACCCTGCACCGCATCACAGAGCATCAGCGCACCGGCCCGATGCGCCATCTCCGCGATCTGCTCGATCGGCTGGATCACACCAATCTCGTTATTGACCAGCATCGCGCCGACCAGCGCGGTCTTCTCGCTCAAACATGCTTCCAGTTCTTCCAGAAGGATCAGTCCGTCGGCATCGACAGGAAGCAATCTGGTCTCGAATCCCTGCGTCCGGTACCACAGCGCCGTGTCGCGCACCGCCGCATGTTCCGTATCGATCACGGCGATCCGGTTGCGCGCTTGCCGGGTTCGGGCCGCACCCATGGCCAGATTGATCGCTTCGGTCGCGCTTCCGGTAAAAATCACCCGTCCGTTCTCTGGCAGCAACGCGGCAACCTGTTCCCGCGCCACTTCAACCGCAGCGGCGGCCTTGCGCCCCAGGACATGAGGGCTGTGCGGATTGCCGAAATTGTCCTTCAGCCAGGGCAGCATGGCATCGAACACTTCCGGCGCGAGCGGCGTGGTCGCCTGATTGTCGAGATAGACGGGAGTCATCGACCGGCCTCAGGCACGCCGGGCGTCCGCAAAAATCGATTTCCACTTGTCGATAAAGGCATAAATATGCGCGCGCGTGGTATCGCGCCCGATACTGACCCGGATCACTTCGCGCGCGACCTGCGGGTCGGTACCCATCGCTTCCAGCACATGGCTGGTCTTGAGCGTGCCCGAAGAACAGGCGCTGCCGGCGGAGACCGAGAATCCGGCCATGTCAAACTTGATCAGCTGCGTATTGGCGGCGACACCGGGCATATGATAGCTGGCAATCGTGGCAATGCGCGGGGCCTTGTCCGCGATCACCGCGCCGCCTTCCTTGCGGATCGCATCATCAAGATGCTGGCGCAGTTCCGCCGCCCTTCCCGCCCAGTTGGCCGGTGCCTCCAGCGCTGCGGTCATGCCGAGAATATAGGGCAGATTCTGGGTGCCGGACCGGTAACCCTGTTCCTGGCCGCCATCGGCATGGAGCAGCCGGAGATCCCTGACCAGCAGGGCGCCGACCCCGGGCGGGCCACCGAATTTGTGCCCGGCAACAATGATCAGGTCGGCGTCCGGCAAGGGCAGCTTGCCGACCGATTGCGAACAGTCGGCCAGCAGATGGCTGCCCCGGTCGCGAACGACCTTCGCCAGCGCGTCCATATCCTGCATCACCCCGGTTTCGTTGTTGACCGACTGGATCGCCACCAGTGCCGGCCCCTCCACCCCCTTGAGCAGGTGATTGAGGTTCGCCGGGATGACCATACCATTGCCATCGACCGGGATCTGCCGGGCGCCCGGCGCAAATCTCAGCACCACATCATGCTCGACCGGCGACACCAGTTGCGTTTCGGGTTTCGACTTGGTCAGCGCGATCTGCACCGCCTCGCTGGCACCGCTGGTGAAAATCACATCGCCGTCCCAGTGCAGCGCCTCCCTGAACCGCCGCCGCGCATTCTCCAGCATCGCCTGTGCCGCGCGCCCGTCGCCATGCGGGGAAGAGGGGTTGGCCCATTGCTCAAACCCTTCCGTGCAGGCCTTTTTGGCAACATCCAGCATCGGTGCGGTCGCCGCATAGTCAAGGTAGATGCGTCTGGTGTCGGTCACGATAGGGGCAAAATCTCTCTGGCTTGCTGGATTGAGTTGCGGATTTGGTCGCTCACCCTATATAGGCCCTGCATCCAGCGCAAAAGCTATTCTATATCTTCATGCTCTGGACCATATTATTTTGATCGAAGAATTGAAAATCCATGCCAGATGTAATTTTTACCGGACCCGAAGGCCGCCTCGAAGGCCGCTTCAGCCCAGGACCCCGTGACCGCGCCCCGGTTGCGATGATATTGCACCCCCACCCGCAGGCGGGCGGTACGATGAACGACCGGATCACGCAGGCGATGTACAAGACCTTCGTGAAACGCGGCTTTGCCACCCTGCGGTTCAATTTTCGGGGGGTCGGCCGCTCGCAGGGCGTGTTCGACAATGGCATTGGTGAATTGTCCGACGCAGCGGCAGCGCTCGACTGGGTCCAGAGCTTCCATCCCGAGGCGCAGACCACCTGGATCGCGGGCTACAGCTTTGGTGCCTGGATCGGCATGCAGCTGCTGATGCGCCGTCCGGAAATCCGCGGTTTTATTTCCGTATCACCTCCGGCCAATATGTATGACTTTAACTTCCTGGCGCCCTGCCCGTCCTCGGGCATCATTGTCCAGGGCGTCAACGATGAAGTCGTGACCCCCAGCGCGGTGCAGAAGCTGGTCGACAAGCTGCGCACCCAGAAGCATATCACCATCCATCATGACGAGATTCCTCGCGCCAACCATTTCTACGAAAACGAGATGGATTTGCTGATGGGTTCGATCGACAATTATCTCGACATGCGCCTCGCGCCGGATTCGCCGATCAAATAGCTTCAGTCGGCCGACTGTGGCGAAACCGGCTGATTGCTCTCTGGGGTAGGGATCGTCCAGATTCCGACATTGGCGAACATGACCGCGGCAGCGACGAGCATCAGCCAGCCCTGCTTTCTGTTGGTGCCCTTGCGCAAGATATAGACGCCGCCGGCGAACAGAGCCGCGCCTGCCAGCATCAACACAGATAAGATCAGGTTTGTCATGCCATGACCGTTATCGGCACGGCGACGGGCTGACAATCAAATGTTGCGCCCATTTCCCGAACTGCTCCCGCATCCTGTCCCGGGCGGCACTGATCACCCTTGATTGCCAAGCTCTTGCCGCTTTGATAAACCATGGGCTGACCTTGAACAGGACAGGCAGAAACGGAACCGGCCTCGTGCATCCCGAACCTCCTCTGCTGATCATCGCGCCGATCGCGAGCGAAATCGATCTGGCGCGGTTTCCGTGGTGCCCGGCGGCAAGGCATAAAGTCTGCGTCAACCGCGCCAAATTTCGAAATCTTGAAATGATGGAAGTCATTGTCGATGCAATGCCCTTTCTGCTCACTCGGCTGACGGCCGCCGAAACAAGCGAGCGCCTGGCTGCCGGCACATGCGATCTGCTGTCCTGCGACCTGCCGGGCTCTAGCGAAGGTGCCATTGCCATCGCGCCCGGTGACATGCTCGCCAGCGACCGGCACGTGCCGGAAGTCCACCGCCGGCTGTTGATGCTGGGCCAATGGATCGGAGAAAGCCTGGACGCCACCACGGCGGCATGGATGCCCGCGCGAAAACTGACCCGATTCGCATGGTTTGACAATGTGGTGAGCCAATATCTCGCCGGACGCGGGTTTCCGTCCCTGTTTCACATCTCTTTTCTGGAAGGCCGCCCCGGCGAGATCGCAACCCGGGGGTTGCGCTATTTCACCGGGCAGGAAATCCATCTCACGCTCCCGCCGGATTATCGGCGGGCCGACGCCGATGAGCGCCTGGCGGACATCATCGCCGATATCATCGCCCATGGCAGGATAAACCAGCTGTCCCGGTCAAAGGACGCCGTCCGGTCGGAGACGCTGACCTACACGCCCAGCGCCAATCTTGAGCAGGTCGAAATCCGCATCCGCCGCGATGCACAATCTCGCATCGCGGCAGAGCGATAAAATGGACTAGGCGGCGCTTGGCGCTGCTTCCCGAACGTTCTGGTCGACATGTTCGGCAAACTGCTCGAAATTGTCGATGAACAATTTGACCAGCTTCTGCGCGGTTTCGTCATAAGCGCTAGGGTCCGACCAGGTCGAACGGGGATCAAGGATCGCGCTGTCGACGCCGGGCACCGATACCGGCACTTCAAAACCGAAATTTTCGTCGATCCGGAACTCGCCGTCGTTGAGGCTGCCATCCAGTGCGGCATTGAGCAGGGCGCGAGTCGCCTTGATCGGCATCCGGCTGCCTTCGCCATATTTGCCGCCGGTCCAGCCCGTGTTGACCAGCCAGCAGCGCACGCCGCCCTTGGCGATCCGCTCTTTCAGCAGATTGCCGTAGACCGAAGGGTGACGCGGCATGAACGGCGCACCAAAGCAGGTGGAGAAGGTCGCTTCAGGCTCGGTCACGCCGATTTCGGTGCCGGCAACTTTTGCGGTGTAGCCGGACAGGAAATGATACATGGCCTGCTCGGGTGTCAGCCGCGAGATCGGAGGCAATACGCCAAATGCATCGGCGGTCAGCATGATGATATTCTTGGGAACCGGCCCCATATTATCTTCCGACGCATTCGGAATGAACTCGATCGGATAGGCGCCGCGGGTATTTTCCGCCTTGCTGTTGTCGTCGAGATCCAGTTCCCGGCTATGGGGATCCATCACCACATTTTCCAGCACCGTGCCGAAGCGACGCGTGGTCGCATA
>JAUCYS010000020.1 GCA_030373505.1 Parasphingorhabdus sp.
GTCTTATGGTCGGCGCATCATCGGCGCTGTCGAGCAGATCTTCTGCGCTCGGGATATCGCCCGCAATATCATCCAGCCCTTCGCCGGCCAGCGCCATATCGCCGGCCATGGCCGCCGCCGAGCCATCCATCGCATAATGATCGCTCAGCAGTCTCTCGAACGCCGGGCCATCCACCAGTTCCACATCAAAGGGCAGCGCCAGATAACGACGAACCTCCAGCAAAGCAGACGGGTCCGCGCCCGCCCGCATCGCAATCGAAGCCCGCTCGCCGCTGCGATCCTGCAGGATCAGTCCATGGTCGCGGGCATAAGCATAAGGCAGATCCTTGACCACCGCTGCGGTGACCGGTCCGCTGTCCGCTTCGGCAACAACCGCCTCTGTGCCGCGGGCGATCTTCATCATCTGTTCCCGCTGGTCTCGCTTGCTGGCAACGGGGTCTGCTCGATCACGCCCTGATCGCGGACCGCAGGAATATCGCCGGGCGCATAGATGATCTGGTCATCCGGACGCGCCTCGACCGAGGGTGGCACGGTGCCGAGATAGTCGCGGACCAGCGCATCGATCGACGGTTCCTGATCGGGATCGCGGCTGAGCTGCTGGTCCCGGATATAGCCGTAGCGGTTGCTCGAAAAGCGGCGCGCGTCATTCGGATCCTTGAGGATCGTCGGCCGGATGAAGACCATCAGATTGGTCTTGACCCGCGACTTGCCGCGCGACCTGAACAGCTCGCCCAGAACCGGGATATCGCCCAGAAACGGCACCTTCTGGATCGTCCGGCGCTCGTTGTCGTCGAGCAGCCCGCCGAGCGCGATAATCTCGCCATCGCCCACGGTGACCGTGGTATTGATCTCGCGCTTGTTGATGATCAGTTCGTTGAAATCATCGGACACCGGCCCGGCAATCGAACTGACCTGCTGCCGCAATTCCATCCGCACCTCGTCGCCGGCATTGATCTGCGGCGTCACCTCCAGCTCGATGCCGACATTCTGACGCTGGATCGTGCGGAAGGCATTGTCGAAATTGTTCGACAGCGCCTCGCCGGTCGACACCGGAATTTCCTGACCGAACAGGATGCTGCCCTTGAGATTGTTGTTCACCGTCAGCGAAGGCGTCGAAAGGACATTGCTGTTGCTGTCCGACTGCACCGCGTTGATGATCGCCCCGAGCACCGCGCTGCCGCCAAGGCTGGTGGCAAAACCGCCAAATCCGCCGCGCGCGGCCAGCACTGCATCAGCCGCATTCTTCCGCAGCACATCGCCGACCGCGCTGTTGGTCGTGGTCGTCGTCGCGGTCGTGGTGGTCGTCGTCGTTGTGGTATCAAACTGCTTGGCCAGCAGACCGCCCGCGACATCGACGATATTGGGAGAGGCATTGGAGAAATTGGTCACCGCGAACGGCACATCCTTGCCGCCGACCAGCCATTGCACGCCCAGTTCGCGGGCCAGATTTTCCGAAATCTCGACAATGATCGCCTCGACCACCACCTGTTCCTGCCGCGTGTCGAGCTGGCGGATCAGTTCGCCGATCATCCGCTGCACATCGGGATTGGCCGCAACAATGATCGCATTGGTCCCTTCCAGCCGGGTCACGATGGCAGGACCGCGACTGGCGATCCCGTTGCCCCCGTTGCCGCTGCCGCCACTGATGGCAGCAGGAGCAGGAGCGGATGCTCCTTCGCCCGCGGCCGCAGGCACAACGGTCGCCGAGCTGCCGCTGGTGCCGTTGCTGCCCAGCAAATTCTCGATCACCGGCAACAGCTGCTCGGCATTGGCATAGTCCAGCCGGTGCACGCGAATCTCGGTGCCCGATTCGGCCCCCTTGTCCAGTTCCCGGGCCATTTGCGCAAAGCGCGACACCGCACCGGGATCGCCGCGCAGGGCGATACTGTTGCTGCTGTCGATCGGCACCACGGTCACCGGCGCGCGCAGGCCTTCGCCGCCGCCCTGGGCGGCCAGTGCCTGCAGCGAGGTCGCGATTTCCCGCGCCCCGGCATTTTTCAGGGTGATGATCGTGCTGGCGGCGCTGTCGCGGTCGATTTCCCCGACCAGGCTGCGAATCCGCCGGATATTGTCGGCATAGTCGACGATCACCAGGCTATTCGCGTTGCGATTGGCGGTGATCGAGCCCTGTTTGCTGACCAGCGGACGCAGCGTTTCCAGCGCCTCGGTCGCGACAATCGATTTGAGCCGCACCACTTCGGTCACCAGCTGGTTGCCCTCGGCCCCGCGCGAACCGATCCGGCTCGGCTGCGATGCCGCGCCGTCGGCGGGCTGAATGCGATAGGCACCGCGGGTGGTCGGGATCGCCACCAGATTGTTGGCGCGCAGCGTCGACAGGAAAATCTCGAAATATTCCGAGCGGCTGAGCGGCCGGTCGGTGACCACCGAAACCTTGCCCTGCACCCGGCTGTCGAGGATGAACGTACGACCGGTCACCTTGGCGGCGTCCTGGACAAAGGCGCGGATATCGGCATCGCGGACATTCAGCGTATGCTGCGCCGACGCCGGCGCGGCCCACAGGCCGACGGCTAGAGCAAGCACGGCAAATATCCGGGCGAAGTGGCTACGCATTATTGGGCTCCAAGATTGACAGCAACCGGAACCGTATTGGCTCCGCGCTCGACTTCGACGGACAGGCGGGCACCGGGCTTGATCTGGCTCTTCAGCGCTTCGATATCGCTGGTCGAGCCGACCGGAGAGCCGTTGATCGACACGATGATATCGCCATCGCGGAAACCTGCGCTCTTGAACAGGCTGCCATCACCCAGCGGAGAGATCACGATGCCGGTGACCCGGCCCCCTTCATTGCGCGGTGCCAGCGATGCGATACCGGGTATCTCGTTGCCGGCGGTTGCCAGCGAAACCGGCGCTTCGGGGTCTTCCGTACCGACGGTCTGCGCCGGGATCGACTGGTCGAGATAGAGACTCTCCAGCACGCCCCCGCGACTGATGACGACATGATCAAATTCCACGCTGTTCAGCGTCACGCCGGACATGATCTCCTCGCCGACGACATAATTTTCCTGCACGCCATCCGGCCCGGCCAGGATCGCCGATCCCAGTCCGGAGGCCTCGTTCATCCGGATGCCGAACAGCGTCAGCTGCAATGATGTGACAACATTGGCGGTCTGCGCCGCGCCGCCACGGAAAAAAGGATCGAAACTGCTGAACAGCGTGAGCCGCGATTGCGGCGACAATACCTCGACATCATTGGCGCGATAATCGCCGACCGGCCCCAGCGGGGTCAGCACCAGCCAGACCAGCCTGACCGCCTGAATCAGGAGCAGGAACGCCAGGACAGCCAACAGAACGGGATAAGGGCCCCGCTGGTTATACCAGCGGACCATCGCCCCGAATCTGTCCGAATAGCTGTTACCCACGAATCCCCGCAACCTTGCAATCCCCGTCGCGCTATAGCGATTTCGCGACCGTTCGACGACTCATTGATGACGAAAATATTACAGCTTCGATCGGATCGGCGCGAAATATCAGGGCAGCTGCATATCCAGCAGAGCGCCCAGATCATCCAGCGCCTGTTGCTCCGAGGACACCTTGATTGCCGCCATACCGAGAGCCGCCGCCGGTTTGCAGTTGATGCCCAGATCATCAAGATAGATGCACCCGGCCGGCTCGACATTCAGCGCCTCGCACATCATCTGGTAGATCCGCGGGTCAGGCTTGCGGATGCCGGCCTTGCTGCTTTCGATAATATGATCGAACCGCAGCATGATATCTTTCACCGCTGCCGCTTTCTTGTCATCCATCGCCATGCCGGCGCCCTTGCCCGCGGGGACATTGTTGGTGATGCAGGATATCCGGATGCCCTCGGCCTTCAGCCGGTCCAGCGTCTCGACCATCCGCGGCCGCACATCACCGGCCAGCCGCGCCAGCACATCGGCGCCGCGCAGTTCGATGCCGATCGCGCGCGCTTCCGCCGCAAAGGCTTCGTCAAAACCGGCCGCATCAATTTCGGCCCGCTCGAACCTGGCCCAGGCATTGTCATCGGGATTGGCGCTGTTGATCTGGCGAACGCTGTCCTTTGGCACGCCTTTTTCGGCCTCCAGCCGGTTGAACGCTTCAAACGGCGACGACGTAATCACGCCGCCAAAATCAAAAATCACGGTTTCATAGGTCATGCAACGGCTGCTCCAAAAATTGATCCGATGGCGGCAGTCGCGGCCATCGCCGCTGCGCCCCAGAAAGTCACGCGGATAACGGGCCGCCCAATCGGCGCTCCGCCCAGAATAGCGCCTGTCGCGCCGAGCGCGGCGAGCAGGACCAGCGCCGCACCGGACACGACCCAGATCAGCATCTGGCCGGAGAACAGAGCAGCGAGAATAACCGGCAGGATAGCCCCCGCCGCAAAGGCAAGAGCAGAGGCAAAGGCCGCCTGCAGCGGCCGCGCGGAATAATGTTTGCTCAGCCCCAGTTCGTCGCGAAGATGCGTGCCGAGCGCGTCATGGGCCGTCATCTGGTCGGCGACCTGCTCTGCCAGATCGGCGGTCAGCCCCCGGTTCTTGTAGATCGATATCAGCTCGATGCGTTCGGCCTTGGGCTGATGCTCCAGTTCCCAGGCTTCCTTCGCCCGCTCCGCCTTTTCGCTGTCGGCCTGCGAACTGACCGAGACATATTCCCCTGCCGCCATCGACATCGCGCCGGCGACGAGACCGGCAAAGGCGGTCAGCAATATCGTCTGCTGCGACGTCGCTGCAGCCGCCACGCCAACCACCAGGCTGGCGGTCGAGACAATGCCGTCATTCGCCCCCAGTACCGCAGCGCGCAGCCAGCTGACCCGGTCGATCCGGTGTGATTCATCATGCATTCTGGACAAGGACAGTTCCTATTTGTTGAGATATTCGAGTTTCATGCCCGGCCGTTTCCAGCGGGTCTTGACCAGCTTGCCGGTGGCCGAAAGGCAGATCCAGGCATCCATCATGTCCTCGCCGCCAAAGCAGATATTGGTGGTGAATATATCCGGCGTCGCGACAAATTCGACCAGTTCGCCCTCGGGTGAAATCACGCTGATCCCGCTTTCGCCAATGGTGGCGACACAGATATTGCCGCATTCCTCCATCGCCAGACTGTCGAAAAATTTATAGCCGGACGGGCGATAGAGCGGGATACCCGGACCACCGGGGCCCGCATCGGGCGCAACCTTGCCGGGCGCGGTGATATTGAATTTCATCAGCCGGCAAGTGAAGGTTTCCGCAGCATAAAGCGTCTTGCCGTCTGGCGAGATACCGATGCCATTGGGGTTGTTGGACGGAAAAATCACTTCTTCCAGATGGCTGCCGTCGGCCTTGGCATAGAAAATCCCGACGATGTCGTGGCAGCGCTTTTCATAGTCGGTCTTGCCATGGTCGGTGAACCAGAAGCCGCCGTGGCTATCGAACTGGATATCATTGGGGCCGCGCAGGATGCAGCCGAAGTCGCCATCCTTGTAGAGCGTCTCGACCTCGCCCGTTTCGGGGTCGACTCGCTGGATGCTACCACCGACATAATCCCTGGCGATTCCCGCAGGGGTCAGAAAACCGTTTTCGTCATGATATTCAAAGCCGCCATTGTTGCAGACATAGATTTTGCCATCGGGACCGAGAGCGGCGCCATTGGGCCCGCCGCCGGTTTCCGCAACCAGCTGCTTGGTGCCGTCGGGCAGCACCCGGGTGAGTCTTTGCGCCTCAATCTCGACCAGGATAACGCTGCCATCTGGCATGGCGATCGGGCCTTCGGGAAAGCGCAGGCCTTCGGTGACGATTTCCATGAACATCTCCTCTCAAATTTTTTCACAGTCATTGCGGGAATTCGGCGACAAGTCTAGTGCTATGGCAGAAGGTTACAGGAGCAGCCATGTCCTCTACAATATCCAATACATATCCCCGTACATTGCAATTCCATATCGATGGCGAATGGATCGACGGCGGTGATCGCGCGATTCACCAGGTCGTCAATCCGGCAACCGGCGAACCGATTGCCGATCTGCCGAAGGCGACGAAAGCCGATCTGGACCGCGCGCTGGACGCGGCAGAGCGCGCCTTCCCGGTCTGGCGCGACACACCGGTCGCCGAGCGCGCCGCGATCCTGCACAAGGCGGCGGACCTGATGCGCGAGCGGGCGCCGGAAATCGGCCGGCTGATGACCCAGGAGCAGGGCAAGCCGCTGGCGCAGGCGATTGGCGAGGTCACCGCCTCCGCCAGCCATTTCGATATCATGGCCGAGGAAGCCAAGCGCTGTTACGGCCGTGTCTTGGTCCGGCCCGCCGGCCAGAACAGCTTCGTCAAATATCAGCCGGTCGGCCCGGTCGCCGCGTTCAGCCCGTGGAACTTCCCGGTCTTTACGCCGGTGCGCAAGCTGGCGCCGGCGATTGCCGCCGGCTGCTCGATCATCCTCAAGCCGGCGGAAGAAACACCGGCCAGCCCGATCGAAATGATTCGCTGCCTGCTCGATGCCGGCCTGCCCTCCGGCGTTGCCCAGGTCGTCTTTGGCGATCCGGCGGAAGTCTCCAGCCATCTCATCGCCTCGCCGGTGATCCGCAAGATCAGCTTCACCGGCTCGGTCCCGGTCGGCAAGCATCTGATGAAGCTGGCGGCCGACGGCATGAAGCGTACGACCATGGAACTGGGCGGTCATGCACCGGTGCTGGTGTTCGATGATTGCGATCTGGAAAAGACGCTCGATCTGGTGGTTACCGGAAAATTCCGCAATGCCGGCCAGGTCTGCGTCTCGCCGACCCGCTTCTATGTTCAGTCCGGCATTTATGACCGGTTCGAAAAGGCCTTCACCGAACGCGCGCAAAAGGTCAGCGTCGGCGACGGCTTTGATTCTGTCGACATGGGGCCCCTCGCCAATCCCCGCCGGCCCAGCGCAATGGGTGCGATGATCGCGGATGCGCGGACCAAGGGCGCCGATGTTCGGCTCGGTGGCGAGCAGCGGGGCGACAAGGGCTTTTTCTTCGATCCCACGGTGCTGTCGCACGTCCCGCTCGACGCGAAGATCATGAACGACGAGCCGTTCGGCCCGGTCGCGGTAATGCGGCCGTTCGACACGCTGGACGAGGCGATCGAACAGGCCAACCGCCTGCCGCTCGGCCTTGCCGCTTATGCCTTCACCTCCAATCTGCACACCGCCAATATGGTCGGCGACAAGATCGAGGCGGGCATGGTGGCGATCAACAATCTCACCGTCAGCCCCGGCGATGCCCCCTTCGGCGGCGTCAAGGAAAGCGGCCACGGATCGGAAGACGGACCCGACGGCCTGAAAGCCTATATGGTCACCAAGGCCATCCATCAGGCCTGACCCTTGGAGCAGGCCTGGAGACAACAGAGCGCGACAGCTTTTCAAATTATGTCGCACGAAGCCACGAAGCTATTTTGGCATCCAATCTTCTTTGTGGCTTTGTGTCTTCGTGCGAGTCCAATAAAACAATAGCGCAGCAAACGCTGCGGGTGAGATAGCGAGAGGCATGACATGACAAAACGCACCGGGGCACAGATACTCGTCGATCAGCTGGTCATCCAGGGCACCGAGCGCATCTTCACCGTCCCCGGCGAGAGTTTTCTCTCGGTCCTCGACGCGCTGCACGACTGCGGCACCATCCAGACCGTCTCCACCCGCCAGGACGGCAGCGCCGCCTTCATGGCCGAGGCGGACGGCAAGATGACCGGCCAGCCCGGCATTGCCTTTGTCACCCGCGGCCCCGGCGCCACCAATGCCAGCATCGGTGTTCATGCCGCGATGCAGGACAGCACCCCGATGATCCTGTTTATCGGCGACGTTTCGCGTGACGACCGCGACCGCGAGGGCTTCCAGGAAGTCGATTTTACCGCGATGTTCACCCCGCTCGCAAAATGGGCCGCCCGCATCGATAATGCCGCCCGCATTCCGGAATATATCGCCCGCGCCTTTGACACCGCAAGCTCCGGTCGCCCCGGCCCCGTGGTTCTCGCCCTGCCCGAGGACATGTTGCGCGACGAGGTCGAGGCGCTCGACCGGCCGAAGGTTATCGCCCCGGCCCAGCCGCTCTGCCCCGATGCGATGACGACCCTGACCGACATGCTGCGCGACGCCACCGATCCGATCGCGATCATCGGCGGTGCCGGCTGGAGCGAGAAGGCCAAGCAGTATTTCGCCCAATATGCCGAACGCATCGGCCTGCCGGTCGCCGTCGCCTTCCGGCGGCAGGACAATTTCCCCAACGAAAGCCCGGTCTATGCCGGCAATCTCGGCTATGGCCCCAATCCCAAGCTGACCCAGCGAATCCGGGATGCGGATCTGGTGCTGGCGGTCGGCGCGCGGCTCGGCGAGGCGACCACCGATGGTTACACGCTCCTCACTCCCGACCATCCCGACCAGATTCTGGTCCATGTCCATCCCGACCCCGACGAGCTCAACCATGTCTACCGCACCGACCTGCCGATCTGCGCGGAAATGGGGGAATTTGCCGAGCAGGTGGCGCTGTGGGACGATGACCTGCTGCCGTTCGACGCCGGCAAGGCCGCGCATCAGGATTATCTCGAATGGTCCACGCCCCAGCCGACCGCAGCGAAGCTCGACCTCGGCCTGTGCGTCGCCGCGATGCAGGACCAGCTGCCCGCCGACGCGATCATCTGCAACGGCGCCGGCAATTTTTCCGGCTGGTGGCACCGCTACTGGAAATATGGCGCCTATCCCAGCCAGCTCGCGCCGACCTCCGGCGCGATGGGCTATGGCGTCCCCGCCTCGGTCGCCGCAGCGCTGCGCTTCCCCGACCGCGTCTCGGTGGTGATCGCCGGCGATGGCGATTTCATGATGAATGGCCAGGAACTGGCGACCGCTGTTCAATATGAAGCGGATCTGCTGGTGCTGGTGATCGACAATGGCAGCTTCGGCACCATCCGCCTGCATCAGGAACGCGAATATCCGGAGCGGCTATCGGCGACCTCGCTGAAAAACCCCGATTTTGCCATGCTGGCCAGAGCCTATGGCGGCTGGAGCGCGACGGTCGAAACCACCGATCAATTCGCCCCCACGCTGGCAGAGGCGATGCAGCGCAAGGGCCTCCGCCTGCTGCACCTCAAGACCGATGTCGAATTTCTGACGGCGGCGGGAGCGACAGTCAGTGGCTTGCGCAAGAAATAGGCGCGTTCAGCCGCCGAAAAACTGCTGCATTACAAATATCTTGATCCCCAGCCCGATCAGGATTAGCCCGCCCAGCACCTCGGCCCATTTGCCGATTCTCGCTCCCGCCAGCGCGCCCAGATAGACGCCAGGCCAGGTCAGCAGCGCCGTGGTCAGCCCGATGACCGCGCAGGCCAGAGCAATCGGTGCGCCAATGCTCGGCAGGGTGATCCCGGCGATCGCAGCATCTATGCTGGTAGCGATGGCGACGACCAGCAGCGGCCATAGCGACAATTCTTTCAGCGGCTCGTCAGCGTCGCGGTCAAGGCCTTCCTTGATCATCCGCAGCCCGAGGCCGCCGAGGAGCACCAGCGCGATCCAGTGAGCGACCGTTTCGATAAAGGAAGCAAAGGCAATCCCCAGCCCCCAGCCAAGCAGCGGCATGATCGCCTGAGCAAGACCAAAGGCAAGCGCCATCCGCAAAGCCATCGACCGGCTGGGGCGACTGGAGGCGCCCTGGGCCACCGCCGCCGCAAAGGCATCCATGGCGAGACCGAGGGAGAGGAGTATCAGAGAAAACATGATCATCGCGACGCCATGAAAGCATTGCGGAAAAAACTCAACCGCCAGATGAGCTTATTCGCCCGCCATCGCCAGGATGGCCTGCCATTCCTTCTCCGTCACCGGCGCCACCGACAGGCGCGACTGCCTGAGGATCGCTAGCTCCTCCAGTTCCGGATTCTGCTTCATCGCCTTCAGCGATACCGGGCTGGCCAGTTTCCGCACCGGCTTGACCTTGACCACCACCCAGCGGTCCGGATCGGTGGTGACATCGGGACTGTGCTCCTCGCTCACTTCCATTATCCCGACCACGTCCAGACCTGTTCGCGAGTGATAGAAAAAGACCTGATCGCCCTTTTGCATCGCCTTCATATTGTTCGACGCCTGGGCATTTTTGACCCCGTCCCAGGTGCCTTCGCCCTCGGCCACCAGATCGTCCCAGCCATAGACATCCGGTTCCGATTTCATCAGCCAGTATTGCGGCATATTTCGCTCCTGCATTCGTATCTGCCATTCAGCCGTCAGTGGTGACGGCGTCAATTATCCCAGTACATATATTATTCAATCTTCCCCCCAACAAAAAAGGCCCCGCAAAACCGCGAGGCCCTTCTTTTCGGTTGGGAATATTCTGAACCTATTTCGGCATCAGCACATTGTCGACGACATGGATCGTGCCATTGGTCGACGTCACATCCGCCTTGGTCACATGCGCCTGGTTGCCCGCGCCGTCTTCAAGCGTAATCGTATCGCCATCCATCGTAGCCTTGATCGTGCTGCCGCCCACGGTGGCGATTTCCGCAGTGCCGCCACCATCGGTGATTGCCTTGGCAATATCGGCGGAGCTCATGCTGCCCTGGACCAGCCCATATTCGGCGATGCTTTTCAGTTCATCCTTATTGTCAGCCGACAACAGCTCGCTCAGCTCCTGCGCATCGATCTTGTTGAACGCTTCGTTGGTGGCGACAAATGCAGTGTAGGGACCATTGTCCTGCATCTCGGCACCGACGCCCGAAAGGCCGATCAATATGCCGGCCGTGCTGAGATCAGCATCGCCCTGCAACACGGCGATCATGTTGGTCGGCTGTTTTTCCTCGGCCATGCGGGCGGCGAGGATTTCCTGTTCCTCTTTGCTAAGTTCCTGGGAGCAGGCAGGGACCAGCGCCAGCAACATGGACGTCAGAATAATCTTGGGGGAGTTGAACATGAATTTCCTTTCCTGTGATCAATCCGCCTGCCGCGGGATGCGCACAGGCGATGACGAAATTCGCAGGGGCGGGTTACTAGGCTCTTCCGGGGAAAGCAAACCCACAATAATGGCAATGGAAAAGGGCTCCGCCAGCCAGCGAAGCCCTTCCAGTCCATTCGGGTTCGGGGGACAAAAACTAGCCCGGCATGACAACCGTATCGATCGCATGAACAACGCCGTTCGAGGCATCGACATCGGTCAGGATGACGGTCGACTTGGCGCCGGTGCCATCTTCGAGAATGACGGAATCACCGTCGAGCATGGCCTTGATCGGCGCACCCTGCACGGTCGTCAGCGTTGCGGTGCCACCGCCATCGGTGATCGCCTTGACAATGTCCGCAGCCGTCATCTTGCCGGCAACGACATGATAGGTGAGCAAGCCGGCGAGATCGCTCTTGTTCTCAGGCATCAGCAACGCGCTCAGCGTGTCGGGATCGACCTTGTCAAAGGCTGCATTGGTCGGAGCGAACACGGTAAACGGCCCCGCGCCACTCAGCGTCTCGCCCAGATCGGCGGCGGTAACCGCGGTGACCAGCGTCGAGAAATCGGGATTGCCAACCGCAACGTCGACAATCGTGCCGGGCGCGGCCGTATCAGCCGTGTCCATCATGGCATCGGCAGAGGTGTCGTCAGCCGCTTCCACGGGTGTTTCGGAGGAGCAGGCCGCAAGCGCGATGATCGCGGTGGTTGTCAGTATGAATTTCGGGGAAATACGCATGATAGGCCTTTCAAAATTGCAGATATATCACGCTCGATCGCGTTCACGACCCAGCGGTAGGTACAAGCAAGATGGGCCATGGTAGGACAAGTTCAAACCTGTCCTTTCGGGCATGTCGGCGATTCAGTCCTTGCCGAGATGGACAAAGTCGCGGTCAAAGCCTTTCAGATTAGCGCCGCCGTCGACCTCGATAATCTGTCCGGTAACGGCCTGGGCGCGGGCCAGATAGAGAACTGCGTCCGCAATATCCTCCGGCGCGGGCAGCCGCTCCAGCGGCATCATCGCGGTGATATTGGCCAGCTGGTCCTCGCCATATTCGCCCGCCGTCAGGGTCAGGCCGGGCGCCACTCCGTTGACGCGCAGCTTGTCGGCGCAGGCCAGCGCCAGCGACCGCACCGATCCCGCCAGAGCCTGTTTCGACAGGGTGTAGCTCAGCTGGTCGCGGTTGGGATTGCGTACCCGCTGATCCAATATGTGAATGACACAGGCCCGCTCACTCTCGGCGGTCCGGCGCTGATAGAGAGCAGTGGTCAGCAGAACCGGCACCAGGCTGTTGACCCTGAAATGCTCCTGCAGATCCGCTTCACCAATGGACCGGGCGTCATCCTGTCCGAAAATCGAGGCGCTGTTGACGATCAGATCGGGCAGTCGGCCAAAATGGCTTGCAACCTGATCCAGCAATGTCGCCGCAGCGCCATCGACCGTGAAATCCTGCTGGAACCCGGACCATGTGCACCCCGTTTCGCTGAGGGTGTCGGCCAGCCGCTCTTCGGGAACCGTATCGCTATTGCCATGCAGCGCCAGCGCATAGCCCGATTCGGCCAGCTGCGCGGCGATTACCGCCCCTACCCGCTTCACGCCGCCGGTGACGAGCGCGAGCGGCGCGGTCATCTTCTGCTCCGGCTGAGCGTGATGCCGATCTGCTCCCCCTTTTCGGAGATCAACAGCTTGACGATCTTCACCGTGACGCGCAGCACATTCTGGTCCTGCAGGAACAGCGTTTCGATAATATGGTCCGCGACCGCCTCGATTAGCTTGAAATGCACGCCCTCGGGCAGCGCTTCGGTCGCCGCATGTTTCAGGTCCATGTAATTTTTGGACTGATCGAGCGGCGTGTCCGCTTCGTAGCGAGGCTGAACCTTCATCTCCGCCGCGATCGAGATGCGCACGGGCTGCGGCAGGTGGGTTTCCTCGGAATAGATCCCGGTGAGCACGTCAACGTCCAGATCGTTGACTTCCAGTAGCAAAGTATCTGTCATGGACATTTCCTGATCATGTTCCGGTCAAAATGGCAAGTCAGGCTGACCAGCGCGCAAAAATAGCGGTCGGCAACAGCAGACCCCGCGCTTCTTCACGAACCGCCAGTTCCCCCACTTCGATCGACCCGCCCAGATGCGCCAGCTTTTCGCTGAGCAGCGCCCCCAGCGCCAGCGCCGACATACGCACGGCATAGACCGTCAGGAACAGGCAGCGGCTGTCACCGTCGAGCAGCTTGCCGCAATTTTCGACCAGTCCCGCCAGATCTTCCTCCAGCCGCCAGATTTCGCCATCCGGACCACGGCCATATTTTGGCGGATCGAGCAGGATCGCGTCATAGCGCCGTTCGCGCCGGACTTCGCGTGCGGCAAATTTCGCGGCATCGTCGATGATCCAGCGGATCGGCCGGTCGGTCATGCCCGACAGGGCGGCATTGTCGCGCGCTGCGGTGACCGATTTCTTGGACGCATCGACATGCACCAAACTGGCCCCGGCAGCCGACAGCGCCAGCGTGCCGACACCCGTATAGCCGAACAGGTTCATCATCTGCGGCGATTCCATATCCTGCAGGTTGCTACGGAACCAGCGCCACACCGGATCCATGTCGGGGAAATAGGCCAGATGCCGGAACGGTGTACATTGGGCGGTAAAGCTTACCTCTTCCCAGTCCATCTGCCATCCGTCCTCGGGGACATGGTCCTGCAGATGCCAGCGTCCCCCGCCATCCTCGTCGGACGCGGGAATGAATTCGCCATCCGCCTGCCAGTCATCCCTTGCCGGGGCCCACATCGCCTGCGGCTCCGGGCGGATGAAGTGAAATGTGCCGTAACGCTCCAGCTTGCGGCCATGACCCGAATCGACCAGCGCATAGTCGCTGCGCGGATCGCTGGTCATCACTATCGGAGCAGAGCGGATTTCAGCCATCGGACGGCGTGGCATTGGCAGTGATAAACTGTTTCACCGTGTCGTAATCGCCCGCCAGTTTCGTATATTTTTCTTCCCGGTCAAACAGGTCGCCAACCCGGCGCGGCAGGGACGGACGGACACCGGTCGCACGTTCCACGGCATCGGGGAATTTGGCCGGATGAGCGGTGGCCAGCGTCACCACCGGAACCGCCGGATCAAGATCGACATTTTGTGCCGCCGACAGGCCAATGGCGCTGTGCGGGTCGATGATCTGGCCGGCATGCTGCTGCGCCCAGCGCATCGCCAGCGCCATATCGTCGGCGCCGACGCGGTGGCTGGTAAAAATTCCCGCTGCGGCTTCCCGCATGGCGGGTTCAAGAAGCATCTTGTGGCTCTGTTCAAAACCGGCCATCCGCGCCGCCGTCTTGCCGCCATCCCGGCCTTCGAGGTCGAACAGCAAGCGTTCGAAATTGCTGCTCACCTGAATATCCATGGACGGCGCTGCGGTCGGGGTTACCGAGCCGGTCGAATAGTCACCCGCGCTCAGCGCCCGGTGCAGGATGTCGTTGACATTGGTCGCGACAATCAGCCGTTCGATCGGCAGGCCCATGCGCGCCGCCACATAGCCGGCAAAGACATCGCCGAAATTTCCGGTTGGCACCGAAAAGGCCACCTTGCGATGCGGTGCCCCCAGCTGGCTGGCGGCAAAGAAATAATAGACGATCTGCGCCATCAGCCGCGCCCAGTTGATCGAGTTGACCGCCGAGATCGAGAAGCGGTCAGTCACTTCCCTGTCCGCGAACATCCGCTTCACCATCGCCTGGGCATCGTCGAAACTGCCGTCGATCGCGATATTGTGGACATTGGGTGTAAGCACCGTCGTCATCTGCCGCCGCTGCACGTCGGAAATCCGGCCATCGGGATGCAGCATGAAGATATCGACCTTGTCCCGGCCAGCCAGCGCATCAATCGCTGCCGATCCGGTATCGCCGGAGGTCGCGCCGACCACGGTCAGATGCTTGTCCTGGCGCGCAAGAAATTTCTCGAACAGCAGCCCGAGCAGCTGCAGCGCAACGTCTTTGAAGGCCAGCGTTGGCCCGTGGAACAGTTCCAGCAGCCATTGCCGTCCGTCGAGCTGGACCAGCGGCGTCACCGCTGCATGGGCAAAGCGGCCATAGGCCTGCTCGCACGTTTCGCGCAGTTCTGCCTCGTCGAGCGCGTCCCCGACGAAGGGCTGCATCACCCGGACCGCGACCTCGACATAGGAAAGCCCCGCCATCGCGGCAATTTCGTCCTTGCTGAAGGATGGCCAGGATTGCGGCAGATAAAGACCGCCGTCGCCTGCCAGACCGGCAAGGGTGACTTGTTCGAAATTCAGTGCGGGCGCAGCGCCTCTGGTAGAGATATAATCCATGATGGCGAGCGGGTTAGGACAAGTTTGCGGATTGGGCAACGCCCTTGTTGCGACCCCGCAGGGCAAGCAGGAAAATCACCAGCGCAATCCCGGCGAAGAGAAACCACTGCACCGCATAGGACAGGTGATTGTTGGGAATGTCCTCCAGCGCGGGCGGCTGGCTTTGCCGCAGGCCGGCGACGGGCTCGGTGGCTACCAGACGGATGACATTCCGGCTGTCGGGGGCGATGACGCCGTTGACCACGCCGCCATCCCATTGCGGATCATCCGGCCGCTCCGACCATCCCGCCACCACTTGCGCACCCGGACCTTCTGCCCCGGCGGTTCGGCACTGGGCGATATGCGCCCAGCCTGACTGGCCATCGGCACTGCGCCCGCTGGTGGCTCGCCATCCCACCACTTCCAGACAATTGACGCTGGATTTGCGGAAATAGGGCGCATTGACCGGATCCGGGACCGCAGGATAGGCTATTGGTGGCATGTCGGATGCGGCGGCATATGTCTCCAGCAGCCCGTTTTTCCATTCCGCCCGTTGCAACTGCCACACGCCCAGACCAATCATGGTGGCGACCGCTGCCAGCACCAGGATGGTAACAAATATCGGCAGCCGCTTGCTCATCGGCCATCACCACCGTCGATACTGCCTTCGCGGGCATCGTTGCGATGTTCCAGAATGAGCAATATCGCTTTCGACACCCGGAGCGAGCCGGTTACCGCAGCCACAGTGAGCGGCACCCAGAGCAAGATATGCACCCATATCGGCGGATGAAGATTGGCTTCCACCGCCAGCGCCAGTCCGAGAATGACCGCGCCAACGATCAGGGTCAGGAAAGCCGCGGGACCGTCGCCGACATTATACTGGCTGAAATCGAGGCCGCAGCTTCGGCATTTGTCCGAGAATCGGGTCAAATGAGCGAACAGCGTCTTTTGCCCGCATCGGGGACAAAGACCAAAAAGGGCAGCGGGAAGAACCTCCGGCTGCCCTTTCTTATTTTGGGTTTCGGTCAACGCGATGGCCTAGTGGACCGGTGCGCCCCAGCCGCCCCAGACATAGACGACGATGAACAGGAACAGCCAGACGACATCGACAAAATGCCAGTACCAGGCTGCCGCTTCAAAGCCGAAATGCTGTTGCGGGGTGAAGTGACCCTTGTAGGTCCGCACCAGGCAGACGATCAGGAAGATCGTGCCGACCAGAACGTGGAAACCGTGGAAACCGGTCGCCATGTAGAAAGCCGAGCTATAGTTGATGCCGGCAAAGGGGAACGGCGCCACGCTATATTCATAAGCCTGAATGCACGAGAAGAGCGCACCCAGCAGAATCGTCAGCCACAGGCCGGTCTTCAGGCCCTTGCGGTCACCGTGGATCAGCGAATGATGGGCCCAGGTGACGGTCGTGCCCGAGCAGAGCAGGATCATCGTGTTGAGCAGCGGCAATTCAAAGGCGTTGAGGACCTCGATTCCCTTGGGCGGCCATTGCAGCAAGGCCGCAGCACCGTCCTGGCCGATATAGTTGGTGACGACACCATCAACCATTTCGATCGGCTGGGGGAACAGCGAGAAATCGAACCAGGCCCAGAACCAGCCGACAAAGAACATGACTTCCGAAGCGATGAACAGGATCATGCCATAGCGCAGATGCAACTGCACCACCGGCGTATGATCACCCGCATGGGCTTCCTTGATCACGTTCGACCACCAGGAGAAAAAGGTCAGTGCGACCGCGACCGTACCGATGGCGAAGATCAGTCCGCCATGCGCCATATCATGCATCCAGCGGACACCGCCAATGGCCATGGCAAAGGCGGAAAACGACCCGACCAGAGGCCAGATGTCTGGCGGCAAGATGTGATAATCATGATTTTTGGCACCGGCCATAATATTTCCCTAACCTTGTCTCGAATTTCTCTTAGCTATCGCCTTTGGCGGCGTCTACTGCCTGGTCGTCCGCCGCGCGATAAAAGGTGTAGCTAAGCGTAATTTCCTTGATATCTTTTGTTTCCGGGTCGTCCAGTATCGCCGGGTCTACATAGTAAAGCACAGGCATCCGTACCGTCTGCCCCGGTTCGAGCAATTGCTCGCTGAAGCAGAAACACTGGATCTTGTTGAAATACTGGCCGGCCAGCAGGGGCGTCACATTGAAGGTTGCGGTTCCCATAACCGGCTTGTCGCTGTTGTTCGTCGCCAGGAAAATCGCCATGTCGCGGGCGCCGACGGTGACATGGTCGACCGCCTGCTCCGGCTTGAATGACCAGGGCAGCGCGGAATTGACGTTGGAATCGAACCGGATCGACATCACCCGGGTGGTGCTCTTGACCGTGGCCGCCTCCGCTTCGCCCACCCGCTGGGTAGTGCCGGCATAGCCGGTAACGCGGCAGAAAACTTCATAGAGCGGCACGGCGGCAAAGCCCATGCCGAGCATGCCCAGCCCCATCAGCGCCGCCATCATGCCGCTGCGCCGGTTCTTGCTGGAAAGAGAGCTGCTCGCCGTTGCCATCAGCTGCTGGACCCGATCTTGACGATGGTAATCAGATAAAACAGGACAACCATGAACATCAGCAGGCCGGCCATGATCACCGCCCGCTGCTTCTGCCGGGCCTGATAGGCACGCTGCTCTTCGGGGCTCATCGGTGCCTTGTTGGGGTCAATCTCGCTCATGCCAGGATCATCCGGTCGGCGACAAGGGCTGCGAACAGCGCAAACAGATAGAGAATCGAGAATTTGAACAGACGCTTCTCGGCCGCCATGTCTTTTGGCTCCGATGTCGTGCTACGCGCAACCTGCCAGGCAAGCGCGCAGAATATGCCGCTCAGCACGATCGCAGAGCCACCATAGATGGCACCGGCCAGGCCGAGCACGAACGGCGCTACGGCGACGGCGGCCAGCACCAGGCTGTAGCCGAATATCTGGTGGCGGGTCGACCGGCGACCGGCAACCACCGGCATCATCGGCACCCCGGCCTTGGAATAGTCGCTGTTGACGAACAGCGCGAGCGCCCAGAAATGCGGCGGCGTCCAGAAAAAGATGATCGAGAACAGCAGCACCGGCATCAGCGTCACGTCGCCGGTCACCGCAGCCCAGCCGATCGCTGGTGGAAAGGCACCCGCGGCTCCACCGATCACGATATTCTGCGGCGTGCTGCGCTTCAGCCAGATGGTATAGACCACGGCGTAGAAAAAGATCGAAAAGGCCAGAAAGGCAGCGCTGAACCAGTTCACCGCAACGCCCATCAGCAGCACCGAAAAGACCGAAAGGCCGATGCCGAAATGTAGCGCGGTTTCCCGGTCCATCCGCCCGGCGGGCAGCGGCCGCTGGCTGGTCCGCTTCATCACCGCGTCGATATCGGATTCATACCACTGGTTGAGCGCGGCCGAAGCCCCTGCCCCCAGGCTGATCGCGAGGATCGCGGTAAAGCCGATCACCGGATGGATCGATCCCGGCGCCGCCAGCAATCCGCAGAGCGCGGTAAAAATGACCAGCGACATCACGCGCGGCTTGGTCAGCGCAAAGAGATCCCTTGCGCTGGCCAAACCGTCTATTCTGTGTGACGCGATGGTCATATTGCTATCCAAGCCTTCGACTGGACCTCAGATCACTTGATCTGCGGCAGGGTTTCGAACTGGTGGAACGGCGGCGGGCTGGACAGGGTCCATTCCAGCGTCGTTGCGCCTTCGCCCCAGTAATTGCCTACTGCCTTGCGTCCCGCCAGCAGCGAGTAGCCGATGTTGACGAAGAAGATCAGCACGCCAACCAGCATCACGGCATAGCCGATCGAGCTGATCTGGTTCCAGTAAGCGAACTGCTCCGGATAGTCGGCATAGCGGCGTGGCATGCCCTGCTGGCCGAGGAAATGCTGCGGGAAGAACAGGATGTTCACGCCGATGAAGAAAATCCAGAAATGGAGCTGCCCCAGCAGTTCGTTGTACATCCGGCCCGACATTTTCGGGAACCAGTAGTAGAAGCCGGCGAAGATCGAGAAGACCGCACCCAGCGACAGCACATAGTGGAAGTGAGCAACCACATAATAAGTGTCATGCAGGTTGTCGTCGATACCGCCATTGGCCAGCACAACACCGGTCACGCCGCCCACGGTGAACATGAAGATGAACCCAAGCGCCCACATCATCGGCGTCTTGAACGTCATCGAGCCGCCCCACATGGTCGCAATCCAGGAGAAGATCTTGATGCCGGTCGGCACAGCGATCACCATCGTCGCTGCGGTGAAATACATTTTCACGTTAACCGACATGCCGGTGGTGAACATATGGTGCGCCCAGACCACGAAGCCGACAACGCCGATCGCGACCATGGCATAGGCCATGCCGAGATAACCGAACACCGGCTTGCGGCTGAAGGTCGAGACGATATGGCTGATCATGCCGAAACCGGGCAGGATCATGATATAGACTTCCGGGTGACCGAAGAACCAGAACAGATGCTGGTAGAGCACCGGATCGCCACCGCCTGCGGCATCATAGAAGGTCGTGCCGAAATTGCGGTCGGTCAGCAGCATCGTGATCGCGGCCGCCAGCACGGGCAGCGACAGCAACAGCAGGAAGGCGGTAACCAGAACCGACCAGACGAACAAAGGCATTTTGTGCAGGGTCATGCCCGGCGCACGCATGTTGAAGATGGTGGTGATGAAGTTGATCGCACCCAGAATGGAGGATGCGCCAGCAAGGTGGAGTGACAGAATCGCCATGTCCACCGCCGGGCCAGCCGAACCGCTGGTCGACAGCGGCGCGTAGACGGTCCAGCCGGTGCCGGCACCAAGGCCGGTACCACCCGGAACGAAGGTCGAACCGAACAGCAGCAGGAAGGCGGGAACCAGCAGCCAGAAGCTGACATTGTTCATCCGCGGGAAAGCCATGTCAGGCGCGCCGATCATCAGCGGGACAAACCAGTTGCCGAAGCCGCCGATCATTGCCGGCATGACCATGAAGAAGACCATGATCAGGCCGTGCGCAGTAATCAGCACGTTCCACAAGTGATAGGCCTCATCCAGCGATGCTTCGCCGCCGCCCATCATGCCATTGTGAGCGGTCGCCCACATCTGCAGATATTGAATGCCGGGCTCTGCCAGCTCGAGCCGCATCAGACCGGAAATTGCGCCGCCGATGATGCCAGCAACGATAGCGAAAATCAGGTAAAGTGTACCGATATCCTTGTGGTTGGTCGACATGAACCAGCGCTGGAAAAAGGCTGGCTTGTGATCCGCGTCATGCGCGTGATCGTCGATATGGCCATCTGCTGTGATTGTTGTCATTGCACTTACCCTTATTGCGTAACTGGCGCGGAAGCGGACGGTGCGGTCGCTCCAGTGGAATCAGATGCCGGGACCATTTCCGGCGCGACAACGGTCGAGGTTTCTTCCTCGGCACCGCGGCCTTCAGCGCTGACTTCATTCATCGCCGCCTCGCCCTTCACCGTGCCGCCATTGGCGCGCACCCAATTGTCGAATTTTTCCTGCGAAAGAACCTCGACCGTGATCGGCATGAAACCGTGACGCGCGCCGCAAAGCTCGGAGCACTGGCCGTAATAAACGCCTTCGCGGTCGATCTGAAGAACCTTTTCATTGATCCGTCCGGGCACCGCGTCGAGCTTGAACCAGGCCGAAGGAATGGCAAAGCTGTGAATGACGTCGGCTGCGGTGATCAGCAGCTTGACCGGCTTGCCCACCGGAATAACCATCCGGTTGTCGGCAGCCAGCTGGTGCGGTTCGCCGCGCGCTGCCGCTTCTTCTTCCGACAGCATGTTGGAAATGATTTCGAAATCGCCATTGTCGGGATAGCTGTAGCCCCAATACCACTGGTATCCGGTCACTTTCACGGTCAGCGCATCTTCCGGTGCCGGCTCGAACTGCCGAGCCAGCAGGCTGATCGACGGCACCGCGATAACCACGAGGATCAAGACCGGGATGACCGTCCAGATGATTTCGATGAACGTATTATGCGTTGTTTTCGACGGCTCGGGGTTGGCACCGCGGCGGAACCGCACAACGACCCAGAACAACAGGCCGAGAACGACAAGGCTCACGCCCACCATCATCGGCACCAGAATTGCACTGTTGATCCAGTGCGCCGTTTCACCGGTCGGGCTGAACTGCTGCTGAAAATCGATATTGCCATCGACCGGCATGCCAATGCCGGGAGTCGGCTTCATCGGTGTATAAAGAGCAGGATCCAGTCCGGATGCGGGCGCTTCGGCCGCTGCCGGGGCGTCTGCCGATTCCACCGCGCTCGCTGCAGCCGGATCAACGACGGGCGCTGCCGGCAAGGCTTCCTGCGCCGACAATGCCGTCGGCGTGAGAATCAGGCCGATCGCCAGAATCCAAGCTTTCAAAAAATGAGTCATATATCGCTCAACCCTATCTTACCCCAAGTTTCGGTAGTTTTCCGGCAATGACACACCATATGGAATCAGCGAGCCCGGCCTGGATATAGTCCGATTGGGGCGGCTTATAGGCATGGTTGCCGTAAGCCTCAAGCTACCGAATAGATATTTTTTCAGTTTTTTGGCTTTAATTTATCTGGCATTGCGGTGGCAACATGCCCATTTGGGCAGGACCATGGACCATAAGGCGGGATGATAGAGTGACCGAAGAAGAGATTTTAGCCGAATTCCGGGCGAGCGATGCCCTACTGGAAGGGCATTTCATTCTGTCATCCGGTCGCCACGGTGCCCAATATCTGCAATGTGCCCGGCTGCTGATGAACCCGAAACGCGCCGCGCGCATTGCCTCGGCCCTGGCCGACAAACTGCCCGGAAATATCCGCCGTTCGATCGACGTCGTGGTCTCGCCGGCGATGGGCGGCGTGATCATCGGTCATGAAATGGGCCGCGCGCTCGATCTCGACGCACTGTTTCTGGAGCGGCCCGAGGGCACTTTCGAACTGCGCCGCGGCTTCCGTCTGGAACCCGGCCAGAAAGTATTGATGATGGAAGATGTGGTGACCACCGGCCTGTCATCTCGCGAAGCCATCCAGGCGATCCGCGACGCGGGCGGCGAGGTGATTGCCGCCGGTGCCCTGATCGACCGGTCAAATGGCGCCGCGCAATTTGACGTGCCCTTCTTCCCGCTGGTGACGCTCGACGTACCTTCTTATGCCGCCGATGACCTGCCCCCCGAACTGGCAGCGATTCCCGCGATCAAGCCGGGCAGCCGCGCGGAAATACCAGCCGCGTGACCACGACAAGCCAGCATCCGCTTCGCCTTGGCGTCAATATCGATCATGTCGCCACGATCCGTAACGCCCGCGGCGGCGATCATCCGCAGCCGGTGCGCGCGGCGCTGATGGCAGCCGAAGCCGGAGCGGACGGCATTACCGCCCATCTCCGCGAGGACCGTCGCCATATCCGCGATGACGACCTGTCGGTGCTGATGGACACGCTCACGATTCCGCTCAATCTGGAAATGGCCGCAACCGACGAGATGCTGGCGATCGCGCTGCGCCACAAGCCGCACGCCGCCTGTATCGTCCCGGAAAATCGCGAGGAACGGACCACCGAGGGCGGACTGGATGCCGCCGGCCAGCATAATCGGCTGGCTGATTTTGTCGGCCAGCTGAAAGAAGCGAATATCCGCGTCAGCCTGTTCATCGAACCCGACCCGCGCCAGATCGAGGCCGCCATCCGCCTCGGCGCGCCGGTGGTCGAATTCCATACCGGTCGCTATGCCGAGCTGGTCGGCAGCGAGCGCGAGGCCGAATTGCGCCGAATATCCGATGCCGCAGCGCTGGCAGCGAAAAACGGCATTGAACCCCATGCTGGTCACGGTCTGACCTTCGACAATGTGGTGCCGATCGCGGCGATCCCGCAACTCAAGGAACTGAACATCGGCCATTTCCTGATCGGCGAAGCCATTTTTCATGGACTCGAGGGCAGCATCAAGCAGATGCGCGCGCTGATGGATGATGCCCGGTGATCATGGCGCCAACTCTTTCCTCCCCATCACAGATGGGGAGGGGGACCGCCCGAACGGTGGTGGAGGGGCCCCTCGCCCCGAACACCGATCCTGACCTCGGCCCCTCCGTCGCCTCCGGCGCCACCTCCCCACAGCTCCGCTGCAGGGAGGATTTCATATGATCATCGGCCTCGGCTCCGACCTCTGCAATATCGAGCGCATCCAGAATTCACTCGACCGCTTTGGCGAGCGCTTTGAAAATCGTGTGTTCACCGAACTCGAGCGTGCCAAGGCGGCACGACGGCCGTTCACCAAGGCGGGTACCTACGCCAAGCGCTTCGCCGCCAAGGAAGCCTATTCCAAGGCGGTCGGCACCGGTTTCCGCGCCGGCGTGTTCATGAAGGACATCGGCGTCATCAATGCCAAAAGCGGCGCCCCGACGCTGGCGCTCACCGGCGGCGCCAAAAAACGCCTCGACGCGCTGACTCCGGCAGGATATGAGGCCTTTGTTCATCTCACACTCACCGACGATCATCCATGGGCACAGGCATTCGTGATCATTGAAGCCCACCCGCTTTAGGACCGCGCGTCGCATGGACCAGGAAACCAGAGACAGAAATATGGCACTCGATAATACCGCCGACAGCAAGACCAGCGACAAACCCGAAAAGGAAAAGACCGACTGGATCGGCGAGATCAAGAGCATCGCGCTGCTGCTGCTGGCGGTGCTGGCCTTTCACAGCCTGGTCGCCAAGCCCTTCTATATCCCCTCGGTTTCGATGATGCCCGGCCTGCTGGTCGGCGACCGGCTGATCGTCAGCAAATATGCCTATGGCTGGTCCTGGGTTTCGCCCACCTTCCATATCGTCCCGCGCGTATCGGGCCGTCTGTTCGGCAAGATGCCGGAACGCGGCGACGTCGTGATCCTGACCCCGCGGGACCAGAGCAGCGACTATATCAAGCGGGTGATCGGCCTGCCCGGCGACACGATCGAACTGCGCGGCGGCCAGGTGTTCCTCAACGGAGTGGCCGTCCGCCAGGACGTCCAGCCAGACCTGCAGGTCCCGATCGACGCCAACAATCCTTGCAACCCGCAAGAATTCCCGGGTGCCCGCGGCGTCGATGCCGACGGCAATGCGGTGTGCAACCTGCCGATCCTGCGCGAAACGCTGCCCAATGGCGTCAGCTACAATATTATCGATCTCGGCCCGCAATATACCGATGATGTGGCGCCGGTGCAGATTCCGGAAGGCCAGGTCTACCTGCTGGGCGACAACCGCGATCTCAGCGCCGACAGCCGGGTCTCAAGCCCGCTGGGCCTGGGTGGTCCGATCCCGTGGGAAAATATCGGCGGCCGGGCGGAATTCATCACCTTCTCGCTCGACGGCACGACCTCGCTCAATCCGCTGACCTGGTTCAGCTCGTTCCGCAGCGGGCGCGCCGGCCTCAGCCTGCGCCCCGACAAGGCAGCGGTGACACCCGCGAAATAGGCGAAGACTAGAGCCGCAAGCCTGCGGTTTCGTCGAGCCCGGCCATGATGTTGAGATTCTGCACGGCGGCGCCCGAGGCGCCCTTGCCGAGATTGTCGAGCCGCGCGATCAGCCGGGCGTGATAGCCCCCGGCATTGCCGCAGACAAACAGCTCCAGCTTGTCGGTGGCCGCGTCATTCTCGCTGATCAGCAGTTCCGTCCGCTCGCCCCTGCCCTCGACCGAAACGATCTTCGAACCGGCATAAAAATCGCTCAGTTCTTCCAGCAGCTGCTCGGCAGTCACCGATCCGATCGGACCGAGATGCAGCGGGATGTCGACCAGCATCCCGCGAAAGGCGCGGATCACCGACGGCGCGAAGATGACATCATGGGTCAGGCCGCCATGGCGTTTCATTTCCGCCAGATGCTTGTGATCCAGACTCAGACCATAGGCGCGGAACGCCAGATCGGGTTCCGCCGCAAAGCGCTCGATCAGCGCCTTGCCGCCACCGGAATAGCCCGACACCGCGTTCATCACATAGGGCCAGTCTGCCGGCAGCAGTCCGCTGGCGATCAGCGGCGCGACCAGCGCCAGAAAGCCGGTCGGATAGCAACCGGGGTTGGAGACAAAGCGCGCATTGGCGATTGCCTCACGCTGACCGGCGCGAAATTCGGCAAAGCCATAGGCCCAGCCCTCGGCGGTGCGGTGAGCGGTCGAGGCGTCGATGATCCGCGTGCGGTCATTGTCGACCATCGCCACCGCTTCGATCGCCGCATCATCGGGCAGGCAGAGGATGACAAAATCACTCTCGTTGATCGCCGCCCGCCGCGCCGCCGGATCCTTGCGCTCCGCTTCCGGCAGCTGGACCAGCGAAAATTCTTCCCGCCCGGACAGCCGCTCGGCAATTTCCAGCCCGGTCGTGCCCACGGCACCGTCGATAAAGATCGTCTTCGTCATAGTCAGCCTCAGGACAGCCGTTTGCGCGCCAGCACCGGCTGATCATGGTCAGCCGCATAGCGTGCGACCACATCGGCGAGCGGCTCGATCGCCACCTGCATCCGGTGAGAACCGGCGTGGATGATCCGCTCCTTGTCGACCATCAGGCCGACATGATTCGGGAAAAATACCAGATCGCCGCGGCGCAATTCCTCGCCCTCGCCGATCTCCTCGCCGAGCGCCGCCTGCTGCTGGTCGCTGTCGCGCGGCGCGGCAACGCCGGTCAGCATCAGAATCATCTGGATCAGGCCCGAACAATCCAGCCCGTCGCCGCTGCGTCCGCCCCACAGATAGGGCGCGCCGATCAGCTGCTCGGCCAGCGCCGCCGTCCCGTTACTGCCGTCGAACACCACCTTGGTGCCGATCGGCTGGACATGGCGGACATGGACAAAGCCCTTGCCGGTCTTCAGATAGGAGCCGCATTCGCTCGGCTCGCCGCAGGCAATCCGCGCACCCATCGGCAGCCGCTTCATCACGCCGGACTTGAAATCCGGCTCGATGAAGATCAGCGCCGCGCGCGCCGACACGAGATGGGTCGGCTCCGGCGTCTTCTTCCGGTGCTGCAGCGCATGGACCGGCACATAGCCGACATAGCTGTCATGGCCGCAATAGCCCCAGGCCCAGTCGCCGGCGATATCGAGCACGTGAAAATCCTCGCCGTGCAGCAGTTCGGAAACCGCTTCATGATCCTTGCCGCTCTGCTTGCGGAGCATCGCCTTGGGCGCGGAACAGCGCATCGGCATCGGTTCGGCATAGTGCGGCGCAAACATCTTGCCGGCCAAAGCGATGTCCGCCAGGTCGCCGCGATGCGCGGTGGTCCGGGGGTCGAATTGCCCTTCCGGCCCGTTCAGCACGAATTTCGCGTGCGCGCCTGTATCTGCAGTTTCCATATCCATGCGTCCAGAATTCCCAATAGCGTAAAAATGCCCGTTGCTCTGCGGCTTGTGCGCCCTGTTGCAAAGCTGTGACAATCGACCGCCTTTAGACGACCCGGGGGCGGTTAATCAAGCGGTGTCGCGGCGAGGCAGCGAGCGGGCAGATGGCGCGCTCCGGTTTTCCCGACGCTCGTCCTTTCATTCATATTGACATCGATATAATTCGTTGCGTATACACAACAAATAATATCTCTTAAACGGCAGTCATATGAATAATCTCTACAACCGCATCGCTGTTTTCCGGGCCGAGCGCGGCACCTCGCGCCGCGAGCTGGCCGAGGCGGTGGGAGTCAACAACCAGACGATCGGCTATCTCGAGCGCGGCGATTACAAACCCAGCCTCGAGCTGGCGATGAAGATCGCCGCCTATTTCGACGTACCGGTCGAACTGCTCTTTTCCTTCAAGCCTTTCGAATCCGTTGCCAACACCTTGCGCCGCGCCGCCGCGGCAGGAGATCTATCCCAATGACCTTGCTCGAACATATGGACCGCCTCGTCTACGCCAGCCGCCTTGACCGGATCGTCTTCATGCAGTTTCAGCCACGCACGCTGCGCTGGATCCCGCTCCTTGTCGTCGCCGCCCTCGTCGCCGGCTATGTGATACTGGCGCGAACGCCGAGCGTGTTCGTCCGCGACTTCTGGATCGGCTGGCTGCTGTTCTATGGCGCGGTGCTGGCGGCCTATTTCGTCCGGCTGGCCGGCCCGCGCTTCACCCCGACCGCGCGGAATCCGCTCGACGAGCGCGAGCTGACGGTCAAGGTGCGCGCGCATGCCATCGCCGGGATGCTGCTCGCCGGCATGACGATGCTCGGCTGCTTCTACATGGCTACCGCCGGCTTGCCGGGACTGTGGCACCCGCAAGGCTGGTATGACTGGTTCAATCTCGGCTTCGCGATCCAGGCCGCCGCCGTGCTGTTGCCGACCTGGGTCGCCAGCTGGCTGGAGCCGAGAGCCGCCGACGATTCGGAGGAATGACGGCACCGGCGCCCCGGGCGACCCGACACAGCACTGCGCCTGACAATGAAAAACCGGAGGCACGAAGCCCCCGGTTTCCTTGAGCCTGGCAGAAATTACCCTGCGTTCGCGCGTTCCGTTTTAGAAACGGAGGCCCGCCATGACCACGCCCTGGTGGCGCGATGTGTCGATATTGGGGACCAGCGAGCTGGTTTCATATTTGCCATAATCGGAATAGCGATATTCCAGACGCACGAACATATTGTTCGCAGAGGCTTCCAGTCCGCCACCGACGCGATATCCGTCAAGCTTGTCGGAGACGGAGAAGGCATTGCCGACATTGTCGTCATAGGACAATTTCGCCTTGGCGTTGGTATAGCCGCCCTTGACGTACAGCATGGCGTTCGGGTCGATCTGGTAACCGACGCGCGCGCCTGCATAAAGATCGCGTCCGGCGTTCAGGCTCGCTTTGTCGCCGGCGGTCAGGATATTGCGCTGCGACTCGCTGGCTTCCGATTCGGTATATTCACCTTCAAGACCAACGATCACGCCGCCGAGATTCATATCATAGCCGATCACGCCGCCATATATTGTGCCCTTGTCATTGCCGTCCAGACCATTGGATTCGAGCTCGACGCTGTCGACGCCGAGGACGCCTCCGACATAGGGGCCAGTGAATGGGGTCGCGTCCTGAGCAAACGCCGGCGTCGCAACAAATACGCTTGTCACTGCTAATGCCAAAATGCTCTTTTTCATAACATATCCTTTTGTTTAAATTTGCCAGTTGGGGGCAAGGCGGGACATAGGAAACTCACCTTGCGCCTCAATGAACAACCGGGGTTCCAGACAAAACATCTATTTTCTGTTGCAAATATAACGCGTTAATTGGCGTTCCGATGGTATCGCGCAGCCGGATTTCAATAGGTCAGAAAAAAAATAGAAAGGCCCCGAAATCGGCCCCCGGTCACTGCCCGGCCACCGGAAATCGCCCCCTCGCCGTGCCACACCCCGTCCCCCTCGCCGGTCCCTTTCGGCCTTTTCCATGACGATCAGGCGCCCGCTTCAGAACTGTTCGCCGCGCCAAAGGCCCGGGTCACCCCCGCATTGGCCTCCAGCGGCGCCCATGTTCATCGACCAGCAATAATGGCCTGACCAATCATGGGGTTCATACGAGACATTGCCGGACAGCCCCCGTCCGGCCCATTTGAAGGAGCAAGATGATGAACAACCTTTCCCCCGCACAGACCAAGGGCGTGCTGCTCGGCGCGCTCGCGCTGATGACCCCCGCCGGTGCCGCCGCGCAACAGGAAGCCAGGGAGGACATCATTGTCTCCGGGCAGCAGGACACGCCCTATGCGGAACCGCAACTGGATCTGGCAGCGGCGCCCGCAGGGCCGGAGATCGAAGGCATTATCTCCGCGCGCGACGCCAGCCGCTTGCAGATCACCAGCGACGACGGCAACCGGACCGTCATCGCTCTCAACGACGCCACCCGGATCAAGGCCAGCAAGGGCTTCCTCGGCCTGGGCCGGGAAACGCTGGCCACAGATGCGCTGCTCAACGGCCTCCCCGTCTCGGTCGAGACCGTGCAAGCCGGCGGCGAGCTGGTCGCGAGCCAGATCAGCCTGCGCAACAGCGATCTCAAGACCGCCAATATGATCCACAACGGCACCGCCCAGGGCTTTGCCGAGCAGACCGCCGCCACCGAGGCGCTGCGCGGCCGCATGGGCGACATCGATCAATATAATGTCAAGGGCACGACCAACGTCAATTTCGACACCGGCAAGGCCGTCCTGTCCGCCCAGGGCAAGGCCGATCTGTGCGCCACTGCCCAGGCCGCCGAAGCGATGGACAATGCGCTGCTGCTGGTCGTCGGCTACACCGATTCCACCGGCAGCGACGAGCTCAACCAGCAGCTGAGCGAAAAGCGTGCCGGCCGCGTGGTCAACTATATCCAGCAGCAATGCGGCTGGAAGCCCTACCGCATGCTGACCCCCACCGGCATGGCGAAAGCCGATCCGCTGGCCAGCAATGACACAGCGGAAGGCAAGGCCCAGAACCGCCGGGTGGCGGTCAATATCCTGGTCAGCAAGGGCCTCGACGGCCTGTAAACCACAAGGGGTGCGCTGCGGCGCACCCCGACACCGCGGACCGCCGGATTTTCAGGCATGACAACGGGCCGGCGGCCGTTTTTCACAGGGTCCGCTCAACCGGCCTGGCGTTCGAAGAGCCGTCGGCATCTGGTTGCAAAAAACCGGGGAGACATATAGAATAAAAAGACACAGAGGGCCTGCAGGATGCTCCAGTCTATTATCTCGATCGTGGCGATCATTGTGATGGTTGAAATGTCGCGTCGTGCCGATGCCCGCTATCGCAGCGAAACGACATTGCCGATGCAATGGCTACTCGACGGCACGGTGATCAGAACCGCGCCGCGCCGCTTCGCCCTCGCATTTTTCCCGGCCTTGCTCGCCTTCGTACTCGGTGCGATGGTCGTCGCTTCCCTCATGCTCACGCCAAGACCCGGTGAGGAAGGCCTCGTAATTCCGGTGATCGCTTGCGTTGCGCTGCTATGCGTCGGACTCCAGGTTTTCTACCTGCGGCTGGTCGCAAAGTCGCTCGGCGGCTGGGGGAAATAGTCCGTTGCAAGTCATAAGCGCCGGAGCGGCTATTCCCGGCAAAAACCTTCCCTACGCCCCGTATCGTTCCCGCAAATAGCGCCAGCTGGCCCGTAACCCCAGCGCTTCGCCGCCCTGCGGACGTCCCGGCTTTGCCGCCGGTCGCCACGCAAACGTATCGAAATGCGCCCACGGCACCGAATCCGGCGCAAATTTCTTCAGGAACAGCGCCGCGGTGATACAGCCGGCAAAGCCACCCGACGCGCTGTTCACGCAATCGGCGATCGGGCTGCTCAGCATCGAGTCATAGCCGGACCATAGAGGCATCTGCCACAGCGGATCGCTTTCCGCCTCGCCGGCCTGTAGCAGACCGTCGGCCATCTCGCGGTCATCGCAGAACATCGCCGGCAGATCCGGCCCCAGCGCCACCCGCGCCGCGCCGGTCAGCGTTGCGAAATCGATAATCCGTTCCGGCTCGCTCTCGCCCGCCAGAGTCAGCGCGTCGCCCAGCACCAGCCGCCCCTCGGCATCGGTATTGGTCACCTCGACGGTCAGCCCCTTGCGACTGTTCAATATATCGCCTGGCCGCAGCGCATTGCCATCGATCGCATTTTCGACCGCTGGGACCAGCAGGTGCAGCCGCACCGGCAGCCCGGCCTCCATCACCATGCGTGCCAGCGCGATCGCGTGCGCCGCGCCGCCCATATCCTTCTTCATCAGCAGCATGCCGGCCCCGGTCTTCATCGACAGCCCGCCGCTGTCAAAGCAGACGCCCTTGCCGACGATGGCAATCTTCGGATGGTCGGCCTTGCCCCATTTCAGTTCGATCAGGCGCGGAGCATGGGCGCGCATCGCTGCCTTGCCGACGCCGTGGATCATCGGAAAATGCTCTTCCAGCGTGTCGCCGCGAGTCACCTTCAGTTCGCCGCCATGTTTCTCGGCCAGCTTGTCGACAATCTCTTCCAGCCTGTCCGGCCCCATGTCGGCAGCGGGGGTGTTGACCATGTCGCGGACCATCGCGGTCGCCTCCGCCTGCCGCACGGCTTCGTCCTTCTGGGCGATCGCATCGCCGACCAGCAGCACGCTCGGCCCCTGCCGGTCGGGCAATTCCTTGTAGCGGTCAAATTCATGCTGCGCGATCAGCCAGCCGAACAGCGTCCCCTTGGCGCTGGTCTCGTGCAGCCGATATCTGCCTTCGGGCAAGCCGCTGCCAAGCCTCGCCAGCGACCAGGAATCCAGCTTGTCATGGTCCGTGACGCCGACCACCACCGAAAAATCCTCGGCGACCGTCTTGTCATCGCTCCTGCTGCCCGCCCGGGGCAGCAGCAGAAACGTGTCCGGCTTGCCGGAAAACTGGCAGGCCGTGACCATTGCCCGGATCGAATCCGGTTGCCCTTTCAGCCAGTCTTCGAAATTGCCCGTATCCAGGATCTGGATGGAGCGCGCGGTCTGGCCGGTATCGGCCTCGATCAATGCCTTAAAATCAGTCATTTGATCGCTATAGCCAGAGATGGTGCCAAGCGCGAGGGCCTATTCGGCTGCAATGACCTCCGGCTCCCGCCGCCCGTCCGTCACAGCGACAGGCTTCGAGAAAACCATCACCCCGTCATCCACCGCCTTGTGTCGCAGATTGATGATATCCTTGGGAAAATTCTGGTTGAGCTTCCACGGCTTGCGGTCGCCCTGTTTCGGCAGATGATCGATCGCTCGCTGGACATAGCCGGAGCTGAAATCGAGCATCGGCTCGGTGCCCATCGCCTCGCCGGCGGGCAGGGTCGGGGTCGCGATCGGCGTGCCCTTGCGGTCCATCATGTTGATCAGCCGGCAGACATATTCGCTGGTCAGATCGGCCTTCAGCGTCCAGCTGGCATTGGTATAGCCCATCGTCATGCCGAAATTGGGGACGCCGGAAAACATCACGCCCTTATAGTTGATGGTCTGGCTGAAATCGACCGGCTCGCCGTCCACCGAAATAGCAGCATTGCCGCCCATCAGCATTTTTAGGCCGGTGGCGGTGACGATGATATCGGCCTCCAGCATCCTGCCCGATTTCAGCAGGATGCCGTCTTTGGTAAATCTCTCGACATGGTCGGTCACGATCGACGCCTTGCCCGACTTGATCGAATCGAACAAGTCGCTGTCCGGTACCAGACACAGGCGCTGGTCCCACGGATTATAGCTCGGCGTATAATCGGCCATATTGACGTCCGGGCCCATTTCCTCGCGGACCATCTCCAGCAGCCGCCCCTTGAATGCCGCCGGCTTCTTGCGTGCCAGATTGAACATGAACAGGCCGAGCAGCACGTTCTTCCAGCGAGTCAGCAGATAGGCCAACCCGGACGGCAGGAACTTGCGCAGGCGCAGCGCCCATTTGTCCTCGCCGGGCCGCGACACGATATAGGTCGGCGAACGCTGCAGCATGGTGACATGCGCCGCCATATCCGCCATCGACGGCACCAGCGTCACCGCCGTCGCGCCGCTGCCGATCACCACGACTTTCTTTCCCGCATAGTCCAGCCCTTCGGGCCAGAATTGCGGATGCACAACCGTCCCGGCAAAATCCGCCTTGCCCGGAAAATCCGGATCATGACCCTCGTCATAGCTGTAATAGCCCGAGCACATGTGGAGGAAATTGCACTTCACGCTGCTCAGCGAGCCGTCGCCGTGCTGCAGGCTGACCGTCCACATCGCCTCTTCGCTCGACCAGCTGGCATCGATCACCTTCTGGCCAAAGCGGATCTTGTCCTGCAGGCCATATTCGTCGACCGTTTCATGGAGATAGGTCAGGATCGACGGCGCATCGGCAATGGCCCTGCGCGCGGTCCACGGTTTGAAATTGTAGCCCAGCGTATACATGTCGCTGTCCGACCGGATGCCGGGATATTTGAACAGATCCCAGGTCCCGCCCAGCCGCTCGCGCGCCTCGACAATGGCAAAGCTCTTGCCGGGGCATCTTTTGGTCAGATGCACCGCTGCGCCGATACCGGACAGACCGGCCCCGACAATCAGAACGTCAAATATTTCATTTTCCATGACGCCCTATTACTGACATTAATGTCAGTTGGCAAGACGGGTTCGTACCGGCTATTCGCTGATCAGGGTCAGGCGGCGAAACAGGCCGGAATCAAGCTTGTCGTCGAATCGGCAACCGATATGGCCATTCTGGCACCAGATGGCGGTGGCCGGAATCGGGCTGCTCCCCTCGAACCGCAACCAGAGGCGGCTGCCTTCGGCAAAACGGGTCTTGCTGGCAACACGGCAGCCATAGATGGACAGATCAATCAGCTCGCCCGCCTTTGCCGTCCTGCCATGCTCGCGAATGGCGGCTCGCTGGATATGGACCTGATGGCGATAGCTCTGCCGATGCTCGATCAGGGCCGGCTCCACGGTGCGATATTGTGAATTCATGTAACCCATTGTTTCATCCCTCGCGGGGAAACTAGTTTGCGTGGCTAAACAAAGGGTTAACCAGTCGTCGAATTCCGCCTCTCGACTATTCCGCCGCTTCGAGCGCCGGCTCGCTATCGCCGGTCGCCTGATTTGAGTTGGGACCGTAAAACCGGATCACGCCGTCGTCGACCGGCTCGTTCAGCAGGACTTTTTTGTCGAACAGATAGTCCTGATTCAGCTTCCACGGCATCGCGGTGCTGTTGCGCGGCAATTCGTTGATCGAGCGCTGGAGATAGCCGGACGAGAAATCGAACAATTGCTCCTGCTCCAGTTCCTTGCCCAGCACCGGATTGGCAATTCGCGTCGCGGTCGCGTCCATATGGTTGAGCACCCGGCAGACATATTCGGAGACGATATCCGCCTTCAGCGTCCAGCTGGCGTTGAGATAGCCGAACACGATCGCCAGATTGGGTATGTCGGAGAACATGCAGCCCTTGTAATAATAATGATCGGGCCAGCGCACCGGCTTGCCATCGACCGAGAAGGCAACCTTGCCAGCCACCGCCAGTTTCAGCCCCGTCGCGGTGACGATCACGTCCGCATCGAGAGTCTCCCCGGATGTCAATTTGATACCGCTCTCGGTGACGGTCTCGATATGACCGGTTTTCAGATCGGCCTTGCCCGCGGCAATCGCCTTGAACATGTCGCCATCCGGCACCAGGCACAGCCGCTGCTCCCACGGACCATAAGGCGGCGTGTAATCTTCCTTCACATATTTGTCGCCAAGCTCTTTTTTCATCGGCTTTTCGAGCTTGTCGATCACCTTCTGCGGATTGTCGCGCGCGATGCGATACGTGAGGTCCTGCATCTTCACATTTTTCCAGCGGGTGATGTTATAGGCCCATTTTTCGGGCATGATCTTGCGCAGGCTGTTGGCGATCCAGTCTTTCGACGGCCGCGCTGCATACCAGGTCGGCGTGCGCTGCAGCATGGTCACATGGCTCGCCTTCTCCGCCAGCACCGGCACGATCGTCACGGCGGTCGCGCCGCTGCCGATCACCACCACTTTCTTGCCCGAATAGTCGAGATCCTTGGGCCAGAATTGCGGATGCACAACCTCGCCCTTGAAATTTGCCAGCCCCTCGATCTGCGCATCATAGGGATTGTCATAATCATAATAGCCGGCGCCCATATAGACGAAATTGGCGTATATGGTGACCTGGCTGCCGTCGGATTTTTCCGCCGTCACCGTCCAGCGCGCATCCTCGCTCGACCAGCTCGCCGACAGGACCTTGTGGCCAAAGCGGATATGTTTTTCCAGATCATGTTTCGCCTTGATCCGGTGCAGATAGTTCATGATCGACGGCCCGTCGGCGATCGACTTCTGCTCGGTCCACGGCTCGAACTTGAAACCCAGCGTGTGCATGTCGCTGTCGCTGCGGATGCCGGGGTATTGGAACAGGTTCCAGGTGCCGCCGATCTCGTCGCGCCGCTCGACAATCGCAAAGCTCTTGGTCGGACATTTGTCGCGCAAATGCACCGCCATACCGATGCCCGAAATACCGGCCCCGACGATCAATATATCGACCGATTCGATTGCCGTTTCCACATTTTCCGCGAATTTTGTCGCCATGCCGTCTCTCCCAGCTTTTGCAATCTTATGCCATTGCTGGCGACCGGTTGCAATTGGCAATTTAATCGACCGGTTAAGGAGGCCGGGTGATCGCGGTTTCTGGGCGCCCCGATATGCCGGCCAACATGTCTCCGGACAGCGGCAGACCTGGCTACCCGATCTTGCGCTCCTGAAGGCTGTCCTCGGCATTTGACGGCCGGATAATATGATCGAGACTGGGATATTTCGACGGCGGCCTGACGATCCGTCCCTCGATTTCATGCGCCGGAATCGCCTTGCTGAACAGATGCCCCTGCACCTGCTTGCATCCGGCGCGCTTGACCTCAGCCAGCTGCTGCTCGCATTCGATGCCCTCGGCGGTCGTCACCATGCCGAGACTCGACGCCAGGTCGGCGACGGCCCGGACGATCGCCTGACAGTCTTTCCGGCTGACAATCTCCTCCACGAAGCACCGGTCGATCTTGATCTTGTCGAACGGGAAGCCGCGCAGATAGTTGAGCGAGCTGTAGCCGGTGCCAAAATCGTCGAGCGCGAACCGCACGCCGAGCGAGCGGATCTTGTTCAACAGGTCGATATTGGCATGGTCCTGGCTCAGGATGACATTTTCGGTGATTTCCATCTCCAGCCGATGCGCCTCCACGCCGGCCGCGGCCAGACCGTGAATGATCGTGGGCAACAGGTTGGGACTGCCCATCTGTGCCGGTGACAGGTTGACCGCAACGCTCAGATGGTGCGGCCAGTTTCTCAGCTCCTGCAGCGCTGTCCGGATCACCCATTCGCCCAGCTGGACGATCGTGCCGGTCGTCTCGGCCACCGCGATAAACTCGTTCGGCAGGATGATGCCCTTGGTCGGATGATTCCAGCGGACCAGCGCTTCATAGCCGATCGTCTCCTCGGTCTCGATATCGATCAGCGGCTGGTAGAGCAGTTCAAATTGCTTGCACTTGAGCGCCGTCTGCAGGTCCAGCTCCATCGCCCTGCGGTCCTGCAGCGCTTGCAGCATCTCGGGCCGGAACACCGTCAGCTGCCCGCGCCCGTTTTCCTTGGACCGGTACAGCGCGATATCGGCGCGCTGCAGAAGATCCTCGGCGGTATCGCGCGGGTCGCGGGACAGCGCGATGCCGATGCTGATGCCGATCGAGACATTGTGCCCGTCGACACTCAACGGCGCACAGACCTTGCTAGCAATGTCCCTGCTGAGATCAGCGACATTCTGCCCTGCCGCGACCGCCCGCAGGCAGACCGCGAACTCGTCGCCGCTCAGCCGCGAGGCAATGTCCCCGACCCCGATCGCTTCTTTCAGCCGGCTGCCGACCGCCTGCAGCACGCGGTCCCCGGCGCTGTGCCCCATCGTGTCGTTGATCGCCTTGAACCGGTCGACATCTACATAAAGCAGGGCCAGGCTTTCTCCGTCGTCGAGCCGCGTCAGCGCGCGCTCCATCGAGCGGTTGAACGAGGCGCGGTTGGGCAGACCGGTCAGATTGTCATAATGGGCCAGCCGGTCGATCTGGTCGTTCGCCGCCTTTTCGCTGGTGATATCGGTCGCCGCTCCGCGCAGCGCCTTCGCCGCCCTGCTCGTGGCGGTCATCGTCCGGCAGGAAATCCGCCACCAATGGTCTTCGCCCCGCACCTTGATCGGCAGCTCCAGATCGCGCACCGGCCGGCCCTCGCCGATCATCCGCAGCAGCAGCTGGCGGGCCTCGCCCTCGCCGAACAGATCGGTGATCGGGGTGCCGTTGAGATCGTCGATCGTCCGCCCCGCGGCGGTCGCGAACCGCTCCGACGCGCGGACGATGCGGTTGCTGCTGTCGGTTTCCCACAGCCAGTCGGCGCTCTGCTCGGCATAGTCGTTGAGCAGCAGCTTGACCGTTTCGGCCGCCTCTTTCTGCTGCGCGGCATAGATATGGCGCTTGACGAAATTGAAGAAGCACATGCGGTAGATCGAGTCGAGCGCGGCGGCAAAGAACAGCAGCAGCGCCACCGGCTCCAGCCCGCCAATCCCCTCGACCGCGAAAAAGCTGATCGCCAGCGACAGCGTCAGCACGCCGATCGCGCAGGTCTGCGCGCGCGGGATGCTGCCATAGGTAAAACCGCCGACGACGATGCTGCCGAGCGCCAGGATCACGCTGGCCGGGCTGAACGGAATCTGGCCGAACGCCAGCGGAAAGGTAATGCACAGGCTGATCGCAAGGCTGACGATGACACTTTCCGCGCACAGCATGCGCAGCGAGGCGTCAAAATGGGCGTAATCGAAGGACCGGTGCTTCTGCCGGTGGAAATTGCGCACCGAGATAAAGGCGACCACGGCCAGGCCGAACAGGCCGGCGGCGAGAAACGGCGTGCTGGCATGGAGATAGAGATTGACGATCATATAGAGCGACACCGGGATCATGATCGTCGCGACAATCCGGGCCACTTCGCCGATCAGCCGCAGTTGCTGCCGCGCCACCAGCTCGCGGACCTTCGGATCGCGGTCGGCGTTGAACCGCCAGAATTCCTGGTGAATTTCGATCATCCTGCTGAGCATCAGATTCGCGGCCTCGAATTCACTTCGTCTTCTCCAGATTACGGCACCAAATGCTCTACCCCCGTCCGCGCGATTTCGACCGCGCGAGCGGGGGGAGCATTGCCTATAGGAGATAATAGTTAAGGGAATTTCCGGTCCGCTGCACAGCGCCGGAGCAAGGCTCTTAACAGCCCCGCAAAAGCGTGATAGCGCCCGCCCATCGAAACGATTTTCCTCTCGATCGGCCTCGCCCTCGCCGGCGCCGGCCTCGCGTATCTGCTGCGCAGCGACCTGCCGTTCATCCGCAGCGAGACCCGCCATGTGCCGGCCCAGATCGTCCGCCACCAGATCACTCGCCGCGGCGGTGCCACCTTGTACAGCGCGATCCTGCTGGTCCCCGACGAGCGCGGCGGCTTTATCGAGGTCCGCGATCCGCTGACTACGCCCTTCCCGACCCCGGTAATCGGCGAGCGCCTGACCGTGGTCCACCCCGCTGGCTTTCCCAGCCTGGCGCGGATTCCCTATCCTTGGTTCCGCGGCGGGGTCTATGCGGTGCTGGGCTACGTCCTGGTCGCAACCGTGCTGGAGCTGACCGGCTTGGGCTAAAGCCTTGGCAGCACGCCACAAAAGCGGCTAGTCTTCGCCGATGACGGCACAGCACGGCATCCCGATCACCCGCAACCCGGCAAGCCCGGCCAAGGCCGCCGCGATCCGCGCCGCCGTCGCCGCCACCACCCGCGGCCCCGGCGGCGACTCGTCCCGTCTCGCCGCCGCCGAGGATGCCGAGCGGTTCCACGAATTTCTCGCAGACCCGCGCATCCACGCGCCGATCTACACCCTGCCCCGCCCGCTGACGGTGGAGATGGTGCGCGCCTTTATCGCCGACCACCGGGCGCAGCGCGACGAGGGCAGCGGCCTGCTGTTTCTCAATTTCGACGAGGCCGGCCGGATCAGCGGCTACAGCGATCTGTGCCTCTGGCCGCAATGGGCGGCCGGCGAGCTCGGCGGCGCGATCCACCCCGACCGCCAGGGCCAGCGCCGCGGCAGCACCGGCGCGCGAGAGAGCTTTGCCTGGATGTTCGACCATCTCGGCCTAGACCTGCTCTGCGAAACCGCCGCCCCCGACAATATCCGCACCATCCAGATGCTCGACCATCTCGGCTTCCGCCGGATGGGTGAGATCACCAGCCAGCGCCCGGACGGAACGCCCCGGCCATCGCTGGTGTGGGAGATCGGGCGGGCGGAATGGGAGGAGAGGCACGGGGCCTAAGCCCTTCTCCCGTGAGGGAGAAGGATACGAAGCCTTGCCGCCGAAGCGTCAGCGCAGGCGGCTAGGCGCAGTTGGATGAGGGTGTTCTGCGGAAGGCACGGATTCCCTATCTGTGGTTCCGCGGTGGGGCCTATGCGATGCTTGACTATGCGTTTGTGAGTCGGTCACGCGGATGAGGTAAGTGGTCCGCTCCCCTTCTCCTGTGGTGAAGAACGAGGGGGACGCTCAGAATCTTTTAATTGCCGCCGCATCCAGCCGGTCGAGCAGAGGTAAAAATTTATCAAAGGAGACATTCTCACGGTTTGGCCAAATGACTCGTTCAGCGAACCAAGTTTTACCGTACTCCGTCTCGCTCACACCCTTGTTTTCTGAATTAAATTTTTTGGTGCCAAGTTTGGTATCAAGTAACTTCTTCGAAAAATAATCTTCGATCTTACATTCATTTTTCCCAGTGGGATTGGGTGTAAGGATTAGAATCACATTTCCAAATAAATGAAAATGGTCATCCTTTCGATTTATTTTCTTACCTTTGCTGTCCTTCCAATTCAAAAAACCCTTCGCACCGCTATCATTGTCTATCAAGCATATAACGGGTCTTTGGTTTTTAATATCGCAAAATTCGCCTTGGGTTCTCTTGTATCTCGAGAGAAATTCCATCAACTGACTGGTTCCTCCTGTGAGCGAAAGAAGCCTTTTTAAGGTGGCGGTATATCTTACAAATCTAACCTTATAGATATACCGCGATTGCTTTTTCTCAATCAAATTGGGGTATTGTTTATATTTTTTTTGCAAGGCAGCCTTGAGATATATCAAATCGGTTTTGCCCTCACAAAGGATTACTGGCTTTTCCGAAAAATGAAAGTCCACGAACAGCAACAGGTCACGGTAATCTTTTTCGTAAGCTGACAACTCGGAAGGTATAGGATTTTGTTTGGACCATTGAGATGATTTAACGTTGTGAAGGTGACTAAATTTTCCTTTGATATGATCTCTGGTTCCATCTTCCTTTTTTTTCTTTATTCTCCCGTTGGACGTTCTCTCATATCGTAAGTGGTAATAATATCCTTTATTTTTGAAATTATGAGACATTGCCCTTATCTCACGGTAATATTCGCTTGGAGTATTAACTTTCTGATTCACTACAAGACCGGTCACATCTTGTCTTGATTGCCGATATTGCATTCTAGTTTTCAGCGGATTGATTTCAAATCCCGAAGAGACTATTTCCTTTTTTAATTTCTTGCCAACATGCCATTCGCTTGAAAATAGGCCCTTTCGAGCAATCTGCCGAGGAAATCTCCTGTCGGACGTCGATAGTGACAGATCATCAGCATAACGACTGTAAGTGCAACCATGAATCGATGCCAATTTCGCTAAGCGAATATCCAAAATATGAGTGATAAGGTTGGAAACAATGGGCGACGTTGGAGCACCTTGTGGTAATCTACCTTTGTAACAGCAAATTTGTGCGATGGTGAGGGCCACTTCATAATTTAGGCAAAAGTTTCTGTTCTTTTGGAAAAACCCTAAAATACGGCCCAGATTTATTGCATGGAAAAAGTCAGCTAAATCCAAATTAAAGACAAATCTCCGATTTCTATGGTTTTTTGCATTGGTAATAATCGATTTTTTTCGTCTGAATCCGTGGTGGATCGAACCCGTCTGACCTGCTTCTGCATCGATATCCGATAAAGCGTCTTGCAGCAATTTTGACAATCGTTTTTGCAGAAGCTTTAGTTCAGGGATTGGCGCTTCAATTGTTCTCTTGCCGCCAGAACGCTTTGCAAGCTTGAAGGATTTGTATTTCGCATCGGAAGGTATTTGGTAGACTATATATGCCAAAGTTTTTGGTTTATAGCCGAGCAATTTTGCTAAATCTGCCCGGGAACTGCATTCACGAAGGAGTTGTATTTTCGTTTTGCTCATTGTGAACCTGCGGACACTCTTACGCGATGAACATCACATAGATATTGCATAGGATTAACGATAGGGGCAATTCCCTCTCACATTCTTTTCACGTGCAGCGAAACGCCGCAAAAAATCTGTCCGCAGGCTCTACATGCATTTTGTCTATTAGTTTATTAACCGTCAAGCTAGTTTTGAATTATTATCTAGTCAGGCTCTTCCATCTTTCGATTACCTATGATTTTGTTTTATTAAATTTTGCCACATGTAATCCACCGATGATAACTGGAACGCCACTTCGGACAGATTTCGTGCATTTATGGTTCATCTCCCTCTTTCCTACACCTCACCAAATATGCTATATTACCTCAATTCAACAAACCATACCGGTCCGTCCGCACCCTGTGCCGCGATCGGGAGGGTCTCTTAGATGGAGGAAAATCATGACCTATCAGGATGAATTTGCGCGACGTCTGGGCAATGCGCGCGCTGCGGCAACGGAGATGATACGGCGGAGAGTCGTCATCCTGAACTTGTTTCAGGACCCCGCTCGGCCGAACCGGCAGATGGGGGGAAGACGGACGAGATCCTGAAACGAGTTCAGGATGAGAGTATCTAACTAAAGTTCTATGATTAAACAATAAAAAGATGTATAAGTATCCACACAGAGCCTGCACAGATACGGCAAATCAATGACTTAGCCCGCCGATCTGCACGGATTCTGCACAGTGGAGCATGGCGATGGCGTTTATCACCGATAAGGAAGAACTCAAAACTGGACTTATAATCTTCCGGCGAGGCGATGTGACGCATAGCAATTTCTACTGTCGGATAAAGCTACCAAAGGACGACCGCTACAAAACCATTGCATTGGGGACGCCCGACCGGGATGCCGCGCGCGACCGCGCATTTGACCACGACGCCGATGTGCGCTTTCGGCTCAAACATGATGTGCCGGTATTCAACCGGCCCTTTCGGCAAGTCGCAGAGGAATTTCTCGCCGTTCAGCAGCGCCGCGCTGATACAGGCGAGATTTCCCAAGCGCGCGTCAAAAATCTCAAAAATGTGCTGCTTGGCGCGCTTGACCGCTATGTCGGCAGCACACAGATTCATTTGGTCGGACAAGATCGCTGGGCAGCCTATCCGACTTGGCGACGCGAAAATGGTAAGGGACGGCATCGCGCACAGATCAGCGATTCCACCATCGACTTTGAAATGGCCGCATTCAATGCGGCCATGAACTTTGCCATCCGCAAACGCTATGTTTCGGCAAACCAGCGTTTCGAGGGGAAACCCAAACTCAAAACCATGCGCCGTGATGAATTCACCCTGGAGGAATATCGCAAGCTGCATACTGCGGGGCGCGCTTGGATCAAGAAGGCAACAAATGCGCCCGGCACATGGTCGCGAACCATGTGCTACAATTTCATGCTCATCATGTGTAACACAGGGATGCGCCCGCCAGAGGCCAAGAACCTGCGCTGGCGTGATATTATGCCCGCCAAGGATCGGGACGGGAAAGAGATTGTCGTCCTGTATGTTCAGGGCAAGGGCAAATCACGCAAGCTGGTCGCGCCGAAAAGCGTTGGCGATTATCTCGACCGCATCCGCGCTATTTCGAAAGCTACCGGACGGGATGATGCGGTATTCACTACCATTAGCGGTAAACCAGCTAAATATCTGTTTGAGGATGCCGTCGAGAAGCTGCTGACTTCAGCGGGTGTCAAAATCGGACCGAACGGAACGCCCCGCTCAACCTATTGTTTCCGCCATACCTATGCCACCTTCCGCCTTAGCGAAGGTGTCGATGTTTATATTCTTGCAGAGCAGATGGGCACCTCGGTCAAGATGATCGAGCAGCATTATGGCCATGTGAACACGATTAAACATGCCGACCGCGTGTTGCAGGGTATGAGCGGATGGGAGCCGATGATGAACGATCCGGCAGTCGATGACGGAACATCTAGAGCGTCGGCAGGAGCAAAGGCGCGGCTAGCGGCAAAGCCCACTCGCCGTGGGCGAACACCGCACCGATAGATCAAATTTTCTATTAGGTCGCGCCCTAAGAGCGTCGCGCTGCGATGCGTCGCGTGGACTCCTTGTTGCCGGTCGCCGACTTGCCGCTGGCATTCTTGGTCGAGCGAACCCGACTAGCTTGTTTGGCAGATCAATGGCCCGTCGAGCTTCGATGCGGCCTGCCATGCAAGCACTTCCACCTGAGTTTCCGATGCGCCGCTGGCGCACTTGATCGGAACATAGGCCAAGCAGATTTGGGAAATCAGGGGAGACGAGCCTGGGTTCACCCCCAATTCTGCGCTATGTTGCGCTCCTATCCGCTTCGCCGCTGGCGAATTAAAAGTGGATAACCCGCGCAGCAGGACCGGGCGCGGCCAACCGCGCAGTGAAATCTTGCGCGCGATGTTCAACAAGGCCGAGCAATGGGGTTAGCCGGAGGCTACGCTGCGCAGCCCCTTGCTTCACCTGCGCATGTGCGCAACAACAATGCCGAGACTCTAATCGCAAATGGATGAACGATGGGGGGCACGTCACGATCTACAACTGGAAGTCGAAGTACGGCGGGCTGGAAGTGTCGGAGGCCCGGC
>JAUCYS010000021.1 GCA_030373505.1 Parasphingorhabdus sp.
CCGCTCGCGGATCTCACCGCCGTCCTGCTCGAGGATCAGCTCGAGGCTGCTGTCCAAGCGTCTGTTGCGTGATCCGCCGGAGGGGCCCTTTTCGACCAATATCCTGTGGGAACGGGCGATCGGCGAGGGGCGTCTGTTCGGGTCGGTCCATCAGGGCGAATGGTTCGAGGTCGGCTCGCCGGAGGCGATCGCGCCGACCGAAGCCGCGCTGGCGGATGCCTGACCGCCCCCGGCCATCCATCTACAATATTGCCGCGCATGGCGGCTTTGCCGACGCGCTGGCGCAGGGGCTGATCGACCGCTTTGCCAGGGACGCGTTCGGGCTGGCCCGCGGTCTCGTCATTCTGCCCAACAATCGTGCCCAGCGGGCGCTGCAGGAAGCCTTCGTCCGGCTCAGCGAGGACGGGCTGCTGCTGCCGCAGATGGCGGTGATCGGCGACCTCGATCTCGACGAATCGATCGGCGTCGCGCTCGATTCCGGCGAACTGGCGCTCGATATTGCGCCGGCCATCGACTCGATGGACCGGCTGCTCACTCTCGCGCAGATGATCCAGAAGGAATTCGGGCTGCGCGACAATGCGATCCTGGCGAAGGATGCGCTGCGCCTGGCCCGCGAGTTTGCCCGCACGCTCGACCAGCTCAATATCGAGGAAATCTCGCTCGCCGACCTGATGAAGACGGAACCGGACAGTCTCGACCTGTCGAGCCACTGGCAGGATTCCTATCGCTTCTTCCTGATCATCGCCGAAAAATGGCAGCAGCAGCTCCAAAAATGGCAGCGGGTCGACCAGGCGGTGCGCCGCAACGCGCTGTTCGACCATATCGCGCAAAGCTGGAAAATATCGCCGCCCGAGCATTTCGTGGTCGCCGCCGGTGTCACCACCTCCGCCCCCGCCATCGCGCGCTTTCTCCAGACCATATCCTTCATGCCCTCCGGCATGGTGGTGCTGCCCGACCTTGACCTGATCATGCCGGACGAAGAATGGAATCTGCTGGGCCCGTTCCAGCCCGATCCGGATAGCGGCCATATCGGGCGCGCGCAGGAAACCCATCCGCAATATCATATGAAATTGCTGCTCGACCGGATGTCGATCGCGCGCGGCGAAGTGATGCGCTGGCCGCGCACCGGCGAGAGCGGTGCGGCGGCGAGGCGAAGCCGCGCGCTCAGCAACGCCTTCGCGATCCCGAAACTAACCGTCCGCTGGCAGACGCTGGAAAGCCAGGAACGCAGCCTCGCCGGGGTGCAGACGGTCGAGGCCGGCAACAGCGCCGAGGAAGCGCAGATCATTGCCCTGCTGGCGCGCGAGGCGATGGAAGATCCGGACCAGCGGGTGGCCATTGTTACCCCGGACCGCTCGCTGGCGACGCGCATCTCGGCTCATCTCAAGCGCTGGGAGGTCCAGGTCGATGATACGGCCGGCCAGCCGCTGGCGAAACTGCCGGAAGGCGTGTTTTTCCTCAACCTGCTGGCGGCGGTCGCCGACGGCTTTCCGCCGGCCGAATTTCTGGCGCTGCTCAAGCATCCCCTGGTCCAGCGGGGGGAAGGGCGGCTGGCCTGGCTCGACAATGTCCGCAAGCTCGACCTGCTGCTGCGCGGCCCGCGCCCGGCGCCGGGGCTGGCGGGTATCGAGGCGCTGCTTAAGGCGGACAATTACCGGACAAAAAAGCTGCGCGAAGCGATAACCCCCTGGTGGCAGTCGGTCCGCACCATGTTCGCCGGCACGGACAATCTGTTCGCGCCGCCGCTCGACTGGCCCCGGCTACTCGACCAGCTGCGGCAGCTGGCGCAGACGCTGACCGACGGGGCCGTCTGGGCGGGGCCGGGCGGCCGCGAATTGGCTGAACTGCTGACCAAGCTGGAAATCCGCGCCGATATGGGCCCACTCCGGATCGCCGGCAACGAGCTGGCCGGCTATTTCGAGACGCTGATGGCTGAAATATCGGTGCGCCCGCCTTATGGCGGCCACCCACGGATCGCGCTCTACGGTCTGCTGGAGGCCCGCCTGCAGCAATCCGAGCTGGTGATCTGCTGCGGCCTCAACGAGGGCAGCTGGCCGCAGGCGATTACGCCGGACCCGTGGCTCGCTCCGATGATCCGCAAGTCGCTCGGCCTGCCGGCGCAGGAAAGGCAGATCGGCCTTTCCGCCCATGATCTGGTCGGTGCCATGGGCGCGAAAAGGGTCATTCTCTCCCGCGCGCGCCGCGACGATTCCGGCCCTGCCATTGCCTCCCGCTTCCTCCTCCGGTTGAAGGGCATGTGCGGCGACAATCTGAAGGACCATCCGCAGGCGCGGGCCTGGCTGGCGGCGCTCGACCAGCCGGAAACCGAGCCGGTGCCTTATGCCCGCCCCGCACCGATGCCCAGCCCGGAACAGCGCCATATCCCGATTTCGGTCACCCAGGTCGACCGGCTGGTCGCCGACCCCTATGTCTTCTACGCCAACAAGATCATGGGCTTTGCCTCGCTCGACCGGATCGACGAAGACCCGAGCGCAGCCTGGCGCGGCACCATCATCCACGACATTCTCGACCAATGGGCCAGGCAGGACGATTATGCCCCCGGCGCGTTGCGCGAACGGGCGCAAGCCTTTCTGCAGGACCCCGGCCTGCATCCGCTGATGCGCGGCCTGTGGGCACCGCGGCTGCTCGAGGGTCTGGACTGGATAGCCCAGACCGTCGCCGAAAACCGCAAGGCCGGCCGCGAACCGCTCGCTTCGGAAATATACGGCAAGACCGAGATCGCCGGTGTGGAGCTTTCCGGCATCGCCGACCGGATCGACCGGATGCCGGACGGCGGGCTTGCCGTGGTCGACTACAAGGCCGGCGGCGCGCCCAGCAACCGGGCGGTGATCGAGGGCTATAATCTGCAACTCGGCCTGCTCGCCGCGATCGCCGAACTGGGTGGGTTCAAGGATATCGCAGGCGAGGCAGTCGCCTTCGAATATTGGTCGCTGGCGAAAAAAAGCGGCACCGACAGTTTCGGCCATGTCCGATCCCCGACCAAGGGGCGAGCCGACAATATCATCGCCGCCGACGCGATGGTTGACCATGCCGTCGCCCGGCTCAACGACGCGGCTGATCTTTATCTCAAGGGCAGCGAACCGATGACCGCCAAGCTGCACCCGGAATATGCCCGCTATGCCGATTATGACCAGCTGATGCGGCTCGAGGAATGGTACGGGCGCTCCCCGGTGGAGGCAGCGGATCATGAGTAGCGCCAAGCCGAAAATCTTCCCGCTCAAGGACCGGCAGATCGATGCCGTCGAGCCCGAGGCGCATATCTGGCTCAGCGCCTCCGCGGGCACCGGCAAGACGCAGGTTCTGACCGCGAGAGTGTTCCGCCTGCTGCTGACCGAGCAAGTCGATCCCGAACATATTCTCTGCCTGACCTTCACCAAGGCCGGGGCCGCCGAGATGGCGGAGCGGATCAACCTGCAGCTCGCCGCCTGGGTGCGGATGGACGATACCGGCCTGGCCAGCGACCTGGCCGCGATCGGCGCCTCCACCGGGCCGGAAACCCGGAACCGCGCCCGCACCCTGTTTGCCCGCGTGCTCGACGCGCAGGGCGGGGGCTTGCGGATCATGACGATCCACGGCTTCTGCCAGTCGCTGCTCGCCTCCTTCCCGGAAGAGGCCGGCATCGCCTCGATGTTCAAGCCGATCGAGCAGCGCGACCAGAAAATCCTGGCGCGTGAGGCGCTTGGCGATCTGCTGCTCGAGGAAGAACAGAGTGGCCGTCCCGAGATCATCCAGGCTATCCAGCAGCTGAGCGTGCGCATGGGCGAGGAAGCGACCGAACAGTTTCTGATGGACTGCGCGGCCAAGGCCGATGCGATGGAAGGACTGCCGAGTGGGGTGCTGCCCTTTGCCCGCGGCCTGTTGGGATTGCCGATCGACGGCGACGCGCAATCCTGGCTGGCGGATCGCTGCACCGACGAAGCGATCGACCTGCGCGCCATCACCCTGCTGCGCGATGCGATGGCGGAATTTGGCGGCAAGAAGGAACAGGAGCGGCAGCTGGCGATCCGCCTGTGGCTCAACCTGAAGCCGGAGGAGCGGGCGGCTGCGCTGCCGGATGTCCATCTCGCCTGGGCAACCAAGACCACCGGCGCTCCGCCCAAGGCGACCAAGGGCTTGCTGAAAGCCCTGCCGGACTATGATTTCATCGCCGGCGCGCTGTTCGAATGGAGCAACGGGCTGCTCGAGAAGGCGGCGCTGTTCGAATATGCCGACCTGTTCGCCGGCGCGCTGGCAGCCGGCCGCGCCTTCTATCACCGCTATGCGGATGCCAAGAAACTGCACGGTGTGGTCGATTTCGACGACATGATCCGGATGACCGCCCGATTGTTGCAGAAAAGCGATATGGCGGCCTGGATTCGCTACAAGCTCGACCAGCGCACCGACCATATCCTGATCGACGAGGCGCAGGATACCAATCTCGCGCAATGGGAAATTGTCCGGGCGCTGGCCGGCGAATTTTTTGCCGGGCTGGGCGCCGATCCGGACCGCCACCGGACCCTGTTCACCGTCGGCGACTTTAAGCAGGCGATCTTCGGTTTCCAGGGCACCAGCCCGCACAATTATGCCAATGCTCGGACCGAGTTCTTCGCGCTGGCCGATGCATCGGAACAGGCCTTCGGCGACCTGTCGCTGGACCGCAGCTTCCGCTCGACCCCGCCGATCCTCAATGTCGTCGATGCGACGCTGGAACAGCTCGGCCACGAGCAGCTGGGGCTGGATCACCGGGTGCCCGAACATCGCAGCAATTATCTCGACGCCAGCGGCAGCGTCACATTGTGGAAGCCGATCGCCAATGGCAGCGAGGCCGATGACGAGGATGAGGAATCCTGGGCCAGCGAAGAGAAACGGGTCTTTGCCCAGCAGCTGGCGCTGCAGATCAAGCAGTGGCTGTCCCCGGATAATCCGCTCTGGCTGGACCGCGAAAACCGGGCGCTGGAACCAAAAGACATCCTGATTCTGGTCAGCAAGCGCGACGATCTCAGCGCGCTCATCGTGGCGCGATTGTTTGCGGAACAGGTGCCGGTCGCCGGCATCGACCGTATCCGCCTCAACCAGCCGCTGGTGGTGCAGGACCTGCTCGCCGCCATCCGCTTCGTGCTGCAGCCGCATGACGACCTCAATCTCGCCAGTCTGCTGGTCTCGCCGCTTCTCGGCTGGACGCAGGACGATCTTCTAGAGCGCGGCTACCGCGGCAAGGATCATGCGGAAAAGAGCCTCTGGGAATTTTTGCGGCGGCAGGACGGGCTCGGCCAGCAGATAAGACCGCTGCAGCAATTGCTGAACATGGCCGATTTCAACACGCCCTACCAGTTTCTCGAGACGATCCTGTCGGGACCGATGCAGGGCCGCAGCAGGTTGCTGGCGCGGCTCAGCCATGCCGCGGTCGATCCGCTCGACGAGCTGCTGGCCACGGCATTGGCCTTCGAGCGCGACCATATCCCGACGCTGCAGGGCTTTCTCGACTGGTTCGACCGCGGCGATGTCGAGATCAAGCGCGAGCAGGTCGAGGGCGGCAACGAGGTAAGGCTGATGACCGTGCACGGCGCCAAGGGGCTGCAGGCGCCGCTGGTGATCCTGGCCAATGCCACCTTCGATCCGGCGAGCAAGAAAAGCGGCGGCTTCGCGATCAAGCTGGGCGAGGGCACCGATCGCGAACTGGAATATCCGGTGGTGCCGGTGCGCAAGGCGGAGCGGGTCGGCATTCTCGCCGAACATGCAGCCCATGCGGACAAGATCGCGATGGAGGAACATTGGCGGCTGCTCTATGTCGCGATGACTCGGGCCGAGGAGCATCTCGTCGTAGCCGGGGTGCTGGGGCCGAGGGCAAAGGGCGAGGTCCCGGAACTGAGCTGGTTTGCTGCGATCGAGCGCGGCCTGATCGCGCTGGGTTCGGACTGGCGGGAAGACCCGGACTGGTTTGCGGTGCGGGACTATCGGATCGACCGCCGCAACCGGCCCGGCACCTTGCCTGCTGGCGATGGCGGGAACGATCCGGTGGAGGCAGAAGCGCCAGTGCCTGGCTGGCTGTTTCGCCCGGCACCGGAAGAATCGCGCCCGCCGCGTCCGCTCACCCCCTCGCACCTTGGTCCCGATGATGCCAGCAATCCGCCGCCGGATATCACTATGCGCGATGCCGCCGAGCGCGGCATATTGCTGCACAGCCTGTTCCAGCGATTGCCGGATATCAGCCCCGAACGCCGGGCGGATGTTGCCGACCGCTGGCTGGAAAAGCAGAAGCAGATTGCCGATGCGGCCCGCCGTGCGGAGATTGTCGGCACGGTTCTGGCGGTGATGGACAATCCGCAATGGTCAGCGCTGTTTGCGCCCGGGAGCCTGGCCGAAGCCCCGATTGCCGCGGTGGTCGGCGAGCATGTGATCTCCGGCACCGTCGACCGGCTGCTGATCGAGGACGACGCCATCCATGTCGTGGATTTCAAGACCGGCCGGCAGGTGCCCGCAAGCGCCGAGCAAGCCCCGGTCGCCTATTTGCGGCAGATGGCCGCCTATGTCGCGGCGCTCGAAAAAATCTTCCCGGGACGTCCGATCCGCGCCGGACTGCTCTATTCGCACGGCCCGCAAATGCTGGAGCTTTCGACCGCTCTGATCGAACAGCACAAGCCCGGCTTTGAGCCGGCATGAAAAAGCTTTGCGCCAATGCGCTTGAGCGCAGCGGCCAGCATACCTAGATAGGGTTCAAACAATTGGAGATTCGTTATGGCTACCAAGGCAATTACCGACGAAAGTTTTGAAGGCGACGTGCTGAAGGCTGATGGGCCGGTTCTGGTCGATTTCTGGGCAGAATGGTGCGGCCCGTGCAAGATGATCGGCCCTGCGCTGGAAGAAATCAGCGAGGAACTGGCGGGGCAGGTGACGATCGCCAAGCTCAATATCGACGACAGTCCGGATGCGCCGGCGAAATATGGCGTGCGCGGCATTCCGACCATGATCCTGTTCAACAACGGCGAACCGGTGGAAACCAAGGTGGGCGCGGCTCCGAAAAGCCAGCTGAAATCCTGGCTCGAATCCAGCCTGCCTGCCTAAACCCTGAATATATCCCCAAGCCGCTCGGCGGCCTCGTCCCACAATTTCGGCGATGAGGCCCCGAGCAGGCCTTTTTTGCGGTCCGCCGGTCGGTAGGAAGACCCGTCCCAGCGCGCGCATTTGCCGCCCGCTTCATTGAGGAACAATATCCCTGCGGCATGGTCCCAGGGCAGGGTGCGGTGAAAAACCGAAATATGGTTGGTGCCCAGCGCCAGCCGCGGATATTGCTCCGCGGCGCAGCGCGGGATATCGACAATCTGATAAAAGGGTTCCGCATCGTCCAGCAGTCTTTCCTGCTGCTCGACGGTCATGAATCCGGTTGCCAGCGCGGCCACCGGACGGTCCGGATGATCCTCGGATACAGCGATCGGCACCCCGTTCATGAAGGCGCCGCCATTCTTGACCGCATGACAGATGCGCCCGGTCAGCGGGTCGTAAAGCCAGCCTGCCACCGTTCTGTTATGCTCGGCCAGAGCGATTAATATTCCGAAGGGCGGCTTTCCGGCTGCATAATTGCCGGTCCCGTCGATCGGATCGATGATCCAGACCTGACCTTCGGCTATCTGATCCATAACCGCCGGATCGGCGGCAAAAGCTTCCTCTCCGACCAGCTTCGCATCCGGTGTCAGCGCGGTTAGCGCCTCGCTGATAAATTCCTCGCTGAGCTTGTCGGCGACGGTCACCAGATCGCCTGGCGTCTTCTCGTCGACTTCGTGCGACTGCAGATTCTGGTAATAAGGCAGCACGATATCGCGCGAAGATGCCTCCAATATTTCCAGAACGGGCTGATAGAGCCGGTGCACGCCTTCAGCTCCGGTAGTCTGCGTTGATATCGATATAGCCGTGGGTCAGATCGCAGGTCCAGACCTTGGCCTTGCCATCGCCCAGCCCGATATCGACGGCAATATCGATCTCGCTGCCCTTGAGATGGGCCGCGACAGGTGCCTCGTCATAATCCGGCACGACCAGCCCGTCGCGGGCCACGGTGACGCCGCCAAAGCCGATTGCCAGCCGGTCTCGATCGGCCGGTTCGCCGGCCTTGCCGACCGCCATCACGACGCGGCCCCAGTTGGCATCCTCGCCGGCAATCGCGGTCTTGACCAGCGGCGAATTGGCGATCGACAGGGCAATGCGCTTGGCACTCGCGTCGCTCTCCGCTCCGCTCACCGCAATTTCGATAAATTTGCTCGCGCCTTCGCCGTCGCGCACCACCAGATGGGCCAGTTGCATACACAGATCGCTCAACGCCGCCTGAAAGGCATCGGCGCCATCATCGTCGAACGAGGTCAGGGCAGGGGTGTTGCTCTGCCCGGTGGCAAAGGCCAGCACCGTGTCGCTGGTCGAAGTGTCGCTGTCGACGGTGATGCAGTTGAAGCTCCTCGCCGTCGCCGCGCTCAGCATCTGCTGCAGAAACGCAGCGTCAACCGTCGCATCGGTGAAAATATAGCCGAGCATCGTCGCCATGTCCGGCGCAATCATCCCCGAACCCTTGATGATACCGTTGAGATGGACCGTCGTTCCGCCAATGACAGCGCTGGTGGTCGCCATTTTCGGAAAAGTATCGGTGGTCATGATTGTTGCCGCAGCCTCTTTCCAGTCGCAGGGTTGCGCTGCAAACACTGCTTTCAGGCCCGCTTCGGCCTTGTCCTGCGGTAGCGGCACACCGATCACGCCGGTAGAAGACACGAATATTTCCGTTTCGGCGCAACCCAATTGCGCTGATGCCAGTGACACGATCTTCTGCACCGCTTCCTTGCCGCGCGCGCCGGTAAAGGCATTGGCATTGCCGGCATTTACGACAAGGCCGCGGGCCTTGCCGCCCTGCAGCGCTTCGCGGCACCATTCGACTTCCGGCGAGGGGCATTTGCTCTGGGTCAGCACGCCGGCGACCGCCGTTCCCGCTGCCAGTTCGACAAAGGTCAGATCGCAGCGATCCCATTCCTTGTAGCGGGCCCGGGCGACCCGGCAGGTGACGCCCGGAATATCCGGTAATGCGGGGGATTGCGCTGGGGCGAGGGGGGAAAGTTTGTCCGACACTTAACTTGCCTTTATCCAATGTTTTGATAGAACGCGCTCATATTGACGGGTGCCTTGTCCATGAACGCATATATTGCAAGTTTTATGTTGCTGCTATTCAACGCTGTCGGCCTCGCCGTGCCAGCGTCTGCAGCGGCAGAAGAGCACGTGATACCCGACCTGGGAAGCGCGGGCAAACTGGCCGATGCAGAAGTCGCCAGCCGAGTCATGGTCATCGAATCATCCGTCGCAGCCTTGGCAGATCAGGCATTTGTGGGAGTGGCCGCTGCGCCGCTTTCGATCAGTCTTGCTGCCGCTTCGCCCGCAGGCCGCAAGCCGGCCCGGGCCTTCGTGACGATGCGTTCCGACACCGGCGACAAGCTGGAACATGAAGAAGGCGCGCCCTAGCGGCTGCCGGCCCCGCCGCTATTGAACGGCGGGCAATTCTCCCTAAATCCACACTCTTCCCGGCTGTTTACAGCCTGAAAAAATCTATAAACTGGAAAATGTCATGCTCGGCGGTTTAGCCAAATCCATCTTCGGGTCAGCCAATGACCGATACGTCAAATCCATGCAGAAAGTGGTCGATGCGATCAATTCGTTCGAACCATCGGTCGAAGTCCTTTCTGACGCCGAACTTGCTGCTAAAACGGTCGCGTTCAAGGAACGGGTCGCTGGCGGCGAAACGCTCGACGATATCTTGCCGGAAGCCTTCGCCGTCGTCCGTGAAGCCGCCAAGCGGACGCTCGGCCAGCGCCATTATGATGTGCAGCTGATCGGCGGCATCGTGCTCCATCGCGGCGAAATCGCCGAAATGCGGACCGGTGAAGGCAAGACCCTTGTCGCCACGCTTGCCTGCTATCTCAATGCGATCGACGGCAAGGGCGTCCATGTCGTCACCGTCAACGACTATCTCGCTCGCCGCGACGCGGAGTGGATGAGCCAGGTCTATAATTTCCTCGGTCTGGAAGTCGGCGTCATCGTGCCCAATCTCGGTGAGGAAAAGCGCCGCGCTGCCTATGCTGCCGACATTACCTACGGCACCAACAACGAATTCGGCTTCGACTATCTCCGCGACAATATGAAGCATGAGCGCGCCCAGATGGTCCAGCGCCCCTTCAATTTCGCGATTGTCGATGAAGTCGACTCGATCCTGATCGACGAAGCGCGGACCCCGCTGATCATCTCCGGACCGACCGACGACAAGTCCGACCTCTATCTGAAGGTCAACGAGGTGGTTCAGAATATCACCGAAGAGGATTATGAGAAGGACGAGAAGACACGCAACATCTCGCTGACCGAAGACGGCACCGAAAAGGCCGAACGGCTGCTAGAGGAAGCGGGCCTGCTGGTCGGCAGCAATCTCTACGATTTCGAGAATACCCAGGTGGTCCACCACCTGAACCAGGCGCTGATGGCCAATGTCATGCGCAAGCGCGACACCGACTATATCGTCAAGGATGGCAAGGTCATCATCATCGACGAATTCACCGGCCGGATGATGGACGGACGGCGCTGGTCCAACGGCCTGCACCAGGCGGTCGAGGCCAAGGAAGGCGTGCAGATCGAGCCGGAAAACCAGACCATGGCGTCGATCACCTTCCAGAATTATTTCCGCATGTATCCGAAGCTGTCCGGCATGACCGGCACCGCGGAAACCGAAGCGGCGGAATTTTTCGAAATCTACAAGATGAACGTCGTCACCATCCCGACCAACAAGCCGGTGCAGCGGATCGACGAGAATGACGAGTTCTACAAGAACACGCTCGACAAGTTCGCCGCCATTGCCAAAACGGTGAAGGAGCATAGCGACAAGGGCCAGCCGGTTCTGGTGGGCACCGTTTCGATTGAAAAATCCGAACTGCTGTCCGACTTCCTCAACAAGGAAGGCGTCAAGCACAGCGTCCTCAATGCCCGTTTCCACGAACAGGAAGCGCATATCGTGGCGCAGGCCGGTTCGCCCGGCGCGGTGACCATTGCGACCAACATGGCCGGCCGCGGCACCGACATCCAGCTCGGTGGCAATATCGACTTCCGGATCGAGGACGAACTGTCGGAAATGGAAGCGGGTCCGGAAAAGGACAAGGCGATCGCCAAGATCGAGGAAGAAGTGCGGGCGCTGCGTCAGACGGTAAGGGAAGCGGGCGGCCTGTTCGTGCTCGGCACCGAGCGGCACGAAAGCCGGCGGATCGACAACCAGCTGCGCGGCCGTTCCGGTCGCCAGGGCGATCCCGGCCTCAGCCGCTTCTATCTCTGCCTCGAGGACGACCTTCTGCGCATCTTCGGCACCGAGACGATGTTCGCCAAGATGATGAACAAGAATCTCGAGGACGGCGAGGCGATCGGCGGCAAATGGCTGTCGAAAGCCATTGAAACCGCCCAGAAAAAGGTCGAGGCCCGCAATTACGAGGCGCGCAAGCAGGTCGTCGAATATGATGACGTGATGAACGAACAGCGCAAGGTCATCTACGAGCAGCGCGCGGAAATCATGGATGCCGAAACGGTCGGCGATGTCGTCGAGGACATGCGGCACGAAACCGTCAATTCGATTGTCGCCGACTCCTGTCCTCCCGGCAGCTATCCCGAACAATGGGATATCGAGGGCCTCCGGACCCGCGTCAGGGAGGTGCTGAACCTCGAGCCCGACTTCGACAGCTGGATGCAGGAAGACGCACTGGAACCGGAAATCATCGAAACCCGTATCTCCGATCTGGCCGATGCCGATTTCGAAGCCAAGATGGCAGCGGTCGAAGCCGAGAACCCCGGTGTCTGGGCGCAGATCGAAAAATCGATCCTGCTCGAACTGCTCGACCATCACTGGAAGGAGCATCTGGCGACGCTCGATGCGCTGCGCCAGGTCGTGTTCCTGCGCGCCTATGCCCAGAAAAAGCCGCTCGACGAATATAAGCAGGAAGCCTTTGGCCTGTTCGAGCGGATGCTTGAAATCATTCGCGAAGGCGTGACCAAGACGATCGCGATCAGCCAGTTCCAGCGGCCGGAAGAGCTGGCCGTGCCGGAATTGCCGGAACTGCCGGACTTCCTCACCACGCATATCGATCCGCTGACCGGCGAGGATAACAGCAATGACATCGACGGCGGCACTTTGGGTACGGTTTCGACCTCCCTGCCACCGCGCCAGTCGGGACAGATGGACAATCCCAACGATCCGTTCGATGGCAGCAAGGTCAGCCGCAACGCGCCTTGCCCCTGTGGTTCGGGCCGCAAGTACAAGCATTGCCACGGCAAATTCTGACCTGAATTGCGAAGGGCAGAGCGAGCAGTGAAATGACCATCGGTACTGTTGGTCTCGCTCTGCTCTTTGCCCTGACGGCAGCGCTTTACGCCAGCGTCGGCTTTGGCGGCGGATCGACCTATATTGCCCTGCTGGCGCTGGCCGCTCTGGATTATCGGGCGCTCCCGGTGATCGCGCTGCTGTGCAATATCATCGTTGTCACCGGCGGCACGCTCCGCTTCCAGTCGCGCGGCCTGATCGACTGGCCGCGAATCTGGCCGATCCTTGTCCTTTCGGTGCCCGCTGCCTGGCTCGGCGGGCGGCTGGTGCTGGACAAGGACAGTTTTCTGCTGCTGCTCGGCCTGTCGCTCGCTGCAGCCGGTCTGTTGCTGCTTGTCGAGCCGTTCATCAAGCGGGCAGGGGGTGGTGAACCCCGCGACCGGCGCTGGACCGGCCACCGGCTGTTCGCGCCGACCGTCGGCACCGGCATCGGCTTTCTCTCCGGCATGGTCGGCATCGGCGGCGGCATCTTCCTTGCCCCGATCCTGCTGCTGACCCGCTGGTCCGACAGCCGCCGCATCGCCGCCACCGCCAGCGTCTTCATTCTGGTCAACTCGGTCGCCGGGCTTGGCGGGCAACTGGCGAAATCGGGGCTGAGCAGCGGCGGCGAGGCGATACTCGCTTACTGGCCGCTGTTTGTCGGCGTACTGCTCGGCGGCCAGATCGGCAGCATATTGGCCAGCAGGGCCTTGCCGGAAATCTGGATCAGGCGGCTGACCGCGCTGCTGATCCTCTATGTCGCGCTGCGCATATTGCTGGTCTGACGCCCCGCGGCACAGAAACTTGCACTGCGATGGAGGCGAAGGCTTGACCTGAGCGGGCTGCCCTGCCTCTATGCTGATCAAATATCTCGATCAGGGGCTGCATCATGACAATATCGCGCATTGGTTTTTCTCTGTTGCTCGGGGCTGCGAGCCTTGCTTTGACGGCCCCCGCGTTTGCCGGGGAAACCGCCGCTGAAACGGCACCGGCTGCGGAAGCGGGGCCGATGGACGCAAAATTGCGCGCGCTCTACGAGGCCGAAACCGAGTGGCGGCACCAGGAATTCCATCTGGTCAAGCAGGATGGCCGCTGGGTGCAGGGCAATCGCTTTCCCAGCGAAACCGCCGAATCCCAAGCGACACGGCTGGCCTATTGGCAGGACGTGCTGCGCCAGCTCGATGCCATTCCGCTCGATCAGCTGTCGGCCGAGGAGCAGGTCAACGCTGCCGTGTTCCGCCAGATGATCTGGGAGCAGGTTAACAGCCTCGAGTACAAGACCTACGAGGCGCCGTTCAACAGCGACACCTTCTTCTGGGGCGGCCTCAACCCGCGCACCGGTTTTCCCAACGCCGCTCGCTATCAGGATTATCTCGGCCGCATGCAGGATATCCCCCGCTATTTTGACGAGAATATCGCCAATATGCGGGCCGGGCTGGCGCGCGGCTATACCGTGCCGCGGGTCGGTATCGAGGGGCGCGACACGACCATCGAGGCCTATACCGCGACCGGCGAGGACAATCCCTTCTACGATGCCTTTCGCAATATGCCCGATTCGATCCCGCCAGAAGAACAGGCGGCGATGCGCAAAGAGGCGCTGCAAATCATCGAGACACAGGTCGCCCCGGCTTATGCCGCGCTGCTCCGTTTCATGCGCGAAGACTATATGCCCCATGCGCGCACATCCATTGACGCGTATTCCTTGCCGGACGGCAAGCGCTTCTACCAGGACCAGATCCGCCTCTACACCACGCTCGACCTGACCCCCGAACAGATCCACCAGATCGGCCTGCAGGAGGTCGCCCGGATCGACGCCGACATGCAGGCCACGATGAAGGAAACAGGCTTTGCCGGCACCTTCCCAGAGTTTCTGGAATTCATGCGCAGCGACCCGCAATTCTACGCCAAGACCCCGCGCGAACTGCTCTCCTACGCCGCCTATGTCACCAAGAAGATGGACGGCAAGCTCAAGGAAAGCTTCAACCTGCTGCCGCGCTACCGCTTCACCATCCGCCCGGTGCCGGACGCGATCGCGCCGGTCTATACATCGGGCCGCGGCGGGCTGGAGAGCTGCCTGTTCAATACCTATGATCTGCCATCCCGGCCATTGTACAATCTGACCGCGCTAGCGCTGCACGAATGTATCCCGGGCCACAGCTTCCAGGCGGCGGTGGCACTGGAAGCCCCCGACCGGCCGGAATTCCGCAAGGATATCTATTTCTCCGGCTATGGCGAGGGCTGGGGACTGTACACCGAATGGCTGGGCACCAAGCTCGGCATGTACGAAACCCCGTACGAGGAATTCGGCCGCGAAACCTTCGAAATGTGGCGCGCCGTGCGGCTGGTGATCGACACCGGCATCCACAGCAAGGACTGGAGCCGCCAAAAGGCGATCGACTATCTCGCCAGCCACACCGCGCTAGCCCAGCGCGATGTCGAAACCGAAGTCGACCGCTATATCTCCTGGCCCGCCCAGGCGCTGGCCTACAAGCTCGGCGAAATGAGCATCCGCAAGCTCCGCGCCCAAGCCGAGGCGGAACTCGGCACCGCCTTCGACCAGCGGCCGTTCCACGACGCCTATCTCGCGATGGGCGCGGTGCCGCTGCCGGTGATGGAGGCGAAGATGAAGGAGTTTATTGCGGGGGAGAAGGCGAAACTGGCGGCGAGTGGGGAAGGTGCGGAATAGGGGCGGCGCAGGCTTTCGAGCAGTTGCCAGACGGTGACAAGATTACGACCACTCTCCTTCTTCGGAACCCCTCACGGGTGATTCCGTATCAAGCAGGAGAGTGGCTACATCAATTACGCAACGTCACCGTAATCTGTGACGCGTTCTGTTGGGCGCGAGGTTATGGAGAAGATGCGAGCGAAGAAGGGCGGGGCTAGAGACGAAAATGGCTAACGGGCTCAATGCTATTATCACAATGGTTAGCTGCTTAACACTTCTGTCCTGTGCGACCGCAAAGTCTTCCTCTGCCAATGATATTTATTACGGCAGCCAAGAGGAAGCCGATACTGCGCTTGCAGCTTTCGAAAAGGAAAATCCATCTTGTGAACTTTGGAGCAACTGGCAGAAGATGTGTTCGCGGACGGGATTGGAAGGGCAGGTTCATTGTAATAAAGCAGACACACTTTCGGTAAAGCCATCTGCTACCTTTTGTGTTGCAAAACCTGACGAGCAATTTTCAGGACCCGGCGCCGATGCGACAAGCCGCGAGATTTCTTCCTTTTTTAGATTTTGTGAGGTGCCGCCAAATTTTGAAGGGAGTTACGAAGAAAAACGCGAGGCTTGCAATTGGGACAAGTCGCGACCTTTTGCGGGAAGGTCCTTGACTGAATTGTCTCATCCTTGGTGCAAGACTTGGCGCCTCACAAAAGCTCTAGATGAAACTGACCGGCATTATTACTGCTCTAGGCGAGATATCCCAAAATGGTGCGCTCACGCTGACGGCATGGGTTATGGCGTTCAAGATGATCAAACGACTGTGAATGTTGGAATTTATACTATTTTGAATAGAGAATCTTTGCCGCTCAACGGTATTTATTGTCGATGGAGGAAACTCGATGTCAAATAACAAAAGCCTAACTCGGAATTACGGCGACAGTTGCACTATTCCCCAATTTCTTCGATCCTCTGTCCGTTCTTGCCAAGGGTTGGTCCTTTACCTGTTGGACCGACCATATCTGGCTTATGGCCCGTCTTCCCACATCTTCATCATTCCTCATCATCCCGCGAGGCGGCGAAAGCACGAAGACCACGCGCCATCGCTTTGCGCCTTCGCTGCTTCGTGCGAGTCTAATGAACAGAATGCCGCTGCTAGCGCGCCCATTTTGACTTGAAGCCGGACCACGCTCCATCACCGTAACCGATGCACCCATTTCCCGTTCCCATCCCGCACAAAAACGCTTTCCTACACCCGCCCCAATTGCTTATCATGCGCGCAAGCCAGGCTCTTTGACAATCTGGAGATATTGCGGCGCTGGCTGCTGTCCGCATAACGCTACCGGGCGGCTTCAGGGGGTATGCCGAAAGGTCACACTCGGCGTCCGGTTGACGACGCGCAAAGACAGGAAATCTGCGGCATTGGGGCAAAGGTCACGGAAAATAAAAGAAGCGGTTTCTGTCAAGTCCCTACCGGCTACGATAGGGGGCGGGCTCGCACAAAGACACAAAGCCACGAAGTATCACGGCGACAAAGAACATCGACCGGATGCTTTCAGCCTTAGTGACTTTGTGCGAGTCCCCTAGATCGCCCGATGGCCAGCACAGTTGCTGCGACCGGCGCAACAATCCTCGATCGCAGATCAAAAAATGCTGTCCTACAGCCGCCGGGATCCGCTATATTGGCGCCATGAACACCGATATGGTTATCATCCGCTCCGCCGCGGCCGTGACAGCCCGAGCAATGCCGCTGGCAACCGTTTCGCAGCAAGCTACGGCACCTGCGGTCCACCCGACCGGATTTCACCTTATAACCCTGTAAAGTTTGTAAAGTTCATCAGGAAAAAGGAGACTTATCTGAACAGAAATGGTCCGGCCGCATCACCCGCCGATTTTTGCTCGGCGGCGATCTCTGTAGAATTGCGGAAAAACACCAGGTGGAAAATGGCTCCCCGAGTTGGATTCGAACCAACGGCCATTCGATTAACAGTCGAATGCTCTACCACTGAGCTATCGGGGAACATGCTCGATTCTGGACCGAGCCTTTCGTGGTGAAGCGCGCCTATAACAATGTCATTTGCGTCCGGCAAGCCATCAAACAACAAATTGTTCCATGGCGATGCGTTCGTCGAGCGCATGTTCCGGATCGAACAGCATGGTCAGCGCTTGGCTGCGGTCGACGGCGACCTTGACGCGGCTGACATCGCGGACCTCCTGCTGGTCGCCAACCGCGCTTACCGGCCGTTTTTCGGGGTTGAGCACGCGGATGCTGATCTCCATCTTGTCCGGCAGAATCGCACCTTTCCAGCGGCGCGGGCGGAACGGGCTGATCGGGGTCAGCGCCAGCAGATTGCAGGTCAGCGGCAGAATCGGACCATTGGCCGACAGATTATAGGCGGTGGAGCCGGCTGGCGTGGCGATCAGCACGCCGTCGCAGACCAGTTCCTCCATCATCACCCGGCCGTTGATTTCGATCTCCAGCTTGGCGGTCTGCCGGGTTTCGCGCAGCAGCGACACCTCGTTGATCGCGGGCAGGGTGAAATGGGCGCCGGAGATGGTCTCGACCTCCATTTTGAGCGGCTTGACCTTGAAGGCACGGGCTTTGGACAGGCGTTCGCTGAGGTCTTCCATATGCCAGTTGTTCATCAGGAAGCCCACGGTGCCCAGGTTCATGCCATAGACCGGCATGATGGCACTGCGGTTGAGCATCTGGTGCAGGGTCTGCAGCATGAAACCGTCGCCGCCCAGAACCACGGCGCGGTCCGCTTCCTCCAGCGGCACCCAGTCGATCATCGGCTTGAGTTTTTCAGCCGCTTCCCGCGCTGGCTCGGTCGGTGACACGATCAGTGCCCATTTCTTCTTGGTCATCCGCCGGTGACGTTCATGTGACGCTCCAATATCTCTGCGGACCCATCCAGTTGGGCATTGAAATCATGCCGCAGCGGTTTGAGCCTTAGAGCCTGCTGGAGCAGCTGGTCAACCGCAGCAATGCCGTCCTTGCGGACCGCAGCGCGCAGGTCGACATGGGCACTGTGACCGAGGCACATGAATATCTTGCCATCGGTGGTCAGTCGCAACCGGTTGCAATCGTCGCAGAAATTGTTGCTGAGCGGCGTGATCAGGCCGAGGCGCAGGCCGAGCGGCTCGACCGACACATAGCGCGCCGGGCCGGCGCTGCGATGGGCAATCGGGGCGAGGGCATAATGATTGCGCAACGGACGGAGGAATTCATCGGCTGAGATATGGACCAGCTTGCGATCCGCACCGACATCGCCCAGCGGCATGGTCTCGATGACGGTCAGATCATGGCCGTTCTGCGCGCAATATTCGACCATCGGCAGCAGGTCTGCCTCGTTGAAATCACGGAGCGCGACCATGTTGATCTTGACCTGGATGCCCGCGGCCTGTGCCGCTTCGATGCCGTCGAGAACGACCTGGACGTCGGCGCCGCGCGTGATCTCGGAAAAGCGGTCGGGGTCCAGCGTGTCCATGCTGACATTGATCCGCCGCACGCCATGGGCAGCGAGATGGTCGGCATATTCGCTGAGCAAGGATCCGTTGGTGGTCAGCGTCAGTTCCTCGAGCTCGCCGGAAGCGACCTTTCGACCAAGCCGCTGGATGACGTCCTTCATGTCGCGCCGGACCAGCGGTTCGCCCCCGGTCAGCCGGATCTTGCGGATGCCGTGGCCGATAAACCGCTCGGCGATCAGCGTGATCTCTTCCAGCGTCAGCAGCTCCGACTTCGGCATGAAGGTCATCTTCTCGGACATGCAATATTGGCAGCGGAAATTGCAGCGATCCGTGACCGATATCCGCAGATAGTCAATTTTGCGTCCGAAACCGTCTTGCATAGGGCGCCTCTTGTTAATCGAAGAACATAGAGCTAGCGATTTTGGTAAGTGCAGGCAACGCCCTATAAAGGTTTCGCTGCTACGGAAAAAGATAGGTGGCTGGTCGGAAAACCGGCGGTTTGGCTGCCCCGTTCAAGGAGTTTTGAAGTCCAGGAATCTGCTATCTCGACAGGGCAGTCGGTCGAATTCAGGAATCTGTTCCTGCTTTCGTTTCACCAGCGCGATCCATTGGCCGCCGAAATTACATCGTTCGGCTGGCGGGTGCATTCTGCCCGCCGACTCGACAATCTGAGAAGCCGCTTCTTCTCGGCCGGTGCCCTGATCGCCGTGATTGATGTCCGCAAGGCCGAAGCGCAGGGCTTGAAGGCGATAGCAGAGCTTTCCCGAAGCGCCGCCGAAGGCGGTATTGCGATACTGGCGCTGGTCGACAGCGGTCAGGACAGGGCAATTGTCGGTCAATGTTTCGATGCCGGCGCCACCCATTATCTGGATTTCGCCAATGTCGCGGCGGACCTAGGGCAGGCGATCAAATATGCCTACCGCTTTGTCGAAAATTTCCGCGGCGGGGCGGACCGGGCGATTCATGAGCAGTCGCTGCTGACATCGGCGGATCTGCAATGGTCGGCGACCCTGGGATCAGGCACCGATTACTGGATCAGCGAAAACCTGCTGGCTGCCGCTGGCGAGATCGATCTCAGGAAATATCCTGTAACCGGCATCTACCGGGCGCTGTCGCGCGAAGAAAAGAAGCGCGCGCGCGGGGCCATGGGACGATTGCGCGACGGTGCGCGGCAGGCGGCCATCCCGCACCGTTTCAACGGCCGGCCGGTGCTGCACCACCTTCACGAAGCGGACGGTCAGATTTTCGGCAGAATAGAATATCTGGCGAAGGGCGAGGAAGCGGATGACTGGACCGAGCGGGACCTGCTGTCCGGCTTGCAAAACAGCGCGTCTACCCGGTCGTGGATTCAGGACAAATTGGCAGGCGGAAGCCAATTGACGCTCATCGCGATCAGTATCAAAAATTTCCGGATGATCAACGCAGCGTTCGGCAGGCACGCCGGGGACCAATTGCTGCGGATCGTCGGGCGCCGGCTGATGGAGTATACAGAGCGCCATTATAGGCGGCCGAATCTGGTGGCCCGTCTGGATGGCCAGAATTTCCTGATCGCCCTTGCAGATATCGAGGAAGACCATGTTTCGGATTTTGCCAATGATCTGATTGGTAGCATCTTCAGTAACTTGCTGCTGGAGGGCCGGCCGATCAACCCGGCCGTTCGCGCTGGTGTCGCGATCGGGGACAGCAATTCCAGCGAGAAAACCCTGATCCGCAAAGCGGTGCTTGCGCTGGCGGAAGCCACGGCGGCGGATGCCGTGCCGATCCATTTCAGCACGGTCTCCGAGGCCGATGTTCATCTGGAAGAGGTGCTGGAGCGCGAACTGGCAGGAGCGATGGGGCGCGGCGAAATTGTCATCGCCTTCCAGCCGCAGATCCGGGTCGACACAGGGCAACTGGTCGGTGCAGAGGCACTGGCGCGGTGGGAACATCCTGAATATGGCCTGTTGGGCGCATCTACCCTGTTCTCGGTGGCGGAGCGCGCCGGGGCCATGGAATCGCTATCACCCCAGATCCACAAGCAGGCGTTGACGCTTGCTGCAGGTTGGCCGGACAGTCTCGGTTTCCTGCGCCTGTCGATCAATGTCACCGCGGGGGATCTCGCGACAGCTGGATTTGACAAGGATATGCTGCGGCAGGTTGATATTGCGGGTTTCGACCCGGATCGCTTGACCCTCGAAATCACCGAATCCGAACTGATCGGCAATCTCTCGGAGTCCGCCGACAAGTTGCGCCGCTTGCGGAAAGCGGGGATAGGCATAGCGATCGACGATTTCGGAACCGGCTACAGCAGCCTGTCCTATCTGAAGGAACTGCCGGTCGACTATCTGAAGATCGACAGCGGTCTGACCGGCGACATCAGCGGTTCTGAAAAGGATCAGGTGGTGGTGCGGTCGATTATCGACATGGCGCACAGCCTCAATCTCGGCGTGATCGCCGAAGGCGTGGAAACCGAAGCGCAACTGAAAACCCTGAAAGAACAGGGCTGCGAGTTTTTTCAGGGCTTTCTGCGTTCCGGACCGCTTTCGCCCGACGAATTTGAGGCCTTTGCCCTGCGCAGCAACTAGCCGGTTACGCGTTGCGCGAGTTTTGACAGGCCGGTCGTCAACTGGGTCAGCCCATGCAGACGGGACTTGGGATCGCGCCATTTGCGCTCGATGAACAGTTTATTGTCGGGCCGGATACGGGCCGTTCCCTTAAGCCGTTCGACATATTCGAGCAGACCGGGTACGTTGGGGAAACTGTCTTCGCGGAAGGTGACCAGGGCGCCGCGCGGTCCCATTTCGATCTTCGCAATCTGGGCCTTCACACAGTTCATCTTGATATGCATCAGCTTCAGCAGATTATCCGTCTGAATGGGGAGGTCGCCGAACCGGTCGATCATTTCGGCCGCGAAGGATTCGATTTCGGCAAGGGTCTTGAGGCCGTTCATGCGGCGATAGAGGCCCATCCGCAGCGACAGGTCGGGCACATATTCTTCCGGAATGAGAATCGGGGCATCGACGGTGATCTGGGGAGAGAAGCTGTCGGTCTGTACCGGCATGCCGGACCCTTTCGCCTTGGCTTCCAGAATCGCGTCTTCCAGCATCGACTGGTAGAGTTCGAAACCCACTTCCTTGATATGCCCGGACTGTTCGTCGCCCAGCAGATTGCCGGCACCGCGAATGTCGAGATCGTGGCTGGCGAGTTCGAATCCCGCGCCCAGGCTGTCCAGATCGCCCAGGATTTTGAGTCGTTTCTCTGCCTTTTCGGTGATGATCCGGTCCTTTGGGGTCACCATATAGGCATAAGCGCGCGTTTTTGACCGGCCGACGCGCCCCCTCAGCTGATAGAGCTGCGCCAGGCCGAAGCGATCGGCGCGGTGAATGATCAGCGTATTGGCGCTGGGAATGTCGAGACCGCTTTCGACGATTGTCGTCGACAGCAGCACGTCATAATTGCGGTCGTAAAAGGCGGACATCCGTTCTTCCACGGTAGCCGGGGCCATCTGGCCATGGGCAACGACATAAGTCAGTTCGGGCGCATGTTTCTTGAGGAAATCCTCGATATCGGGCAGGTCGGCGATCCGCGGCACGACGATGAAGGACTGGCCGCCGCGATAATGTTCGCGCAGCAGCGCCTCGCGCAAAGGAACGGGATCCCATGGCATGACATAGGTGCGCACGGCGAGCCGGTCGACCGGCGGTGTCTGGATGACGGACAGTTCGCGCATACCGGTCATGGCCATCTGCAATGTTCGCGGGATCGGGGTCGCGGTCAGCGTCAGCACATGGACATCCGCCTTCATCGCCTTGAGCCGTTCCTTGTGGGTCACGCCAAAGCGCTGCTCCTCGTCGATGATGATCAGACCAAGGCGCTGGAATTCGATCGATTTGGCCAGCAGGGCGTGGGTGCCGATAACAATATCGACATCCCCGTTGGCGAGACCTTCCTTGGTTTTTTTGGCCTCGGCGGGCGCTACCAGCCGTGACAGTCTGCCGATCTTCACCGGGAAAGGGCGGAAACGCTCCTCGAAATTGTTGAAATGCTGACGAGCGAGCAGCGTCGTCGGTGCGATGATCGCCACCTGCATCCCGGCCATGGCGGCGGCAAAGGCAGCACGCATCGCGACCTCGGTCTTGCCGAAGCCGACATCGCCGCAGACCAGCCGGTCCATCGCCTTGCCCGATGCCATGTCATTCAGCACTTCCTCGATCGCCTGCTGCTGGTCATCGGTTTCCTGATAGGGGAAGCGATCGACAAAGCCGGCCATTTCGGATGGCTGCACGCGGGCAGCGGTCGCCGGTTGCAGCGCACGCGCAGCGGCGGTCCGGAGCAGCTCGTGGGCAATCGCCCGAATCCGTTCCTTCAGCTTTGATTTTCGCCGCTGCCAGCCTTCACCGCCGAGACGGTCCAGCACCACGCTGTCGCCGCCTTCGCCATAGCGGCTGAGCACGTCGATATTTTCGACCGGCACATAGAGCTTGTCGCCGCCGGCATATTTCAGATGCACGCAGTCATGCGGGCTGGTGCCGACCGGTATCGAGACGATGCCTTCATACAGCCCGATGCCATGTTCCAGATGGACCACCAGATCGCCCTGGCTGAGCGCCGACAATTCCTCGATAAAGGCATCACTGCTCTTGCGCCGCTTCGACTTGCGGACCAGCCGGTCGCCGAAAATATCCTGCTCGGTGAGCAGGGACAGGCTTTCTGTCCGGAATCCGGACGATAGCGGCAAGATGGTCACCGCCACCCCCGGTCCTGCCGACAGGCAGGATTCCCAGTCGTCACAGAGCACGGTTGTTTTTACGTCATGATCCTTGAGCAGGTCAAAAATACGTGCCCGCGAACCCTTGCTGTAGCTGGCGACGATTGCCGTGCTTCCGGCTTTTGTCAGGCTGTTAAGATGGGCACCCAGTGCCCGGTAAATATTCTCGTTGCGCGCCCGCTCGGGAGAAAAATCCCGGGGCGATGAAACCGACATCGACAGGACCTTGTCCGATTCCGGTTCGTCAAATTCGCTCAGAATATGGATCGGCGCATCGTTCTCGCGAGACCGCCATTCCTCTGGTGTCAGATAGAGCATCTCGGGCGGGAGCGGCCGGTAACTGGACAGATTGGCCTTGTCGGCTTCCACACGGTTCTTGTGATAGTCGGCGATGGCGGAAAATTGCGCTTCTGCTGCGGCCGCTCCGGCTGCATCGCGCAGGACAATGCAATCATCCCCGACATAGTCAAAAATCGTCGCCAGCCTCTCCTCGAGCAGCGGCAGCCAATGTTCCATGCCGGCCAGCCGGCGCCCGTCAGAGATCGATTGGTAGAGCGGATCGCTGGTCGAAACGGCACCGAAAAGATCGCGATAGCGGGTGCGGAAACGGGTTATGCTTTCCGCATCGAGCAGAAATTCAGATACCGGAAGCAGATCCAGGCTGTCGACATTGCCCACGGTGCGCTGGTCGGCCGGATCGAATTCCCGCAAGCTCTCAATTTCATCGCCAAACAGGTCGATCCGGATGGGACGTTCCGCGCCCGGCGGAAACAGATCGATCAGCCCGCCGCGTGCGGCAAATTCGCCGCTGTCGGCGACCGTGTCCACCCGCACGAATCCGTTCGCGTAAAGGAAGGAGATCAGCTTTTCCTGTTCGACCGTCGTTCCCGGTGCGAGGTGGGTGACAAATTCCTTTATCCGCTGTGGTTCCAGAACCCGCTGCGTGACCGCGTTGACCGTCGTGACCACCAGCTGCGAGCCGCTGAGGGGTGTGGCAAGCCTGGCCAGAGCCGCCAGTCGATCCGAAGTGGTGTGCAGCGCCGGAGACGCGCGGTCATAGGGCAGGCAGTCCCAAGCAGGAAACTCGACGATGTCGAGGTCGGGCGCGAAAAAGCGAGCGGCTTCGACGATGGCGCTCATCGCGGCATCGTCGGTAGCGACAAACATGGTTCGCCGACCCGACTGGACGGCGATTTCGGACAGAAACAGTGGACGATAGCCGACCGGCACGCCCGCCAGCGTCATGCCTGTTTCAGAGGCCAGTAATTTATCTAGATAGGGCACGCAAAATCGCTTTGGATATGGGACAGGGATATTATTTTGTGGCGTCAATATAATCGAGTTGCTGCATGGCATCCATCTGCGGTCCACAAAAATCGGGGGGAACGGGCAGGGTGCCGATCGCCCAGGCCATGATATCCACGTCTTCCTCGGCAAGCAGCCGGTCGAACCAGTCTATTTCTTTCTCTGACCACTCCGGGCCATAGCGATCAAAAAAACCGCCGATCAGGAAATCGGCCTCTCTGGTTCCGCGATGCCATGCACGAAATTGCAGCCTTTTCAGCTTTGTTTCGCGGTCCATATTAGCTGCTCCAACTTGGCTGGCATAATGTGCCAGCGACGGTATAAAGGCGGATAGACATGCGCCCCGAGATACTCAATCCATTATTTGGTGAAACCCAGTCGCTCAAGGGCGTCGGCAAGGTGCTGGCCAAGCCGCTGGAGAAGCTGCGCCTGACCCGGGTCAAGGATCTGCTCTATCACAAGCCTAGCTACTGGATGCACCGCAAGCGCGTGGATGTGCTGGATGAAATCGATGTGGGCGAAACAATCATTATCGAAGTGACGCCGGTCGATTACCGTACCGGCGGTCCCCGGAGCCCGCTGCGCGTGCATGCAACGGACAAGGTCGGCAATTATATCAGCCTGACCTTTTTCGGGCGAAATCCGGGCTGGCCGAAAAAGCTGCTGCCGCTGGGGGAACGGAAGATTATTTCCGGCAAGCTGGAGCGTTATGGCGACGAACTGCAGATGGTCCATCCGGATCAGGTGCTTGAACCGGACAAGGCCGATTCGATAGCGTTGGTGGAACCCATTTATCCCCTGGCAGAGGGGCTCGGCAATGCGCGCATGCGCCAGCTGGTCGAACAGTCACTGGCACTGGCGCCGTCGCTGCCGGAATGGATCGAACCCAGCCAGCTTGCCGCGAAAAAATGGAAGAGCTGGAAGGATAGTATTTTTGCCCTACACGGCGCAGAGAGCGGGGATGCCACTGACAGGCTCGCCTATGACGAGGTGTTTGCCAACCAGCTCGCTTTCATGCTCGTCCGCGCCAGCAACAAGAGCAAGAAAGGCATTCCGATCCACGGAGATGGGAGGCTTCGGGGTCAGCTGAAACTGCCGTTTGCACTCACCAATGCCCAGACGCGCTGTATCGCCGAGATTGAAGGCGATCTTGCGCAAAGCGCGCCGATGCTGCGCCTGCTTCAGGGCGATGTCGGGTCGGGCAAGACGCTGGTAGCCGTGATGGCGCTGCTGGCGGCAGTGGAAGCAGGATATCAGGGAGCCTTTCTGGCGCCGACCGAAATTCTGGCGCGGCAGCATTTTGAAGGCCTGCAGAAATTGCTGGCCGGGGTTCCGGTCAATCTCGCGATACTGACCGGCCGCGACAAGGGTAAAGTCCGCGAGGCCACGCTGATGGGGCTGATGGATGGGTCGATCGATATATTGATCGGCACCCATGCCATTTTTCAGGAGCATGTCCGGTACCGGAATCTTGCGGTCGCAGTTATCGACGAACAGCATAAATTTGGCGTTTCCCAGCGGCTGATGCTCACGCAGAAGGCAGAGCGAACACCGCATTTGCTGGCCATGACCGCGACGCCGATTCCGCGGACACTGACGCTCAGCCAGTTTGGCGAAATGGATGTGTCGCGTATCGATGAGCTTCCCCCGGGCCGGCAAACCATCGAAACCAGCGTGATTTCCGAGGCCCGCTTGCCGGATGTGGTCGAGGGGCTTGCCCGCCATATCGCCGCCGGGGGGCAGGCTTACTGGGTTTGTCCGCTGATTGACGAAAGCGAAAAGAGCGATCTGGCCGCTGCCGAAGACCGCGCCGCCCTGCTGCAAGCAAGATTTGGCGATCAGGTCGGATTGGTGCACGGCCGGATGAAGGGGCCGGAAAAAGACCTGGTGATGTCTCGCTTTCAGCGGAACGAAATCAAGGTGCTTGTTGCCACGACGGTTATCGAAGTCGGCGTGGATGTGCCGAATGCCAGCCTGATGGTGATCGAAGCTGCGGATCGTTTTGGTCTTGCCCAGCTGCACCAGCTGCGCGGACGCGTCGGTCGCGGCAGTGTAAAATCCAACTGTCTGCTGATCCGCAGTGAAGCGCTGAGCGAAACGGCTCGCGCCCGGCTCACTCTTATGCGCGAGACAAATGATGGCTTTCGGATTGCCGAGGAAGATCTCCGCCTGCGCGGAGCTGGTGAATTGCTGGGCACGCGGCAATCGGGGGATGCGGGCTTCCGGGTAGCGACTCCAGCACAGGTCAATGAGCTGATCGTACCGGCTACGGATGATGCGAGGCTGTTACTTGATCGCGATGGCGGACTGGCCAGCGAGAGAGGGCAGGCGGCGCGGATAGCGCTCTATCTGTTTGAACGGGATTGGGGTGTCAGTCTGCTGCGGAGCGGTTAGGGATTTTTCATCTTGTCCAGCATCCTGACGAAATCCGGCTGCCGAATGACCCGCTCGAATTCGAAGCCGTGGCGCCCCTGATGCGACCATACAAGATAGGCTTCGATACGTCCGGTTACGGGCAGGCGAACCGTGATGCGGTCTCCCTTTTCCATCTCGATCGGGTCCGTCAGCATCATCCCGTGAGCGGAAATATTCGCGATATGAATCTGCATTTCCTGATCCGGCTGAATTTCGCAAACGGTTTCAAAATCGACGGGGAAACGCGTCGCACGGCGCGGATCAGGTGACATTTCGGGGGATACGGTCGTCATGTCTCTCGAGCTCCATGGTTGGTTAGGAGCAATTATAACAATCTATGAAAAATAAATGGTAAACGCGGGCCAGCGGTTACGCGAGAAAGCTAGATCTTGCGAAGCAGCCCGTGCTTTTTCTTGCCGGCAGATATTTTCTTGTCGGTATCCGACAAATCGATGGTTGCAGAAGCATCGCCAACGGGTTCGTCATCAATGCGCGCGCCGCCGCCTGCTACGAGGCGCTTCGCTTCGCCTTTCGACGCACAGAATCCGATTCCCACCAGAGCATCAAGCAAAGCAATCTGGGGGTCCGATATCTCGAGCACCGGCAAATTGCTCCCCGCCGCACCTTGCTCAAAGGTCTGCTGTGCGGTTTTGGCGGCCTCTTCGGCAGCGCCTTGGCCATGGGCCATGGCGGTCGCAGCGTCAGCGAGACGCTTTTTGGCTTCGTTGATCTCCGATCCCTCCAGCGCTTCCAGCCGCGCGACCTCGTCCAGATCAATATCGGTGAACAACCGCATGAACCTGCCGACATCGCGGTCGTCGGTATTGCGCCAGAATTGCCAGTAGTCATATGGCGAAAGCCGGTCAGCGTTCAGCCAGATCGCGCCATCGACGGACTTGCCCATTTTCGAGCCGTCAGCCTTGGTAATCAGGGGAGTGGTGACGCCGAACAGTTCGGCACCGTCCATGCGGCGGGCGAGTTCAATACCGTTGACAATATTGCCCCACTGGTCCGACCCGCCCATTTGCAACTTGCAGCCATATTGGCGCGAGAGTTCCAGAAAATCGTAAGCCTGCAGGATCATATAGTTGAATTCGAGGAAGGTCAGCGGCTGTTCGCGTTCCAGCCGGAGCTTGACCGAATCAAAGGCCAGCATGCGATTGATGGTGAAATGACGGCCAATATCGCGCAAAAAGGGGATATATTCGAGCTGACTGAGCCAGTCGTCATTGTTGACCATGATCGCATCGGTCGGGCCATCGCCGAAGGTCAGGAAATTTTCGAAACTGCCGCGGATTTTGGCAAAATTTGACGCAATTCCCTCGTCATCCAGCAATTTGCGCATTTCATCCTTGCCGGACGGGTCTCCGACCTTGGTGGTGCCGCCACCCATGACAACAATCGGCTTGTGCCCCGATTGCTGCAGGCGACGGAGAAGCATGATCTGGACCAGATTCCCGACGTGCAGCGAATCCGCGGTCACGTCAAAGCCGATATAGCCGGGAAGGATGCTCTTCGCGGCAAGAGAATCCAGTGCCTGGGCATCGGTTAACTGGTGGATATAGCCGCGATCATTCAGTAGACGCAGCAGATCGGATTGATAATGGGTCATGGATGGGTGCGTTACATGGGGATCACGAAAGTCGCAATATGCGTTTGAACCTGCAATGCCATCCGTTGACGCCGGCGTCCGCCATCGATCATATCACGGTCGAATGGTCGATGTCGGAAAGCGGCGTGATCTGGTTGCGATATCATGTCGAAGGCAAGGTTGAGGAGGTTAAGCTTCCCTACGACAGGGATCAGCTGGAGCGCCGGGATGGTCTGTGGCAGAATAGCTGTTTCGAACTGTTCCTCAAGGAACCGGGAAAAGAGCGCTATTGCGAGTTCAACTTCTCGCCGGCGGGTCATTGGGCGGCTTATCACTTCACCGGCTATCGTGCAGACATGGCCCGGCTCGAGCTGCCGGAAGCACCTGAAATATTCCTGGATTTCAGCGACACGCATATCGGCCTGGAAGCGAGCTTCCGCTTGCCGGATAGCCGGATCTGCAAGGAGCTCGATGCGGGACTGTCTGCGGTCGTGGAAATGCGCACCGGCGACAAATCCCTATGGGCTTTGACGCATCCCGCAGCTAAGCCTGATTTTCACCATCAGGATGGGTTCCAGCTTAGAATAGAGGCAACATGAAGGTCATGAAATTTGGAATAGACAGGCTGATCGAAGACGCCGGGCTCCGCAGACCTTTGGCGGGGAAACGGGTTGCGTTGCTGGCGCACCCGGCCTCGGTGACGCGCGATCTTGTACATAGTCTGGACGCGTTGTCGGCCCTTGATGATATCAATCTGACGGCCGCTTTCGGCCCGCAACACGGTTTGCGCGGTGACAAGCAGGACAATATGATCGAGTCGCCCGACTTTGATGATCCCGTCCACGGCATACCCATATTCAGCCTGTACGGGGAGGTCCGCCGACCTACCGACCAGTCGATGGGCACATTCGATGTGATCCTGATAGACCTTCAGGATCTGGGATGCCGAATCTACACGTTCATCACGACATTGCGCTATATGCTGGAAGCCGCTGCCGAGCATGGCAAGGCGGTCTGGGTGCTGGACCGGCCCAATCCGGCGGGCAGGCCAGTCGAGGGAACCATTCTTGCCGACGGATGGGAAAGCTTCGTGGGGGCAGGGCCGATGCCGATGCGGCACGGGCTGACCATGGGTGAAATGGGGCGTTGGATGATCGCCCATTTTAACATCGACGTCGATTATGAAGTGATAGAGATGGAGGGCTGGCAGCCGGAAGGTCCAGGCCATGGCTGGCCGGAAGACCGGCTGTGGATCAATCCCAGCCCCAACGCTCCCAATGTCAATATGGCCCGGGCCTACGCGGGAACCGTGATGCTGGAAGGGACAACGCTTTCGGAAGGGCGGGGGACCACGCGCCCACTGGAGCTATTTGGTGCGCCGGATATCGATGCCAGGGCGGTCATTGCGGAAATGCAGCGGACGGCGCCGCAATGGCTCAAGGGCTGCGCGCTGCGGGAAATCTGGTTCGAGCCGACCTTTCACAAGCATCAGGGACAATTGTGCAACGGCGTCCATATCCATGCGGAAGGGCCGTTTTATGACCACCAGGCTTTCCGTCCCTGGCGGCTGCAGGCGCTGGCGCTGAAGGCGATCGGAACGCTTTATTCCGGATATGAGCTGTGGCGGGACTTTCCCTATGAATATGAGGAAGGAAAGCTGGCGTTCGATGTCATCAACGGCGGACCCGGCCTGCGGGAATGGATTGAGGATCCCGCCGCCCATGCCGATGACCTGGAAGCGGTGGCCAGGCCCGACGAGCGGGAGTGGCGCGAATCGGTGCAGGATCACCTGCTCTATTGAGATGTTGCACTGCAACATATTTATTGCAATTGGCGGTAAATCTGATAATTTGGCCGAATGTTACCGAGCAAAGAAATATTCGAAGGCGTCGCGCTGAAAAAATGCGTGGCTGCGACTTATAACAATACGATTTTCAAGCTGGCACCGCATATTCTCTATACGCGGCACGACGAAATGTATGTCGATGCGGTTCCGCTAGAGAAAGACGGGCAACCTCCCCGGGAAATCAAGCTTGGCACGTTCAAGCTGTCCGGTCTCAAGGATGTGCGCGTCGAAGACCTGCATTTTGAGCGGTCGGACATTTTCGAACCGGCGGCCGAAAAATATGAAGGCACAACCTTGCTGGCGATAGAAGGCTAGAGATCAGCCCTGTTTGCGGGTCAGTTCCTTCATCGCATCGCCCAGCCCGTCTACGGTCAGCGGGTACATCCGGCCATTCATCAGTTCGCGGATGATTTTTACGCTTTGTGAATAGCCCCATTGCTTTTCCGGTACGGGATTGAGCCAGGCCGCTGCGGGATAGGTGTTGGTCAGCCGCTGCATCCATGTCACCCCGGCTTCTTCGTTGAAATGTTCGACTGAACCGCCCGGGTGGGTGATCTCGTAAGGGCTCATCGAAGCATCGCCGACGAAGATCAGCTTATAATCGTGACCATATTTGTGCAGCACGTCCCAGGTGTTGGTCCGTTCCGAAAAACGGCGGCGATTGTCCTTCCACAGGCCCTCGTAAGGGCAGTTGTGGAAATAGAAGAACTCCAGATTCTTGAATTCCGATGTTGCCGCGCTGAACAGTTCCTCGCACAGCTTGATAAACGGATCCATCGACCCGCCAACATCCAGAAAAAGCAATAATTTCACGGCATTATGCCGCTCCGGCCGCATATGGATGTCGAGCCAGCCCTGCTTGGCGGTGCCATTGATCGTGCGGTCGATATCAAGCTCGTCCGCGGCACCTTCACGAGCAAATTTGCGCAGGCGCCTGAGCGCCACCTTGATATTGCGGGTTCCCAGCAGCTTGGTGTTATCGAGATTCTGGAACTCGCGCTTGTCCCAGACCTTGATCGCCTTTTTCTGGCCTCCTTCGCCACCGATACGGACGCCTTCGGGATTATAGCCGGAATTGCCGTAGGGCGAGGTGCCGCCGGTGCCGATCCATTTGTTGCCGCCTTCGTGCCGCTTTTCCTGTTCTGCGAGACGCTCCTTCAGCGTCTCCATGATCTCTTCCCAACTGCCGAGGGATTTGATCTTTTCCATTTCCTCCTCGGACAGATATTTCTCGGCGACCGCTTTCAGCCAGTCGAGCGGAATATCCTCTTCCTGGGTACCGTAGCTGGTTTCGATACCCTTGAAGACCTTCGAGAAAACCTGGTCGAAACGGTCCAGCAGGCCTTCATCCTTTACGAAGGTCGCGCGAGACAGATAATAGAATTCCTCAGGGCTGCGGCGGATAACGTCCTTTTCCAGCGCCTCGAGCAGGACCAGATGTTCCTTGAGAGAAGCCGAGATCCCTGCCGCCCTGAGTTCGTCCATGAAGTTAAAGAACATCCTATCCGCCTTCGCTTAGCGCGCTTCCCGTTTCGCCATGAATGCCAGGCGTTCGAACAGCATCACGTCCTGCTCGTTCTTGAGCAGTGCACCGTGCAACGGCGGAATCGCCTTGCTCGAATCGCTCGACTGCAGGGCTTCCAGAGGCATGTCCTCGTTGAGAATCAGTTTCAGCCAGTCGAGCAACTCGCTGGTGCTCGGTTTTTTCTTGAGGCCGGGAACGTCGCGGACATCGTAGAAGATATCCATCGCCTTCTTGACCAATATGCCCTGGATATCGGGGAAATGGACGTTGATGATATCCTGCATCGTCTCCCGGTCGGGAAATTTGATATAGTGGAAGAAGCAGCGGCGCAGGAAGGCGTCGGGCAATTCCTTCTCGTTATTCGATGTGATGATCACGATCGGCCGTTCTGTGGCCTTGATCGTCTCCTTCGTCTCGTAGACATGGAATTCCATGCGATCAAGTTCCTGCAGCAGATCGTTGGGAAACTCGATGTCCGCCTTGTCGATTTCGTCGATCAGCAGAACGGGGAGTTCGGGAGCGGTAAATGCCTCCCACAATTTCCCCTTGCGGATATAGTTGGAAATATCATGGACGCGTTCGTCGCCGAGCTGGCCGTCGCGCAGACGGGCGACCGCATCATATTCATACAGGCCCTGATGCGCTTTGGTGGTGGACTTGACGTTCCATTCGATCAGCGGGGTGCCCATCGCCTTGGCTATTTCATAAGCCAGAACCGTCTTGCCCGTGCCGGGCTCACCCTTGACGAGCAGCGGGCGACGGAGAGTCATGGCAGCGTTGACAGCAACCTTCAGATCGTCGGTTGCAACATAGTCTTTGGTACCGTCAAAACGCATGATTTTCTATTCCTTGCCGTGAACGTCAAAGCAAAGGCGATAGGGAAATCTGACATTCCAGGCAAGTTAATCATTTAGTTAAGTTTTGCGGCGGCGACGGATGGGCCTAGCGGGAAAGGCGGGTATTCCGGCGAGCTTCCAGGAGCTGCCACAGGCCGCGATGCTGATTCAGCAGCTGTTCCCGACCGAAATTCAGGGCCCTTTCCAGAGCGGACGTCGTGGCCAGCCGGCTATGGAGATCTGCGGTCTCTTCAATGGTTGGCAGGATCGATGCTCTGGCTTCGACGCCGACCCGCAAGGCAATCCGTTCCAGGATATTTCTGATGAAATGCCAGTCCGCAGCCAGCGCAATGGCAGCGCCGATCGCACAGCCGCTGCGGTCCGACTGGGACAGCATTTCCAGAGCCTTGCGCTGGCCGAGAACAGCGGCGTTGCTCTGGTCGTCCGTGCTGACGCCTGTGATCGGGCCCGCTGCGACCGTAAGCTTGGTCAGAAATGCGCGTTCGGCTGCAAAACCCTCGGTCGCCTGCAACAGCCATTCCCGCGCGGCATCTTCCGTGGTTTTGGTGGCGGCATGATCGATAACGCCGGGGTGGCGGCCGTGCAATGTGCACAGGAAATGCGCGATGTCGGCCATATCCGCACCGGACAGCAGCGAAAAATCCTCGGCGATCAGCCGGACATAGGGCGCGGTATCGCTGCCAAATGTCGCAACCTGTCCAACGAAGCCCGGCTGCGTTACGAGTTGTGCGTTCTGTCCTAGCATCGCGTTTCGATATCCCGAATTTGATTGCGAAGATGCACTGATCATCTTCGCCGAGATTCGAACATACTACCGATAGCTAAAGAGTCGGTTTACCGCCTGTTAAGGATTTGCAAACCATAGCAACTCGCCGTGCAGCAGACGATTATTGATCGAGGAAGCTGCGCATCTTGCGGCTGCGGCTCGGGTGCTTCAATTTTCTGAGCGCCTTGGCCTCGATTTGCCGGATACGCTCGCGGGTCACGCTGAACTGCTGGCCCACTTCCTCGAGCGTATGATCGGTGTTCATGCCGATACCGAAGCGCATGCGCAGTACGCGCTCTTCGCGAGGGGTGAGGCTGGCGAGCACGCGGGTAACGGTTTCCTTCAGATTGGCCTGAATGGCGGCATCCACCGGGATGATCGCATTCTTGTCCTCGATGAAATCGCCGAGATGCGAATCTTCCTCGTCACCAATTGGCGTTTCGAGGCTGATCGGTTCCTTGGCGATCTTCATCACTTTGCGCACTTTTTCGAGTGGCATGGAGAGGCGTTCGGCCATTTCTTCCGGCGTCGGCTCGCGGCCCTGCTCGTGCAGGAACTGGCGGCTGGTGCGGACCAGCTTGTTGATCGTCTCGATCATGTGGACCGGAATACGGATGGTCCGGGCCTGGTCGGCAATGGACCGCGTGATCGCCTGGCGAATCCACCAGGTAGCATAGGTGCTGAACTTGTAGCCGCGACGATATTCGAACTTGTCGACCGCTTTCATCAGGCCGATATTGCCTTCCTGGATGAGATCGAGAAACTGCAGGCCGCGGTTGGTGTATTTCTTGGCGATGGAAATCACCAGACGCAGATTGGCTTCCACCATTTCCTTCTTGGCGATGCGCGCTTCGCGTTCGCCCTTTTGCACCATGTTGACGATGCGGCGGAATTCGACCAGCGAGGTGCCGGTGGCGTTGGCGATGTCGGAAATCTCGGAGCGGATGCGATCAACGGCGTCTGCTTCCTTCTCGACAAAGGCTGCCCATTTCTTGTCGGTCTTGGCCATGCTGGCCAGCCAGTTGTCGTCCAGTTCGTTGCCGACATAGCTTTCCAGGAAGGCACGGCGGGGAACCTTGTGCCGCTCCGCGAGGCGGAGCATCTGGCCGCCCAGCGTGGTCAGCCGGCGGTTGAACGAGTAAAGCTGGTCGACCAGAAATTCGATCTTGTTGGCATGAAACTGCACACTTTCGACCAAAGCGGTCAGTTCTTCGCGCAAATCGTGATATTTTTTCTCGGAAGCGGCCGGAAAATCCTTGCCGGCAGCCAGCGATTCCAGCCGGGTTGTCTGCAATTTCGAGAATTTCTTGAACACCGAGGTGATCAGCGCGAATTTTTCCAAGGCGCCCGGTTTCAGCGTTTCTTCCATCTGGGCAAGAGAGAGGGTGTTGTCTTCCTCTTCTTCCTCGACCACCCGCTTGGTACGGCGTTCGGTCAGTTCGGCTTCGTCATCATCCTCGCCATCGGCGGGTTCGGCGTCTTCGACCTCGTCGTCATCCTTGAACGACGGGCCAGCCGTTTTTTCGCTGATTTCGCCGTCATCATCGTCGCCGTCTTCCAGATTTTCCGGAACCGGATCCTTGGAGAGCATGGCGTCGAGATCGAGAATCTCGCGCAGCTGCATTTCGCCGTCGTTGAGCGCGGTCGACCATTCGATGATCGCGTTGAAGGTCGTGGGGCTTTCGCACAGACCCCAGATCATGGTGTCGCGGCCTGCCTCGATGCGCTTGGCAATGGCGATCTCGCCCTCGCGGCTGAGCAATTCCACAGCGCCCATTTCGCGCAGATACATGCGGACCGGATCGTCGGTGCGGTCGGCGGCGGCTTTTTTGGGAGCGGCGGCAGCGGTTTTCTTGTCCTTGTCCTTGCCGTCGATTGACTCGACTTCATCGCCGCCCATTTCCTCGGCAGCTTCCTCGTCATTTTCGACAATGCGGACGCCCATTTCGGAGATGGCGGACATCACGTCCTCGATCTGCTCGTTCTGGTCCTGGGGCAGGGCTTCGTTCAATTCGTCAATGGTAAGATAACCACGTTTTTTCGCCTGGGCGATCAATTTCTTGATGGCGCTGTCGTTCAGGTCAATCAACGGTTCGTCTTCAGCTCTGAAATTTTTTGCTTTGCTTGCCAATGGCTCAGGCCCCTAATTTAAAACTACACTGTGTCGTCGATCTGGGTCAGTTCGACCAACCGCTCGTGAAATAACTGCTTCGCTTTGCGAAGGCGCTGCTGCTCGGCATAACTTTCTTCCGTAAGATCGTCCTGCACGCGCCGTGTTGCCTCCGCGAGAGCCGCTTCCAGTCCGGGACGCGCCGTCACCACCTTGATCGCTTCCGCCAAATCCCGATGCGCCCTTTCGATCAAAAGCGAAGGGGCATCGTCTGGCAGTTTGCGGTTGAAAGTGAAATTCAGCGCATCGGCCCGTAACAGCCCTTTTGCGACATTATAACAATCTGTCTTCTCCAATATGGTAAGAAGGCCGTGCATATCAAGCGTTTCTTTGCTCATCGCGGCATTGATCAATTCGCCGAGCAAGGCCTGCAACTGCGAATCGGCAAGCTTCATTGCGCTGAGCTCTTCAAAATGGCCGGAAATCTGCCCTGGATGCCGGATCAGTCCGCCCAAAATGCCCTTGGCAATCTGCAGGTCATAACCCTCGATCAAAAAGCTCCGGGTGTCCTCCGTCGGCTGGTAGGAGACAAATTTCGAGGAGAATTTGCGGTTGGAATTCTGAAAGCTTCGCCCTTCGGAGCGATTATCCTTTTTGGTGAAGAATGCGGCCTGATAGCGGTCATCAAAGGCTTGGCGATAGTGGCGCGCGATGTCCTGATCGGCGATATCCCCGACATGATCGGCGAGACGTTTCTTGAGCCCGGCCTTGGACTCCGGCGTATTCAGCGGTTCCGCATCATATTCGACCTGCCAGATCTTGTCGTCGAGCATCTGTGGTTTCGCGATCAGCGTGGCGAAGGCATGGGCTCCCTCGGAACGGATCAGGTCGTCCGGATCCTGGCCGGCGGGCAGCGAGACGAAGTTGAGGCTGTGGGCAGGGCGCAGGATCGGCAGCGCGCGAAGGGCAGCGCGCATCGCAGCCTTTTGACCCGCGCTGTCGCCGTCGAAACAGAGGATCGGGGATTCGACCATTTTCCAGATCCGCTCGATCTGATGCTCGGTCAGCGCCGTGCCGAGCGGCGCCACGACGTCGGCGAAGCCGGCCTGGGCAAGGGCGATGGCATCCATATAGCCCTCGACCACCAGCACGCGACCGGTCTGGCGCGAAGCGGGCGAGGCCTTGTCGAGATTGTAGAGAGTGCGGCCCTTGTCGAACAAGGGCGTATCGGGGGAGTTGAGATATTTGGGCTCGCCATCCCCGAGAATTCGGCCACCGAATGCAATCACCCGGCCGCGCGGATCGCGGATCGGGATCATCAGCCGGCCGCGGAACCGGTCATAGGGCTCCTTGTCGTCGACCTTGATCAGCAGGCCGGCCTCGATCAGCTGGTCGAGGCCGTGACCGGAAAGCGCGTCCTTGAGCCGGCCGCGCGAATCCGGAGCAAAGCCGAAGCCGAACTCGCGGATGGTTTTCTCCGAGATGCCGCGGTTTTTGAGATAGTCCCGCGCATGGGCGCCCTCGACGCCGTTGAACTGGGTGACGAACCAGTCCTGGGCGGCGGCCATCACGTCGTGCAAAGTGGCGCGCACTTCCTGCCGCTGCGCCGCGCGCGGATCGGGGGCAGGGACGTCCATCTGCGCTTCGGCGGCCAGATCCTTGACCGCGTCCATGAAACCGAGACCGCGCTGTTCGGTCATCCAGCTGATCGCATCGCCATGGGCGCCGCAGCCGAAGCAATGGTAGAAGCCCTTTTCGTCGTTGATCGTGAAGCTGGGCGTCTTCTCGTTATGGAACGGGCAGCAGGCCTTATATTCGCGGCCCGCCTTCTGCACCTTCACCGTCCGCCCGATCAGCGTCGACAGCGTGATCCGCGATCGCAGCTGTTCGAGCCATTGCGGGGAGAGGGTCATTGATCCCCCTCCCGCCTGCGGGAGGGGTTAGGGGTGGGGATAGCGGCGATGGCCAGTTCAATCTGATGGATCACGCCTTCCACATTGTTCAAAACATCCTGATTTGTGAATCTAACCACCTTGTACCCATGCTCGACGAGGTCCTGGGTTCGCTTGGCATCATCGGCTTGTCGCGTTTCATGCGAATATCCATCAATTTCGATGATCAGTCGCAGTTCCCGGCAGAGGAAGTCGGCATAATAAGGACCTATGGGCATTTGCCGGCTGAATTTCCGGCCACAGACTTGTCTTTTGGACAGATATTTCCAGAGTTCGCGTTCAGCGGGCGTGGCTGCATTGCGTAGCGATCTGGCGCGGCTGGTATTTCTTTTCCTGAAAACTACCACTTTGATCTCTTTTCGGTCCCACCCCTTGCCCCTCCCGCAGGCGGGAGGGGGATATTCACGAAAGCGCCGCCTTTACCAGGGCGCTGGCCTTGCTCATGTCGATTTCGGTGCCGTGGCGTTTCTTGAGTTCGCCCATCACCCGGCCCATGTCCTTCATGCCGTCGGCGCCGAGTTCGGTCTTGATGCCGTCGATCAGCGCAGCGGTTTCCGCGTCGCTCAGCTGGGCGGGGAGGAATTCCTCGATCACCGCCAGTTCCTTTTGCTCTGCCGCGGCCAGTTCGGCGCGGCCGCCGCTTTCGAACATGTCGATCGACTCGCGGCGCTGTTTGGCCATTTTCTGCAGGACATCGATCAGGATCGCGTCTTCGTCGCGCGCATCGTCCTTGGTGCGCAGTTCGATGTCCTTGTCCTTGAACTTCGCCAGGATCGAGCGTGTGGCGGCGGTACGGTCCTTGTCACCGGCTTTCATGGCGGCAATTTGCGCGGCTTTCACGGTCTCGCGAATCATGGCATTCCTCATATTTTTGGAGTAAGCGACCACCATAGCGGGAAGATAATTATTTTCATAGATTGTGGCGCCAGAAATCTGGTTCTAGGTCCCATGAAATTTTGCGCCCACGCCAGCCCCAAAGGAACAGCCCATGACCAATGCCCATCATCCCGACGCTCCCGAGGGTGCAACAGGGATATTGGTGTTGGCCGATGGCACGATCGTCTGGGGCAGGGGCTTTGGCGCGACCGGCTCGGCGGTGGGCGAGGTCTGCTTCAACACCGCGATGACCGGATATCAGGAAGTGATGACCGACCCGAGCTATGCCGGGCAGATCGTGACCTTCACCTTTCCCCATATCGGCAATGTCGGGACCAATGACGAGGATGTCGAGGCGGATAGCCCGCATGCCTTGGGCTGTATCGTCCGCGAGGATATTACCGCCCCGTCCAATTTTCGTGACCAGAAGCCGTTTGACCAGTGGATGGCGGAAAATGGCCGGATCGGCATTTCCGGTGTCGATACAAGGGCCTTGACGCGGCGGATCCGGGAAGCGGGAGCGCCCAATGCGGTGATCGCTTATGATCCCGACGGCCGGTTCGATATCGACGATCTGCTCGCCAAGGCGCGGGCCTGGGCAGGGCTGGAAGGCATGGATCTGGCCAAGGATGTGACCGGCCATCAGACGCAGCTGTGGGAGAAGGGTGGCACCTGGCGGCTGGGTCATGGTTATGAGGCGATGGAAGAATTGGAGGCATCTTCTGCTTTGTCGGGGGCAGGTCTCTCGACTTCGCTCGAGACGAACGGGGGGGATCCAAAGTTCGTCAAAGTTCGGGCCAATGTGCGTCCTCATGTCGTGGCCATTGATTATGGCGCGAAGCGCAATATCTTCAGAAATCTTGTGAAGGCTGGTGCGAAAGTTACTGTTGTTCCTGCCAAAACTTCATTCGATGAAATCATGGCATTGAAGCCGGCAGGCGTCTTTCTGTCCAACGGCCCCGGCGATCCGGCGGCGACCGGCGAATATGCGGTGCCGGTGATCCGGCAGCTGCTGGAGGCGGATATGCCGCTGTTCGGTATCTGTCTGGGCCACCAGATGCTGGCGCTGGCGGCGGGCGCGAAGACGGTCAAGATGCACCAGGGCCATCGCGGCGCCAACCATCCGGTGCAGCGGATCGGCGGCGGCTGGGACAAGACCGAGGGGCTGGTCGAGATCACCAGCATGAACCACGGCTTTGCGGTCGACGGTGATACATTGCCCGACAATGTGCGCGAAACCCACAAGAGCCTGTTCGACGGCAGCAATTGCGGCATCGAGATCATCGGCAAGCGCGCCTTTGGCGTGCAATATCATCCCGAGGCCAGTCCGGGGCCGCAGGACAGTTTTTATCTGTTTGAGAAATTTGTCGGGGGGCTCGGCCGATGAGCGGCCCGATTGATCCTGCACATCTTGCCGAAGAATGGGCAATTGATGACGAAATCCTGCAGAATATGGCAGCGGGCGGCGATTTGTCGCATGTTGTGCGCGAAATTAATGTGCAATTTGTCGGCGCGGTTGCCGATCTCAACAAGCTGAAGAATGATGCGGCGAAATGGGGCTTTCGCTCGGCTTTGGTGACCAATGAGGATGACGAGTGGGTGATCGAGCTGCAGACCGATCTCGACACGAAGCGCGACACGATCCGCGAGCTGACCCGCAAATGTCTCGAGATCGAAAGCGAATATGATATCGACCATGATGGCTGGGGCTGTTTTGCCTGCAACGAGAATGGCGAGATTTCTGATGAGAACCCGGCGTGATGGGTATAAAATATTCTTTTCAAGAGGCGAAGGATATTGTGCTGAGCGCATCCTATGAGGCGCTGTTAGGTCATTCAGACTACGACACCCTTAGCACTGAGGATATCCACAAACGCGTGGATGAGCACTTTGCTCCGGGTTTCATTCAAAGAGTTTTATCCAGTCTTTCACATGAACGGCTTATTGAAGTTGAGCAATATGATGAATCATCCTCAAAACGATATACTTTGACCGATGAAGGATTTGAACGTGTCGAGAAACTGCCTCAACTTTCTCTTCTTCTAAAACTTGATGCAAAATCGGCTGCAAACACTGATGTAGTGCCAGCAGCAGATCGGCTAGTTACGATTGACCATAATAAGCCGGAAGTCATTGAAATTTCCGAAGGCTTGGAAGCTGTTTCGGATGCTTTTCGCGGGGTCAATTCCGGGGACATTGATGAGGTCGTAAGGAGTCGGCTTAGGAAATCATTGGAAGCAGCAAAAACTCTTTGGGAAAGCCGCGAACTGAAGGTGATACAGGTCAATGTTGGAATTGTGATGGTTTTGGAAGAAATTCAGACATACCTGAAAGATACAGCAAAAGCTGCCTCGGTTGCAGGCCTGATTGAGTTGATTAAGATATTTCTCTTATCATAACTATTTGGAATCTATTTAATTAATGCCCAAAAGAACTGACATAAAATCCATCCTGATCATTGGCGCTGGCCCGATCATTATCGGTCAGGCCTGCGAGTTTGATTACTCCGGCACCCAGGCGTGCAAGGCGCTGAAGGAGGAGGGGTACCGGATCATATTGGTGAACTCCAATCCGGCGACGATCATGACCGATCCGGAAATGGCGGATGCGACCTATATCGAGCCGATCACGCCGGAGATTGTCGAGAAGATCATCGCCAAGGAGCGGCCCGACGCGATCCTGCCGACGATGGGCGGGCAGACGGCGCTGAACACGGCGCTGACGCTGAACAAGCGCGGCGTGCTGGCGAAATATGGCGTGCAGATGATCGGTGCCGATGCCGAGGCGATCGACAAGGCCGAGGACCGCGAGAAGTTCAAGGCGGCGATGGACAAGATCGGGCTGGACAGCCCGCGCAGCGCCGTGGCGCACAGCGAGGAACAGGCGCTGGAGATTCTCGAGGATATCGGGCTTCCCGCGATCATGCGGCCGAGCTTCACGATGGGCGGCACCGGCGGCGGCGTCGCCTATAACCGCGAGGAATTTGTCCATTATGTCCGGACCTCGCTGGAGGCCTCGCCGACCAACGAGGTGCTGATCGACGAATCGCTGATCGGCTGGAAAGAATATGAGATGGAAGTTGTCCGCGACAAGAAGGACAATTGCATCATCATCTGCTCGATCGAGAATGTCGATCCGATGGGCGTGCATACCGGCGACAGCATCACCGTCGCTCCGGCGCTGACCCTGACCGACAAGGAATATCAGGTCATGCGCAACGCCAGCATTGCGGTGCTGCGCGAAATTGGCGTGGAAACAGGCGGTTCCAACGTACAGTTCGCGGTCAATCCGAAGGATGGCCGGCTCGTCGTGATCGAGATGAACCCGCGGGTTTCGCGCAGTTCGGCGCTGGCGTCCAAGGCGACCGGCTTCCCGATTGCCAGCGTCGCCGCAAGGCTGGCGGTCGGCTATACGCTCGACGAGATCGACAATGATATCACCGGCGCCACACCGGCCTCGTTCGAACCGACGATCGACTATATTGTCACCAAGATTCCGCGCTTTGCCTTCGAGAAATTCAAGGGCGCCGAGCCCTTGCTGTCGACCGCGATGAAGTCGGTGGGCGAAGTGATGGCGATCGGCCGCAATATCCATGAATCGATGCAGAAGGCGCTGCGCGGGCTGGAAACCGGGCTCGACGGCTTTAACCGGGTGCACGAGCTGATCGGCGCGCCACGGGACGAAATCGCGGCGGAGCTGGCGCGGGCGACCCCGGACCGGCTGCTGGTTGCAGCGCAGGCGATGCGCGAAGGATTCAGCGACGCGGATATCCATGGCATTGCCGGCTTTGATCCCTGGTTCCTGGCGCGGGTGCGCGAAATCGTCGATGCCGAGCAGGCGATCCTCGACAAGGGGCTGCCCAATGATGCGCAGGCGCTGCGCAAGCTGAAGGCGATGGGCTTTTCCGACCAGCGGCTGGCCAAGCTGGCGATCGATTCTGTGCATGTCGCAGGCGGTGCCGGGCGCGCTGTCGCCAGTGGCGGCGGGCTGGTGCATGACGCGCTGGCCGCGATGGCCGGGGCAACGACCGAAGCGGAAGTGCGGGCGCTGCGCCACAAGCTGGGCGTGCGGCCGGTGTTCAAGCGGATCGACACCTGCGCGGCGGAATTTGAAGCCAAGACGCCCTATATGTATTCGACCTATGAAGCGCCGATCTTTGGCGAGCCGGAATGCGAGGCGCAGCCGTCGGACCGCAAGAAGATCGTGATTCTGGGCGGGGGACCGAACCGGATCGGGCAGGGGATCGAGTTCGACTATTGCTGCTGCCACGCCTGTTTCGCGCTGTCGGACGCGGGCTATGAGACGATCATGGTCAACTGCAACCCGGAAACCGTATCGACCGATTATGATACGTCCGACCGGCTCTATTTCGAGCCCCTGACCGCCGAGGATGTGCTGGAAATCCTGCACGTCGAGCAGCAGTCGGGCGAACTGGTCGGCGTGGTCGTGCAATTTGGCGGGCAGACCCCGCTGAAGCTGGCGCAGGCGCTGGAAGACGCCGGGATTCCGATTCTCGGCACCTCGCCGGATGCAATCGATCTGGCCGAGGACCGGGAGCGTTTTGCCAAGCTGGTCCACAAGCTCAAACTGAAGCAGCCGGACAATGGCATGGCCCGGACCCGCGACGAAGCGGTCAAGATCGCCGAGCGGATCGGCTATCCGGTGCTGCTGCGGCCAAGCTTTGTGCTGGGCGGCCGGGCGATGGAGATTGTCGACGGACCGGCGCAGCTGGAAGATTATATCAATACCGCAGTGCAGGTATCGGGCGACAGTCCGGTGCTGGTCGACCAGTATCTGCGCGATGCGATCGAGGTCGATGTCGATGCGATCTGCGACGG
>JAUCYS010000022.1 GCA_030373505.1 Parasphingorhabdus sp.
AATCTACTGAATCAGAAAATCGGCGCGGACGAAAGGGTATTTTTAGAGGTGGCCGATAGTTGAGCCGTTCGTCCAATATCCACAAATTCTGCTGGCTAAACAAAATATTATCGGTGTCCGATCTCATCGGAAAAATCAGATGGTGAACCACCTTTTCCAGTGGATATTTTTCATCTTTCTTGTCACGGGAAATTGCTTTTTTAAACAAATCTAAGATGATCCGGCGGTGGGCCACATACTGGGCAAGAGCAGCCACTCCCACTTCGTTTTGGTTGTTTAAGAATTCACCAATGCGCTCTTCATACTCATCATAATCGTCAAGTTTTGCAGCTTCCAATAAAATCCGGTTGCCTTCACGCTTTAACTCAACTTCAATTGCATGCAATTCTCGATGAAGTGCAAATTCTATTTCATTTCGAGTACCATCTCGAGGAATTCTATCGATGAATTCAGGGTATCGCTTCAACAGGATACGATAGTGTGGAGCATCCGATTCTATATAGCTCTCGATTTTTTTGAGTTTAACTTCATTTATTGACTTAATAATCCCAGAGAGGTCGTCCTGAACGAACTCAAGGACCCCTTCACGAATTTCAGAGCGGCGAATTTCATCATCGAACAAGTCAGTATTGGCATTTTCATGCGCGAGATCATCCACTTCTTGTTCGCTTAAAACAAAATCAGTTCGGGCGGGGTTCACCCGCTGATTCAAATATTCTCCTGTCACAACCGCAAGATAAACGAAGCTTTCGCCAGCATCATCCACTAAACGGCCACTGAAATTCGGTAGAAATTTATCCAACGATTCGGTCATGACGGCTCGATTATCGGCGCAGTAAACAATCCTATTGCGCGATGATCGAGGCTCACTAATCCGAAAGCTAATAACCGAGAATTCTTTACCCCGAATTTCAAATCTCGAGTTGTTGGATTGCGACCTGAAATTGTTTTTGAATACCGCATTTACCGACAATGTTTGCGCACCATCAGTTATAGTTATCTTCGGACAGTCCTCGTCCATGAGCACCAGAATAAAATGCTCACAGAGTCTCCTCGCGAGTTGATCTATGTCTGAAGGTACCTCCGATTTCCAAGGATCACTAAATCCGCGCAAAGTTATCGATGTGCCGACCTTTTTGCCTGACACCGGTAAAATCGAAACATCGTTTGGGTCATATCCAGTGGTGAAATCAAATGAGCGTTCATATGCTTTCTTTTCATCCGCGTCATAGAAACAGCTACGGACCTCGATCTTATCGTAGGCTTTCAACCACGTCAGCCGCCCAAGCCCCTTCCCTCCCTGATTGATTTTGTATGTAGAAAATGCGGTATTGAACGAGTCCATGTTATTGTCGTGAAAGCCCACACCGTTATCAGTTATTGTAAATCCATTTATGGCTGGGTTGTCATCCAAACCGAGTGTTTTTTCGCGATGGATATTGATACCAATGTGCGGACTTTCGGTGTTACCCTCATTGATTGCCTGAATTGCATTCATGACTGCCTCGAAAAGCGGCAACAGAGACTTCCACTTGGGTAAGTGTGTTTGTCTAACCTGACCAACTAGGCTTGCACGCCATTCCATAATTGTATCCAAATCGTTTTAATTTTTCGAAGGTACGATGTATCCTGTACTGCACAAACATCTTTCTCGATTTCAAATCAAGCCTGCAGTAACAATCGACGGAATCTCTCACCTACCAACCGACAACTGCACTCGCATTGCACGCACCAACCCAAGCAAGGTCTCCAGCGTTATATTGCCATTCGCCCGCAACGCTTAGTAAATTGCGTGCAGCGTCGTATTGCTATCCGTCGCTCGCGAGAAATTAGCCTATCCTATTCTGAAGTTAATGAAAAGAGACAGGCACCACCCCAACCCCTCCTCTGAAGAGGAGGGGCTTAAGTGTCTTCGTGCCTTCGCGGCTTCGTGCGATCCGATGGACGTCCTAAATCAAGTTCAAGATGACGAAGACCGCGCTACGCCCTACCCTACCACAAAAAAAACGCCGGCATAAAAACACCGGCGCCTTTCCTAATTCCAATATGGCATCATCAATGCCACCAACCGCAATTACTGCGAAATCGACTTCTCGATATCCTCAACCGGCGAATTGATCAGCGTCTTCGCCTGTTCCAGCACCAGCTTGTCGGTCACTTCCTGATGCAGCAGCGGGCGGATTTCGCCCAGCGTGTCGGGGTCGGCGACGAGGATCAGCCGTTCGAAATCGCCCTTGTGGGCATGATGGTACAGGCGCTCGGCGATGATCTTCGAGAAGGTCGCCTCCATGCTTTCGCGCGGCGATTGCTCGGACGGCGATTTGCCGGCGGGGCCCTGGTCGGCGAGATCGCCCGGCGTCCAGTCGCCGTCATGCTCCAGCGAGCCGCCCTTGACGCGGAAGGTCTTGGCCTCCTCGCCCGTGGCAACGACGACAAATGTATCTTCGGGAAAGCTCAAATTGCTCAATGGAAATTCCTTTTTGTTGTTCAGATATTTAACGCCCTGCGGTCAAAAAGGTTGCCTGCTGCGTTCGGCGGCGGGCGAGCGGGCCCAGCTTTTCCTCCGAGATTCCAGCCGTCACAAGACTGTCGCACAGCCTTATGCAAACTGTCATGCAAACCCCGTCAGCCTGTCACAGCTTTGCTGCACTGCACCATCCATTCCAGTGTCGCACATAAAAAGGTTGATTCCCTCCATGACAAAATCGTCTCCCCTCGCTCTCGTTCGGCCCTCGCTGATCGCCCTCGCCTCTGCGCTGTTTGTCGCCGTGCCGGCCCTCGCCCAGACCGGCGGGGAAGATGTCGCGGAGGAAGCCGACGAAGATGTCATCATCGTCACCGCGCAGAAATTCGAGCAGAAATCAACCGATGTGCCGATCACCATTTCCGCTGTCTCCAGCCAGCAGATGGAGCGGCTCGGCGTGTCCGATCTCGACGAACTGTCCAACTATGTCCCCGGCCTCAATATCCAGGAACAGAGCGCCAACAATCCCGGCATCGTCATCCGCGGCATCACCTCGGACAGCGGCTCGTCGCAGCAGGCGGCGCGGGTCACGCTCTATTATAACGGCGTCGATATCTCGCGCTCGCGCGGTTCCTACCAGGCGATCTACGATGTCGACCGGGTCGAGGTGATCAAGGGGCCGCAGGCGACCCTGTTCGGCACCGCCTCCGCCGTCGGCGCGATCAGCATCATCTCGGCCAAGCCGGAACCCGGCTTTTCGGGCAAGCTGACCGCCGGGATCGGCAATTTCGACCAGCGGCTGGTCAGCGGCCATGTCAATGTCGGCAATGACATGATCGCAGCGCGCGTCGCCGGCGAATGGAAGAAGCGCGACGGCTATATCACCAACCTGTCGGACCGGCAGGGCGATCTCTATGCGCAGGACCAGCTCGGGCTGCGCGGCTCGCTGCGCTTCACGCCAAGCGACGCGCTGACCATCGACCTGATCGGCACCTATGACCAGCAGCGCAACAGCGGCACGCCCTTTATCTCGGGCAATTTCCCGACTTCCGCCGGGCCAGCCAACAAGTTCGGCCCCGCCAATCTGTCCGGCGCACCGGCCGGCATTTCGGCATCGGCACTGGGCAGCGACGATCTCGGCCTGCGCCGCGAAGTCTATGACGGCAATCTGACCGCCAGCTATGACTTTGCCGACGGCTGGAACTTCACCACGGTCAACGGCTATCGCAAGTTCGACAGCCAGGAAGTGTTCGACGCCGACGGTTCGGCTGCCTGGTATCTGGAATTCACCGAGGATTCGCAGGGCTGGCAGGTCAGCCATGAATCGCGCTTCGCCTATCAGGACGACAATGTCCGCGCCTCGTTCGGCTGGAACTATTTCCACGAGGACAATTTCCAGCGCGTGCCCTTCTCGAGCGAGGAAGGGACCTTCCTGCAGTGCAGCGCCAACCTGATTCCCGGCCTCGGCTGCATTGCCGCCGACGGCAGCGTTGCCGCTGCTGGTGCCACGGCGATCCTGACCGGCGGTTTGGCCACCGTGCTTCCCTACAGCTCCGAGTTCACCAACCTCGGCATCAACGACAGCTATTCGGTGTTCGGCGATGTACGCTGGACGGTGACGCCCAGCCTCGAGTTGACCGCCGGCGTTCGCGGGCTGATCGAGAAGCGCAAGTCGGGTTATAATGCTATCGCACCGGCTAGCGTTCTCACTGGCGGATCGCTGATCCCGGGCCAGACGACGACCAACGGTACCTTGTGGTCGGAAGACAGCTTTACCGCAGTCCTGCCGCGCTTCAATGCGCTCTATCGCCTGTCCGACGATGTCAATATCTATGCCACCGTCTCCAAGGGCCGTCGCTCGCCCACCGTCAACCAGACGGCAACATCGAGCAGCGTCATCCCCGAGGAGAATGTCTGGAACTATGAAGGTGGCATCAAGGGCTCCTCCGGCATTCTGTCCGGCTCGCTCGGCGTCTATTATCAGAAATACAGCAATTTCCAGGTCTCGCGCATCATCTCCGATCCCAATGATCCCTCTGGCCTGCCGGTCGGATCGACCCTCACCGAAAGCGCCGGTTCGGCCAGCAATCTCGGCGTCGAGGCCGAGCTGCAGTTGCGACCGACCGACTGGCTGACCGTCTTCGGCAATGTCGGCTGGATCGACGGCGGCATCGACGACAAGCCGGAAAACGGCATCTATGCCGGCAACCGCTTCCGCCTGCAGCCGGAATGGCAGGCCGCTGGCGGCTTCACAATCGACGCGCCGCTGGCCAATGGCATGCGCCTGTTCCTGACGCCGAGCATCACCTATCGCAGCAAGATCTTCTTCGAAACCACCAACCGTCCGGAGATCGCCCAGGGTCCGGTCACGCTGGTTAATGCCAAGGGTGGTGTCAGTTTTGCCGAAGACCGGTTCGAACTTGCCGCTTTTGTACGAAATCTGACCAACAAGGACTATCTGCTCGATGCCGGCAACACCGGCGGCGCGTTCGGCTATCCGACCTTCATTCCGGCCGAACCGCGCTTCTACGGCATCCAGGCCAGCGCGAAATTCTAGACCGCTGACCCGGGCGGCCTTCGGTCCGGCCGGCCATCAAGCGTAAAATAAAGTCCCGGCAAAGCTTTGCGCCTTTGCCGGGACTTATTTTTGAGCGCCCGGAAATGGTTTATTAACCCTATTTTCACTTCCCCTGCCTAGTCAGATTATCTTGCACGATCGGCTATGGCAGGATGTCCCCAACTCATGAATATAACGGCGCTATTCGGGAAAAAATGGCCGCTGCTCGGGCAGGCTCCGTGGCTGTCCCCGAAAATTCCGTCGGAAATCCAGTCATCGGTAGAGGATATGCAGTTGCGACGGGCAATGACTCACGTGCCGATGCTGTATCTGGTCGCCATCTTCAATCTTCTGGCAGTGATGATCCTGTCCGCGCACGAGGGCGTGGCGATCATCTATTATGCCTGGATGGGAATATTTGCACTGGCCTGCCTGGTCCGGATGATCATGTGGGTGCGGCTTCCCGACCATAAGGAGTTCCGGGGCTCCTCGCGAAAACTGCTGCGCAATCTCAGCCTGCTTTCGGTCGGCATCGTGACCTTCCTGAGCCTCTGGTCGGTCTTTGTCGTGGCAACCGACGCATTCGAAAACCAGATATTCATTCCCATGTCGCTGGTCTTCGGGTCGACCTGTATCGCCCATTGCCTGGCCTGTATAAAAAGGGCCGCGGTCACCGTTCTGATCGTGGGCGTCCTGCCCTCCGCATTTGCCATGATATTGTTCGGCGGCTTTGACGAGCTGATGATGGGATGGAGCATGATCACGATTGCGCTGCTGATGATCCGTTTCGTCATCGACAGCTACAATCAGATCATTTCCGGTCTGATCATGCGGCACACCATATGGAAACAGGCGCATAGCGACGCCCTGACCGGCCTCGCCAACCGCCGCGCGATGATGAACCATCTGCTGCTGGCCGAACAGTCTTTCGCCAGCACCGGCATCGGCTTTGCCGTCGCGCTGATCGATCTCAACCATTTCAAGGACGTGAATGACACGCTGGGTCATGATATCGGCGACCATCTTCTGGTCGAGGTTGCCGACCGGCTGACCAAAAGCTGCGCAGATGACGAGATTGTCGGCCGTCTCGGCGGCGACGAATTTCTGATCCTGATCCCGGGTGTGACCGAAAGGGAACACGCTGCGGCACGCGCTGCCGCCTTTCTTTCCGGCTTTGCCAGACCCGCGAATATCAACGGCCATGTGCTGAGACCATCGGCCAGCGTCGGCATCGCTGTTCAGGCACTGGACGGCGATGGTGCCGAGCAATTGCTCAAGGCTGCCGATACCGCCCTCTATGAAATGAAGCGTAGCGGCAGAGACAGGAATCTGTTTGTCACCCAGCCGCTGCGGAAACTCGCTTGAACGGCAAAGCCGAATAGACAGCTGCTTGATAGACGCTTGTCTTTGTATTTCTATTTTATCCTAAAAATTTACAGCCGATTTTTAAGATAAAATACGAGGTTTCCGGTCATCCAAAAAACCGCTTATTGGCCCGAACTTTCACGAACTTTGGACTGGCCGCGCTCGCCAAGAACCTTGTTTTCCACCCCGATCCGGTGTCGCAACAACAGCGCGTTAAGGATCGAGAAGACCAGCGCCACCCACGGCAGGCCCAGCATCAGCGGCACGATCGCGATCTCGAGGACTACCACCAGATAATTAGGATGGCTGATGAATTTATAGGGCCCCCGCTTCACCCGGTCGAAATGCGGCGCCGAGATGATCCGGGTGGTCCACCAGCGGCCGATGCTCGCCAGCGTCCAGACGCGCAACAGCTGCGTGGCGACAAACAGCGCCAGCATCGCCGGATGGATGGCATGCTGCGGATCGACCAGCAGCGCGATGATCGCGATCCAGGCGCTGTGGAGAAAGATGAAATATTGATAATGGTCCGCGCCATGTTCCTGCCCGCCTTCGCCGAGCAGCCGGCGGGTGTTGCGATTGGCGTGAACCAGTTCAGCCAGCCGCTGGACCACGATATAGACCAGCACCCAGGTCACCGAAGTCGGGCTGCTGGTAAATAGGGCGCCGAGCGGATCGGTCATGCCGCCCCCTGCGGATCAACTATCCCGAGCGCTGCGGTAAAGCCCGGCCCCAGCGCGGTCAGCAAGATCGGCTTGTCCGGTTTCTGCTGCAAAATATGCTCAAGCACGAACAGCACGGTCGGCGACGACATATTGCCATGCTCGCGCAGGATCGCACGGGTGGCGGGAATGGCTGCGATCGCGGGAGCAAAATATGCCTCCAATGCTTCCACCACCCTGCCCCCGCCGGGATGGCAGGCGGGTTCGGCAAGATCGGATTTTGTCAGGCCCTGCCCTTCCAGAAACGCATCGCAAAAAGGCGCGAAGTCCCTGGTGACAAAGGTGGGAATATCGCGAGCCAGCACGAGGTCGAAACCGGTAGCCCCTACCTCCCAGCCCATCATGTCGCGCGTGTCCGGCCAGGTCTTCTGTTCGAAAGCGCGAAAAGCGGGAGCATCGCCCTCGCCCGCCTTGCCGCTGATCACCACTGCCGCGCAACCGTCGGCAAACAGCGCGGTGGCGATCATGTTCTTCTTGTCGAACTGGCTATAGTCATAGGAAAGGCTGCACAATTCCAGGGCTACCAGCAGGACATTCTGGCCGCCATTGGCCGCCGCCAGATCATTTGCCAGCCGAAGCCCGAGCACGCCACCGGCACAGCCGTGGCCGAAAACCGGAATGGTCTGGGTTGCCTGATCGAATCCCATTGCCTCTATCATCCGGCTGGGAATGGAAGGCGTCATCGTCCCGGTGGTCGAGATCAGAACGATGGCGTCTATATCCGAAGGCAAGAACCCCGCCTTTTCCAGAGCATCCGCGCCCGCCTTTTGCACCAGTTCCGTTCCGACCTGACCATATATCGCCGCCCGGCTCGTCCAGCTGCGGGGTTCGAGATAATAATCCGCCTCGCAGGCAAGATAGCGCTGATCAATCCCGCTATTGCCAAGGATCTGCTCCAGCCGGGCCGGCAGAGCAGCCCCCCGCGCCTTTGCCAGTACGGCCAGCACCTCGGATTGCGTGATCCGGTGATCGGGGACGGCGGTAGCAATGGATAGCAGAGCGGACATGAAGCACTTTCGATAATATATTCCAACCTGTACAGCAGAAGCCCTGTCGAACCACTGAAATCTGCAGCAGTGCACCAAATCCGGTATCGTCAACCGCATGTGTCAAGGAAGATTGCGGCGTTGGCACCTGTATGTTTTCCGGCTTTGCAGCGGCTTATTGTGCACTGCACCATTTTTCTTGACATCGACGCCCATCCCCCTTATTTGTGCACTGCAACATAGAAGTGAGATAACCGATGGCTGATACGAAAAACGAAACCTCTGCTGCTCCCGCAGCAAAAGAAACCGGCTCGCTTTCTGCTGAGGCAGCCTATTCTGCGGCAGCTTCCGCAGTCAACGTTTCCGACAAGCCGGCTGCTGAAGCCGCGCCAGTCGAGAAAGCCGCAGCGGATTCAGCTCCGGCAAAAACCGAAACCCAAACACCGGCGGCTCCTGCTGCTAAGCCGGCAACAGCGGCCAAGCCTGCTGTCAAAAGAACCGCAGCATCCAAGCCGGCTACGAAGAAGGTCGCTGCGAAACGCAAAGTCGCTGCGAAACCCGTTGCCAAGACCACATTGAAAAAGACCAAAGGAACCAGAAAAATGGCTACCACCAAGACCACCGCAACCAAACGCGTTGTAAAAAACACCAAGGCTGCCAACACCAAGGCCGCCAACAACGCCAAACAAGCTGCTGAAAAGTTCGGCACGCGTTTCGAAAAGCTGACCGCTGATGCGCAGGCCCGTGCCAAAGCTGCTGCAGACCGCGCGGTTGCACTTTCCAAGAACGCTGTTGAATTCAACCGCGAAAATGTCGAAACCCTGCTCGAAAGCGGCAAGATTGCTGCGAAGGGTGCTCAGGAAATCGGCCAGACCAACCTGAAATATACCCGCGAGAACTTCGTTGAAGCCAGCCGTGCGCTGCAGGGGCTGTTCAGCGTTGCAACGCCGAAGGATATGTTTGAGAAGCAGGCTGACTATGTGCGCAGCGGACTGGACCGGGTGATGGACCAGACGTCGAACAATGCGGACGCCGTCGTCAAGCTTGCAGGCAAGGCCTATCAGCCGATCGCGGATCGCATGAGCGAAATCCGCAAGGAACTGAAAGCGGCTGCATAACCAGCTTTTTCGATCGACAAAAAGGGCCGTTCCGTTGGAGCGGCCCTTTTTATTTGCACGTCATCGCCGCTCAGGGCTGTAAAAGCTGTGGAAACAATGAAACCGCCCCTTGCCCTCGGCAGTAAAAATACCATATCTTGAAGCTGATGATGAAGCAGCAGATTCTTTTCCCCATTGCAAATTCCCGTTGGCCCGATCGGACCAGCGAGCAGCCGGTCATGGACAATGATCCGGACAAGGGATCTGACGACGACAATACAAATCTTGGTATCGCGACCAAGACCCGGGCCAAGACCAAAAAACCGAGCCCTTATAAAGTGCTCATCCTCAACGATGATTATACACCGATGGAATTCGTGGTGCTGGTGTTGAAGCGATTTTTCAACATGGACATAGACGAAGCAACACGGGTCATGCTCCACGTCCACCAGAAAGGCGTCGGAGTTTGTGGCACTTTCAGCTACGAAGTAGCCGAAACAAAGGTCACACAAGTTATGGATTTCGCTCGAAAAAACGAGCATCCTCTCCAATGTACGCTTGAGAAGGCCTGATACAGACCAAGGAAACAGCCATGTCCGAGATGCCCGTTATCACTGTCGATATTGTCTCGGATGTCGTGTGCCCCTGGTGCATCATCGGCTATAAAAAACTGGAAAAGGCGATGGCCCAGTTTGAGGGCAAGGCGCGCTTTGAATTGTCCTGGCATGCTTTTGAACTCAACCCTTCGATGCCAGCCGAGGGGCAGTCGATAAACGAGCATATGGCGCAAAAATATGGTGCCACACCAGAGCAGAGCCAGGCAAACAGGGAGCGCTTGCGCAGCGCGGGCAGTAATCTGGACTTCGAGTTCAACTATCATGAGAATATGCGGATGGTGAACACCTTTGACTCGCACCGCCTATTGCACTGGGCTGGCGAGACGGGCAAGCAAACCGCGCTCAAGCTCGCTCTGTTCAAAGCCCATTTCACTGACGGCAAGGATGTCAGCGATCATCAGACCTTGGTGGAAATCGCTGCATCGGTTGGCCTTGATGAGCAGCGAACTCGCGATTTGCTCGGCAGCGATCTATATGCTGCCGAAGTCCGGGCAGTCGAAGCAGAGTGGCAGGATCGCTTCATCACGGGCGTACCCGCGTTCATCTTCGACAAGAAATTCATGGTGCCCGGTGCCCAGGAGCCCGAGGTCTTTGCCAATATTATCGAAAACAAGCTGCTGAAAGAAGCCGCTTAGATATTGAATTTCTCCAAGCAATTTGATGAATTCCGGCTGTAGAGATCGGACGGACTCCGTGGATCATTCGGCTCAATCACCGATCTGCCGCGTTTCTTGGCGGCATCGGAAAGAAACCTGAGGTTCGTTTGATATAGTCCACATAATCAGGCCGGTTCTTTTTCAGGCTTTTTTCCAGCAACGGGGCACCGCTCCATTTCATCAGGGTAAAGCTCAGAAACAAGGGGCCGATCACCGCGACCCAGACCGGCCAGCCGGTTGGGAACGCCACCAGCCAGATTCCCCACCAGGCACAAAAATCGCCGAAATAATTCGGATGGCGCGTATATTTCCAGAAGCCGCTATCCAGCACCTTGCCTTGGTTAGCCGGATTGGATTTGAAGGCCTTGAGCTGCATATCCCCGATGGTTTCAAAGCCAATACCGATCACGGCAATCATGGCACCGATAATCGAAACAAGACTCAGACCCTTGGCATCCGCAAGCAATATACCGAGCTGCGCCGGCAGACAGACCATGAATAGCAGTGGGATCTGCAACGCCCACGCCCTGAGCAGTGCTGCTTTCGCAAAACTCATTCCCTGCTTGTCCATCGCGTGACCCAAGATTTTCTTGTAACGGGCGTCCATGCCTTCCTTGCGCCAGCGCAAAAACAGATGCGTTCCCAGCCTGATGCCCCATAGCGCCGTCAGCGCCCAGATCGTGTAGGCCAGCGTTCCCGGGGTTTCCGTCTGCAGAAAGGACGCGCTCGCCATAACCGCCATACCATAAGCCCAGAAAGCATCGATGAAGGACACATCGCGGATTTTTATGGATATCAGCCACAGGATGATCATGATGACGACCAACAAAGCAAAGTTGAGGCCCAGGGCTGTCAGCACATTCATATCGCCGGCTTTTCTGTCTGCAGATCGTCAGGTGCGCCGGGTTCGGTAGAAACAATATCGCGCATCGCCTTGTCCGGATATTTGGGGGTTACACTGTGGTAAAATTTGCTGATTTTCTGCATGTCGGCCTTATAATCGCCAGAGGGCATGAAGGATGGCCCCAGTCCCCCGGTTTTTTTCGAGTAATCCATCATTCCAATAATCAAAGGGACTTTCGCTTTCAGCGCGATATAATAGAAGCCCGTCCGCCATTGCTTGACACTGCCCCGCGTACCCTCCGGCGGGATCGTGAGGAGAAAATCATCGCGCCGGCCGAATTCCCTGACCATCGCATTGACCATATTTTGTGATTTTGAGCGATTAACCGCTATGCCCCCCATCCGGCGCATCATTCCTCCCCATGGCCATTTGAATAATGTATCTTTGCCAATCCAGTAGGACTTTATTCCGAGCTTGTTGGTCAGCCCGAAAAAATAGACGAAATCCCAGTTGCTCGTATGCGGAGCGGCAATGATAACCGCTTTTCTAGGCGGCCGATTTTCCTGTACTGCCGTCCATCCGTTCACGGAATAAACGAACACGGAAAAGCGGCGGACAATTTCCGACAACCAGTTGGGCTTGATTTCCTCGTTCACGCATCCTCCCCTCGCGGGACGGATGCCGCGGATTGGCGAAGACCTTAAATCTATTTTGCGACCGCGCAACGAAAGATGTCTTTTGGTGCAGTCAGCGATGGCCAGTCATGGACATCCAGTTGCTGATGATGGAAGGCGCGATTGCAATGGCCGCTTCAGCCTTCGCTGCCGCAATCCGTGCGACAGCCCTCTTCTCCATCGTCGACTTCGATCTGAATGGTCGTGTGGTGAATGGAAAAACGGTGCATCATCTGTTTTTGAATCTCACCCAGAAACCCTTTGCCGGGATGCCCCCCCGGTAAAAGAAGATGGGCCGTCATTGCCGTTTCGCTGGTGCTCATTGGCCAGATGTGGAGATCGTGTATCGCCTGAACACCAGGCAATGAAGCAAGATAGGATTGTACCTTTTCGGCATCTATATTTCGAGGGACCCCGGCCAGCGACATGCGCACGGCTTCGGTCAGCAATCCCCACGTACTCCAGAAGATCAATGCCACGATTAGCAGGCTGATCAGTGGATCAATCCAGTTCAAGCCGGTAAAATAGATCACGATACCGCCAACCACAACTCCTGCAGACACAGCGGCATCCGCCATCATATGCAGAAAGGCGCCACGGATATTGATGTCTTCTTTCTGCCCGCGCACGAAAAGCATCGCCGTGCCGAAATTGATGACAATGCCGATAGAGGCTACGATGATAACCGTGGTCGAAGCGATCGGGCTGGGAGAGCTGAAGCGTTCCACGGCTGCCAGTGCGATAGCGCCACAGGCAACCAGGAGGAAAAGCCCGTTCAGAAGCGCAGCCAGAATCGAAGATCCGCCAAGCCCATAAGTGAAACGCTTGCTCGGCGGCCGCTTGCCCAGCTCTGCGCCAGCCCAGGCTACAACGAGGCCAAGAACATCGGACAGATTATGGCCGGCATCGGCCAGCAAAGCCATGGATCCGGCCAGCAGGCCATATATGACTTCGACAAGGATATAGGTGATGTTGAGCGCAATGCCGAGCGCGAAGGCACGGCTGAAATTGGTTGGCATATGTCCATGGCCACCATTGTGATCATGATGGCCGTGGGCGGCGTGCCCCCCGTGATGATGATGGCCTGCAGACATCTGCGCTCCGACTGTTGCAATGCGAACGTTCAAATCTCAATTACACGGTTTCGTCAGAACGGTCTACGATTTTTATACAATATTTTCCGTATGTTATATCATGAAGACGGGGATAATGGCCGGGATCAATCGACAATCAGTCCGATCGCCAGATAGATGATAATCGCAGAACCAAAGCCAAATATTGTCGCCAGAACGAATATGACACGAAGCAGGTTTGCGTCCATGCCGCTCCAGTTCGCCAGACCCGAGCACACGCCCATCAGCTTGCCATTGGCTTTGTCGAGCTTCAGTTTGTTTTTCATGTTGGTTCCTTTGTTTGACGAGATCGGTTCGGGCCAGCTGCTAGGCCCGGCTTGTGCGCCTTTTTTCTTGCTCGCCATCAGATCACCATCGACGATGCGCTGTTAAGGGCCGGCAAGATGCTGGCACCGACAAACAGGGCAGCCGAAACGGCGGCTGCAAAAGCGGCGGCGAATGAATTTTGGAGATTGAGTGACATGAGCGGTCCTTTCGGGAATTGGGTTGAGGTGCGCTTAAACGACAACCGAAACAGCGTTGCTGACTGCCGGGCCGATGCTGGCTCCGGCAAAAATAGCGGCAGAAATAATAGCGGCTACGGCGGCGGAGACACTGTTGGATACATTCGAGAACATTTTGAGATCCTTCCGATTTGAAACTGTTTTTCGCGTTATTGCGAAGATGCAAGATACACTGCACGGTGCATGCCAGTTTCACACTTCCTTTGTATTTCAGAATGTTATATAATATTGGCAGCGCGCAGCTCAACAAAGAAAACTTATAATTGGTAAAAATAGCTAAGTATTAGCATCATAGTTTCCGCAATCAGCGAGGATAGGTGTTGCCGCCGAATTTGCTTCTCTTCACAGGTTGCGAAAGCTAGTGACCGGCCCAAGATGACCTTGTCCCAGCTCACTCTGCACAATTTTCGCAATTATCCTGAGTTGCGCCTGAATGCGGCACCGGGATTCATGGTTTTCAGCGGTGCCAACGGCGCGGGGAAAACCAATATTCTGGAAGCGGTGTCGATGCTCGCTCCGGGACGCGGGCTCCGCCGCGCAGCACTCCGCGATATTGCCTATCAGCATGGCCCCGGGGATTTTGCCGTGGCCGCGCAGCTGGACGACGTACATCTTGGCAGCGGTACCAGCGTCGAAACACCCGAACGGCGCAAAACCCGGATTAACGAGGCGATGGTCCCGACCAATGATCTGGCCGAATGGCTTTCAATCTTGTGGCTGACGCCGGCGATGGACCGCCTGTTTACCGAGGGAGCTTCAGGACGCCGCAATTTTCTCGACCGTCTTGTGACCGCGCTGGAACCCGCTCATGCGGGCAACTGCGCTCGCTATGAAGCCGCCAGGCGCGAACGCAACCGGCTTCTTGCCGATGGATATCAGGCCGACCGGGACTGGATGGACGGCCTCGACGTGCAGCTGGCCCGTTTCGGATCATTGGTTGCGGAGGCGCGCAGCCGGGTCGTGGTCGCGCTCAATGAAGGGTTGCAACAATCGGACGGCAGCATCTTCGCGACACCCCACTTGCATCTAGCGGATGATCAATTACACACCGAGGAACAGCTCCACCAGATGCTGCGGCAGTCTCGTTCCGCAGACCGGGCAGCCGGACGAACCACGCGCGGTCCCCATCGAACCGACCTCAAGGTGTTTCATGCCGCCAAGCGACAGCCAGCCGAAAAATGCTCCACCGGCGAGCAGAAAGCATTGCTCTTTTCGATCATTCTGGCGCATGCAGACCTGATCGCCGAGCGGCGCACCGGCCGACCAATCCTGCTTCTGGACGAGGTTGCGGCGCATCTTGATCCGCAGCGCCGGGCAGCGCTTTTCGACAAGCTTGCGACGCGCGGTGGCCAAGTCTGGCTGACGGGAACGGAACCGGATCTGTTCGTGGACATTCCGCACAATGCGCTGCATTTTGAAGTGTCGGACGGGACGGTTACGCCAAGATAGCGCAGACTGGCAGGATCATGCTTACCAGGTGATTCATCATACCCATTAGCTTTGCCTTTCCGCGATACGACTAGGCCTTGGGCATGTCCCTGACGACCCTCAACGCCTTCGCGGCATCTCTCCGCAACGCAATCATTCCCATCCTTCTGGTGCTTCAAGCCATCCTCATGGCCCCACCGGCCAAGGCGGAAGACTATCTGCAGTGCGTGCCCTTTGCCAGGGAGTTGAGCGGCATTCAAATCTATGGCGATGCCCACAGCTGGTGGGATCAGGCCGCCGGCATCTATCAGCGCGGTACAGCTCCCGTCGAAGGCGCGGTGCTGTCTTTGCCCAGTTATGGCGCGATGCAGCTTGGTCATGTGGCGGTGGTGCACAAGATTGTCGATTCTCGCACGATCCTGATCAGCCATGCCAACTGGTCGCCGATCAACGGTCGCCGCGGCCAGATCGAGCGCAAGGTGATGGCAAGGGATGTTTCGGAGCATAATGACTGGAGTCTTGTACGTATCTGGTACGCCCCGATCGGCAAGCTGGGCACCACTGCTTTTCCGGTCAACGGGTTTATCTATCCCCAGCGCTCTGCCAAAGATGCTGGCCGACATTGGGTCTCCGCAACGCCGGAGCGCCGCACCCGGCAGCCCAATCGCAAGCTGTTTGACCGGCGACTGGAGGCAGAGCTGGCGCACTATGCCGCAGAAGAGCGTCCAGCCGACACAGGACCCACCGACCTGATCGGGGAATTGCTGGACAGAGTGGGCAGCTGAGTACAGATTGCGGCGATGCCGCAGACAAGTCCGATCACATGAGCGCCAACCCCACAGCTTGCCTGGTGATCCTCGCGGGTGGTCAGTCCACCCGAATGGGCGCCGACAAGGCCGTGATCCGACTGGATGGCGAGCGGTTGATCGACATCCTGATCCGCAGGATGGCCGGCAAGTCGGAGCGGATAATGCTGTCGGCACGGCAAGACTATGCCACCGGACTCGCGATCATCCCGGACGACCCGCAGGCACCGGACGGACCGGTGGGCGCGATCTTCTCCCTGGCGGACCGGGTCCAGAAGATGGGGCTCGACGGCTTTGTGACGGTGCCCGTGGATGCACCCTTTGCACCGCCCGACCTGATCAAGCGGCTCTCGGTCAGCGGCGACTGCGCCGTGGCAGAGGATGGTCAGCGGATCCACCCGACCTTTGCCTATTGGCGCTGCGCCGTTGTCAACGCCGTCCGGGGCACCCACGACCAGGGCGAGCGAGCGCCGTCGCTGCACTGGCTGGTCCGGCAATGCGGCGCGGTGACGGTAACCTGGCCCGACGAACGGCTGTTCATGAATATCAACCGGCCGGCCGATCTGGCGGCCGCCGCAGCGATCAAAAAAGCCGGCACCTGACAAACAGGCACCGGCTTCTGGTTGCAGTGAGGATCACTGCGCTTTCGAGTGGCCTCAGGCCTAGTCGAGGCGACGGATTTCCGTCTTGGTCAGGCTGGTCATCAGCTTGCCTTCATTTTCCGACAGGGTCGAAGCGTCGATCCGCCGAACTTTGCCCTTGTAGATGACCAGAACATCACCGGTTTCGGTAACGCGGTTCACTTTTGCGACGCTCGAGCCGGTTGCATCATAGAGACGGTCATTCCGTTCGACCTCTGCAGCCGATGCGGCAGATGCGGTGAACGAAAGTGCCGTGGCGGCAAGGATCAGGGAGGATAGTTTACGCATGGCTTGACTCCATTGGCTTGAAAAATTGTGAACCAACTATGCGCGCGCCGCAATAGGTTGCAATATGAAATGTTGCACCTGCGAGTTGCTTTTTTGCAATTGACCGAAAAAGAGGCGCAAAAGGAGGAGCCAGAAGGACGTTGCCCCTCGAACCGGGTTGTGCAATCATCTAACAAATTCGCTAGTGAAATGAGGTTTCCATGATCCGATACGCCCTGATATTTGCCCTTGCCTCTGTCCCGGTGGCTGCGCAAGCCCAGCAGAACGACACGATGGCCGAAATCTCGGCGCTGATCGATGCCCGCGCCGATGAAACGGCAAAAACCGCGAGACAATTGTGGGAATGGGCGGAAGTAGGCTATCAGGAGGAGAAGTCCAGCGATCTTCTGAAACAGTCGCTCAAGGCCAACGGATTTAAAATCAGCTCCGGAGTCGCCGACATCCCGACCGCCTTTACCGCGGAATATGGCAAGGGCGGCCCGGTGATCGCTATCCTCGCGGAATATGATGCACTGCCGGGCATCAACCAGGATGCGGTCGCCACCCGCTCGGCAATCGACGGAAAGACCGCTGCCCATGCCTGCGGTCATAACCTGTTCGGTGCCGGATCGGTCGAGGCGGCCATCGCGATCAGCAAATGGCTGGAAAAAACCGGCACTCCCGGCCGCGTCCGCCTCTATGGCACGCCGGCCGAGGAAGGCGGCAGCGGCAAGGTCTATATGGTCCGCGCAGGGCTGTTCGACGATGTCGATATCGCGCTGCACTGGCACGCCGATGACGAGAATTCCGCCGCCGCCCGCACCACACTGGCCAACCGCTCGGCCAAATTCCGCTTTCGCGGCGTCTCCGCCCATGCCGCCGGCGCCCCGGAAAAGGCCCGCTCCGCGCTCGACGGAGTCGAGGCATTCGACATGATGGTCAATATGATGCGCGAGCATGTCCCGCAGGAATCGCGGATCCACTATGTGATTACCGAAGGCGGCACCGCTCCCAATGTGGTGCCCGACTTTGCCGAGGTCTTCTATTATGTCCGCCACCCCGATCCGGCCGAGGTCGATGCGATCTGGACCCGGCTTGAGGAAGCGGCGCGCGGCGCGGCGATGGGCACCGGAACCAAGGTCGACTGGGAAGTGATCCACGGCAACAACCCGCTGCTGGTCAACGAACCGCTGGCGAAGATGATGGATGCCAAATTGCGGCAGGTGGGCGGCATCACCTATACGCCCGAGGAGCAGAAATTTGCCGAGCAGATTTATGCCAGCTTTGACAAGCCCGGCCTGAAGCTGGGCAGCCAGGAAGAGGTCCAGCCTTATGATGTGACGCTGGGCTATGGTTCGACCGATGTCGGCGATGTTTCCTACGCCACCCCGACCGTCGGCCTGCGCACCGCCACATGGGTGCCTGGCACCTCGGCGCACAGCTGGCAGTCGTCGGCAGCCAGCGGCATGTCGATCGGTTTCAAGGGCGTCCAGGTCGCGGCCAAGACGCTGACCCTGGCGGCAATCGAGCTGTACACCAATCCCGAACTGCGCGCCGAGGCCAAGGCCGCGTTCGACAAGGCGCGGGGACCGGATTATCAATATAAATCCCTGCTCGGGGATCGCGATCCGCCGCTCGATTACCGCAAATAGGCCGCGCGCGGTGGACGGGCGCCGGAGACTCGTCATCATGGCGGTAATTTAGGTCATCAGGCCCGCTGTAGGACAGCCTGTTTTGGCTGCTGAACGCATATTGTCACGGCCATTTTGATCGAGGCATTTTTTGGACTCGCATTAAGGCGCGAAGCGATTGCGCGCTTTTTTGAAAGCCTGCCCATTTTATGGCTCAGAGCACTTTACAGAAACTATTGTTTTTCTTTTCCGTTGCCATCGCCCCAAAGCCGCAGTTTTGCGGCTTTTTCCGGATGCCATCCGGACGCGGAGTGTGATCTTTCGGATGAGCTGTTCCGGGAGCGTCAGATGGGTGGGTTTATCCTTTTCTGATTGTCAAACAGCCGGTCCTGCCTTTTGCAGCGGGATCGGCGAGAAGATATACGATTGCCCCACCTGTAGGAAAGAATTTCCTGGCGACAAATCAGAAAAAGCGGCCCCGGCATTGCGGGGCCGCCCTGTTTCGTTAGCGGTACATTCCGGTTTAGCTATAGGCCGGTTTAGCTATAGGCCGGTTCCAGCGGGCGCGTGGCCTGCATGGTGCCGGAGATCTTGTCCGGCCGTATCGCCCGGGCAGCGTTTAGCTCGGCCAGCCGCGCATCCAGATGGCGAGCACGCTTCAGGCGTTTCTGCCGGGTCAGGAACGGATTTTGCGGCGTGGGGATAGCATCGACATGTTCGGTGAAATAGCCGGGGCGGCGTGCCATATCCGTTTCACGCAGATAGGGTCTCGGCGCGGCCGCAACGCGGCGCTGGCCGAGGGGGATATTATGGTCGGCCCTGCTGCGCGGTTCCTCAAAGGATGGCTGGCCAGCGACAAAGCCTTTGAAATCCATCGCTGAGGCTGCGCCCTGGCCGTCAGGCTGGGTCCCGGAGCGAGCCGCAGTTTCGACCGGATCGCGGCGCAGTTCGGGCATCGTGGCTGCAGCAACCGCCGCGGTTTCCCGCTCGCTTCTTTGTGCAGCATATTCGGGGGCAGCAGCCTGTAGCTTGCTCTTGCGGCGACGGCTGGCGACAAAGGCACCCATACCGCCCAGACCCAGCAGACCGGCCAGAGCCGCGAGCAGAGTCCACTCGCTATCAGCGGGCAAATCACCGGCCGCGACGGCGGGGTCGGTCGTCACTGGTGCTGGCTCAATCCCTGCAGGAGCCGTGTCAGAGGCGGTCACGGGTACCGGGTCGGCAGTGGCCAGCGTCGAGGCCGCAGGCGCTGCCGTCATGTCAGGTGTGGGCGTAGCAGTGGCTGGCGCGCTGCTGTTGCGGGCAAGAGCTGCGGAACGCTCTGCAGCTGCTGCCCTGGCGGCTGCCGCTGATTGTTCTACTTTTTCTGCCGCAGCCTTGCGCGCCTGTTTCTCGGCTTCGATCTGCGCCAGCGCTTCGGGGGCTACGGTCGCGGCATCGAATCCGCCATCAGTGGCGAGCGCGTCGGCACGGTCGGGAGAGACCGTCGGCGTGGTCTCGGCCCCGGTCGACGGCGTGACGGTTACCGGAGCAGGCTGTTGCACCGGTTCGGGCGATGCGACCGGGGATTGCATTGGCATGTCCGATGGTTCGATCACGGTCTGAGCCTGTGCGGGCGCAGCGGCTAGTCCGGCCGAAACCGCCAGAATGCTGATCATCGAGAGGCGGCCAGCGGCTTTATCCGTAAAACCCGCAGTTTGGCGTGCATTTTTGCTATTGGTCATTGCATTTCTCCTAATGTGACAAGCAATCAACGCTGGCAAAAGGGAAGCGACTCTCGACACAGAGGCAGTATGACTGGAAAATCGAGACGAACCGAGTTTCTGAACGCGGCATTCATTGACGGTTCAGCAAAATCGCCGGTCTGTTAAACTGGGGTTCATCCAAATTCAGAGGTTTTGAGGGTAGAGTTTATGCCGATACGATCTGTAGAGGGATGTCGGGACAGAAGCACGCCCCTTCGCGCTGTCGATCCGCCTGTTAGGCTCTGATCAATCGGGGCCGTGTGGCAGCATCGACTGTTGCCAAGAACCGCCGCTGATGGTCTTATAGCTGGCACAATGAAATAATTGCGAGGAGAGCTTGCCATGCGGATATTCGTCACCGGGGCATCGGGCTTTGTCGGTGGCGCAGCGACGCGCGCGCTGGTGGCGGACGGACATGAGCTGCGGGCGATGTCGCGGTCTGACCGGTCTGATCGCCGGATCCGGTCGCTAGGGGCCGAGCCGGTCCGCTGTGACCTGGAGACGATCACGGCGGACAATATTGGCGATTGCGAGACCGTTTTGCATTGCGCCGCCTTTGTCGAGGCCTGGGGTCCGAAAGATGCCTGGCACGAGATAAATGTGCTGGGCACACGCACCATGCTGGACCGGGCGGTTGCTGCCGGCGTCTCGCGATTCATCCACATTGGTACCGAGGCGGCGATCTGCCACGGGCAGCATCTGCACAATGCCGATGAAAGCGTTCCGCTGGCACCGGATTCGCCCTATCCCTATTGTGCGACCAAGGCGCAGGCGGAGCAGCTGGTGCGCGATGCGGACCGGGACGGCTTCACCACCCTCGTGCTGCGCCCGCGCTTCGTCTGGGGGCCCGGGGACACAACCCTGCTGCCGATGATCGAAGCGATGGCTAAAAGCGGGAAATGGACGTGGATCAACCAGGGCCGGGCGATGACCTCGACCACCCATATCGCCAATCTGGTCCATGCGATCGAGATGGCCCTGACCGAAGGCACCGGCGGTGCCGCCTATTTCATTGTCGATGACGGCACAATCCGGATGAAGGACATGATCAGTGCGATGGCACAATCGCGCAGTCTGAAACTGCCGGAAACATCCATTCCCGGGTGGCTCGGGGATGGTCTCGGGCGCACCATGGAAGCAATATGGCGCACCTTCAACCTGAGCGGCGATCCCCCGCTGACCGCCCATGCAGCGATGGTGATGTCGCGCGATTGCACGCTGAACGGCAACAAGGCCTGGTCCGAACTGCATTACCGACCGGTGATATCGCGGGCCGAGGGTCTGGCCGGGCTCTAGACGAGGACGGGAATCCCGTCGGCCCCTGCCCAGATCAGGAAAATCAATGCTTCGGGCGGAAATACAGCAATTGAATATCCCGTCGATATGAAGCACATCATCAGCAGAGGATCGCAAACCCCGACAGGATGGCCCGTGCAAAATAATCTTTTCTTCTCCGCCCGTCTTCTCGGATTTGCCGGTCTGCTGCCGCCGCTGATCTGCCTGGTGGCGGTCTTTGATGACGGCACGCGCTATATGGCGCTGAGCGCGGCATATTTTTACGCCGCCCTGATCTTCAGCTTTCTCGGCGGTTTCTGGTGGGGCCTGGCGGTTGCCAGCCCGGGCGCACCGCAATGGGTCTATGGCGCCGCTGTCGTGCCCAGCCTGATTGCCTTTGTCAGCGCTATCCCCTGGATGATCGGCATGACCTGGCCCGGACCGTCGCTGGGCCTGCTCGGCATCGCCCTGATTGCAGCCCTATGGGTTGATGTACGGTTGAACCGGCTGGGGATCATGCCGGACTGGATGCTCAGCCTGCGTATCCTGCTATCCGTCGGCCTGGGGGCGATCACCCTCGCCCTGGCCGTGCTCTAGACCAGAATCATCCGGGCCACCGGTGCACGGTGGCCCGAAAACAAGACAGGCTCGACAAGGCGTGGTGCCTCACTCCCACCAGTAAGCTGCGCGCTTGCGGTCTCCTGTCACCAGCTCGTTCATGGTCAGCGGATCGTACAGCCGGCCGTTGAGCATCACCCAGTCGATCTTGTCGCTGTTGCGGATGTCGACCGTCGGGTCGGCGTTCAGCACCAGCAGGTCGGCGAGCTTGCCCACTTCCAGAGAACCGATCTCGGCGTCCATACCAAGCGAGCGGGCAGAAGTGATGGTTCCTGCCGACAGCGCCTCAAGCGGGGTCATGCCGCCGCGGACAAAGGACCAGAGCTCCCAGTGACTGCCGATCCCGGCCTGCTGGCCGTGTGCGCCGATCGAGACCTTGACGCCGGCATCGGCCAGTTTTTTGGCTTCGCGGGCGTTGTCGTCATCGACGAAATTGCTTTCGGGCGCGGTGACCCGGCGAGCGGTATCGGCCGCCAACAGGGCCGGGGGCGTATGCACCATCAGCGGATTTTCCCAGACATTGGTGGCCTGCCGCCAATAGGGGTCACCGGCGAGCCCGCCGTAGCTGACCACCAGCGTCGGCGTGTAATTGGTGTTGGACTGCGAGAACATCTGCACGACGTCGTCGTAGAAAATCTCCAGCGGGATATTATGTTCCAGCGTGGAATTGCCGTCGGCGATCAGCGCCATGTCCATGCCGAACAGCGAACCGCCTTCGGCCACCACCAGCATATTTTCCTGCCGCGCGGCCTCGACCACCTGCTGGCGCTGTTCGCGGCGCGGCTGGTTGTAATTCTTGACGCTGTGGCCGCCCTGCGCCTTGAGGCGGCGAACATGGGCGAGCGCGTCGTCGAGATTGTTGATCTCGGCGTAAACGTCGGCGGCTTTCGCACCATAGACAATCTCGCCGGTCGAGAAAATGCGCGGCCCGAGGATCATTCCGGCGCGCTGCATCTCGCCGGCAACGAAAATCTCGCTGGCGCGGCTGGAAGGATCGTGAATCGTGGTCGTGCCCAGCGCCAGATTCTGGATCAGCGACCAGTTCTGCTGCGGCACCAGTTCGTCCGTGCCCTGCGGACCATGGGCATGGGCGTCGATCAGGCCGGGAATGATGGTCTTGCCAGTGGCATCCACGGTCTTCGCACCGGCAGGGACACTGACATGCCCGGCAGGACCGACCGCAAGGATCCGGTTGTCCCGGATGACGATTACGCCATTGTCGATGATGCCGCCATCCTCACCCGCCATGGTGACGATCCGGGCGCCGGTCAGCGCTACGGTGCCGGACGGTTTTTCCGCCGCAATCGTCCGCTCGAGCGAGACGCCGCTGGTCGGCGGCTGATATTTCGGCGCCTCCTTTGCGACGGGCGCATTGGGGAACAGCGCGTTGGTCTGGGCGGTATAGACGACCGGACCGATGCTCCAGTGCAGCGCCTGCCCGTCATTCGACCAGTTCATATAATCCGCACCGTTGGCGCTGACTCTTGTCACCGGCAGCGATTTGCTGGACGGGCTGACCTCAACCGCCTGCGTGCCGGGCATCAGCGGCATGACATAGGCTTCGTAGCTCTGCCGGAAGGCGACGTTCAGGCCATCGGGGGAGATGATATAGTCATTGGTCAGTTCGCCCTTGGCGTGGACGCGCTTCGCCTCGCCGTTGATATCGGTGCTGATCAACTCGCGCTGGTCATCGGCGCTGTCGAGCATGAAAATCCGGTCGCTGGTCGCGCCATATTGCGGTTCGGCAGCGCCTTTCATGACGCGGACCGGCGCGCCGCCGGCTGCGGCCACGCGATAGACACCTTCATCAGCCGACCAGTTGGGCGAGGTCAGATAACCGCCTTCCTTCATCTCGAACACAATAGTCTTGCCGTCGGGAGAAAAATGCGGGCGCGCATAATGGCCGGCGCGGCTGGTGACGGTGCGCGGTGATCCGCCGCCTGCCGAAACCGTCCTGATCTCGCCCAGCCCGCTATCGGTCCAGCCGACATAGACGATCGTGCGGCCATCGCGCGACCAGGAGGGGAAGAGTTCCAGTTCCGATCCGCTGGTCAGCCGCTTGGCCGTGCCACCGGCCATCGGCTTGGTGTAGAGTTTCCCGAGGCTTTCGAAGACCACTGTCCGGCCATCAGGCGAGACCGTGGCGAAGCGCGGCATCCTGGTGGTGAAGCTGTCCGGTGCGACCGGGATTTGCGGGTGCGGGGCATTGGAAACGCCGCGCGTGTCGCTGACCCGGAACGGGATCACGGAGGAACTGCTGCCATCGGCGGCGACCCGGCGGATCTTGCCGCCAGCCCAGAAAATAATCTCGCGGCTGTCGGGGGTCCAGTCCATATTGGGATAGACGCCGGTCACCGCCCAAGTTTCCTGCACATCCTGGTCGAGATCGTCATAAATCTTGCGTTCGATCCCGGATTCCAAGTCCTTCACATAGAGCTTGGACTGGGTCATCTCGCGACGGACGAAGGCGATTTTCTTGCCGTCGGGAGAGGGGTTGGGGCGTACGGAGCCGCCGAGACCGGACACGGCGGTGCTGGTCTCGCCGGTGTCGAGGTCATATTTCTCGATATTGAACAGATCGCTGTTGCTGTCCTGAGCATAGATGAAGGTCGCGCCCGGAGTGATGTTCCTGGTGAAATAGACCGACTTGCCATCCGGCGCATAGATCGGCTCGCCGAGTTCCTTCTGATGCTTTTCGCTGGGCTTCTTGACCAGCTGCACCCCGCCGCCGCCGGAGACATGATAGATCCAGATTTCGCCGGTACCGAGCGAACGACCGGTGGTGAAATGTTTCTTGGCCACGACATAGCGGCCGTCGGGGCTCCAGCTGGGCTGGTTGAGCAGGCGGAATTCTTCCTTGGTCACCTGCTTCTTGTCGCTGCCGTCGCGGTTCATGATCCAGATATTGTCACCGCCGCCGCGATCCGAGGTAAAGGCAATACGCTTTCCATCGGGCGAGAAACGCGGCTGCACTTCCCACGCCAGGCCCTCGGCGATCCGGGTCGGGGTTCCGCCGGATATCGGCATCGTGTAAATATCGCCGAGCAACGAGAAAGTGATGCTGCCACCATCGGGGCTGACGTCGACATCGATCCAGCTGCCCTCGTCGACGCTGATCGGCACCTGCTTGACCGTTGCGCCGGTTGGCGCGTTGACGTCCCATTTGCTTTCTTCAGACTTGTCCTGAGCGAAGGCCGCTCCCGAAAAAAGCACCGTAGCAAGAACCGTAGCAAGACTATATTTCATGATATTCCCCGAAATCGAAACTGACTGATATCAACTGATATCAACTGTCTATGCCAGTTTCCTTCCGGAAGGAACAAGGAAGATTTTGCGGCGCTGCCCGACAGAGCCTAGGCCTTGAAACCGAAATGCCGGTGATAGCTTTCCACGACCTGGGCCAGGGTCGAAAGGGCCAGCGTCGCCGGGTCGCGGGTCGACGGGATCAGCCCGATCGGAGCGATCATCCGCGCGGATAATTCCGCAGAAACGCCGATATCGGCCAGATATTGCAGTCGCTTTGCATGGGTTTGCCGACTGCCCATGGCACCGACATAGAAAGCCGGAGAGGACAGCGCCTGCTGCATCAGGGCGGCTTCCCAGTCATGATCGTGGAAATAGAAAATGCAGGCCGTCCAGGGATCGGGATGGAAGCGCGGAGTCGCTTGCGGGGTCTTCAGCAGATCGGCGGCCATGGCCCGTTCGCGAACTGCGGCAATCACCGCCGGGTCGGGTGACAGCACGGCACAATCGATCCCGTAGCTGGTGGCCAGCCCGACGAGGCTTTCAACCGAAGGGCCGTGTCCCAATATGTTCAGCTTGGCGGCTGGAATATGATCAACCCGAATCTTCGAGCCTGATCGTTCTACCCCTCCCTGCGCTCTGCCATGCGCTGTACAGCGGATATCGTCGCTTTCGCTGTCGAGCGTGATCGTCAGGGGTTCGCGCCTCTCGACCCGCTGAAAAATATCGGCAATGACGGCAGGCTCGGAAAGCGGAGTGAACAGCAGGTCAATGCCACCGCCGCATGGCAGGCGAATATCGAGATAGGGCGAGCCGGCTCCGAATCTTATCTCGCGCGGCTGGCCGCTGCGGATCACGTCCAGCGCCTCTGCTACCACGGCGGCCTCGATGCAGCCGCCGGAAAAGGAGCCCGTCGATGATCCGTCCTCTGCCACTGCCATATGGGTGCCCGGGTTGCGCGTCGATGCCCCGGTAACCGCGACCAGCGTGATCAGCACGGTTTTCTGCTTGGATTGCGTCTTGTCCCGCAAAAACCGGAAGATCGGCAAAATAATGTTCACATTCATGGTCCTGCCGCTGGCCGATATGGATCCGGCGGAAAGATCCATGCCGCAAACTAACAAATGGGGCAATATTGATCCGGTCTCCATCGGTCTATAGGAAGCGTCCGTAATCCGGGTCTGGCAACGGGATGGCAGTGAAATCGCCTCCCATTTCTCCAAACTCACACGGTCATGTGAAATGCCTCTCGATGAACGCGCAATGTTTCTTTTGCGGTATGAATAAATCTTGTCTTCAAAATACGCAAAAACCCATCTAGGAGCATTTAAATTACAAAAATTCGATCGAAAAATAAGGACGGAATATGAGTTTCCCGCCAAGCCAAGGCCTGTACGATTCACGCAATGAACATGACGCATGCGGCGTCGGTTTTGTCGCGAATATCAAGGGCGAGCAATCGCATCTGACGGTCAAGCGCGGCCTGGAAATTCTGGTCAATATCGACCACCGCGGCGCGGTCGGGGCGGACCCGCTGCTGGGCGATGGCGCTGGTATATTATTGCAGATTCCCGACGCTTTGCTGCGGGACTGGGCGGATTCCGAAAATCTGGTCCTGCCCGCGGCCGGCGACTATGCGGTGGCGATGTGCTTCCTCCCGTCCGATCCAGCGGAAGCCGAATTTGCGACGGCCCATTTCGAGCGATTCATCGCCAAGGAAGGCCAGGACATGATCGGCTGGCGCGATGTGCCGGTCGACACCACCGGCATTGGCAAGGCCGTGCTCGCGCAGATGCCGCTGATTCGCCAGGCGATCGTCGGCAAGGGCGACAATCTGGCCGATCAGGATGCGTTCGAACGCAAGATTCTGGCAATCCGCAAGCAGGTGCACAATCCGCTGGATGGAATCGCGGAAAAAAAGAACATGCCAGGCCTGACCGAATTCTACATGCCCTCCTTTTCGACGCGGACCATTGTCTACAAGGGCCTGTTGCTCGCCGACCAGGTGGGATCCTTCTACAAGGATCTGAACAATCCCCTCACCACCTCCGCCGTGGCTCTGGTCCACCAGCGTTTCTCGACCAACACTTTCCCCTCGTGGAAACTGGCGCATCCCTACCGGTTCATCGCGCATAATGGCGAGATCAATACGGTGCGCGGCAATGTCAACTGGATGAACGCCCGGCGCCGGACGATGGAATCCGATTTGCTCGGTGCCGATCTCGACAAGATGTGGCCGCTGATCCCGCACGGCCAGTCCGATACCGCCTGCCTCGACAATGCGCTCGAGCTGCTGATTGCCGGCGGCTATTCGCTGCCGCACGCGGTGATGATGCTGATTCCAGAAGCTTGGGCCGGCGATCCGCTGATGGATGCCGACCGCAGGGCCTTTTACGAATATCATGCGGCGCTGATGGAGCCGTGGGACGGCCCGGCAGCGGTCGCCTTTACCGATGGCCGCCAGGTGGGAGCAACGCTCGACCGTAACGGTCTGCGCCCTGCCCGCTTCTGCGTGACCGATGACGGGCATGTGATCATGGCGTCGGAATCCGGCGTGCTGCCGGTCAAGGAAGACAATATCATCCGCAAATGGCGGTTGCAGCCCGGCAAGATGCTGCTGATCGACATGGAGCAGGGCCGGATCATCGAGGACGAGGAGATCAAGGCAGATCTCGCGAAAGCCAAGCCCTATGCGAAATGGCTGGAATCGACCCAGTATAATCTGAAGGATCTGGATCTGGCCGATCTGGACGATGTCGATGCGCCGGATATGAACGACGGAGAAAGCCCGGCATCGCTGCTAGACCGCCAGCAGGCGTTCGGCTTTACCCAGGAAGATGTCACCAAATTCCTCGAGCCGATGGCGAGCGAGGGACAGGATCCGATCGGATCGATGGGCACCGACACGCCGATCGCCGTATTGTCCGGCAGACCGCGGTTGCTCTACGACTATTTCAAGCAGAATTTTGCCCAGGTCACCAACCCGCCGATCGATCCGATCCGCGAGGAACTGGTGATGTCGCTGGTGTCGATGATCGGTCCGCGGCCCAATCTGCTTGGCCATGACGCCGGCACGCACAAGCGGCTCGAGGTCGATCAGCCGGTTCTAACCAATTCCGACCTGCTGAAAATCCGTTCGGTCGAGGAGGCACTCGACGGCGCCTTTCGCACCGAAACCATCGACATTACCTGGGACGCAGCAAGCGGTGCCGCCGGCCTGAAAATGGCGATCAAGGAAATGTGCTGGGCCGCCACCGAAGCGGTGCTGGCGGACCGCAATATCCTGATCCTCTCCGACCGCGCCAAGGGTCCGGACCGGATCGCGATGCCGTCGCTGCTCGCGACCGCCGCCGTCCACCATCATCTGGTCCGGCAGGGCCTCAGGATGCAGACCGGCCTGGTCGTCGAGACGGGCGAAGCGCGCGAAGTGCATCATTTCTGCGTGCTGGCAGGCTATGGCGCAGAGGCGGTGAACCCCTATCTGGCCTTCGAGACGCTAGAGGAAATCCGCGTCCGCCGCGAACTGCCGCTGAGCGCAGAGCAGGTCGAACAAAATTATATCAAGGCTATCGGCAAGGGCATTTTGAAGGTCATGTCGAAAATGGGCATTTCGACCTATCAGAGCTATTGCGGCGCGCAGATTTTCGACGCCGTGGGTCTCTCGACCGACTTTATCGAGCAATATTTCACCGGCACGGCGACGATGATCGAGGGCGCAGGCCTCGACGAGATCGCCAAGGAAACCGTCGACCGGCACAGCGAAGCCTATGGCAACAATCCGATCTATCGCAACATGCTCGATGCCGGCGGCATCTATGGCTACCGGCTGCGCGGCGAGGAACATGCCTGGACGCCGGTCAATGTCGCCAATCTGCAGCATGCAGTGCGCGGCAACGATCCCAAAAATTATGCGGAATTTGCCCGGTCGATCAACGAACAGAGCGAGCGCCTGCTGACCATCCGCGGGCTGATGGAGCTGACCAAGGCGCCTGAACCGCTCGATATCGACGAGGTCGAACCCGCGAGCGAAATCGTGAAGCGTTTTGCCACCGGCGCGATGAGCTTTGGCTCGATCAGCCGCGAAGCGCATACCACGCTGGCAATCGCAATGAACCGGATCGGCGGAAAGTCCAATACCGGCGAAGGTGGCGAAGAAGCGGACCGTTTCGTTCCGATGGCCAATGGCGATTCGATGCGCTCGGCGATCAAGCAGGTGGCCAGCGGCCGCTTTGGCGTGACCGCCGAATATCTGGTCAATGCCGACGATATCCAGATCAAGATGGCGCAGGGCGCCAAGCCCGGCGAAGGCGGGCAGCTGCCCGGCAGCAAGGTCGACAAGAATATCGGCAAGGTGCGCCACTCGACACCGGGCGTCGGCCTGATTTCACCGCCCCCGCATCATGATATCTATTCGATCGAGGATCTGGCGCAGCTGATCCATGATCTGAAGAATGTGAATACCAAGGCGCGGATTTCGGTGAAGCTGGTGTCCGAAGTGGGTGTCGGCACGGTTGCCGCGGGCGTCTCCAAGGCGCGGGCCGATCATCTGACCATTTCCGGCTATGACGGAGGCACCGGGGCCTCTCCCCTCACCTCACTGACCCATGCGGGTTCGCCATGGGAAATCGGGCTGGCCGAGACGCAGCAGACGCTGCTGCTCAACGGCCTCCGTTCCAGAATATCCGTACAGGTCGATGGCGGCCTGCGCACGGGCCGCGATGTCGCGATTGGCGCGCTGCTCGGCGCCGACGAATTCGGCTTTGCCACCGCGCCCCTGATCGCCGCTGGCTGCATCATGATGCGCAAATGCCATCTCAATACCTGCCCTGTCGGCGTGGCCACACAGAACCCGGAACTGCGCAAGAAATTCACCGGGCAGCCGGAATATGTGATCAACTATTTCTTCTTCGTCGCCGAGGAACTGCGCCAGATCATGGCCGAAATGGGCTTCCGGACGATCGAGGAAATGGTCGGACGGGTCGACCGGATCAATATGAACAAGGCGCTGCGCCACTGGAAGGCGGAGGGCATCGATCTGTCGCGGCTGCTGCACAATGTCGTGCTGCCGGAAGGCGAGACATTGTTCCAGACGATGACGCAGGATCATGGGCTGGATGCCGCGCTAGACAGGGAGCTGATCGTGGCGGCAGCGCCGGCGCTGGAGCAAGGCCAGACGGTCAAGATCGAACGCAAGGTGAAGAACGTCAACCGCACCGTCGGCGCGATGCTGTCGGGCGAGGTCGCGAAAATCCATGGTCACGAAGGTCTCCCCGCCAACACCATCCAGCTGGTTTTTGACGGCGTTGCCGGCCAGAGCTTTGGTGCGTTTCTGGCGCACGGGATCAGCGCGGAGCTGACCGGCGATGCCAATGACTATGTTGGCAAGGGTCTGTCCGGCGGCCGCGTGGTGGTCAAGCAACCGGCCCATGTTGACCGCAATCCAACCGAGAATATCATCGTCGGCAATACGGTTCTCTACGGCGCGGTTACCGGTGAAGCCTATTTCAACGGCGTCGCCGGAGAACGCTTTGCCGTCCGCAACAGCGGTGCGGTGGCGGTGGTCGAGGGCACCGGCGACCATGGCTGCGAATATATGACTGGCGGTGTTGTCGCCGTACTCGGCAAGACCGGACGCAATTTCGCGGCCGGCATGTCCGGCGGTGTCGCCTATGTCTATGACGAGGACGGCCTGTTCCGCCAGCGCTGCAATATGGCGATGGTGGATGTGGAGACGATCAGCGCAGATGCCGACGATGGTGAAGACAGCGCGCTGCCGCAGCAGCTGCCGGTCGATGTGCATGATTTTGGCATGGGAGACATGCTCTATCATGACGCGGCCCGTCTGCGCATCCTGCTGGAGCGGCACAAGCTCTATACCGGCAGCCGGCGCGCCAGCGACATTCTCGACAATTTCGACGAGGAGTTGGGCCGGTTCGTCAAGGTGATGCCGCGCGATTATGCCGCGGCGCTGAAACAGCTCGAAGCCGAGCGTCTCGACATGATTGTCGCAGCAGAATGAACGAAGAAATTGGAGCAGACCGTGGGTAAAGTAACAGGCTTTCTCGAGATTGATCGCAAAGAAGCGACCTATGCCGATCCGCAGGAGCGGCTGAAACATTATCGGGAATTCACCATTCCGCTGCCGGAAAAGGAGCTCAAGGACCAAGCCGCGCGCTGCATGGACTGCGGCATTCCCTATTGCCACAACGGCTGCCCGGTGAACAATATCATCCCGGACTGGAACAATCTGGTCTATGAGGGCGACTGGAAAAACGCGCTGGAGACGCTGCACTCGACCAATAATTTTCCGGAATTTACCGGGCGTATCTGCCCGGCCCCGTGCGAGGCCAGCTGCACGCTGAATATTGATGACGCGCCAGTCAGCATCAAGTCAATCGAATGCGCGATCGTCGACCGCGGCTGGGAAGAAGGCTGGATCACGCCGCAAATTGCCGCGGAAAAGACCGGCAAATCGGTGGCGGTGGTCGGATCGGGCCCGGCTGGCCTGGCCTGCGCGCAGCAGCTGGCGCGCGCCGGGCACAATGTCACCCTGTTTGAAAAAAATGACCGGATGGGCGGCCTGCTTCGCTATGGCATCCCTGATTTCAAGATGGAAAAGCATCTGATCAACCGCCGTCTGGTGCAGATGGAGACCGAAGGCGTCGAATTCCGCACCAGCGCCGAGGTCGGCGTGACGGTGTCGATGGAATCGCTGCAGGCCAATTATGATGCGGTGGTGATGTCCGGCGGCGCGGAAAAGCCGCGCACGCTGGATATTCCGGGCTATGAAATGTCCGGCGTCCGTCTCGCGATGGAATTCCTGACCCAGCAGAACAAGCGCAATGCCGGCGACGACGAAATGCGGGCGGCACCACGCGGCACGCTTACCGCCACCGGCAAGCATGTCATCGTCATCGGCGGCGGCGACACCGGCTCGGACTGCGTCGGCACGTCCAACCGCCAGGGCGCCGCCTCGGTGACCCAGATTGAAATCATGCCGAAACCGCCGGAAAAGGAGGACAAGACCTTCTCCTGGCCGGACTGGCCGCTGAAGCTGCGTACCTCTTCCAGCCATCTGGAAGGCTGCGAGCGCGACTGGTCGATCCTGACCAAGCGGGTGGTCGGCTCCAACGGCAACGTCGAGGGGCTGGAATGCGTGCGCATCGAATGGGTCGACGGCCAGATGCAGGAGATTGCCGGCAGCGAATTCACGCTGAAGGCCGACCTGATCCTGCTGGCGATGGGCTTTGTCGGCCCGCGCAAGATGGGGCTGGTCGACCAGGCAGAGGTCGAGCTGGATGCGCGCGGCAATGTCGCGGCCAATGTCATTGACTATGCCACCAGCAAGCCCGGTGTCTTCGCTTGCGGCGATATGCGCCGCGGCCAGAGCCTCGTCGTCTGGGCAATCCGCGAAGGCCGGCAATGCGCCCGGGCCGTGGATCTGCAGCTGATGGGACGCAGCCTGCTGCCGCGCTGAGCGGGAGACTGATTTGGCAGCGGTGTCGGAGGGCTTGGCAGGCAATAGGCTGCGCTCTTCTGCCTGCCTGCTATCGTTGATCGGCACTGCGGTGCAATCTAAGCTTCCGACAGGCCCCAGACACAAAAGACCCCGCACTGAGGCGGGGTGATTTGTTGGTTACGGGAGTGGGGGTTGGGCTTCGCCCATGATCTCCGCTGCGCTCCGATTGAACGAGGCTAAAATCGCAA
>JAUCYS010000002.1 GCA_030373505.1 Parasphingorhabdus sp.
TCCCAGACCATCAGGCTAAGGGCGATCAATGCAACAAGGATGACCAGCCCGATGCCCGCGCGCTTAAGTGTTTTCACGTATATTTTCCTCTCGGGCAGCAAATTATGCTGGATGCACTTTTACTCTGCGACTGGCTTACCATATAAATTCAAAGGAAAAAGTCCTCAATATGGTTGTGTTGTACAACTGCAACACCATATTCAGGGCAAGACATTGAGATTGAACAGGATGAACCGATGAACCTTGAAAAATTCACCGACCGCGCCAAGGGATTTTTGCAATCCGCCCAGACCGTCGCCATCCGGATGAGCCACCAGCAGATCACCCCGGCGCATCTCGCCAAGGCGCTGCTCGAGGACGACCAGGGCATGGCAGCGGGTCTGATCACCAAGGCCGGCGGGGATGCCAAGATGGCGCATCAGGAAATCGATACGGTACTGGCCAAGATTCCAGCGGTTTCGGGCGGCGGGGCCCAGCAGACGCCCGGCCTGAACAATGATGCCGTGCGGCTGCTCGATCAGGCGGAGCAGATCGCGGACAAGGCCGGCGACAGCTATGTCACGGTTGAACGGCTGCTGCTGGCGCTACTGCTTGCCAAGGACACGGCAGCCGGCAAGGCACTGCAAGCGTCCGGCGTAACCGCGGAAGCGCTGAACAGCGCGATCAACGAATTGCGCGGCGGCCGCTCGGCGGACAGTGCCTCGGCCGAGGAAAGCTATGAAGCGATGAAAAAATATACCCGCGACCTGACCCAGGCGGCGCGCGACGGCAAGCTCGACCCGGTGATCGGCCGCGACGAGGAAATCCGCCGGACGATCCAGATTCTGGCGCGGCGGACCAAGAACAACCCGGTACTGATCGGTGAGCCAGGCGTCGGCAAGACCGCGATCGCCGAAGGGATGGCACTGCGCATTGCCAATGGCGATGTCCCCGACAGCCTGAAGGACCGCCGGTTGATGGCGCTCGATATGGGCGCACTGATCGCCGGCGCCAAATATCGCGGCGAGTTCGAGGAACGGCTGAAGAGTGTACTCGACGAGGTGCGCGGGGCCGAAGGCGAGATCATCCTGTTCATCGACGAGATGCATACGCTGATCGGCGCGGGTGCGTCGGAGGGCTCAATGGATGCGTCCAACCTGCTGAAACCGGCGCTGGCACGCGGCGAGCTGCACTGTATCGGCGCGACGACGCTCAACGAATATCAGAAATATGTCGAGAAGGACGCCGCCCTGCAGCGCCGCTTCCAGCCAGTGTTCATCGGCGAGCCGACGGTCGAGGACACGATCTCGATCCTGCGCGGACTGAAGGAAAAATATGAACTGCACCATGGCGTGCGGATCACCGACGGCGCGATTGTCGCCGCCGCGACCCTGTCCAACCGCTATATTTCCGACCGGTTTCTGCCCGACAAGGCGATCGACCTGATGGACGAGGCGGCGTCACGAATCCGCATGGAAGTGGAATCGAAACCGGAAGAAATCGAGACGCTCGACCGGCGGATCATCCAGCTGAAGATCGAGCGCGAGGCGCTGTCCAGAGAAAGCGACGATGCGTCCAAGGGGCGGCTGGAAACGCTCGAAAAGGAACTGGCCGAGCTCGAGCAGGAAAGCACGGAACTGACCACCCGCTGGCAGGGCGAGAAGGACAAGATTCACGCCGAGTCCCGGCTCAAGGAAGAACTGGACCAGGCGCGGATCGAGCTGGAGCAGGCCGAACGGGCGGGCGACCTCGCCAAGGCCGGCGAGCTGAGCTACGGCACCATTCCCAATCTGGTCAAGGCGCTCGAAGAAGCCGCCGGAGCGACAGAAGGCGCTATGCTGCGCGAGGAAGTGATGCCGGAAGACATTGCCGCTGTCGTATCCAAATGGACCGGTATCCCGATCGACAAGATGCTCGAGGGCGAGCGCGAGAAGCTGCTGGCGATGGAAGAACTGATCGGCAACCGGGTGATCGGCCAAGAAGATGCGGTTAAGGCTGTATCCGCCGCGGTCCGCCGCAGCCGTGCCGGCCTGCAGGACCCGAACCGGCCGCTGGGCAGCTTCCTGTTCCTCGGCCCCACCGGCGTCGGCAAGACCGAGCTGACCAAGGCGCTGGCCGGGTTCCTGTTCGATGATGACCAGGCGATGGTTCGCATCGACATGTCCGAGTTCATGGAGAAACACAGCGTCTCGCGTCTGATCGGCGCTCCTCCCGGCTATGTCGGCTATGACGAGGGCGGCGTGCTGACCGAAGCGGTGCGACGGCGGCCCTATCAGGTAATCCTGTTCGACGAGGTCGAGAAGGCGCATGGCGACGTGTTCAACGTGCTGCTGCAGGTGCTCGACGACGGACGCCTGACCGATGGTCATGGCCGGGTCGTGGATTTCTCCAACACGCTGATCATCCTGACCTCCAATCTCGGCAGCCAGTATATGGCGAACATGAAGGATGACGAGACGGTCAAGGATGTCGAACCGCAGGTGATGGAAGTGGTGCGGGCGCATTTCCGGCCCGAATTCCTCAACCGGCTTGACGAGATCATCCTGTTCCACCGGCTTGGCGAGCAGCATATGGCACCGATTGTCGACCTGCAGGTGCTAAGGGTGCAGAAACTGCTCAAGGACCGCAAGATCGAGCTAGACCTGACCGATGCCGCCCGGCGCTGGCTGGGACGGGTCGGCTATGACCCGGTCTACGGCGCCCGGCCGCTGAAACGCGCGATCCAGAAATATCTGCAGGATCCGCTGGCGGAGCTGATCCTGCGCGGCGAAGTGCCGGATGGCAGCACGGTCAGGATTGATGAAGGCGATGGGGCGTTGAAGATGGAGCCCCTGTAAGGAGACATTGGACTTTAACTAAATAAAACCCAATGCTCTAATAAATCAGGATCACTGTGAATTGGTAAAGCCCTGATTGGCTGTGTCCACGATATCCTTAGCAAAGCGGTTTCCGTTTTGAGACATTTCCCGCCACTGGGCTATCGTTCGACAGACTTTCTGTTTCTTAATAAGAGAACCTGTAACAGCCAAACGCCTGCATTTAATACGCTGCGAGGGATCATTTTCCGTCGCGGAATCATCGGCTTGGTCAGCAGACGCTTCTGGTCCTTGCGCATATGCTATAGCAGGAACGGACAATAATGTGGCGGATATCGCCAAAATCGTCATATTTTTCATACGAGACTCCTTTATTTTCTGATTTTTAGCGGATCGATGTTACCAATGCAACAAGACTTGAACAACGACAGATATAACGCCACAAATGCCTATGCCTAATTCTACTGATTTTGTATCCGGAATCGTCAACGATCCCGTTCGTCTTTTGCATCGCTATGATGAGACGGAAGATCGTTTTCATTTTATAAGGGTACCTCGGGAATTGCATCGACAGTGCACATTCTTGACCAAAGAACATCTTCCGGAAGATATCGATACAGCAATTCTCCAGCGCAGCGATACAGTAGCTCATTGCAGGCCCCGCGCGCCGCTGCACTTCCTATTTCATTCGGGTTACTGTTGTTCCACGATGCTGGCACGCGCTTTTGATATCGAAGGTCTCTCGATGGGGCTCAAGGAGCCGGTAATATTGAACGACATGGTAGGCTGGCGGCGGCGGGGAGGACATCCCCCGAAAATTGCGGAAGTACTAGATCAGTCGATGAACTGGCTGTCCAAACCTCTGACCGAAGGTGAAACGATCGTCATCAAGCCTTCCAATATCGTCAATTCGCTGGCGGTCGGAATGCTTGCCATGCGGCCCCAGGCCCGGGCATTGCTCATCTATGCGCCGATGAAAACATATCTTCAATCGATCGCGAAAAAGAATCTAGACGGCAGGCTGTGGGTGCGGACCTTGCTGATCGGACAAATTCGAGACCAGATGATTGCGCCATTCGGCATGACGCAGGAAGAAATTCTCCAGCTTTCCGATCTGCAGGTTGCAGCCCTGACCTGGCTTGCCCAGCAGGCCCAATTTGCATCGATAATTGAGCGCGTGGGTACGGAGCGGATCCGCTCGCTCAACAGCGAAACCTTCCTGGCCAACCAGCGGGACACGATGCGCAATCTAGCCGAACTGTTTCAACTCGATATGGATGAGGAAATCCTTGACGGAGTGCTGCAGGGGCCGGCCTTTACCCGCCATTCCAAGCATGATCAGAAATTCGATGCGGCGAGTCGTGTCGAAGAGCATACCGACGCCGCGCAGGTGCATGCCGACGAAATCGCAAAGGTCGCGCATTGGGCCGGTATTCTGGCCGATCGCATGGGTATTTCCATGACGCTGGACTCCTCGCTCATCTGACTATCCGTTTGGACCGGCGGAATATGCCGTTCACCTGCTACCGCGTCCGATTCCCCATTTATACCGCTGCGCTTGTGTGAAACAGGCCGTCGGCTTGCGCCAAAGCGGTTTCTGATTGAGATGTCGGAAGCCGGGCAGCCACGCGCTTGCCCGGAACTTCCCGCCGCCATTTTCCGGGCATAAAAAAAGGCGGGCATTGCTGCCCGCCTTTTCTCTAGCTTGTTGCTTCTATTAGAAGGTGATTTTCGCCGAGACACCATAGCGCCGACCAAGAGAGTCATAGGTCGAAGGATAGGTGTTGCCGCTGTTGAACGTGGTCGAACCCAGGTCGTTACCAACAATCGGAGGCTGTTTGTCGAACAGGTTCTGAACGTTGAAGGTCAGCTGGAGGTGATCCATAACCTGCCAACGCGCCGAGAGATCAAAGTAATGTGCGGCTTTGATATTCCGGAACTCAGGCTGAACAAGACATCCATCAGGATCACTTGGGGCCGGGTCACAACCTTGAGCAATAGCAGCTGCTTCATCGTCAGCCTGCTGCTGTGGCTCGTACTGAACCGCGTCGATATATCTCCAGAGCAGAGAGACATCCACGCTTTCGAACCCGAGGGTGAAACGGTTGGTGAACGAGAACTCAGGCTGGATCGAAGCGCAGTTCGGGCTGTAGTAGCCGACGCATTCGCGATTCAGCGAGGTCGGGGTTGCCTGGAACTTGGAGGTGTGCGTCCAGTTACCGTTGAAGCCCCAGCTCAGTTCCGCAAAGCCCAGATCCCGCTTGTAGCCAACGATCAGATCGATACCGTCAGTTTCCAGACGACCGAGGTTCGACAAGGCGCCGAACAGGCCAGGCGTGTTCGATGGATCGCCACTCAGGCCACCATCAGCCGGGTTACGACCGATGCTGGTGCAGTTTGGATCCGTCGCACTTGCCGCGCTGATGTTACCAAAGCAGAGATTGATAATATCACCAGGTGTCGGAACAGTAATCGCACCGGTCACCTTGATGTTATAATAGTCAACCGATACCATCAGGCCCGGAATTGCTTCCGGCTGGAAGACACCACCAATGGTGTAGGTGTCTGCAGTTTCAGGGCCGACGTTCAGGTTACCACCAGTGGTGATATTGACCTGACCAGCAACTGGCTGCGGAATACCACCGATCGTGAACGCTGGCGCACCCTGAGCGACACAAACAGCGGCCAGATTGGCGTTGGTCGTAGGACCGGTGCCCGCGCAAGGATCAGTACCAAGGTTGGTCAGGCCAGTCGAAACAGGAGAGAACAGCTCGGAGATGTTCGGTGCCCGAACCGCACGGTTGAAACCGCCACGGATCTTGATGCCGGGTACCGGCGTCCAGTTACCGGCGACCTTCCAGGTCGTGGTCTGGTAGCTTGGCGAACCGGCTGCTTCGATCGTGTAATCGGAATAGCGGATACCGGCTTCCAGCGTCAGGTCTTCGAAGAATGGCTTGTCCTGGATCAGAGGAACAATCAATTCGCCGAACGCTTCGTAAACATCATAAGCACCGTTGATGTTCGGAGCTGCGCCACCGGCGCCGCCCAGTTCGCCTGGCTGCTGAGCCAGCGAGTCCGCTGCCTGAACCGCAGTGTAGCCGCGATATTCGGCACCAGCAGCGAAACCGATCGGATCGGAAGCGCCAAGCGGCGAAACCAGACCGAAGTCACCGTTAACGGTTGCACGGACCTGAGCCAGCGAAGTGCGGCGAGCAGTGGTGCTGGTTCCGCGAACATAAGCAGCCATTTCAGGCGTGATGCTGCCTGGAGGGCCAAAGATGTTGATCGGAACGCAGCCAGCGTTGCCCGAGCGGCAGGTCGTTGCATCGTCAGCAGCAAGCGCATCGACGAGTTTCGAGGTCAGAACATAGTTGTCCTGGGTCAGCACACGGTCGCTTTCACCGTAGGAACCGTAAATGTCCCAATCGATGGTATCGGTCAGACGGCCACGGAAGCCCAACTTGTAGTCGAACATCTGAGTCTGGTAGTTACCAAGCCGCGGTCCAACTTCGATCGTACGGCGACGAACGTTCGTGGTGAACTGCTGATAGTTTGGATCAGTCGGGTCAACCGCAGCAGCACCTGCATCGCACTGTGCCTGGGTCAGAGTCTGAATACCGGGAGTTGCGGCATCAAAGTCGTTGTTGGCGCAGAACTGGTTGCGAATGGCTGTCGGCAGGAACGGATTGTTCAGACCGATGATCTGCGGGCTGCCGAACGAACCGGATGGTGCGATGATCGTCGATACCAGGTTCTTCGAGAACAGGGCACGCGAATAGACTTCGATTGCATCCGTGATCTCATAACGACCGGCAGCATAGATATTGAACCGTTCGTAAGGAGTCTGAAGAATGTTGAACGGGTTAAAGTTGAACAGGCCAAAATCATTCAGCTTCGCCGCACCGGTGACCGGATCGATCTGCTTGTTGCCCGAAAAATTCACTCCGTTTTGCGGGCAAGGGTTGAGGCCTGCGCAAGAGAAGGAGAATGCCGAAGGAACGGTCGTAGTCGAACCGCCGACCAGGCCGTCAAACGAGCCAATCGATCCGTTCGAGAAATCACGTGCGCCCTGATAGACGGCATCGCGTTCCTGATAGCCAACGGCCAGAACAACATTACCGCGGCCATCGTCGAAATTGGCGCCGATGGTGACGTCGGCACGGAAGATGTTGCCATCGCCCTGCTCGGTCAGCTGCTCGGATACAACAGCTTCAAAACCGGCGAAATCCTGCTTGGTGATGAAGTTGACGACACCGGCGATCGCGTCGGCACCGTAAGTGGTGGAAGCACCACCGGTCAGCACGTCAACGCGTTCAACCAGCGACAGTGGAATGTTGTTAAGGTCGAAACGGCCCGAAAGGTCGGTCGGGACGATGCGGTTGCCGTCAAGCAATGTCAGGTTACGGTTGGAGCCAAGGCCACGAAGATCGAGGAAGGAGGCGCCGCCGTTGCCGTTGTTGACGTTCGAACCGATGCTGGGAACGAGGCCCGGAACTTCGCGGATCAGTTCTTCAGCACTGGAAGAAAGCTTCAGTTCGATTTCGTCTTCGCTGGTCACGTTGACGGGAGAAGACCGCTCAAGATTTGGATTTGAAATCAACGAGCCAGTAACGACGATAACGTCCTCTTCTGCTGCAGTTGCTTCCTGCGCAAACGCAGAAGTAGAAACCATGGCCAGTCCGAGCACCATTGGTGCAACAGATGCCTTTAGGTTTGAATATTTTCTCATGTAATCCAGTCCCTTATTCTGGAGAGATTGACCATTGCGGCCCACCCCGGTTGTTGACCGATGGCAATCTGCGCGCCCCAAACGCACGGATTCGACCATCGAGTTGGATGTCAATTGCAACATGAGTGTGGGGCTGTAAAGCTCCCGTTCAGCAAAACCCGCTGATTTTGTACAGATTGTAACTATTTTGTCACAGTGTGAGATATGCAAGTTGGCCGATGCGAATCGGCAGTATTTTGTGGAGTAATCGACGATTCATTTGGTTACGGAGCAATGAACAATGAATTGCGTGGAAGGCTCCGATTGCTTATGCGGAGCAGAATAAGAAAATCAGTGACGAGGGAAATCGAAATGACTGGTTCCAAACGGATATTTTCTGGCCTGATGTCGGCGGTGATCGCCGCAACGGCGGGATTGACGCCCCCCGCAATGGCTCAGGATGATAATAGAGAAAAAGCGCTGACAGCCCCCCCGGCCATCTATACCGATCTGCTGGCTTGCAAGGACGTGAAAGATGCGATGGCCCGACTTGCCTGCTTCGACGAAAAGGTTTCTGCATTGCAGACCGCGCAGTCAACCAATCAAGTGGTGATCGCCGACCGGGAGCAAGTGCGTGAAGCTCGACGTGGACTATTCGGCCTGACCCTGCCGCGTATAAAACTGTTCGGCGATGACAGCGACGAGGGTGACGGAGTGAGTGAACTCGCTTCTGTCATCGAGAAGACAGAGAGAACTAGCAATGGCAAATGGTATTTTGTTCTAGAAGATGGCGCAAGATGGGTTCAAACCGATAATACGAGAATATATCCCTATCCGAAAACAGGCAGTGATATTGTGATCAAGCGGGCAGCTCTTGGCAGTTTTACCGCGCAAGTCGGCGGTGGCGGGAGAAGCTTCAAGATCAAGCGGCTCGTCGAATAGCACACCGCTCCAATTTGGCTGCAAAAGACCGTCAGTCCATCGGCCCGGTCAGCAGGATCGGGTCGATGCGGGCGTCGTTCCATTTCATCGACCAGTGCAAATGCGGGCCGGTGGCGCTGCCGGTTGAGCCGATCCGGCCGATCGGTTCGCCGCGCTTCACTTGCTGTCCCTCGTGGACCAGGATTTCCGAGCTGTGCAGAAAGGCGCTGTTCAGGCCCATACCATGGTCGATCATCAGCAGATTGCCCTCCAGCGTGAACGGGCTGGACGCAGCCAGCGTGACCACACCATCGGCGGGCGCGACATAATAGGTGCCTTCGCCAGCGGCGATATCGATGCCGCTGTGATAGCTGCCCGGATCGCCATTATAGATGCGCTGTGATCCGAACTGGCCGGAAATCCGGCCTTTCGCTGGCCAGATGAAGTGCTGACGCCAGCCCTTGCTGCCGCTATGGACGGCGCGGGCGGCGCCGATTTGCTCAAGCTCGGGACCGCGCCGCGCCATGAACGCCGCGCTGCGGGTGGTGGCACGGCGGTTGATGCTGACATGTTCGATCTGCCATTTGCGCGGCGCGATATTGATGAACTTGCGCACCGTCTGGCCATTGTCGAGGGTCGCCACCAGATTGGCGGCCTGCCCCGCGTCACGGTTGAAGGCGATGATGAACTTGCCGTCCTCGTCGACCGGGATCGGCTGGCCCTCGAAGGTCAGGCTGCGGGTGCCGGCCGGCGCATCGCCGATCATCACCCCGCCCTGGATCGCCTCGCCGGTGAAGCCGAATTTTACCGCTTCGCGAAAGGCAGACTGTTCGGCATCGCCGCCTTCGGCATAGGCGGTCGCAGCCGGAACGGCAGCGGCGGAGACGGCCAACAGGGCGAGAATGGTTCTGGACCGCCGGATCACTGTTCGCCTTCGGGCAGATGCGCGTGGGCGGAAATCTGGGCGGTGGCATAGGGTTCCTGTTTCTCGACGCTCCAGTAACGGAGTTCATCGAGCGGAATCGCCTCGCCGGTCACCGCGCACAGCACATGGTCGCCGGCGGTCAGCGGCCGGAAGCCGTTCGGCATATAGTGCAGCTTTGCTACCTTGTTGCGATTGGACATTAACATGGGACGCTTTTACTCCTTCAAGCCTTTACCTGCGATTTACCGGGCCGTGAAATCTTGTCCGGTCCAATATATTGCGGATTTCCCTAGAATAAATCCTGCTGCCTGTCATCCGCCGGTTTTTTGTCGCGGCTCGCCGGGCTTTTCGGCGCGTCCCTGGCGATGATGCGCGTTTCGGTGACCTGCGCGCCGATCGTGCCGTCGGCGAAATGCAGGTTGAGGCTGCCGGCCGCGGCGGCGGCCTTGCGGCTGCCGACCAGCGTCCCGTCGGCGGCGGACACCCGGGCATAGCCGCGCTTGAGCGGGCCGTCGGGCGAGACCTGCTGCGCCAGTCGCCACAGCGCGTCGAGCCGCTGCTGCGCGTCGGCCAGCGGGCGCCGGGCCAGCGATACCGGCAGGTCAAGCCGCCGGAACTGCTCCTGCGACCGGGTCAGCCGGTGGGTCAGGATCGAAGGGCGGAGCGCACCGGCGCTGCTGGCGAAACGGCTGCGGGCGTGGCCGATATTCTGGCTCATGCCATATTTCATCCGTTCGGACACCTCGTCGACCCGCTGCTGGTGCGGACGCAGCAGATCGGCGAGCGCCGGCATCACCCGGCGCTGCGTCTCCAGCCGTTCCTGCGCGGTCAGCAGGCCGCGCTGTACCGCGCGGGCCATGCGCGACTTCGTCTCGCCGAGCGAGACCAGCCATTCGGTCCGCACCGGCACCGCCATTTCGGCGGCAGCGGTCGGGGTCGGCGCGCGCAGATCGGCAGCAAAATCGCACAGGGTCGTATCGGTTTCATGGCCGACCGCCGAGATCACCGGGATCGTGCAGGCCGCGACCGCACGGACCACTTCCTCCTCGTTGAAGCTCCACAGATCCTCGACCGAGCCGCCGCCGCGAGCGACGATCACCAGATCGGGCCGCGCCACCGGGCCGCCCGGCAGCAACCCGGAGAAGCCGTTGATCGCTGCCGCTATCTGCCGCGCCGCGCCTTCGCCCTGGACCAGCACCGGCCAGACGATCACATGGCTGGGGAAGCGGTCGGCGAGCCGGTGGAGGATATCGCGGATCACCGAACCGGTCGGCGAGGTGACCACGCCGATCGTCTTCGGCAGGAAGGGAATGCGCTTCTTGCGCTGCTGCTCGAACAGACCCTCGGCGAGCAGCTTGGCCTTGAGCTTCTCGAACAGCGCCATCAGCGCGCCCTCGCCGGCCAGCTCCATCTTGTCGATCACCACCTGATATTTCGAGCGGCCCGGATAGGTGGTGAGCTTGCCCGAGACCACGACCTCGATGCCATCCTCGGGACGGAACGGCAGCCGTCCGGCATTGCCCTTCCACATCACCCCGTCGATCACCGCCCGGTCATCCTTCAGCGCCAGATAGACATGGCCCGAGGCGGCGCGCTTGAAGCCCGAGATTTCGCCGCGAATCCGGACATAGCCGAAGCGATCCTCGACCACCCGCTTGAGCGCGCCGGAGATTTCCGAGACCGACAAAGGCGGGGCGTTGTCACCCTGCCCGCTCTCGGCTAGGAGCTTCGCGTCTAGTGAAAGGGAATCGTCCATGAATATCCTGTTGATCGGTTCGGGTGGCCGCGAACATGCCTTGGCGTGGAAGCTGGCGCAATCCCCTTCGCTCGAGAAACTCTATGCGACGCCGGGCAATCCCGGCATTGCCCAGCATGCCGAGCTGGTTGAACTGGATGTGACCGATCACGGCGAAGTGATCCTGTTCTGCGGTGAGAAGGACATCGATCTGGTCGTGGTCGGGCCGGAAGCGCCCTTGGTCGACGGGCTGGCCGAGAGCCTGCGCATCGCCGAGATTTTCGTCTTCGGTCCCGACAAGGCAGCAGCGCAGCTGGAAGGCTCCAAGGGCTTTACCAAGGATCTGTGCGCCCGCGCCAATATTCCCACCGCCGGCTATGTCCGGGCGACCAGCGCCGCAGATGCGCTGGCCGCGCTCGATGATTTTGCCATTCCGGTGGTGATCAAGGCCGATGGCCTGGCCGCCGGCAAGGGCGTGATCATCGCCGAGACCCGCGAGGAAGCCGAGGCGGCGATCCGCGATATGTTTGACGGCAGCTTTGGCGAGGCCGGTGCCGCCGTGGTGATCGAGGAATTTCTGACCGGCGAGGAAGCGAGCTTCTTCGCGATCACCGACGGCGAGAATGTCGTACCGTTCGGCACCGCCCAGGACCACAAGCGCGTCGGCGACGGCGATGTCGGCCCGAACACCGGCGGCATGGGCGCCTATAGTCCTGCGCCGGTGCTGACCGAGGCACTGCAGCAGCGGGTGATGGACGAGATTATCCGCCCGACGGTCAAGACCATGGCCGCCGAGGGGATGCCCTATAGCGGGGTGCTGTTCGCCGGGCTGATGCTGACCGAGAGCGGGCCGCAACTGATCGAATATAACGCCCGCTTTGGCGATCCCGAATGCCAGGTGCTGATGATGCGGCTGCAGGATGATCTCGCCAAGCTGATGATGCGCACCGCTCGCGGCGATCTTGCCCAGACCAGCGCCCCGGTCTTTGCCCCGGAAACCGCGCTGACCGTGGTGATGGCGGCGAAGGGCTATCCGGCGACCCCGGAAAAGGGCGGCCGGATCCGCAATCTGGCGCGGGCCGAGCGCGAGGGCGCAAAAATCTTCCATGCCGGCACCGCCGAGGTCGACGGCGCGCTGGTCGCCAGCGGCGGGCGGGTGCTCAATGTCACCGCACTGGGGGCGAATGCGACCGAGGCGCAGGCGAAAGCTTATGCGGCGGTAGACCAGATCGAGTTCGAGAGCGGCTTCTGCCGCCGTGATATCGGCTGGCGCGAGGTGGCGCGGGAAGCGGGGGAATAGGTCACTCGGCCAGATTTTGCACGCCCAGCCGCTTGGCCGCCCATTTGATCGTCGGGCCCTGAATGATGCTGGACAGCAGCACGACGAAGAACACCACATTGAAGATCGTGAAGGCGCCCGGCACCCCGGCGACCATGGGGAAGGTGGCGAGAACGATCGGAACGGCACCGCGCAGCCCCGCCCAGGACACGAACAGTTTTGACCGCCAGCCGAATTTGCGGAAAGGCGCCAGACAGATAAAGACGCTGAGCGGGCGAGCGACGAACATCAGGATCACCGTGATCGACAGGCCCGGAATGATCACCGGGCCGAGGTTGGACGGCGTGACCAGCAGGCCGAGGGTGAAAAACATCACGACCTGCGACAGCCAGGCCATGCCATCCTGGAACTGGGAAACGGTTTCCCTTCCGGCATAGGCCCGGTTGCCGGCGACAATCCCCGCGATATAGCTGGCCAGAAAGCCGTTGCCGGCAAGCAGTTCCGCCAGACCGAAGGCAATCAGGGCAGCGGCAATCGAAATGACAAAGGCCAGTCCGCCTTGGCTGAACCCGCCGCGCTTCAGCAGTTCCGGCATGCCATAGCCGACGCCAACGCCGACGAGCGCGCCCATCGCCATCTGGATGACAAAATCGGGTGCCAGATCGAGCGGCGATGCGGTCGGACTGGCGATCAAATAGAGCACCGCCCCGACCAGAAATATCGCCATCGGATCATTGGACCCGGACTCGGTTTCGATCAGCGCCGGGACATCGCCGTGCAGATCAAGCCCGGTCGACCGCAGCACCGCAAATACCGCTGCGGCATCGGTCGAGGCGATGACCGCTCCCAGCAAGGCCCCCTGCAGCGGCCCGAAACCCAGTATGAAAATCGCGGCAAGCGTGACGATAGCGGCGCTGATCAACACTCCCACGGTAGCAAGCAGCAGGGCCGGCGCCGCCATCCGGCGCACATCGCGCCAGTCGGTGCCCATGCCGCCGGAAAACAGGATGAACAGCAGGCAGGCGATGCCGATCCCCTGCGTCAGCGCGAAATTCTCGAAATAATATCCGCCGGGCCCGTCAATACCGGCCAGCATGCCCAGCCCGAGAAATCCGATCAGCGCCGGAAACCCGAACCGGCTGGTCAGGGTTCCTGCCAGCACGGTGGTCAGCAGAATGACGCCCAGGATGAGCAGGGTCAGTTCGGTGTTCAGGACCATTATATATTCATATCCCGTCTTGGCGTTTCGTCGTCGGTCTCTAGATGCACTCGCGGCAAAATGTCGAGAGCGGTAACGGCTTGAGCAGCGTCGAAGCCGTCTTCCTTTTGCGAAGCGGCGGTGAACCGCAGCCGAACCGTTGATCGGAAAGGCGATGACAGGCACACGGCTTGGCCAGCGACGGGCCCGGTGACGGGTGATGCTGGGGAGTGGCGGGGCGCGGAACCGCGTCAGGGTTTCAAAGTTCGTGAAAGTTCGGGCCAAGGAGCGGTATTGCGCGCTTATGAGGAGCGGACCGGAGTGGACTCACGCGAAGTCGCGAAGCCGCCAAGGGATTGTACATGCATTCGGCCTTGGGGGTTTTGGGTCCTGGTGCGAGTTTGGCCAGTTCCCGTTGTGCGGGATGCTTGACAATAAGCGCAGTTTTTATTTTCTGTAATCTTTGCCGCGAAGCCTCGAATTTCCATAGTTTTCGAGCTATCAGTTCGGCACCGAGTGTGACCTTTCGATGGATGCCCCAAACCCGCTCGGCATCAAGAAGCGGATAGCCGCCACCGCCTTATCTTCTTCAAATTGTCAAAGAGCCTGTCCTGCGGTTGTCGCGGGCGTGGCGGCGATGATATGCGATTGTGCCGGGTGTAGGACAGCGGTTTTTTTTGCCTTCTCCCGGGCGGGAGAAGGATACAAAGCCTTATTCGCGAAGCGAATTAGGCGCAGTTGGATGAGGGTGTTCCGCTGGCGGGATGCTGTGTCATTACCGTCCGGACACCCTCACCGAGCTCCGGCCAGACGATAAGCTGCCAAGTCTTCACAACCCTTCTGCCTAAACGAGAGGGAATTTGTGCATTCAGTAAGCGGTCGCCGTGAGCGACGTCGACACTCCACTCACGCGCTAAGACAAAACTTTGGGTTTAAAAGCCTCTATAGCCGCACTGGCTTTTTTGGCGGGTAGCTGCCCTTGTTTAACCTTGCTATTGAGATAATTAGGTAATTTTTTTGGAAGATACTCTTCACGAACCCACTTACGAAACTCCCCTAAAGCATCGTCTGGATAACAGTAAGCAGGCTGCGGGTTCGATATCGACTGAGGGAAGTACTTGGGGTAATTATGTTCGTATCTGCGGCGCGCGCCGTACACGACATCTAGGTTTTCACCGTTCCAAAATTTGCCCCACGCTAATCCCACGCTGATATCGGGTATGAATGATTTCCCAAGGTCTGCGCCTTCCCGTATCAATGTAACGAGCATGTCAGCCACTTCCTTAAAAACGCTGAAAAATCCGTCGGGAACCGTGTGATATGAAAGACCCACTCGATCATGGAATTGCTGCCAAGCAATGTTTGTGGAACCACTTGGATTGAAACCTACTTGCGCGTAAATAAAATCATTAAAGCCTTTACGAGCCAATATTCTGAAGCTTTTGGCAGCTTGATCGGTGGTAGTCTTCGCTTCAAAAGCATAATACTCCAACACCGCCATACAGACCGCTGCAGGCACAGCATGCTGAATGATCCCGTCCCGCGGTACCGCAATAAAAGCGATAGTGTCATCACCACCCTGCGCGCGCACTAACTCCCTCACCTTTGCTTCTCTTGGCTTCATTGGAGTTTCCTGCCACGCTGCCGTCATTCTGACTATTGAGGTGCTATCGACGCCGCACATTCTTGCCAGCCCACGAAGTGTCAGAAAAGGCGCTCCGTTTGACAGCACTCCCATTCCTATACCGTCCACCTCCTTTTCTGCAGCGATTCGAAGGTCGAGGTCCAGCTGTCGAGGGGTGGTGACCATTTCGTTGTTGTTTGACATATTATCTAGCCTTTTCAATTCGTTGACATGGTGCTCAACTCGACTAGACACTCGCTTTACCCTTAGCTAAAAGGGCGTTGCACAAAGAGGGCGGCTCAGTCGAGCATAAGGTGCTGTGAGCAAAATTTGCGACCAGCACCGCCCATCTTACCAAACGTTTTTGATCCGGCTCAGGTTTATTTGGTTAAACCGAGATGAACCATGCTTAAATTACGATGACTGGTCCTGCAATTCGGAGTCTCGGACACCTGCATCACGGTGACAGCGCACTTAATTTCAGAATCAGTGGACTATCACCGCGATTCCCAGAGTTCTCCAAAATAGCAGTCCTCTCAGTTGAAATTGCGGAAATAGTCTACTCACCCCTAAGCCGCATCCTCATATCGAAACGCCTTCACCCTGATCGACCCCCCCGCTCCCGCATCAGCGCCGCATCATAGCGCGCTTGCATCCGGAGCAAAGTGTCCATCTTCACACCAAAGGCTTTCTCGACCCGCAACGCCATTTCGGGCGACAGCGAGGCCTTGCCGTTCAGCAAGGTTGACAGCGCCGGCCGTCCGACGCCCAATATTTTTGCCGCATCGGTCACGGTCAGCTCATCGGGCAGGATCGCCTGCCGGATAAACACGCCCGGATGAACCGGCTTCATGCCTATTTTGATCGCCATGCTTTCCCTTTCCTAGACCCAATAATCTCTAAAACCCCTGAAACAGAAAATCCAGCGCATCGACAATCACCGCTCGATATTGCTCCTCCACATTTACCACCGGCTTGCCCAGCGACGTGCGGCGCAGGGTGCCGATGTCGGTGGTCATCAGGCGGAAGGCTTGCCCCTTGATGGTGATTTCGGGTTTGAGCTTGCGCATGGTTTCGGTCTTGGCGTTGTCCGCCGGGACCAAAGGTATCACGACCACGCTGGCCAGATCGGAGAGCAGGTCGGCCTGCACCTCCAGCACATAGGGCACGGCTGCCCGGTTCAGCGCATAGACGTCAAAGCGCGCCATTGTCGTCGGCCCAGTCGGGCACAAGCAGAGGGCCGGACTCGGCGATCCGCTGGTTGTGCGCAGAGATGGCCTCGCGGTTTTCGGCCAGCCAGCTTTCTTCCCGTGCCTGCTTGATCGCTGCCTCGATTCCCGCTTCCGCTGCCTTCGAGGCGTTGAGTTTCAGGGCCTTGGCCTCGCGCAATATATCTTCACGGATGGTCAGGTTTATCGGGCGCCGCTTCGGGTTTTGCAGACGCGTGGTCGTGGACATCGGAGACTCCCTTGATTGCGTATGTGCATATCTTATGCGCATATAGCGGGCAGCACAATCCCGGGGCGTTGAAGTTACGGGTTGTGGTGAAATTATCCACCTTCTCCCGTGAGGGAGAAGGATACGAAGCCTTATCCGCAGGATTAGGCGCAGTTGGATGAGGGTGTTCCGCTTGTTGTCATCCGTTAGTGGTGAGCCTGTCGAACCACGCCTTTAGTCGCTAGGCGCCCTTCGACAGGCTCAGGACTAACGGGCAAGCTTTGAGATTGTACACCCTCACCCAGCTCCGACTAGGCAGCAAGCTGCCAAGTCTTCTCAACCCTCTCCCTCACGGGAGAGGGAGTTCATCATTGCGGCAAATCATGACCCAACAAATCCGCCACCAGCAACGCGGTCCGCTTCGTGGCCTGCTGGAGGCTGTTCACGTCCATATCTTCATTGACGGTGTGCGCGCCGGTGCCCGAGACGCCCAGTCCGTCCATGCTGGCGACATAGGGGGCGACGAAGCTGATGTCTGCCGCGCCGCGGCTTTCCGGAGGGGAGGCCTGAGCGGGTTCGAGGCCGAGACGCGCGTGCACCGCGTTGAGGCGGTCGAGCAGCGCTTCATTCGCCTTGGTCAATTCCATCGCGGGATATCGATCCTCGAAGGTGATCGTCGCCTTGGTCAGCGGCAGGCTGTCCTCGGCAATCCCGAGCATCAGCGTTTTTGCGGCGCGCAGCTGCGCGTCGTTCATGAAGCGCAGGCCTCCTGAAGCAATCGCGGTTTCGGCGATCACATTATCCTTGCCGCTGAGCGTGACCGCTCCGGCGCTGCCGACGGGGTCGATGGCCGAGCCTGCCGCGACCATGCCAGGATTGAAGGTCAATCCGAACGGCCCGCGTACCTCGCCGTAGAAGCGGTTCAATATGCGCGCCATTTCAAAAGCGGCACCGGCGCCACTGTCGTCGCTGAATATTCCCGAAGAGTGCGCGCGCTTTCCCGTTATCTCGAGTTTCCATTTCGAGAAACCGCGTCGGCCAACCACCGCCCATTCGGGACTGCCCCCTTCAAAATTCAGCGCATAATCAGCGGCTTTGCCCGCCGCGATCAAGTCCTTGCGGGCCTCGGCGAGCGGCGAACCGGTACTCTCCTCATCACCGGTGAAAAATATCGTCAGCTTGCCGCCCTTGATCGCGTCGGCATCAAGCAGGGCTCGCACGGCATAGATGACCACCGCATTGCCGCCCTTCATGTCAGAGATGCCCGGCCCCCGCAGCTTGTCGCCATCGCGCTCGAAGCGCTGGAACGGGCTGTCGGGTTCGAACACCGTGTCGAGATGGCCGATCAGCAAGAGGTCGGGGCCCTCGCCAAAATCCCGTTCTGCGACCAGATGACCGCCGCGCGCCATCGATTCCGGCATGTCGATCCAGCGAACCGCAAAGCCCATTTCCTCCAGTTCGCGCCGGTAGATTTCGCCGACCTTGCGGACTCCTTTGGCATTGAGCGACCCGGAATTCTGGTTGACCGTTGTTTCGAGCAATTGCAGCTGCTCCGCACCATTGGCGGCGACGGCGTCAAGAATGAGCTTGTCGCTGGCGCTGGCGCTCGTGATCGAGACCGTGATCGTGGCAAGCAGCAGGCAGGCGGACGTGGCGGCTTTCATTATCGCGAACATGGTGGAGGCCTTTTCTCTTTGGTCATGAATATTTATCATCGGCCCAGTCGGGGACCAGCAGCGGTCCGGACGCGGCGACAGGTTGATTATGGGCAGCGACTGCCGCCTGATTTTCGGCCAGCAAATTGTCTTCCCGCGCCTGCGTGATCGCTGTGCTGTCCACCGTCACGACAGCCGCCTTGTATGCCGGAACCGGGCGTAGCGGTTGAGCAGGTCGTTGATCAACTGGTCGCGGGTAAAGCCGGTCACATCGTGCGGGTGGTCGCCTTCGGAGGTCTGCGCCATCGCCCGGAAATGTTTCGGCTCCGATTCCCGGACCTTGCGGGTTTCCGCCCAGACGAAGCTGGGTAGCAGAAACGGCCGGCTGCGGATCGTGTACTGGAAGCTGCCGCGCTCGCCATGGGGAACAGTGAGATGGATGCAGTCCGCATCCTCGGCCAGTTCGGGCGAAAAGCCGCTGTCTTGCATCTCCTTTGAAAAGGCCTTGAGAGCGGGCCGCGCGGTCGCCGCAATGAAACTCTCGATATCGGACCTGCCGAAATGATGCACGACCGAGGTAAGCCGCTGTTGCCAGCTCAGCTCCGGCTCGGGCGGGGCGGGTTCCGCCATCGACAGGTCGGCCGAACCGCCCCGCCGCTCCGCCTGCAAGGCCCGGAACAGGCCGTAGCAGATGAAGATCATGATCACGGTGAACGGCAGCGCGCTGGTGATGACGGCCGCCTGCAGCGCTTCCAGTCCGCCGGCGACCAATAGCACGGCAGCGATGACGCCGGCGCAGATGGCCCAGAATATCCGCTGCCATACCGGCGGATTTTCCGCCCCGCCGGAGGTGATCATGTCGATCACCAGCGCGCCGGAGTCAGCCGAGGTAATGAAGAAGGTGATCACCAGCAAGGTCGCGATAAACGAGGTGATCGTGGCGAAAGGAAGCGCCGCAAGCGTCTCGAACAGCGCCACGGGCAGATTGTTCGCCACGGTTTGCGCGATCGGCGCAGCGCCGGTCATGTCGAGATCGATGGCGGTGTTGCCGAAAACCGTCATCCACAGGAAAGTGAACAGCACCGGCACCAGCAGGACGCCGCCGACAAATTCGCGAATGGTGCGCCCGCGCGAGATCCGGGCGATGAACATGCCGACAAACGGCGACCAGGCGACCCACCAGCCCCAGTAGAACAGCGTCCAGTCGGCCAGCCACGGATTGGGTTCATAGGCGTACATGCGAAAGGTGCGGGAGACGACGGAGCCGAGATAGGTGCCGACATTCTGGACGAATGCCTGGAGCAGGAACACGGTGGAACCGGCGACCATCACGAAGCCGAGCAGCAGGATGGCCAATATGATGTTGAGTTCCGAGAGGCGCTTCACGCACCCGGTCGAGCCAGCGAGAAACACCGACAGGGTGGCCAGCAGGGTGATCGACGCGATCAGCACCAGCTGCACCGTCGTGTCGACCGGTAGGCCGAACAGATAGCTGAACCCCGCATTCACCTGCAGCACGCCCAGGCCCAGCGAGGTTGCCACTCCGAACATCGTGCCGAGCACCGCAAAAATATCGATCGCATGTCCGATCGGGCCGTAGATGCGCTTGCCGATCAGCGGATAGAGCGCCGAGCGGATGGTCAGCGGCAGGCCGCGGCGGAAGGAGAAATAGGCCAGCGACAGGCCGACGACGATGTAGATCGCCCAAGCATGCAGGCCCCAGTGGAAGAAGGTCAGCGTCATCGCCTGGCGCGCTGCGTCGGCGGTGCCGCCCTCCCCCACCGGCGGGCTGGCATAATGCTGGATGGGTTCGGCGACGCCGAAGAAGACCAGGCCGATGCCCATGCCGGCGCTGAACAGCATCGCGAACCAGGAGATATAGCTATAGTCCGGCTCGCTGTCGTCGGGTCCAAGCTTGATGTCGCCGTGCCGGCTGAGCATCAGATAGATGACAAACAGCAGAAAGCCGGCCACCGACGCGACATAGAGCCAGCCGAAGTCCCGCACCACGACCGCCTGTATCTGACCGAAAACCAGACCCGACTGCTGCGGCAGCAGGGCCCCGTACAGGGCAAACGCCAGAATCAGCCCCGCCGACACGAAAAATACCGGCGGATTGACTTTTATGCGGGCGCTGTCCTCGGCCGCGGCGGCCTCCGTCAGAACGGGATCGGACAATAGAAACTCCTGTTATTTACGTTTTCGGCGGTATGACAGAAACGCAGGAGAGCGCAACCGCTGGTCAAAAACGGGGACAAGCGGTCAGAAGATGAGCGGAGTGGCACCCTGGTCGGTGTCCGGTGCGCGTCCCGTCCAGACCATCATTGCGACACGTTCGCCGCCGCCAGCTGCAAATCCCTGACAAATTTGGCATATTCCACCTGCCGCCCCTGCTCGTCCGGAATGCGCAGCAGATAGGACGGGTGCACCGTCACCAGCAGCGAGCGGCCTTCCGGCCCCGGCAGGATTTCGCCGCGGTGGCGGGCGATCTTGACCGGCTGGCCAGTCAGGCTGCGGGCGGCGGTGGCGCCGAGGGCGAGAATCAGGCGGGGGTTGACCAGGCGGATTTCCTGCTCGACCCACCAGCGGTAATAGGCGATCTCTCCGGCATTGGGCGTCTCGTGGATGCGGCGCTTGCCGCGCGGGGAGAATTTGAAGCGCTTGACGGCGTTGGTCAGGAAGGTCTGCTGGCGGTCGATCCCGGCCTCGGCCAAGGCGCGATCGAGCAGCTGGCCGGCGGGGCCCACGAAGGGTAAGCTCTGGCGGTCTTCCTGGTCGCCGGGCTGCTCGCCGATGATCATCAGCTCTGCCTGATCGGGGCCGGCGCCGCGCACCAGCGTGGGGGAGGATTTTTCCATTGGCGCATCGGGCTGGCGTTCCAGCATCCGGTAGAGCTGGTCGAGCGAGGCCGGCAGCTCTGCCACGGTTTCCCTCGGCCGGTCGTGGATCGGCAGGGTTTCGCCGGGCCGGGCGACCATCGCCGCGACCCGCGTTCCGGCCTGTTCGAGCAGCGCCGGGATCAGCTCCGCCTCTGGCAGGTTCTTCCAGTATTTCATCGGCATTTCCGACTTCATCGCATTGATATTCACCCGCGCCGGGTTGAAGATATGGGCATAATAAGTGCGCCATTCTGCCTCGACCACATCTTGCTGCGGCACATCCTCCTTGCGGCCGCCGGGGCCGACCGCCAGCGCCTTGCCGTCCCAGGCGATGCTGGCGCCCGGGGTGACGATCAGCCAGTCCATGCCGGTGAAGCGGTTGCGGAAAAAGGGAGCGACCGCGGCGGTGATATGATGATCGGGCTCGAACCAGGCGACAAATTGCTCGCGGTCGCCGCTCTCGCCGATTTTGCGGAAGCGGACAAAGGCGTGCATCTTGTGGATATCGCGGCGGATCGCCTTGGCGTAGCCGTTGAGTTTGAGCACGTCCGGGTCGGCGGGGTTGTGGTGCAGGCCGGGAACCGACTGGGCGCGCCAGAGGGTGCGGTAGGCGAGATCGAAGCGGTCGGGATTGCGGTGCAGCAGGGCGCTGTTGATCAGCGCGAGCAGGTCTTTCGCAATGCGGACCGGGCGGAGCGATTGTGGGGCATCGGCGGTCGGCAGGCTGGCGGGCGGGGACAGGTCGAGTTCGCCGTCGTCCGGGCGGCCCTCGACCAGCCAGCTGACCGCCTCCGGCGCGATGCCGTGCTGCAGCAGCCGCCGCGCCGCGTCGCGCCAGCCCTCGCGGTCGGTCTCTCCGGACAGGGTGATGCGATAGTGATGGCGTCCGGACATCATGCGCGGGCGCCTAGGCGGGAAACAGGCTAAGCTGTTCGGGCGGCGGCTTCAGCCGGTCGTAGAGGCTGAGCGAATCCAGCTGCTTGCCCGGATGCCAGTCGAGCGCGGTGATGAAGGGCAGGATCTTGCGGACGGACTGGCAGATGCGTTCGAGATCAGCCAGCCGCAGGCCGGAAAAGCGGCGCGCCTGCAGGATCTTGCCGACGCCCTTGCCGCCGAGGCCGGGGATACGGAGCAGGCTTTCCCTGTCGGCGCGGTTGATATCGACCGGGAAGCGGGCTCGGTTCTGCAGCGCCCAGGCAAGCTTCGGGTCGATGGTCAGGTCGAGCTGACCGGCGGCGCCGCCCTCCATGATCTCTGCCACGGAAAAACCGTAGAAGCGCAGCAGCCAGTCGGCCTGGTAGAGGCGGTGCTCGCGCATCAGCGGCGGGGCCTGCGGCGGCAGGTTGCTGCTGGCGTCCGGGATCGGGCTGAAGGCGGAATAATAGATGCGCTTGAGGCCATAGCTGCCGTAGAGGCCATTGCTGGTGGTCAGGATTTTCGCGTCGTCGGAGGCATCGGCGCCGATGATCATCTGGGTGCTGTGGCCGCCGGGGGCGAAGAGCGGTGCCTTGCGGGAGGTCTTGCGCTCCGCCTTCGCCTCGCGGACCTGCCTGCCGAGATTGTCCATCGTCTTGCGGATCAGCTTGCCATCCTTTTCCGGCGCCAGCCGGGTGATGGATTCGTCATCGGGCAGCTCGATATTGATCGACAGCCGGTCGGCGTAGAGCCCGGCGCGCTTCAGCAGATCGGGATCGGCCTCGGGGATAGTCTTGAGGTGAATATAGCCGCCGAAGCGGTGGACGACCCGCAGCCGGCGAGCGACCTCGACCAGCTGCTCCATCGTATAGTCGGGGCTGCGGATGATGCCGGAGGAGAGGAACAGGCCCTCGATATAGTTGCGCTTGTAGAAGTCGAGCGTGAGGTCGACGATTTCCTGCACGGTGAAGGCGGCGCGGCGGACGTTGCTCGACGAGCGGTTGATGCAATAGAGGCAGTCGAACATGCAGTAATTGGTCATCAGGATTTTCAGCAGCGAGATGCAGCGGCCGTCGGGGGCGTAGCTGTGGCAGATGCCCATGCCGCCGGTCGAGCCGATGCCGCCGGATTTGGCCGAGTTGCGCTTGACCGAACCGCTCGAGGCGCAGGATGCGTCATATTTGGCGGCGTCGGCGAGAATCGCCAGTTTTTCGGAACGGTCAAGTTTGGACATCCGGCCACGCTATGACTTGTTCCCGTTTTGTTCAATAACCTATATTAGTGTGGCTGCTGTTTCCGCCGGTTTATTTCCCGCGGTAAGGGAAAGGGGTGCGATGACAGGCTGGACATTGCCCGCCCTGCCACCGCCCTGTGCCGGCTACAGGCCCTGACCGCCGGAGACCTCGATCCGCTGGGCATTGACCCAGCGGTTGCCGGGGGTCAGCAGGCTGGCGATCATCATCCCGATATCGTCCGGCACGCCCACACGGCCCAGAGCAGTCACCTCGGCCAGTTGGCGGTTGATTTCAGGATTGTCGCGGACCACGCCGCCGCCGAAATCGGTTTCGATCGCGCCCGGGGCAACGGTGTTGGCGGTAATGCCGCGCGCGCCAAATTCCTTGGCCATATAGCGGGTCATCACCTCGACCGCGCCTTTCATCACCGCATAGGCGGCATAGCCCGGCAGCGCCATGCGCGTCAGTCCCGATGAAATATTCACGATACGCCCGTTGTCGGCAATGATCGGCAGCAGCGTCTGGGTGAGGAAGAAGACGCCCTTGACGTGGACGTTCACCAGGCCATCGAACTGCGCCTCGCTGGTCTCGGCAAAGGGTGCATAGTCGCCGTGGCCGGCGTTGTTGACCAGATAGTCGATATCGTCCCTGCCCCACTCGTCCCGGATGGCAGCGGCCAGATCGTCGCGGAACTTGGCAAAGCTGGCGATATCGCCGGTATCGAGCGGCAGCGCGATCGCCTTGCCGCCTGTATTTGCTATCGTGGCCACGACCTCGTCGGCAGCAGCCTTGTTCGAATGATAGGTGAGGATGACACCGACGCCGGATTGCGCGAGATGCTCGGCGGTGTTGCGGCCCAGCCCCCTGCTTCCTCCGGTGATCAATGCGAGTTTGGTGATTGGATCGGTCATGTTCAATTCCTTGTCCTGCCCGCGCCCTATTGCGGGGTTGGAAGCGATATAGCCATTCCGCACACGCAAATAATCAGGCAAAACTTGACATCATTATTCAGTCACAGCAAACAATGTCCATGGACCGGCTGGACAGTATGCGGCTTTTCGTGCGCGTGATCGAGCGGCAGAGCTTTAGCGAGGCCGCCGCCGATCTGGCGATTCCGCGATCCACGGCGTCGACCGCGATCCGCGCGCTGGAAAACCGGCTCGGCGTCGCTTTGCTGACGCGCACTACCCGCCATGTCTCGGCGACTCTGGACGGCGAGGCCTATTACCGGCGCTGCGTCGATATTCTGGCCGAGGTGGAAGATGCGGAAACCGTCTTCCATACCAGGGAAGCGCAAGGTCTGCTGCGGATCGATGCCAACGCGTCCTTCGTGCGCCGGTTGCTGGCGCCGCAGCTGCCGAAGCTGATGGAACAGCATCCGGACCTCAAGCTGCATATCGGGGCCGGCGACCGCTATGTCGATCTGGTCCGCGAGGGCGTCGACTGCGTGATCCGCGGCGGCGAGATTGACGACAGCGACATGATCGTCCGGCGGCTCGGGGTGCTGCGGGAAATCACCTGTGCGAGCCCGGCCTATCTGGCGAAGCACGGCATTCCCGAGACGCCCGACGATCTGGAGGGGCACCAGATGATCGGCTTTGTCTCCTCGCGCACGGCCGACGTGATGCCGCTGGAATTCACCCAGGCCGGGAAGCTCAGGGAAATCCGGCTGCCGGCGCGGGTGACGGTGAGCAATGCCGACACCATCCAGGCGATGGCGCTGCAGGGCTATGGCCTGGCGCAATCGCCCTATTACGGCTTTCGCGATCATATCGAATCCGGCACTCTGGTCGAGATACTGGCCGATTATCCGCCCGCGCCTTTGCCGATTTCGGTACTCTATCCCAGCGCCCGCAATCTCTCGCCCCGGGTGCGGATATTCGTCGACTGGCTGATCAGCGAGATCGCACCGCAACTGGAGACATTGTAGCGGCCAAATAGCCGCCGACCGTCGCAAAGCTGTCACGCGCGCGTCACGCCTGTGTCACTGCAGCCGCCTAAATCCGGGGGAATCCATCAGGCAACCGGAGAGATGTCATGAGCGTGCACGCGGGGTCCGTGAAACAGTCCACCATATTGAACGATGCGATCCTGCCCAATCGCGGCAGCAAGGCGGGGCTGCTCGAGCGCGCCTTTGCGCTGATGTTTCGCGGGCTGGTCTATCCGCAGATCTGGGAGGATCCGGTCGCCGACATGGAGGCGCTGGCGATCGGATCGGATCATCATGTCGTGACCATCGCCAGCGGCGGCTGCAATGCGCTCTCCTATCTGGGCGCGGACCCGGCGAAAGTCACGGCGGTCGACCTGAATGCCGCCCATATCGCGCTCAACCGGCTGAAATCGGTGGCGGCGCAGCGGCTGGACAACCACGAGGATTTCTTCCGCTTTTTCGGCCAAGCCAATCACAAGGACAATCTGGCGGTCTATCGCGAGCGGCTGCGTCCGAATCTCGACGCGGCGAGCCGCAAATATTGGGACGGGCGGGACCATTTCGGCCGGCGGCGGATAAACGGCTTTGCCACCGGCTTCTATCGCAAGGGCGTGCTCGGCAATTTCATCGGGCTGGTGCATCTGCTGGCGCGGCTGGGCGGGGTGAAGCCAGCGCTGCTGATGACGGCACGGACGCGAGAGGAGCAGATCGCGCTGTTCGACCGGCATATCGGACCGCTGTTCCGGACCGGGCTGATGCGCTTCCTCTGCTCCAACCCGATGGCGCTGTTCGGGCTCGGCATTCCGCCGGCGCAATATCGCGCGCTGGCTGGCGACCGCCATATGGCCGATGTGCTCTACGAGCGGACCCGCAAGCTGGCCTGCGACTTTGCCATCGCCGACAATTATTTCGCGCAGCAGGCCTTTGGCCGGGCCTATCAGAGCGCGGAACCCGGGTCGGTGCCGCCCTATCTGGAAGCGGCCAGCTTTGCCTGGCTGGGCGAGCGCAGCCAGCGGCTGGATATCAGGCAGCAGAATTTCATCGACTTTCTCGCCGGGCAGGACGCCGGATCGCTGGACCGCTATATCCTGCTCGATGCGCAGGACTGGATGACCGACCAGCAGCTCAACCGGCTGTGGGGCGAGATTGGCAGGACCGCCAGGCCCGGCGCGCGGGTGTTGTTCCGGACGGCAGCGGAGGAAACACTGCTACCGGGACGGGTGGCCCAGGAACTGCTCTCCGCCTGGGATTATGACACGGATCTGTCGCAGGCGCTGACCCGACGGGACCGGTCGGCGATCTACGGGGCGATGCATCTGTACCGCCTGCGATGAGCCTGATGGACGACATATTGCGCAAGCGTGCCAGCGACCGCCACGCCGAGCTGATGGACCGTGTCTATCGCAGCCAGAGCGGCATCTATGACCTGAGCCGCAAATATTATCTGCTCGGGCGCGACCAGCTGATCGAGGCGCTGGAGCCGCCTGCCGGCGGGCGGGTGCTGGAAATCGGCTGCGGCACTGCGCGCAATCTGGTGCAGGCAGCAAAGGCCTGGCCGGAGGCGGAATTTTACGGCTTTGATATCAGTTCGGAGATGCTGAAGGCAGCGCGCAAGAATCTGGCGCATGCCGGGATGCAGGGCCGGATCACCCTGTTCCACGGCGATGCCGAAAATCCGGGCCGAGCGATGCCACATGCGCTGCGCACATTCGACCGGATATTTCTGTCCTTCTGCCTGTCGATGATCCCCGACTGGCAGGGCGCGATCCGCCAGGCGCTGACTCTGCTGGCACCGGGCGGCGAGCTGCATATCGTCGACTTTGGCCAGTCGGAGCAATTGCCCTCGGCCTTTCGCTCACTGCTGCAGGAATGGCTGGCGCTGTTCCACGTCGAGCCGCGCAAGCATCTGCGTGCCTTCCTCGCCGAGCTGGACAGCGAAATCGGTACCCGCAGCGAATTTGTCCCCATGTATCGGGGCTATAGCTGGCGGTTTGTCGTCCGGCTGCCGGAAGCGACAGCCGGACCCGACGAAATCTAGCCCCTCACTCGGCCAGCTTTTTCAAAATCCAGTACCAGTGATCGAGGCCGCCGTAGAAGGAGGCCACCGGCAGCCGTTCGTTCAGGCCGTGGGCGAACATGTCGGAGGCCTTGAGCGCGGCACCGGAGATCGCCACCGTATCATAGCCGAGCGTGCGATAATGCATGCCGTCGGTGCCGCCCGATTCCATATAGGGCAGAATGGTCATGCCGGGATATCTTTTGTCGAGACTGAAGCGCAGGGCCGCTTTGACATCGTCGCGCAGCCTGGATTCCGGGCTTTCGGTGACATCGGTGACCAGCTTGAAGCTGACCTTGTCATCGCCGACCGCCTGCTTCAGCTTCGCCTCGGTCGCCGCGGCACCCTCGCCGGGAAAAATCCGGCAGTTGACGGTGGCGGTCGCCGATTGCGGCAAGGCATTTTCGGCATGGCCGGCCTGCAGCATGGTCGCAACGCAGGTGGTGCCGAGCGTGCCCACGGTTTCCGGATTGGCGCGCAGGGTCGCGATTGCTGATGCGTCGGTCGGGTCGGCGGCAAAGCGCAGCATCGCCTGGCCCAGTTCGCCCGGAGTCAGCTTGCCGGCGGTGGCAAAATAGCTTCTGGTCAGGTCGGTCGCGCGGACCGGGAACTGATAGGCGGCGATCTTGCCCAGCACCTCGGCCAGCTCGTAGATCGCATTATCCGACCGCGGCCGCGAGCTGTGGCCGCCGGGATTGGTCACGGTCAGCTCGTAGGTGGCAAAAGTCTTCTCCGCCGACTGCACGCGAAATGCCACGGGCGTGCCGTCCTCGGCCAGCGCAATGCCGCCGGCGTCGCTGTTCAGGATGATTTCGGGGTCGATATTCTCCGCGACATATTTGGCCTGGGCCTTGGTCGAGACCATGCCGGTTTCCTCGTCGCCCGAGAAGACCAGCACCAGATCGCGCGACGGCTGCCAGCCTTCCTGCTTGAGTCGCAGAAAAGTGGCGGTCAGGTTGGTGATGCCATATTTATTGTCGTCGGTGCCGCGGCCGAAGAAATAGCCCTCTTCCTCGGTCAGGGTGAAGGGTGGCCGGACCCAGTCCTTGGCCAGCGCGTCGACCACGTCCATATGGCCGAGCAGAACGATCGGTTTGTCGGTGCTGCCGGGCTTGGCGCGATAGGTGACCATCAGCCCCTGGGTTTTCTCGCCCTCGCTGTCATAGTCGGTGACCTGGATATCTTCGTCGCTGAACCCCGCCTTTTTGAACCGGTCGACGAGATAGGCGACCATCGCCGGAACCTGCTGCTGGCCGCGCGCGGTGCGAAAGGCGATGACATCGCGGTAGATGTCGCGGGCCAGTTGCTGGTGCGGAGTGAGAGCGGCGGTATCCTGTGCCAGCGCCGGTTGGGCGGATAAAATGCTAGCCGCCAGCAGCAAGGCCAGTCGGCCGGACCATTTGCTCGAATTCCTATATGCTTTCACAAGCCGTTCCCCCTCAAAAAACCGCAGCTTATCCAATCGGCGAAGAATGTAAATCTTTCTGTAGCTTGCTCCGGGGATGTACGCGGGGGCAAGCTTTGCCCCCGCCGGGAGCTGGCATGACAGGCCCTATCCAACTACCCTTCCCTGACCGCGCCCCACCACAGGGCGGGGTCCAGTCGATCGGACAGGACTGTTCTGGACGCCGCCCTTCGGCGGCGAACAGCATCGCCGCCTTCCTTTCCATCGCAGGATTCCGGTGACAAACAGGATGGTGGGGAGCAACCCGCAGAGCGCTACCAGCAGCCGTCCCGCCAGACCGCCAGCCGAGCCTTCGTGCAGCGGATGCAGCCAGTTGTTGACCATGCTCCCGGCCTGCGCCTGCCGCGCGTCCTGGACCGCCAGAACCTTGCCGCTGGTGCTGTCGAGCCAGACATAGCTGTGCGGAAAGCGGAAGCTGGGATCGCCGGGAACCTGCATGCGCAACCGAAAGATACCGCCTTGCGCGGGCGGGGTTTCGATCCAGGCGATACGCGCGCCCGGCAGAGCGGACCGCCCGTTGCGGACGATCTTTGCAATACTGGCCTGCCGCGCTGACGGTTGCTCGAGTGGATGAACATGCGGCATCGCGTCCACCGGCAATCCGGTAGCGGCGAGCGCGCTATCGCTTTCCTCAGGCAGGGCCAGCATGATCCCGGTCACCGTCAGGATCACGAGGAACAGCAGACCGGACAGGCCGGCAAGCTTGTGCCAGTCGCGCAGGCTCCGCTGCGGATGGGCGCGCAGTTTGAGGCGGAATGCCTTGATCCAAGAGCCCTTCGGCCACCATGCCCACAGACCGCTGAGCAGCAAAGCCAGCAATACAAAGCCCAGCCAGCCGAGCAGCGCGCCGCCGGTCTCGCCCAGCAGCAGCCGGTAGTGCAGGTCATAGAGGAAGGTCATCGCATATTCCCCCCAATAATCGCGGCGCAGCACCCGCGAACCGTCGGGCGAGAGCCAGATCATCATCGGCCGGAAATCATGGCCGGCGCGTTCGGGCGGATTATAATAGCGCGCGGGGATTGCGCCCGCTTCGCCGGTCAGCTCGAACCGCCATGGCCCCTGCTTGTCCGGATAGGTTTGGCGGACGGTCGCCAAGGCGCGGTCCCAGTCGGGCTCGGTCTGCGCGCTCGCCTCCTCCCGGATTTGGGGATGCAATAGCGCATCCAGCTCCGGATAGAAGACGAGCACCGAACCGGTCAGGCCGAGCATCACCAGCAAGCCGCCGATGCCCAGCCCGAGCCACAGATGCACCGTGCGCACCGCGTGGCGCAGCCGGTCGCCCCTGGCCCGCATCAGAACCGCAGCCGGGCGCTGGCGGTGACATTGCGGCCATTGGCCGGGCTGTGCAGCGTCTGCGCGCCATCCCACCAGACATATTCATAATAGCGGTCGCCGAGATTCTTGACCGCTAGCCCCAGTTCCACCGTCTCGTTCACGCGCCAGGCGATGCTGGCATCGAAGACCGCCAGATCCCCCCATTTGCCCTCGGCATTGGCGGTGGTGAGATAGTAGGAGGATTGCCCGCGACCGGTCAGCGACACAGTCAGCGGTTCGACCGGCGCAAATTCGATGCCGCCGGACCAGATCCAGCGCGGGGTGTGGTTGAGCTCATTGCCGGCCAGCTCCGGCGTTGCCGGTGACGGCACCGAAATCAGCGCTTTCTGCCAGGACAGCGCACCCCATAGCGACAGCTTTTCGACCGGCTTGAGGCTCAGCTGAAGATCAATGCCCTTGCGGTCGGTGCCGCCGACATTTTCGAAATCGCCCAACGGATCGTTGAGCTTGCGGGCGATTTCGCCGGTGGCGCTCTGCTGCCAGTAGGCGACGCGCGCTTCCAGCGTTTCGTCCAGCCGGTATTTGGCGCCCAGTTCCCAGCCCTCGTTGATCGAGGGCGCGAGATCCACCTGCCGGGGCGGGATCAGATAGGCGCCCGAACCCAGGCCGATCTGGAAGGTCTTGCCCCAGTTGCCATAAAGCGTGACGCCATCGGCCGGGAAGACAGCCACCGACAGCTTGGGCTGGTCGATACTGCCATAATCGTTGATCGGTGCCGTCGTGTCGTTCAGCAGATTGCTGAAATTGCCGCCGACCCAGTCGATCCGGTAAGCGGGCGTGATGCGCAGCCAGTCCGCCGGTTCGATGATCGCCTGCAGATAGACGCCACCGACCGACAGATCGAACTGCTGCTCTCGCGTCTGGCTGGTCGGTACGCGTTCGACCGACAGCCATCGTGCGGACCGGTTGTCCTGCCATTCGATATTGCCGCCCGCCTCGAGCATGAACGGCATCCCGGAGATGGCGCTGTGCCAGTGCAAGGCCGAGGAGACGCCATAATGATCTTCCTCGGTCAGGCGCCGTTGCTGCGATGCCCCGACAGAATATTTGACATAGCGGTCATCGCGGAGCCGGTTGTAATAGGCCATGCTCGACCAGTCGAGATCATCGGACAGGGTCGCATCGGCGGTCACTGCATATTGCTGCATCTTGCGGGTGTCGCCGTCGGATATGTTATAGGCGTTGGTCATCCGCGGATCGGCGCGGCTGTCGGCAAAGGTCAGATAGCCCGGTTCCTCGGCATCCGCGTCATAATAGCGGGCTATGGCGCCAAGTCTGACATTTTCGCCGAGCGCCAGCCCCCATTTGCCGGAGAGGCTGAACCGGTGCGTGTCGCCATGGTCGCGATAGCCATCGCCGGCGCGGTAGGCAATCTGGTAATTCTGGGTGAGAGCGCCGCGCTCCAGACCGGCTACCAGCTGGCCTTCATATGTATTGTAGCTGCCGGCAGAGGCGCGCGCATCGACAAAGGTGCCGCCCGACCGGGTCAGGATATTGGCACTGCCGGCGATCGCATGCAGCCCATAGCGCGGATCGGAGGTGCCGCGCACCACCTCGATACTGGCGATATTGAGCGGGAATATCATGTCGATATAGGGCATGTTGCCGTCGTTGCTGTTCGAGGGAATGCCGTCGATCAGCAGCTTGACCGCGTTTATATTGCCCTCGCCATTGAACCCGCGCATCGAGAATTTGCCGTTGGTGGTGCCCTGGTTGAAGTCGGTCAGCAATATGCCGGGCATGCGGCTGATCAGTTCGTAGACATTGTCGACATCGGCATTCTGGGCAACGTCGCCGCCCAGCCGGTCGACGGAAGTCAGGACATTGTCGGTGCTGCCCGCCATGCCCCTGGCGGTCACGACAATCTCGCCGACGGAGAAACTGGTGTCGGCTTTTCTGGGAGCGTCCGCGCGTTGGGCGGGGGCCGCTTTCTCTTCAGCCGAGGCGGAAGGAGAGGTGGCGGCACATATCAGGCCTGCGGCAAGCGCAAGAAAGGAGGTCTTCATATTGGTGTTCCGATTCTGATGATAGAAATATGCTGTGCGAAGGGGACGCAGCAGAATCGGGATGGATTGCGGATAGACGGCGTTGCAGGTCTTGCCGACCCGACACCCTTTCACCCGACAGATTGTGACCGGACAGCTGCGTCAGGCAGCCAGTGGCGGGCCTCTGGATGGCGGACGCAAACGGGGCGTATCGCGCCCGTCGACAGACGTTTGCGGAGCAAATCCGAGCGCCATAACAAAGGCGATGGCCGAGGCCAGCAGTGCCAGATCGGCGGCGCCGATCACGCCCATCGTCAGCGCCGTGAAGGGACATTTGCTCTTGGCCGGGTCATGTTCCGCGCCGGCCTTGTCCTTCATCGGGATCGATATCTGCTGCGTGAGCTGTTCGCCGGTGGAATCCGCGCAAATGACCACGGTCAGCACCATATTCTCGCTCGACACCATATAGCCTGCCGGAACCAGCAGCTTGAACAGCAGCGTAAAAGCGAGCAGCAAGGCTGCCAGCGTCCCGTTGCTGCGGATCATGGTGCGGATCGAGTCCATGGGCGCCTGTTAATTGCTGCGGCCCGACTTGTCATCAGCGAAAAAACAGCGGTTTCGGACGAATGATGATAGGGAAAAAATGACAAAAATTAACCATTTCTATTAATGTCGTGTTTCATAGCGAGACAAACAGCGCCAGCGGTCCGTCGTGAAACGTCGCTAGCCAACTGGACTTAATCGCGATTATCCGGCATTTCGGGCAATCGTTTCGCGCAACCGCCGGGAAAGGAATGAACTGAGCCAATGGAAATCGGAAGCAAGATATTGACCGGTGTAGCGGCGACTGTCGTTCTGGCACTGGTCGGTCATGTCGCGACGGGGGATGCCTTCATTACCGGTCTGGAACAGAAGGCACAGACCGAGCTGGCGGCCCGCGGACTGGATGCCGCCACCGTCCGCCTGGGCCACGACCCGCTGTCGCGGGAAGCCGTTATACAGGGTGAACTGCCAGAGGGGTCCAGGCAGCAAGCGCTGGATGTAGTCATGGCTATTCCCGGCATCTCCAGCGCCAGCTGGAAAGGCCAGCAACCTGTCGCAACCGCCGAAACGGAAGCCGTTGCAGGCGCGGATGCGGGATCGTCGCCCGCCCTGCCCGCTGCCGACCGCGACAAAATCGCCAGCTGCCAGGCCGAGGTCAACAAGATCGCCGAGACCAGAAAAATCAGCTTCCGCTCCGGCAGCGCCTATGTGTCGCTGGAATCCCGGCAAATTCTCGACGCACTGGCGAAGGCGCTGAAGGCCTGTGATGGCCTGTCGATCGCGGTGGAAGGCCATACCGACGACAATGGCGACAAGGACGTCAACCGGGTGATGTCGCAGGAGCGGGCGGACCGGATCAAGGCCGGACTGGTCGAGCGGGGCATTCCGGAACGGCTGATCACGGCAACCGGCTATGGCTCGACCCGGCCCCGCGCCAAGGGTTCAGATGCAGCGGCCGACGCCCAGAACCGGCGGATTGAATTCCGGATCGGTGCGGCAAGCGGTGCGTCGCAAAATGATGCCGAAGCGCAACAGGGGAAATGATCGATGCCACTTTTACTTGAAAATCTGTTGCTCCTGCTGATTACTTTTGCAATTGGCCTCGCCATTGGCTGGTTTTTCTGGGGCCGGACCAAGGACAATTTTTAGCCGGAAACGGCGAAAAACAGGATTCAGAACGGGATTTTGAGACAATGATTACGCTGATTTCGGCCAATTGGCTGCTCTATCTGATTGCATTGCTTATCGGTATCGTCACGGCCTTTGCGGTCTGGGCGGCAACCGGCCGGGAAGCGTCCAACGTCGACACATTTACCGGCGATGACGGCCTGCTCGAGAAGGCCGGAGAACCGGTCCGTCCGGCGGAGCCGTCTCCCGAACCGAGCGCGCCCGCAGCAGAAAAGCCGGCACCCCCGCCACCCGCGCCAAAAGCCATCGCCACACCCGCCGTCTCTGCGCCCAAGGCTGCAATCAAGCCTGCGGCACCGGCAGAAGCAGCGCCAGCGCCTGCGGGCAAGCCGAATATTCCTCCTGCCGTCGGCGAGCCCGACAATCTGCGCCTGATCAAGGGCGTGGGACCGAAGCTGAACACGCTGCTGAACAATCTGGGCGTCACGCGCTTTGACCAGATTGCCGAATGGAAAGAAGCGGAAATCACCGAGGTCGACCAGTATCTGGAAGGGTTCAGCGGACGGATCACCCGCGATGCGTGGATCGATCAGGCGAAGTTTCTGGCCAAGGACGATATCGCTGGATTCGAAAAGAAATACGGCAAGCTCTAGCGCCTGGCGTCAGTCCACATCGGGATTGCTGGCGCGGACGATCAGCTTGTCAATCTTGCGGCCGTCCATGTCGACAATCTCGAAGATCCAGTCCTGGTCTTCAAAGCTCTCGCCCTCCTCGGGCAGATGGCGCAGCTGCGCCAGCGCGTGGCCGGCAACCGTGGCATAGTCCCGGTCTTCTGACAGCCGGAGACTAAGCTTTTCGGCCAACGCATCGATTGCCATGGCACCGGAGACCAGAAAGCTGCCGTCGGCCCGCTCAATCAAGCTGCGCTGGGTCTTTTCATCCTGGTCGGAGACAAATTCGCCAGCGATCGAGCTGAGCAGGTCATTGGGGGTCACGATGCCCTCGAAATGACCATATTCGTCGTGCACCAGGATCATCGGCACTTCGGTTTCGCGCAATATTTCCAGCACATCGAGTGCGTCGAGCTGGTCCGGCACCTTTTCCAGCGGACGCATCAGCTTGCGCAGGTCCAGTTCCTCGCCGCCCAGTTGCGCGGCGACGATATCGCGCGCCTGGACCACGCCGCGAATTTCGTCGACAGAATGTTCGGCGACGGGAAAACGGCTGTGCTGGGATTCCATCAGCAGCTTGTGAATATCCTCGCGCTGCGCATCGATGTCGAGCCAGTCGATCTCGGTCCGGGGCGTCATCACCTCGCGGATCGGCCGGTCCGCGAGGCGCACGACTCCGGCCATCACGGCGCGTTCATGTTCCTCGATCACGCCGGAGCGCGTCGCATCGGCGAACACCATCTGCAATTCTTCCGCGGTCACATGATTGATCTGCTCGCGCTTGATCCGCAATAGCCGGAAGATAAGGGCACTGCTATTGTCCAGCAGCCAGACCAAGGGCGCCGAGATACGGGCCAGCAATTCCATTGGCTGGGCCATGGCCAGCGCTATTCGTTCCGCAGAGCGCAAGGCGATCTGCTTGGGTACCAGTTCGCCAATCACCAGAGATGCGTAGGTGGTCAGGCCAATTACCACCGAAAATCCGACCGTGCCGGACAGTTCGCGTCCCATCCCCAGCGCCTGCAAACGCTCCGCGACCGGGCCGCCAAGACTCGCTCCAGAAAAGGCACCGGCGACGATACCGATCAGGGTGATGCCGATCTGGACGGTGGACAGGAATTTGCCCGGATCGCCGGCCAGGCGAAGCGCGGCTTTCGCTCGCCGGCTGCCCTGATCGGCCAGACTGTGCAGCTGCGCCTTGCGGGCGGACACGATGGCGAGTTCTGACATGGCAAATACGCCATTGATCAGCACCAGCAATATTATGATCGCGACATCAAACCAGGGAAAGGGTGTCATATTGTCCATTGAAAGGGCGAAATGCCATTCGCCCCTTTAGCAGCAAGTTTTACAAAATCTCAAGTTTGCTGTCAGTCACCGTTCATTTAACTTGCGATAGGCGGAACCTTCGAGGCGACAGGACGTTATCCTGAGTCAACGAGAATACAAAAAAAGGGAAATCAAAATGCGGATGAACAAAATAATGGTTGCAGCGGCTTCGCTGAGCGCGCTGGCGCTTACCAGCGGCTGCGTTACCGATCCGGAAACCGGAAACCGGACCATTTCGAAGGCCGCTATCGGCGGTCTCGGCGGCGTGGTCGGCGGCTATCTGCTTGGCGACGTGCTCGGCGGACGCAACGACCGTACCGCGAAGATCGTCGGCGCCGGCCTTGGTGGCCTCGCCGGTGCAGGTATCGGCTATTATATGGACGAACAGGAAAAGAAGCTGCGCCAGCAAACCGCCGGAACCGGAATTGATGTCACCCGCGAAGGCGACAATCTGATCCTGAACATGCCATCGAACGTGACATTCCCGGTCGACAGCAGCGCGATTCAGCCGTCTTTCCAGACCACGCTGAGCAATGTTGCCAATACGCTTGCGCAATATGAGAAGAGCTATGTCGACGTGCTCGGCCATACCGACAGCACCGGCAGCGATGCCTATAACCAGGCGCTGTCCGAGCGGCGCGCCGAAGCGGTTGCCAATTTCCTGGCCAACAGCGGCGTCCAGCGCGCCCGTCTCGCAACCAAGGGCTATGGTGAAAGCCAGCCGATCGCGAGCAACGCCACCGAGGAAGGCCGCGCGGCCAACCGCCGGGTGGAAATCAAGATCGTCCCGATCACCGAAGACGATTTGAACAACTAATTTAGCGCTTGCGCTGATCTGGTCATAACGGGCATCCCCTGCAAAAATTTGCAGAGGATGCCCGGATATGACCACCCCCAATTTTTCCATCGACCTGACAGGACGCACCGCCATAGTGACGGGCGCGTCGGCTGGCATTGGACGGCGCTTTGCCAAGGTGCTGGCCGCCTGCGGTGCGAAGGTCGCCTGTACCGCACGCCGCAAGGACAGACTCGACGATCTGGTCGCCGAGATCAGGGTAGATGGCGGTACGGCGCAGGCCTTTGCGCTGGATGTACGCGACGCGGCGCAGCTGCAGGCGATCATTCCGGCCGTAACCGAGGCCCTGGGCCAGCCCGATATATTGGTGAACAACGCCGGAATCGTCGATGCGGAACATGCCACCCGGATGTCGATCGAGCTGATCGACGATGTTCTGGACACCAATTTGCGCAGCGTGTTCATCCTCTCGAACGAGTTTGCCCGCCCGCTGATCGCCCAGAAAACGCCCGGACGGATCGTCAATGTCGCGTCTATCGCAGCGATGAGCTATAGTGGCGGCGGCGCCGCTCTCTATTCGACGACCAAGGCCGGCGTGGTTCGAATAACCGAAACACTGGCGGTCGAATGGTCAAAATTTCATATCAATGTGAATGGCATCGCACCCGGCCTTTTCGCCACCGACATGGCCGATGGCATGATCGAGCGTGCCGGCGACTTTTCCGTCCATTTCCCGCGCAAGCGAGTGGCGCAACCGGAACAGATGGACAGCACCCTGCTCTATCTGGTGTCGCCGTCGTCGGATGCGGTCACCGGTACCGTGATCAAGATCGACGATGGCCAGGGGTCGCGCTAGGGCGCGGCTCTAGACCAGCTCGCCCCTGAGCAGTTTCGGCAGGTCGCCCGTTTCGCCCTTGGCCTCGGCCATGAACTGCGCCTTGAGCGGCGGGATTCGCTGGACAAGGCCAATGCCCATGCGCCGGATTTTGGAAGAGGCCTCTCCCGGCAGGCCGAACAGGCGAGTCAGCAGATCGGTCGCGGCAGAGACCATCATATTGTCGAGGCTGCGCCAGCGGTCATAACGAGCGAGTATCTGGGCGTCGCCGAGATCGAGGCCGGTGCGCGCGCCCTCGACCAGACATTCGGTCAGCGCCGCCACGTCGCGCAGGCCGAGATTGAGCCCCTGCCCGGCGATCGGATGGATGCCGTGACCGGCATCGCCGATCAGCACCAGCCGCTGTGCGGTCAGATGCGAGCTGTGGTGAAAGCCCAGCGGATAGGTCGCGCGGTCGGTGAGCAGCTCGATTGCGCCCAGAAAACCGCCGGTCTTCTTGCCCATTTCCGCAACAAACGCGCGCTTGTTGATTTTGGCAAAGGCGGGACCGTCCTTGCGGGACACGGTCCATACCACCGCCGAGCGGTGCCTGCCGTCCTCATCATCCAGCATCGGCAGGAGAGCGAACGGACCGGGCGGAAAGAACAGCTCATAGGCGGTGTTGCCGTGCGGCTTTTCGTGGGCGATCTTGCAGACAATCGCGCTGTGGTCATATTGCCAGTGCGCCATGATGATCCCCGCTTCCTCGCGCATCCGGCTGCCGCGGCCGTCGGCGGCGACCAGCAGCGGCGCGGACAGCTGCTCGCCATTTTCGAGCGTGACATCGACCCGGTGGACGCCGCGGTCACAGGAAGCGACCTGCGTCGACAGGTGCAGGCTGATCGCATCGTGCGCCTGAACCGCCTCGAACAGAAGCCGGCGAAGCACGGCATTTTCGACCATGATCCCCATCGGGCCCTCGCCCTCGCCGGGCACAAAGTCGAGCGTGCCCGGTTTCAGCCCGTCATTGACCAGGATCTTTTCGATATCGCAGCCTTCCGGCCGCAGCTTTTCGGCCAGGCCGATCGCATCGAACATCTTCCAGCTGGCGCTGTTGATCGCGGATACCCGGGCATCATTTTGCGGATTGGTCAGATCGTCCGGGTCGGCCCGGTCGATAACCGCCACCTGAAGACCATGAGCTGCCAGCGTAAGCGCCTGGGTCAGGCCGATCATGCCCCCTCCCAATATGATGATATCGCTGTTCCGAGAATCAATACCCATGAAGACCGCCTTTCCGAGCCGCAAATCTATCAACTAGTTAGGCATCGGCGGCGGTGAAGGAAAGGCAAATCCGGTAAAATAACGCCAAGAAACTTGACGGCGAGTCCCGGATTCGCGCAAAGGAGCGGATAGTTAATGCGCGCCTGCGGCTGGGGTGACGCACGGGAGTATATGATGGCGCAAAAAGCCAATGAAGCGAACTGGCGCGAGATCATGCGCCTCAGCCTGCTGCGCAGCGGGGCCCTGATCGGGGCCATCGCGATCTTTCTGGCGACCATATTCCTGTTGCTGGCACTGGCCAGCTATTCGCCCAGCGATCCGTCGTTCAGCACCTCCGCTGGCAGCGTCGACCATAATTGGATGGGGATTTTCGGATCCTATCTGTCCGACCTGCTGCTGCTGCTGATCGGTCTCCCCGTCGTGCTGTTCCTGCCACTGCTGCTGCTGCTGGCGAACCGGCTGTGGCGCGATATTCCGCAGCCCGGCTGGAAGCAGCAGCTGCTCTGGTGCCTGCTCGCCGCGTTGCTGGTCGGTACCGGTCTCGCCCTGTGGTTCCCGGAACCGCAGATGGAATTGCCCTCCGGTCTGGGCGGGCTTGCCAGCATGCTGCTGGCCAATGGTATCAGTGCCGGCCTCACCGCCGTGTCTGCGAGCTGGAGCGGCCTGATTTCCGGTATATTGATCGCGCTGACGCTGACCGCCGGCCTCACGCTCGGCTATTTCAGCCTGCGGCTCGACAAGCCGCTGTTCTCCGGCGCGTCCTTCAAGCTGCCCGAGGTCAAAAGCCCATTCGCCCAGAAAGACGACGATCTGGTGATTGAGCCGGAACGGGCCAGCAAGGCCAAGGCCAAGCCGGAGCCCGCTCCCCGCAAATCGGTACAGCCCGACAACCGGCCACCGCCGGAGATCAGCGACCGGGCGCTGCCGCCGAAGAAAGCCGGTGTCAGCAAGGCCAAACAGGGCGATTTCTTCGGGCCCTATGTGCTGCCGCCGCTCGACCTGCTGACCCCAGCGCCCGAGCAGAACAACAATGTGATCGACAAGGCCGGGCTGGAGCGCAACGCGCGGCTGCTGGAATCGGTGCTCGACGATTTTCACGTCAAGGGCACGATCAACGCGGTCCGCCCGGGCCCTGTGGTTACCATGTACGAGCTGGAACCGGCGCCGGGCATCAAGGCAAGCCGCGTCATCCAGCTGGCCGAGGATATCGCCCGCAACATGTCGGCGCTGTCGGCCCGCGTCGCTGCCATTCCCGGCCGCACCGTGATGGGCATCGAACTGCCCAACGCCAATCGCGAGATGGTGGTGCTGCACGAGATGGTCGGCAGCGACAGTTTCGCCGAACAGACCGGCAAGCTGCCGATCATCCTGGGCAAGAATATCTCCGGCGATCCGGTGATCGCCGATCTCGCGCCGATGCCGCATCTGCTGGTCGCGGGCACCACCGGTTCGGGTAAATCGGTCGGCCTGAACTGCATGATCCTGTCTTTGCTCTACCGGCTGACGCCCGACGAGTGCAAGATGATCATGATCGATCCGAAGATGCTGGAACTCAGCACCTATGACGATATTCCGCATCTCTTGTCGCCGGTGGTGACCGAGCCGGCCAAAGCGATCCGGGCGCTGAAATGGGCGGTCGAGCAGATGGAAGAGCGCTACCGGATGATGTCCTCGCTGTCCGTGCGCAATCTTGCCAATTATAACGAGAAGGTTAAGGCCGCCAAGGCAAAGGGCCAGCCGCTCGGACGCCGGGTGCAGACCGGCTATGACCCCGAAACCTCGCGTCCGATCTACGAGGAAGAGCAGCTCGATTATGAAGTGCTGCCGCAGATCGTGATCATCGTCGACGAGCTGGCTGACCTGATGATGACGGCGGGCAAGGAAGTCGAATTCCTGATCCAGCGGCTGGCGCAAAAGGCGCGCGCCGCGGGCATCCATCTGATCATGGCGACGCAGCGGCCATCGGTCGACGTCATCACCGGCGTGATCAAGGCCAACCTGCCGACGCGGATCAGCTTCCATGTTACCTCCAAGATCGATTCCCGGACCATCCTTGGCGAACAGGGAGCGGAACAGCTGCTCGGCAAGGGCGACATGCTGTATATGCCGGGCGGCAAGCAGCTGACCCGTGTGCACGGGCCCTTTGTCTCCGATGACGAAGTGCGCAGGGTCGCCGACCACTGGCGCTCGCAGGGACAGCCGGACTATATTCAGGCGGTCACCGAGGAACCGGAGGACGGCAGCTTTGCGCTGGACGGCGCGGACCTGAGCGACAGCAAGGAAGACCGGCAATATACGCAGGCCTGCCAGATCGTCTTTGAAAGCCAGAAGGTTTCGACCAGCTGGCTGCAGCGGCAGCTCCGGATCGGCTATAACACCGCCGCCCGGATCATCGACCGGATGGAGGAGGACGGGTTCATCACCCCGCCCAACCATATCGGCCGCCGGGAAGTGCTGCGCGACCAGCATGGCGAACCGCTCTAGCGGCGAAATCTCGCGGCTTTCCTGACAGAGTGATTAAGCCATCATTCAATCGCCACCGTCTAGGCGGGCGTCTAGTTAATCTGGAGTTTTATTAATGTTGAAATATGGTTTCGCCCTGATCGCTGCACCGCTGGCCCTGACCGCCAGCCTGCCTGCCACTGCACAGCAAAGTCCGACCGACAGCCTGTCGAAAATCTCGAACCATTTGCGGTCGATGTCGACGATGACCGCGAATTTCACCCAGACCGATCGCAGCGGCCAGATGCTGACCGGCAAGCTCACCATCAAGCAGCCCGGCAAGATCCGCTTTGAATATCAGAAAGATGCCAATCTGCTGATCGTCGGGGACGGCAAGGCGCTGACGCTGATCGACTATGATGTGAACCAGGTCCAGCGCTGGCCGATCAGCAACAGCCCGCTGTCGGCTCTGCTCAATCCGGAGCGCGACCTGTCCAAATATGGCAAGATCATTCCGACTCGCAATCCGGCGGTGCTGAGCGTCGAGGTCAGCGATCCGAAGCGGCCCGAATATGGCGTGATCACGATGGTTTTCACCAAGAAACCCGGCGCGCCCGGCGGGCTGAGCCTCGACGGCTGGGTTTCGCTCGATTCGAAAAACAATCGCACATCGATCCGGCTTTCGAACCAGAAATTTGGCGCGCAGGTGTCGAACAGCACCTTCAACTGGGATGATCCGCGGCGGAAAAGTCGCGGCAAGCGGTGAACCGAGACAGGGCGCCGATCAGCAGAACGCGATATAGTTTCCGTTCATATTCCCGACAGAAACGCGGGACTATAACCAAATACAGGATGAAGAAAGGCAGTCAGGTTTTCCCCCTGTTACCTGACACAACAAGTTCTTTCTCATCTTTTGCGTGACGAACGCGAGTTAGCCCCCACCTCCCAAATGCCCCCGGAGGTGGGGGTTTTTCTTTTTCCGGCGAGAATTTTCCCCACCGCGCCCTTTGCTTTGGGCTTGGGTTTCTCTGCATGCGTGGCTATCAGACTCGCCATGAGTGATAGCCTTAAAATCGTCAGCTGGAATATCAACAGCATCCGCGCCCGTCTCGACATCGTCGAACGCTTCCTGACCGAGGAAGCGCCGGACATATTGTGCCTGCAGGAAACCAAGGTCCGCAATGAACAATTTCCCGAAGGGATGTTCCGGCGGCTTGGCTATAATCACATGATCCTGAACGGCCAGCCGATGCACCATGGCGTTGCGATCATCAGCCGGGTGCCGCTGCACAAGGACGAACGGTTTGACTGGCAGGACAATGGCGAGGCCCGGCATGTCGGCGCGGTGCTGCAAAATGGCGTGCGGATCGAGAATGTCTATATTCCCGCCGGCGGCGAGATTCCGGATCGCGAGCTCAATCCGAAATTTGGCCAGAAGCTCGATTTCTTTGGCCGGATGACCGAATGGTCGAAGAATCTTAAGGAACCAACGATCCTGATGGGCGACTTCAACGTCGCGCCGCTCGAATCCGACGTCTGGAGCCACAAGGCGCTGATCAAGGTGGTCAGCCATACGCAGATCGAGATCGACCATCTCTACGCGATGCGCGATGCGCACGGCTGGGTGGATGTCGGCCGCAAGCTGATTCCCGATCCCGAGCGGCTGTTTACCTGGTGGAGCTATCGCGCCAAGGACTGGCGTCTGTCCGACAAGGGACGGCGGCTCGACCATGTCTGGGTCAGCCCGGAACTGGCGGACAAGGCGAAGAGCCATGTCGTGCTGGAGGATGCCCGCAGCTGGGGCAAGCCGTCGGATCATGCGCCATTGATCACGGAATTCGAATTTTGAACGCAGCGCCTCATGACGGGGGCCGTACGGTAGGTGAGGCCGACAAGGCAGCGGCGCGCCGCGCGGCCCGCGCGATCGATGCGCTGCGCCGGGGCTGGCCGATCGGCGTCGAGGCGAGCGGCGAGCGGCTCCATCTGCTGCCGGTCGAGACCGGCGCGCTGGAACAAGCCCTGCCCGCCTCCGGCAATGTGTCGCTGCTGATCTCGGCGAGCCGGGCCGATACGCTGAAACTGCTCAACCAGCGCGCTGCTGCCGACCCGACCCTGCCGATCCAGATCGGCTTGCCCGCGCCAGTGACCGCGGCAGAAATCATCACCATCGTCGATCCGGTGCTCGACATGCAATATCCGATGAAGGGCCCGTTTCAGAGCGAGCCGCTGAGCAATCCTGCGGCCGCCACGGCGGCGATGGAACTGGCGCGCCATGCGGCATTGCTGCCCGCCTTCCTGATCGTCGACGAGGCCGAGGATATGATCCGGGCGGAGGATGTCGCGGCCTATGCCGATTCCAGCGCGCTGACGATCAGCGCCCATGCCCGGCTGCCGGTCGCGGCCAATAGCGAGGCGCATATCTACGGCTTTCGCAGCGATGCCGATGCCACCGATCATATCGCGCTGGTGGTGGGCAAGCGCGACGAGAGCACACCGGTGGTGCGGCTGCACAGCGAATGTTTGACCGGCGATGTGCTGGGCAGCCTGAAATGCGACTGCGGCCCGCAGCTGCACGCCGCGCTCGACCAGATGGCCGAGGCCAGCTGGGGGGTTCTTCTCTACCTAAGGCAGGAAGGGCGCGGCATCGGGCTGATCAACAAGCTGCGCGCCTATGCCCTGCAGGATCAGGGCTTTGACACGGTCGATGCCAACCAGCGGCTCGGCTTTGCCATCGACGCGCGCGATTTCTCGACGGCCGCGCGGATGCTCGACCTGCTCAATGTCCCGAAGGTCCGGCTGATGACCAACAATCCGGAAAAAGTGGAAGGACTGGAAGCATGCGGCGTGATCGTGGAAGAGCGCCTGCCGGTGAAGATTGCGGCCAATCCGCACAATGAATTCTATCTGGATACGAAAAGGGACCGGACAGGGCACCAGTTGTAGCAGTCATTCACGACCGATTCCCCGGCAGAACAGGTCGACCAGCAAGGTGACGCGGACTTGCGCCTCGTCGCCGGTCTCGGCATGTTCCAGAATTCCGTTGACCGACTGGATCAGAACGCTGGCGAGCTGTTCCGCCTGACCCTCGTCCCCGACGCGCCCCGCGATCAGTTCGGCGACAAGCGCGTGAAACCGGTCGTTCGCCGCCAGTATCACGCCTCCGCAGATCCGGTTTTTCTCGTTGATCAGTTCCCGTCCAAATTCCGACGCGTGCAGGAGCTCATAGACCCAGCCAACGCGCGCGTTGATCACGCTCGACAGGCGGTCTTCCCACCCGTTTTCCGCAGCAAAGGCTGCCATGACGTCATTATAGACGCGGGCGTTCATCCGCTCGCTGAGCGCTTTGAAGACGTCCTCCTTGTTGGAGAAATGCTTGTAGAGGGAGGTCCTGGAAATGCCTGCAGCCTCCGCTATGTCGGCCATGGCGGTTTTGGCAAAGCCGTGGCGATTGAACTGCTCCAGCGCCCCCTCGAGCAGTCGGTTTCTGGTGGATGAAGTGGAGATCATGGAAATATGTTTACAGAATGAACTATATATGTCAATAATGTATGATGAACAAAAAGCCGAACCTGCTTCTGGCGGAGCACAAGCTGTTGATCGATTCACCCGTTGAGCGGGTGTTCGACTTCCTCGCCAATCACGAGAATTACGCCCGATGGTATCCGAACGTGCTGTCCGTTGTGTCCGGCAACCCGCTGCCGCACGGGCAGGTCGGAAAATTCTACGAGGAAGCCATCCGCCTACCAACCAGACGGGTTCAGAAAATCCGCATCGCGGTGGTCGAAAGCCGGCCGCCGGAACTGTTCGTGACCGAAGGGGAGTTTCCGCCGCTGCACCCGCGGATGGAGGTCCGTCTCTCGCCGCAGCCATCCGGCGCAACGCTGCTCCACTGGCAGTTCTTCAGCCGCAGCCAGTCCGCCATCGGTCGGCGGATGATCCCGCTGTTGCTCGGCAAGAACCTACTGCGCGACACCAGAACCGGCCTGGCGCGCATGAAATCTATGGTCGAGGACGAACGCTAGGCACAGCGCCGCTGGCGCCATGAAAAACCGGCAGCGCCCACATGTGGACACTGCCGGTTGCTGTTCGTTGAAACTTGGTTGTCGGCCCTAGAACGGAACGTCGTCATCCAGATCGCTGTCAAAGGCGCCGCCGCCCTGGCCGCCGCCGGAGCCGCCGGTCTGACCCCAGCCGCCACCGCCACCGGAAGAACCGCCGCTCTGGCCGCCACCCCAGCCGTCGTTCGAGCCGCCGCCCTGACCGCCGCCGCCTGGCTTGCTGTCGAGCATTTCCATTTTCGCGTCAAAGCCCTGCAGCACGACATCGGTCGAATAGCGGTCATTGCCGGACTGGTCCTGCCATTTGCGGGTCTGCAGCTTGCCTTCGAGATAGACCTTGCTGCCCTTGCGCAGATATTTTTCGGCGACGCCGGCGAGGCCCTCGTTATAGATCGAGATATTGTGCCACTCGGTCTTTTCCTTGCGCTCGCCGGTCTGCTTGTCCTTCCAGCTTTCCGAAGTCGCAACGCTGAAATTGCAGACCTTGCCGCCATTGGCAAAGGTGCGGACTTCCGGATCCTTGCCCAGATTGCCTACGATGATGACTTTGTTGATGCCGCCGGCCATTTCAAATTCCTCAAAAAATATACGTGAATATCGATTCTTGGGGACTCTATAGACCGAGGGCGACAGCACTCCAATATGTAATACCGGCAGCCGCATAGGCGAGCGAAAAAAGATAGATGACCATGAAGGCCGGCCATTTCCAGCCGTTGGTTTCGCGCCGGGTAACGGCGATCGTCGAGATGCATTGCGGCGCAAAAACGAACCAGGCGAGAAAGGCCAGAGCGGTCGGCAGCGACCAGCGACTCTGCAGCCGTTCGGTCAGCGATCGCGCTTCCGCCTCTTCATCCGTGGCATCGATCGCATAGGTGGTGGCCAGCGCAGCCACCGCCACTTCCCGCGCCGCCATGGCGGGGATCAGGGCGAGAGCGATATCGCGATTGAAACCGATCGGCTTGACGACGGGAGCGATGACATTGGCGATCCGCCCGGCGACGCTATAGTCGACCTGGCTCATCGCGCTGTCTTCCGGCACTTTCGGGAAGGTCAGCAGCAGCCAGAGAACCACGGTGGCGGCGAAGATGATCGTACCGGCGCGGCGCAGGAAGATCCAGGCGCGCTGCCACAGGCCGATCAATATATCCTTCATCAGCGGCAGCTGATATTTCGGCATTTCCATCAGGAAGCCGCTGTTCGGCCCCTTGGTTACGGTGCTGCGCAGCACCAGCGCGACGATCATCGCGCCGATGATGCCGAAGACATAGAGGCCGAACAGGACCAGACCCTGCAGACCAATGCCCGGGCCGACCGTGCGCGGCGGAATGAAGGCGCCGATGATGATCGCATAGACCGGCAGCCGCGCCGAACAGGTCATCAGCGGCGCCACCAGGATTGTCGTCAGCCGGTCTCTCGGGTCGGAAATGCTGCGCGTCGCCATGATCCCGGGAATGGCGCAGGCGAAGGAGGAGAGAAGCGGGATGAAGCTGCGTCCGGACAGGCCGACGCTGGCCATCATCCGGTCCATGATGAAGGCCGCACGGGTCATGTAGCCGCTGGCTTCAAGCAGCAGGATGAACAGGAACAGGATCAGAATCTGCGGCAGGAAGACGACGACCGATCCAACGCCGCCGATCGCGCCCTCGATGATGAAGTCGCGGAAGAACCCCCCAGGCATGTTCGTCTCGACTGCGGCGGCCACCCATTCGCTGGCATTTTCGATCATCTCGATCGGCGCTTCCGACCAGGCAAAGACCGCCTGGAACATGACAAACAGCACCGCGAACAGGATCAGCGGTCCGGCGAACGGGTGCAGGAACAGCGCGTCAGCCCGCTCCGACCAGCGGCGGCCGGCGGTTTCGGAAACGATCGCCAGTTTTGCGATCCGCTTGGCCTGCTTGCTCAGCCCGTGGCCGCGCTCCTTGGCGATCACCGCTTCGGCCTCGGGCCGCTCTTCCACGAGCCGGCCCTCCACCGCTGCGGACAGATCCTCCAGACCGCGACGCCGCACGGCGACTGTCGGGATTACCGGCACGCCCAGCTCTTTCGCGAGCCGGGCCGGGTCCAGCGTCAGCCCGTCCCGTTCCGCCAGATCCATCATGTTGAGCGCGACCACGACCGGCTGGCCGAGCGCGATCACTTCCAGCGCAAAGCGCAGATGATTGTCGAGATTGGCGGCATCAAGGACAAGAATGACGGCGTCGGGGCGGCGTTCGCCCTTCTGCAGTCCCATGATGACGCTGCGCGTCACTTCCTCGTCGGGGCTGGTCGGATCGAGGCTGTAGCTGCCCGGCAAGTCGACCAGTTCCGCAGGCCGGCCATCGGCAAAGGTGAAATGTCCGGATTTGCGCTCGACCGTCACGCCCGGATAATTGGCGATCTTCTGACGCGCGCCGGTAAGGGCATTGAACAGGGCGCTTTTGCCGGAATTGGGGTTGCCCGCAAGGACAATGAGAGGTGCGATTTCGGACATCAATCAGGCAGCGATCGTAACCGCAACGGGGCATACCGAGATCGCCCGGGCGTGGGATTTGCGGACCGCGATCATCATCCGTCCGACCCTGAGAGCGATCGGGTCGTTCATCCCGAACATGCCCTTGTAGAGCTTTTCCACCTGCACGCCGGTCTCGATGCCGAGCGCCCGCAGACGCCGGCCCTCATTGTCGGAAATGGCGGTCCAGTCGATCGCGACGACTTCGGCGCGTTGCCTGAGGGGCAGCAGGTCCAGGGATGTGGATGATGACATATATATCGAAGCTCAAACTTTCTAATTGCGATTGATTATCAATATTGATTAGACTTGGCCAGTCTTTTTGTCAGAATATGGGCCGGTCGGAACGTGACGGCCCACAAAACTGCCGCTCCGGTGCGGTTCAGGCGCCGCGATAGCGCAAGCGCCCGATAAAGCGCGCCATGCTGAAACGATCGCCGCCACGGCCGGTGACCTTGGCCTTGACCTTCTCAAACTGCATCACATTTTCGATCCTGCGGTCCAGAAAGGCGCGGGTTTCGGCAAAATTCTCGCTTTCATCGTCGAGAAATACGCTGATCGTGCTGCCATAGACGCCGGAAAGCAGGGTTCGCTTGGTATAATGATTATAGTCGGTGGCGGTGTCGCCAGCGAGCCGCCACATCCGGTCCGCCGCTCGCCAGCCCATTTTCGCGGCCCGGCGCAAATGCGGCGGCGCGGCGAGTATGGCCACTGCCCGCCGCAGACCTTCGCGATCTGCATAGAGGATGTCCAGCCGTGCCTCGACCAGCGCCTTGATCCGTTGACGCACTTTCATCGCGGCCAGTTCATCCGCGCTATATTTTGCCGCCATCTGCTCGTCGATCGCCTGAAACCAGGCGTCGATCATGTCGACCGGCCCGTCGTTGAAAGCCAGCCGGGCAAGATCGGAATCGACTCCGGCCAGCTCGGCAGCAGCCAGTACGGCTTTCTCGGTCCAGCCGTCGAACGCCGCCTGCGCTGCGAGACTTGGCGCAAGGAAAGCGCGCACCTCATCAAGGGTGGGATCTTCGGGAAGCGATGCGGACATGGATGTTCCTTTGAAATCAGAGCTATCGATATAGACAGAAATTGCTGGGTTTCAAACCATTGCATTTATCCCTGCCGCCTCTTAACTGTCTGATTAACAATCCATGCCTCTTGTTTCAGGGAATTCCATCTTGACCACATTATTCGATCCGATCACCGTTGGCGCCATCGAGGCCCCGAACCGCATGTTCATGGCCCCCCTCACCCGCTGCCGCTCCACCATGGAGCATGTGCCGACACCGATCATGGGCGAATATTATGCGCAGCGCTCCGGTGCCGGCCTGATCATTTCGGAAGCGACCGGGATCAGCCAGCAGGGCCTGGGTACGCCGTTCGCGCCCGGCATCTGGAACGACGCGCAGACCGAGGCCTGGAAGCCTGTGATCGAGCAGGTCCACCAGGCCGGTGGCCGGATCATCTGCCAGCTGTGGCATATGGGCCGGATCGTCCATCCCGACTTCCTGAACGGCGAGAAGCCCGTTTCCGCTTCCGCGACCACCGCGCCGGGCAGTGTCCGCACCTATGCCGGCAAGCGCGACTATGTCGAGGCGCGGCCACTGGAAATCAGCGAAATTCCGGGCCTGCTGGACGATTATCAAAATGCTGCGGAAAATGCCAAGAAGGCCGGTTTTGACGGGGTGCAGCTGCACGCCGCCAATGGCTATCTGATCGACCAGTTCATCCGCTCCGGCACCAATTTGCGGACCGACGAATATGGCGGATCGGCGGAAAATCGCGTCCGTCTGCTGGGAGAGGTGACCCGGCGGCTGGTCGATGTCTGGGGCAGCGACCGGGTGTCTGTTCGCCTGTCACCCAATGGCGATTCCCAGGGAGCGGACGACGCGACGCCGGTCGAGACCTTTACCACCGCCGCGAAATTGCTCGATACAATCGGCATCGCCTTCCTCGAACTGCGCGAGCCACCGCCGCACGGCACCTATGGCAACACCGACGTACCGGCGGCCAGCCCCGATATCCGGCCGGTCTTCAGCGGACCGCTGGTGCTCAACAGCGATTATTTCTATGACAATGCCACGGCCGCGCTGGCCGAGAACAAGGCCGATGCGATCAGTTTCGGGCGGACCTTCATCACCAATCCCGATCTGCCCGAACGGTTCCGCCAAGGCGCAGAGCTGAACCCGATCGACTTCACGCCGACCTGGTACAGTCAGGGAGCGGAAGGCTATACCGATTATCCAACGATGGATCAGAAAGCGAAGGTCGGCGCCTGATCGGAGCCGAGCAGCGGGAGGCGCTGTCTAAAAGGCGCTTTGCAGACGACGGAACATGTCCTGAACCGCTGACTCGGCTTCCCTCTCCCGCTCCATATTGGCGGAGAGGCGGTGCAGGCGCTGGAACAATTCTTCGCTGGCCCGAATGATCTGACCCGCTTCTGCGGGAAACAGCGCGATCATCGACTGGTCGCTATCCGGCCCGGCACCGAGCATGCGATCATGGTTCCAGGCCTCCCCTGCGGACAATTCTCCGCTGTGCAGGGCTTTCTGATTCAAAAGCCATGCGATGCAGTGCATCAGCCGGGTCGTCACTTTCAACGATTCACAGGAAAAGGAAACGGCAAGCCTGTTGTCCAGATCGGATTCCTCGTGGAAGCGTCCGGATTCAAAATAGGAGCGCGCTTCATCCGCCAGCACCATGGCTTCGGTATAAAGGGCGTCGATCAATTTGGGTGTCAGAAGCGATTCACGAATTTCCATTCGGGGCCTGTAGCAAAATATCGGCGCATTTTGACAGGCAATTTTAAGAGCGAAACATCGCCGAAAGCCGTCTGTTTCAATCTGACACGCGGCAAATTCAGGAGGTTAACCGGTGGACCGATCTGGTTAACGCTCCGCTAACCCGCAGGGCTCCTGCCCTCTCAGGCAATGATGTCGGGGATCAGCTGGTTTTCGAGCACGATGATCCGGTCGCGCAATTGCAATTTTCTTTTCTTGAGTCGCGCCGTCCTCAGCTGATCGGGATTGCCCGCTTCGACCAGCGCATTGATCGCCTCGTCGAGGTCGCGATGTTCAATTTTCAGCAGTTCAAGCCGCGTCTGCAACTCTTCATCGCTCATCGCCATTCCGGATCAATCTCCCCCCTTGCGCCGTTGAAACAAATTTGCAATCTTAACCCTATTCATGGTGCATGTCTAAACCAAGGCAATTTAATCATGAAGTCCGACGCCAAGAATATTGGCCCGTCTATCAGGAAAGGAACTTTCATCCTCTTTCATTTTCAAAAACACCATTTTGAGGAGACTTTAATGATTCAGAATCACCTGTCAGCATTGCGCGAAAAGCACCAGGCATTGGAACGCAAGATCGAAGAAGAAGAAACCCGCCCCCTTCCCGACACGATTCGAATTCACAGTCTCAAGAAAGAGAAACTCAGGTTGAAAGAAGAATTGCTGAATTAGCCCGGTTTCTGTGACAGCGACGGCACCGGCCTGAAATATTTCCCATCGATTTCGAAGCGAGCGCTATTATTCTGCATCGCGCTCGCGCGGCCTTTCTGTTAGGCGTACGTCATGTCCACCACAGACCCTTCGAGCACCAAGACCGCCCGCAACATCCTGACCGGCCTGCGGGCGATCATGGCGTCTCGCGGCAATGCCCAGACCAAGCTGAACCGGGTCGTCGACACCATCGCGGACGCCGTCAACAGCGAAGTCTGCTCGATATATCTGCTTCGCGACGGCGTGCTGGAACTGTTCGCAACCCGCGGGCTGAATGCCGAAGCGGTGCATGTGACGAAGCTTGCCGTGGGCGAAGGCCTGACCGGCTATATTGCAAAAAATGTCGAGACGCTGAACCTCGACGAAGCGGCCAGTCACCCCGACTTTCAATATCGACCGGAAACCGGGGAGGAAAAATTCCACAGCTTCGCCGGCGTGCCGATCATCCGCAACCAGCAGGCGATCGGGGTGCTCTGCGCCCAGCATGTCGAGCCGCGCCGCTATTCGGAAGTGGAGATCGAGGCTTTTGAAACAGCCGCCATGGTGCTGTCCGAACTGATCAGCGGCGCCGAATTTGTCGACGACAATGTCGCCGAGGCAGGCGCGCTGCTCGATGACGGGGCCACGCGCCTCAGCGGCCTGCAACTGGTCAAGGGCAAGGCCAGCGGCCATGCGGTCTTTCACCAGCCACGCGTAAAAATCGAGCATACGGTGGCCGAGGATACCGAGGCCGAACGGCACCGCGTCTATTCGGCCTTCGACAAGATGCGCGACCAGATCGACCAGATGACCAGCCAGGCGGAATTCGGGGTCGGCGGCGAGCATGAGGAAGTGCTCGAGACCTACAAGATGTTCGCCTATGACGAAGGCTGGAGCCGGCGGATCAACGAGGCGATCGACAGCGGCCTCACCGCCGAAGCGGCGATTGAGCGCGTGCAGCAGCATACCCGCATGCGCATGCGGCAGATTGACGATCCGCTGCTGGCGGAACGGATGCACGATCTGGAGGATCTTGCCAACCGGCTGCTGCGCATCGTTTCCGGCCAGATGGGGACCGCGGCCAAAATGGGCCTGCGGCAGGACACGATCCTGATCGCCCGCAATCTGGGACCGGCGGAACTGCTGGAATATGACCGGCGGCGCCTGAAGGGAGTCATTCTCGAGGAGGGGTCGCTGACGGCGCATGTAACGATCATCGCCAGGGCGATGGGCATCCCGATCCTCGGCCAGGTCAAGAATATCCGGCAGGTTGTGCGGGAAGACGACCATCTGCTGCTCAATGTCGATGAAAATGTCGTGTTTGTCAGGCCCGGTCCCTCGGTGGTGGAAGCCTTTGAAGCACAGCTGGAGCTGAGCCAGAAAAAACGCGCCGCCTATTCGGAATTGCGCGACAAGGAAGCCATCACCAAGGACGGCGTGCGGATCACCGTCAATATCAATGCGGGCCTGCGCGACGACCTCGCCCTGATCAACCTGACCGGTGCCGACGGCATCGGCCTGTTCCGGACCGAATTGCAGTTTCTGGTCGCCGCGACCATGCCCGGGCGAGCGGGGCAGACCCGTTTTTACAAGGATGTACTCGATGCGGCCGGCGACAAGCCGGTCATATTTCGTACCATCGATATCGGCGGCGACAAGCCCCTCCCCTATTTTCAGACCGGCGATCCGAGGGAAGACAATCCGGCGATGGGCTGGCGGGCGATCCGCATCGGCCTGGAACGGGACGCGCTGATGAAAGTGCAGGCGCGGGCGCTGATCGAGGCGGCGGCCGGCCGGAAGCTGAATGTCATGTTCCCGATGATCGCCGAACCCTGGGAATTCGATCAGGCGAAAGCGGTCTATGAACATCAGCGCGCCTATCTGCAAAGCCAGAAGAAGCGGCTGCCGTCCCAGATCCGCTATGGTGCCATGCTGGAAGTGCCGGCGCTGGCCGAATGCCTGGACCTGATGGCGGACCGGCTCGATTTTCTGTCGATCGGGACCAACGACCTGACCCAGTTTCTGTTTGCCGCGGACCGGAGCAATCCCAAATTGGCCGAGCGTTTTGACTGGATGAGTCCTGCCATATTGCGCTTCCTGAGCCGGGCTTCGGAAAATGCCGCGCGGTTCGACATCATGCTGAGCGTATGCGGGGAAATGGGCGGCCGCCCGCTTGATGCGCTGACGCTGCTGGGACTGGGCATTCGCAGCCTGTCGATCACGCCCGCTTCGGTGGGCCCGATCAAGGCGATGGTCCGGTCGCTGGATCTCGGGCAGGCGAAACAGGAAGTCGAGGCCATTCTGAAGGAGGCGCCTGCAGACGCAAGAGCGCGTCTCGAACAATGGGCCACCCGACACAAGGTCGATCTGGGTTGAGCAATTTTATGCGGATCTGCCGGCAATTTTTCCTGGAGAGGCCAAAAACGGTAAAATCCGGGCACATCGCCATGATAGCCATTGACTTTTGCCGCCCAAACTGGCTTTTTTCCAAGCATATCCGGGAAATGCGAAAAGGGTCGCGAAATGATCCGGCCAAGGGAGTTTTGAGTGGCCGAAGATAGTGTTGACGACGAAAATGTTGAGTCCAATCTGCATAGTGCAGGTCAGTTATTGCGCCGTGCCCGGGAGCAGAAGGGCCTGTCGCTGGAAGATATCTCGAAGCAGACCCGAATCCCGAATCGCCATCTGGCGTCGATCGAAAGCGGCGATTTTGATGCGCTTCCCGGCCGAACCTATGCCATCGGCTTTGCCAAATCCTACGCCAGAGCCGTCGGCCTGAGCGACGCCTCGATCGGCAGCCAGCTACGGACGGAAATGGATGAACAGGGTCACGGAGCCTATCAGGCGGAATCGAGCGGCTATGCGCCTGCCAACCCCTCCAGCGTCCCGCCCCTGAACCTGACGTGGGCCGCTGGCATTATCGGCATATTGGTGCTTGTTGGCTATCTGGTGTGGCGCAGCATGATCCTTAATCCGGCCGAAATTGATCCTCTGGCAGAAACCGAAACCGCAAGCCCGGTCGAAGCCGCTTCGGCCCCTTCCGATCCGCAGAGCGTGCAGGACGGTCCAGCGGCTCCATCCACTACAGGCACGGTTGTGCTGACGGCCACCGAGCCGGTCTGGATGAAAATCTATGATGCCGAGGGCGAACGGCTGTTTGAAAATGAAATGGCGGCCGGAGATACGTTCACGGTGCCGACGGATGCCGACAATCCGCAGATCCTCACCGGACGCCCCGACGCGCTGACCGTGACCATCGATGGTCAGGTCGTCCCGCCGCTGGGCACGGGAGAGCGGACGATCAAGGATATGGGAGTCAGCGCCCAGGCCTTGCTGTCCCGGGAAAAGACGGAAGATCCGGAAACCGACCAGACGCAGGATTGAGAAAACCAACACGCGTCCGGCGACGCGGACAGCCCGTATTCCGGGGTCGCCGGGCGGTATAATTTTCTTTACCTTTCAGTCCGGTATATGGTTAATATATGTGAATTCAGCGGAGGCCTCGATGAAGAAATTTGGTATCACGATCCTGCTCACCGGCTTGCTTTTCAGCGCGCCCGCATCGGCCCAGAATGCGAACATAGAACCGCGGGTGGACCGGCTGGAACAGGAAATGCGGGCGGTTCAGCGCAAGGTTTTTCCCGGTGGTTCCTCGCGCTATTTTGAACCGGAAATCACGGCGGAGGCCGGCCCTGCTCCGCCACCGGCAAACAACACGACATCGGCCGTCAGCGACCTGATTGCCCGGGTCGATGCGCTGGAAACCAGTCTGGCCAGTCTTACCGGCCGGGTCGAGGAAAACGGCTATCGCCTTCAGAAAATCGAGGACAAGCTGGCCGCTGCAGAGGCCGTGACAGCAAGCCCCACCGCCCAGGCCCCGGCGACGGCACCGCAGCCTTCCAAAACAACCGCCGAAGCGGCGGAAGCGGCACCCGATCCCGAGCGGGTAGCCGGGGTTGCTTCCATCATCATGCCCGAGACCGGGGATGCCGCGGAAGATGCCTATATTTACGGCTATCGTCTGTGGGAGGCCAAATTTTATCCCGAAGCGCAGACGCAGCTGAAGAAGATGGTCGAGGATCATCCCGGCCATCCGCGCGCCAGTTTCGCGCAGAATTTGCTCGGCCGCGCCTATCTTGACGATGGCAAGCCCGCGCTCGCCTCGGTGGCGCTTTACGAAAATTACCAGAAAAGACCACGCGGCGAACGCGCACCGGACAGCCTCTATTTTCTCAGCACGGCGCTGGTCCAGCTGGGCAAGAAAAGCGACGCCTGCCGCGTCCTGGCGGAAATGCAGGATGTCTATCCCGAAGTTGCCAGTGGCCGGCTTGCCGATCGCGTGGCATCGGGCAAGGCCGCTGCCAACTGCAAGTAGATCATGGAGGACGATGCCGCCTCGCTGCAGTCACGGTTCGAGGCGGCGCTTGATCGGCTGATTCCCGGCTTTCCATCCGGTGATCAGAGGCTGGGCCTCGCGGTTTCCGGCGGCCCTGACAGCCTGGCGCTGTTGCTGCTCGCGTTCCAGTCCTGCCCGGACCGGATCGCTGCCGCCACCGTCGATCATGGCCTGCGCCCCGCCGCGCGCGCCGAAGCGGAATTTGTCGCGGCTCTCTGCCATGAACGCGGCATTGCTCACAGGATCCTGAAGCCCGTGGTGCCAATCCGCGGCAGCATTCAGAGCGCCGCCCGGCACGCCCGCTACGGCTTGCTGCACGACTGGATGAAGGAAGAGCATATCCAGTGGCTGGCGACCGCGCATCATGCCGATGATCAGCTGGAAACGATGATCATGCGCATATTGCGCGGCAGCGGCATCGACGGGATGTCCGGCATTCGCGAAACAAGGGGCAATATCATCCGGCCGCTACTGCATTTCCAGAAGGCGGAACTGCAATCCCATGTCGCCAGCCAGGGCATCGAGGCGGTCGACGATCCCTCGAACCGCGATCAGGGCTTTGACCGCGTGCGGGTTCGCAAGGCGCTGGGCGATCTGGAAGGTTTTGATAGCAGGCTGGCCAGCCAGAGCGCCAGCGCGCTGGGTGCCGCGCGCGAGGCGATCGAGTGGATGGTGGACCGGATTGCCACCGATCATATCGCCACCACCGATTTCGGCTGTACCGTCTCCCAAACCGCCTTTCCCGCCGAGATTCGCCGCCGGCTGCTGCTCAGATGCCTGCATATCTGCGACCCTGCCCTGTCGCCACGCGGCAGCCAGATCGACCAGACGATCATCGCTCTGGACAATGGCGAAACCGTCACCCTTGGCGACATATTGTGCCGTGGCGGCGCTGTCTGGCACTTCCAGCCGGCACCGAAGCGGCGGAACAACTGAATTTTCCGCTACCGCCCCGGTTCACGCCGTTTCGATAACAGTGATCGGTAAAAACATTGGCCTATATATTGTCATCCGCCGCAAAAGGCCTATCTTTACAGGACTGATAAAATCGCAGCGAGATGCCTTTCATCTGCAGCGACCATGATGACAGGACAAGATGCGCAATGAATGACGAACAGGATCCCAAAGAAAACCCCTGGATGAAGAGCATGTTCATCTGGGCTGGCGTCATCGTTGCGCTGCTGCTGACCGTTTCGATGTTCGGCGCTGGTGCGGCTTCCGATGCCGGAACCGGGATCAGCTATTCCTCTTTCCGCAACAAGGTTGAAGAAGGCAGCGTGAAAAGCGTTGCCATCGCACCGGACAAGATCACCGGCGAGCTGACCAATGGCGACATGTTCACCACCACGCCCGTCGGCAGCGATCCGTCGCTGGTAAACCTGCTCGATGAAAAGGGCGTGGAATATAGCGGCAAGGCGCAGGAACAGGCCAGCATCTGGCAGATCATCCTGGTCCAGTCGCTTCCCTTCCTGCTGATCCTCGGCATCGCCTTTTTCGTGCTGCGCCAGATGCAGAAGGGCAGCGGATCCGGCGCGATGGGCTTCGGCAAGTCCAAGGCGAAATTGCTGACCGAAAAGCAGGGCAAGGTTACCTTTCAGGATGTCGCCGGCATTGACGAGGCGCGCGAAGAGCTGGAAGAGATCGTCGAATTCCTGAAAAATCCCGGTCGCTTCGCCAAGCTCGGCGGACAGATTCCGAAGGGTGCGCTGCTGGTCGGCTCGCCCGGTACCGGTAAAACGCTTCTCGCGCGCGCCATTGCGGGCGAGGCCGGCGTGCCCTTTTTCTCCATCTCCGGTTCGGACTTTGTCGAAATGTTTGTCGGTGTCGGCGCCAGCCGTGTCCGCGACATGTTCGAGCAGGCCAAGAAAAACGCGCCTTGCATCGTCTTCATCGACGAAATCGACGCGGTGGGTCGCCATCGAGGCGCCGGTCTGGGCAATGGCAATGACGAACGCGAGCAGACGCTGAACCAGCTGCTGGTCGAGATGGATGGTTTCGAGGCCAATGAAGGCATCATCATCATTGCCGCCACCAACCGCCCTGACGTGCTTGACCCCGCGCTGCTGCGTCCGGGTCGCTTTGATCGCCAGGTTGTTGTTCCGCGTCCCGATATCGAGGGCCGCGAGAAGATCCTTGCCGTGCATATGAAAAAAGTGCCGCTGGCTCCCGATGTCGATGCCCGCACGATTGCGCGCGGTACGCCCGGATTTTCCGGTGCCGACCTCGCCAATCTGGTCAACGAGGCTGCCTTGATGGCAGCGCGCCGTGGCAAGCGGATGGTCGCGATGAGCGAGTTCGAGGATGCCAAGGACAAGGTTATGATGGGCACCGAGCGCCGGTCGATGGTGATGACCGACGACGAGAAGAAGATGACCGCCTATCATGAAGCCGGCCACGCGATCGTCTCGGTGCACGAGCCTGCCTCCGATCCGATCCACAAGGCGACGATCATTCCCCGTGGCCGCGCGCTCGGCATGGTGATGCGTCTGCCGGAGCGGGACAATTACAGCTATCACCGCGACAAGATGCACGCCAATCTGGCGGTGTCGATGGGCGGCCGCGTCGCCGAGGAAATCATCTTCGGCCATGACAAGGTCTCTTCCGGCGCCTCCAGCGATATCCAGTACGCGACCAAGCTGGCGCGCGACATGGTCACCCAGTGGGGCATGTCCGAGGAAATGGGACCGCTGCAATATGAAGAGGAACAGGGTGAAACCTTCCTCGGCTATTCGCAGTCCCAGCGCGTCCATATGTCGGACGAGACGGCCAAGAAGATCGACCTGGAAATCCGCAAGCTGATCGACGACAGCTACGCCCGGGCGAAGCATTTGCTGACCAAGCACAGCGACCAGCTGCATGCGCTGGCCAATGCGCTGCTCGAATATGAGACGCTGTCGGGCGAGGAAATCGACGAACTGGTCAAGAATGGCAAGTTCCACCGGCCAGACGGCGACGTCATCAAGCCGGCGACCGTGCCGACCGTCGGCACGAGCATTCCGAAGACCGGACGCAAGAAGAAGGGACCGTTTACCGATCCCAAACCGCAGGGCGCCTGATCCGCGCCTGCGGTCAAACGCTCAGGACAAAGAAAAGGCCGCTCGGGGAACTGTCCCGGCGGCCTTTTCTTTTGTCTCCAGCGATGCTGGAAATATGGCTACTGGCCTAGCGGCGGCCGTAATCCCCGGCAACACCGGCACTGCGTGGCGGTGCGGCGGCGGTCAGGCGCAGGGCCTCTGCCGACTGGCTGATCGAACCGATTTCATCCGGCGTGTCGTCATCGTCGATCAGAACCTTCTGCAGCGACTGGATCAGGCTTTCTTCCAGATCCTTCGGCTTGATCGTTTCCTCTGCGATTTCGCGCAGCGCGACCACCGGGTTTTTATCGCGGTCACGATCCACCGTCAGCTCTGCGCCACCCGAAATCTCGCGTGCGCGCTGGGCAGCGAACAACACCAGATCAAACCGGTTTGTGACTTTATCAACGCAATCTTCAACCGTAACGCGAGCCATAAGGCGCTCCTGATTCTGCAAACTTTGGGAAAAGAGCCTTTGACTTAGGGATATCGGCGGAATTTGTCAAGAAATCCGGACTCGCTCCGCCCGGTTGCTGCACAGCGATCGGCAATCTAATGGTTTGTCGGTGCGCGAATGTTAATCTATGGCCGGATGCGATGGAAAACACCAAGGTGAAAGCGCAGCAATCGCACCCGGATGCCCCACCGCCCTGGTTTGAAGTCGGCGATAACCGGTTGCGGCTGATCCGCGAACCGGCAGACCGGCTTGCCGCGCTGACCGACCTGCTGGCAGCTGCTGACAAAAGCCTCAAATTATTCTTCTACATGTTCGAGGACGACGGTCTGGGCGAGAGGATTCTCGCTCTTCTGATCGCCGCCTGCCAGCGGGGCGTTGCAGTGGAGATGATGGTCGACAGTTTCGGTTCCAACGGAACGCCGCAGAAATTTTTCGATCCCTTCATCGAGGCCGGCGGCAAATTCGCCATATTCAGCCCCGGTTTCTCGACCAGCTATTTTGTCCGCAATCATCAGAAAATGGTCATCGCCGATGATCGCACGGCGCTGATCGGCGGATTCAATATCGCGAACGACTATTTCAATTTGCAGCAGGCTGATGGTGACGGGCACTCGAGCGACAATAGCTGGGAAGACCTCGGCCTGGCGATCGAAGGGCCAGAGGTGGCCAATCTCGCCAGCTATTACCGGGTCCTGTCCGACTGGGTTCGGCAACGAAATGGCGATATGCGCTCATTGCGGAAAATGGTGCGGCACTGGGATCCGGGCGAGGGCCAGTTCCGCTGGCTGCTCGGCGGCCCGAGCAACCGCATCAGCCGCTGGGCCGCAGCGATCAAGAAAGACCTCGAGATGGGCAGCCGGCTCGATCTGGTGACGGCCTATTTTTCCCCGGGCCAAGGACTGTTGCGGCGCATCGGCGGCCTGTCCAAGCGCGGCGGAACAAGCCGGTTGATGTTGCCGGGCAAGACCGACAATGGCGCGACGATCGGGGCCAGCAGATTGCTCTACGGTTACCTGCTCAAGCGGCGCGCGCGGATTTTCGAATATCAGCCAAGGCGTCTGCACACTAAATTGGTGGTCGTGGATGATGCCGTCTATATCGGTTCGGCGAATTTCGACTTGCGCAGCCTGTTTATCAATGTGGAAATGATGCTGCGCATCGACGATGCCGGCTTTGCCGATCATGCCCGCGCGGTAATCGATATGCTGGAGGAAAATGGCGAAAGGATCACGCCCGAACTGCACCGGTCCCGGCGGACCTTTCTCAACCGGTTGCGCTGGACCCTGTCCTATTTTCTCGTCAACACGCTCGACTATCGGATCACGCGCCGCTTTAATTTTGGCTCCGGAAACAGGCCGTCGGAATGACGGGCAACCGGTTTGAAAGACCCCTCCGGGCAACCTGTCGCAGCAGGAGAATCGTTCGCCGCAAACTGCGGTTTTGCCTCTGTTCAGACAGAAAGGCTTAGTTAGAAGGATATATGAACATTCCAGCAGCAGAGAGGCGACTGTCCTTGCAACCTTATCGGCACCTGTTGATGGCACTGCTGACCATCAGCCTGACCGCCTGTGTGGCGGCATCCAACCGGCCACCGCCGCCCCAGGCCAGCGCGACACCGCCGGTATATCAGAACCGCGCGCCCTCGCCCGAGCCCCGGATGGAACAGGCCCGAGAACAGCCAAATCCCCAGCTGGTCCGGGAAATCGAGGAGCTTTGGCGCACATTTCCGGGAAAGACCGGGATTGCGGTCAAGCGGATTGACGGCGACTGGGAATTCGGTTTCCGGCCCGATGAATATTTCCCGCAGCAAAGCGTGTCCAAGCTCTGGGTCGCCATGACCCTGCTCGACAAGGTCGACCAGGGCAAGGCGTCCCTGTCCGACGCGATCCGTATCGGCAAGGAAGACCTGACCGTCTTCCATCAGCCGATGGCGGCGGAAGTGCAGCGCGATGGCGCGGTCACCAAAAGCGTCTACACTTTGCTGGAAATGGCCCTGGCAAGCAGTGACAATACGGCGAATGATTCGCTGCTCCGCCATGCTGGTGGCCCGGAAGCGGTGCGTGCGTTCATCGCCAAACATTCGCTTGGCAAAATTCGTTTCGGCCCCGGCGAGCGGTTGCTGCAAAGCGGTATTGCCGGGATGGAGTGGCGGCAGAATCTGTCCTATGGACGGACGTTCTATGCGGCCCGCGCCAAAATACCGGTGGAACAGCGGCAGCAATCGCTGGAGGCCTATCTCGCCGATCCTGTTGACGGGGCCAGCCCGATGGCCATCGCCCACGCTCTGGACAAGCTGGCGCGCGGCGAGCTGCTTTCGGCCAATTCGACCAATTTGCTGCAATCCATCCTGAAACGGACGCGCAGCGGCCCCAACCGGCTGAAGGCAGGCGTTCCTGCAGGATGGGAATTTCTGCACAAAACCGGAACCGGCCAGGTACTCGGCCCGGTGGCAACCGGATATAATGATATTGGCATCATGACCGCTCCGGACGGGACCCGCTATGCGGTGGTCGTGATGCTGGGCGATACGACCGCCTCGATCCCCGAACGCATGCGGCTGATGCAGGCCGTCACCCGCGCGGTGGGCCGATATCACCGGGGCTAGCAGCTATTCGGCGGGAACCGGCTCCGCCTGCTGACTTTCGATCGATTCCGGCGGCGCATTGCGCTCGTCGAGCATTTCGGCTGCTTCATCAAGAGCCTTCGCTTCGCCGACGGTCACGCCGCCGGGGCCGGGATCATTTTGCGCCGGACCGCAAGCGGCCAATCCGGTCAATATCAGGACGCTGAACAGGTTTCTCATGACAATTCCATAAATGCTATTGGGGCCGGACCAAAGCCAAAAAAAAGGGCCGTCCGAGGACAGCCCTTTTTCTGAAATGAATCAAACGCTTATTGAGCTGCTTCTTTAGCAGTTTCAGCAGCGTCTTCAGCCGCATCAGCAGCTTCGCCAGCGGCATCAGCAGCTTCTTCGGTTGCTTCAACGGTTGCTGCGCCCATGGCATCAGCTTCGCCTTCAGCAGCATCCATGGCACTATCAGCAGCTTCTTCGGTCGTTGCTTCCGTGGTTGCAGCTGCGTCTTCTGCGCCAGCTTCAGCATTGTCAGCACCGGAGCATGCGGCCAGGCCGAGTGCAGCGGCGAGAACGAGTGACGTTGTAACTTTTTTCATTGGGATAACCCTCTATTATATTCCTCAAAAACCACGCAGGCCGGAAGTATATTTCCCTCCTCAGGCCTGCGGTCCGCATCTTTAGCGATGTCTCGGAATGAACGCAATGAAGAACCGGTTGTGACAAATCCGTGACTTTCAGATTCGCGCCGATTAAACGCTCCCAACAAAAGCCAAGCCTGAAAATCTAGCCGATTGACCAGATATAAAGATTTCTTTATATAGCTATCCGTAATGGACGATATCTTGAACATTTTTAGGGCACTCGCGGACCCGACACGGTTGCGAATCATGCTGTTGCTGCAAAAAATGGAACTGGCAGTGGGCGAGCTTGCCCAGATTCTCAACCAGAGCCAGCCACGCATCTCCCGGCATATCCGCATTCTGGATGAGGCCGGGCTGGCAGAGCGCCGCAAGGAAGGCAGCTGGGTATTTCTCAAACCCGGACCGGCCTCCGAACTGGAAATATTGGGGCGGATTTTCCGGTCGAACAAGGTCGCCAAGTCCGAACAGGCCGAGCAGGATCAGGCGCAACTTTCGCTGGTCCGCAAGGCGCGCGCCGAAATGGCGGATCGCTATTTTGCTGCGCATGCCGAAGAATGGGATGCGATTCGCTCCCTGCATTTGCCCGAGGCCGAGGTTGAGCGGGCCATGCTGGCTCTGCTGCGCGATGCGCCTCTTGGCACAATGCTGGATATCGGAACCGGGACCGGGCGGATGGTCGAACTGTTCGGCGCTGCGGCACAATCCATTATCGCAATCGACAACAGTCCCGAAATGTTGCGCCTGGCACGAGCGAAATTGCTCGAAAGCGAGGCCGGGCACGGGTCCAATCTGGTCCAGAAAACGGAATTGAAACAGGGCGACTTCAACAATCTGCCTTTGACCGATGGCACGGTTGACAGCGTCATCCTTCATCAGGTCCTGCATTATGCACAACATCCCGAAGCGGTGCTGGCGGAAGTGTCGAGGGTGCTGAAATCGGCCGGGATCGTTCTGATCGCCGACTTTGCCGCCCATGACCGCGAAGATTTGCGCACCGAACATGCCCATGCGCGGCTTGGCTTCAGCGATGACAGCATGAAACACTGGCTCGCGGCCTCGAAGCTTGACCTGGTTCAGACCCGAACGCTGGACGGCGGCGAACTGACTGTGAAGATCTGGGTCGCCAGAAAGGCAGCGATTCCAAACCTGCATCCCGATTCCGACACATTGCCTTCCCGAACCCAAAATTTGAAAAGAGCATCAGCATGACCAATCCAAGCCGTCCGATGGGGCTAGTCGAACTGGAAGAGGCAAAGCGCGCGCTTGATGTGCCACTTTTCGCCGGACTGAGCGGGGACGCGGATGTTTCCTTCGAGTTTTTTCCGCCGAAATCGGAGAAGATGGAAAAGACCCTTTGGGAAAGTGTCGTGACGCTGGAACCGCTTAATCCGCGATTTGTTTCGGTCACTTATGGTGCCGGCGGCACCACCCGCGAACGCACCCATGCGACCGTGGCCAGAATCGCCAAGGAAACCAATATTCCGGCTGCGGCCCATCTGACCTGCGTCGGGGCCAGCAAGGCGGAGATCGCGGAAGTCGCCCGGTCCTACTGGGATGCCGGCGTGCGTCATATCGTCGCGCTGCGCGGCGACCCGCCGGCGGAAGGCCAGGCGTTCGAGCCACACCCGCAGGGCTATGCCAGCGCTGCAGACCTGGTGAAGGGCCTGACGGATATTGCGCCGTTTGAAATCTCGGTCGCTGCCTATCCGGAAACCCATCCCGAGGCCGATTGCCCGCAGACCGATCTCGACAATCTGAAGCGCAAGCTGGATGCCGGCGCCAGCCGGGCGATCACCCAGTTTTTCTTTACCGCGGAAGCCTTTTTCCGCTTTCGCGATGCAGCAGCGGCAGCGGGCATCGACGCCGAGCTGGTGCCCGGCATCCTGCCGGTGTCCAACGTCGCCCAGACGCGCAAATTTGCCGGCATGTGCGGCGCGGAAATCCCGCAATGGATGAACGACCTGTTCGAGGGGCTGGATGACCATCCCTCGGCCCGGCAACTGATCGCGGCCACGGTGGCAGCGGAATTGTGCCGCAAACTCTATGCCGGCGGCGTTCGCCAGTTTCATTTTTACACACTCAACCGGGCCGAACTCAGCTATGCGATTTGCCATTTGCTGGGCAAGCGACCGGTCAGCGGACAACAGGAGAAAGCGGCATGACCAGCCCACGCCAACAATTGGAGAAACTGGCCGCAGAGCGGATATTGGTATTCGACGGCGGCTATGGCACGGCGATCCAGAATTACCGGCTGGGCGAGAATGATTATCGGGGCACGCTTGACCTGACCGACGACCAGAAGGGCAATAACGATCTGCTCAGCCTGACCCGGCCCGATATTATCGAGGCGATTCACACCTCCTATCTCGAGGCCGGTGCCGACATTATCGAGACCAACACCTTCAGCTCCACCGTGATCAGCCAGGCGGATTATGGCTGCGAGCATCTGGTGCGTGACCTGAACGTCAAGTCGGCAGAGCTCGCCCGGTCCGCCTGCGACAAGGCGGAGGCGAAAGATGGCCGGCCGCGCTTTGTCGCCGGCTCGGTTGGCCCGACCAACAAGACGCTGTCGCTCTCGCCCGATGTCAATGATCCGGGTTTCCGGGAGATTGACTATGACTATCTGAAGAGCGTCTATCGCGAGCAGTGCGATGCGCTGATCGACGGCGGTGTCGATTTTCTGCTGATCGAGACAATCTTCGACACGCTCAACGCGAAATGCGCCGGCATGGCGGCGATGGAAGCCGCCGCAGCGAGCGGGCGCGACGTGCCGCTGATGATCTCGATGACCCTGACCGACCTGTCGGGCCGCAATCTGTCCGGCCATACGGTCGAGGCCTTCTGGCACGCCGTCCGCCATCTCAAGCCGCTGACCATCGGTCTCAACTGTTCCTTTGGTGCCGACCAGCTCAGGCCGCATCTGGCGATGCTGGCAAAGGAAGCGGACTGTCTGATCATGGCCTATCCCAACGCCGGCCTGCCCAATGATCTCGGCGAATATGACGAGATGCCACAGGAGACGGCGGAACTGATCGGCGACTGGCTGAAGGACCGGCTGGTCAATATCGTCGGTGGCTGCTGTGGCACGACGCCGGATCATATCGCTGCCATCGCCAAGGCCGTGGCGGATCAGGAACCGCGCAAGATACCGGCGGTGACCGTCAAGACCCGGCTGTCCGGACTGGAGCCTTTCACCATGGCGGCCTGAATGACCGACAGTTCCTTTCGTGTCGCGCTTCGCGCGGCACGGACCATGTAAAGAATAATATGCCCCGGCATCGTCCGGGACCAACGGATAATATCATATCATCATGACCCAGCCTTCCTCCACCAACTTCGTCAATATCGGTGAACGCACCAATGTCACCGGCTCGGCGCGCTTCAAGAAGCTGATCCTCAACGACGACTATGAAGCCGCCGTCGAGGTCGCTCGCCAGCAGGTCGAAAATGGCGCGCAGGTGATCGACATCAATATGGACGAAGGGCTGCTCGACGCGCATCACGCGATGACCACCTTTCTCAAGCTGATCTCGGCCGAACCCGATATCGCGCGTGTGCCGGTGATGATCGACAGCTCGAAATGGTCGGTGATCGAGGCGGGGCTGAAATGCGTGTCCGGCAAGCCGATCGTCAATTCCATCTCGATGAAGGAAGGCGAGGAGCAGTTTCTCGAACAGGCGCGCAAATGCATGGCTTATGGCGCCGCCGTCGTCGTCATGGCCTTTGACGAAACCGGACAGGCCGACACCAAGGAGCGCAAGATCGAGATCTGCGAGCGGGCCTACAAGCTGCTCACCGGCATCGGCTTTCCGCCGGAAGATATCATCTTCGATCCCAATGTCTTCGCGATCGCCACCGGCATCGACGAGCATCGCCGCTACGGGATCGACTTCATCGAGGCGACGCGGGAAATCCGCAAGCGCTGCCCGCATGTCCATATCTCGGGCGGCCTGTCGAACCTGTCGTTCAGCTTCCGCGGCAACGAGCCGGTGCGCAAGGCGATGCACAGCGTCTTTCTCTATCACGCGATTCCGGCGGGCATGGACATGGCGATCGTCAATGCCGGCCAGCTCGACATCTACGACGATATCGATCCCGAACTGCGCGAACTGTGCGAGGATGTGATCTTCGACCGCCGCGAGGATGCCACCGACCGGCTGATTACACTGGCCGAGAAATTCCGCGGCACCGACGAGGTCGCCGAAAAGGCGGCAGCGGAATGGCGCGGCTATGAAGTGCACAAGCGGCTGGAACATGCGCTGGTCAAGGGCATCGACGCGCATATTGTCGATGATACCGAGGAAATGCGGCTGGCCGTCAAGAACCGCGGCGGCCGCCCGATCGAGGTGATCGAGGGACCGCTGATGGACGGGATGAACGTGGTCGGCGACCTGTTCGGATCGGGCAAGATGTTCCTGCCGCAGGTGGTGAAATCCGCCCGGGTCATGAAGAAAGCGGTCGCCCATCTCTTCCCCTATATCGAGGCGGAAAAGGACGAAAAGGCCAAGGGCAAGGGCAAGATCATCATGGCCACGGTCAAGGGCGATGTGCACGATATCGGCAAGAATATTGTCGGCGTCGTGCTGCAGTGCAACGGCTTCGAGGTCATCGATCTCGGCGTGATGGTATCCTGGACCGATATTTTGCAGGCCGCCAACGAGAATGACGCGGATATCATCGGCCTGTCCGGGCTGATCACGCCGTCGCTCGATGAAATGGTCACCGTTGCCGAGGAAATGGAACGGGCGAAAATGCACATGCCGCTGCTGATCGGCGGGGCGACCACGTCCAAGACCCACACGGCGCTGCGCATCGAGCCGGCCTATAGCGGTCCCACCATCCATGTGCTGGACGCCAGCCGTGCAGTCGGTGTGGCTTCCCAGCTGGTCAGCGATACCCAGGCAGTCGACTTCATCACCCGGACCCGCGAGGACTATGAACAGGTCCGCATCGCCCGGGCGGGGAAGACCGGGAAAAAACTCTCTACGCTCGAGGAAGCAAGGGCCAATGCCGGGCAGATCGACATGGCGCTGAAAGCGCCCGCTCCCGCCCAGCCGGGCCTGCATGTCTATGAAGACTGGGATCTGGCCGACCTGCGCGACTATATCGACTGGACGCCCTTTTTCCGGGCCTGGGAGCTGGCCGGCACCTATCCGGCGATCCTGACCGACAAGATTGTCGGCGAGAGCGCCAGTGATCTGTTCCGCGATGCCCAGGCGATGCTGGACACGATTATCGACGAAAAATGGCTGACCGCCAAGGGCGTCGCCGGTCTCTGGCGCGCGCGGCGCGAAGGCGATGACATAATGGTCTCGCCGGAGAACGAGGAATTCGCACTGCCGATGCTGCGGCAACAGGTGGTCAAGCGCGGCGGCAAAGCCAATAACTGCCTCGCTGACTTCATCGACACCCAGGATGACTGGATCGGAGGCTTTGCGGTCACGGCCGGCCACGGTATCGACGAACATGTCCAGCGGTTCGAAATGGACAAGGATGATTATAACAGCATCCTGCTGAAAGCGCTGGCCGACCGGCTGGCGGAAGCCTTTGCCGAGCGCATGCACGCGCATGTGCGCCGGGACCTGTGGGGCTATGCGGCGGACGAGAAGCTGAACAACAAGGACCTGATCCGGGAAAAATATCAGGGCATCCGCCCTGCCCCGGGCTATCCGGCATGCCCGGACCACAGTCTGAAACCGATCCTGTTCGACATGCTCGATGCCACGCAGAACACTGGCATACAGCTGACCAGCGGCTTCGCGATGACACCGACCGCAGCGGTTTCCGGCTTCTATTTTGCCCATCCGCAGGCCGAATATTTCGGGGTCGCGCGCATCGGGGAAGACCAGGTGGAGGAATATGCCGTCCGCCGCGGCGTCTCCGTCGACCAGGCGCGCCAGTGGCTCAGGCCCAATCTGAACGAATAACCCCGTCAGATTAACCCTTTAACTTCTGTCGCTAAGCCTGAATTCATCTGGGACAGCTATAGCTTTTCGATTGTTTGCCATTTCGGCAGGCGATATGGAAACTGCCCTATTCTCCCGAGTCAGGATGACCGACATGATCTTCAAAACCCCGTTGATAGCCGCCATGATCGTGGCAACGGTCGCCGGAACCGCAGCAGAGGCCCAGCCCGGGCCGCCGTTCACGGTGAAGGAAACCGGCGCTACCTATTCCCGGCTGGCGGACGCGGTCAGGGCCGTCGGCGGGAACAATGCGACGATCGTCATCGCTCCCGGCACCTATGGCGATTGCGCGGTGCAGACGGCGGGCCGGATCACCTACAAGGCCGCGATCCCCGGCCGCACGATTTTTGATGGTGGCATCTGCGAGGAAAAGGCGACGCTGGTGCTGCGCGGCAAGGCGGCCACAATCGACGGCATCATCTTCCAGAACCAGCGCGTGCCCGACGGCAATGGCGCCGGCATCCGGATCGAGCGCGGCGATCTCTATATCTACAACGCAATGTTCCGCAATGCCGAGGAAGGCATATTGAGCGCCGACGATCCCAGCGCGGAGATCGTCATCGACCGCTCGACCTTCCAGCGTCTGGGCCGCTGCGACCGCGACCTGTCCTGCGCGCACAGCATTTATATCGGCGATTTCGGGTCGCTGAAGGTGACCAACAGCCGGTTCGAAAAGGGCAATGGCGGCCATTATGTGAAGAGCCGCGCTCCCATTGCGACCATCACCAACAACAGTTTCGACGACACCCAGGGCCGCACCACCAACTATATGATCGACCTGCCCGCCGGCGCGACCGGCGTGATCAGCGGCAATGTCTTCGTGCAGGGCCAGAACAAGGAAAACTGGAGCGCCTTCATCGCCATCGCAGCGGAAGACAAGAACCACAGTTCAAACGGTCTCAATATCCACTCGAACAGCGCCTCGCTGGCCAAGGGCGTGAAGCGCAACACCTGGTTTGTCGCCGACTGGAGCGGCGACCAGATCAGGATTGCGAACAACAGCCTTGGCCAGGGTTTGACGCGCTTTCAGCGACGCTAGTTCATTCGCAGCTGTTCGCCGGGCCGCCGTCGATATCCAGGCATTTTCCGTCGGTTTCCTCCGCCGGTATCGCCACCCCGATCAGCGCGCCCAGCGTCGGGGCAATATCGACCGTCATCACCGAAAGCGGCTGTTCGAAATGCTGGATGCCGGACCGCCAGAACAGGATCGGAACGCGCCGGTCATAATCCCACGGGCTGCCGTGCGTCGCAACATAGCCGCGTCCGGTTGACGCGATCGGCGTGACCGCCTTTTTCAGCAGCACGATAAAATCGCCCGAACGGTCCGGATTGAACGAGGCCTTGACCCTTTGCTCCATCGTCCAGGATTCCGGCGATCCGTCAGGAACGGTGATTCCCTCCAGATCCTCACGATCGATCACCGTTTCAACCTGGGCGTGGGCCGCAATCAGCGCCATGGCGCTGTCCTGGACCTGCTTGCGCTGCTCTTCGGAAAGATCGCGACTGACATAATAGTCGCCAAATGGTCCGTCGGCGTAGAGAACGGGCTTGTCGCCAGGGATATTCAGTTCCTTGGCCACGATCTTGCCGATCGTTTTGGCATTGAGATCAGGATTGATCCGCTGCGCCGCGGGCACACCTTGAAGGCTCATCCGCTCTGGCAGGTCCAGACCGCCATGATCGGCGGTCAGCATCACCGCATAGTCGATGCCTTCGCGATCCAATATGTCGAAAAACTGGCCCAGAGACTGGTCCAGTTCGCCCATCTGGATACACATTTCCAGGCCCTCGGTGCCAAAGGAATGGCCGATATAGTCGGTTGCCGACAGGCCCACCGAGATCACGTCGGTGGCTTCGCCCCGCCCGAGGCCCATTTCGTTGATCACTGCCGTGGCAGCGGTCAGGATCGAGCGATCAAAGTCCGGCGATGCCCGGTAAATGCTCGCGCCGCCTTCCGGACGCTGAAAGGCATAGTCGCCGACCGATTTGCCATCGCCGTGCATGATTTTGGCACTGTGCGCGACGCACCGGGCCGGCGTCGGATAGGCCGGGCGGGCCTTGTCAATCTGCTCGCCGATCGACTGGTTGACCGCCGCCACCGAAGGCAATGTCTTGCGCCCTTCCAGAGTGGTGAAGCCCTTGCCTTTCCACCAGTAAATTTCGTCAACATCATGGCCGCCCATCATCAGCGCCGCCCGGTCCTTGCCCGCCACCGCGACATTGCGGGATTCGGGCGAGACTTTCTTCAGCCGTTCGCCCAGCGTCGGCACCAGCAGATGCCAGGCCGAGGCGACATAATCGCCCTGCGTCGGCGCGGTAATATCGCCAAAGCTGGTGCCCTCGACGCGCTCGTCTTCGGCGCAATAGACGGTCTTGTCATCGCGCGTGCTCGACAGGTCGATCCAGTTGTTGGCGATAATCCCGGCGCGTCCGGAATGGACGCCGGTCATGATCGTCGAATGGCCTGGGCAGGTTTCGGTCGCGGCATGGGCCTGATAGCCCGAGGGAAAGACCACACCATCGGTCAGGCGTTTCAGACCGCCGGTAAAGCTGCTGCGATATTCGTCGAACAGGTTGGCGGAAAACTGGTCGACCGAAATGGCGACGACCAGTTTCGGTGCGCCTCTTTCGCTGCTCGGCTTATCTTCTGCATTTGCGGCGCCGGAAAATATGATACACGCTGCCAGAGCTGTAACTAGGGTCGATTTTTGCACGAATGGTCCTCACTGATGAATGCCGCTATGGAAAGCTGCCTGCCAATAGCCTAATGCGTCTAAACAGGAAATGGTGAGTTTTTATGACATTTGATTTTCGTATTGTGACGATCATGCTGGCGTTCATCGCTTTTGCCGTCGCACCGGCGGCCGGAGCGCAGAACCCGCTGGGCAATACGGAGCTGAATGTCCCCGCCACGCTGCTAGCGGAATCGCAGCAGGTGAAGGCCGGGCAAAGCGTCACCCTTGCCTTTCTGATGGAACCAAAGCCGACCTGGCACGGCTATTGGGAAAATCCCGGTGACGCCGGCATTGGCATGAGCTTCGACTGGACGCTGCCAGCCGGCGTGACCGCCGGAGAGCCGAAATTTCCCGTGCCGGACACACTGCTGATCTCCGGCATCATGAACTATGTCTACAAGGGCGATTATGCAATTCTGGTCAATCTGACCCTGTCCGACTCCGTTCGCCCCGGCCCCTTGCCGATCTCCGTCAAATCCGAATGGCTGTCCTGCACCGACGAAATCTGCGTGCCAGAACAGGATGAACTGTCGATCACGCTGCAGGTCGTCGCCGGGGACCCTGCGGCCGCTGCCGACAAACGGTTTGACGGCTTCCGCGCCGCCCTGCCAAGGCCGCTGGGCAGCGAAGCGACCTTTGCGGTCAGCGATGACAAGTTCCGCCTGTCGGTGCCGCTGCCGGCCAATGTCGCGATCGACAAGCCCTATTTCTTCATCAAGGAAGACGGCATGGTCGACTATGGCGCGGCGCAGACATTCAGCCGCGATGGTGACAGGCTGATCCTCGAGACCGGAGCGCGGGGGGATTCTCTCGACAGCATCAGCGGCATTTTGAAGATCGCCGACCATACGGGCTTCCTGTTCACCGCGACCAAGGGCGAAGTGGCGATGACCGGCCTGCCACTGGCCGGAGATGGCACGAAGACAGAGGGCAACGCCTCGCTGTTGTTGCTGGCACTGGGCGGCGCGCTGCTCGGCGGGCTGCTGCTCAACCTGATGCCCTGCGTCTTTCCGATACTCAGCCTGAAGGCGATCAGCCTCGCCAAGGCCGGCGGCGATCAAGCCGAGGTGCGGCGCGATGCGCTGGCTTATACCGCCGGTGTCGTGCTGGTGGCGACGGCGCTGGGCGCGGTCCTGCTCGGTCTCAGGGCCAGCGGTGCTGCTGTAGGATGGGCCTTTCAGCTGCAGGACCCGCGGATCATCTTTGTCCTTCTGGCGCTGGTCACCGCCATCGGACTCAATCTCGCCGGCCTGTTCGAACTGCCCAATCTGAATTTCGGCAACAAGCTGACGCGCAAGGACGGCGCCGCCGGATCTTTCTGGACCGGCGCGCTCGCGGCCTTTGTCGCCACCCCCTGCACCGGCCCGTTCATGGCCGCTGCGCTCGGCGCGACGATCGTGCTGCCGCCGATAGCCGCGCTGGTGATTTTCGCTGGTCTCGGCGTCGGTCTGGCCCTGCCCTTTCTGCTGATCGCCTTTGTTCCCGCGATCCGCAGCCGCCTGCCGAAGCCGGGGCCGTGGCTGGACAGCTTTCGCAAGGCGATGGCGATTCCGATGTTTCTCACCGCGATCGGCCTGATCTGGCTGCTCGGCCGCCAGATCGGCACCGACTCGCTTGGCCTGTCGCTGGTCTTTTTGCTGACCGTTGCGCTGATCCTGTGGTGGTTCGGCGGCGGGCAGATGAAAGGTCAGTCGCGCGGCGCGCTGACCGCCGCTGCCATGCTTGCCGCGATCGTCGGCGGCATCCTCGCGCTTCCCGGCGAAGAGGCCATGAGCAGCCAGAAGCTGGCGAATACATCCTCCGCGACCCTGCCGAGCGAACCGTTCAGCGAAGCGCGATTGTCCGAATTGCGCGCCTCGGGCGAGCCGGTTTTCGCCTATTTCACCGCCGACTGGTGCATCACCTGCAAGGCCAACGAAGCCGCAGCGATCCAGCGCAGCGAGACCGCTGAAGTCTTCAAGGCCGCGAAGGTCAAGGTCCTGATGGGCGACTGGACGCGGCCCGATCCGGACATCAGCCGGTTTCTGGAAAAGCACGGGCGCGCCGGCGTGCCGCTCTATCTCTATTACGCGCCAGGCGCTGAACCGGTGGTTCTGCCGCAGATTCTGACGGTGGCGACATTGACCGATCTGGTGAACGGTTCGGTGCAAAGCGCGTTGGCTGACAGAAGCCTTTAGAAAACGGAGACTATAGTGCGCAATCTTACCCCTTTCGCCCTTACCGCCGTCGCTGCGATCGCGCTGGCGAGCCCGCTGTCCGCAGCCCAGAAAATCGGCGACCTGGCCCAGGATTTCAAGCTGACCGACGTCAATGGCAAAACCGTGCAACTGTCGCAGTTCCGCGGCAAGACGGTGGTGCTCGAATGGCACAATCCCGGCTGCCCCTTTGTCTCGAAACATTATAGCAGCGGCAATATGCAGGCGACGCAGAAGGCTGCCCGCGATCAGGGCGCGATCTGGCTGACCATCAACAGCGGCGCAAAAGGAAAACAGGGGCATATGACGGGCAGCGAAGCCAAGGCTTTGATCGCCCGCCAGAATATCCAGTCGACCAATTATCTGCTCGACGCCAGGGGGCTGGTCGGCAAGGCCTATGGCGCGAGAGCGACGCCGCATATGTATATCATCGATGGCTCGGGAATTCTGGTCTACCAAGGTGCCATTGACGACCGGCCGACGGCCAATACGACCGACATCAAGGATGCGCGCAATCATGTGCTCGCCGCGCTGAAAGAGATCAGGTCCGGCGACAAGGTCAGCGTTGCCCAATCCCGGCCTTATGGCTGCTCGGTGAAATATGCTTCCTGAGCGAAGCGAAGCGGCAGGACTGACGCGCTAAACTCTACGCACGCGCCAGCCCTGCACCCCTTTAGGTCCGGAAGCAGGACGGTGCCGTGCGAACAGCCGCACACCACCGGTCAACATATCCCTCCAGACCAATAGCAAAATCATCGTGGCTCGACCGCGTCCCGGAGGTCGGGTGACAAATCCGATACAATGGCCGGATATGCCCCCCGCCTTCGCTCCGGCAGCGTGCGACCCTGTTCCAGGGCACCGCCGGTCAAACTCTTGCGCTGTCATCCGCTTTTCGCTGGTCGCGAAAACGAATTGCTGCCTTGCTGATGCTGACCCTCATTATTGCGCCGTATCGCTATTTTATCGGGTCAATTCTTGTCGATACGCTTGATATGACGGCCCTTTACCTAACTGGACATGAACCGCCATAAAAACTCGCACCTAATATCCTAAGACACTGGATTGATGCTGTAATATTTTTACAGAAAAGCGGCGCAAAATGGCCGGTGCGGAGGTGGTTTCGGCACTTCTTTCGATGTGCGGGAAAAAGCGCTGACATTCCAGATGGTTACAGTTGATACCGATTCGCGCCGCCCATTTGCCTAACAATCCCGGGGGCGAAGCCTATTCCGGCTTGCGAAACCGCATCACGAAACGGCTGGTTTTGCCGCGGACAGCCGGATCGAATACATTTTTCTCCAGATCATCATCGGGATTGGCGAACATGTCGCTTTCGCCGTCGAGGACAAAGCCTGCGGCGAGAAAATCGCTCCGGACCGTCGCGGGATCGATGCGGTGGGTTTTCTCGACCACCGTCCGCGTATCACCGGGCAGTCCCACATGATCGATCACGGCCACGACCCCGCCGGGCTTCATGCCTTTATAAAGGTTGGACAGCACAACCGCCGGATCCATTTTCTCGAACTTATATTGTTCGCTTTCCCAGTAAAAATCATGATAGATCAGATGCAGCATGGCAAAGTCGATACTGTTCGCCGCCGGCTTATAGTCCGGCAGTTGCGCCGGAACCATCGTCACATTGGGCTGCCGCGCCGATAGCGCTGCCCATTTTTCCCTGGACTGGTCGCTGGTCGTGAACTGAGGCGGGTTGACCGCTACCACCGATCCCTCCGGACCGACCACCCGGCCCATGATCTCGCTATAATAGCCGCCGCCAGCGAAGATATCGAGCGCGGTATCGCTGCTTTCCAGCCCCATGAAGGCAAGCAGCTCGGCCGGCTTGCGGCTCTCGTCCAGCTCGACATCGGCTTCATCGCGTCCCGGATCGGATACCGCCGCCTCGAAATCGGGTGGCGTCTCGGCGGCACTGGCCGCTGCGGATGACGCAACAGCGGCACCGGCCGGCGCTACGATCAGTGCACAACTGGCCAGAGCCAATATAATGGATGCTCGCATGATTTATCTCCCCAAATATGGCCAGCAACATGAACCGGCGAGCCATTTTGCGCAAGCGATTACCAAGTCGTTGGTCTACGTCGTCCAGCCGTTCGTCGAAACGGTGGTCAGACGCAATATTCAGGCAGCGCGCGTTCTGATCTTGTCAAGTTCGGCACCGCTGGCGCGGCGGACCTCTTCGAGATCATAATCAATCTGCAGCCCGAGGAAAAATCCCTCTGATATGCCGAAATAGCGTGCCAGCCGTAGATCGGCATTGGCATCAATCGATCGCTGGCAAGAAATTATCGCGCTGAGCTGATCGATGTCCAGACCTGCGCCTGCAGCCACTTCTTCAACCGCTATTTCGCTGCCAATCAGATAATCTTCGCGCAGAATATCGCCCGGATGGACATTGTCCAAACGGTCATCATCCTCTGTGATAGTCCTCGATCCGGACGTCATGCGCATCTCCGTTTGACCAGTTGAACGTCACGCGCCACTGGTCGTTGATGCGGATACTATAGCGCAAAGGTGTATATCCCTTCAACTGTTCAAAGCGATTGCCGCCCGGAACGCGTAAATCAAACAAATGGGCGATTCTGTTTATCTGCCGCATTTTCCGTCGCGCCGTATTCTGAATATCGGATGGGAGCTTTCGGCTACGCTCCCCGTTCCAGATCTTTTCAGTTTCGGGATCGGCAAAAGTGACAATCATTGTTTTTGTACCTATGCAAAATTCTCAAATGTTTCTGCTCGGCGCAACCAATTGTCGCACGTCCGCATAATGCATGGCTTTCCCACAATATCGAATCGCCAGCAATTCAACCTTTTGCCGCTGATTTTGAATTCTCACTACGGACGGCTAGAATAAGTGGTACGCTAAAGCCGTTACCTCTCACTTCCGCTGCACCTTGCCATAACCCATCTTGCGCGTTCCCGGCCGTCCTTCGGTTGACCGGCCCTTCGGCTGTGCGACCTGCAGATCGGCGGGCAGGCCCAGCTCTTCCGCTTCCAGCTTGCGGATTTCGTCGCGCAGCCGGCCTGCGGTTTCGAATTCGAGATCGGCTGCGGCATCGCGCATCTGCTTTTCCAGGCTTTCGATATGCGCGCGCAGATTATGGCCGGCCAGAGGCGTGCTGCCCTCGTCGACCGCGCCGGTGACCATATCCTTGGCCGTGGCATGAGCGACGATATCGCCGATATTCTTCTTGATCGATTGCGGCGTGATGCCGTGCTCCAGATTATATTCGACCTGTTTCTCGCGGCGGCGGTCGGTCTCGCTGATCGCGCGCTCCATCGATCCGGTCATCCGGTCGGCATAGAGAATGACTCGGCCATCGACATTGCGGGCAGCACGGCCAATGGTCTGGATCAGCGAGGTTTCGCTGCGCAGGAAGCCCTCCTTGTCGGCGTCGAGGATCGCGACCAGCCCGCATTCCGGAATATCGAGCCCCTCGCGCAGCAGGTTGATCCCCACCAGCACGTCATAGACGCCGAGCCTGAGATCACGGATCAGCTCGATCCGCTCCAGCGTCTCGACATCGCTGTGCATATAGCGCACCTTGATCCCCGCCTCGTGCATGAACTCGGTCAGGTCTTCGGCCATGCGCTTGGTCAAGGTAGTGATCAGGGTGCGATAGCCCTGCGCCGCGACCTTGCGGCACTCGTTGATCACATCGTCGACCTGGTCCTCGACCGGCTTGATCTCGACCGGCGGATCGATCAGCCCCGTGGGGCGAATGACCTGTTCGCTGAACACGCCGCCTGTCTGCTCCAGCTCCCACGGACCGGGGGTTGCCGACACGCTGACCGTCTGGGGCCGCATCGCGTCCCATTCGTTGAAGCGCAGCGGCCGGTTGTCGATACAGCTGGGCAGCCGAAAGCCATATTCGGCGAGCGTGATCTTGCGGCGGTGATCGCCTTTCGACATCGCGCCGATCTGCGGGATTGTCTGGTGGCTTTCATCGACGAACAATAGCGCATTGTCCGGCAGATATTCGAACAATGTCGGTGGCGGTTCACCCGGCAGCCGTCCGGTCAGGAAGCGCGAATAATTCTCGATGCCGGCGCAGCTGCCGGTCGCCGCGATCATCTCGAGATCGAAATTGGTCCGCTGTTCCAGCCGCTGATGCTCGATCAGCTTGCCCTCGGCCTCCAGCTCCTTGAGCCGCTCCGCCAGCTCGAAACGGATCGCCTCGGTCGCCTGTTTCATCGTCGGCCCCGGCGTCACATAGTGCGAATTGGCAAAGACCCGGACCCGGTCGAGGGTCACGCCCTTCTTGCCGGTCAGCGGGTCGAACTCGACAATCTCCTCGATCTCGTCGCCGAAGAAGCTGATCCGCCAGGCCATGTCCTCATAATGCGACGGGAAAATCTCGAGATTGTCGCCGCGCACCCGGAACGTGCCGCGGGCAAAGGCCATGTCATTTCGTTTATATTGCAGCGCCACCAGCTTGCGGATGATATCGCGCTGATCGACCGACTGCTCCTTCTTCAGGTCGAAGATCATCGCCGAATAGGTCTCGACCGAACCGATACCATAGAGACAGGAGACCGAAGCGACGATGATCACGTCATCGCGCTCGAGCAGCGAGCGGGTGGCGCTGTGCCGCATCCGGTCGATTGCCTCGTTTACCGAGCTTTCCTTCTCGATATAGGTGTCGGACCGCGCGACATAGGCTTCTGGCTGGTAATAGTCATAATAAGAGACGAAATATTCGACGGCATTGTCCGGGAAGAAATTCTTGAACTCGCCGTACAGCTGCGCCGCCAATATCTTGTTGGGCGCCAGAATCAGGGCCGGCCGCTGCAGCTCGTCTATGATCTTGGCCATGGTGAAGGTCTTGCCCGACCCGGTCACCCCGAGCAGCACCTGATCGCGCTCGTCCTCGCGCATCCCCTGCACCAGTTCCCTGATCGCATCCGGCTGGTCGCCGGCGGGCTCAAAATCGCTGACCAGCTTGAACCGTTTGCCACCTTCCGACTTTTCCGGGCGGCGGGGCTTGTGAGGCACAAAATCCTTGCCGGTTTCCGGCTCCGCCAGGCCTCTTCTGATTACCAGTTCTGTCATCAGACATATATGGAACAAATAGGGTCCAATGTCATCCCCGCATTGCAGTTTTCCGGCAATCGGGGCCATCAAAAATTTACATCGTGCCGCCATCGGTTTATGGAACACTCGGGAAGCATCGATATTGAGGGAAATTTCTCGTGAAAAATTTACTGGTTTCGGTGGCTGTACTCAGCCTGATAGGCGGCTGTTCGGACAAAGGGGCTGACCAGGACGGCGATGGAAAAATCACCGCAGAAGAAGTTGCCCAGGAAATGAACCAAGTCGAACTCGAGCCCGGCGAATGGGAAAATACGGTCGAGATCGTCGATGTGAAGGTCGAGGGACTGCCCGACGGTGTGCCAGCCACGGCTATGGACGGTATGAAAGGCAAGGTTACAACCTCAAAATCCTGCATAACCCCGGAACAGGCCGAGAATCCGGGCGCAGAGTTTTTCGCCGCACAGAAAGAGACCAATTGCGAGGTCAAGAAATTCGACATGAGCGGCGGGGCCGTGTCCTCGGAAATGTCCTGTACCAATATGGGCGGCGCTCCGGGCAACATGACGATGGCCATGGATGGCCAATATGGCCCAAGCAGCTATGACATGACGATGAACATGAAAGGCGGCGCGTCCGGCATGAAAATGAATATTTCCGCCAAGAGCAGCGGCAAGCGGATCGGCGACTGCCCCGCTGGTTGATCGGTACCGAAAGCGAAAGGCCGAACCCAAAAGGCAGGAGCGAGATGCTCCTGCCTTTTGGGTTCGGCCGCCCGGCGAAAAGAAGAAGGATTTCACGTGGCACGGAACGGGCTTTGCCTTTTCCTTCTGCTTTGGCATAAGGAGACAAAATAGAGGGGCAAATCATGAAACATCTTTTGGCACTGGCCGCGACGTCGGCCCTGATCTGGACCGCACCGGTTCTCGCACAGAACAGCTCGCCATCACCCGATCTCGCCAGGGCGATCGCAGCGGATTATGACAAGCAGCTGAAAGCCCTGTTTCTCGATTTCCATAAAAACCCCGAGCTTTCCTACAAGGAAACCCGCACCGCCGGAATCATCGCGCAGAAATGGCGCGACGCAGGATTCACGGTTACCGAGAAAGTCGGCGGCACCGGCGTTGTTGGCGTGATGAAGAATGGCGAAGGACCGACCCTGATGCTGCGCGCCGACATGGATGGCCTGCCGCTGGTGGAAGACAGCGGGCTCGATTATATGTCGACCGCAAAGCAGGTCAGCATCGACGGCGAGGAAAAGCCGGTAATGCACGCCTGCGGCCATGATGTGCATATCACCTCGCTGATCGGCACCGCAAACCAGATGGCGGCGCGCAAGGACCAGTGGGCGGGTACTTTGGTGCTGATCGCGCAACCGGCCGAAGAACGAATCGGCGGTGCCAAGCTGATGATGGACGACGGCCTCTACACCCGCTTTCCCAAGCCCGATTATGCCATGGCCTTTCACGTTTCCGCTGACACGCCAACCGGACAACTGGCGCTGGACGAGGGCATCAAGAGCAGTTCGTCCGACAGCGTCGATATCATCGTCCACGGGGTGGGCGCGCATGGCGCATCACCGCACCGGGGCAAGGATCCGATCGTGATGGGTGCGGAGATCATCATGGCCCTGCAGACCATCGTCAGCCGCGAAATCGCTCCGCTCAAGCCCGGAGTGATCACCGTTGGTTCCTTCCACAGCGGCTTCAAGCATAATATCATCTCGGACAAGGCGACCATGCAATTGACCGTCCGCTCGGATGACGAGGAAACGCGGGCCAAATTGCTCGAGGGGATCAAGCGCATCGCCACCAACGTTGGCCGGATGAACGGCCTGCCCGAGGACAAGCTGCCAGAGGTGCTGGTGTCGCACGAATCGACTCCGGCCAATTATAACGATGCGGCGCTGACCAAGCGGGTGAAAGCCGTATTCGCCAAACGGTTCGGCGAGGATGTGTTCGACAACAAGCCGCGCGAAGGCATGGGAGCAGAGGATTTTGCCTATTTCGTCGAGCCCAATACCGATGTGCCAGGCGTCTATTTCTCGGTCGGCGGCACGCCGCAGGCCGATTTTGATCGCGCAAAGGCCGGTGGCCCGCCGGTGCCTTCGCATCACTCTCCCTTCTTCAAGATTGCGCCGCGCGAATCCGTGACGCTCGGCACCGAGGCGATGACCGCTGCGGCGCTGGAATTGTTGGCAGCCGATGAATAGGCCCGAAACCCGTCAGCGGCCCAAGCGGACGCTGTTGTTCAGCGCGGCCTTGCTGCTGCTCACCTCCTGCACCACGGTTGCGGAAACCGGTGTCGAGCCCGTCGCCGAGGCGCAGTCCTATGATATCCTGATCGACAACGGCCTGATCGTCGATGGCAGCGGATCGGCCCCTTATGTCGGCGATGTCGCGATCCGCAATGACCGGATTGTCGCGGTTTCGCCGGAAATTACCGGCAGCGCAACACGCGTCATCGACGCGCGCGGGCTGGCGGTCGCACCGGGCTTTATCAACATGCTGAGCTGGGCGCCCGATGCGCTGATCGCCGATGGCGCCGGCGAAAGCGACATCCGGCAGGGCATCACGCTGGAGGTCTTCGGCGAAGGATGGTCGGAAGCCCCGCTGACCGACAAGATGGTCGAGACCCTGGAGAGCGAACAGGGCGATATCCGCTATCCGATCAGCTGGCGCACCCTCGACCAATATTTCGACTTTATCGAGAATCGCGGGATCGCGCCCAATGTGGCATCCTTTGTCGGCGCGACCACCGTGCGGATCAACGAGCTCGACTATGCCGATGTCGATCCGGACGCCGCCCAGCTCGACCGGATGCGCGCGCTGGTCCGCGAGGCGATGGACGATGGCGCCATGGGTGTCGGCAGTTCGCTGATCTATGCCCCGGCCAGCTATGCGGAAACGCCGGAACTGGTCGCTCTGGCCACCGAATCCGCGCGCTGCGGCGGCATGTATATCAGCCATATGCGCAACGAGAGCGACCATGTCCTCGAAGCGGTCGACGAGCTTATAGAAATTGCCGAAAAATCGGGCGGCCCGGCAGAAATCTATCATCTGAAACAGGCCGGCAAGGACAATTGGGACAAGCTCGACCCGATTATCGCCAGGGTCGAGGCAGCGCGCGCAAAGGGTCTGCGCATCACCGCCAATATGTACACCTATACCGCCGGTTCGACCGGCCTCGATGCAGCGATGCCGACCTGGGTGCAGGAAGGCGGCTATGAGCAATGGAAAAAGCGGCTGCAGGATCCGGAAATCCGCAAGCGCGTGCTCGTCGAAATGCAGGGCAAACCGGTGGGCTGGGAAAATCTCTTCTATCATGCCGGCCCCGACAAGACGATGCTGGTTGGCTTCAAGAATGACAAGCTGAAGCCGCTGACCGGCAAGACCCTGGCCGAGGTGGCCGCGATGCGCGGCACCAGTCCGGCAGAGACGGCGATCGACCTGGTGATCGAGGATGGCAGCCGGGTCCAGGTGGTCTATTTCCTGATGGACGAAGAAAATGTCGCACGGCAGACCGCCCTGCCCTGGATGTCCTTCGGTTCCGACGCGGCGGCCCTCGCGCCGCGCGGGGTGTTCCTGAAATCCTCCACCCATCCCCGCGCCTATGGCAATTTTGCGCGGTTGCTGGGCAAATATGTCCGCGAGGAAAATCGCGCGACTCTGGCCGATGCGGTGCGGCGGCTGAGCAGCATGCCGGCGAGCCATCTGGGACTGAAGGATCGCGGCAATCTGGCAGCCGGGCAATTTGCCGATGTGGTGATTTTTGATCCGGCGACGATTGCCGACAAGGCGACCTACGCGGAGCCCCAACAATTCGCTGTTGGCGTGCAGCATGTGCTGGTCAATGGACAGCCGGTGCTGAGCGGCGGCAAGATGACCGATGCCCGCCCGGGTCGGGCCGTCCGGGGACCCGGCTGGAACAGCTGCCCGCCGCGCTAGCACCCAGACAAAGCAGAGCGCGATAGGTGGCCTGCTTTGCCCGGGCTGCGCGCTCTGATCCATCCAAAGTTCGTGAAAGTTCGGGCCAAGGAGGCCTTTTGCGAGCTTGACATGCAACCATTTAGTTGCATATTAAAAACCATGTCCGATGTCTTCGCCGCCCTTGCCGATGAAACCCGCCGCGCCCTGCTCGACCGGCTCTTCATCAGGAATGGCCAGAATCTGACCGATCTTCACAGTGGCATGACCATGTCGCGCCAGGCGGTGGCCAAGCATCTGCATATTCTCGAAACCGCCAATCTTGTCTCGGTCCACCGGCAGGGGCGGGAAAAGCTGCATTATCTCAATCCCGTGCCGCTCGGCGATATTGTCCATCGCTGGATCGGCAAGTTCGAGGATGCCCGGATTGAAGCGCTGAGCGATTTCAAACAGCAAGTCGAAGATGCTTCCAGATCTTCCAGCCACAACAAGCGAGAGGAGAAACGCCGTGCCAGCCAGTGACCCCACAAATATGACAACCCGCGCAGCGACGGGCGAGCCCTGCGCACCGGATTTTGTCTACACGATTTTCATCAAGGCGACCGCCGAGCAGGTCTGGAACGGCCTGATCGACCGGGAACTGACCAAGGCCTATTGGGGCCATTATAACGAATCCGACTGGAAAGCGGGATCCCGGTGGGAACATGTGCGCAGCGACGGCAGCGGCAAAATCGACACGCGCGGTCGCATCATCGAGATGGATCCGCCCCGTAAAATGGTCTGGAGCTGGGCCTTTGATTCGGAAGCGGACCGGCCTGAAAAATTGTCGCGGGTGACCTACGAACTGGTCAGTCTGGGCCCCGACACCAAATTGACCGTTACCCATAGCGAGCTTGAGCCCGGATCGCCGATGGATATTGGCGTACGCGAAGGCTGGCCAGCGGTTCTCAGCAATCTGAAGTCCATTCTGGAAACGGGAGAGACATTGTCCGAGGAACAGTGGCCGAACGCGGAACAGTTCGAACAGGACTGACTTCACCCGGCGCCTGACGATCCTTTTTGACAGGCAAACGGACTCAGAATTGCGCTCAGTCGAAGGGGGATCGAACATTCCCCCTTCCGCCGTTGAATCGAAGCCCCTAAAGTCGCCGGATGGACATCGCCTCTGCCATTCCCGCGGACATCAAGCCGCATGACGGACGCTTTGTCGGCGGCAAGCATTATTTCGCCTGCCGCGTCTATTTCGAGGACACCGACTTTTCGGGCATTGTCTATCACGCCAATTATCTGCGCTATATGGAACGGGCCCGCTCGGACATGCTGCGGCAGCTCGATATGAACCAGCATGCGGCCTATGAGAGCGGCGAAGGCGTCTATGCCGTGGTCGACCTGACGATGAAATATTGGTCGCCGGCAAGGCTGGACGACGATCTGCTGGTGATCAGCACGGTGGAGACGTTGCGCGCGGCGAGCGTGGTCATCGACCAGACGATCATGCGCGGCTCTGACCGGATCACGTCAGCCTCTGTTCACGCTGCCTTTCTTACCCCGGCCGGACGCCCGAGACGACAACCGAAAGCGTGGACAAAGGCTTTCGCCAGCGTCATGGACCAGACTGTTACGAAATGAAGGATATCAAATCTTGCTAGACCAACTTTCACTCGGAGCGACCAGCGGCAATTTCTCCCCGTTCATGCTGTTCATGGAAGCCGATATCGTCGTCAAGGCGGTGATGATCGGCCTGTTGCTGGCCAGCATCTGGACCTGGACGATCATCGTCAGTTTCGGCATGACCATCGGCCAGATTTCCAGAAAATCGGACCGGTTCGAAAGGGCCTTCGACAAGGCCGAAAATATCGACCGGTTTTTCGACGAACATGGCAAGTCCAGCCTGCCGAGCGCCAAGGTTCTCGCCGCCGGTGTCAAGGAATGGCGCCGTTCGACGGCAAAGGGCCCGGTCGACCGCGACGGCACCCGGCAGCGGCTGGCCACGGCGATGAACATGACGATCGCCGAGGAAGTGGACCGGATCGCCGACCGGCTGAACTTTCTCGCCACCGTCGGTGCCGTTGCCCCCTTTGTCGGCCTGTTCGGTACGGTCTGGGGCATCATGCGCAGTTTCTCGGCGATCGCCGCGGAGCAGAACAGCTCGCTCGCAGTGGTCGCACCCGGCATCGCCGAGGCGCTGTTCGCCACCGCAATCGGCCTTTTTGCGGCAATCCCGGCGGTTATCGCCTATAACCGCTTCTCGCACCGGCTGAACAAGCTGGAAGCCCGCATGGGTCGCTTTGCCGACGGGTTCCACGCCACGCTCAGCCGCGAACTGGAGTTTGGAAACTGAGCATGGGCATGAATATGGGATCCGGAACCGGGCGGCGCGGCGGTGGTCGCGGCCGCGCCCCGATGGCCGAAATCAATGTGACTCCTTTTGTCGACGTGATGCTGGTGCTGCTGATCATCTTCATGGTGACCGCACCGCTGCTGGTCACCGGCGTGCCGGTCGACCTGCCGGAAAGCCGCGCCAACGCGCTGGAGCAGGAACAGGAACCGGTGCAGATTTCGATCGATAACGAAGGCCGCATTTTTGTCGACGACGAGGAACTGAGCCGCGGTGCCCTGGAGACCAGGCTGCGCGACATTGCCGCAAGCCAGAATGCCGCCGATCCGCGCCAGATCATGCTGCGCGGCGACAGGACGCTGGATTATGGCCTGATCATGGGCGTGATGGGCGAACTCAACCGCGCGGGATTGAACCGCGTGTCGCTGGTCACTACAGGTTCATCCGAGACACCATAAGAGTGGGCAGCTGATATGGAGAAGGCTGAAAAAATTGGCTTGGGAATAGCGGCTGTGGGTCATGTGGCTCTGTTCGGCGCGCTGTCGTTCAGCATCCTCAGCAGCACCAATGACGCGTTCCGCAACAAACCGATCGAGGTGATGATTGCCGATGAGGTCGGCCTGGAAAGCGCTGCCCCCGATCCCTCCATGGTTACGCCCGCGACCAGCGTCGCGCCCGAACTGGGTGCTCCGGAAGAGAGCAGCTTTGTCGAACCAGAGCCGCTGCCCGAACCACCGAAAGCCGAAGCGAAGCCCAAACCATCCGTGACCCCAGCTCCCGTATCGCGCGAACCGCGCCGGCGACCGGACAAGCCGACCAGCACGACGCCCAAGGCGGAACCGAAGCCCAAGCCGCAGCCGAAACCACGTGGGGCTCGATTAGGCGATGATTTCATGAAAGGCTTGACCGACGCGGCCTCGGTCAGCCGTAACCAGAATATCACGGCAGAAAAAGCGTCGCCAGCGGCGGTGGCTTCGCTCGAGCGCGAACTATACCGGCTGGTGAAACAGAAATGGCGTCCGCCGACAGGCGCCGACGCGGAGCTGCTGCGCACCACCGTCACGGCTCGTCTCGACAGCAATGGCCGGATTATCGGCAAGCCCACAGCGACCACCACCGGCATCACGCCGAGCAACCGGTCGCAGGTCGAAATCCATCAGGAACGCGCGATTGCTGCGGTCCAGCTGGCCGCACCGTTTACAACATTCCCCGAAAAATATTACGATGAATGGAAGGTTATCGAACCTGTCCTTTACCTTGGTGTCTAGGAGACCCGCGATGCAATCCACCGCCCCGACTATCAGAAACTTGTTTCTCGGCCTTGTCGCCAGCCTCGGGCTGACGGCGACGGCTCATGCCCAGCTGACCGTCGATGTCGACAATAGCGCGGGCGAAGAGCTCGTCATCGCCGTACCCGGCCTGCCGACGCCGCAAAGTGTTGACACCGTGTCCGGCAGCACCGCCGATCTGGGCGGCAAGATCAGCGATGTCATCGTCAGCGATCTTCGCTCCAGCGGCCTGTTCAAGCCGATGGGCCGCAACCAGGTGCGCGGGATCAGCTATAGCGAGGTCACCGCGCCGCAATTTCCCTACTGGAGCGGCACCAGCGCGTCGGCGCTGATTCAGGGCTTCATCCAGTCCAATGCCGACGGCAAGCTGACGGTTGGCTGCTATCTCTATGATGTCGCGCTGGAAACCGAGCTGACCCGTCAGGGCTTTGTCGTCGAACCACGCGACTGGCGCCGGGCCGCGCACAAATGCGCCGACGCCATCTACGCCCGGCTGAGCGGCGAATCGCCATTCTTCGATAGCCGCATCGCCTATATTGCCGAGACCGGCCCCAAGGGGAACCGGGTGAAAAGGCTGGCGATCATGGACAGCGACGGCGCCAACCACCGGTTCATCACCAATGGCCAGGCGACCGCCCTCACCCCGCGCTTTTCGCCCGATTACAAGAGCATCGTCTATCTGAGCTTTCTCGACGGCAATCCGCGCATCTATATCTACGATATCGGCACGGGCAGCCAGCGGCTGATCACCCAGAGCACCAATCCTACCTTCGCGCCGCGCTGGTCACCGGACGGCAAGTGGATCCTCTATTCCATGGCGATTGCCGGCAATACCGATATCTACAAGGTCTCGGCAGCGGGTGGCGGCAAGCCGCAGCAACTCACCTTTTCGCCCGGCATCGATATCGGCGGCAGCTTCTCTCCCGACGGCAGCCGGATCGTCTTCGAAAGCGACCGTTCGGGCAGCCAGCAACTCTATGTCATGAGCGCCGACGGCGGCAACGAGCGGCGAATCAGCTTCGGCGGCGGTCGCTATGCGACGCCGGAATGGAGCCCGCGCGGCGACCTGATCGCCTTCACCAAGATCGCCGGCAATTTCCGCATCGGCGTGATGACACCGAGCGGCGGCGGCGAGCGGCTGCTGACCGACAGCTGGCAGGACGAGGCGCCGACCTGGGCCCCCAATGGGCGGGTAATCCAGTTTTTCCGCACCACCAAGGGCAATGGCAATACCGGAATCTGGCAGGTCGACCTGACCGGCCGCAACGAGCGGGAACTGCCGACGCCGGTCAACGGTTCTGACCCGGCATGGGGTCCCTTGCTGCCCTGAATTCAGATCGCGACAAGTCCCTGAAAAAAGGCTATATCCAAACCGACGGGCTATTTTAAATAGGAGCAATATGATGATCAAATATGCGACCCCCCTCCTGATGACCGCCAGCCTGGCGCTGGCAGGCTGTGCGAAGAAACCACCGGAAGAACTGCCGCCGGCACCGGTTGGCACAGCACCAACCCCGACACCAACACCCTCCGGTCCGGGCTATACTCCCGGTTCGCAGCAGGATTTCCTGGCCAACACGATGTCCGACCGGATCCTGTTCGATACCGACCGGTTCAACATCGACACGCAGGACCAGGCCGTGCTGCAGAGCCAGGCTCGCTGGATGGCGCAAAATCCGAACGCGCGGATCACCATCGAAGGTCATGCCGACGAACGCGGCACCCGCGATTATAACCTCGCACTCGGCGAACGGCGCGCCAATGCGGCGAAAAACTATCTCGCCTCGCTGGGCGTCAGCCCGGCGCGGATGACCACGGTCAGCTATGGCAAGGAACGGCCGGAAGCGCTTGGTTCAAACGAAAGCGCCTGGGCCCAGAACCGCCGCGCGGTCAGCGTTGTGGTCCGTTAAACCGACCTGAAACCAGACACAAAAAAGGGCCGCTAACCATCGAGGTTGGCGGCCCTTTTTTTAAACTTCAAAATCTTTTATTTCTTGGTGCCGGTCATCGCCATTTCGCCAAAGGCGCCTGCCTTGACGGAGCCAGCCAGCTGGCCGTCGGTGATCGTCGCATCGCCTTCCAGCTTCATCGGCATGGGAACGGTCATGTTCATTTCCCAGGTGATGTGATTGCCGTCGACCTTGCCGTTTTCAACGTCCATCGATCCCATGGCACCGGTGTTGGTACCGGTAAACGTGTCACCGTCGGTGACGATGGTGAATTCCGACGTCTGGTCTCCCATCGGGGATTTGGTCACACAAGCATAAGTTCCATCAATAGACATTCCGTTCTCCTTTTATGTCAAAGCCCTGATCCGGCTCGCGCCAGCGATCACTCGCTGTCAGCCGCCGAATCGTCCGAACTGCTATCATTATTAACAGCAGTGTCACTAGCTTCATAGCCGCGATATTCGACCGGCATGCCGAGCGCATCCAGCTGCGGCCTGATCTTCTCGACATCGCCGACGATCACCCAAGTGAACTTGCCGGGGTCGATCGCCTGCGCCATCGCCTCGTTCAGCTCTTTCGCCGTCAGCGCCTTGTAGCGGTCGGCAACGGTTTCCGCATAGTTGGACGGCCGGTCGAACATCACGTCGCCTTCCATCTGGTTCAGGATGCTGGGCGTGCGCTCGAACTGGCCGGGCAGTTGGCGGACGTTGCCGTTGACCGTGCGCTCCAGTTCCGCCGGCGTGACGCCCTTGTCGCCAAGGAAATCCCGGACCTGCGCATCCATCGCGGCAACCGCCGGTCCGGTCTGGTTGGTCTGCACCGGCGCCCGCATCGTGTACAGCGCCTGGTCTTCGCCGCGCAGCACCGTGTTACGGGTGCCATAGCTCCAGCCCTTGGTTTCGCGCAGATCCATGTTGATTCGGGACAGGAAATTGCCGCCCAATATCTCATTGGCCGCGTCGAGCGTCAGCAGGTCATCCGATCCCTTGTAGGGCAGCACCTGACCGGCAAGGATCATCGACTGCGGCGAATTGGGCCGGTGAATGGCAATGATCTTGCCTTGTGCGTCGGGGATGGGGGCATCGAAATTTTTCGCCGGCGCCGCCTTGCCGGTGCCGGTCCAGCGACCGAAGCGCATTTCCAGTTTCCTGACCAGTTCATCCTTGTCGATCTGGCCAGCGGCAAAAATCGTCGCCTTGGCCGGATGCATCCACTGATTGTGAAAGGCCGCAAGATCCTCGCGGGTGATCGTCCCCACGCTTTCCTTGTTACCATTGCCCGACAGGCCGCGGCCATAGGGATGATCGGGACCAAAGACCAGCGGCGGCAGGGTGTTGCTGGCGATGCTCAGCGGATCGCTTTCCTCGCGGTCGATCGCAGTCAGCTGCCGGACGCGGATGCGTTCGATATCATCGGCGTTGAAGGCCGGGTTTTTGACGATATCCGCCATCAGATCGAGCGACGCGTCGAGGTTCGGGTTGACCGCGCTCAGACTGACATCGGTGCGGTCCCGCCCGCCATCGATGCTGATATTGGCGCCCAGACGTTCCTGCTGTTCGGCAATCTCGACCGAGGTCAAGCTGGTCGTTCCCTCTTCCAGTATCGAGGTGACGAAATTCTGCAGCCCGAGCTTGCCCTTGGCATCCGCGCTGGTGCCAGCGTTGAAGGACAGGGTGACCCAGGTCATCGGTATCGCATCGCGGTGCGCGAAATAGACCTTGATCCCGTTTGAGAGGGTCGCGGTTTCGACATCCGGAAAATCGACGTTCGGGATTTCGCCGACCGGAGGCAGGGAAGACCGGTCGGGTGCGGTTACGGTTCCCGGCTGATCGTCCTGCATGTAAAAGGCGGGCGCGGTCAGAACGCCGGTCCGGGCGCCCTTGCCTGCGCCGACTTCTTCATAGGCATCGCGTTCGCCGGGGACAACCCGGATGCCAACCACCGGCCGGGTCAGCCATTTCTGCATCGCTGCCTTGACCGCATCCGGCGTGGTCGATGCCAGACGCTCCAGTTGCTTCTTATAATGTTCCGGATCGTCCGAATAGAGCGCCCCTTCCGCCAGAGCGACCGCCTTGCCGCTGAAACCACCAACCTGCTCGAGCCCGGCTATCCGCGCCGCAGCATCGCGCGTCGCGACTCGCTGCACCTCGTCCGCGGTCGGGCCGTTGGCGATAAAGTTGGCAATAATCTCGTCGAGCCGCTTGGCCACGGCATCGGCATCTTCACCCGGCTTCACATCCGCCTGGATATTGACCAGGCTGCCATGGACAAAGGGAATTACAAAGGCAGAAACGGCAACGGCATTTTTCTCGTCCCGCACCATGATATTGTCGAGCCGTGAACTGGCGAGGCCGCCGAGCACCGCCATGCCGACATCGATCGGCGTATAGTCGGGGTCATTCAGGCCCGGCACCACCCAGTTGCGGTAGATGCGCGTCGTCGCGACCTTGTCCTTCATCACCTCGTAGACCGGCTTGTCCAGCGTCGGCAGGGCCGGATCGAGCTCGGCAATCGGCTTGCCGCGCGGAATCGCGCCGAACCATTTGTTGACCTTCGCCCTGGCGGTGGCGACGTCGATATCGCCGGCCAGCACCAGGATCGAATTATTCGGCCCGTAATGATCGGTAAACCACTGCTTCATGTCGTCGAGCGAGGCTGCTTCCAGATCCTCCAGCGAGCCGATCGTGTCATGGCCGTAGGGATGATCCGCGGGGAACAGCAATTCGGTCTGGCGATAGGAGACGAGGCCATAGGGCTGATTGTCACCCTGGCGCTTTTCGTTCGACACCACGCCGATCTGGTTGTCGAGCTTCTCCTGCGTCACCGCGCCGAGCAGGTGGCCCATCCGGTCGCTTTCGAGGAACAGCGCAACATCCAGCGCCGAGGTCGGGACGGTCTGGAAATAATTGGTCCGGTCGAGCCAGGTGGTGCCGTTGAGATCGGTGGCACCAATCTGCCGCAACGGTTCAAAATAATCGCCGGGCGCATGTTCGGAACCATTGAACATGATATGCTCGAACAGATGGGCATAGCCGGTCTTGCCCTTGGGCTCCTGTGCGGAACCGACACCATACCAGATCGATACCGCGACAATCGGAGCCTTGCGGTCGGTATGGACCAGCACTTTCAGACCATTGTCGAGGGTAAATTCCTCATAAGGAATATTGACCGCATCGACCAGTTCGCTGACCGGTGCCGGCTTGGCAGACTCGTGATGCTTCGCCAGTGCCGGTGCAGCGACCGTCAATGCTGTCGTAGTGAGAGCCAGAAACAGGGATCGGGACAAACGGGACATCGATATTTTCCTCTTGACCAAATACAGATAATATAGGGTCCGACATGCCGGGAAACCGGCGCTGATCAAGCGCGGGCTTCGACGAACGACCGTCAGCCATCGACCAGCGTCTATTTTTTCTTCCAGCCCCAGAACAGATGACAGGGCAGGATGTTCCACAGAGAATAGCCGCTATCGATCTTCTCAAAATGCGGAGTCATATAGTCGCGCGCCTTTTTGACAAACTGGTAGACCAGAAAGGCACCGCCCGGACGAAGGACGTCATAGGTTTCCTTGGCGATTTTGGGACCGAGCTGGTCGGGCAGCGTCGAGAATGGCAGGCCGGACAGGATATAGTCGGCCTTTTCATGACCCAGTTCGCGAATGATCTTTTGCACATCGGCGGCCGACCCGTGGATCGGATAGAAACGGCTGTCGCGGATCGACTTGCCGAGATAGTCGATGAAATCCTCATTGAGATCAATCACGATCAGGGTCGCGCCGGGCTTCATCCGTTCCAGCACCGGGCGACAGAATGTGCCGACTCCGGGACCATATTCGACGAACAGGTCGCATTCGTCCCATTTCACCGGCTCGAGCATCTTTTTGATCGTGATATCCGATGACGGGATGATCGAACCGACCATCACCGGATGTTTCAGAAAACCCTTGAAGAAAACGCCCCATGGACCAAGGCGGCGTTCCAGTCGGGATTTGACACGGTCCACAAATTTCGTTTTGGCGATACTATTGGTCAATTGGGTCCTCCGGTGGCGGGTCAAACTGTCTTACTAGGCCGTCACAGCGCCGCTGACAAATATAATAGCATTTGTCCGGGGCCAGAGAGCCGCTAAAAGCGCCTGATGCTGCTTCATCCCAAAGACTCCGTTGCCGTGATTTTTTCTGCCCAGCGGACCGGTACGGACGAAGAGGCCTATCAGGCCGCTGCGCAATCGATGTCCGAACTGGCAGCGCGGCAGCCGGGTTATCTTGGCGCGGATCATGCCCGGTCTGCCGATGGTTTCGGCATTACCGTGAGCTACTGGCGCGATGATGCCAGCGCCATGGCATGGCGCGACCACCCCGATCATGCAAAGATCCGCGAACGGGGTCGGGACAGATGGTATAGCGCCTACAGCCTGCATGTGGCGCGAGTCGAACGCGGCTATGACTGGCAGAAATAGCATGGCATAGGAAAGGCCATGGCCGATTCTCCCGATTATGAACCGCTGGAGCGGACAGTGGCATCCTCACCAGATGCCCAGCCGATCGACAGCGGCCGGATGGCTGTGCTGTTTTCGGTCATGCTGGTCACGGCATCCGGCAATACGGCGATGCAGTCGATACTGCCGACCATCGGTACCCAGCTCGACATTCCCGATTTCTGGGTCAGCGCGGCGTTCAGCTGGTCAGCCCTGCTCTGGGTCTATACCGCTCCGAAATGGGCGCGCCAGTCGGACCATCGTGGTCGCAAGGCGCTGATGCGCCTTGGCATGATCGGTTTCACCACTTCTTTTGCGCTCGCCGGACTGGCGCTGTTTCTGGGCCTGCTCGGCTGGTATAGCGCGCTGTGGACCTTTGTCCTGTTCGCCCTGTTCCGCAGCCTTTACGGCGGCCTGGGTTCAGCCGCTCCGCCAGCGGTCCAGGCCTATGTCGCCGCCCGGACCGCGCGCGCCGACCGGACAAAGGCGCTGTCGCTGATCTCGTCATCCTTTGGCCTGGGCACGATCGTCGGGCCGGCGATCGCGCCGCTGCTGATCATTCCGTTTCTTGGCCTGTCCAGCCCTATGTTCGCCTTTGCCGCGATCGGAATTCTGGTGATGGTCGCGCTGGCACTGAAATTGCCCAACGACAATCCGGGCTATCAGGCGCGCGGCGTGGTGACGTCGGAACCCTATAGTTCGGCGCCGTCGTCCAACAGCCTGAAAGACGACGAGGATGGCGAGGACGATCCGGGCGGCCTGCCGCCGCAATTGCGCTGGGGGGACGAGCGAATCAAGCCGTGGCTGGTCACCGGCATTCTGGGCGGCAATGCCCATGCGCTGATCCTGGGCGTCGTCGGCTTTCTGGTTCTCGACCGGCTTGGCCTGCGCGGAGACCCGGAATTGGGTATCCAGATGACCGGCATCGTGCTGATGTCGGGTGCCGCCGCTACCCTGCTGGCCCAGTGGGGGTTGATTCCGCTGCTGCAGATGGGGCCGCGCACGTCGATCCTGTGGGGCATGGTGCTGGGCGCCTGTGGCTGCCTGCTGATCGGCTTTTCGCACGATCTGCACGGCATCATCATCGGTTTCGCCGTCGCCTCTCTCGGATTTGGCCTGTTCCGCCCCGGCTTTACCGCCGGCGCATCGCTGGCCGTGAAGCGTTCGGAACAGAACGGCGTGGCCGGCATCGTCGCGTCGGTCAACGGCATGGCCTTCATCGTCTCTCCGGCGATCGGCGTGCTGCTTTACACCTATGCCGGCCCCCTGCCCTTCTGGCTGGGAACCGGCATCTGTGTGTTCCTGTTTGCCTGGGGCCTGAAGACCCTCAAGCTCGATGAACGGGCCGAATCCGACCGCTAGTGCTTGCTGTCCTTGATCGGGGTCAGCATGCCGGGAGCCACGAAACCGATCGGCTCGGCGCGCATCGCATTCTGTTTCAGCTGCGATTCCATTTTGGAATATTCTTCCTCCATTTCCTGCGTCACCGAGGCCCGGCTGTCTTCCAGCGCCTTTTCGAAATGCTTCATCTGGACGGTTTCGACCAGCCCGCCATATTCACGCAGCGCATATAGGCCTGCCCGGCGAACCAGATCCTCCAGATCGGCGCCGGAATAGCGGTCGGTGCTTTCTGCCATCTCGTCGAGATCGACATCCGGCGCCAGCGGCATTTTCGCCGTGTGAATCGCCAGAATCCGCCGACGCCCTGCCTTGCCGGGAACCGGGACATAGATCAGCTCATCGAACCGGCCGGGACGCAGCAGCGCCGGGTCAACCAGACCCGGGCGGTTGGTCGCACCGATCAGGATCACCGACTGCATTTCCTCCAGACCATCCATCTCCGCGAGGATCGTGTTGACCACCCGTTCGGTCACCTGTGGCTCGCCCATGCCGCCGCCACGGGCGGGCACCAGGCTGTCGATCTCGTCGATAAACAGGATCGTCGGTGCCACCTGCCGGGCGCGGGCAAACAGACGCGCGATCTGCTGCTCGCTCTCGCCATACCATTTGGACAGGAGGTCGCTCGATTTGGTGGCGATGAAATTCGCCTCCGCCTCGCGCGCGACCGCCTTGGCCAGCAGCGTCTTGCCAGTGCCGGGCGGGCCATAGAGCAGAAAGCCCTTGGCCGGCCGGATGCCGAGCCGGGTAAAGGCCTCCGGATTTTTCATCGGCAGTTCGATACCCTCTTTCAGCCGCAGCTGCGCCTCGTCGAGCCCGCCAATATCTTCCCAGCGGACATCGGGTGCCTGGACCATCACTTCGCGCATCGCCGACGGCTGGACCCGTTTCAGCGCCTCGACAAAGTCATTGCGCTGCACGACCAGTTCCTCAAGCACCTCGGGGGGCACGGTCTCGGCTTCCAGATCGAGCTTGGGCATGATTCGCCGCACCGCCTCGATCGCGGCCTCGCGAGTCAGCGCCGCCAGATCCGCGCCGACGAAACCATAAGTCGTGCGAGCCAGTTCCTTCAGGTCGACGGCCTTGTCGAGCGGCATGCCGCGGGTGTGGATGCCCAGAATCTCGCGGCGTCCGGCGACATCGGGCACGCCGACAATGATTTCCCGGTCGAAACGGCCGGGACGGCGCAAGGCCTCGTCGATCGCTTCGGGCCGGTTGGTTGCCGCGATCACCACCAGATTGACCCGCGATTCGAGCCCGTCCATCAGCGTCAGCAATTGCGCCACCAGCCGCTTTTCAGCCTCGCCCTGCACCTGCCCGCGTTTCGGCGCGATCGAATCGATCTCGTCGATGAACAGGATGGAAGGCGCGGCCTTGGTTGCTTCCTCGAAAATCTCGCGCAGCTTCTTTTCCGATTCGCCATAGGCGGAGCCCATGATTTCCGGGCCGTTGATCAGGAAAAACTCGGCTTCGCTTTCATTGGCAACCGCCCGGGCGAGCCGGGTCTTGCCGGTCCCCGGAGGGCCATGGAGCAGCACGCCGCGGGGCGGATCGACGCCCAGCCGGGTGAACAGCTGCGGATAGCGCAAAGGCAGTTCAACCATCTCGCGAAGCTGGTCGATCGTTTCCTGCAACCCGCCGATATCGTCATAGGTGACATCCGCCCGGCGATGCTCGGTCGATTCCTCATATTCCGGCCGCAGCTCGACCTCGGTCTCTTCGTCGATATGGACAATGCCCTTGGGCACGGTCGACACCACGTTGAGCCGTATCTGGGTAAGGGAAAAGGCCGGCGCCGCCAGCATCTGGCGCAATTGCGGCGGCATGTCGCTGCGATCGACCTGCTGCTGGCCATGGGTGGCGACAAAATCACCCGCCTTGAGCGGCCGCCCCATGAAGCTGCGCTTCAGACCGCCGCCATTGCCCTGCAGCCGCAAATCCTTCTGGGCCGGTGCAAAAACCACTTTCTTCGCCGGTCTGGATTCGACCTTGCGGATTTCGACAAAATCGCCGGCACCCGCACCGGAATTGGCGCGTTGCAGCCCGTCGAGCCTGACAAAGTCCAGCCCCTCGTCTTCCGGATAGGGCAGAACCGCGCGCGCGGGCGTTGCCTGCTTGCCCAGAATCTCGACGACATCGCCCTCGATCAGTCCCAGTTTTGCGAGATTGTCGCGCGACAGCCTCGCAAGGCCGCGCCCGCTGTCTTCCGGCCTGGCGTTGGCCACTTGCAGCTTCAGCCGCTTGCTTTCGTCTTCTTTATTGTCTTTTGGTTGCGCAGGATCGGACACAGGGACGTATCTCCTCAATATCGTTTCGGTTGTTTCCAACAAGATAGGGATGGCTGCGGCGATATACGACCCTGATTTTTGATTCCGCCATTGTTCGAGACAATTTGGTCAAAAAAAAGGCCAGTTCCGGAGAACTGGCCTGAAAAGTTTTTAGGAGAGGATGCCTGAAAGGCTCATCCTAAATGCAGCCAAACCCCTTATTGTGCAAGTGCGAAAAGAACATTATAGATTGCAAGGAATGCAACTTATCAATATAGCTAGTGACCGATTTCCGCCGGTTTTCGGAATCGGTAGTCATTTTGCATTTGCACAACTCTCATTTGGGCTAAATATTGGTTATTCTATGCGCCGTCTTCCTCCCCTCCGCGCCCTCGAGGCCTTCATTCGTGTCGCCCGTCTGGGCTCTTCCAAAGCAGCAGCAGCAGAGCTGGCTCTGTCCGCGCCGGCGCTGAGTCGCCGAATCAAGTCGCTCGAGGATCATATCGGCAAGCCGCTGTTCGAACGGCGCAACCAGTCGATGGTGCTGAACGAGGACGGCCAGACATTGCTGGAGGCCGTGGCCCCGGCCCTGGAAACCATCGGCGAAGCGGTGGACCAGATGACGGTCAGCGGCGGCGACATGCGATTGCATCTCGGCGTGCTGCCGCTGTTCGGAGCGACGCGCCTGCTGCCCCGGTTGCCGGAACTCAAAAAACTCTATCCGAAGCTGCATATCGACGTCGACACGTCCGCCCATGCCGTCAACATGCTCGGCGACGCCGTCGACGCAGCGATCATCATCAGCGATGATGTCGATCCCCACCTTTATGCGGTGAAGCTGGACAGCAACAAGGTCTACGCCATTGCTTCTGCGGAACTGACCAAGGGACCCAATGCGGTCAAGCATCCGGAAGATCTGAAGAACCACAATATCCTGATCCACAGCAACATGAACCGCGCCTTTGACCAGTGGAAGGAAGTGGTTGGACTGCCCGATCTGCAGCCGGCCGGTATCGACCATCTCGACAGCGGTCCATTGATGCTGGAAGCGGCGGCTCAGGGGCTGGGCATCGCTATCATGCACGGCGGCCATTTTTCCGACGCCAATGATCCGCGGCTGGTGCGCCTGTTCGACCATGAGGTCGACAGTCCGTACAGCTACTGGTTCGTGTGCCGGAAGCGCGACATGAAAAACCGCGCCGTGCGTATTTTCCATGACTGGGTGGTCAAGGCAGGTCTCTAGATTCTAGGCGCGCAGATCGGGGTCCAGATCCAGATCGTCATCCAGCTGCACGCCGAAGCTGTTCAGCATCATCGACACCTGGCTATACTGGCCGACCGTCATCACCAGATCCATGCGCTGCTTCTCGGTGAGCTCGGCAAGCGCCGCCCAGGTCGCATCCGCAACATGCCCGTCTCTGGTCAGATCGTCCGTCGCCTGCAGCATCGCGCGTTCCAGCGGCGTCCAGCCCGGCGCATCCGGCCCGGCCTTGATCCGCTCGATCTCTTCATCGGTCAGACCGCAATCCTTGCCGATCCGGACATGCTGTGCCCATTCATAGCCGGACTTCCAGTTGAAACCGGTGCGCAATATGATGATCTCGCGCTCGCGCGGCGCCAGGTCATTATGATCGGACAGAATATAGCCGCCCCACCACATGAACGCCTTATAGGCTTTCGGCGCCTTGATCAGCGTCCGGAAGATATTGAGAATCTTGCCGGTCTTGAAGCGCTCGCCCAGCATCGCCCGGCTCTTCTCGTCAAGCTCTGACTCGGCGAGCGGGGCGATTCTGGGTTTATCGAGACGCATGTTTGAAAATCAGGCGAGCGTTACGGACTTGATCGCGCCCGGCTTCGCTGGTGGTTCGCCTTTTGGCAGAGCGTGAACCGCTTCCATGCCCGAGGTCACTTCGCCCCAGACGGTGTATTGGCCGTCGAGGAAACGAGCGTCGTCAAGGCAGATGAAGAACTGGCTGTTGGCGCTGTTCGGGTCCATCGTCCGGGCCATCGAGCAGGTTCCCTCGACATGCGGTTCCTTGGAGAATTCCTGCGCAATGTCAGGCTTGTCGCTGCCGGACATGCCGGTGCCGGTTGGATCGCCGCCCTGCGCCATGAAACCGCTGATGACACGATGAAAAACGACCCCGTCATAAAAGCCTTCGGCTGCCAGCTCGGTGATCCGCGCGACATGATTGGGAGCGAGATCAGGCCGCAGCTTGATTTCTACGTCGCCGGTTTCGAGGTGGAGAGTCATTTTTTCGTGAGCCATCAGGCTTGTTCCTTTTCGTTCATTGAATCGTTCTTGGGCCGCATATAGGCAAGCTGTCCGGAAAAATCACCCTGCCTCGCGATAAATGTCACAAAAGATTGCATTTGCAACGGTGCACCGACTAGTAAGCAGCCAAACACACGCAGAAAGGGAGCATCGCGATGACCGAGATCAACGACGCTCCGGACGCCGTCATCGAACGCGAAGACGTGCTTGACGAAGACAATCGGTTGACCGACGAATTTGTCCGCTCCGTTTCCGAAGCGGTCGAGGATAATAACAGCGCACTGGCGCAGGAACTGGTCAACCCGCTCCACAATGCCGACATCGCCGATCTGTTCGAGCTGATCGACGCCGACGAACGCGCGCCGCTGGCCGACGCCCTCGGCGATCTGGTCAGCGCCGACGTGCTCGCCGAGATGAACGAGCATGTCCGCGAGGACGTGATCGAGGCGCTGGATGCCGGCCAGATTGCCGGCCTGACCGAGCAACTGGATACCGATGACGCGGTTGCGATCATCGAGGATCTGGACAAGGGCGAGCAGCAGGCCGTTCTCGCCGAACTGGACGCCGAGGACCGCGCGGCGATCGAGAGCGCCCTCACCTATGAGGAGGAAACCGCCGGCCGCATCATGCAGCGCGAATTTGTCGCGGTGCCCGAACATATGATGGTTGGCGACCTGATCGACTATCTGCGCAAGAATGACGACCTGACCACCGAATTCTGGGAAATCTATGTCGTCGATCCGGCCTTCCGCCCGATCGGCACCTGCCAGCTCAGCTGGATTCTCCGCACTCCGCGCGATATCGCCATCGCCGATGTGATGAAGCGCGAACAGTCGCTGATCCCGGTCAATATGGACCAGGAAGAAGTCGCACTGCGCTTCCAGAAATATAATCTGATCTCGGCCGCGGTAATCAACGACGACGGCCGCCTGATCGGGATGATCACCGTCGATGACATTCTGCACATCGTCGAGGATGAGGCCAGCGAAGACGTTCTGCTGCTCTCCGGTGCCGGCGACGGTGACATCAACGAGCCGATCCGCGATTCCTACACGGCCCGCGTCCGCTGGCTGATCGCCAATCTGGCCACCGCGCTGGTCGCCAGCTTTGTCATCTCGATCTTCGGTGCCGCGATCGAACAGATGGTGGCGCTGGCCATATTGATGCCGATCGTGGCCTCGATCGGCGGCAATGCCGGTACCCAGACCATGGCCGTTTCGGTACGCGCGCTGGCCATGAACGAGCTGACCCGCTCCAACACCCGCCGGATCATCGGCCGCGAATTTCGCATTGCGCTGCTCAATGGCGGCACGATTGCGATTCTGGTCGGCCTGGGGACCGGGCTGGTCTTCGCCAATCCCGTGCTCGGCGGTGTTATCGGCATAGCCATGCTGATCAATATCGTTATCGCCGGATTCGCCGGCATTTTCGTGCCGGTGATGCTGGACCGGCTGGATCAGGACCCGGCGCTTGCGTCCTCCGTCTTTGTCACGATGATCACCGACACCATGGGCTTCCTGGCCTTTCTCGGCCTCGCCGTCGGCAGCGGCATGGTCAGCCTCTAGGGCAAAGAATGATCGAGACCGAACGCCTGTTGCTCCGTCCGCATATTGCCGATGACTTCGATGCCTGCCGCGCCATGTGGCAGGACCCGGCGGTGGTAAAATATATCGGCGGCACGCCCGCTAGCGAAGGCGAAGCCTGGCTGCGCTTTCTCGGCTATTTTGGCCGCTGGCAACTCATGGGCTATGGCCTGTTTGCCCTGATCGAGAAGTCATCCGGCCAGTTCATGGGCGAAGTCGGGTTCAGCGACTTCCGGCGCGAACTCGGCCCCAATTTCGATCCCTATCATGAAGCCGCTTGGGTATTGGCGACAGCCGGTCATGGCAAGGGCTATGCACGGGAAGCGATGACGGCCGCGCAACGCTGGCTGGATGAAAAGTTCAGACCGGCCAGGACGGTCTGCATCATCAACCCCGAAAATATATCCTCGATCCGCCTGGCCGAAAGGCTTGGCTTTCATGCCACCGGCGAAGCGGAATATAATCAGAAAACCGTCACGCTGTTTGCCCGGCCACGTCCCCAATAAGCGAATAGCGACCCGCTGGCAGCGGCAGGATCAGCCTCTGGAACCGGTATAAGCCGCGACAAAATTGCGCAGATCGTTGAATATCCGTTCCCGCTCGCTGTCACCCAGCATTTCGCAGCTCAGCGAGTCAAAGGCGGGCCGGTTATTGCCGGCCGCCAGCCGAAGCGCCGCCACCAGCCAGATTTCATCCGGCGTGGTCTGCGAACAGCAGGGCCGTCCGATCTGGAACGGCTCTGCCCATGCGAAGCCGATGGTTTCGGCCATGATCAATATCCGCGTCGCCGCCAGCCTTCCGCCCAGCCGGTCGGCCAGATGATCGGCGCAATCATAATTATTCTGGATGCCGACGATCGCGAGGCGAAAGGCGATGATCAGCCTCGCCTCGACCGATGGCATCGTCCTGATGTCCGGCAATGGCTTCAGCAGTTGTTCTAGTATCGCACCCAATCTCTCTCTCCTCGCTGTCCGAATCCTCCTTACAATATGATATTGATAATCATTTGCAATAGTAATCTTGCAATTTCTGATGGTCTGTCCGTTCGGCTGAAATGAGCGCCCCCGGAAGATGCTTGACTAAACCGGTCGCCGACCACAGATGATAAAAATGCCACTCAATATGACCAAGATTGCCTATCGCAGCGAAAGCCCGGCAACGCTGCGACAATGGCTGGAATCGCACAGGGACAACCGGCAGACGGACGGCGAGGCACGGCTGACCACTCGCTATCTGCCGAAGCGGCACGCAGAAATGGTCGGTGGCTCGCTCTACTGGATTCATGCGAAGAAGATCGTCGGCCGCTCGCCGATCATCGGCTTCATGGACAATGGCCAGGGGCGGCAATGGATCCGGCTGGAACCGCGGCTGATCGCCGTGCAGCCGATCCCGAAGCGCGCGCACCAGGGCTGGCGCTATCTCGAGGAGAAGGACGCTCCCACCGATCTTGGCGATGCCGCGGAAGGCGCAGAAGAAATGCCGGCCGAAATGCTCGGCGAACTGGCCAGTCTCGGACTGGTCTAGTCCCGCCCTAACAGCGCTGCCGGCCCGTTACCGTCACTCTTTGCCGTCGAGCCAGTGTTTGAGCAGATCATGCGCAATCGCAAAAGGCGGCGGCGCGATAAACGGCGCGCCGGGATCACCGGACATGGCGGCCCTCACCTCGTCGAGCGAGAACCAGGCCGCTTCCTCGATTTCCTCTTCGTCCAGTGTCAGCGTGGAATCGTCGGTTACACTGGTGCAGGCGATCATCAGCGAGGACGGAAAGGGCCATGGCTGGCTGGCGAAATAGCGCACGTCCCGAACCTTGATCCCGGCTTCCTCGAACAATTCCCGTTTCACGCAGCCCTCGATACTCTCGCCGGGCTCCAGAAAGCCGGCCAGCGCCGAAAAGCGTTTCGGCGGAAAGCGCGGCTGGCGACCGAGCAGCACCTTGCCCTCGCATTCTGACAGCATGATCGCCACCGGATCGGTGCGGGGAAAATGTTCGGCGCGGCAGCCGCCGCTCTCGGGATCGCACAGCCGCGCCCAGCCGCCCTTGCGCGACTGGGTCGGCTTGCCGCATTGTGCGCAAAATTTGTGCCGTGCATGCCAGTCGACCAGGCTGCGCGCGGTCGCATAGATCGCCGCCTGATCGGCGGGCAGCGAGCCCAGCGACTGCCACAGGGCCGGATTGGCGACAGGCACCGAATCCCCTGCCCCGTTCAGCTCGGCAAAATAGGAGACATCATCTTCAATGCCGAGCAGCAGCAGGTCATTTTCCGGCGCCGCTTCATAGGCAGCGCCCCAGGCAAGGTCGCCATAATCGTCGAAAACCGGATTGAGCCCGTCGAGCTTGAGCAGACGGGCACGCGGATTCATCATCGCGGCGCGCAGCCTGTCCGGATTGACCCGCACCTGGTCGGCACGGTCGAGCGTCCCGCCAGCGAAGGTTGGCACAATATTTTGTCGGTCTTTCAGGATCGTCTCTCCGGCATTTTTCTGTTTTCAAGTCCCCTGGCAGGGAAGGCACCTCAATCCCGTGTCAGGGGCTGGTATTGCCCGCCCCAGTACCGGCGCTGCCTATCAGGTCGGCATAGACATATTTCGGGAAATCCGACTGGAAGGGATAGCTGTTAGACGGAATATATTGCGTATAGCCGCCGGCCCGAAGCCCGCGCACGGTATCGACAAAGGCCGAGGTCCCGGCTGCACCGCCCCAGCCGAAGGTGCCCGCAGGACTGACCTGGGTGCCAAGGCCCGAACGCCCGCCGGCGCCAAAGCCGTGATTGGCGACCCAGGTGCCCTTGGTGCTGGCCGTTTCCGGCAGCAGGTTCGACATGCCGAGCCTGGCCGTTTCCGGCTTCATCACCCGGACATTGCCCAGCTGACCGAAGCCGAGCAGCATCTGCAGGAACTTGTCATAGTCGCCGGCGGTGCCGACCAGGCCGGTGCTGCCAAAGGCAAAGGGAGGCTTGTCGAGAAAGATGCTGGTCGCGCCGGGATCAATCGGGATCAGCGATCCCGCAAATGGCGCATAATTGTCGGCAAGATCGTCGGCCCGGTCCGCCGGCACCTGATAGAACATGTCCTTCATGCCCAGTGGCCCGAACATCCGTTCCTGCAGAAACTGGTCGAGCGGCTTGCCGGAGACCTTTTCGATTACTGCGCTCAGCACGTCGTGGCTGAGCGAATAGCTCCACTGGGTGCCGGGCTGGTAAACCAGCGGCAGTTCCGACAGCCGTTTCATGAAAGTCATGATATCCGGAGTCGGCGCGCCGGCATCTATCCCCGGAATCGGAGTGCGGCTGACCCGCCCCGGTGTCAGGCCGGCGGCGAGATAGGCTTTCTGGATCGGCCCCTTGGAAATGATCGTATAGCCGAGGCCAGCGGTATGCGTCTGCAGCTGGCGAATGGTGATCGGTGCCTTGGCCGGCTCGACATTGTCGAGCGCGCCTTCCGGATCGACCAGCACCTGCATGTCGGCAAATTCGGGGAAAATATCGGACAGCGGCTGGTCCAGAGAAATCAGTCCGTCCTCGATCAGCATCATCGTCGCCATGCCGGTGATCGGCTTGGTCTGCGAATACATCCGCCACAATGTGTTGCCGTCAACCGGCTTGTCGCCGCCGAGACTGAGCCTCCCGGCAGCGATCATCTGCGGCGATTTCTGGCCAAAACCGATCATCGCCAGCATGCCGGCAACCTTCCTGTCCGCTACATATTCGTTGATGATTTTCGTCAGTCCCGGAAAGGCTGGCGCCATGTCCCTGGCAAAGGCGAGGCCCGGCATGCCGGCGAGAAAAGCCCCGGCGCCGATACCGCCAAGCACGGAGCGCCGGGAAAAGGAGGATATAGGGGACAATGGTGCAGATTTTTCAGCGATCATGTTTCTTCCTTCAATTTCCACTTTACCGCCTTGGCATAAAGGGTCGGCAATCCTGCCTCCGCTATATTGTCGAGCGGCCACCAGATATTGTCATCCTTGTTAGTAGCGATTTTTTCATCCTGATAAACTGCCAAATCGACCTCAAGCGAAAAATGGGTGAAGCTGTGCTGAACGATATTGTCATGCACTCGCCACTGCCCCGCGATCGGCGGATTTGCATGGCCGTCCCTGCCCGCTGCCCAGCCATCGTCGGGGAGTGCCCGCATTCCGCCGAGCATCCCCTTGGGCGGCCGGGTTGCCAGCAATATCCGGCCCTGCTGCTCGACCCAGAAAAAGCGCGCGCGGCGGACCGGCTTGTGCTTCTTCGGCGGCTTGACCGGATAGGATTCCATGTCGCCCGCAGCAAAAGCCGCGCATTGCTCCTGCACCGGGCAGATATCGCATTTCGGATTTTTCGATGTGCAGATGGTCGCGCCCATATCCATGCAGGCCTGGGCAAAATCCCCTGCCCTTTCCGCTGGCGTGATCGCGTCCATTGCCGTGCGGATGGCGGCCTTGCCCTTCGGCAGCGGCGTGTCGATGGCGAACAGCCGCGCCACCAGCCGCTCGATATTGGCATCCACCACCACCGCCCGCTCGCCAAATGCGATCGCGGCGATCGCCGCCGCAGTATAGGCACCCACGCCAGGCAGTTTTAGCAGTTCAGACTCTTTCTGAGGAAAGATTCCGTCCAGTTTTTCCGTAACATGGACGGCACATTTATGAAGATTCCGCGCCCGGGCATAATAGCCAAGCCCGGCCCAGGCGGCGAGCACATCGGCTTCCTTTGCCGCCGCCAGCTGCTGCACCGTCGGCCACCGCCGGGTGAAGGTCTCGAAATAGCTTTTGACCGCGCCTACCGTGGTCTGCTGCAGCATGATCTCCGACAGCCAGACATGATAGGGATTGGGCAGCTTGCCGCCGGGCGGCGTCCGCCATGGCAGTTTCCTGGCGTTATCCACATAATGTGCACCAATATTGGCAGAAATTTTGCGTGCCTTGGCGGAGAAACTATCGACGGCCATGCCCGCGCCATGCCATAAACGACCGCTATGGCGAAGAAAATTGACAATATCGGCGATGAAATGGCGAAAAGCGCCCGTAACGGTGCGCCAGCCGCCAGCAAAATGCCGAAAAAAGCGTCAAAAAAACCGCCTGTGCGCCAATATCAGAAATATCAGCGACCGCGCGGCGGCCCCGCAAAAAGCATTTCCGACCTGATGCCCGAAATCGGCCGCGCCGCCTTTCGCCGCTACGGTTTCATCCAGTCCTCGGTGGTCAGCCGCTGGCCGGAAATCGTCGGCGAACGCTATGCCGCCGTTTCCCTGCCCGAGTCGATTCGTTTCCCGCGCGGTGAGAAAGAGGGCGGCACGCTGCATCTGGTGGTCAGCGGCGCCTATGCGACGCTGATGCAACATATCGCGCCGGATATTGTCGAGCGGGTGAACCGTTTTTTCGGCTATGGCGCGGTCAGTCAGATTCGATTCAGACAGGGCAATATAACAGCCCGGAAAGACAAGGAAAAACGGGTTCCCCTGCCGGCATCGCTCAAGCCTGCCCCGATCCAGCTGGGCGAGAATCTGCGCGATATCGGCGATCCGGAGCTGAACCGGGTGCTGGAATCGCTGGCATCGGCAGTTGCAAAGGCGGAAGCGGACCCTAAGAAAGACGCCGAGACGAGCATCAGGATAGTCGGCAAGATCGGCGGCGGCGAAAAGAAGAAGGACCGGACATGAAGTTTAGAAACGCGTATCTTGCCTCGGCAGCATTGGCCGCCGCAGTGATGGTCTCACCGGCATCGGCCCAGCAGACCGACTGGACCAAGCGGGTCACGATGTCGGCCATGGGCGGTCATGTTCTGGGCAATCCGCTGGCGAAAAATCGCTTGGTGGAATATGTCAGCTACACCTGCAGCCATTGCGCCGACTTTGAAGTTACATCCAGTGTTCCCCTGAAGAAGGACTTCATTGCCAAGGGCAAGGTCAGCGCGGAAGTCCGCAACTATGTCCGCGATGCCGTGGATTTTACGGCAGCGATGCTGGCGCGATGCGGCGGCCGGACCAAGTTTTTCGGCAACCACCACGCCTTCATGGCATCGCAGGACAAATGGCTGAAAACCGTCATGTCGACCTCTCCCGAGGTGCAGAAGACATGGTATGAGGGCGAAACCAACGCCCGGCTGCAAAAGATCGCCTCTGATGTCGGCTTTTACGACATCATGGCCAAGCGCGGCATCAGCAAGACACAGGCAAATGTCTGCCTTGCCGACAAGAAAGCGCAGGACCAGATTCTGGCGATGAGCAAATATGGCGCAGAGACCGTCAAGATCACGGGGACGCCAAGCTTCACAATCAACGACAAGCTGCTAGACAAGGTGCACAGCTGGTCGGTTCTTCTTCCGAAACTGGCAGCGCTTCCGCAATAGCCATTCGATCATTTCAGCAAACAGGAACAGAATATGCGCACATTGAACTATATCGCTCCGCTGGCTTTGGCCCTGGCACTGACCGCCTGCGGCGATGCGACCGAAAGCGAGAGCGGAGCGACCTCTTCCGAGGCGGTCAACGCACTGGAAGCGCCTGAGGGCCAGAAATGGTCGGAAACCGTTTCGAAAACCGATGCCGGCGGCATCGTGATGGGCAATCCGGATGCACCGATCAAGCTGGTCGAATATATGTCGATCACCTGCTCGCACTGCCGGGATTTCGGCGAGCAGGCCTTTGCCCCGCTGCGCGACACCTATGTCGACAGTGGCCGGGTCAGTTTTGAAATCCGCAATTTTGTGCGCGATCCGCTGGATCTGACCGCCGCCATCCTGTCCCGCTGCGGTGGTGAGGCCCCCTTCTTCCCGTTGACCGAACAGGCGCTGAGCAATCAGGGCACGATGTTTGAAAAAGCACAGGGCATGGGCGAAGCCACCTATAGCGACATATTGAAATCCGCGCCGGACAGCCGGTTCGTCCGCCTCGCCGAGCAGCTTGGCCTGATCAGCTTTTTCCAGCAGCGCGGCATTTCCGAAGACCAGGCCAAGACCTGCCTCGCCAATACGGAAACCGCCGAGGAGCTGATGAACGGCACACAGAAAGCCGCCGAGGAATATAATATCGAGGGCACCCCGACCTTCCTGATCAACGGACAGAAAGTCGAGGGAACCACTTGGGCGATGATCGAAACCAAGCTGAAGGAGGCCGGCGCCAGATAGGCGCCGGACCAGTCGCTGGAGGGGCCGCGATTTGAATGGGGTGACTGACCGGGAGCGCATGGGATATACGCCATGCAGATAAAGAAGCTCAGACTTTCGGGCTTCAAGAGCTTTGTCGACCCCACGGAATTGCGCATCGAAAAAGGCCTGACCGGTGTCGTCGGCCCCAATGGCTGCGGCAAGTCCAACCTGCTCGAGGCGATCCGCTGGGTGATGGGCGAAAACAGCGCCAAGTCGATGCGCGGCGGCGGCATGGAAGACGTGATCTTCGCCGGCACCGAGGACCGGCCCGAACGGCAATTTGCCGAAGTCGCGCTGACCGCCGAACGGGAAACCGACGACGTCACGTCGCTGCACGTCGGCGACAATGACAGCGAACTGGAAATCGTCCGCCGGATCGAGCGCGGCTCCGGCTCCGCCTATCGTGCCAATGGCACCGATGTCCGGGCCAAGGATATCGCGCTGATCTTCGCCGACGCCGCCACCGGCGCGCACAGTCCGGCGCTGGTCAGCCAGGGCAAGATCTCCAACATCATTTCCTCCAAGCCCGAGGCGCGGCGGGAAATGCTGGAAGAAGCGGCCGGCATTTCCGGCCTGCATGTCCGCCGCCGCGATGCCGAGCAGAAATTGCGCGCGGCCGAGAAAAACCTCGCCCGGCTCGACGACATATTGGGCGATATGGAACAGCGCGCCGCCAATCTCAGACGGCAGGCGAAGCAGGCCGAGCGCTATCGCAAGCTGAGCGCGGAAATCAATATTGTCGAAGGCCGGCTGATCTATGCCCGCTGGAAAGAGGCCGCCGCCGCCTCCGATCTCGCCAAGGCCGAGGCCGAAGCCGCCGAGGCCAGTGTCGATGCTGCGCACAAGGAACAGCAGGCAGCCGTCACCGCACAGAATGAAAGCGCAAGGGCCCTCGGCCTGCTCCGCGCCGAAGTGCAAAGGGTGCGGGAACAAGCCAGCGAATCCAGCCACCGGCTGCTGACCCTGACCAACGAGCGCGACAATCTGAAATCCCGCCTGCTCGATCTGCAGGCCCAGGCACAGCGCATCCAGGAGGACAATGCCCGCGAGGACCAGCTGACCCGAGACGCGATGGAGGCGCTGGACCGGCTTGAACAGGACGAGAAGCGGCTGGCGAGCGAACTTGCCGAACTGAACAGGGAACGCCCGGATCTGGAACGCGCCGTGGAACGATCCGAACGCGCCGCCAGCGAGGCCGAGGTCGAACTGGCCAAGGCGGTCGCCGAGGAAGCCCGAATCCAGGCAGAAATAAAGGTCGCCAATGCCGCCGTCGATGCCGCCCGCGCCCGCCATGACCGGCTTGCCGTCGAACTCGACCGGCTCAATGCCGAACGCGCCGAAATGGGCGATGAAGCCGAGCTTGAGGCGGTTCTCGCCGAAGCCATTGCAACCCGCGAGACGGCCCAAAAAGCCGCAGACGGCAGCGGCGGCAAGATCGCATCGCTCGAGGAACAAAGGATCGAGGCCACCGCGGCCCGCGATTCCGCTCAATCCGGTCTGGCCGCGCTCAAGGCCGAACGGGCCGGCCTGCAATCCGAACATGATGCCCTGAATCGCGAACTGTCGAAGGCCGAGAGCACCAACAAGGCGATCGACCGGGTCAAACCGGCGCCTGGCTATGAACGCGCTCTGGCAGCGGCTCTGGGCGATGATCTGCTGGCCTCTGTCGGCGAAGACGGCGACCGCTTCTGGGGCGGTGCCGACAAGGCCCTGTCCGGGGACGCACCGTCAGGAACCGAGATATTGCTCGACCGGGTGCAGGCCCCTGCGGAACTGCACAATCGCCTGTCGCAGATTTTTGTCGCCGACAGCGACGAGGGCCAGGCGCTTGCGATCGGCCAGCGGCTGGTGACGAAAGCCGGCGCGCTGCGCCGCTGGGACGGCTTTGTCGCTCGCGACGACGGCAATGCCAGCGCCGAACGGCTGGTCCGTGCCAATCGGCTGCGCGAGCTGCAGGAGCTGCTGGGGCCCGCCGGCGACCGGGTGACGGCAGCAGAAACCGCGCTGGCCATGCAGCGCGAAGCCATAACCACGATCGAAACACAGCTTGCCGAAGCCCGCACGGCCCGTCGCGAGGCCGAGGAGGCGCTGCGCCGGGCGCTGCGCGAAGCCGATCAGGCGGAAGAGGCCTTGGCCTGGTTGCGCAAACGCACCGCCAGCCTTGCCGAACGGGATGAAGCGCTGAAGGCCGAAACCGCGACCGCACTGGCCGAACTGGAAGCCGCACAGCAAGAGCGCGCCAGCCAGCCAGACGGCGCAGCCCAGGAACAGGCGCGATCGGCCCTGCAGGACCAGCGCGATGCCGCGCGCGGTCAGGTCATGTCGGCGCAGGCGGCGCTCTCCGCAATCGACCAGAAGCTGGCCCAGGTGAAGGAACAGAAAGCCGTCGCCAGCGCCCAGATTCGTTCCTGGCAGGATCGCTCCGGCGAGGCCGAGGCGCGGATGAAGGAAATGGCCAAGCGCGGCGCCATGATCGAGGCGGAAGTCGAGACTCTCGCCGATCGCCCGCGGGTGATCGAGGTCGAGGTCACCAGACTGGCCGAACAGCAGGATGCGCTGAACGCAAAAGTGACCGAGAAGGATGCCGAACTGCAGGCCGCCGAACTGGCCCAGCGCGACCATGAAGACCGGCTCGCCCAGGCCAGCGAAGCGCTGAGCCAGGCCCGGGAAACCCGCGCCGGTGCCAGGGCACGCGCCGAGAATCAGGACCTGCGCCGGATGGAAATGGGCCGGATTTCGGCGGAAAAATTTGAATGTCCGGCGCCGGTGCTGCCGAAGAAGCTGGAATTCGACGAAAATACGGTCGGCGATGCGGCGGAGGAATCAGCCGAGCTGGAACGGCTGACGCTCAGCCGCGAGCGGATCGGCCCGGTCAATCTGGTCGCCGCCGACGAACTCGCCGAGCTGGAAACCGAGTGGGAAAAATCGACCAGGGAAAGCGAGGAGCTGAACGAGGCGATCCACCAGCTGCGCGGCTCGATCGGCAGCCTCAACCGCGAAGGCCGCCAGCGGTTGCTCGCCGCCTTCGAGGAAGTCGACCGCCATTTCCAGAGGCTGTTCGCCACCCTGTTCGACGGCGGCAAGGCCCATCTCGAGATGATCAACAGCGACGATCCGCTGGAAGCCGGCCTCGAGATCATGGCCCAGCCGCCGGGCAAGAAGCTGACCTCGCTGACCCTGCTCTCAGGCGGCGAACAGGCATTGACCGCCGTGGCGCTGATCTTCGGCCTGTTCCTGACCAACCCCGCCCCGATCTGCGTTCTCGACGAGGTCGACGCGCCATTGGACGACGCCAATATCGAGCGCTTCTGCGACCTGCTCGACAAGATGGTCGCCGAAACCAGCACCCGCTATCTGATCGTTACCCACAATGCCGTGACGATGAGCCGCATGCACCGGCTGTTCGGCGTGACTATGGTCGAGCGCGGGATTTCACAGCTGGTGTCGGTGGATCTGAATGCGGCGGAAGAGCTGCTGGCGGCGGAGTAGCGTTGTGCCAATCCCGAATGCCAAGCCCAAAATAGAACTTTCCAAGTTAAGAGATATTGGTTGGGAATTCTGGGATCCCATTGGTCTCAAGGAGGATCGGGAAGATATCGAAGACGAATATGATACTTATCTTCTCAGAGCCGCTGGAATGATTTGGCACAAGACGCCCCCAGAAGATGTCATCGCCTATTTGCTAGCTATCGAGCAAGATTATATGGGCATGCCTGATGTGGGCTCCGACGCTGCAACTATTACTGTCGCCGAAATTCAAAGCTATTTGACAACCCTCTAGGTTGCAGCCGACAGGAACGCGCCAGTTAAGGCCATCGCACTCTATTGACTTCCACAATAAATGTAGCTGCCTAAATTATAAACCATGAACAAGAAATCAAAAGAAATCGTCGAACCCTGGCTTGGGCCGGACGATGATATAGAATGGACCGACGATCAGTTCGACCGCGCGGCCATCTGGGACGGAAACAAACTGGTGCGCCCCGCCGACGGCACGCTCACCAAACCCCGCCGCCCGAAACTGAAAAATCCCAAGCAGAAGGTCACCCTGCGGCTGGACAAGATCGTGCTGGAAAAATTCAGGGCGACCGGTGCCGGCTGGCAGACGCGGATCAACGAGGAATTGCGCAAGTCGCTTGGCCTTTGAGTCCCGCTTGACCGGTGGCTCCTCAGCCCTTCCCCTGCCTTCCGGCCAATACTCCGGTCTCCGGCGTCGAATTGCGGGCCTGCGGGATATTCTGAAAGCTCCCCTTGTCGCCAAAATCCGGCTCTTCCCGCCGCATGATACGCCAGATCGAGAACAGCAGGATCAGCAGATGGGCGCCTATCATGGTCACGAACAGTGCCAGCGGCCCGGACAGGGTGATCGCCAGACCGCCGATAAACGGCCCGATGATCGAACCAATCCCGAACACCAGCAGCAGCCCGCCGCTGGTGGTGATATAGTCGCCCGGTCCGGCATGGTCGTTGGCATGCGCGACAACGATCGGATACATGGCGTATATCATCGCGCCGAGCGCCGCGCCCAGCAAAAGATTTGCATTGGCCGTCTCGGGCTGCATGAACAGAAAGCCGCTGCCCGCCGCCATCGCGATCAGCGCCGTCAGCACCAGCACCTTGCGCCGGTCGAACCGGTCCGAAGCCCTGCCCACCGGAATCTGGGCAGCGGCACCGGCCAGGATCGGCAGGCTGCTGAACAGCACGACGGTGGTCAGATCGAGGCCGATCCGCTGGGCATAGACCGGCGCCAGTGCTGCGAAGCCGCCGTTGGAAATGCCGATCATCAGCACGGCAAACACCGCCACCGGGGAATTCTGCCAGAGCTGCAATATCTTGAGCTTCACTTCGAACAGCGGCGCCGGCGCGCGCCGCGTGCTGATCGCCGTGGGGATCAGCGCCAGGCAATAGAAAATCGCGCCCAGCATGAAATACCAGGCGGTCGAAACATCTGCCCCGATCAACAGCATTTGGCCGCCCGTCGACCCAGCCAGATTGATCATCGTATAGGTGCCGAACACCTGGCCGCGGATCGAGGAATCGACTTCCTCGTTGAGCCAGCTTTCGACGATCATCGCCGCACCGGCAAAGCAGAAGCCGGAAACGGCGCGCAGCGGTATCCAGACCCACGGGCTCGGGAACATCGCCGACAGCAGGATGACAATCGCCGCCATCGCGGCGAATACGCTGAACACCCGGATATGACCGGCGCCGGCCACCAGCACCGGCGTATAGATGCAGCCCAGCACATAGCCGGCGGCCCAGCCGGTGCCGAGCAGTCCCAGCGAAAAGGCGCTAAAGCCCTCGCTCATGCCGCGGATCGGCAGAATCAGCCCATTGATCCCGCCAGCGATCAGCAGGAAGAGGGAGCCGAGCAACAGCGCGCTGAGAGGAAAGAGTCTGCGGGTCATGTCCGGCCTCGCTATAACGGTCAGCGGTGCTTCTGTCGAACCCGGCCTGCTGTCCACCGGCTCGGTCTGTATCAGAATAAAGGCGGTTCGACAGGCTGAGGGCTGGAGGATGGTCGCCGGCGACCGGCTCGCCGGGATGACCGGGGGTTAAGCCTCGTCCAGGCTGTCTGTCAGTATCCTGTAGTCGATAGGCTTGAACGTGCCGCCATTGGAAGCATAAGCAGAACAGGCAGTGAGACCGATTACCAGATCCATCTCCGCCCGCATCCTGATCCGGTCCCCCGCCTTGCTGGTCGGCGGCAGCACTTCAATCTTTCCCGTCGCCGCATCGACCGGCACATTCATGAACAGGTTGAACGCACAGGGGATCATGTCCGGCTCGACTCCAAAGGGAGCGAGCGCCTGGGCGAGATTGCCGAAACATCCGCGGTGCACCGGCTTGTCGGGATAGAAATGCCGGAACGTGTCCTCGCTGCACGGCGTCAGCAGAAAATCATGCGACCCCACTGTATCCTCGGCAATCGTCAGCATCCGGTTCGAACGATTCGACCACAGGCAATTGTCCGTGCTCAGCCGGATCGTTTCCTCATAATCGAAGGTCCGGCCGTTGGACAGCGCTTCGCGAACGTCTGTGGCATTATAGGCCAGCAGATCCGACACCTGGCCACCGTCGGGGTCGATGACCTCCAGATATTCGCCTTTCCGGAGCCGGAAGGCCGCACCGGAGCGGGGCATGATGCGCCATCTGTTCATGAGCCGCGCCGATCCTGAAACGGACATTGCCAGTCCTCGCCGACCTGACGGCCGCTATATTGCCGCGCTTCGCTGGCCTGGCCATATTTCGCGAGCATCGGATTAATGTCCCCCGCCAGCTTCACATCCCGCGCCAGGATGGTGTCGCGCATTTTCTCATAATTGCCCTGTTCGCGCAGCCGCTCAAACTGGTCGTGCAGGTTGAACACCAGCATCGGAAAGGCAAAGCGGCGGGCAGGACGCGACGCATTGGGATGCAGGCCGATCACGAAAAAGGCCTCGCCGCCAAAGCTGAGCGAAAAATGGGGGTCGCCGGGGTCAGAGCTGACCCGGGAATCATAGTCCTGCCCAAGCCATGCATCCTTGTCGGCGAGCGACTGGATGCGCGCCCACAACAGATTTTCAAATTCGGTCTCGGACAGATTCAACGGCCCGTCGAAAATCACCGCAAGGCTGCGCAGGCCCTCGGTCGAGTCCCGATATTCCCGTGCCCATTCGAGCAGCTCCCGGTGAATCTCGAGATCATCCCAGTTGCTGTCGAGCCTGTGCCCGGCAATCACCTTGAGATTGTCGCGTGCCAGCGCCGATTTCGCGCCGACGCAGGGAAATTGCGGCTGCGAAATCATCGCGGCAATCGCGGCTTCCCGCTCGTCGCGGTTCCTGGCCCGATCATCCGGGTCCAGTAATTTTGAATGTTCCATCCCGTGCCTACGCTCCAGCCAGGCAAGCGTTCCCGCACGAAGTGGCCGATATGCAAATGAACGCATTGCACGCCCGCAATGCGTTCATTTGCATTCAGTCGCCCAGCACCAGCTGCGGCCCCGGCCCTTTCAGCCCCGCCCGGTCCTCTGGATTGTACAGCGCGCATTTCTTCAGACTCAGGCAGCCGCAGCCGATGCAGCCATCGAGCCGGTTGCGGGTACGCTCGAGCTCGGCGATCCGCGCGTCGATCACCCCGCGCATCGCCTTGCTGATCCGGGTCCAGTCGGCCTGGGTCGGCGTCCGGCCGTGCGGCAGCTTCGCCAGCTGGCGTTCAATCTCGCCAATGCTGAGCCCCAGTTGCTGGGCAATCAGCACGAAGCTCAGCCGCCGGATATCCGACCGCAGAAAGCGCCGCTGCCCGCCCGCCGAGCGGAACGGCTCGACCAGCCCCTTCTCCTCATAGAAGCGGATCGCCGAGACCGACAGGCCAGTGCGGGCGGCAAGCTCGCCAATGGTCAGCGCTTTTGTTTCAGGCATATCTCGATCCTTCTTTCCTCCCCTTTGCGCAGCAATGGGGAGGTGGCGTCCGCCGAAGCCTTGGCGAAGGCGGATGACGGAGGGGCCCCTCCACCATCCTGTGGATGGTCCCCCTCCCCATGCTGAGCACGGGGGGGGGGGGGGGAATTATATCTTGACCTCAACTTAGCTTGAGGTTGTACGAATCGCAAGCATGGAGAAATGGCAGCCTGCCGCAGCCTGATGAGAAACGGCAAACATGCTTCCAGTTCTTCCATCGAACCGATGCCAGCAAAGCAAGGAAACAGTGCATGAAACTCAATCAGGTCACCGTCGGATGTCTGGATTATGATCAATCCGTCGCCTTTTATCAAAGACTTGGCCTTTGCCAGATCGTCGACTCGCCGCCGCGCTATGCCCGCTTCGAGACCGCGACCGGCGAGACCCTCTCGATCCACGCGGCGGAAGAAATCGAAAGCGCTTCGACCCTGATCTATTTCGAATGCGACAATCTGGACGCAAAAGTCGCCGATCTGCAATTCGCCGGCATCGCCTTCGATACAGCACCCACCGATCAGGACTGGGGCTGGCGCGAGGCGCGGCTTCGCGACCCGGCAGGCAACCCGCTCTGCCTCTTTTACGCCGGCGAAAACCGCCGCTTCCCGCCCTGGCGGATGGATCATCAAGCCCAAAAAAAAAGGAAATGAAAAATGACCAACGGAACACTGGAACATGTCAATATCACGGTCAGCGACCCACAGCGCAGCGCCGCCCTGCTGCGCGACCTGTTTGGCTGGCAGATTCGCTGGGAAGGACCATCGATGGCGGACGGTCACACCATCCATATCGGCACGAAGGACTCCTATATCGCGCTCTATACCAATCCGGAGGTTCGGGCAGCAGACCCGATGTTCAACAAGGGCGAACCGATGAACCATATCGGCATCACCGTCGACGATCTCGATGCGGTCGAGGCGAAGGTGATCGCGGCCGGGCTCGAGCCATTCAACCATGGCGATTATGAACCCGGCCGGCGATTCTATTTCTTCGACTGGAACGGAATCGAGTGGGAAGTGGTGAGCTACACCGCCGGACAGGAATAGCGGTGCTGGACCACGGATGACTGCGCGGCTATATTTCTGCCAGCAACAGTCAGGGACTATCATGTTCAAATATTGGAAATATTCCGCAGCACTCTGGGTTATAATGCCGGCAACCACATCACTGGCAGCCGATGAAAGCATAGCCCTGCGCGACCATCCGTTCTGGCAATTCGATCTGGACGAAAATCACACGGCTGATGTGACTCTGGCCGATGTCGACGGCGACGGTGACCTCGATATATTGACAGCCAACGGTCGGCACTGGGCGGAGCAGGATTTTGTCTATCTGAACAGCGGCGACGGCCGGATGCTGGAGGCCAATTATCTCGGCCATTCCAAATCCGCCAGCTACACTGTTCAGGCGGGTGATCTGGACGGGAACGGAACGATCGATGCGGTGGTGGTGCGCGACAAGCTGGATGCGCTGGTCTACCTGAACGATGGCACCGGCACATATCAATTTTCTGCCGCTGTAAAAGACAGCAAGCGCAACGCCCGATCGGCGGCCTTGATCGATATGGACGGGGACACTTTCCCGGATCTCCTTATCGCCACCCGGCGCGGAGCGGACATGATCTATCGGGGCAATGGCAAGGGCGGCTTCGAGGGAGGGACCCCGTTGCCCGATGCCGGCTTCGGCTCCACCGGACTGGCAACCGGCGATCTGGACAAGGATGGCGACATCGACATCGTCATCGCACGGCGAGACGACGCGGAAAGCGTTATCATGTTCAATCAGCACGGAATTTTCCGGCCTGTCGTGCTGCCGGGAAGCAAAGGAGATCACCGGAAGGCCGTTATCGCCGAACTTACCGGGGACCAATATCCGGATATCGTTCTGGCCGACACCGATGGCAGCCTGTTACTCTATCGCGGTTCTGCGACGGGGGAATTCGGGCCTCCACAGAGCTTCGGGTCTGTTGGCGATACCGTCCAGGCACTGGCTCCGGTCGACCTGGACGGCGATGGCGATTTTGACCTCTTCGCCGGTTGCGAGGGCAGAAACATCCTCTTCCAAAATGATGGCAAGGGAGTTTTCTCTCGTCAGGAATTTGGTGACAAAGCCGACACCTACGGAGTCGCGATCGGCGACATGAACGGCGACGGGCTGCCGGATATCATAGTCGCCAATTCCGGAAGCGCCAACCAGGTGTTTCTCAACCAGGGCCAGCAGGCACCGGACCAGTAGACAATTGCCGCGCCAAAGTCTCCACCAGGGAGACAGTGGCGCGGCACATCATTCAAAGACTCGGATTGACCAGCACCTTCTCGCCGGTCGCCTTCTTCTCATAGCCCTTAGCGATTTCCGGATCGATCATGTCCATCAGGCTGATTTCGCTCGAATAGTCGCTGTTGAAAATGCCGTTGCGCTCCTCGACCGCATATTTGCGCATTTCCATCATTCGCTCGCCGCCGACCTTTTCCAGATGCGGGGTCAGCAGCCAGCCGCCAACGCCCCAGTAGAGGCCAAGGCCGCCGCCGAGAATGGTTTCGCCGGTGTCGAGACGGCCATAGATATAGACCTGCTTGTTGGTGGTCGATCCATAGACGCTGAACTCCGCGCCGCGCACCGCGGCCGCCTTTTCCATCGCGGTCAGGATATAGCTCGCCATCTTGCCGCCACCGATCGCATCAAAGCCCAGCGTCGCGCCGGTCTCGGCGAGAGCGGCGATCAGCTGCTTCATGAAGTCATCCTTGCTGCTGTCGATGACATGCGTCAGGCCGATATCGGTCAGAATCTTCTTCTGCGCGTCGGAGCGCACGATCGCGACCAGATCGACGCCTTCCTTGAGGCACAGCTTGGCCAGCATCTGCCCGAGATTGGATGCCGCTGCGGTATGGACCAGGGCTTCATGGCCCTCGGCGCGCATGGTGTTGATAAAACCCTGCGCGGTCATCGGATTGACGAACAGGCTCGCGCCCTCCTTCGCCGGTGCGCCTTCCGGCAGCGGCACGCACATCCCTGCGGGCATGACCCGGTGAGTGCGATACATCTCGCCGCCAACGATCGTCACCACCTTGCCCATCAGCGCCTGCGCCGCATCGGACGATCCGGCAGCGACCACAGTGCCGGCACCTTCATTGCCGGCCGCCAGCTTCTTGCCGGCGCGGCCCTTGAAGAAGGGCTGCATCGCTGCATCGACATCGGCGACCAGCGCCGGATGACCGTCGACCGTCTCGCTCCGCACCGTATCCATATTGGCGGCAGCGGTCAGCAGACCCAGATCGGAAGGATTGATCGGCACCGCTTCCATCCGGACCACGACTTCATGCTCCTTCGGTTCGGGAACGTCATAGGGTTCAATCGACAATATCGATTTGCCGTCTTCGGTAACGGTGGTGAACAGCTGCTTGGCTTCGGGAAATTGGCTCATGGGATAGTCCTCTCTCTTGTGTTTCTAGAAATTCCGGGCGGCGGCCGGCGCGGGCCGTCTTTCGGTAATCGCGGAAAATGCGCTCACCCTTCTGCCGATAGTCTGTCTGGCAATTGGCATGTCGTCAATAAAACCCTGTTGCATCAGCCCATCGGATACATGAGTTCGCGGCTGATCTTGTAAATCCGCTTCATGATCTCGTCGCTGAGCACCAGATCGGCGGCAGCGAATATATCGGGCAGCTGGTCGGTGTGGGTGGCGCCGACGATGGTCGAGGCAACAAAATCATGCTGTTTCGACCAGGCGGTGGCCAGCGTCACCGGTGCCACGCTGAGCTCCTGGGCAATGGCCATGAAGCGCTTGGTCGATTCCTCCGACTTCGAATTGACGAACCGTTCGGCCATTTTCTTCTGCCGTCCGCCCATTTCGAGATAGGTGGAGAAACGCGCGCCTTCCGGCCTCGCGCCATCATTATATTTTCCGGACAAGGCACCCCCGGCGAGCGGCGAATAGGGAATCAGGCTGACCCCTTCCTGCCGGCAGACCTGCGCCAGTTCATCCTCGAACCGGCGATTGTTCATGCTGAAATTATTCTGGATCGTGCAATAGCGGGTCACGCCCAGCCGCTCCGACGCCTCGAGCGATTTCATCAGGCCCCAGCTGGTTTCATTGGAACAGCCGACCGCGCGGATCTTGCCCTTGCGGATTTCCTCGTCGAGCACTTCCATCGTCTCGTCATAGGCGGTGCCATGATCGGGCCAGTGGGTCTGGTAGAGATCGATATAGTCGGTCTGCAGCCGCTTCAGGCTGGCATCGAGAGCCTTGACGATATTGTGCCGGTCCAAAGCCGTCATCCCTGCCCGCTGCGAGGACGCAAGCCAGCCGTGGCTGGGCCCGGAGACCTTGGTCGCGATGATCAGGCTGTCGCGATCCTTGCCCTTCAGCCAGCGGCCGACGATATTCTCGGTCTCTCCGGCCCATTCCGGCTTGGGCGGTACCGGATAATTTTCCGCCGTGTCGAAAAAATTGATTCCCGCCTCTACCGATTCATCCATGATGCGGTGGGACATCGCCTCGTCGGCGCTGCTGCCAAAGGTCATCGTGCCCATGCAGATTTCGGAAACATGAATAGGGCTTCGGCCCAGGCGGCGTGTTTTCATATAGAGGCTCCGGGAAACAGGATGTTGGCTTAACCGTTCGGTTAAGTAGCATAACCGCTATGGGTTGCGAAACGCAATCCAAATTCTCTGACAGCTAGCCAGCCTGCCCGAGGACCAGGCAGGCGAGAAACATCAGCAGACCGGCAAAACGGTTGGACCGGAATTTCGCCAGCGCATCATCGCCATCCGCCTTTTTCAGCGTTGCCACCTGCCAGAGGAGATGCAGCGCCATCGGCGCAAGCGCTGCCAGGCCAAGTCCCTGCGGCCGCAATAACCAGAAAGCGGTGCCCCAGCTGACCAGTGCGATCAGGTAAAACAGCAGCACCCCGAAACGCAAATTCTCCCCCAGCCGCAATGCGCTGGAGCGAATGCCGACCAGCGCATCGTCCTCCCGGTCCTGCAGCGCGTAGATCGTGTCATAGCCGATCACCCAGAAGATCGAGCCGACATAGAGCAGAACCATCGACCAGTGAAAGGCGGGGTCGATCGCCAGCCAGCCGACCAGAGCGCCCCAGCTGAACACCAGCCCAAGCCAGGCCTGCGGCCACCAGGTGATCCGCTTCATGAACGGATAGGCCGCAACCAGCGCCAGGCTGCCCAGCGCTACCAGCTTCGCGGTCCCGTTGATCTGCAGCCAGACCAGCAAACCGATCAGGCACAATATGCCGAGCCATATCCAGGCCGCTTTCAGCGACACCGCCCCGCTTGCCAGAGGCCTTGAGCGGGTCCGCGCCACCTGCTGGTCGAGGTCGCGGTCGACGATATCATTATAGACACAGCCCGCCCCGCGCATCGCGATCGAACCGAGCAGCAGTAAGAGCAGCAAATCCCATCGCCCGATCGCGCCGCCGGCCAGAGCCACACCCCAGGCGCAGGGCCAGAACAGCAGCCACCAGCCAATCGGACGGTCAAAGCGAGCCAGCAGCGCATAGGGCCGCGCAGCAGCGGGCAGCAGACCGGTCAGGCCTTTATGTTCGGTATCGGGAACAGAAGTTTGAAAGTCAGATGACATGGAGGGCTTATACCGTTAGTCCTGAGCTTGTCGAAGGACGTTTTTCGACCGATAGCCACACTTCGACAGGCTCAGTGCTAACGGTTTTTGGATATTCGAGACCTGTATGCCCGCAACCCCAGCCTATCCCCCGCACAGTGCCCCGCGCCTCTATGTCGATAGCGAACTCAGCGAAGGCGCCGAGATCCGGCTGGAAGGCAGCCACGCCCATTATCTGCTCAAGGTGATGCGGATCCAGCAGGGCGATCCGGTAAAATTGTTCGATGATCGCACCGGTGAATATCTGGCCCATGTGAGCGCGCTCGGAAAACGTGACCTGATCCTGGCAATCGACGGCAAGACGCGCGAACGCGAGGCGGTGCCCGATCTGTGGCTTTGCACGGCGCCGATCAAGAAGGACCGGTTCAACTGGATCGTCGAAAAGGCCACCGAACTGGGCGTAGCCAAGATTGTCCCCGTGCAGACCGAACGCACCCAGGGCCAGGGTCTGAAACCGGAAAAATTGCGCGCCCATATGATCGAGGCGGCCGAACAATGCGAACGCACGGCGCTGCCCTCGCTAAACTCGCTAACAAAATTGCCTGCCCTGCTGGAGCAATGGCCTGACGGCCGCCATCTGTTCTTCGCCGACGAGCGCATCCATGAAACCGGCGAAGGCAGCTTTCGCAAGGCGCTGGTCGCCCATGATGGCCCGGCGGCGATCCTGATCGGCCCCGAAGGCGGCTTTTCCGACAGCGAAAATGACATGATCCTCGCCCTGCCCCAATCCGTCGCGGTATCGCTTGGCCCCAGAATATTGCGCGCCGACACTGCCGCGATCGCGGCAATCAGCCTTTGGATGGCGGGCCGGGGCGATTGGAACCCGGGCTAGAACCCGGGCTCTTTCGCCAACCGCGAGACGGTATATCTGACACCGGAACGCGCTGGCTTCGCCAGCATCGCATTATCATTGCCCTCCGGTTAACCATTAATTAGCCGCTTGCGGGTAGGGCAATTTCATGAATTTGGGACATTCTTTCGGGGGCCAGAGCCGATGGACATTCTACAGCATCCTCAGGGGATGGCTGTGCCTGTGCGTGATAGCGCTATTCCCTGCTACAACCGCTGCCGCCCAGACGGTCACCACCTATTCGAACAGCAGCACGATCGCGATACCCGACAATGCCTGCCCCGCAACGGTCAACCGGACATTCAGCGTCGGCACCAGCTATCTGGTCAGCGATGTCGATATCGGCGTTCTGCTGGACCATAGCTACCGCCGCGATCTGGAGATCAGCCTCACCTCGCCCAGCGGCACCGTTGTCACGCTGATGGATTATGTCGGCGGCAGCGCCAACAATCTCAACGTCAAATTTGATGATGAAGCGACCGGAGGATCCATTTCCTCTCACAGTTCCAATGACCCTCTCACTCCGGTCTACAACAGCACAAAGGTCCCGCAGAACAGCCTCTCCGCCTTTGACGGCGAAAATGCGCAGGGCACATGGACCCTGAAAATCTGTGATCAGCAAGGTGTTGATACCGGGTCCTTCCGCCGCGCCGATCTCTATATCGCACAGCTGCCGCCCTTTGCCGACCTGTCCTTGACCAACAGCTTTGGCGCAACCTCTGCCAACAGCGGCAAATATACATTGTCGGTTACCAATGCCCCGGATTCGGCATTGACCGCGACCGGGGTAACCGTCAGCGCGTCGCTGCCCGCCGGTGTCAGCCTGACCGGCACGTCCGGCACCGGAACATATAGCGGCGGGATATGGACACTCGGAACGGCGATCGCGCCGGGCCAGACCGTCAGCATCGAACTGAACGTCACCATCACGGCAACTTATGGCACGCTGACGCATATCGCGCAGATTCGCAGTTCATCCGCCTATGACTATGATTCGACCCCCAATAACGGGATCAGCATCGAAGATGACTATGCCAGCGTCAGCTTTACCGCAGGCGGCCGCCTGCCCGGCTATATTCCGCCACTGACCTCGGTCTGCTCCCTGGGCAACCAGCTGAATTTCAGCTGGGCCTCGCCAACGAACTGGTCGTCGGGTTCGCTCAGCCAGAATTACAGCCTCGCCGGACTTGGGAATATCACCTTCAGCGTGACCCAGCCACCAAACGGCTTCACCAACGGCACGCCGGAGATAACCACCGCCAATTCGGGCGGAGGCCCCGACGGCACCCGGGCGCTCTATTTCTACATGAACAATGGCAACGAGAACCATGTTTCGAGCACCACATTCACCTTGCCGACCGCGGTACCGGGTCTCCAGTTCAAGCTTTTCGATATCGACTATGCCGCCAACCAGTTTACCGACAAGGTGACGATAACCGGCAGCTATAACGGGGCAACCGTTATGCCGACCCTGTCCAACAATACCGCCAATTATGTCAGCGGCAACAGCGTGATCGGCGACGGCGCATCCGGTGCGACGGACCCCTATGGCAATGTCGTCGTGACCTTTACCTCGCCGGTGGATTCGGTAACAGTCGTCTACGGCAATCACCAGCCGACGACGCCCACGGCGTCGGGCAACCAGGCGATGTCGATCCATGACATCACATTCTGCCGCCCCTCGGCGACGGTGACTGTCACCAAGATCAGCTCGATCCTCAGCGATCCGGTCAATGGCACCACCAATCCCAAGCGCATCCCCGATGCCGTGGTGCAATATTGCATCCTGGTCAGCAACAGCGGTTCCGCCACGGCCAATGCGGTTGTCGCAACCGACAGCCTGGCCGGCCCGTTCACCTATGTACCGGGATCCATGAGAAGCGGCACCAATTGCGGAACCGCTGCCTCGGTGGAAGATGACAACGCAACGGGCAGCGATGAAACCGACCCTTATGGCGCGTTTCTTGGAGGTTCGACGATCACCGCGACGGCAGCGAGCCTGGCTCCGGCAAGCAGCTTCGCGCTGACCTTTCAGGTCACCCTGGACTAGCCGAGCCGCTTCAGGCGAACCAGTATTTCGTCAAGCGAGGACAGAAAGCGCGAACGATCCGCCTTGCTGAACGGCGGCGGACCACCGATATTCTCGGTCCCCATGCCGGCGCGCAGATCGGCCATGATCGCGCGCGTCGCTACCGCCGCTCCGATCGAGTCGGCAGTAAATGGCTTGCCGTTGGACCCGAGCACCGCAGCCCCGGCTTTCACGCAGCGATCCGCCAGCAATATATCCGAGGTGATCACGACCGTACGGTCGCCGGTCCGCTCGGCAATATAGTCATCCGCCGCATCAAAGGCATCGCTGACCACCACCCGGCTGAAAAGCGGGTGGTCCGGAACGCGAAACGGACTGTTGCTGACAATCACCACCGCGACTGCATGGCGTTCGGCCACCCGGTAGATTTCATCCTTTACCGGGCAGGCATCCGCATCAACCAGGACGGTGATTGTCTCTGTCATCGAGTGACTCAGTCGGCTTTGGGACCACTGGGTCGCGAACCTTCAAACGGCCGCTTGCCGCGGTGCGGCTTCTTGTTGCCACCGGCAAAATTGCCCTTGCCGCCGGGCTTGCGATCGCCCTTGAAGTCGGATTTCTTCTTGAATCCGTCACCAAATTCCCGTTTCGGCGCACCGCCGTCAGCGCCGCCTTCGCCTTCCGGCTTGCGCTTCTGATAAGGCTTTCCGCCGCCCGATTTGTCGCCGAACTTCTTGTCACCGAATTTCTTGTCGCCAAACTTATTCTTGCCGAACTGCTTGCCGCCATGTTTCTTGCTGGCGTTGCTGTAATCCCGCTGGCCGCCGCCATTGTCGCTGCGTCCACCCTTGCGGTTGCGTTTGGCTTCGTCGCGCGGCTTGCCTTCGAACTGGGTGATCGTGATATCATCCGTATCATCCCCGCCCGCTTCTCTCTTTTCGGCGATGGCGGCAGTGAATTTGTCGACCACGCGGCGCGGAATCTCGAACAATGTGTCGTCGCCGTTGATCCGGATCGCGCCGATCTCATTCTTGGTGATATGGCCGCGGCGGCACAGCACCGGCAACAGCCAGCGGGCATCGGCGCGCTGGTTATGACCGACATTCATCTTGAACCAGACGGTGTCCTCGAAACCGGGACGCGGACCGCCGGGAGCAGCCTGCGACTGGGCGCCGCGATCAAGCATCTGTTCCGGAGCCGGCATTTTGGCGCGGTGCGACTGCACCAGCATCGCCGCGATTTCTTCCGGCGTCTTCTCCGCCATCAGGCGTTTCGCCAGCGCCATGTCATCCTCGTCGATCTCGACCGGCTGCAACAGGGTTTCGATCAGCCGCTCGGCATCATTCTTGCGAATGTCGGCGCGCGTAGGAGCATCTTTCCATTCGGCATTGATATTCGCGCCGCGCAGCATCGATTCGACCCGCTTGCGCCGCTGGTAAGGCACGATGATGACCGCCGTACCCTTCTTGCCGGCACGCCCGGTACGACCGGAGCGATGCTGCAGAGTTTCCGCGTCGCGCGGCATATCGACATGCACGACAAGGCTCAGCGTCGGCAGATCGAGGCCGCGAGCGGCAACGTCGGTTGCGACGCAGACGCGTGCGCGCTTGCTGCGCAGGGCCTGCATCGCCTGATTGCGTTCGCTCTGGGTATGTTCGCCGGAGAGCGCCACCGCACTGAACCCGCGATCCACAAGGCTCGCGTGCAGACGGCGGACCGCCTCGCGCGTGGCGCAGAACAGCATCGCCGATTCTGCTTCATGGAAACGCAGCAGATTGACCACCGCATTTTCCGTGTCGGCAGGCGCGACGGTTATTGCCTGATAGGCGATATCGCCATGGCCGCGATCTTCGCCGACGGTGGAAATGCGCAGCGCATCATTCTGATAGCGTTTGGCAAGATTGATGATCGGCTTGGGAATGGTTGCCGAGAACAATAATGTCCGGCGTTTTTCACCCGTGGCGTCGAGAATTTCTTCGAGATCTTCGCGGAAGCCCATGTCGAGCATTTCATCCGCTTCGTCGAGCACCGCTGCCCGGAGGTTTTTCAGGTCGAGCGCGCCGCGTTCGAGATGGTCGCGCAACCGGCCGGGGGTGCCGACAATGACATGCGCGCCGCGGCGCAGCGTACGCCGTTCCTTGGACGCATCCATGCCGCCGACACAGGTCGCGATCTGGGCACCGGCCGGCTGGTACAGCCAGGTCAGCTCGCGACTTACCTGCAGGGCCAGTTCACGGGTTGGGGCGATGACGAGGGCCAGAGGTTCGACCAGAAACGGGAAACGACCGTTGTCGTCCAGCAATTGCGGCGCCATCGCCAGGCCAAAGGCAACGGTCTTGCCGGAGCCGGTCTGGGCGGAGACGATCAGATCGCGGCCATCCGCTTCCGGTTCAAGCACGGCTGCCTGGACGGGCGTTGGCTTGTCATATTCGTGCGCCGCGAGCGCCTCTGCGAGAAGCGGGGATAATTTGGTGAAAGGCATAATGTTCTAATTCCGTGGCAAAAGTGAAAGCCGCGCGGAAATGCCAGTCGCCTGCGGTTTATGAAGATGATGTTGTTTTTATTAAAGGGTCTGCGCTGGGGATCATATTGCCTTACCGGCAGCATGGCCACTCGCCCAAGCCCATTGAAAATTATAGCCACCGAGCCAGCCGGTGACATCAACGGCTTCGCCAATAGCATAGAATCCGGGTACTTGCCTAGCTTCCATATTTTTCGACGATAATTCCGCCGTGCTGATCCCGCCAACGGTGACTTCCGCCTTGGCAAAACCTTCGGTTCCATTGGGCATGAAGCGCCAGTGCGACAGCCGTCTCGCCGCTTCATCGAGCTTCTTGTCGGTCAGATTGCCCAGTTCGCCGTCCAGGCCAATCCGCTCGGTCAGCGTTTCGGTGAGGCGCGCGGGCAAATGCGCATTGATCGCCTTTTTCAGCGAAAGCCGCGGCAGTTGCCGCTTGGCCCGGGCAAGCCAGTCATCCGGCAGATCCGGCAGAAAATCGATTTCCACCGGCTCGCCATGCTGCCAGTAAGAGGATATCTGCAGGATTGCCGGCCCCGACAGGCCCTTGTGGGTGAACAGGGCCGCTTCCCGGAACGCGGTCTTGCCGCTGCGAGCGATCACCGGCGCAGAGACACCCGACAGCGAACGGAACAGGGTTTCTTCGCCGCCGAGAGTGAGCGGCACCAGAGCCGGGCGTGGCTCGACGATTTTCAGTCCGAACTGCCGGGCCAGATCATAGGCGAATCCGGTCGCGCCCATTTTCGGGATCGACGGCCCGCCAGTGGCAACCACCAGTGACGGAGCAAAGGCCGTCTGGCCGCCATATTCGACCTGATAGCGACCATCACTGTGGCTGACGGCGGTGATCGCCTTGCCCAGCGACAGGCTGACCGAATCGGCCGGGCATTCGTCCATCAGCATCGTGACGATCTGCTTCGCCGAGCCGTCGCAGAATAGCTGACCCAGGGTTTTCTCGTGCCAGTCGATGCCATAGCGGTCGACCAGCGCGATAAAATCACTGGCGGTGTAGCCGCTCAGGGCCGATTTCGCGAAATGCTTGTTCTGCGACAGATAGCGGTCTGGGGCCGTGCCAATATTGGTGAAATTGCACCGCCCGCCACCGGAAATCAGGATTTTCTTGCCGGGCTCGTCAGCATGGTCGATCAGCAGGATCTTGCGTCCCCGCTGTCCGGCGACGGCCGCGCACATCAGGCCGGCCCCGCCGGCCCCCAATATTATCGCATCATAATGGCTTGGCGGCTTGGGCATCAGATTGTTGCATGCTTTCGAAATATGGATGGATGTCGCGACTGCCGACCGGGAGCGGTCCGCTCACCGTCGCCTGCAAGGGCCACGGCCACCCTTCTGTAGCGCTTTTTGTCCGAAAAAATAGACAGGGATGCGATCAATCGCCGTCTCCGTGGCGATTGTCACCTGCGACGGATTTCCCTCGTGCAGATGCGCCCGGGCGAAACAGAGCCTGCGCGCCGCAACCTTTTGGACGGGTTCGCGTTTTCAATCCGAAGGCACCCGAACGCCGAGGGAGAGTGAAATGATGACCGGTCTGGCCTATGCCCTGATATTGATGGGATGTTCTGACGATATGTCCCAATGCCGGGAAGTGGCGACAGATACACGTTTCAGCGCGACGTTGCGCGAATGCGAGAAAGCCCAGCCCGACGCCTTGCGGTCCGAGACAGCCATGGAAATCGACTATCCCGTGGTGGCCACCAAATGCGTTGCAAGCGGCGATAAATTCGCAAAAACAGGCACCTCATCTGTTGGCCGATGATCATATAGCGGCTCCGGTCGACGCCGAGGGCCCGTCCGGGACGCGCCGGGCTATTGCTTCGAATACAACCTTAAAGAGACTCTTCTCGACGACGATTTTTCTCTTGTCGCTTGGCCTGTTTCTGGCCCTGCCCTTTGCCTTGTCAGCGGGAGCAGTCTTCTTCCGCCCGCTGTTCGCCTCGATCGTGATCATGCTGCTGCTATTGCCGCTGACCGATGGCCTCACCAAGCTCGGTATCCCCAACCCCGTTTCCTCTTTCCTAGCCGTGCTGGTATTTCTGCTGATTCTGGCTCTCGGCTTTCTGATCATCCTGCAGCCCGCGCTGGAACTCGCTCAGCGATTTCCCGACATCACAAATATCCTTCAGGAACGGCTGGTGGATATCCGCCAGTTCACGGCCTCGATATCCCAGATGGGGGGCGGAATTTTTCTTCCACCATCGGCGAAACCGGCGGCCGGGAAGTGGTTTTCTGGCCAGGCCCGTCCGTGATGGAAGAGGCGGGCCTATGCGACTCCGGCTGCTCTGCTCGAATTTCCTGCTCGTCGTGCTGCTGGTATATTTCATGCTCGAATCACGTCTGAGGCTGAAGCGACTCATCTTGCTCAATCGCTCGAATCTGGGCACGACGCTCAAGGCCGCTCGCACCGGCCGAAGCATCACTGAGGATCTGTCCCACTATATCGGTGCGGTGACCATCATCAATATCGCGGTCGGAATGCTGGTGGCCTTTGGCGCCTGGCTGCTCGATATCGAATCTCCGCTGATGTGGGGCGGTATAGCCGCCATCCTCAATTTCATTCCCTATCTCGGACCGATGCTGATGGCGGTGCTCCTGTTCGGATTCGGCGCGGCATCCTCAGGCGATCTCGGCGGCGGTATCGTCCCGATGGCGGCCTATATCGGGCTGCAGGCCATCGAGGCCAATCTGGTCACCCCGTCGATCCTTGGCAGGCGCTTTTCGATGAACCCGGTAATTATCCTTCTGGCCATCAGCTATTTCACCTGGATATGGGGTCTGGCGGGAGCGTTGATCGCGGTGCCCTTGCTGATCACCGGCAAAGCCCTGGTCGAACAGCTCGGGAGTCCGAATATCGTCGGCTTCATGCTGGGAGAACCCCTGTTCGATTCGCCGCCTGAACGACAGGACCTGGATTGAGGGTTTTGCGCCTTGTCAAAAGCAACACGATGCCAAGCAAATGCCTCTTGGCGTGTTGACGCAAGCAGGACTTCAATTCCGCCAGGCTTGGACCGGCTTCTGCGGACGTAAAGTCGCAGAAGTTCGGTATGGCTGGGAGTTTTGGAAAAATTGGTGGAGCCTAGCGGGATCGAACCGCTGACCTCTTCGCTGCCAGCGAAGCGCTCTCCCAGCTGAGCTAAGGCCCCATTTGAAAAGCGCCTTTAGTATAGACGCCCTTCAATATGCAAATCAAAAATCAGGTATCGGCTGGTTCGTCGTCACCCTTGCCCTTGCTGACGCCGAGATCATCGTCGCCACCCAGGTCAACTTCATTGTCCGGCGATGGATCATCATCATCGATATTGATGTCCAGATCATCATCGTCGACCGCATCCGCTTCCTTCTTGGCGTCTTTCTTCGGCGCGGCCTCAAACGGCAGCGGTTGCTTGGATTTCAGCACGGCTTCCGGGACAAAGCTTTCGCCGCATTCGACGCAGGTCGCCGGATCTTCCTTGCCGAGATCGTAAAAGCGCGTTCCACATTTCGGGCATGTGCGTTTTGTGCCCCATTCCGGTTTAACCATGGCTGGTGTCCAAATCCTGTCTAAATCAATTCGTTTATAGGTAAGTCTGCTCTTCGGCGATTCAAGTCATGCCTAAATCAGCCGCGAAATCCGGCGCGCCTTGCCATAGCTTTGCAGCGCTGTCAAAAGCCCTTTCATATTCCTGCACGAATCATTCGTGCGTTCCGCTAACAAAGCTCTGACATGACAAGCAACACTCCACTGCCCGCGACGTTCAAACCGTCCGGCCCGCTTACCGGCACCATTTCCGTCCCAGGCGACAAAAGCATTTCGCACCGGGCCCTGATATTCTCCGCGCTGGCCGTCGGCAAAAGCCGGATCACCGGTCTGCTCGAGGGCGAAGACGTCCTCGCAACCGCCGATGCGCTGCGCATGATGGGAGCGAAAATCGAAAAAAAGGACGACGTCTGGACGGTCCATGGCGTCGGCGTCGGTGGGCTGATGCAGCCGGACAATGTTCTGGAAATGGGCAATAGCGGCACATCGACGCGCCTGCTGATGGGTCTGATCGCGTCTCACCCGATCAGCGCAACCTTCACCGGCGATGCCAGCCTGACGAAACGGCCGATGGGCCGGGTGATCGAACCGCTGTCCCGGATGGGCGCGGATATCCGCGCGCGCAAGACGGCTGACTACAAGGAGTGCCTGCCACTCACCGTCAACGGCCTTTGTCCGGCGGTCCCGATCGAATATCGCCTGCCGGTCCCTTCGGCGCAGGTCAAATCGGCGATTCTGCTTGCCGGCCTCAACACACCGGGGATTACCCGGATTGTCGAACCGGTGCTCACCCGCGATCATAGCGAAACCATGCTGCGGGGCTTTGGCGCGCAGATCAGCGTCGAAACCGATGCCGAGGGTTGCCGGGTGATCTCCCTGACCGGTGAAGCGGAACTGCAACCGCAAAAGATCAAGGTCCCGGGTGACCCCTCCTCTGCCGCCTTCCCGGTCGTTGCGGCCCTGATCGTCCCCGGTTCGGATATCATCATCGAAAATGTCGGTATCAATCCGACCCGCGCCGGACTGTACGAAGTGCTGCAGAATATGGGCGGCGATATCCGCTTTGCGAAAAAGCGCACCGTTGGCGGTGAGCCAGTTGCCGATATCCACGTCAGGCACAGCCCGCTTACCGGCATCGACGTGCCCGCCGACATTGCGCCCAGCATGATCGATGAATTTCCGGTCCTGTTTGTCGCTGCCGCCATGGCGGAGGGCGAAACCACCACCCGCGGCCTACACGAACTGCGGGTCAAGGAATCCGACCGGCTGTCGCAAATGGCCAAGGGGCTTGGCCTTCTAGGCGTAAGCCTGACCGAGCAAGATGACGGCCTGACGATCCGGGGCAGCGGCGGCAAACCGCTGCCGGGCGGAAGCATCAAACCGGTGATCGAAACCGCGCTGGACCACCGCATCGCGATGAGCTTCGCAGTCGCTGGCCTGGCAACAGAATCGGGTCTCTCGATTGACGATATCCGGCCGGTCGAAACCAGTTTCCCCGGTTTTGACGAGCTTATCACCAAACTGGCGGCCACATGATCGACGGATTTACCGCCAATATAATCGGGCTGTTCGGCAGCGTGCTGATCGTCTCTGCCTATGCCTATAATGTCTACGCCAGTTCGGTGAATGCCTTTGTCTATAACGGCACAAACCTGTTGGGGGCACTGCTGCTGACCGTGTCGCTGATGGTGCATTTCAATCTCGCTTCGCTGCTGCTCGAATTCGTCTGGATCATCATTGCCGTCGGCGGCCTGATAAAGGCCTCCAGGGATCAGGCGAGGACCAAGCGATGATCATCGCCGTCGACGGACCGACCGCCTCGGGCAAGGGAACGATTTCCAAGCGACTGGCAAAGCATTTTGCCCTGCCTTTCCTGGATACCGGCCTGCTCTACCGCGCGGTCGGCTGGACGCTCCAGCAACAGGGCGGCGATCCCGACAATCCGGCCGATGCGCTGGCCGCCTGCAATTTTGAGAGCAGCCTGCTCGACGATCCGGCGCTGCGCAGCGAAGACATTGGCGGCCTCGCCAGCCGTGTCTCCGTTCACCCTCCGGTCAGACGCGCCCTCGACAAGCGCCAGAAAGACTTTGCCGGCCAGCCCGGCGGGGCCGTACTGGACGGGCGCGATATCGGAACCGTTATCGCACCGGATGCCGACGTCAAACTGTTCGTCACCGCCTCCTCCGAGGCCCGCGCCGTGCGCCGTTTCGAGGAGATGAAGCGCCGGGGCCAGCAGGTTGATTTCGAAGACATTCTCGCGGACATTCTGCAGCGCGACGAACGCGACCAGAACCGCGCCACCGCTCCGCTGAAGCCCGCCGCAGATGCAGTCTTGCTAGATACCACCAATTTGACTATAGACGCCGCCATTCAGCAGGCGATTGCCTTGGTGAATGCGAAGACAAGCGGCCGGCGCGACAAAGATCCGGCATAGCAGACAAATGATGCGCTAGACGGGCTGGTCAGAAACCGGTTCGGCTTTGGCGCAGCTTTTGCTGTTGATGCTTAGCCTCGCATCTACCAAAATTTGGCAGTTTCCTGAGGGATGCGGCGATCACATGAGGTGATCGCGGCAATTTTGGTCCAAGACCGGCGGAACCAACCGCCTGGCCAGAAAAATTGACTGTCAAGGATTATACCATATGGCCTCAACGGCATTTCCAACCCGCGACGATTTCGCGGCAATGTTAAACGAATCACTCGGTGGCGAAGACCAGGGCTTTGAAGGCCGCGTCGTCAAAGGCACCGTAACCGGCATCGAAAATGACATGGCTGTCATCGATGTGGGACTGAAATCAGAAGGCCGTGTGGCGCTGCGCGAATTCGCCGCTCCCGGTCAGAAAGCCACGATCACTGTCGGTGACGAAGTCGAAGTCTATGTCGACCGCATCGAAAATGTGAATGGCGAAGCCATGCTGTCCCGCGACCGCGCTCGTCGCGAAGCAAGCTGGGACAAGCTGGAAAAAGAATATGACGAAGGCAATCGCGTCGAAGGCGTTATCTTCGGTCGCGTCAAGGGCGGCTTTACCGTTGACCTTGACGGCGCCGTCGCCTTCCTGCCCGGCAGTCAGGTTGATGTCCGCCCCGTGCGTGACGTGACCCCGCTGATGGACATTCCGCAGCCCTTCCAGATCCTCAAGATGGATCGCAAGCGCGGCAATATCGTTGTCTCGCGCCGTGCCATCCTCGAAGAAACCCGCGCCGAACAGCGTTCGGGCCTCATCGAGAGCCTTGCCGAAGGTCAGGTTACCGAAGGCGTGGTCAAGAATATCACCGATTATGGTGCGTTCGTCGACCTCGGCGGCATCGACGGTCTGCTTCATGTTACCGATCTCAGCTACAAGCGGGTCAACCACCCGAACGAGATGATCAACATCGGCGACACGCTGAAGGTCCAGATCATCAAGATCAACAAGGACACCCAGCGCATCTCGCTCGGCATGAAACAGCTCGAGAGCGATCCATGGGACAGCGCGACCGAAAAATATGCGGTTGGCACCAAGCTTACCGGTTCGGTCACCAACATCACCGAATATGGCGCATTTGTCGAACTGGAACCAGGCATCGAAGGCCTTGTCCATGTTTCGGAAATGTCCTGGACCAAGAAGAACGTCCATCCCGGCAAGATCGTTTCCACCTCGCAGGAAGTGGAAGTCATCGTTCTCGAAGTCGATACCGAGAAACGCCGCATTTCGCTCGGCCTCAAGCAGGCCCAGTCCAACCCGTGGACCGACTTTGCGGATACGCATCCGATCGGCAGCACGGTTGAAGGCGAAGTCAAGAACGCGACCGAATTCGGTCTGTTCATCGGCCTTGAAGGCGACGTCGACGGCATGGTCCACATGTCAGACATCGCATGGGGCATTTCCGGCGAAGACGCGCTCAACCTCCATCACAAGGGTGAGCAGGTCAAGGCGATCGTTCTCGACATCGATGTCGAAAAGGAACGCATCTCGCTCGGCATGAAGCAGCTGGAAAAAGGAGCACCCGCCATGGGTGGTGCCGACACCGGCGGCCTCAAGAAGGGTTCGGTTGCAACCGTCACCGTTCTCGAAGTCCGCGATGGCGGCCTCGAAGTCCAGATGGGCGACGACGGCGCGACCGGCTTCATCAAGCGCAACGACCTCGGTCGCGATCGCGACGAACAGCGTCCGGACCGCTTCCAGGTTGGCCAGAAGCTCGATGCGATGATCACCGGCTTCGACCGTTCGAAGAAACCGAATTTCTCGATCAAGGCGCATCAGCTGGCTGAAGAGAAGCAGGCTGTGGAACAGTTCGGTTCGACCGATTCCGGTGCAAGCCTCGGCGATATTCTCGGTGCTGCGTTGAAGAAGAAAGAAGAATAGTCCTTCGTCCAACCGGACCGGATTACAGACGAGCCCGCCCCCCTCAACGGGGCGGGCTTTTTCTTGCCCGTGTCCCATTTCACATCAGTTTTCCACTAAACTGCCAAGCCCATTGAAAATAGGCGGATTTTCTGGCATCTAGGGACTCTAAAAACAAAAGACATCATGATCCTTGGGAGTCTCTGTCAAGGGAAACCGCTGAATCGGCATCAAATCGGAAAGGCGCACCGATGATACGTTCTGAACTACTGGAAAAACTCGCAAACGAGAATCCGGAATTGAAGCCGGATGAAATTGAAAAAATTGTCGACATTTTCTTCAGCCAGATAAGCCAGAAGCTGGCCGAGGGCGGGCGCGTCGAACTGCGCGGATTTGGTGCTTTTTCCACCCGCCAGCGCAAACCGCGGGTCGGCCGCAATCCCCGCACCGGGGAGTCGGTCGAGGTTCCGGCCAAGCGTGTGCCCTATTTCAAGCCCGGCAAGGAAATCCGCGAGCGGCTGAACAAGGGCTAGTTACCGAAATATTCCGATATAATGCGTCTCCGCACTTGACCAGGCGCGCGCAATAATGCTTGTCGACAGGCTCCGGCTGACGGTCGGAGCTACCGGTGCGGACGTGGCGAAATGGTAGACGCAGCAGACTTAAAATCTGCTATCCGAAATGGGTGTGCGGGTTCGAGTCCCGCCGTCCGCACCAGCCCGTAAAACTGGGCTTTTTTGACGTTTATCGACACAATATTTGTGCTTCCAAAACTATCACCCAGACCCACTGTGTGTAATTTCGATGTAATTTGACCAAATATCCCGGTGTCGATGGCAGCCATAGCTTCATCAATGTGTCAGGGTGATGTTAATTGCGAGCTGTTTGATTTGATGGGAATGCAAAGCCCCGCGACGATAAGTTCGGCGTGGTCCGCAATCGCTGAAACCTCTTGGTTCAACCTCCCGGCCATGTCCCGAAATCGACGGGCCAGCGCGTTGTCTGGCACGATACCCATGCCAACTTCATTGCTCACCAGAATGACAGGACAACTGGCCGTCACCAAGGTTTCAATCAGTCGCTGCGAAGCGACGGAAAAATCATGTTCGCCCAGGAGCAGATTGCTGGTCCACAAGGTCAGGCAATCGATCAACAGGACACGGCCTTCTCCCATTTCACGCGCGATCGCATCGGGCAGATCGATGGGGCATTCGACTGTGCGCCAGCGGGGTCCGCGGTCAGCCCGATGCCGCGCGATCCGGTCGCTCATCTCCTCATCAAACGCTTGCGCAGTGGCCAGATAAACCAGCTCGCCAGGCTGGCCTTCCGCCAGAAACTGGGCGCGCGCGCTTTTTCCAGACCGCGCCCCGCCTGTTATTAAAGTCAGCATCGCATCTGTCCATTTTCCTTGCAATTCGTTTTTGCTCGCCATATCGGGGCGTCGCGACAGGTTCCCAGAGATGGGATTAATAGGGAACACGGAAGCAGGTATCTACCCCTGTAATCCGTGGCTGTCCCCGCAACTGTGACCGGAGAGCGGTCGCCCCATCATGCCACTGGATGCATCAGCATCCGGGAAGGCGGGGCGGATGTGTTGACCCGGAAGCCAGGAGACCTGCCTGTTGCAGTCGGTCCTTTACGCGGACGGGGTGTTCAGCGTGATCGAGGTTCATCCTCGCGTGACGACATCGATCGGGGTGGCGCGCGCGGGTGATATGCCAGCGAATGCTCTGTCGTGCCATGAGCGCGTGCAACCCCTTGTTGTTAAATAGGGGATACACATGCCTAATTCATTTCTGAAAGTTACAGCCTCCACACTCGCGTTCTGTTCCAGCGTCTGCGCATCTGCGTCTGCGCAGGATAACCTTGCCAGTCCGGACCCGCGCGAACCGGTCGTCGTTGTCACCGCCAACCGCACCGCCCAGCCGGTGGAACGCGTTGGCCAGTCGATCAGCGTCGTCGATAGCGCGGAGATCGAGCGGCGCCAGACCCAGACCGTTGCCGATGTCCTGCGCACCTTGCCCGGCGTCAGCATCACCCGCAATGGCGGCGTTGGTACGTCCACCTCGGTCTATATTCGCGGCGCCGAAAGCGACCACACGGTGGCGCTGGTCGACGGTATCAAACTCAACGATCCCTCTTCGCCAGGAGGCGGGTTCAATTTCGGCAATCTGCTTACCGGCAATATCGAGCGGATTGAGGTTTTGCGGGGGCCGTCTTCGGTCTTGTGGGGAAGCCAGGCGATTGGCGGGGTGATCAACATGATCACCCGGCAACCGACAGAAGAGCTGACAGTCAATTTGCGGAGCGAATATGGCTATCGCAATACAGGACAGATTGTTGGCAACATTGCCGGAAAGGCGGGCCCGCTATCGGCCAGTGTGGGTGCGGGCTATTTCCGCACCGATGGCATCTCGGCTTTCAGCGAGGCGCGCGGTGGCGTCGAGAGGGATGGGTACAAGAACTATGGTGCCAACGGCAATTTCAACCTCGCATTGAGCGACGGGCTTTCTGTCGATGCCCGCGGCTGGTACTCCGAGGGACGCGTAAACATCGATGGTTTCCCGCCGCCGAGCTATGCCTTTGGCGACGTGAACGAGGAATCGCGCACGCGAGAGTTCGTCGGCTATACCGGCATCAACGCCGCTCTGTTCGACGGGCGTTTCCGTAACCGGCTGGGCTATGCCTATACCGACACCCGGCGGCGCAACATCAGCCTCGATGGCCCGGCGACCGAGACATTCACGGGGAACGGCCGCAACGAGCGGATCGAGTATCAGGGTATTTTCGACATCTCCGACGGCTGGCAGCTGACCGGGGGCCTGGAGCGCGAAACCTCGCGCTTTTCCAGTAGCAGCTACGGCGCGGCACCCTCGATCGGGCGCGCGCGGATCGACAGCGTATATGGCCAGATCGTCGCCACACCGGTCATCGGCCTGACCCTGACCGGCGGAGTCCGTCATGATGATCATGATCGTTTTGGCGGCGCGACGACCGTTGGAGGCAGCGGCGTATACACCATCAGCCAGACCGGGACCACATTGCGCGCCAGCTATGCCGAGGGGTTCAAGGCACCCTCGCTGTTCCAGCTGCAGAGCGACTACGGCAACCAAGCGCTTCAGCCGGAACGGTCGAAAGGCTGGGATGCGAGCATTACGCAAAATCTCGTGGATGGACGCCTGCAGGCCAGCGCTACCTATTTCCGGCGCAATTCCAGTGATCTCATCATCTTCGTCTCGTGCGCGGCACCGCTTGCCGGCATATGCGCCAACCGCCCGTCAGGAACCTATGACAATGTTTCCAGGGCACGGGCCGAAGGGGTCGAGATCGGCCTGACGATGCAGCCGGTCGATGCGCTGCGGCTGCAGGCCAACTATACCTATACCGACGCCACCAACCGGTCGCCCGGCGATGCGAATTTTGGCCGCCAATTGGTCCGCCGCCCGCAGCACAGTGTCACCGCGCTGATCGACTATAGCTGGGATTTCGGGCTGGAGACCGGGGTCACCCTCACCCATGTCGGCGCGAACTTCGCCAACGCAAACAACAGCCGCAAGATCGAAGGCTATGTGCTGGCTGACCTGCGAGCGTCGTTCCCGGTGACCGACCGGATCGACATCTATGGCCGCGTCGAAAACCTGTTTGACGAGCAGTATGAGACGATCTTCCGCTATGGCACACCGGGCCGGGCTGGCTATGCCGGTGTGCGGTTGCGCTACTGATGAACCAGGCAGCGCGCGCCCTTGTCGATCATTTTTCCGACCACGGCGGGCGGATTGATCTGGCGCGCGCCACCTTTCCCGGCGTCGACCGCTGGACCGACCTGTCGACCGGAATTGCGCCCTGGGCATATCCGGCAGTGCAAGGCGCCGAGGCAGCGGAACGGCTGCCCGACCCGGCTGATCTGGCGGCGCTGGAAGCCGCCGCTGCGGCGTTTTTCGGGGTCGACGCCGCGCGCGTGGTTGCGGTCCCGGGGAGCGATCTGGCGCTGCGGCTGCTCGGCCAGATACTGGGCGCCCGCTCCTCACCGCAACGGCCCGCCGTCGTCCGTCCCGGCTATTCGGGCCACGAATCGATGTGGGGGGCGCAAGGCGTCACGACCTGCATCGCCGATGCGGTCGCCGCGATGGCGCAAACGCACGACATATTGGTGCTCGCCCGGCCCAATAATCCCGACGCGGTTGTCGCCGATCGCACAGAGCTGCGTGTCGCGGCATCGCTGCTGGCGGCGCGCGGCGGACATCTTATCGTTGACGAGGCGTTTGCCGATGCCGGCGCGCAAGACAGTCTGGCCGGTTGCGACTGGCCGGGGCTGATCGTGCTGCGATCCTTCGGCAAATTCTTCGGCCTTGCTGGCCTCAGGCTTGGATTTGTCATCGCGCCGTGCGCAATTGGCGAAGAGCTGCGCGCGCTGATCGGCGACTGGCCGGTATCCGGCCCTGCTGTGGCGGCGGGGCTTTCCGCCTATCGCGACTCTGCATGGCATCGGGCACAACGGGCAAGACTTTCAGATGCATCGCAGCGGCTGGCGGACCTGCTGACGCACCATCGCCTCGAAATTGTCGGACGCACCTTATTTTTCGTGTTGATTCACGCGGTCCGCCGTAATGACCTGTTTTTGCATCTGGCGGAGGCCGGCGTGCTGACCCGCCCGTTTGCTGATACCGCCGGCTGGCTGCGGATCGGTCTGCCGAGCGATGACAGGGACTGGAACAGGCTGGGCGCCGCCCTGGCCGCATGGAGGACATAATGACTGAAACACCAGAAGACTATGCCCGTCACAATGCGCGGATGCAGCGGGTGCAGGCCGCGCGCGAGCGGATGCAGGCGCGCCGGACGCTGGAACGCGGACTGCTGATCGTCCACACCGGAAACGGCAAGGGCAAATCTTCGTCCGCCTTTGGCATGGCCATCCGCAGCCTGGGCTGGGGGATGAAGGTGGGTATCGTGCAATATGTCAAAGGTGCATGGGAGACGGGCGAGAAGAATTTCTTCCAAGCCAACCCAGACCTCTTGACCTTCGAGGTGATGGGCGAAGGCTTTACATGGGACACACAGGACCGGGCGCGCGATATTGAGGCGGCGCGCGCGGCCTGGGAACGCTCGAAGGAACTCATCCTCGATCCCCGATATGACTTCATCATTCTGGATGAGCTCAACATCGTGCTGCGGCAGGATACGCTGCCGATCGATGAAATCGTCGCCTTCCTCAAGACCCGCCCGCTGACCAAGCACATCTGTATAACCGGTAGGAACGCAAAGCCCGAGCTGATCGAGCTGGCCGATCTGGTCACCGAATTCGAAGAAGTGAAGCACCCGTTCAAGGCCGGATTCAAGGCGCAGAAGGGCGTCGAATATTGATCCGCGTCCTCGCCCTTGCTCTTGCCCTGACGGTCGCCGGCTGTTCCTCGCAAGCCGCTGACCGCTTGGCGCAGAGCCCGTTGCGCGAGGCTTCGGCACTGCCGCGCGTCGTCTCTATCAACCCGTGCGTCGATGCGGTGCTGCTGCAGATCGCCGATCCGAAGCAGATCGCCGCGATCAGCCATTATTCGCACGATGAACGGGCAAGCTCGATCCCGCTCGATCAGGCGCGGCGCTTTGCCGCGACGTCGGGCACCGCCGAAGAGGTGGTGGCGCTCGCCCCCGACCTTGTGCTCTCCGGAGCGCATGTCGCCCCGTCGACCATCGCGGCATTGCAGCGGATGAACATTCCGCTTGTCCAGATCAGCGTCCCGGAAAGCATAGCCGAAAGCGCCGCGCAGGTCCGCACGATCGCAGCCGCGGTCGGCCAGACCGCGCGCGGCGAAGCGTTGTTGGCGCGAATCGACGACGCAGTGCAGGCCGCTGCGGCCAAGGGCGGTACGAGGCCCGGCGCGCTGATCTGGCAAGGCGGAGGGCTGGTGCCGGGCGATGGCACGCTTGCCAGCGAACTGCTGCGCGTCACCGGCTTTCGCAACATGAGCGCCGATTACGGCCTGAAACGATGGGACGTTCTGCCGCTTGAGCATCTGGTGGCGCGTCCGCCCCGTGTCTTGCTGTCGGTCGGCGCGCAGGACCACAGCGACCGGATGCTGAGCCATCCGGTGCTGAACGGGCTGACGCAGCAGATCACGGTACACCGTTACCCCGAGCGGCTGCTCCACTGCGGTGGCCCCACGATCATCGATGCAGTCCGCCATCTTGCCAGCATAAGGCGATCGCTATGAACCGCTCGCTCCGGCTCAACCTTGCACTTGTGGCGTGCATTGCCGTGACTGTCTTGCTGTCGCTGATGGCCGGCAAGGTGTGGATCCCGCTCGATGCCTGGGTGGCGGGCGATCCGCGCTGGCCGATAATCGCAGAACTGAGGATGCCGCGCACCGTGCTGGCGATACTGGTTGGCGGCGCTTTGGGTGTGTCCGGCGCGGCGATGCAGGGCTATCTGCGCAATCCGCTCGCCGACCCTGGCCTGTTCGGCGTGTCATCGGGAGCGGCTTTGGGCGCGGTGATCTCGCTCTATTTCGGCTATACCGCATCGGCTTGGCTGCTGCCGGCTTTTGCGCTCACTGGCGCAGGATTAACCATGGCGATCCTTGCGTTGCTGGTCGGGCGCTCGGGCAGCATGATCGTGTTCACGCTCGCCGGTGTCATTCTGTCGAGTGTCGCCGGGTCAATGACTGCGCTGGCGATCAGCCTGGCCCCCACCCCGTTTGCGACGTCGCAGATCGTCACCTGGCTGATGGGCGCGCTCACTGACCGGAGCTGGGACGACGTATGGCTGGCGCTGCCCTTGCTGGCGCTCGGCGGCACGCTGCTCGCGCTCACCGGACGGACGCTCGATGCGCTGACGCTCGGCGAATCCGCCGCACGCTCGATGGGGGTCGATCCGCTACGGCTGCAGCTGCTTATCGTCGTCGGCGTTGCTCTTTGCGTCGGCGCCTCGGTGGCGACCGCGGGGATCATCGGCTTCGTCGGGCTGATCGTGCCACACCTTGTCCGGCCGTTCGTGGGTAATCGGCCCTCGGCGGTGCTGCTGCCATCCGCGCTGGCCGGTGCCTTGCTGCTGCTGCTTGGCGACTGTGTGGTGCGCGCGATGCCGACGGTCAGCGAATTGCGGCTGGGCATTGCGATGTCGATGCTGGGCGGGCCGTTCTTCCTGTTTCTGCTGCTGCGCATGCGTCGGGGGTTGGCATGAGCACGCTGGCTGCAGAGGATATTATGCTCACGCTCGGCGGTCGCCGCGTGCTGGATGCGATAAGCACCACATTCACCCCAGGACGGGTAACAGCGGTGCTGGGGCCAAATGGCGCGGGCAAATCCACGCTGCTCTCATGCCTCGCCGGGCTGCGCACGCCCGACGAAGGCCGGGTGCTGGTCGATGGCCAGCCCCGCTCGGCGCTGTCCATGCGTGATCTTGCGCGCCAGATCGGCCTGCTGCCGCAGGGTGCCGACGTCCACTGGGACGTCGATGTCGCCACCCTGGTGGCGCTGGGCCGCTATCCGCACCGCGCCCGCTGGGGCGAGACCAAGGCGGATGGCGCGGCGGTGGCACGCGCCATGGCCGCAACCGATGTCACTCAATTCGCGACTCGACCGATGACCGCGCTCTCGGGCGGGGAACGCGCGCGTGTCCTTCTCGCCCGCGTGCTGGCAGGTGAGCCGCAATGGCTGCTGGCCGATGAACCGCTTGCCAATCTAGACCCCGCGCATCAGCTCGGCACGCTCGAATGTTTGCGCGAGGTCACGCGTAGCGGAGCCGGGGTGATCCTCGTTTTGCACGATCTCAACCACGCGATCCGGGTGGCGGACGAGGTGCTGTTGCTGTGCGACGGCCGGATCATCGCCCAGGGTACGCCCGAAGACGTGCTGACACCGCAGCGGATTGCGGAAACTTATGGTGTCTCCTCGCATATCGGCACGACCCCGGACGGCGTGCGGTTCATCGTGACATCACAGATGGCGCGCTGAACATGCTAACGCGGCCCGAACAGCTGCTGCTCGCGCTGATCGGCGAGGCCGCGATCGGTTACCCCGCATGGCTGCTGGCCGTGATCGGCCATCCGGTGGTGTGGATCGGGGCTGCCATCACCGTGCTCGAGCGGCGCTGGAATGCGGGCATCGCGCTGCGCCGCCGCGTCATGGGTCTGGCGCTGCTGGTGCTGGTCGCAGGCGGTGTCGGTGCCATCGGCTGGTTGATCGAAAACTGGGCACGCAACAGTCTGGCGGAGGTGCTGGTCATTGCGGTCACGGCCACGGGTCTGGCGCAGCGCAGCCTTGATGATCATGTCGGTGCCGTCGCCCGGCCGCTGCTACGCGGGGATTTGGCAGAGGCACGCGCGGCTGTGGCGCGGATCGTGGGCCGCGATACCGCCGGGCTCGACGAGCACGGCATCGCAGTTGCCGCCACAGAAAGTCTGGCAGAAAGCTTTTGCGACGGCATCGTCGCGCCCGCCTTCTGGTTTCTGGTCGCCGGGCTGCCGGGCCTTCTGATATGCAAAGCTGTGAACACGGCAGATTCGATGATCGGGCACCGCGATTCGCGCTATCTCCACTTCGGCTGGGCGGCGGCGTGTACCGATGACCTGGTGAACTTCATCCCGGCGCGGATATCGGGCGTGCTTGTGTGCCTGGTCGGGTCGGGCGGATGGCGCACGATGTTGCACGATGCCCGCCACCACGCATCGCCCAATGGTGGCTGGCCCGAGGCGGCGATGGCCGGCGTGCTGGGGCGCAGGCTGGGCGGACCGGTCAGCTATGACGGCGAGCCCGCGCATCGCGCCTGGCTGGGCGACGGCCCCGCCCCCAGTACTCCCGATCTACGGCGCGCCTTGTGGGTCTATCGCCGGGCGTGTCTGCTCATGTGGGCCATGGCAGGAGCAATCGCGTGGCTGCTGTAATGCTGCAGGGAACGGGATCGGATGTCGGAAAATCGGTGCTTGTCGCAGGATTATGCCGGCTGCTGACCCATCGCGGCCTAAACGTGCGCCCGTTCAAGCCGCAGAACATGTCCAACAACGCCGCCGTCGCGCAAGGCGGAGAGATCGGCCGGGCACAGGCGCTTCAGGCGCTGGCCTGTCGCGTCGCCCCCGGCATCGATATGAACCCGGTCCTGATCAAGCCGCAGTCAGACACCGGCGCGCAGGTCGTTGTGCACGGGAAGGTTGTCGGCACCTTGGGCGCGGCAGATTATCAGCACCGGAAAAGCGAACTGCTGGCGGCGGTGCTGCAATCTTGGCAGCGACTGCGGACGCAGGCCGACATCGTCATTGTCGAAGGCGCGGGTAGCCCGGCGGAGATCAATCTGCGCGCGGGCGACATCGCCAATATGGGCTTTGCCCGTGCGGCTGGCGTGCCGGTGGTGCTGGTCGGCGACATCGACCGCGGCGGCGTGATCGCCTCGATCGTCGGCACCAAGATGGTGATCGACGCGGACGATGCAGCGATGATCCAGGGCTTCCTGATCAACAAGTTTCGCGGGGATGTCCGGTTGTTCGATAATGGCTATGCCGAAATCGAACGCCGCACCGGCTGGGCGGGGCTGGGCGTGATCCCTTGGCTTGCCGCCGCACGCCAGCTGCCCGCCGAAGACGCGGTTGTGCTCGACGCCGCAGCCGCCAGCGAGGGTGCGATCACCATTGCGGTCCCGATGCTGTCGCGGATCGCCAATTTCGACGATTTCGATTCGGTTGCGCACGAACCCGGTGTCCGGCTGATGATGGTGCCACCGGGTCAGCCTTTGCCCGGCGATGCCGCGCTGATCATCCTGCCGGGGACCAAGGCGACGATCGCCGACCTCGCGTTCCTGCGCGCGCAGCACTGGGATATCGACATCGCGGCGCATGTCAGGCGTGGGGGTGCGCTGCTGGGCATCTGCGGCGGCTATCAGATGCTGGGGCAGACTATCGAGGACCCCGATGGTGTCGAAGGCGCGCCCGCAACCGTATCGGGGCTGGGCTACCTGCCGGTCGTCACCCGGCTGACCGGCGACAAGCGCGTGGTCGAGGTGACCGGAACCAGCATCCGCGATGGCCAGCCCTTTGCTGGCTATGAAATCCATGTCGGCCAGACCCGCGCGCTTGGCCCCGTGCAACCGCTGCTGCGGCTGGCCAGCGGCGAGAATGACGGCGCGGTCAGCGCCGACGGGCGGATCGCGGGTTGCTATATCCACCGCTTGTTCGATCACCCCGCTCAGCGCGGTGCCTGGCTGGCGCGGCTGGGAGCACAGAGCGACGGCGTCGCCCAGGACCACCGCGTCGATCAGGCGCTCGATGCGCTCGCGGCGGCCCTGGAGGAGCATGTCGATGTGGACCGGCTGCTTGGCATTGCGGAGCAAGGGCCATGACCGGGCCGGTGTTCGACGCCGCCTTTCGCGATCAGCTGGATTGCCTGCTGGCATGGCGCCGCGATGTGCGCCACTTCCAGACGCGCAACATGCCCGACGGACTTCTCGACACGCTGCTCGAAGCCGCGTGTCATGGACCGTCAGTCGGCAACGCCCAGCCGTGGCGGTTTGTCCGCATCCGTTCGCCCGAGCGCCGCGCTGCCCTCATAGCCGAGGTCGATACGCAGAAGCGCGCCGCTGGCGAGGCCTATTCCGGAGATCACAAGGCGCTTTACGAGACTCTGAAGCTGCACGGTCTGCGCGAGGCCCCCGAAATCGTCGCGGTATTCTGCGATGAGCAGTCGGAGACCGGCCATGGCCTTGGCCGCGCGACGATGCCCGAAACCCTCTGCTGGTCGGTGGTCACCGCGGTGCAAACGCTGTGGCTCTCCGCCCGGGCGCACGGCATCGGGATGGGCTGGGTGTCGATCATCAATCCTGCGGGCATGAATGCCATGCTGGACGTACCGGCACACTGGCGCTTCATCGCCTTGCTGTGTCTGGGCTATCCCGAGCGCGAAACCGATACGCCCGAGCTGGTCCGGCATGGCTGGCAGGACCGGCTACCGCCCACAACCACACGACTGGAGCGCTGATGATCACCCGCGAAGATGTTCAGGCCAAGCTCGACGCTCTCGCCAAGCCGGTGGGCAGCCTGGGGCAGCTCGAGGCACTGGCGGTGGAGCTCGCGGTGGCAAGCCAGTCGCTCGCTCCACTCACCTGCCCGCGCCGCCTTGTCCTGTTTGCCGCCGATCATGGCGTGGTTGCGCAGGGGGTAACGCTCTGGCCCTCGGCGGTTACCACCGCGATGGTCGAAACGATCCTGAGCGGCAAGGCCAGCAGCACTGCGCTCGCCAAGGCGCAAGGGGCGGATTTTCGGGTGGTCGATGCCGGCATGATCCAGCCCCCGTGCGAGCCATGGCCTGATCATTTCAACGCGTCGCCCGTTGCTCCGGGAACGGCCGACCTCAGCCGGGGCGAGGCGATGACGGTGGAGCAGTTCGATTCCGCCTGGGCGCTGGGCGAGGCAGAGGCGCAACTGGCGGCCGATGCGGGCTATCGGTTGCTGATCGCGGGCGAGATGGGAATCGGCAACACCACCGCTGCCGCCTGCCTGACCCACGCGCTGGTCGGTATCGACGCCGAGATTGCCACCGGCAGCGGTGCCGGCGCGGATTCGGCGATGCGCGCGATCAAGCGCGATATCGTCACCTCTGCAGTCAAACGGCTGAACGGACGCACCGACAAGGCCGCGATGGCGGCCATCGCAGGCTTCGAGATCGCCGCGATGGCGGGCTTCTATGCCGCAGCCGCACGGCTGAGCAGGCTGGTGCTGCTCGATGGCTATGTCACCACCGCCGCGGCGCTGATCGCCGAACAGCTCTGCCCGGGCACCCGCGCGGTGATGATCGCGGGCCATCTCTCCGCCGAGCCGGGCCATCGCGCGGCGCTCACCCATCTTGGCCTTACCCCGGTGCTCGAGTGGCAAATGCGGCTGGGCGAAGGCAGCGGTGCGCTGGTCGCGCTACCCTTGCTCGACAGTGCCGCCGCATTGCTGTGCGATGTCGCACGGCTGGCGGATATCGGGACCTGATATGGCGGAAAGATACCCGGCTTGGGCTCCTCCGCTGCTTGCGATCCAGTTCCTCACGCGCATTCCCGTTCCCGGCACCGCATCGCTGAGCGCGCAGCAGGTTGCAACCGGGCTGGTGCAGGCGGTGGGCTGGTTTCCGCTGGTAGGCGCAGGCATAGGTGCCATCACGGCAGCCATTGCGCTAGCAGCGGCCAGCATCTGGCCCGCCTTGGTCGCGGTGCTGATCGCGCTGGCGATAGAGGCGCGGCTGACCGGTGCGTTTCATGAAGATGCGGTCGCTGATTTCTGCGACGCTTTCGGCGGCGGCCTCACCGCGGACGACGTCCGGCGAATCATGAAGGACAGCCGCATCGGCAGCTTCGGCAGCCTAGGGCTGATACTGGCGGTCGGTTTGCGCGCGGCACTGACGCTGGCGGTGATCGAGACATTGCCCCCGTTGCTGGCATTCCTCACCATCGTCGCTGCGGCGAGCTTCGGCCGGCTGATGGTCGTGGTGCTGATGACCCTGGTCGCGCCCGCGCCCCAGGGCACCGGCCTCGCCAAGGATGTCGCCTCGGGCGTCAGTCTGTCCATGCTGATCAAGGCGCTGGTGACGGCGCTGCCCGGTTTGCTGGGCTTTGCCATGCTTGCACCTCTTGCTCTTGGGGCAGCCGCGCTGGGTGCCTGGGCCTTCCTCTGGTGGTTCCGCGCATTGCTGCTGAGCCGGATCGGCGGCAGCTCCGGCGACTGCCTGGGCTTTGCCGCTTATGTCAGCCAGCTGATCCTGCTACTGGCGGCAACGGCTGCTTTATGATGGCGCGTACGGTGCTGCTGGTCCGGCACACCGAGGTCGCCCGCGCCTGGCAGGGGCGCTGCTATGGCCAAAGCGACATGGGGCTGAGCCGCGCAGGCGCCGCCCATGCGCACGCGCTCGCGCCTCAACTTGCGGCATGGCAACCGGACATCGTGCTGCACTCCGGCCTGCGCCGCGCACGCATTTTGGCGGAGGCGACCGCAGGCGTGGCAGGAATTCCCGTGCATATGGTTGCGGCCTGGAAGGAACGCGATTTCGGTACCTGGGAAGGGCGCAGCTGGACAGCGATTTACCGCCAAACGGGTAACGCCATGGACGGGATGATCGACGACCCCGAAGGCTTTCGTCCGGGCGGTGGCGAGACCACCATGGAGCTCGCAGCGCGTTCACTCGCTGCGTTGGGGGACTTGCCGTCAAAGCGGATGTTAATTGTCTCCCACGGGGGGCCAATAGCAGCCATTGTCGGAACGCTGCAGAGCGTGCCCGTGCGCGACTGGCCAGGGCTGGTCCCCGCTGCCGGGGCCTTTATAGAGCTTTAGCAGCCGATGTGGAGGGATGCGCTACCGCTTGAGGATTGACCGCTGTCGAGGGTTTAACCCCGTTTAGCGGCCATTCCGTAAACGGCCCAATTCCCTCCGACCTGAACTGCGCCTTCAACGACGGGCTGCTTGGCGCCGCTTGCTTCGCTATTCCAAAAGTCTGCCAGACGGGTTTCGTCAGCTGTCGGCTTTCTTCTGGCCATATTGCCGGAAGGCTCCGAGGATCCGCTCCATCTCGGCCTCTTCCAGCAGCTTGGGGCCGCCCACTGCAAAGGTGCCGCAGTAGACGGCGGCCTGCTCCTCGATCTCCTCGGCGATCGCCATCGCTAGGGGCAGCGCAGGCGCCAGCGTGATGAGACCATGGTTGGCCATCAGGCAGGCGTAGCGCCCCTCCAGCGTCTCGACGACACCCGCGGCAAGCTCCTCGCTTCCGAAGGTCGCATAGGGTGCGACCGGAACGCTCGCCCCGCCACTCACCGCGACCATGTAATGCAGAGGAGGAATCTCGAGATGGGCACAGGCGAGGATGGTCGAGTAGCGGGCGTGGCAATGTACGATTGCGTTGGCATCGGCGCGCCTGTTGTAAACACCCATATGCATCCGCCACTCGCTCGACGGGCGTGCCGCTCCTTCCGCGACGCTGCCATCCCTGTCGACGAAGACCATGAGATCGGGGGTCAGGCGATCGGGCGTCACGCCCGAGGGGGTCACGAGCATTCCGGATCCGAAGCGCATCGAAATATTGCCGGAGGTCCCGCGATTGAGGCCCCGCGCATCGAGCGTGCGCATCGCATCGGTCAGCAACTTGCGGGCCTCGTCTTCGGTCATCGGCGTTCGTCCTTCACTGGCGTGTCTAGCATGAATGCCATGGTCGAGTCATAGTCTTCGAGCATGCCGAGCGTGCCAACGCCCATCGCGACCCGTGCTGCGGTCGCGACCGCGAAACGCAATGCCCCCGCCTGGTCCAGGCCGCGCGTGCGCCCTGCAATATAGCCAGCGCACAGGCTGTCGCCGCAACTGGTCGTGTCGACAGGATCAATGCGATGCGCGGGTGCGTGGATTTGCTCGTCGGACAGAACAAGCAGGGCACCCTCTCCCCCCAGCTTGACAAGGCAGCCTTTCGCCCCGCGCGCCATGAAGCGGTGCGCGCCCTCGACAGGATCGTCGGTGCCCGCAAGTTCGCGCATTTCGGCGAGGCTGGGCATGAACAGATCGACATGCGGAAGCAGCGTGTCGAGATCGCTCTGCGCGGCCTCCGTCGGGGCGATCAGATCACAGGAGGTGAAAACACCGCGTGCCTGCGCCTCGCGCAGGAAGTCCGCGCCTTTGCCCATCGTGCCGGGAAAGCCCACCGCCGCCCAGTGGACGTTGCGAGTGCGATCGAGTGCGGCGAACTCTGCCTCGGTGACGGGCGCGAATATGCTGGCCCCCATCATGTGCCAGTTGGGGCGATCGCCATTGGGGCGGATCGGCAGGACCGTGGTCGATGTTGGCCAGGTCGGGTCGATCGCCAGCATGCTCGTGTCGACCCCGGCACCATCCAGCATCGAGCGCACGACCTGCCCCTGCGGATCGTCGCCGACTGCCGAGGAGAGTGCCGTGCGAAGGCCCAGCGTCTGCGCTACGAAAGCGGTGCCCCCTGCTGTGCCAGCCGGCGAAAGCGCGATCTTCTCCACGATCTGCCCGGTCTCGCCTTCGGGCAGCGAGGCAACCGGGCGAACCGTGATGTCGAGCGTCGTGAGGCCGACGCAAAGCAGGTCGATCGGCGCAGCCACTATGCCGAAGCCGCCGCCAGCGCAGTCATCAGCGGGTGCGGCGGGATCTCGTCCAGCTTGCCCGCCAATGTGGCGAAGGCGTCATCGGCGGCGGCGATGGTTTCCTCGATATCACTCTCGGTCATCGCCGCGCACAGGAACATGTTGTGCCAGGGATGCAGATAGAAGCCACGGGCGAGCATTTCCTGCGTCCAGGCATAGCCGACGCTGAAATCCGCATCGTCGGCGAACATGATCTGCGGCATCTGGACCGGCCCCGACTGGCGGAGCGTGAAGCCGTGCTTCTCCGCTGCGCCCCCCAGCCCCTCGCGCAGGCGCGCGCCGAGGCGCTCCGACTGTTCGAGATAGTCGCTTTCGCGGATGATCCGCAGGGTTTCGATCGCCGCCGCCATCGGCACAGCCGAAAGCCAGAACGATCCGGTCGCATAGATCGACCCCGCGCCCTCGCGGCAGCTGTCCGAACCCAGCAGCGCCGAGATCGGGTGTCCATTGGCGAAGCATTTGCCCCATGCGCTCAGGTCCGGTTGGACGCCGAGTTGGGTCCAGCTGCTGCCGCGCGCCAGGCGGAAGCCGGCGCGGACCTCGTCGACGATCAGCATCGCCCCGGCCTCGTCGCACAATTCGCGCGCACGGCGGGCATAAGCGGGTTCGGGCGCTTCCTGATCGATGAAGGCATCGTGTTTGAAAGGAGAGGCGAAGATCGCGGCCAGATCGTCTCCCGCCTCTGCCACTGCGGCTTCGAGGCTGGCGACGTCGTTATAGGCGTAGACGCGCAGATGCGCGCGGTCTTCGGGTACGGTCCCGGCCGGGATCGGCGTGCACCACGGCGCGGCGCCATGATAGGCGCCCTTGGCGACCAGCACGATCCGCTTGCCGGTCTGCGCGCGCGCGCTGCTCATCGCCATGGTCGTGGCGTCGGTGCCGTTCTTACAGAACATCGCCCAGTCAGCATGGTCGACCATCTCGACCATGGTTTCGGCAAGCTCGACCATCAGGGGAGAAGGCCCGGTCAGCGTATCGCCGATCTCGGCCTGCGCCCGCGCTGCCGCCTCGACCCGCTCGTCCTTGTATCCCAGCAGGCTCGGGCCGTAGGCGCACATATAGTCGAGGTAGCGATTGCCATCGACATCCCAGATATACGCGCCCTCCGCCTTCTCGAAGAACTGCGGGAACCCTGCCGGCATGATCCGCACCGACTGGTGACCATACATTCCGTTCGGAATGACTTTCAGCGCACGCTCTCGAAGCGCAGCATCCTTTGTTTGGCTCATAGCGATCTCACTTTCTGGTCAGAATTTGAAAACGGCCTGCACGCCATAGGTGGACGGATCATTATAGTTGATCTGGTCCATCGTCACGACAGGCGAAATATAGGTGATGTAGCGGGTGCCGGTGACGTTCTTGCCCCACAGCGCGAGCTCCAGCCTTTCGTCCGCCGACAACCAGGAGAACCTGAGGTTCGCGGTGCCATAGGCCTTCACCCGATTGGCACGGGCGTTGTCGGGAGTGAGGAAGCTCTCCGACTGGAAGCTGCCGTCCGCCCGCAACTGCAATGAGCTGCCGCCCGACAGAGGCTGAGTGACCGAGAACCCGGTCGAGATCGAGAAACCGGGCGCGTTGACCAGGTTGTTACCCGCATAGTCCTCCGCCGCCAGCGCAGTGAATTGCTTGTACTTGGCATGAAGGAAGCTGGCGTTCACGAAGGCGTTGAAGTTGCGCGAAGGCTGCACCTGCAATTCGACTTCCAGACCGTAAAGCTCTGCATTGCCCGCGTTGAGCTTGCGCTGCACCGGCAACACGCCGGAGGTGTCGAACACGAATACCTGAAGATCGCGATAGTCGTAATAGAAGGCTGCGGCGTTGAAGCGCAGCGTGCGGTCGAGCAGGTCGCTCTTGAAACCCACCTCGTAGGCATAGAGCGTCTCGGAGTCGAAGGGCTGCAACTGCGCCGGATCGCTGGACGAACCGCCGGCGAACCCTCCGCTATTATATCCCTTTGACGACGACGCATAGACCATCACATCGTCGGTCGCCTGGTACGACAGCGCGGCGCGCCAGGACAGATCCTTGAACGTCTTCGAACCTTCGAAATCCAGCACCGGAACGACGACCACGTCGTCGAAGAAGGCCCGGTAATCGAAATCGATGCTGTCGACCGAATAACGCAAGCCGCCGGTCAGCGTGAGCCGGTCGGTCAGCTCGACATCGGCTTGAGCGAAGGCGGCCCAGCTTTCGGTCGTCTGGGTGTAGGGATAGGCGTAATTGCCGATCGAATTGACCGGATCAAAAGTCCCGAGCAGATCGTTGGGATCCCGGAGGACGCGCAGAATGTCGAACGAGCTGTCCGTGACCAGCTTGTCGTGGAAATAAAATCCGCCGACGATCCAGTTCACCGAACCGCTATCGCGCGACTGGAGCCGCAGTTCCTGGCTATATTGCTCCGGACGGTCGACATAAGTGGCCGTCAGAACGTTGTTCGGGCTGGCATCGGTATCCTCCAGCGTATTGCGGCGGACCTGCTCATAGGCCGAAATCGAGGTCAGCGTCACATCGCCGATATCGATCTTGCCGGTCAGCGATGCGCCGAACACATCGACGCGTTCCCGCCCTTCGATGTCATAATCACCCGCATTGATATCGCCGTCGGTATCAGCATAGCCGAGCCCGTCTAGCGGCACCGACCCCGCAAAGATGGGATTGCCCACAAGGTCCACGCCCGATCCGCGGTGCTGGAATTGCCGTGCATCGCCGCGGCTCTGGCCACCGTGAACGATTGCCCGAACCAGTACGTCCGGGTTCGGCGTAAAGTCGACGATCGCTCTCCCCGCCCACATGTCGAGCGCGTTGAGCTTGTTACCGGTCACCCTGTTGAGCAGCCAGCCGTCGCGGCGCAGATAGGTGCCCGAAACGCGGGCCTTCAGCACATCGCCCAGGATCGCCCCGCCGATACCGGCTTCGGCCTGCACCTCGTTAAACCGCCCGTAGGAGACCGCCGCATCGGCGCTGAGTTCATCTGTCGGCTTGCGCGAGGAAAAACGGATCGCACCTGCGGTCGTGTTGCGGCCGTAGAGCGTCCCCTGAGGACCTTTGAGCACCTCTATCCCGTCGCTGTCGAACACGTTGAACAGCTTGCCCGCGTTGGCGCCGAGGAAGACGTCGTCGACATAGACGCCGACCGCGCCTGTGGTGTTGGAATTGAAATCGCCAATGCCGACGCCGCGCAGGAACAGCGATGTTGTCGTCGACGATGTCCCCGCCTGGATGGACAGACTCGGGACGACGAGCGTCAGATCGCGCGGATCGCGGATGCCGACTTTGGTCAGTTCATCGCCGCTGATGGCAGTGACGCTGATCGGAACGTCCTGAATGTCCTGCTCGCGCCGCTGCGCGGTCACGACGATGACGTTGAGCCCGGCCTCGTCGGCGCCTTGGTCAGCGGATTGCTCGTCGGCGATCTCACCGAACGACTCTTGCGCAGCTGCAACTGCAGGCATCAGGGCCAAAAATGAGACCGAAAGGGCTCCAAAAACACGTTTCATTAGCTTTCCTCCCCAGGAGATAATCAGATATTTGTCGGGTTTAGAGAGCATGCCACTTAGAATGAGTCAAGATAATTTGATGTTCTCTGATTTAAACCCGATAAAAGATTGCTTTTTCAAACGATATCCGAAAGAGTGCAGGCATAAGGAGCGCCCATGAGCATAAGTGATGTCACACGAGCCGAAATCCGCCGCCCTTCGCAAAAGCGCAGCCATGCGCGGTTCGAAGCGATCCTTGATGGAGCGGAAAAGCTGCTTGAGACGCTGCCGCCCTCGTCGATCAGCATTCACGCAATCGCCGCAGAAGTCGGCATTTCGCCACCATCCATCTATCATTTCTTCCCCGAACCGCAGCTGGTGTTCAGCGCTCTGGCAGAGCGATATCTGAAGCGGTTCGAGGCGAGTGTGCTGTACGAGGCGCCGAAGAACGTAGAGAGCTGGCAAGAACTTCAGACGTTCCAGTATCGCGCCGGGCAGAAGTGGTTCAACGAACATCCCGCCGCCCGCCAGGTACTGCTCGAAGGGCCGGCATGGTCGTCGGACATTCGCCTGCAGGATCTGGAAAGCAATCTCGTCACCGCGGGGCGCAGCATTGAGCTGATGACCCAGACCTTTGTGATGCCGGAAATCCCCGATCTGCACGACCGGCTCGTCGAGATCATCGTCATCAACGATGCGATCTGGTCGCTTTCGATCCACCGCTACGGGCTGATCACCGACGAGATGGAAGAACAGGCGCGGCGGGCGCGGATCGCTTATTCACGGACGTTTCTGCCCGAATATCTGCCGCTCCGTAACGACCGGAAGGGCGCGCGTTGACCGCGGTGCTGCACCCGGTCAGCCGCCGGACGCTGGCCACCTCCATCCTGATCGGTGCATGTGCACTGCTGGTGCTCGGCGTCCATCCGATACTGCTCGGTGCGATGGTTGAGGAGGGGCGGATCGCCGAAGCGCAGGTCGGCAACCTCGTGACGATCGAGATGATCGCGATCGTGCTCGGCTCGCTGGCCGGTATCTGGTTGCTCCGCAAACTCGGGGCGCGGCCGGTCATTTGCGGCGCGGGGCTCGTCCTCGCCGCCATGAACCTCCTGATGACGGACCTGTCCGGCATGGCGATAATCGCATCGTGCCGAGCCGTCGCAGGGCTGAGCGAGGGCGTGCTCGTGGCCTCCACCCTCGTCGCCATTTCCCGCGTGGCGCGGGTCGAGCGTGCCAGCGCCATCTTCCTCGCGGTGCAGACATTGATGCAGGCAGTCACTGCCGCCTCGCTCCCCTTCATCGCGCTTGGAAGTTCGCGCACCGGAACAACACTGCTCACCCTGGCCATCGCCAGTGCGGTCGCGGCAGTCGCTGCCCTCGCCCTTCCGCGAGAACTGCAACCTGCGCCGTCGGACGACGAACAGGGAGCGATCACGCCCGCAAGCCTCGCCGCCCTCGCGGGTGCGGGCCTGTTCTTGGGCGGGATCGTTTCGGTCTGGAGCTATTTCGGCCTCTGGCTGCTCGGCAACGGCTATCCTCCCACGTTCGAAGGAACCGCGATATCGCTATGCCTCGTCGCGCAAGTCGCAGGAGCCCTGACTGCAGCCCGGTTTGGCGAGCGCTTGCCGAACCGCCAGACCATCATCGGCTGCGCTCTGGCCGCTGCGGCTTCGGCGATTCTGTTTCTGTTTGTGGGGCATGAGCCATGGGCCATTCTGGCTGTCAGCGTCATATTCGGCTTCTTCTGGCTCTTCACGCTGCCCTTCTTTGCCGGGTGGCTGATCGAGATAGACCCGTCCCGCCGCGCAGTTCTCTACATCACCGCCTTTCAGCTGGGTGGTGCCGCCCTGCTGCCCTCGATCGCCGCCATTGCGGTCGGCAGTTTCTCGGTCGATGCCGCGATGGTCTTCAGCGGAGGGGTGTTTCTGATCCTAGCAGCACTGGCTTATCTCAACAAATACGCGATCCGCGCCCGACAGCCAGGCTGATCGCAGGTTGAAAGTCCGCAAGGCTGGTTCATCGACCCGATACCGGACCTTCCGCAACCGGCCCGGAAGCTGCCACTGGAAAACACGGCTATTGATGTCAGCTTTCCGCCCAGCTTCAGTCGTTCGAGCACAAGCAAATAGTGCGGGTTCGAGTCCCGCCGTCCGCACCAGTTTATCGCCAGATTTGTCATGGCGCCTTTGCTTCGTTCGCAAATCTGTCTAGAATCGCAAAACGACTGCGACAGACTATTTCGTCAAACCGATCAACAAGGCAGATTCATGCTCGAGCCCGCCATCATTGCCGCAATACTCTGGGCCGTCATTCTCGGAGGTGCGGGCGGACTGCTGACGGATATCGGCCCCTGGTACCGCGACCTGAAAAAGCCCAGCTGGCAGCCGCCGGACTGGTTGTTCGGACCGGCCTGGACGATCATCCTCGGGCTGGCCGCCTGGACCGCGATCCTGTCATGGGACCAGACCGACAATCGCTCCGACCAAGCGATCCTGATGGCGGTCTATGGAGCGAATTTCCTGTTCCACCTGCTCTGGTCACCGCTGTTTTTCAAATATCAAAGGCCGGACTGGGCGCTGGTCGAGGTGGTGTTTCTCTGGTTGTCGGTTGTCGCCATGCTGGTCATCACCTGGAGCTTCACAGCGCTAGCCGGGGCGATGATCCTGCCCTATTTTCTCTGGGTGTCCTTCGCGGCGGTCCTCAACACCAGGATCGTACAGCTCAACCGTCCCTTTGGCTGACGGCGGCAGCGTCACGGCATTTGGCGGCTGACCGGGGAGAAAACAGGCGACATGCGCAATTTCATTCTTCTCTGCACGATGCTGATGCTGATATCCTGCGACCGCAGCCCGGCGATCAGCATTGCGCCCGGCCCGCAACAGATCGTCCGCCTCTCCGACTCGGAGATCAAGGGTCTCGATCCGCAGAAAATCTCCGATCTCTCCTCGCTCCGCGTGGCCGCCGACCAGTTCGAGGGCCTGACCCGTCTCGACGCCAGCGGCGAAGCGGAGCCGGGGCTCGCCAAAGGCTGGCGCATGGCCGCCGACGGGCTGACCTGGAGCTTCACGCTGCGGGAATCATTGTCATTTTCCGACGATACGCCTTTTGATGCGACGCTGTTTCCGGCCCTGCTGCAACGGCTGCGCGCGCCGGAGACCGCAGCACCATCACTGGCACTGTTCGCCAATATCGTCGCTATGGAAGCTCCGGCCAGCAATGAAGTGGTCGTGCGCCTCGCCTCTCCCGATCCGGCCCTGCCTGCCTTGCTGGCCCATCCGGCGATGTCGGCCATTCCCCTGCACCGGGTCCGCCAGGCCGGCGACCAGTGGACCTCCGACCGGCCGATGATCGCCAGCGGGCCGTACCGGCTGGCCGAATGGAAACTGAATGATTATGCCCGGCTGGCGCGCAATCCGCAGTGGCACGACGGGCAAGCGCCAACGGCGACGATCATCTGGAAACCGATGGAGGACAGCCTTTCGGCACTGCGCCTGTTCCTCTCCGGCGGTGCGGATATCGCGGCGGACTATCCGCCAAGCCGCCATCGGTGGCTCAGGGACAATCATCCGGACATCGCCCATAGCGTGCCCTATTTTGGTAGCTATTATTTCGCCTTCAACACCCAGCGGGCTCCGTTTGACGACCGGCGGGTCCGTACCGCCCTGTCGATGGCGGTTGAACGGGAATGGATCGCCGACCAGGTCATCGGCGTCGACAATATCCCTGCCTGGGGACTGCTGCCACCGGGCCTCGCCGGGGCTGAACCACTGCGCCCGCAATGGGCGGACTGGCCGCGGGACAAGCGGCTGCGCACCGCTCGCCGCCTGCTTGCCGAAGCCGGCTATGGGCCGGACAATCCGCTGCGCTTCGAAATCCGGTTCAACAGTTCTGCCGAGCATCGCCGTGTCTCCGTTGCGCTGGCGGCGATGTGGAAGCCGCTCGGCGTCGAGGCGAGCCTTTTCAACAGCGAGGCCGCCCTGCATTTTGCGGCGCTGCGCCGGCATGAATTTGCGCTCGCGCGCTCCGGCTGGATTGCCGACCTGCCAACTCCGGAGAATTTCCTGCTGGTGCATCAGTCCGCCAATGGCGCCGGCAATTATTCGGGCTATGCCAGCGCCGAATATGACCGGATTCTGGCGAGGGCGATCGCCGAACCGGATGCGCGGCGGCGCCAGCAACTCATGCGCCGGGCGGAGGCCAGGCTGATCGCCGACATGCCGATCCTGCCGCTCTATTTCTATGTGACCCGCAGTCTCATGGCCAAGCGCATTGCGGGCTGGGAAGATAATATTTCCAATGTGCATCCCAGCCGCACTCTGCGTATAAGGCCCTGATGATTTTCCGTTCCCGATTCCGGCTGAACTGCATCGCGGCGGCCCTTGCACTCTCCACGCTTGGCGCCTGCGGCTATGCCGGCGACGAGGACCAGGTGCGCGTTACCGTGATCGAGGACGGGGATGCCCGGATCAATCCGATCGGCAACCGCCTGAACTTCGCTTCCTCGACCATGCGCGCAGCGATCGCCAAGGGTCTGGTCGGGCTCGACGAGGAAGGCCGCGTGGTCCCGGCGCTCGCCGCCCGCTGGATCGTCACCGACGACGGCCTCAGCTATATTTTCCGGCTGTTCGATGCGAAGTGGGACGACGGTCGCCAGATCACCGCCGAACGGGTGGCGCGGCTGCTGAACCAGCGCCTCTCGGAATTGCGCAACAGCCGCTTGCGCTATGATGTGACGGCCGTGGACGAAGTCGTCTCGATGACCGGCCGGGTGATCGAGATCAAGCTGAACGCGCCGCATCCCAATTTCCTGCAGCTGCTGGCTCAGCCGGAAATGGGCCTGTTCCGGTCGGGTCACGGCGCGGGTCCGATGCGGCTGCTCGACGAGGAAAATGGTATCAAGCTCGGCCAGTTCGAGCAGCTGTCGCAGGATGACGAGGAAACGGAAGAACAGGACGACCGCTGGGTATCGCTGCGCAGCGAACCCGCCGCGATCGCCATCGCTCGCTATCGGGCGGGCAGCGCCCAGATCGTGCTCAATGGCAAATATCATCATCTGCCGCTGGTCGGCGCGGCGGATATCAGCAGCGGCGACTTGCGGCTGGATCCGGTTGCCGGCCTCTTTGGCCTGCGGTTCATGCGCGCCGAGGGTTTCTGGACCGTGCCGGCAAACCGTGAAATTCTCTCCATGGCGATCAATCGCCCGGCGCTGCTGACATCTTTTCCCGGCGTCAGCGCCTGGCAGAGCCGGCTCAAGATCATTCCCGAAGCGCTCGATGTCGAGGGGGTCAATACCTATCCGGACTGGGCCAGCATGACGATGGAGGACCGGATCGCCTTTGCCCGAAACCATGTCAGCCGCTGGAAAGAATCGGAAGGGCCAGTGGCTCCGCTGATCATCGCCCTGCCCGATGCGGCCGGCGCGCGAATCCTGTTCAAGCGAATCCAGTCGGATCTCAGGCGCGTCGGTCTCGACGCCAGAAAGGTCAGCAACAGCGAAGCCGCTGATGTCGAACTGCTGGACGAAATCGCACCTTATGACAGCGCTCCCTGGTTTCTGAAGCAGTTCACCTGCGTCAAGACGACGGTCTGTCTGAATGATGCCGATGCGAAAATTGCCGAAGCCGATGCCGCGACCAATCTCCAGATCAAGGCCAGACTCTATGCCGAGGTCGAGACTCTGCTCGTCGACCATTATAATTTCATCCCGATCGCGGTTCCCATCCGCTGGTCGCTTGCCCGGCAGAACCAGCGCGGTTTCGCGGTCAACTCCCGCGGCTGGCATCCATTGAACCCGCTGGTCGGCATACCCATATCCTGACTATAATATTGTCTGATGACAGGGAGTTTCCATGGCCATTTCCGAAGAACAGCTGAAGCGTCTGGCTGAACAGCTGCCCGATGCGAGTCGCGATCCGCAAGCGGTCCGGGCTCGCGTGGAGGCGATGGAAAAAATCCTCGAACGGGCCTTTGTCATCCCCGGCATCAACCGGCCGATCGGCTTGGATTCTCTCGTCGGCCTGATCCCGGTGGTCGGCGATATCGCCACCGCCCTGATGGGTGCCTATATTGTCTGGGAAGCCCGCAATCTCGGCATGTCAAAGCTGCAGCTGACTCGCATGGCGGCCAATGTCGGCATCGACACCGCGCTCGGCGCGATCCCGTTCGCCGGCGATGTCTTCGACTTTTTCTGGCGGTCCAATACGAAGAATCTGAAGATCATCCGCAAGCATCTCGACAAGCATCACCCGGGCACCCGCACAATCGAGGGTTGAGCCTTGTGCTCCGCACTTGATGCGGAGCCCTTGGCCACAGGTTGCCACTGCCGACAGGGCTCCGGGTCTGCGCCCGGAGCACAATGGATTATCCCCCGCGCCAGATCTTCACCGCCTGATCCGCTTTCACCGCCCGCATATAGGCCGGACAGCGCTGCGGCCGGAAATTCCCGCCCAGACACAGCCGCACCTCCTGCAGCCAGCCCCGTTCATTCACCTTCAGCCGCACCATATCCGGCATCAGGCCGTCATTGGCGGCGGCGAAGGCATTGCGGAACTGTCCCGCGGTCAGCGGCTTGCGCGACAGCCGGTCCATGTCGGGAAAGTGCACCGCATCGAACAGGATCCGCGACACCCGGAAATAGGTCTCGGGTCGCCGGGTCATGCAGGTGCCATGCTTCGCCCATTCATGCGCCATCATCTTCGTGCTCGGCATCATACAGAAATTGCGTTTCACCACAGCCGGTGGCAGCGGCTTGGTCGACGCGCACCATTGCGGATATCCGGGTCCCCGCGTTTCCGGCCACAGGCCATGGAGAATGAAGGCAAAGCTGCCATCCTCACCGCTGCACTGGGTCTTGTCGCGCGGACTGGTCTTGCGGGTGCGGCAATATTCGGGAGACCAGCTGAGAGCGAGCGTATAGCCCGTGACCGGACTGGCGCGGCGGGGTTCGGAGGCGGGTCTGCTTTCGGCGGGCGCGCTGAGGCCGGATGGTGGACTGCACTGGTAGGATTGGGCCTGGGCGGGTGTTAGAGCCAGCGCTGAGCTTAGCCCTAGCCCCACTATTGAGACAATGGTGCTCCGCACGTGATGCGGAGCTCCGGAGTTGGAGAGCGGTTCAGGCCGCACGAACTCCGCATCACGTGCGGAGCACATCCCCTCTTCGATTTCAAACCTGCGCAAAATCCAGCCCGATATCTGCTGCAGGCGCGCTCTGCGTGAGCCGTCCCACCGAAATATAATCCACCCCGGTCTCCGCCTTGTCGCGGATCGTCTCCAGCGTCACGCCGCCGCTCGCTTCGGTCTTCACCCGCCCGCCAATCAGCGTCACCGCGCCGCGCAGCGTCGCCGGCTCCATATTGTCGAGCAGCAGATGCGTCGCCCCCGCCGCCAGCGCCGGCTCGATCTGGTCGACCCGGTCGACCTCGCAGATGATCTGTTCCACGCCCGCGTCCCTTGCGCGCCGGACCGCTTCGCCGACAGACCCGGCGACCGCAACATGATTGTCTTTGATCATCGCCGCGTCCCACAGGCCCATCCGGTGATTCTGCGCCCCGCCCATCCGCGTCGCATATTTCTCCAGCACCCGCAGCCCCGGAATGGTCTTGCGCGTATCCAGCAACGTGCAGCCGGTGCCGCTGATCCGGTCGACATAGGCGCGGGTCATGGTCGCGATACCGGTCAGATGCTGCACCGTATTGAGCGCGCTGCGCTCGGCGGTCAGCATCGCCCGGCCCTTGCCCCTGAGGCGCATGATATCGGTGCCCCCCGCCACCGCCTCGCCTTCCGCGACCAGCATTTCAATCTCCACATCGGGATCAAGATAGCGGAAAAAAGCCTCTGCAATCGGCAGTCCGGCAATCACCGCATCATCGCGGCTGTCCATCACGCCGGAGAATATCGCATCAGCGGGGATGACAGCTTCCGACGTGACATCGCGGCCTGTCGGCCCGAGGTCCTCGGCGAGGGTAGCAGCGACGAAAGCGTCGAGATCGAAACGGTCCAGGGTAAAGCTCATACCGCCTTCTAGCCATTCCCGCGCCCGGCTCAAGACAAACTGTGAATGGCCGAAACTGTCATGACTTGTCGAGGCGGCTGACTTGTGATAACTATGTGTTTCACATATACAGAAGCATGGATTTTGAATTTGATCCTGCCAAGGATGCAATCAACCGGGCGAAGCATCATTTGCCGCTCGCATTCGGGCAGCGGATATTCGATGATCCTTTTGCCGCGATCCTGCCATCCTTCCGGCCGATCGATGGCGAATACAGGTACAAGGCGGTCGGCCTGGTCGACGGCAAGCTTTTTACCGTCGTCTATGTTGAACGTAGCGCGGCAATAAGATTGATTTCAGTAAGGAGGAGCAATGGCGCGGAACAAAGAGACTATGATCGCGATCCCGGCTGATCCGGATGATCCCGAAGATTTCGACGTCAGCGTCGCCGGCCTCGAACGCGCGCATATGGGCCGCTTCATCCGGGTGCTGCGATATGATCTCGGCCTGACGCAGGAGGAATTTGCCCGGACCTACGGCATCCCGCTCACCAATATCCGCCAATATGAAATCGGCCGCCATATGCCGCCGCCCGCGGTACGCGCCTATCTCAAGGTGATCCGCGCCGAACCGGAAGTAGTGAAACGGGTGATGGCGGGCTGATTTTCCCTCTCCCGTGCGGGAGAGGGTTGCGCAGACTTGGCAGCTTGCTGCCTAGTCGTAGCTGGGTGAGGGTGTACTGCTCTCGATAGTGAGGAACACCCTCATCCAACTCCGCCTAATCTTGCGGATAAGGCTTCGTATCCTTCTCCCTCATGGGAGAAGGGACATGGATTGTCCGAAAGTGATAATCCGTTCCCACGTTTTGTCATTCCCGCGAAGGCGGAATCCAGTTAGAACAGGCCATGCCTCAAAGCTATCATGTCTATATTCTCGCCAGCAAGCGCAACGGGACTCTCTACATCGGCGTCACCAACAATCTGGCCGCCCGCATCTTCGCGCATCGAAACGGAAGGGGTTCGGCGTTTACCAAGAAATATCGAGTAACAAGGCTGGTCCATATCGAACCGTTCGTCGATGTCCGCGATGCCATCGCCCGTGAGAAGGCGCTCAAGAAATGGAACCGTGGTTGGAAATTGCGTTTGATCGAGGAGAGCAATCCGGACTGGGGTGATCTGTTTGACACACTAAACGGATGATCAGCCTTGAAGAGCGTGCCAGCTGGATCCCCGCCTTCGCGGGGATGACAAGTGCGCTTCGGTCCTAACCACCTGTGTCATTCCCGCGCAGGCGGGAATCCAGTCGGTCGGCGAAAAGGAGACATTCGCTCAAATGAGCCCTATTCCCTCCAGAACAGATGTCCTACCCCTCATGCGCCAGATCAGTCGGCCCCAGATCGCCCTGCCCGATCGTCGCGCTCGCCATTTCCATCATCTTGTCGATCGACTTGCGGGCCTGCAGACGCATTTCCTCGTCCATCTCGATCCGCGGCTCCAGATCACGCAGCGCGATATAGAGTTTCTCCATCGTGTTCAGCGCCATATAGGGGCAGATATTGCAGTTGCAGTTGCCGTCCGCACCGGGCGCGCCGATGAAATTCTTTTCCGGCAATGCCTTTTCCATCTGGTGAATGATATGCGGTTCGGTGGCGATGATGATCGTGTCGCCTTCAAATTCCTTGGCATATTTCAGAATCGCGCTGGTCGATCCCACCATGTCGGCATGATCCAGAATATAGGGAGGGCATTCCGGGTGCGCCGCCACCGGCGCACCGGGATGCTGGGCCTGCAGCTTGAGCAGTTCGGTCTCGCTGAACGCTTCATGGACGATGCACACGCCGGGCCAGAGCAGCATCTCGCGACCGGTTTTCTTCGATACATAGCCGCCGAGATGCTTGTCCGGGCCAAAGATGATCTTCTGGTCGAGCGGAATCTGCGCCAGAATATGTTCGGCGGACGAGCTGGTGACGATGATATCGGACAGCGCCTTCACCTCCGCCGAGCAGTTGATATAGGTCACCGCAATATGGTCGGGATGCGCTTCGCGAAACGCCTTGAACTGGTCCGGCGGGCAGCTGTCTTCCAGGCTGCAGCCCGCATCCATGTCCGGCAAGATGACAATTTTCTCCGGCGACAGGATCTTGGCGGTTTCCGCCATGAACTTCACGCCGCAGAAGGCGATCACATCGGCATCGGTTTCTGCCGCCTTGCGCGACAGTTCGAGACTGTCACCAACGAAATCGGCGATATCCTGCAATTCCGGCTTCTGGTAATAATGGGCCAGAATGATCGCGTTGCGTTCCTTGCGCAGCCGGTTGATTTCCTCGACAATATCGACCCCGGCCAAGCTGCCGCCTATTCCACCACGTGCGTCCATTTTACATTCCTATATCCTGTTTCCGTTCGTGCTGAGCCTGTCGAAGCACGCTTGCCACCCTTCGACAGGCTCAGGGCGAACGGAGTTTCTGATTCCCGAAGAGTCTAGGGCAAGTTACCGTTCAATGGAAATCAATTGCTTATCCGGAATTTGACAATCCGGTCGGTCACTTTCTGCTCCGCATCCATGCCGCCCAATATATAATATTCCGCGCCGGCCTGAACGAGACCGCGATGGTCCATGCTCGGTTCGGCCAGTTGTCCCAGTTGCTGCCACCGGTCGGTTTGCAGATCATAGGCAAAAAAACCGGCCGACGGCCTGGCCGGCACGCCGTCATAGCCGATACCGTCATAATTATAGGGATTGTCGCCGCCGCCTGCAAATATCACGCGATGCCCCGCTTCATCTCCCACCGCCGCCATTCGGTACAGTGCCGCACCGGCATGGGCCTCGACTCCGCGCCAGCTGATTTGCGTCGGATTCTGCGGATCGATATCGCCGCGCCAGGTCAGTTTCGCCGGCACGAACTTGCGCTTGCCATCGGCAAAGACGGTCGCCACCCCGTCGCTGATGATGATGCTGTTACCCGCGATCCCGCCGGCATGACCGAACACGGGGGTGCCGGGAAAGGGCGTCGCCTCGGTCCAGGCGCCGGTCTGCGTGTCAAACAGCTGCACCACGCTGACATTGCCTTCGTCATGCCAGCCGGAAATCAGATAGATGAAGCGGTTCTGATAGGGCACCGCCACGGCGTCATCGACCGGAGTGGGCATATCCGCCTTTTTCTCATAACGCCCGGTTGCCGGGTCAAAGGCAAAGACGTCTGGGGTCGAGACTTCGTCGCCATTGGCGGCAACGGTATAGCCACCGAATATATAGATTTTCCCGGCAACCGGAACCGCCGCGCTGGCCAGCCGTCCTTCCGGAACCGGGACCGAAGCGATGATCTTGCAGGCTTCGGTCGCCAGCACGCAGGCATAGGCGACGTTGCCGGTGTCTTTCCATGTCTTGCCCGCCCTCAGGCCGTTGAAGCTGTAGAGAGTCGGTCCATCCGGCCCGTCGATGACCGCCACCGCATTGTTGCTGATCGGTTCCGGCAGGACAAAACCCGCGGTCTGCGACAGCGGTTCCGGCTGCGGGCTGCGTTCGCATCCGGACAGCGTCATTCCTGTCGCCAGCAGCGCCAGCCCCGCACTCTTGGCAAATCTCATTGCGCCTCTTCCCTCTTCTTCTGCTGCTCCGCCAGCACTTCCCGGATCGGCCGCGAATAGTCCCAGCGCTCCTTGTAGCGGCTGCGCTCATAGGGGAAGAAGGCATCGATTTTCACTTCCACGCCCGCTGCCTGCAACGGCACCGCAAAATTGTGCCGCACCGCTCGCCGCGCGGCCTCCCGCGCCAGCCGGACCTGCACCGGATTCTGCGCCTGCTTGGCCAGTTCCTCGACGCCCTTCTTGCGATTGGCCTGATCGAGGACATCTTCGGCATCGGTCAGCGCCATCAAGATTCCGCCGTCGTCATAGGTCTGGATCTGGTCGATATGCACCTCGGGCCGGGCGATCTCGATTGCGGGTATTTCGACATAGAGCGTATTGTCGCGTGCATCCCAGCGGACGTCATCCTCATCCAGCTTGGCTAGGTCCAGCTCGTAGCGGACACTGCCGGGCATGATCAGCGTCTTGCGCGCCGATAGGCCGAGCCTGGTCAGCGTGGTGGTGACGGTGGCGTTGTAGCTCGCCGAAAAGACAGTCAGCCGGTTCTGCTCCTGCATGTTGCTGAGGCTGGCATTGGCGATGGAGACCGGGTCGGGGCTGACGCTGCTCTCGACCCGGGCAAAAAGCATCCAGGCGAGCGCGATGATCAGGATCAGGAACCCGCCGATTATGGCGAAAGGCAACCAGACGCGCCACGACATGGGCCTGCTCATGCAGCCATGCTCCAGACGTCGCCAGATTGCTCGACGAGTCCGCGATCCAGCAGGTCGAGCAGATGCGCCCGTACCGACTGGCCCGCTGCACCGGTGAGCCGCGGATCGAGCCCCTTGTACATCTGCGGCACCATGTCGACGATGGCGGCAGGGCCGCTTTGCAACAGCTTCAATATCTGCCGCTCGCGCTGCTTGCGATGGCCCATCATCCCCCGCACCAGCTGCCGTGGATTGGTGACCTTCTTGCCATGGGCCGGATAATAGACCGTGTCCTTGCGCTCATAGAGCTTCTGCAGGCTCGCCATATAATCGGCCATATTGCCGTCCGGCGGCACGATCACGCTGGTCGACCAGGCCATGACATGGTCGCCGGTAAACATCGCACCCGATTCCCGGACGGACAGGCAGAGATGGTTCGACGTATGGCCCGGCGTCGCCACCGCCTCGATGGTCCAGCCGTCGCCAGCGACCGTCTCGCCGTCGGCAAGCACCCGGTCGGGCTGATAATGCCGGTCAAAGCTCTCGTCCGCACGCGGGCCGTCCGCCTCGAGCACCAGCGGCGCACAGCCGATGATCGGCGCGCCGGTGCGTTCCGCCAGGGGCGCGGCCGCCGGGCTATGGTCCCTGTGGGTGTGGGTACACATGATCGCGCTGATCCGTGCGTCGCCCACCGCTGCCAGGATCGCCTCGATATGCTCATCAATCGCCGGGCCGGGGTCGATGACGGCCCGGTCCGACTTGTTGCCGACGATATAGGTCTGGGTCCCGGTATAGGTGTAGGGGCTGGGGTTGCCGGCCAGCACGCGCGCCACCAGCGGTTCCATCTGCTCGCACAGGCCCGTGGGATATTTTGAAGGGTCAAAGTCCATGGCTATGATGTGGCATATCCCGACCATAAAACAACCATGAAAAAGGGCGATCCGCGAAAACGAACCGCCCGGTCACCGTGTAAATCGGATTGGCTGGCTCAGGTCATCGACAGTTCCGACAGCTGTGCTTTCACTTTCTGGATGCCGCGATCAAGCTCCTTGAGCGTCCGGGCGCGCGTGCTCATGTTGTCCGTGCATTTCGCCGCTTCGGCGCGGCCTTTTTCCAGACCCGACAATGTTGCCTTGAGAATGGCCGCCCTGTCGACCTTGACTTCAAATCCGCCGCAACCAGCCACCACCGCCCAGGCCTGACTGGTGAGTCCATTTTTCCCGCTCATTGCGATCTGCTTGTTCATCGCCTTGCAGTCGGGACCGTTGCTGCTGGCCGCATGCGCGCTGCTTCTCGCATAGGATATCGAGGAAAGGAGAGCGGTCCGGCTTTGCTCGCGAGCCTCAAGGGCAGCCTCGCGCTGGGCCTGCTGGGCTTCGCGCAAAGCCTCGCGCTGGGCCTCGCGCGCTTCTCGCATCGCTTCGCGCTGGGCTTGCCGTGCCTCCCGCTGCGCTTCGCGCACTTCCCGGTCTGCTTCCCGCAGCTCCCGTTCCATTTCGCGCTTGGCTTCGGCCAGTTCCCGGTCGACTTCGCTCATCGTCGAGCGCATCTCGGTCTCATCCCATCCGCTTTCGTGCAGCGCTTTCTCGGCCTCCAGCCGCGACTGTTCGGCTTCCTTGACCATCTGCCGCACTTCCTGTTCGCTCAGTTTCTTGTCTGTGCGCAATATAATGGTTCGGCCATTATGCTTGATGGTGTGAACATGGTCGTCGGCCGGGTCATAATCCTTGCGCCCGTTGAGCATGGTGATGGTGGTAACCTCGCCCACCTTTGCCGGTGCGGACGGTGCCGAGGGGGCTTCGGGAGCAAAGACCGCCGACGAAGCAGCCGGAGCGGATGGCGCTGCCGGTGGGAGCGGTGCCAGTGGCGCCTCAGGAACAGACAGGCCCACAGGATCGACCGATTCGGCATAGGTGACGGTTGCCGTCAGCGGCAGCGCGATGACCGTCCCTGCCGCCACCAGTGCGGCTCCCAGTCGCCGGCGCAGCGTCGATTTTTCTGACTGGCCGAGCATTTTCAGCCGTCCCTTGATCTTGTCCTTCTGGTTCAGCGGACTGGCCAGACCCAGCCGGTGGCCGGATGCCGACTTGGCGATGGTCCGGCCATAGATGGCCCGGACATCGCGCCCGCTCTGCGCCAGCACCCGCGCGTCGCAGGCCGTTTCCTGGTCCTGCCGGAAGGCGATCCAGGCAAACCAGGCGACCGGATTGAACCAGTGCAGCGACAGGATCGACAGACCGACGAAATTGGCCGCCAGATCGCCGGCTTCGTGGTGGGCGATTTCATGTTCCAGAGCCAGTTTCCGTTCCCGCGGTGCATAGTCGCGGAAGAAATTGGTCGGGACCGCAATATATTTGTCGAACAGGCCAAAGGCGAGAGGCCCGCCGACCGCCGCCGTTTCGAGAATCTTGATATTGCCATGACGGCTGATCAGACGGCCGTCGGCGACGATGTCTTCCCGAAACTGCAGATAGGCGGCCAGTTTGCTGATGAACAGGAGCCCCGCTCCGCCAAGCCAGAGGATGAGCGCAATCATCATCCAGTCGAGCGAAGCCAGGGCGCCGAATGCGCTGCTTTGGGCAGGGGCGGCGACAAGCAGATCGGAACCGGTCGTTGCCGGCACGAATGCCGCTATCGGCTCAACCTCGGCCGGTGCCTCGAGCGTCAGCGTTGGCATGAACAGCCGCGCCACCGGCACGATCCAGAGCAGATAGGCGATACGGGCGCCGAAAAAATGGGCCACCGGCTTGCGGATTGCCAGCACCAGCAGCAACAGCAGGGTCATCGAGACCATGGTATCCCAGATCCATTGGTTCAGTTCGCCACTCATTTTTTCAACTCCCTCAAAAGCTCCTCGATTTCGCGGATATCCTCGGCGCTCAATTCATCGGCCTCGGCCAAATGGGCAACCAATGGCATGACTTTTCCCCCGAAAAGCCGATCCACAAAATTTCGTGACACGCCGGTCAGATAGGCATCCCGTTCGACCAGCGGTGAATAGAGAAAACGGCGACCGTCGCGCTCGGTCCCGACCACTGCCTTGGCGGCCAAGCGCGACAGCAGCGTCTTGACGGTCTGCAGCGACCAGTCCTTTTCGTCTGCCACCCGATCGGCCACTTCCGTGGCGGTCAGCGGCGCGCGCTTCCAGAGGACTTCCATGACGGCATGTTCTGCATCGCTAATGCGTTCGGTCATGATATGGGTCCCTCCGGCGACAATCGTCAGTGACTACACCTGTAGTTTAATCGACCACGGATGTAAACAGTGAATGTCGGGAGCGATGTCGTTGGTGGATCATCAGCGGCCGTTTGTCGAAAACAGGCGCTTGTCGGAATATTTTACACGCACCGCGATCCTTAACGGCGCATAAACCGGGCAAGTAACTGTAATTCAAGGTTTTCCGAAAACTGGCACGACCGATGCAAGGTATTGGTCGTACAGAATGTTTCACAACCCCACCCCCCTTTCACGAGGGATAAATGAGGGGGACAATCGACTGGTCTCTGTTGTCCCATCTCGTTGAAAATTCGACAAAGCTTACCCAAGCTTACCCCAAATGAAAACGGCCCGGTCCTCCTAGACCGAGCCGTTTTTATTTCCGGGTCAAGCCGGCAGGACCGGCAGGTGCTTAGGCCTGGGCGGGAGCAACCTTTTTCTCGGCCATCAGTTCGCCAAGTTCGCCGGCCTCATACATTTCCATCATGATATCGCTGCCACCGACAAATTCGCCTTTGACGTAGAGCTGCGGAATGGTCGGCCAGTCGGAATAATCCTTTATTCCCTGACGGACTTCCATGTCCTGCAGCACATCAAAGGACTCGAAGCCCACTCCGAGATGCTCCAATATGGCAACGGCGCGACTGGAAAAGCCGCACTGCGGAAACAGCGGGGTGCCTTTCATGAAAAGCACCACGTCATTGCTGTTCACCACCGCTTTGATTTTTTCGTTCACGTCGGTCATCTTGTTTCTCCTAGTCCGGAACTGACGTGGTCAATTGCAACGCGTGCAATTCACCACCCATTTTTCCCTTCAGCGCGGCGTAAACCGCCTGATGTTGTTTAACCCGGCTCATACCCGCGAACGCCGCAGAGCTGACCTTGGCGGCATAATGATCGCCATCGCCGGCAAGATCGGTAATTTCAACCGACGCATCCGGAAAGGCTGCCAAAATCATCGTCTCGATATCTGCGCTTGCCATTGCCATCGCGCTAGGTGGCTTCTTCGATAAACTGGCGCCGGGCTTCCACCAGTTTTTCGGCCAGAGCCGTACGGATACCCGCATCGTCCATTTCGACGCCGGCCGAGGTCAGGTCGCCAAGCAACTTGCGAATGACATCCTCGTCACCCGCTTCCTCGAAATCGGCCGCGACGACCTCTTTCGCATAGGCATCGGTTTCCTCGGGCGTCAGACCCATTTTTTCCGCAGCCCATTGACCGAGCAGGCGGTTGCGCCGCGCGGTCACGCGAAACGCCATCTCCTCGTCGCGGGCAAATTTCGCTTCAAACGCCCGTTCGCGATCGTTAAAATCAGTCATGAACTTCCCTTGCTCTGTGTGGATATAAAAATAGGCATCACTGGGCCTCCCTGCAAGTGCGGACGGCCAATCAGTCGGCGATCTTGACGACCAGCTTGCCGATCGCGCCGCGATCCGCCAATTTCTGGATCGCCTTGCCGGCGTCGGCAAAGGCAAAGACTTCCGATACGCGCGGCTGGATATGGCCCTGGTCCCAGAGCTTGAACAGCCGGTCGATATGGGCGCGGTTGCCCTTCGGGTCGCGCATCGCATAGGCGCCCCAGAACACGCCGCAGACATCGCAGGATTTCAGCAGGGTCAGATTGAGCGGCAGCTTCGCGATCCCGGCCGGAAATCCGACCACCAGAAAGCGGCCTTCCCAGGCGATCGAACGCACCGCCGGTTCGCTATAGTCGCCGCCAACCGCATCATAGATGACATCCGCACCATTGGGCCCGACGGCCGCCTTGAACTGCGCAGCCAGCGCCTTCGACTGGTCCTTGTCGAACGGAGCGCGTTCATAGACAACGGTTTCATCCGCACCGGCCTGCTTGGCAAATGCGGCCTTTTCTTCGGATGACACCGCCGCAACGACACGCGCGCCAAAAGCCTTGCCCAGCTCAACCGCCGCAATACCGACGCCGCCGGAAGCACCCAGCACCAGAAGCGTTTCCCCCTGCTTGAGATGGCCCCGGTCAAGCAGCGCGTGGATCGAAGTACCATAAGTCAGCAGCAGAGCGGATGCGTCTTCAAAGCCGACGCTGTCGGGAATTTTGAACACGCTGTTCTGGTCGACAACAACTTTCTCGACCAGCCCGCCATGGCCGGTGGTCGAGGCAACGCGGTCGCCCACCTTGAGATCCTCGACGCCCTCGCCAACCGCCGCAATGACCCCGGAAACCTCTCCACCCGGCGCAAAGGGCCGCTGCGGCTTGAACTGATACAGGTCCTGGATGATCAGCACATCGGGATAGTTGATCGAACAGGCTTTGACATCGATCAGCACCTGCCCCTTGCCGGCAACCGGATCGGCGACGTCCATCATCTCCAGCGTATCCGGTCCGCCCACTTTGGTTGACATCAAAGCCTTCATATCATTCCCTTCCCTGGAATTGTTTTTTGGATTCTAGGCCGCAACCGGCTTGAGCCAGGGTTGCGCAGAATCACTGTTCATTTCGTGCCGCTTTATGGCATCGGCCTTCGCCATTGTCAGGTCTATTTCATCCAGCCCCTCGATCAGGCACTGGTGCCGGAACGGGTCCATTTCGAACACAAAGCGATCCTGGAACGGGGTGGTGACGCTCATGCTTTCCATGTCGATGGTGATCGGATCGGTCCTGGCGACCTCCATCAGCCGGTTGATCGCGTCCTGCGGCAGCGCGATTGCCAGCAGGCCGTTCTTGAACGCGTTGCCGGAAAATATGTCGGAGAAACTCGGCGCGATCACCGCCTTGATGCCCATGTCGTCGAGCGCCCAGGCCGCATGTTCCCGGCTTGATCCGCAACCGAAATTGTCACCCGCGATCAGGATCGAGGCACCGGCATATTCCGGGTCGTCGAAAATATTGCCTTCCTGCGCCCGGATCGACTCGAATGCGCCGGCACCGAGTCCCTCGCGCGAGACCGTTTTCAGCCATTTGGCGGAGATGATGACATCGGTATCGACATTTTTCTGGCCGAAAGGAATGGCGCGCCCTTCAACCCGCTGGACCGGCTGCATCTCTATTCCTCTTCGCTTCTGTCGAAATCGTCATCGTCGCCGTCATCATAATCCGGCTCATTTTCATATTTCGGCAGCGGCTTGTCCTTCGCCGGCTTGAAATCGTCATGTTTTCTGATCTGGTGCCGCCCGGCGTAGAGCAGAGCAGCCGCAACCGCAGCCGAGCCGATGGCGGCACCGACTTTGGCACCGGTCGACCATGCGCCGGTTTCGTCGCCTTTCGGGGCCTTGGTCTTGCCGGGCTTCGGGTCAGGACGCTTGTCGTTTTTCTTGTCGTTGCTCATTTCAACCTCTTATCTTGTCAGTTCTCGCACATCAGTTAGCCTGCCGGTCACGGCCGCAGCCGCAGCCATGGCAGGGGACATCAGATGCGTTCTGGCACCCGGGCCCTGCCGCCCAACGAAATTGCGATTGGAAGTGGATGCGCAGCGTTCGCCCGCTGGCACCTTGTCGGGATTCATGCCGAGACAGGCGGAACAGCCTGGCTCGCGCCATTCAAAGCCGGCATCGGTGAATATCCGGTCCAGCCCTTCGGATTCGGCCTGCGCCTTGACCAGGCCGGAGCCGGGCACGACGATCGCCCATTTGACATTATCGGCCTTCTTGCGTCCCTCAAGCACCGCAGCTGCGGCCCGCAGATCCTCGATCCGGCTGTTGGTGCAGCTGCCGATGAAGATATTCTCGACCATCACGTCGCGCAGCGCCTGCCCGCTTTCCAGACCCATATAATCCAGCGACTTGCGTGCGGCGTCCTGCTTCGACGGATCGGCAAAGCTTTCTGGTGCCGGCACCGTGCCGTTGACCGGCACCACATCCTCGGGGCTGGTGCCCCAGGTCACGGTCGGCGAAACATCGGCGGCGTTGATCGTCACGCTCTTGTCAAAGATGGCGCCCTCGTCGGTCGGTAGCGTCTTCCAATAGGCAACCGCTGCGTCCCAGTCGGCGCCTTTCGGTGCCATCGGACGGCCCTTCAGATAGGCATAGGTCTTGTCGTCAGGCGCGATCAGGCCGGCGCGCGCGCCTGCCTCGATTGACATGTTGGAGATCGTCAGCCGGCCCTCGATCGACATCTGCTCGAACACTTCTCCGCGATATTCGATGACATGGCCGGTACCGCCAGCAGTGCCGATCACGCCGATGATATGCAGGATCAGGTCTTTCGGGCTGATGCCCGGGCAAAGCAGACCCTCGACGCGGATTTCCATCGATTTCGAGCGGCTCAGCTGCAGCGTCTGGGTCGCCAGCACATGCTCGACCTCGCTGGTGCCGATGCCAAAGGCCAGCGCCCCCAGCGCCCCGTGCGCCGCGGTATGACTGTCGCCGCAGACCATGGTCGTGCCCGGCAGGGTGAAACCCTGCTCCGGCCCGATGACATGGACAATGCCCTGGTTGATATCGCTGGCACCGATATATTTGATGCCAAAGGCAGGCGCATTGGCTTCCAGCGCTTCCAGCTGGGCCGCGCTCGCCGGATCGGCGATCGGAATCTTGTTACCCTCGGCATCCAGCCGCGCGGTGGTCGGCAGATTGTGATCGGGAACCGCCAGCGTCAGATCCGGCCGCCGCACCTTGCGCCCGGCCTTGCGCAAACCTTCAAAGGCCTGCGGGCTCGTCACTTCGTGCACCAGATGCCGGTCGATATAGATCAGTGCCGTGCCGTCATCCCGCTGGTCCACCACATGGGCGTCCCAGATTTTCTCGTAGAGGGTCTTCGCTTTGGTCATAAGGTCCTGTTTTCCCGATATGGGGTTTCGTTTAGTCAGATCAATTGTCGGTGCAAGTGAGAACTGGCTTCAAAATCCTCTCAATAGCGCCTATCTTCGCACTATGAGCATTTTTTCCATCATTGCTACCGTACTGGTATCGGTCATCGCGATGGAATTTGTCGCATGGGCGAGCCACAAATATATCATGCACGGCTTCGGCTGGGGCTGGCACCGCGACCATCACGAGCCGCATGACAACAAGCTCGAGAAAAACGATCTCTACGGCATCGTCGGCGCGGTGATGAGCATCTCGATGTTCGCGATCGGCAGCCCGCTGGTAATGGGCACATCGGCATGGGAACCGGGCACCTGGATCGGCCTCGGCATTCTCTTCTACGGCATCATCTACACCCTGATCCACGACGGCCTGGTGCATCAGCGTTACTTTAAATATGTCCCGAGAGGCGGCTATGCCAAAAGGCTGGTCCAGGCCCACAAGCTGCACCATGCCACCATCGGCAGGCAAGGCGGCGTGAGCTTCGGCTTTGTTTTCGCCCGCGATCCGGCGAAGCTGAAGACGGAACTGAAACAACAGCGCGAGGCCGGCATCGCCGTTGTTCGCGAAGCGGTCGGCTAAACCCCGCTCTTGTCCCAAATCTGCATCCTGACGGCTGCCCCCGATTATTTCGAGGACCTCGGCCCCGCGCGCAGCACCTATCAGCGGCTGCTGGGCGAGGACATCGTCTTCCGCCACTGGACCGACCCCGGCGATCTGACCGGCTTTGATCTGGTCCTACCGCTGCTGGTCTGGGGCTATCAACGGGACTGCCCGCGCTGGTTCGCGCTGCTCGACCAGCTCGCCCAGCAGCAGATAAATTTGGTCAACCCGGTGTCGGTGCTGCGCTGGAACAGCGACAAATCCTATCTGCTCGAGCTGGAGAAGGCCGGCGTAGCCATCGTCCCAACCCTGATCAGCGCGGCATTGAAGGCAAGTGATCTCGCGGAAGCCGCGCAAAAATTCGGCACCGATCAACTGGTGGTCAAACCGCCCATTTCCGGCGGCGCGGACGGCACCTACCGGCTACGGAATGGCGAGCTCCTGCCCGAGGATATCGCGGGGAAGGAAATGCTGATCCAGCCCTTCCAGCCTGCGATCGCTCAGGAAGGCGAATATTCCCTCTTCTATTTCGGGGGCACCTTCAGCCACGCCATCCTCAAACGCCCCGCCCATGGCGATTTCCGCGTCCAGGAATTTCTCGGCGGTTCGGAAAGCGGCACCGACTGTCCCGAAGGCGCGCAGGACCTCGCGGTGCAGGCCCGGCAGGCGGCGGAACAGATACTCGGCACGGAAACCCTGCTCTACACCCGCGCCGATATGCTCCGCGACGCCGAAGGCCAGTTCCGCCTGATGGAACTGGAACTGATCGAACCCTCGCTGTTCTTTGGTCATGCGGCGGATGGTGGGAATTTATTTGCCACCGGGGTTAACGCAGCTTTGCCTCGCTAGACATCCGTCATTGCGAGGAGCGAAGCGACGCGGCAATCCAGGGCGTCTGCACGTGCCGCTCTGGATTGCCACGCTTCGCTCGCAATGACGTTCAGCTGGGCCGCGGCAACAGCACCGGCCCGCCCAGTTCCACCGTCTTCTTGTAGCCCGGCCGCGCCACCAGCGCCTCGAAATAGCGTTTGCAGTTCGCCCGATTGTCCAGCTGCCCCAGCGCCGCGCGCCCTTCCAGCATATAGTGCAGATTGATATCCGCGCCGGTAAACTTGTTCGCGACCAGGAATTCCTTGCCCTCCAGCTCGATCTCGAGATGGTCGAGCAGCTTGTCCACCTCTGCCTGCAGGAAACCGTTCAGCACCTCGGGCAGCCCGCCCAGCATCGGCGCGATGCCGGTGATGATGAAGCTCATCCCCATCGTGCCTTCGGCAAAATGCAGCCATTCGAGATATTTCGCCCGCTCCGGATGATCCGGCACCACGCCGAGCGCGCCGTCGCTGTGCCGCTCGACCAGATATTCGATGATCGCGCCGGATTCGACCATGGTCACGCCGTCGACCTCGACCGTCGGCGCCTTGGCCAGCCGGTGCGCCTCGGCCAGTTCCGGCGGTGACCGCCGCGTCCTGGGATCGCGGTTATAGGTCACCATCTCATATTCGATGCCGCCTTCCTCGCACAGCCAGATGATCCGGGACGAACGGGAATAGTCGAGATGGTGCAGCTTGATCATGGGTGGCTCCTCTTTATGTTTGGAGCAAATGTGCGGCAAAGGCCCAGCAGCGTCAACAGAACTCTGTACTCCGCACGCGATGCGGAGCTCTGGAGGCTCAAGATGGCGTTGCGACGGCAGAGCTCCGCATCGAGTGCGGAGTACAGGCCCCATACCCACCGCACGCGCGTGCCCCGGCGAAGGCCGGGGCCCATCTCTGCTGACGAGGCTGGAGGGCAAGTGATTATGAAGCGCCAAACGCGAGTCTGCCTGCAAACCAGCCATCCCGATAGTGGCAATATCAGGAGATGGACCCCGGCCTTCGCCGGGGCACGAATCAACCCCAGCCCAGACCTAGTGCCCCACAACCCCCAAACTCTCGAACGGCTTCTCATTCTCGCTATATTTCTCGACCAGCGTCGCGCTCGCCTGGTTGAGGCCGATGACCTCGACCGTCTTGCCCTCGTTCTTCAGCCGCTCGACTATCTTGTCCAATATGCCGGTGGCGCTGATATCCCAGAAATGCGCGTCATGGACATCGATGATCACGCTGTCGATGCCATCCTCGTTAAACTCCATCGCTTCATAGAGCATGTCGACCGAGCCGAAGAATATCTGCCCGCCAAAGACATAGCGGTGCGTGGTGACCTCGACAAAATCCTGCACCGTAACCAGCTGCCGGACCTTCCAGGCAAAAAATATGCCGGACAACAGCACCCCCGACAGCACCCCGATCGACAGGTCATGCGTCGCCACGACCATCACCACGGTGGCGATCATCACGACATTGGACGGCCAGGGATGATGGGTGATCTCGGTAAAGCTCTTCCAGCGGAAGGTCGAAACCGAGACAAAGATCATCACCGCAACCAGCGCCGGCATCGGGATTCGCGCCACCCACTGGCCCAGCCCGACGATCAGCACCAGCAGCATCACCCCGGCGACAAAGGTCGACAGCCGCCGCCGGCCGCCCGACTTGATATTGATCACCGACTGCCCGATCATCGCGCAGCCGCCCATGCCGCCGATCCAGCCGGTCACGAAATTGGCAATGCCCTGGCCATAGGTCTCGCGCTTCTTGTCGCTGCGCGTCTCGGTCATATCGTCGACGATCGACGCGGTCAGCAGCGACTCCAGCAAGCCCACCGCCGCCATCGCCAGCGAATAGGGCGCGATGATCCGCAGCGTTTCCCAGCTGATCGGCACCTGCGGGATATGCAGCCACGGCAGGCTGTCGGGCAGCTCGCCCATATCGCCGACGGTGAACACATCGGCGCGGAAATAGATGCTGATCCCGGCCAGCACGATGATCGCTGCCAGCGGCGACGGCACCAGCTTGGTGATCCGCGGCAGGCCATAGATGATCGCCAGGCCGGCAGCGATCATCACATAGGTCTGCACGGTGAACGCCTCGCCGGTCATCTGCGGAATCTGCGCCATGAAGATCAGGATCGCCAGCGCGTTGACAAAGCCGGTGATCACCGAGCGTGAGACAAAGCGCATCAGCAGGTCAAGCCGCAGCAGCGCCGCGATCCCCTGGAACACGCCCATCAATATCGTCGCGGCAAACAGATATTCGACGCCATAGTCACGCACCAGCGGCACCACCAGCACCGCCACCGCAGCGGTCGCCGCGCTGATCATCCCCGGCCGGCCGCCGACCAGCGAAATGATCACCGCGATCGAGAAACTGGCATAGAGCCCGACCCTGGGATCGACTCCGGCGATGATCGAAAAGCCGATCGCTTCCGGGATCAGCGCCAGCGCCACCACCAGGCCTGCCAAAAATTCGGTTTTGGGATTCGACAGCCAGTCGCGCTGAAAATCGCTGTGTATGGCCATGGCCAGCCTCCGTCCTGTAAAAATGCTGCGCCGCAACATCAGAAAGGCGCGGCTTTGCAGCAAGGGCCGGATTCAGTCAAGTTTCACGGCCCGTGTCCGGACGGACACCCTGTGCTCCGCACTCGATGCGGAGCTCTGGAGGCTGGAGGCAGAGCTTTGGGCGCAGAGCTCCGCATCAAGTGCGGAGCACGTAAGTTGTTCCCTGCCGAAGGGCAGGGCCCAGAATGATCCTGCCCGATCGTCTGGGCCCCGGCCTGCGCCGGAGCACGTCAATGCCAGCGCCAGCGTGCCCCGGCGCAGGACTCCGCATCAGGTGCGGAGCACGCGCTCGGTGGCGACAAGTTTCCGTTAGTGGTGAGCCTGTCGAACCACGCCTATCGACGGGAGGTGTCCTTCGACAGGCTCAGGACGAACGGCTTGCTGCTGTTCACCGGCCACTAGCCCGCCCGATAATCCGCGGTCACCCTCGCCGCCTCCGCAATCTCCGCTTCATGCCCAACCTCCCGATAGGGCTCGGCCAGCGCCTGCCGCTCCCATTCCAGCATCGCCGGATGCGCAAGGATGCGCTCCACCCACGCCTGCCCGGCATCCCCGATATCCAGACCAAAGCTGCGCACGCGAAAAGCCACCGGCGCATAAAAGGCATCGACGATGGTGAACCGCTCCCCGGCCAGCCACGGCCCGCCGAACCGCTCAATCCCTTGCGCAAACAGTTCGCCGATCCGGTCGATATTGCGCCGCAGCGGCGTCTCGATCCGGTGCAGCTCTGCCCGCACCCCGACATTCATCGGGCAGATATTGCGCAGCGGCGCAAAGCCGCCGTGCATCTCCGCCGCCGCGCAGCGCGCCCAGGCCCGCGCCTCGTCATCCTCGGGCCAGCAACCGGGATGTCGCTCCGCCAGATATTCCGCGATTGCCAGCGAATCCCAGACCTTGCGATCGCCGTCCTTCAGACAGGGCACCTGCCCGTTCGGCGCAAATTCCCGGAACCGCTTGTAATTCTCTTCCTCGAAACAGACAATCTCGTCCGCAAAGGGGATATCCAGCGCCTTCATCAGCAGCCACGGCCGCAGTGACCAGCTGGAATAGTTGCGATTGGCGGTGATCAGGGTGTACGTCATATTTCTGTTTTCTTTCGCCGGTAGGAGCGGCTTCATCCGCGCGCCGACAGCATAACAGCGACAACAGGAAGTTTGAACAATGACATTATCCCGAAGAGATTTCATGCGGTCCGCGCAAGCGGTTGGCCTCTTCTATGCATCGCTGTCGCTGACCGGATGCGCCAGCGCCCGCAGCGCCAATCGCTCGTTCCGCCTGATCCCCGATCCGGCCAGGCGGCTCGATCTGCCGGAAGGCTTTTCCTACACATTGGTCAGCGAGACCGGCGGCACCATGTCCGACGGATTTTTCCGTCCCGGCCGCCCCGACGGCATGGCCTGTTTCGCCCATCCCGACAGCGCCGACAAATGCATATTGATGCGCAATCACGAAAACTGGAAGAATACCCCCACCGGCAGCCCCTTCGGCAAGGGCGCCGAACTGCTCGACCGCGTGTCGGACAGCCAGCTCTATGACCGCAAGGTCGACGGCTCGCCCTTTTTCGGCGGGGTCACCAAGCTGGTCTACGACCTGAAGCACAAGAAGATGGAGCGGGATTTTCTCGTCCTCACCGGCACCGCGGCCAATTGCGCCGGCGGCAGAACACCCTGGGACAGCTGGCTGAGCTGCGAGGAGGAAGTGCTCACCGCCGGCAAGGAATCCGGCAAATATCATGGCTTCGTCTTCGAAAACCCGTCCAGCGCCACTGGCCTGATCGACGCAGTGCCGCTGAAAGCCATGGGCCGTTTCGCGCATGAAGCCGCTGCCGTCGATCCCGAAAGCGGCATTGTCTATATGACCGAGGATGATCGCAGCGGCCTGATCTATCGCTTCATCCCGGCTGTGCGGGGCGATCTCGCCAAGGGTGGGAAGCTGCAGGCGCTCGCCATCAGGGGCTGGAAATCGGCGCTCACCAACAACTGGCCGGAAGACTGGGGCGGCGGCGGGGCAGGACGCATCCAGCAGGGCCAGCAATTTGAAATCGACTGGATCGATCTCGACGACGTCGAATCTCCCGACGCCGATCTCGCCGAACGAGGCCATGCGGCGGGCGCGGCCTATTTCTGTCGCGGCGAAGGCATGGACTACGGCCTCCGTCCCGGCAGCACCAGCGGCGAAATCTATTTCACCTGCACCCAGGGCGGAGCAGCCCAGACCGGTCAGGTGTGGAGCTATGCGCCCGACCAGTCGGACCAGGCCACCGGCACGCTGACCCTGCTCTACGAATCCACCAGCGCCGACACGCTCGACCTGTGCGACAATCTCGCGCTGGCACCATGGGGCGATCTGATCCTGTGCGAAGACGGCAGCGGCAGCAACTATCTGCGCGGCCTGACCCCGGACGGCAAAATCTACGATTTCGCCCGCAATGCCCACAAGGACGAATCCGAATTCTGCGGCGCCTGCTTCTCGCCCGACGGCACGACGCTCTTCGTCAATGTGCAGGAGCCGGGATTCACCTATGCGATCACCGGGCCGTGGGAGAGTTTGCGGGTCTGATATTGACGATAATTCCCTCAGCCCCCTTCTTGAGGCAAAACCGTAGGAAGGGGGGTGGAACGCTTTACTCGCTTGTCCCTTTTTCTGTATTCACTCTGATATTTTCGCCGCTGCGTGGTGATTTCGTAAAGAACGATGCCGGACGATGTGCCAAGGTTAAGGCTTTCGATCATCCCGAACATCGGTATCGCAACGCACATATCACTTCTCTGGACTGCCAAGTCGCTTATCCCGCGCTTTTCATTGCCAAACCAGACTGCAAGTTTTGCGTGTTCGGTAAACTCTCCTTCATGAAGATAGACGTTGGTCATACCCTTCACATGAGGCGAGGTAACGATCGAATGAAAGTTTTTCCGCTCCAAATGGTCAAGACAGTCTTCGGTCGTATCAAACCGCTTTACGAAGCTCCATTTTACCGCCGAAACCGATGTTTTGGACAGTGACTTTCGCTCTCTCATGTCCTGCCAATCATCAGGCAATGCCTTCCGAGGGTCGACGATATAAACCTTCTCGACACCGAGCGCGTTTACATTCCGAATGACAGTGCCAATGTTCTTGATATCCGAAGGATCCTCGATCACGGCAATCAAGTTCTTGCAGACAAAGGGTTTGATCGCTTTGGCACGGGCACGAACGGTTGCTTTGGAACGTTTCTTCGTGTCGGCCTTATCTTCTCCGGCTTCGCTCATCTATCCAGCCCCAATCAACTCCCGCCCGATCAGCATCCGGCGAATCTCGTTGGTCCCCGCGCCAATGTCGAGCAGCTTGCTGTCGCGCCAGTAGCGCTCGACCGGCCAGTCGGTGGTATAGCCCGCCCCGCCCAGCGCCTGGACCGACTCTTCCGCCACCCGCACGCTGTTCTCGCTCGCCAGCATCACTGCACCTGCTGCGTCGAAGCGGGTGGTCTGGCCGGCGTCGCAGGCCTTGTTGACATTATAGACATAGCTGCGGGCGCTGTTCAGGCGGACATACATGTCGGCGATCTTGCCCTGCATCAGCTGGAACGTGCCGATCGGCTTGCCGAACTGCTTGCGCTCGCGGACATAGGGGATGACCGTGTCGAGACAGGCCTGCATCAGGCCCAGCGGAATCGCCGCCAGCACCGCGCGTTCGTAATCCAGCCCGCTCATCAGCACGCCGACACCGCCGTTCAGCGGGCCCATGACATTTTCCTCCGGGACTTCGCAATCGTCGAATACCAGTTCAGCGGTCGGGCTGCCCTTCATCCCGACCTTCTCGATCTTCTGGCCGATCGAGAAACCCTTCATGCCTTTCTCGATCAGGAAAGCGGTAATCCCGCCGGAACCGGCCTCGGGCCGGGTTTTGGCATAGACCACCAGCGTATCGGCATCGGTCGAATTGGTGATCCAGAATTTGGTGCCGTTGAGCACATAGCCGCCCTGCACCGCTTCGGCCTTGAGCTTCATCGAAACCACATCCGAACCGGCCCCGGCCTCCGACATCGCCAGCGACCCGACATGCTCGCCCGAGATCAGCTTCGGCAGATATTTCGCTTTCTGCTCGGCATTGGCCCAGCGGCGGATCTGGTTGACGCACAGATTGCTGTGCGCGCCATAGCTCAGCCCCAGCGCCGCGCTGCCCCGGCTGACTTCCTCGACCGCGATCGCATGTTCCAGATAGCCGAGCCCGAGCCCGCCGTCTTCTTCGTCCACGGTGATCCCGTGCAGGCCGAGATCGCCCATCTGCGTCCACAATTCGCGCGGAAACCAGTCCTCGCGATCCATCTTCTGCGCCAGCGGCATGATCTTTTCCTCGGCAAAGCGCCGGGTGGTGTCGCGGATCTGGTCGGCCATTTCGCCAAGCTGGAAATCAAATTGTGGAGTGGCAATCATTTCTGGTCCTTTGCGTATCTGCTGATCGTGTAGCAGAATATCCGCTGTTTTCTAGAGCTTGTTCCCCTGCGAAGGGCGCAGGCGACGAAAGCTTCCCCAAAGCTTTCTCAAAGCCGAGCGGTCCATCTCCTGCCCTCGCGTCAAGAACACAGGCCGGGAGATGGATCCCCGCCTACGCGGGGAAACAGGCGTTTTGCATTGCCCAATATTCCGTCCAATGCCATAGCCCGGCCATGCTCTACAATCTCGCCAAACCCTTCATCTTCAAGCTCGAAGCCGAACGCGCCCACGGCCTGACCATCGCCGGCCTGAAGACCCTGCCAATGGGGCCTGCCCCCAAATCCGATCCGGTACTGGCGACCACAGTCGCCGGGCTCGACTTTGTCAATCCGATCGGCATGGCCCCCGGCTTCGACAAGAATGGCGAGGTGCCCGATGCGCTGATCCGCATGGGCTTCGGCTATGCCGAGGTCGGCACGCTGACGCCGCTGCCGCAGGCCGGCAATCCCAAACCGCGCATCTTCCGGCTGGTCGAGGACAAGGCGGTGATCAACCGGCTCGGCTTCAACAATCAGGGCCAGCAGGACGCCCTCCCCCGTCTCGCACGCATGCGCCCCCGCATGGGCAAGGGCGTGCTCGGCATCAATATCGGCGCCAACAAGGACAGCAGCGACCGGATCGCCGACTATGTCACCGGCGCAAAGAATATGGCACCGCTGGCCGACTATCTCACCGTCAATATCAGCTCCCCCAACACCCCGGGCCTGCGCGCGCTGCAGGACAAGGGCGCGCTGGCCGAACTGCTCGCCGCAGTGATGGACGCGATGGGCCAGTCGAAAACCCCGGTCTTCCTGAAAGTCGCCCCCGATCTCGAACCCGCCGATATCGATGATATTGTCGATGTCGCACCGGCACAGAAAATCGCCGCGCTGATCATATCCAACACCACCATCTCCCGACCCGATCTGCTCTCGCGCAACCGGACCGAAACCGGTGGCCTCTCCGGCGCGCCGCTAAAGGATCTCGCGCTGCAAAGGCTGAAGGATTTCCGGACGGCCAGCGGCGGCAGCATCCCGCTGATCGGTGTCGGCGGCATCGCCACCGCGGAGGATGCCTATGAACGCATCCGCGCCGGCGCCTCGCTGGTCCAGCTTTATACGGCGATGATCTACGAAGGCCCGACCATCGCCGCGACCATGGCCTGCCAGCTCGCCAAATTGCTCAAGCGCGACGGGTTCAAAAATGTCGCCGAGGCTGTCGGCACCGCCTAGCTTGCCCGGCTAGTCGCCGGTCCCGACCAGCACCACGCCCTCGCGGCGCGGATCAAAGCCACCGTCAACCTTGCCATCGCGGATCATCACCGCATGCACGCCGCTGTCCTCGCCCTGGCCCGGCTTGAGATCGATCCCGCGCTCGGCCAGACCTGCCACAACGCCAGGTTCGAACTCGTCCACTTCGCCGCCAATGGCCGCGCCCCGCGCCACCAGATTGGGCAGCGCCAGCGCCTGCTGCATCGACAGGCCCCAGTCGATCGTGCCAACCAGCGACTTGGCGACATAGGCCAGAATAGAATTGCCGCCCGCAGACCCGATCGCGCCGGCAAACTTGCCGTCACGGTCGAGCAATATCGTCGGTGTCATCGACGAGCGCGGCCGCTTGCCCGGTGCCACCGCATTGGCGGCGGGATGGCCATCGGCATCGGTCGGGCTGAACGAGAAATCGGTCAGCTGGTTGTTGAGAAAGAAACCGTCGACCATCCGGCCGGTGCCGAAAATCGATTCGACGGTTGTGGTGATCGACACCACATTGCCCTGCGCATCACGAACAATGAAATGCGAGGTTCCTGCCGGCTCCATCGTATGGTCGGCCCCCGCCTGCACCGCGCCCGGAGGGGTACCCGCCTTGGGCGGAGCGGAAGCGGTAACACCGATCAGCGCCGCCCGCTTGGCGACATAGGCCGGGTCCAGCAATCCCTGCACCGGCACCGAAACAAAGGCGGGATCGCCGACATATTGGTCGCGGTCGGCATACATCAACCGGCTCGCCTCGGCGAACAGGAACCATGCCTGCGGATCACTCGGGCCGCGCGTCGCGATATCGGTCTTCTCCAGCATCGCCAGCAATTGCAGCAGGCCGACGCCGCTCGACGGCGGTGGCGGCACGCAGACCCGATAGGCGCGATAGGGATTGCAAACGGCCTCCCGCTTGACCGGCCGGTAACCGGCCAGATCGGCCATGGTCATCCGGCCCTCGAGCGGCGCGGAGCGCGTCTTGGCGACAATCTTCGCTGCCGTCGACCCGGTATAAAGCGCAGCCGGGCCATTGGCCGCGAGCCGCTTCAGAAACGCCGCATATTCGGGATTTTTCAGCCGGTCGCCGATCGCCAGCCTTTTGCCATTGGCATCGCTGAAATAAGCGGCGGCGTCCGGCATTTCCAGCTGCGGAAAGCCCTTCGTCAGAAAACGTCCCAGCCGCGGGCTGATCACAAAGCCTTCTTCTGCGGTCCGCTCCGCCGCTCCGAACAGGCTGCTCCACTCGAGCGCGCCATGCTCCTCATGCACCAGCGCCAGCATCGCCACCGCGCCCGGCACGCCGGTCGCCCGGCCGCTGGTCACCGCTTCGCGATAGCCGAGCGGCTCGCCGTCGGGCGCCAGAAACATCGTCGGGCTGGCCTGCGCCGGGGCGGTTTCGCGCCCGTCATAAACGGTCAGCTTGCCCGAGGCGCCGTCATAATAAGTCAGGAACGCCCCGCCACCGACGCCGGAACTTTGTGGCTCGACCAGCGACAGCATCGCCTGCACCGCAATAGCCGCGTCGATCGCGCTGCCGCCGCGCGCCAGCACATCCTGCCCCGCCTTCGCCGCCAGCGGATTGGCGGCGATCACGAACGGTTCGGCCTTCCGGGCAACGGCAGTCTCCGGCGCGGAAACACCGGCCGGTTCGGACAGGCCGGTCTGGGTACAGGAAGCGGTGAGCAGCGCTGCCACGGCAGCGACGAGACGGGATATTTTCATATGGGACAAGGCTATAGACCAGGTCGAACCGCGATGTCCATTGGCAGTGATTGCACCGCCGCGACGCCGCCAACCGGTTTCCCTGTTTACCAAAATAATTGCCCGCTCCACCGATCCGCGCTAGTCCGGTCGCCAATCATCCAGCCCGGCACGACGCCGGCGCATGAGCGAGAGGAAGCACCGCGTGGCCCGGAAAAAGGCAAAAAACCGTTATCTCGAAATCGACCAATATCAGAACCTCGTGTCGATGTTCTTCGACCGCGCCCGCCAGGGCGGCGACAAGCCCTTCCTGCACGCCAAGGTCGATGGCGCCTGGCAGGCGACCAGCTGGAACGAGGCCGCCCGCCAGGTCGCGGCGCTCGCCAAATCGCTGCAACGCATCGGCCTGAAAAAGGGCGACCGGGTGATGCTGGTCTCGGAAAACCGTCCCGAATGGTGCATCGCCGATCTCGGCATCATGGCCGCCGGCTGCATCACGGTGCCGACCTACACCACCAACACCCCGTCCGATCACCAGCATATTCTCGACAATAGCGGCGCCCATGCGGTGATCGTCTCCGACAGCAGGCTCGCCAAGAACCTGCTGCCCTCGGTGATCAGCTCCTCGGATGCCAATATCATCATCGGCATCGCCGACCTGCGCATCGGCCAGTCCGGCGATTTCGATCTCTACCGCTGGGCGGATCTGGTCCAGGGCAGCGATGCGGATGTCACCGAAGTGACCGAACAGGCCGCCGGCATCACCCGCGACGAGACCGCCTGCATCATCTACACCAGCGGCACCGGCGGCAAGCCGCGCGGCGTGATGCAGCATCATGGCGCGATTCTGCACAATACCAAGGGCCCGGCCGAGGTAATCGAGACCGATTTCGGCTGGGACGAGGAAGTCTTTCTCTCCTTCCTGCCGCTCAGCCATGCCTATGAGCACAGCGCCGGCCAGTTCTTCCCGATGGGCATCGGCGCGCAAATCTATTATTCCGAAGGGCTGGAAAAGCTCGCCTCGAATATCGAGGAAGTCCGCCCGACGATCATGGTCGTCGTCCCGCGCCTGTTCGAGGTGCTCCGCGCCCGGCTGATCAAGACCGTCCAGAAACAGGGCAAGATGCCCAATTATCTGCTCGGCAAGGCGCTGGCGATCGGCGAGCGCGAGGCCGAGGGCAAGGGCCGCAAACGCGACAAGCTGATGGACCTGTTCCTCGACCGCACCCTGCGCCCCAAGGTTCAGCAGCGCTTCGGCGGCCGGATCAAGGCGATGGTCTCCGGCGGCGCCCCGCTCAACCCGGAAATCGGCACTTTCTTCCAGTCGCTCGGCCTGACTCTGCTGCAGGGCTATGGCCAGACCGAATCCGGCCCGATCATCGCCTGCAACCGCCCGCGCACCGGCCTCAAGATGGACACGGTCGGCCCGCCGATGATCGATACCGAGGTGAAGATCGCCGAGGACGGCGAGATCCTGGTCCGCGGCGAGCTGGTCATGCACGGCTACTGGCGCAACCAGGAGGAAACCGACAAGGTGCTCAAGGACGGCTGGCTGCACACCGGCGATATCGGCCATATCGACGAGGCCGGCCGGATCGCGATCACCGACCGCAAGAAGGACCTGATCGTCAACGACAAGGGCGACAATGTCGCGCCGCAAAAGGTCGAGGGCATGCTCACCCTGCAGCCGGAAATCCTGCAGGCGATGATCACCGGCGACCGCAAGCCCTATATGGTCGGCCTGATCGTCCCCGACCCCGAATGGGCGCTGGAATGGTCGCGCGAGCAGGGCGTGGACTATGACTTTATCGAACTGCAGGACAACCCGGCCTTCAAGACCGCCGTCCGCGAAGCGATCGACCGGGTCAACCAGGACCTGTCCGTCATCGAAAAAGTCCGCCGCTTCGCCTTTGCCGACGAGCCCTTTGCGATCGAGAATGAAGAGCTGACCCCGAGCATGAAGATAAGGCGGCATGTGATTAGGGAGCGGTATTTGGAGCGGATGGATGCGTTGTATGGGAAGTGAGAGGACCTCAAGTAAGGGTGGAATAGACAGTGATTTGGCATGTTTATTAAATCATCCGCATCATAATTAGGATGCTCCATTATCAACACGTGAATGGAACGGGTGTTAAGCGATTATACTACCGCATCGGGTAATGCATCTATTTCATCTGTGAACTCTATCTTTGGTCGACGTCCAACCATATCGAACATTGCATCGCCGTATTTTTTGAACAACTCACGCACATCTTCAGCTTGAGTTGTTATAGTCGATTCTATCGAAAGGCTCAGAACTCGGAGCGTCACAATCTTTGGCATTATCTCTTTCCGATTTTTGTTATCAATGGTGATTGAGCCTATATTGCCTTTCATTTCAGCAGGCATATTTGTTTGAAAATCTAGAATCATTGATCGATACACTTCTGTCGATTGGATAAGATTATCCATCCAGATTAATGCCTGTTGGTAGTCATTTAATATGTCAAATTGCTTGTACTTGCTCAACAAATGTAATTCTCGATAATCTAAAGACACCCGAGGCGGGTTGTGCACCGGAGGTGTATAGCGAGACCAGAAATCCTCTCCATCTCCGTAAGCATCCCTAGCTTCTTTGATGTCGTTGGAAGCATTGATGAATGCATTGCAAAGAGATGACAGTTTATAGAGTAGTGTCTCCGCAGTCGCGATTTCTTCGGTTTTCAAGGCCATTTCGGCCTTCTGATCTTCCCGACGAAATTGAGAGCGCTGCGCAAGGATGGTGATGCCACCACCGACGATAGCCCCTAGTATTGCTGCAATGAAACTGGAGTCGGTAACCAAATGCATCAGGCTTGGTTCCAAAGGATACTGCGCCGACATCTCAGACAATTGCTGTGATATGGTGGCCAGCTGATCTGCGATCAGTATCAGTGGTTTTGACATATTATCCTCGAAGCCTGCGCGGAACCATTTATGTACCCGTATGTGACAATCACTATTCCTTGATTAGCTTGCCCCAATCGTCATCGGTCTCTTCGACCACAATATTGATACCACAGAAAACTTCGTCGTCGCTTATACGGGTGTAACTAAAAAGACGTGATCTAACCTTTCCGGAGAAGTGCGAGCGCTGTCCACCATCCATTGAGTTGTCTATTTGCACATAATCGCCGACATTTGGAAGAATAACAGATCCAGTCTTATCTGTGGCGCTAATCCCAACAATTTCGCCGTCATCTGTGGGACGCAAATCGCCCTTGGCAAGATATTGAAAGTCGATCCCATAATTCATCTTTTTTCTCGCTGTAATTACCGATCTATATTACTTGCCGCGCACTGATTAGATATACAAGCTCATTCAAATCAGCGAATTCACAAAATTCTGCATTACCTTTCTCACGGACACACAGTTATTCCGATGCTTAGCTAAAAATTGTGAAACGACTAGAATTACGGTGACAGTGGAATTACGGGAATTAGGCTGACAGTTTACTAAATGCACACCCCTCCCTCAAGGGAAAGGGTTGCGCAGACTTGGCAGCTTGCTGCCTAGTCGGAGCTGGGTGAGGGTTTACAATCCCAAAGCCTACCCGTTTGTCCCGAGCCTGTCGACCCGAAGGGCGAGCTTGGCTCAACGACGCCTTGCGACGAGAGGCGTGGTTCGACAGGCTCACCATTAACGGATAATGGAATCTATGGTGCCAGTTGCGACAATCGCCAATGGAGCCTGAAACAAGCACATAGTTGCGCGTGTCACCATAAGGGTGATAATTGAATAACTCTGTGATAGAAAAGGCAGTCCTTTATTCAACCAGCTAATGCCCTGCCAAATCTCCACCGTAACGCTGCTAAAGTTAACGGCTGGTTGTTTTTAGCGTTCGCGGTTCTGTGTTTGACAGGCTGCAGCTACAAAACATCGCCTTGGGTGCATTTCAAGATAATCATCGATGTTGAGGCTGACGGGAAACTCTATTCGGGTTCGAGTGTCTTGGGGATGCAGTTCTCAAATCACGAGCGTACCGGACAAAAAGGTCTTTATCATTTTGGAACCATGAAAGGCGAAGCTCCTTTTGTTGAAGTTGGAGACCATGGAGCGCTGTTTGCTTTGCTTAGCGTAAACAAAAATGGCGGCTTTACGTCAAATGATGCGATATTTTACATCCCCACCGACAGATTGCTGGGCTCGCGCAGCGCTGATCTCGTAGTTGACATGACCAGGCTTTCCAAAATGGTGGGTAAGGGCAGTGAACTTTCCTGCCTGAAAGACAGTCCCGACGAAATCGATTGTCCGGTTTTGTCCCGGTTTGAAGATATCAGTGTGCCCACCAGTATCGAGCAGGTCGATCCAAAAGATTTGGCACAAAGCTTCGGTCCGGGAGTCGAACTGAAGTCGATTAGGTTCGAAATAACGGATGAACCAATAACAGAAAAAATTGCTGCCAAACTGCCTTGGCTTCTGAACGAGCCGGAGCTGGAAAATGGCATCCCAGTCCGTATTTTTGGCAAAATTCCGCGTGGCGTTCCCAAAAAAGATTGGCCTTTTGCAGCTAGAATGCATGATGGTTTTTTTAAGATGAATTACAAACTATGACTTTGCGAATGCCGTTTAGGAATACGGTGACCGTTTACTAAATGCACCTGTCCTCCTCTCCCTCAAGGGAGAGGGTTGCGCAGACTTGGCAGCTTGCTGCCTAGTCGGAGCTGGGTGAGGGTTTACCGGACCCGAGTGGCAGAGCAACCCACCAGCGGAACACCCTCATCCAACTGCGCCTAGCCGCCTGCGCTTACGCTCCGGCGGCAAGGCTTCGTATCCTTCTCCCTCACGGGAGAAGGTGCAATTACGGTGACAGTGCACCAATGGTTTGAAAGTTTGTTGATCATTCTTTGAATGAATGATTGCGTGGGGGGGTGTCTTTGGGCACTTCGCGGAGTAAACTGTTTTGGAGTGCATAGGATGAAACGCGCAATTGTCTCCCCACCTGTTTTGATATCAGCAATTCTTGCATGCCTGCTGTGTCTCTCAGCCTGCTCTCGTCGTGTGATTGATTACAATTACAAGATTACGGTTGAAGTGGAGACGCCGGAGGGACTGCGGAAGGGTTACGCTGTTCGTCGTGTCGTAGTGGATGATTTGGGAGAATTAAATATCACGCACCCCGGCGCGATTAGCCGTAGGATTTATGGTGAAGCAGTCGCAATAGACTTGCCGAACAATGCGACCCTATTTGCGTTAATCTCCGACAATGAATATTCTGACGACCATTCGGAAAGATGGGCCATTATCCCCGACGGTTGGGCACCACCAAAAGGTGAGGAATATTATAGAGCGGAGATCAAAAAAATCATGGCCAGCAAAGGAAAGGTATTTACTTTGCCTCCTGATCGGTCATTGCCATTGCTCTCGAGAGGGTCGCCAGCCCGTCATTCCAACTATCCCCGATTTGTAAGATTTACCGATAGAAGTGATCCTAGGTCATTGCAGTTGGTTGATGTGGAAAATCTCGCTGCCACATTTGGTGAAGGCTACGCCCTTAAACGCATCACCATTTCCATCACGGATGAAGATGTCACCGAAAATATGGAGAATCGATTGCCTTGGTTGTCCAAGCATCACGGGTCCCTAATTGACAAGGGAGTTAGTAAACCACAGCTATCGAGTATCACTGAAATGGAATTCCGGCGTGGAGAGTAATAAATGAACAGTGAGTTTTCTTATCGATCTTAGCGATGGATTCATACAACCGTGGCTCTGGTGCTGTGATTAACAACCTGTACGAAGAAATGCACACAAAGCTGGGTTCTGCGATTTTGGCAGGAAACTCAAAAGATCTGTTCGCATTGCCGTGACAGTGCACTAATTTACTGACCGAAACTGCAAACTTCGGAGCTTGCTGCCTAGTCGAATCTGGGTGAGGGTTTACAATCCCAGAGCTTTCCGTTCGTCCTGAGCTTGTCGAAGGACGCCTTGCGACGAGAGGCGTGGTTCGACAGGCTCACCACTAACGGATAATATAGCCTCTTTCCCTTCGCGTCTTCGCGCCTTCGCGTGAGTCCACCCTGGCGTGCGCTCCCGGCAAACAGCGCCCCAGGGGAACTTTCCCCACCCCCGCCAGTTAAACCAACGAGTCCCCCAAACCGGAGAACCACCCTGAACCCCGCCCCCGCTGCCCTTCCCCACCCCGCTTCCCCCCAACGGCAGCGCTGATGCGTCTCGTTCTCTTCGTCATCCTTCTCGCCCTTCTGCTGCGCGCCTGGGAATGGGTCGCGCACGATTACCGCATGCCGTGGACACCGCTGTCGCTGGCCGAGCCGATCGGCCCGTTCACCACGCGCAAGATCGGCGCGCTCGCCGAAGACACCCCGCGCTGCCACCTCCTGTTGGAGGAGGCCAGCATCGGCTATTCGACCCTGCCCCCCGTCACCGCTGGCCCAAACTGCGGCTATGCCAATGGCATCACCCTCACCCGCGACCAGCCGCAGTCCATCGCCTACAGCCCCGCCGCCAAAACCAGCTGCCCGATGGCGGCCAGCCTGGTGCTGTGGGAAAAACAGATCGTGGGCGCCGCCGCCTCTCGCCATCTCGGCACCACGGTCGAGGCGATCACCACCTTTGGCAGCTACAGCTGCCGCCGGATCGGCGGCGGGCAGACCGGCAATTTCAGCGAACATGCCACCGCCAATGCGATCGATATCGCCGCCTTCCGCCTCGCCGACGGCCGCACCGTCTCGGTCGCCGGTCACTGGAACGCGGACGACGAGCGGTCCCGCTTTCTCAAAGAGGTGCGGGACGGCGCCTGCACGCTGTTTGCGACGACCCTGTCGCCGGATTATAACAAGGCGCATGCCGACCATCTGCATCTAGACCAGGCACCACGCGGCGGATCGCATTACTGCCACTAGCCGGCCTCGCGATGATTGAGCTGTATATTCAACTTCGCAGTCTTGGGCGATGCACATCATAGTAAAACTGACGTTTACTAACTAATATCTGATGACAAATATATATACTGTTCACGGTGGGTTAAATAAAACATTCTATTGTTTGTTTTCAGAAAATGGAATAACTTCCGATATTATCGTATTTTTAAAGTGACGCTATTTTAACCTAACCGACCATTTTGCCTTTGCGGCATCCATTTGGTCCAGGAGTCCCGATATGCAAACCAAGTTATTTATAGCCGGAATCGCGTTGCTCAGCCTTCCGTTGTCCCTGCCTGCTTATGCGCAGGGCCAGGGGAAAAACGGTCAGGGCAGCGAAAAGGGTAGCAAAAAAAGCAAGTCGGGCGAACGCAAGGGCGGTGCAGGGCAAGCGGATCGCCATTCCGATAAAGGGCCCGACAAGATCAGAAAATCCGCCTCATCGGCAAACAAGCAGGTCCGTGCCGACCGCAAGAGCGACCAGCGCGGCGATAACGGCCCCGCTGCCATCCTCTCGCGCGGTCAGGAGGGGCGCGAGAATCTCCGGATGCGCAGCTTCGAGAATGGGCGCTATACCAGGCGCGAACCGAGCTTCGAGGGATGTCCTCCGGGGCTGGCGAAGAAGAATAATGGCTGCCTTCCTCCCGGTCAGGCCCGCAAGCTTGGCGGTGCCAATGACCGGGGAACGGGCTGGCTGCAATATGCAAACTGGTTTGGCGGCAATCGCGGCAATGACTGGCGCTACGACCGGGGCTATGCCTTTCGCGTTGATCCGGCGACGGGTCTCGCACGGTCGATCATGCCGCTTGTCGGCGGTGCCCTGTTCAGCGGCAACCCATGGCCCCAGAATTATACCGACTACAAGGTTTCGCCCTATCAGGAGCGCTACTTCGGTTCCCGCCAGGCCGACGGCATCCGCTATGCGGATGGTGCCATCTTCAGGGTCGATCCCAAAACCCGGATGATCGGTTCGATTGCCGGCCTGCTGACGGGGGACGATTGGAATGTCGGCTCGCCGGCGCCGAAGGGATATGAGCTTTATAACGTCCCGTCCGCTTACCGCAGCCAATATGCCGACAGCGGATCGAACTCCTACCGCTATAACGACGGCTATGTTTACGAAATTGACCCGACCACACAGCTGGTCCGTCAAGTCATCGAACTGATCGTCTGATGGGGCACAGCAACCGACTTCGTCGTCCCGCCATCCAGAAACTGTCGATGGTCGTCGCGCTGGCCGCCATGCTCGGCGCTTGCCAGGACAATGACCGGCAAGCGTCCGACAAGGGCACGGTCGAGGCGAGTCCGGACAGCAACTTGCTGACCAGCGCGATCGGCGATGCTGCGGACCTGTCCATCTCGACCCGGCTCATCGGCACCGCCCAACTTGGGTCCGCACTCGACGGAGAGGGAAGTTACACCGTGTTTCTGCCGGTTGACGAGGCGTGGGAATCGCTCGAGGAGGCTGAGCTTCAGGCCATCGAAAGCGCGGACAACCGACCGCAGCTGATTTCCGTGCTGCGGCAGCATATTGCGCCGGGCTATGTCCTTGCAGCGGATCTGGAAAAAGGCCTGGCCGCCGGGAACGGAGTGGTAACGCTGACGACCATGGGGGCAGCGCCCATCACGCTGCACCGCGACGGTCAGACGGTCACGCTTGGACAGGGCAAGGATGCGCCGCGCATCGTCGGTGCGCCGATGGTCGCGGGAAATGATGTGGTCTATCGCATCGATCGCCTCATTCCCCCGCCGGAATGAGACGCCGAAAGGGCGCCGGGCACGACCAGCGCGGTGAACATGGCCCGTCTGCGCAAGCAGCGACGCCTCCGATCACCGTGCCGGTGTGCCTGAAAAAATTCCGCCGCCGCAGCGGATGGAACAGGATCGCTCCCCGCACGTTGATCCAGCAGAACCCAAACAAAAAGAGGATATCCCCATGACAGACAAGAGCCAGATCAAGGAACATATGGAAGTCATCGGCGCCGACGGCGTGCATGTCGGCGTGGTCGACCATCTCGACGACAGCGGCGAGCGTATCAAGCTGACCAAGAAGGACAGCCCGCAGACCGAAGACGGCAAGGGCGCGTCCCACCATTATCTGCCGATCGGTCTGGTCGCCGAAATCGAAGGCGACAAGATCCGCCTCTCGGCGACCGGCGAAAATGCGGTGAACATGTTTGAAGAAGACAAATAGGCCTGCCGAGGGGGCAGATTGCCCATTGCACTATTTCCTTCTCCCCTTGGGAGAAGGATTATTTTTTAACCGGGAGCGATTGCGCGGAAGCGCGAATACGTCCGATCATGGGTTGGTCACGCAGCCGGTGCTCCAATGCCCACAGGCTGGCATATAGATCGGGAGACACTTCCTCCAGCAGCGCCAATGTCGCCCGCTCGGCCGGCGCAATGGCTTCCCGCAATTCGGCCGCCTGCTCTTTTCCCAGAGCCGTCAGCGCGATGATCGACCGCCGCCTGTCGGCCGGATCCGGGCTGATTTCCGCCAGCCCCTTTTTCTCCAGCTCCCGCACCCATTGCTGAATCAGCTGATGCGATTGCCGCAACAAGGTGGCAATCTCGGTCATCGACAGCGGCTCTTTTTGATCCAGCGCCAGCAATGTCGAGGACGCACGCGGAGGATTGGCGATCCCTTGCTGCGCATGCCAAAGCTTGTCGGCCTGAACCAGTTCGTCCGAGATCCGGCGCAGCAGATGCGCCGTGAAAGCGGGGCCCAAACTCTCGATAAAATCCGGCTCTTCGTCGTTCAACCTTGCCTCCTGCGCTTGACTTCATGAAATTATTTGCGCAATATCTTTTATAAAGTCATAGATCGGGAAATAAAAATGTCTTTAACCCTGCTTCGTGCCAGCGTCATCCCTTTCCTCCTGACAGCCTGTTCGCCCCTGTCACTCGACCAGCAGGCCTATCCCGTTGCCGAATCCGCACGACCGGCTTTCCCCGATGACGCGGCATTGCAGCGAATGCTCGCCGACCGAATGCGCGCCAACGGGGTCGGTGAGGTCGTGGGATTGATTGATGCCTCGGGAACGCGCGTGATCAGCTATGGGCATGCCGGGGACAACGGGTCGCGTCCGCTGGATGGCGACACGATTTTCCAGATCGGATCGGTGACCAAGGGTCTGACCACATTATTGCTGGCCGATATGGTCCATCGGGGCGAGGTCTCGCTGGATCAGCCGGTGCAGGAACTGCTGCCCCCCGGGGTAGTCCTGCAGAACGTCGGGCGGCCGATCACGCTGCGCGATCTGGCGACACACCGTTCGGGTTTGCCGGCGATGCCGGACAATTTCGATCTGTCGGCCGAGCCCGACCCTTATGAAGCCTATACCGTCGACCAGTTCTATGCCTTCCTGTCCCAATTCGTACCGGAACATGCTCCGGGGACAGAGGCTCGCTATTCCAATCTGGGCGTGTCGCTGCTCGGGCGGGTGTTGGCGCGCCGTGCCGGAACCGACTACGCAACATTGCTTAAAAAACGTATCCTCGATCCACTGGCCATGAGCAGCAGCGCGATCACGCCGGAGCCTGGCTGGCAGAACCGCATCGCGCAGGGGCATGACCGTTATCTCAGGTCGGTTCGCACCTGGGACATGCGGGTCATGCCGGCGTCCGGTTCGCTCCGCTCGACCGCCAATGACATGCTGAAACTCGTTGCCGCCTATATCGGCGAGCGGGACACGTCGCTGAGGCCGGCTATGGATCTTCAGCTCGGCGAACGGATCGCCACCAGGCGCGGCTGGCAGGCGCTGGGATGGGGCATTCGGGCCGACGGCATCGTCACCCATTCGGGCGGCAAGCAGGGCTATCGTTCCGCCGTCGCCTTCGATCCGGTCGCCAAGCGCGGGGTGGTCGTCCTCGCCAACGCCCGCACATACGACGAACCGATGGCCCTGGCGCTGCACCTTCTGGCGGCAGAGCCGATCGAACCGGCGCCAGCCGCCCCGCCCCAGGTTCCGATCATCCATCCCGAGACTGATCTGCTTGATCGTTATGCCGGATGGTATTGTCTGGACAGCGGGGAGCCGATCGAAGTGGCGCGCAAGAATTTCCATCTGCTCGTCCACACGCCGGGCGCGGGTATATCGGAATTTTTCGCGACCGCGCCAAACGCCTTTTTCCTCGACACCGGCAATGATGAGCTCGCGTTCCGCGTGGCCGACAGCCAGCCTGCAGAGGGAATCAGGCATTATCCGGACGGAGCGGCCAAGCCGCCGGTTCCCGGAGTGCGCGTGCAGGGACGGGACGCAGCGCTTGCCTGCCGGAAAAATGCCGTTGCGCGTCTCTTGCCCTGATGATGCAACGGTCTTCCGCTCAAACACTGCAAAGACCACTTTCCTACACCCGCTCCGATCGCCTGTCATCGCCGCCGCTCCCGCCACCCATGCGGGACCGGCTCTTTGACCATCTGAATAGCGGACGGAAATTGCGAAAGATGACACTCGCTGCCGTGCCGGAACCCAAAAAAGACCGAAAATCCGGGGCCTCCGGGCAAAAGTCACGAAAAATAAAAGCTGCTTGGTTTGTCAGGTTCACCCCGAAGCACAGCGGACCGGCGCCCGGACAGCCCCGCTTCGCATGATCCTGACCTGGTGCAAATCTGCCCGATCGCGGCGAAAGCTCAGTCTTCGTCCCTGGTATAGGGCACAAACGCGCCGAAAGAGCAGCTGCCCATCGGCATGCGGCTCGCGCTGTCAATCAGCGTTATCATTTCCCCCTTGCACAGCGAGGATGTCGGCCGGCTGTAGGACAGGATATCGCGATCTGCATTGCGGCAGCCGCCCGGCGGATTGTTGACATAGATCGTCTTCGCATTGCGACTCGACCCGAAGATCAGCACATCGTCGCTGATCACCGTCATCTGGCGCTGGTCGCTGTTGCTGATGCAGGACCGGGGCTCTCCGGCGGTGCGGCCTTCCAGCCGCTTGTCGAGCTTGGCCTGCTGTTCTTCGGTCAGCTGGATTTTCTCGCCGCTCACGGCCGGGGCAGCGAGCATCAGCGCGACGGGGATTGCCAAAATCAGTTTGTTCATCGCCTGTCTCCTGTTTTCATTGCTCTGTCGGCGATCCGTTAAACAATAGCTGGACTGAACCGGCAATGAAGCGGCGCCACCGCGTCAGAAATTGTCCTTCGCCGTTCGTCTCGCCGCCAGCTCCTCGACCGAGCCCGCCCGCATGAACGGGTTGGTCGCCCGCTCCTGCCGGATGGTTGTCGGCACCGTCGCCTCGCCCCGTTCGCGCAGGGTCAGCACCTCGGCCATCCGTTCCTTGATCGCAAGATTGTCCGGCTCCGCGGCCAGCGCATATTCGCCATTGGCCTTGGTATATTCATGGGCGCAATAGATCCGGGTGGCGTCCGGCAGCGCCTCCAGCTTGCGCATATTGTCATACATTTGCGCGGCCGTCCCCTCGAACAGCCGGCCGCAGCCCATGGCGAACAATGTGTCGCCGACAAAGACCATTTTCTCCGACGGGATATGAAAGGCGATATGGCCAGCGGTATGGGCCGGCACGTCGATCACCTCGGCGGTCACGCTACCCAGCTTTACCGTATCGCCTTCCTTGACCATCGCGTCGAGCGTCGGAATCCGGTCCTGCTCCGCTTCCGGACCGGTGACATGACATCCCGTCGCCTCCTTGATCGCGGCATTGCCGCCGGTATGGTCGGGATGCCAGTGGGTGTTCCAGATCTGGGTGATGGTCCAGCCGCGCTCTGCGGCTTCGGCCAGCACCGGATCGGCGACCGCCGGATCAACCACCATGGTCTCCTGCGATTCGGGTTCATGGACCAGCCAGACATAATTGTCGGACAGAACGGGAATGCGGATAATTTCTAACATGACGACAAATTACCCGGCAAAGCCGATATTGTCGATGCTTAACGCTAAAATAGGACTTTAGCCCTATCGCGTCGGTCTCAGCAGCAGAAATAAAAAAAAGGGGTTGTCGTTTGCGCTTGTTGGTCGCGTTTCTCGCATATCTATGTCTCTGTTCCCCTGCCCTTGCCCATCTGAGAATGTCGGACCGCCTGTGCACGCAGAGCAGCGCCACCGATGTCAGCCTGACCACGCTGCTGAAATCCGGCAAGCCCTTTGACTGTTCGTCCGACAAATATGCCGTCGAAGGCCCCAGAGTATGGGTCAAGCTCCCCTTTCTCGCCGACACGCTGCCCGCCGGCATCGTCGAGGTTCAGGGCGACAATAACGGGCTGACCACGATGCAAGTCCATGCGCAGCTTGATGATGGCCGGATTCTGTCCTCCGACTTCTCCAAGCGGCAGGTGGCGAAGCACTGGCGGTCGAAAGGCTCCTTTGGCCTGCCCGTTCCCGGCACCGACAATGCCGCGCTGCGCGACCGAATTCAGACGGTCTATGTCGCAATTGACCATCCGAAAGTGGCCAGCTCGATCTCGCTCATGCAGCTTGCCTCGAAAGAGAGATGGGATGCGATGACGCTGCCGCTGTCGATCATGTTCGCCTTATTGTGCGGCATGGCGATCATGCCGCTGATCTACAACATCTTCTTCTATGCCGCGATGCGCTACAATTTCATGCTCTGGCACAGCGTGATGATCAGCGCGACTGTCTGCTACACCTTCAGCTCCTCCGGCCTGATCTTCCTGGTGTTCCCGGAAATCAGCCTTGTTACCAAGATGATGCTCAACTACTGGACGCTGGCGATCGGGGTCGGCGCGGGCGGCTTCTTCCTGCTCCGCTTTGTCGAACCGGGCAAAATCGCCCCCTGGCTGCAGCGCCTCATTACAGTGACCGCCTTGTTGCCGGTTCTGGTCACGGCGTCCGTCCTGCGGATCGACGGCGGCTACAATATGGATGCGCGCAACTATTATCACGCCTCCTTTCTGCCGGTCTTTTTCGTCGTGCTTTACGCGATGGGACATGCGGCGCGCCGGGGCAGCCGCGCCATCTGGTTCCAGATCGCTGGCTGGACGCCGATCATCCTGTTCAGTCTCGACCGGGTTGCACGGGGCCTGGACCTTTATATCGGCTGGCCGATCCTGGACTATGGCCTCTATTTCATGCTGGTGCTGGAAACCATCATCCTCGCGCTCGGCGTTGCCCATCGCATCCTGCGCCTGCGCCAGCAGCATGAACAAACGTTGCGCCACCAGGCAGAACTGACCGTGCTCGCAGAAACCGACGGACTGACACTGCTGAACAACCGGCGGGCCTTCGATCGGGAATTCGAGCGCAACCAGCAGGAGATGCGCTACAGCCACCTGGCGATCATCGACATCGACTTTTTCAAGCGGATCAATGACCGCTATGGCCACGAAATAGGTGATACCGTGCTGCGAGTCGTCGGCAGCAAGCTGAATGAGACGCCCTATTTCGCGGCGCGTATCGGTGGCGAGGAATTCACTCTGCTGATGCAGATGCAGGGCTCCGACGGCCGCAAAAAATATCCGGCCAATGTCGTGACCGACATTTGCCAGACGCTGATTCAGGCGGTGAACGACCAGGTCCCGGAAATCCGGGAAACCGTCACCTTCTCGGTCGGCATTGCCTCCATTTCCAGACGGGCTTCCCTGCGCAGCGTGATGGCAACCGCTGACCGGCGCCTCTATGATGCCAAGCGCAACGGGCGCAACCAGATCGTCTGGGTGGACATGTCCGAAACGAGAACCGAAAAACCGGCCGGAACCGCTTCCGCCTGACCGCCGTCAGGCAGCTACCATTCGCCGATATTCTCCATGCTCGCCCAGGGTTCCTGGACCGGAAGATTGTCACCCTTCTGCAGCAGCTCGACCGAAATATTGTCCGGCGAGCGGACAAAGGCCATATGCCCATCGCGCGGAGGCCGGTTGATCGTCACGCCGGCATCCATCAACTTTTGGCACAGGCCATAAATGTCGTCGACGGCATAGGCGAGATGGCCGAAATTGCGACCGCCGTCATATTGCTCTGGTGCGCTGCCATCTTCCGGTGGCCAGTTATAGGTCAGTTCGACCTCGGCAACATCCTCCTGCCCCGGCCCGGCCAGAAAAATCAGCGTGAAGCGCCCCTGCTCGCTGTCATAGCGCCGCACTTCTTCCAGACCTAGAAGCCCGAAAAAGGCCACGGTTGCATCCGGATCGCTGACTCTCAGCATGGTGTGCAGATATTTGATTGTCACAGAAACTCTCCATTGGTCGCTATTCAGAAACGGTTCATCGCAGAAACTGCAGAGCCGAAGCGGGTCATCTGAAATAGCCTAAGCGGCTGTAGCGGGACAAAAGCTTCTGGAGTCAAGGACAAGAGTTTCTAGAGCACTAAAAGTGCATCAAAATCTCTAAATCCGCACCTTATCGGTAGCTATTGCGATCAACCTGTCAGTGTCGACTGTGAGGAATTGGGCAGGTTGCCCATAAGCGCTAATTGCCAAAACCCTGTCGTCTTTTTCCAGGCTGATGGCATCGATTTTCATCCATCCTAGCCCTTCAATGTGAGCGTGGGTCTCGGAACCATTCTCCGCAAAGTTTCGGTGCGCAACACCGACCAGTGCATAGGCAGTATTTACATCGTTCACATTCCAACTCCCATATCAGCCACGACTCATCATCAATTGCTTATGATCAATTCCTTTGCCGGTGTCACCTTCCCACTGACCCGGTAGTTCAGATCAACCTCTTCGATGTCGAAGCCGGCAAACAGCTCGCGGATCTCGGGCACCGCATTTATCGAGAGAACGAACCGTCCCTGGATAGCCGCTAAGAGGTCTCTCAGAACTGTAAAATCACCCTCTGAGAAGATATTTTTGCCATAGTCATCGGTGCAGCCCCAATAGGGTGGATCGAGATAGAAGAGCGTGCCCGGTCGGCTGTCATATTTGGTGATCAGCTCGGCATAGTCCATGCATTCAATGATCACCGATGCCAGGCGCTCATGAACATCCTGCAGCATTGATTCCAGCTTGGTCAGGTTGAAGCGCGCACCGGCGTTAAAGTCGATACCCATATTGCGGCCCATACCGCCAAAACCCATGCGCTGGAGATACAGGAATCGCGCCGAACGCTCCAGATCGGTCAGGGTTTCCGGATTACTGGCCTTCAGCCGTTCAAATTCAGCCCGACCGGCGAGCTGGTATTTCAGCGTTTCGATGAACTGGGGAAAGTGTCGTTGCAGAATGCGGAAAAGCGTGGTCACGTCCTTTGAGATATCGTTTATCACCTCCATCTTCGGCCTTAGATTGCGCCTGAAAAATGGTCCCCCCATGCCGACAAAAACCTCGACATATCGAACATGATCAATTGCGTTGAAACGCTCGACCAGGCGACCGGCCAGAGAGCGCTTGCCACCCAGATAGGGAGCGACAGGTCTGGCCGGATTTGCCGGTGTCATTTTGCTTGACTCTTCTTTCATTTTTGCCTCCCAAAGCGTTAGAAAAACATCTCAGACTATTCCCATATCCCGGTCGAAATCAGTTTTGAGAACAGCCCACGCGACCGCTGCAGCCATGCTGGAAACGCCGTTACCGACGCCTCGCAATTGGTCCATTCTTTCGGCCAGCCCATTGTCCGTTCGAAGAACAGCGGGTTGGAGATCAGGTTCGCCAGCCAGTAGCTTTTGCCACCCATCAAGCTCATCCGGATTGGGTGAGAAAATGCCTTCCGCGCTCCGAATTTCTGGCATCCTAACGACTGCAAGATCATCCAGACCATCGTCCATATTTGCGTCGCGCGGCTCAGCGAATATTGACCGCAGCTGTTGACGGGGAGGAATTCCGGTTGGCGCAGATGCAGGCACTGATCGGCAATCAGCACACTCGGCAGATATCCCGCATCGGATGCGGTCGGCGTGGGCCAATATGAATATCCGGCGACGCCGATGGCTTGCGCCAGTTTCAGCCGCCGAGAACAGTCCCGCTTTGCAGCGATACCCCATTTTTTGTAGCCCCGCACTGACTTGGGGCAGTCCCATATCGACATGCCCTTCGACATTTTCGCAGAAGATCCATTCGGGCTCGAGCTCACGCACGATTCGCGCGACTTCCGGCCAAAGGTGGCGGGGATCTGTTCTGCCCTTTCGGTTGCCGGCAACGCTGAACGGCTGGCATGGATATCCGGCAGACAGGAGATGAACCTTTCCGCGCCATGCACCGCCGTCGAAGGATTTGAGATCGTCCCAAACAGGTGCCTGAGCCAAGGCCTCGTCTGCCATCCGCGCCACGAGAGCAGCCGCTGCATGGGCTTCCCGCTCGACGTAACAAACAGTGCGATATCGGGGTTCCGCGATATGCAATCCGAGATCAAGCCCGCCGTAACCGGCACAGAGGGAGATGCCGCGAAAGTCATCGACTTCTGGTCGAAAATTGGAATGTAGAGCCACAAAATCATTTTCCCGGTGCCGCTCGATGGCTGGTCTGGTCCGGGCTCAATGGCCTCAAAATATTTAGGCAACCGCAGCGCCGACATTTAATCTCTATATCGTCGGCAATGGCATTGCGGTTCGCTTTTAGCAGCAACGCGCGACATTGGCCACACCGCAACTCTTCTTTCATCTTTGCATCCCATAATCTTCCTCGCCGGGCGTCCGGTGAGGGAATTGACGGTGGCTGCAGCCACCCGAGATGCAGGGTCTGATCCTGCGGTGACGGGCGTTGGCGCGCCCGTTGCCTCCCTTCCTCTCAGGAGGCGGCGTAAAACTGGATGCCGGAGAGACTGGTGAAGAACATGTTCGATGCCGCCACCTCCACGTCACCATCGGCATGGATATTCCACCGGCTCAACCCGCCAGCCGAATAACCGCAAAAAATGAGATCGTTTTCCGGCCGGAAACCAGACGATAGCGTGAAGATCACGCCATCATTCGACGCCGTGAGGTTCTGCATGACACCTTCGATCGTCACCAGGCCGGATTGGTCGATGCGATAACGCGGATTTTGCCAATCCCCGCCGAGACCTTCCCAGTCGAGGTTCAATGACGGGACTTGCCATGCGCCGGGTGCTTCCGCCAGCCAGTCTGCACCGTCAAAAATATAGGTCATGCCATCGGCCTGGTTAAATGCCCGCCAGCCCTGCTGCGGGGTGACAAATATCCACCCGTCATAATAGCCGGCGAGCAGGGTCTCCTGCCCCTCCCACGCGCCCGTCGCGGTGTCGCCGCCGATAATGTAAAGGTCGCCGTTCGCAGGCGATCCGGGCGGCGTGAAGTCGATGGCGATCACACTGGTCTGCGTCGTGATATCGAGAAGGTTCAGCGCATCATTATGCGTGATTTCCTTCTGCGCCTGTGACTGTGCAATATAGGGCAAATTCAACCTTGGACTGTTCATAATATGGCCTCCTTCGGCAGTCCGCGGCCGACGCGGCTGCTCATCTGATAGATTCGCACGGTGATTGTCGGCTGGGCAGAGCCGAAGTCGGCCGCCTGCTCCTCTGCCGTATAGGTGGCGGACGGGGCAGACACAGCAATCGTCCGTGCCACCGTCGCGCCGTTCATGATGTCGATCTGATAAGCCTCTTCGGTCTCGCCCAGGGGCACGTCGATATGATCAAGCCACTGCGCATCCAGGCGCGAGCGGCGTATCCACGATATCGACAGATCGCCACCGCCATCGCGGTTGCCCTTCACATGGACCACCGAATAGGGCTGGAGAGCGCGCGCCGTGTAGGTGAACACCTGCGTCGGTGCATCCGCTAGCAATGTGCCGACCGAAACCGCCCGATATTGCCGGGTCGCGCCCAGCTCGCTGATCGGAAGCTCCTGCCGGACGACACCCAACAGACCGGAGAGCAAAACGAAACGCTCACCGGACGTATGCCCGGCGATCTTGTCCTCGGTGCCCTTGCGGCCGCGTAGCAGGCCGGACAGCTCATAGGTTCCGGGTGCCACCAGCGTCGCGGTCTGGAATTGCACGATTTCGTCGCCGATCAGACAGCCGTTCGCCCCATTGAGCAGCTGCAGCTCGGACACGCTTTCCAGCGTGTCAGCCGAACTCAGCAGCTCGACAATGATCGTGTTGGCTCGATCCCAATATTCGGCCGACGCCGCGCCCAGCGCTTCCGCGATCGTCCCGATGACGGCTCCGTCCGTCAGGTCGGTGAGCGAATCGTAGTTTGTGCCTCCGTCGAGTGAACGGTACAACACTGCCCCGCGCCAGCCTTGCGAAGCGCCATTGGCGACAACATAGATGCTGGAGCTTTCGTCCCCGTCGCGCAGAATTGGCAGATCCATCAAATGCGCCACAGTCACGCCCGGCAGATGCACTTCCTGCGAAGGCACCGGTGCGGCAGCGGCAGTGGCGCTCTTCGAAAGCACCGCCGCGCCATCCGTCTCGCATTCCAGATAGATCGACCGCGGCAGCCGGTTTTCCTTCCGAACCACGCGCAGCACGCGATCCTTGCCGTCGGCAAGCTCCGCAACAATTTTGTTGCCCGGCTCGACATGCAGATAATCGATCGGCAGCGACGTGATCACATCGTTGCGCCTTAGCCTGGCCATGGACACCATCTGCTCGGCTATGGCCTTGCCCTCGCTCGCTTCCAGCACGATTGGCAAATCAACCGAGAGATCAGAGTTCGAATTAACCGTTGATCGTCGCGACCGCTGACTGTTGACCTGATAGTCGCGCGCCGGGTCCATGTGTTGGACCGTCACCTGCCTGGGCAATTCCACATCCGAAATGCGCTTCGTCTCATAGGGAGCCGGTCGATCGGTACCAAAGCTGTGCGCGCCGAGATCAGAGGTTGGAGCGCGGGCAACCGGCGTCGCATCGACCGGGAAAAATTGCAGCTCGCCCTCAATCTCTGACATATCAAAGAAAAAGGCGCTGCGTAGCGGCTCCAGCAAACCCCGTATCGTCGCCGCTCGCGCCACCGTATAGCCCCGAAGGTCGAGGTAGTCAGCCCGCGCGCTGTCCAGATAGGGAACGCCCGCCTCGCTCGCCAGCTCCTCGATGACGGTGGCAACAGTCGCAGAGCTTTGCGCTTCGATCTCGAACGTGAAATTCGGGATGCGATTGCCGAAATCGGCGAGCTCCAAACGCTCCATCACGACATAAGCCAGGTCGCGATAGGCCGGCGTGTTGGCTGCACCCTCGGCCGCCTGGATCGTCGGATCGGGATTTTGTGTGTCGGTGCCGGTGTAGATGCGCAGGGCTTGCGCCTGTTTTTGCACACCATTTTCATCACGGAAGAGCTTTCCGTCCGCCCAGATGCGCCGGACATTCGCGATCGGTCCCCGGCACAGCCCAATCGCGACATCGACACGGTAGCTATAGGTCGTTGATTCCGTCTTGGTTCCACCGCCCTTTCCGCCCTGTTTTTTGGTCGTCTTGGTCTCGACAAGCCCGGTCGACCAGATGATATTGCCGCTCACCCTGTTTTCGGCGCCCCAGATGCGCGGTATCGGCTGGCCATACGAGGAGGTCTGAACGGTAAGATCGCCCAGCCGCGGCCCTTCCGACTTGACGGTGGGCGCAAACAGCGCCTGGTCGATCTGCGATCCGATAAATCCGCCGATCGATGCGCCAAGCGGTCCGCCGACCGCAAATCCAACTGCTGTGAGGACGACCGATGCCATCAGGCAACTCCCGGCAGGACATAGGCCGCGATCAGCCGGTCCGCCCATTCCTGGTCGAGGCGATGCTCCACCACCCGGCGCGCTGGCGCATAGGCGTGCAGCATGCCGATATCGGTTGCGAAGGCGAGATGTTGCGGCTGGCCATCAACCTCTATCAGATACACGTCACCCGGCAGCGCATCATTCAAGTTGACCCGGCGCATCTGGCTATCGCAAATATGCTGCAATTCGCGGCTGTCGGGTCTTCGGCCATAGCCGTTCGTATCGAACGCGGAGAGCTCCAGTTGGGCGGCCACACCGACCACCACACCAGCGCAATCGACGCCTATGTCCTTCAGCCGCCCCTGATGATGGAACGGCGTGCCAAGCCAGGTGCGGGCCGCACACACGACATCCTCGCGCACCACGGTCATGCCTTGGGATCCGGATAAGCCGTCACCGCATCCTGGCCGGGTAAATCCGGCTCCCCTCGGAGGTTGACGATATTGTTAAATTTCGCAGAGCAGGTTTCACGGCGCTTGTCGCAGCCGGCATGGGTGGTGAACTGGTCGCCGATCTCGATATCAAGGCCCATCGGTTCCCAAAGCTCGACCCGGCCGTCGCTGGTAAAGGCGCGGACCTCTGTCTTGAGACCGGCGCTGGCACCCGTGGTCCACCACAGCTCGCCATAGTCGAACCAGCCATCGTCCTGGACGAGCGCAGCGGCATAGAAAATGCGATTGTCAGAGGTGGCTCCCAGCGATCCGTCATTGAGCGCCGTTACGGTCGCATTGACGGCAAATGCCGCGCGATTCACACCGCATTTCGGTGAAAACAGATGCACCCTGCATTCGGCCGAATAGCTGTCGATCACCGGTTGCTGGATGCGCTGACCAAGCCCGCGCAGCTCGACTGTGAAACCTTGCCCTGCCTGAGTGATTGTGCCGGTCCAGCCACGCCGGACGATTGTTTTGGGAATGGTCAGGTCACCCCAATCGACAACGAACATTTCGACTTCGGCATGGTCATAGACGCCAGCGAGCAGCGCATCGGCCGAAATACCATCGGCATCCATCGCGCCCAGCACCTCTACATCGGCAACCGACATCTCGACATCGGCCGAAAGCTGGGAAGTGGTAAAGCCGTTCGCAGGCTCATAGGTGACGCCGTCGATCTCCAGCGGCGCGTCAAAGGAGGTATAGCCCTCGACCACGCCGTCCGCGCGCGTGATCTTCCAGCATGTGGCCAGCCGGGTACAGGGCGGATAGACCTTCCAACTCTGCTGGTCGAACAGCCAGCCGTCGCGCATCACTTGCTCACGCGACCAGACGAAGACTTCGGCCGGCGTTTCCTGAAAGGCGCGCCAGATCGCCTTGTCGGTCTCTCTCCATATCCAGGTCGTGGACTGCAGTAGGTTGAAGCCAGCGAAATAGTGGATTTCGGCCTTCGCATAACCGAGCACGCTGGTGGCCAGCAGCCAGGTTTTCGGCAGGTCGCTCGCGCGCTGCTCGATAACCCAGTCATAATCTTCGATCTGAAGCACATCGAACGCTGGCGCCTGCCAGTCGGCCTGCGGGAAATTAAGCGTCCGCAACATGGGCGCGTCGGTCCGCAGAACCTGCGGTGTGAAGATCAGTAGATAGCTGGTGGCATCAGAATAGGTTGCAAGCACCTCGTCGCGCAAATAGCCGGTCGCCACGCCAAGCTGGTCGCGACACCATTGAAGATACGGCAGGTGCGCCGGGTCCGGCTGGCCGAAAATTGTTTCGAGGTGCGGCTCGGCCGCAAACAGCCCGGTCTCGCTGTTGTAAAGCGTCAGCGTGTCGGCATCGTAAATATAGGGCGCTTCATTGCCAAAACTGCCATCCCACCACCATGGCTCGCCAATCTGGAAATGCCGTTCTGCGCCCACCGGAAGTAGCGCCAGCGCCGCCAGAAACACGTCGCGCAGATAGTCCAGCCCATCCTGGCTGGTCGGCCGGATCAGGCCTGAGGGCGGTTCCCAGCCCGTGCGCGCAAGATTTCCCGCATGGTCCCGCTGGTCCCAGGCGTCCGGCATGAACATGCCCAGGATCTCGAAGCTCACCGATATGATGATCCTGAAGCCATCGGCATGAAGCCGGGTAAAAAAGTCGGTAAGCCATTGCTCGGTTGGCGCGTTGAGCTTCGGCTTTGCCGGATCGACAGCATAGCGGCCTTCGCCTGCATCCCACGACAGCGAGTGGAATTTGCTGATGCCCATATAGAGCACATACCAGTCGCGATAACCCAGGGCGTGAACCTGGTCGGCCAGACGCTCGGGCGTGAACGGATAGGCATTGTCATAGCCGTCAGTCATGCGCAGTGCATGCGCCTCGAGCGGTGTGGTGCGGATCGGCAGAGTTGCGTTCGCTCCGGTGACGGTGATGCTCGTCAGGTCGAGCTGGCCAGCGGTCTCGCCGATCTGCGTGGTGCCATCCTTGACATAGTCTTCCGGGTTCAGGCTGATCCAGATGCGCTTGACGCTACCCCATGGCACGTCGGTATCAGCATCAAAACCCGCTTTCACCGTGCCGAGTTCCAGCCGGATATGGCAGTCGGTCGGTGTGCCAGACGTGGCGTAGTTCCACAGTCGCACGTTGAAGGTTTCGCCAGCGAAGGTCTCGACCACAAGGCTTGGCCCCTGCAACAGATCGAGAGCGCGGATACCGGTCGATAGCCAATCGAACTCCAGCACCGTGCCGCGATAATCCTTGCGCCGCGGATAGCCGAAGATGCCGGCGTCGTCGCGATCCTCGGTGTCCCAGATCAACCCCATCAGGTCGCCGTCGAAGCGGAACACCGTCTTGACCCGCAGCGCGTTTGGCCCCGTGGTGATCGCGGTTGCCATCATGCTGATCGGAAAGTCCACGGACCAATAGGCCGGTTCGAACCGCCGGATCGTTGCATTGCCATCGGCTTTTTTCGGATAGGTGACAAATTTGCTCATCGCGCCCGGCTCATTCGCGAATCTCGATGATCGGGATTTCCGGTGCCTGGTAGGCGTCAGGGAAGAGCCAGACAGGCTCCAGCCGGTCGATTTCGAATCGCGCGGGCACATCGAACTGAAAACCGGCCGTAACGATGACATCCACCGGTGGCGGATCATCAAAGCTAACGAGGCCGGTGTCCAGATCGACGGACCATCCGGCCATCTGTTCGATGCCGCCAAGTGCGACCTTCACCGTGTCTTCCACCGGCCTAGTGATCTTTCGCCTTTGGGTAACCTCCCCGGACACATAGGCCTTGCGGAGCTGAAAAAACTGCCGTGCGCCGTCGCCGGTACCAAGCAGCTGATCGGTCGCTGCCGGTGCGGCGCCTAGGTCGCCCGATCGATCATCGGTCCAGTCACGAAAACGAAAGCCGCGGGCCTTGCCTGCGCGGCAACGGAAAAAGGCCAATAGCGTTTCATGATCGCTGCGCATCCGCACACCCGGAGCCACATTGAAGCGCAACCTGCCACCTTCCCAGTTCTGGTTGCGACGCTCGAAACCGCCGCCCGTTTCAGTCACATCGGTACTGAACTCCGGACCGGCGACACTCTGCCGGGAAATTTCGAGCGGGAAAACTATGTCATCGAACATGGCTATATCCCTCGCTGTCCGGAAGCCACAACGCGGGAAAGCGCCGCTCCAGCCTGCGCGGCCGAACGCTTCACCTGCTCTGGATTGCTGACCGGGCCGTAGAAATTGATGTTGACCGGCGGCGGGCCACCGGCGCTGCCCGCACGCAACGACGAATTGGGCAGCACCATCGGCCCACGCGGCGTGCCGAATACTGGCTCTGGTCCACGTTCGCCGACAATGCCAAACTGACCAACGGGTATCAATCCGCCGGTTCCGAAAAAGCCTGCAAAAAGCGATCCCAGAGATCCGCCCAGACCACCCTGCCCAAAGATTGCCGTCTCGATACCGTTCAGTGCTTCGTGCAGGATGTTCTGAAGCGTGCGCTGGAACATGGACTTGAGCGACTGGAAAAAATTGCGCCCTTCAATGGCGTCGTGCAGCGCGCCCATTATCCCGCCACCTAGCCGATTGCCAAATTCCTCCAGTGCGATTTCGGCATCGCTGGCGATGCGTGGCAGTTCGCCGATAATATCTTTTAGCCCCTCGAGACTGGCCATGGCGACAAGAGACGGATCGCCTACCGTACTGCTCTCCGCAACATGACTCTCGAACCGTAGGTCATTACGTTCCGCTTCCAGCTTGCGCCGGGCGGCCTCATGGGTTTCCTTCGAAATGGCACCCGCCGCCAGCGCTGCGTCCAGTATCGCCAGATCATCGACTATCGCCCGGATTTGCGCCTGTACCGGGAAAAGCCGGTCGATCAGGCCAGCAACATCTGACGCCAGTTCCCGGAACGCCTCCTTGGTACTCCTGGTTGCGCGCTGCGCCGGATCGACCATCAGCTTTTCAAGCTTGGCCATTTCCTCGCCGATACGCTCGACCATATCGGGCACATAGCTGTTGCCAACCACCTTGTCGTACAAATCGAAAAACCATCCGCCGACTGCATCCAGCTTGCCCTCGAGCCAGTTGAACACTGCGCCAAGCTTGTCCTGCAGCCACTGTTTTGCGCCGGTATAAAGCGCCCGCAGAGAGGCGACTGCATTGGGTGCCAGTGACTTGAGCATGTCGAGCGCCACCGTGACCATTTCGGACACCGCAGCCTTGGCCGCTTCCCATGCACCGGCAAAATCTCCCTTGAGCAAGGCAGAGATAATTTTGATGATGCCTTCGATCCCGGCACCGAAATAATCGCGGAAAAAATCGGTGATCGCGCGTAGCAGCGGCATCACCTTGTCGAGTACCGGCTTGACATTGGAGTTCCACCATTGCGTTATCGCCGCGGCAACCCGGTCGATAATCGGCTTAATCTTGTCCCAGTTTTGCCACGCAAAATAGATCCCGGCGATCAGCGCCGCCGCTGCCAGCAGAACCGGATTGGCGAGCAGACCGAGCAGCGCCTTGCCGACAAAGCCGATCACCGGTACCAGAAATCCCAGCCCCTTGATCAGCAGACCGAGCGGCCCGATAATCGCGCCGATCCCGCTGGCCATCAGCCCGAAGCCCATCAGCAGCGGTCCCGCCGCCGCCAGTCCCAGCCCGATGCCAAGCACCCATTTTTTTGTATCCTGGTCAAGCGATCGCAGCCAACTTACGACGTCGCTCGCCCCTTCGGTGAAGGCAGGCATGAGTTCCATAATCACCGCCCCGAATTCTTCCTGCATGTCGCCCCAGCTGTTGGCGAGCTGGGTCACACCGCCATCGGCCTTGGCCGCTGCGGCCGCCTGGCCGCCATATTGCCTTTCCAGTTCGGCAAGCATCAGCGCCTGCGCGCCTGCTGTATCGCCCGCCGCGACCATCGCCTTGATCTGGTCTTTTTGCTGCTCGCTGAATGTAATCCCGACACGGGTAAGTGCAGTCAGGCCGGTTGCCGGATCATTGAGCGCCTTGCCCAGCATGACTGCCGAGCTTTGCAGATCCTGATCGAGCCGTGCCGACAGATCGATCGCCATCTGCTGTGTCCGGGAAAAGACATCATCGCTGATATTGCCAAAGGTCAGCAGATTCGCTGTGACCCCGTTCAAAATATCCTCATCGCCGAACAGGCTGTTGTTCTGCAGGTCAGAGGCCATGTCCTGCAGCTGCTCACTGGTAAAGCCCGCCTGATTGCCCATGCTGTCAAGCGCCGCCTCGACCTGCGCCACTGCCTTGGCCTGCTTGCGCGCGCCTCCAACCATCTTGGCTGCCATAATGCCGAGCGGCGCAGTCAGACCGATCGAGAGGTTCTTGCCCAGCTGCATGGACTTCTTGCCGACCCGGTCGAATGTCGCGCCAAGCTTCTCGCTCTTCCGCTCCGCCCGCCCGATACCCGCGTCAAGCCCGCTGTCATCAGTGCGCAGTTCGAGAATTGCCTCGCCGAGTTTTTCAGCCATCGTTCGCTCCGGCTTTAATAGCCTTCTCAGAAGGCTCTGAAGCGCCGCTGACCACCCCGATACCCATGGCTTTCAGCGCCGCCGCGGTCGCTTTGGTTGCCCGCTGGCGTTGCTGCGGCCGGGCCATGCGTTCCAGTGCGCGATAATGGCGCTCGCGATCAGGCTTTTCGACAGCGCCAATGGCGACCGAATGATCACTCATCGCATCCAGCCGCTCTTCGGCGTCAAGCTGCGGCATCATGACGGCAAAAGCGCGCACGAGAGCTATCGGCGCTTCGGCGAGCCAGTATCCCGGGTCGCCGCCGTAGAACCGCTGGAGCCGGGCGAGATTGTCTCCCCAGTCGCCTTCGGGACCGCTATCGCCGGTATCAGGCTGTTGATCATCGCTGCCGCCGACCCGGCCTTCTTCCTCAGCAACAGCGCCGTAAAAGCCTGGATGATCTCCAGCCTTTGCATTCCCGACAATTTCGCCCTGACCATTTTCGGGACCGGCTCCATGATCGTGTCGCTGATCCGCACGAGCAGCTTTTCCAGTTCCTGGTCGCCATCCTCGTCGAGCTTGTCACTGGTCATTAGCTCATTCAGCCGCCGCCCGTCAGAAGCAAGCCGCTGGCTGGCCAGGATCGACAGTTCTTCGGGAGAAACCAGTTCCTGAAGTTCGCCGTCGATCTTGACCATCGGCCGTTCGACCAGCGTGGCGATATCCAGTAGAGGTTTTCGTTTATTGTCCATGATCAGGCCAATGGTGCCTGATGTTGCATGACCAGGCGTCCGAACCGCTCGGCATCACTGGACGCACTAAGATCCTCAAGCGCCGTGAACTCCAGATCAAGCGCGGCCGGTTTGCCCTTGGTCAGCACCGGTTCCGGATTGCCCGACTGGTAGCAGCGTGGCACCTCATACTGCGCCGCATAGCCACCTCCATAAGCAGAAATGCCACGGACCAGCAGCGCATACGTGGTCACTTCCTGCCCCTGGCTCAGTCCCATTGCCTTGAAACCGGCCGTGCCCGAACCTGCGGCAGTCGTGGTGATTTCCACGTCATTGAGCGCCTTGGCATATTGCTCGAGCGTCATGTCCCACAGCGACAGGCGGATCATCAGATCCTCTTCGGTGCGCCATGCCTTTACCGGCCCGGTAGAACCGACTGGCCGCGCCTTTTCCAAACTCTGGCTGTGCGCAACCGTCACACCATCGTCCGAATAGTTGCGGTCGCCATTGGTGCCGACCTTGATCCAGTTGCCAGCAGGCGCTGCATCAATCAGCGGGAATGCCTCGCCAACCGGGGCAAGCCAGAGCGTAAAAGGCGCTCCGATAATTTCATAGGGTTCCATTTTATACCTCCTCTAGTGAATGAAAAACCTGGAATGACTGGAAAGCGCGTGGCCATGCGGTGAGCGGATCGCGTCCGATCGAAAAACCGCCTGCATGGCGCACCCAGTGGATCAATACGCCCGCATGGACACTGCGCCGTGTCCGCCGCAGCACGGTTGCCGCTGTCCGGCTCAGTGCCGCCGCCAAACCGGGCGTCGGCGCATAGGAGAACAGGTCAAAGCGCTGTGTGTCGGCTTCCAGATAGCTGCCATCGGTCAGCGATGTCCCACCCGATGGCGCGATAACCAAGGCATCGCGCGGCATAAATTCTGCCTGATCGGGCGGGAGTTCGCCGCCAAAGATGTGGTTCCCGGCAAGGTCTGTGACGCTGGCTTCAGCAGCAAGCAGAGCAACAAGGGCGGCGACAATATCAGCCATTGCCCTGTCCCCCGCTATAGGATTTGCGGATACGCCCGGCGAGCAGCGGATACTGGACGTCGGCTGCAGGTCGCAGATAGGGGTTGGCCGGAATCGTAACCGACTGCGCGAATACAACCCCGCCGTCAGGCTGGGGGATTGCCAGCGCCTTGGCCCTTTTGGGAACGATCACCCCGCCCAACTCGTGGATCAGCGCATAGACAACATCGCGCACGCCCCAGACACCCTTCACACCATCAGCAATCGGTTCGGCATAGTCGATGACATCAATACCGCCCTCCAGCACGCCGGTGCGGTTTTTCCATCCATGACTGCCCTTCGCCTGGGTGACGCAGGCTGCCATGGTCCGGTTGACGCCGTCCTGCTGTGCGGCGCGCATCTTTGCTGTGACCTGCTTGCCCCGCCAGACAAGAGATTTGCGGGCCATCAGCCAATCCTCCGCAAATTGGCTTCGCGGTGCGTATGCTTGTGCTGAAGCGGTCCCTCGACCTTCAGCCGTCCGAAATGGATGATATCCCCGCTACGATTCGTGACCGATATCAGCTCATCCTCGGGTTGCAGATCGGCACCAAGCGCGAACAGGCCGCGTACATCCTCGATCAATGCGGACCGCTCGTCGCCAACCACCTCCCGGCCGGATGTTGACCAGACAAAACAGGGCAGCGGATCTCCGACAGGCTGAAAATCCGGCTCGCCCGGATTGTTCCAGCCATCGGTTCCGGTTGCCTGATTGCGCTCGACCTGCGCCCGCATGGTGAGACGCCCCGCGATCATGCCTGCCACCGGTATTTGACCCAATCCCAAGCCAGCCATCCAATCGACAGCAAAATGAACAGCCAGGGAAATATGATTATGGCCAGGACAAGGACTGTTTCCCATGTCCCGACTGTAAATTTCCAAGGATTGCCAAGCAGGCAAAATGCGCCAAAGCTCAATGCCGCCCATGATATCAGCAGGACCAGAGCCAGATCGCTCATGCCATCACCATCGACTGACGCGAAACCAGTCCTTCGAAAATCGCTTCCCGGTCCGCCGCCATGTCGCCCGACAGCGTGAATGAATAATCGCCGGCCTTTTCGCTTTTCAGCCCGCCGCGATAGGTGAGGTCCAGCTGGATCAGCTTGATCGTCGCTTCCTCGCGCGCCGCCGCTTCGCCGATCGGTGTATAGGTGACGCGCACCATCGGCGCCCAATGGCTTCGCCCGTTCGGTCCGCTGGTCAGCCGTTGCAGCGTGCGTCCGCCATGCAATATCGCATAATCACCGGCAGCCAGCGTGATCTCCGCAGAGGCATCTTCGCTGTTGCCTGGATCAATCTCGACAACTGCCATGGGCTCGCTGCTATTGATTGGTCGCATCATGCGGTGCGTTCGCCGGAAGCGCGAGTCCGGATCGGCCGGATCGCCCAGCGTCACTTCAATCTCGCCCGCCACGCCAAAGCGCGCGTCGAGTTCGGCGGCGATCCCGTCGATCATCGCCTGCAGCTCGCCATCGGACAGATCGCTGCCCGTGCGTTCCTTGACCCGGTCGAGCAGCGCCATTTTGGATTACTGCGCGTCGGTGGGTGCTGCCGGTGGCAGTAGCGCTTTTGCAGCAGCGATAGCAGCGGCAAAGTCAAAAGCCGGAGGCATGCCGGTGAGCTTTGCGGCGAGCTCGTCTGTCAGGGACGCAAAAGCCTCGACTGTGCCAACACCCTGATCAGCCAGCTTCTTCGCAGTAGCGGCACCGATGCCGCCAATATCTGTCAGTGCAGGCGGCTTGGGAGGATCGCCCTTGCCGCCGCCAGGCTTCTGTTCCTTGTCGGAGCCACCCTTTTTTTCCTTGTTCGGGCTGGGCTTGTTTTCTTTTTGGTCGCTTCCCGACTTCGCCTTCTTCAGCTTGCCGTCGACCAGGCCAAAACGCTCCACCGCACTGTCGGGAATCGCGTCGCCGGGCGTGCAGTAAAGCGTTGCCGCTTTTGCGTGGCCCACTTCCACCAATGCCGTTTTGTCAGCATTCAAATAAAGTCGTTGTTTTGCAATCTGCATGTACAGTTTCCCTTCTCTCTTTGGACCTATTCAGTCTTGGCCCACAGCACGTGCAGGAAATCGCCCGTGGTGTCGGTTGTGTCGTTTTCGATTGTATTGTGCTTGCCCGCGGTGATCGCGAACTCGGCCGTGCGGTCTACGCGGGTTGGAGGGGCGCCATCGGTGATATGTTCGACCGATAGCAACGTATCGCCGGGTACCAGATGGCCCTGCACGACATGCTCGCCGACCGGTCCACCCGGTATCAGGCAACAGCCGACTGCCCCTGAAAATCCTGAAATCGTACCCATGTTAAAATCTCCTCAAGTCAATGGCCGGGCGTGCGGATCTCGCCACCTCAAGATCCTGATGCGCGCCCGGCCATCTTCGCCCCGCTCCCCCCAGGCTTAAATGCCAGTGACCTCGCAGAAAGCGGCTGGACGGAAGAACACGAGAGCGAATCGGGTGTCGCCGCGTACCGTGCGCTTGCCTTCGGTGAACTGGGTGCCGACAAAGCCGATCAGGATATCCACGCCCTTGCGTTCGAACAGGCTGACCCATGCTGGCTGGAACGAACCGGTGTAGCCGGTGCCCGCGGCTTGCGCGTCCTGCTGCACAACCGGCAGGCCCCACAATCGCTCCGGTCCAGCCTCGCTCGGGCTTCCCCAGATATAAATTCCGTCCGCGGTGCGCAGCAGCCGGATGTCCTGCCAGTCTTCCGGGTGCATCACATGATGCGTTGGCACAGCGCGCCCGGTGACACGGATCTTGGTCATTGCCTTGAAGAACGCATCGGGTACCGGATCGGCGCCCTTTGCCTGGGTCTGGATGCCCACAAGATTGGCCAGACCGCGCAGGTTAGGTGCGGTGCCATTGCCGACCAGACATTGCCCGTCCAGCCGCTGGCGCAATCCAAAAGTCAATCGGCTGTTGATGTAGCCTTCCATCATCGGCACGTCTTCCAGCTGTTCGTCGGTCACCGGCACGCTGTCGGTGATTTTCTGAACCGGCGACGTCCTTTCGGTGAATGCGAAACTGGATTCCGCATAGGCTCCGCCTTCAGCAGTTTCCGCAGCCGCATGGGTCCGCAAGGTTTCCTCCATATACGGAAGGGCCGCCTGGCCGGTCCGGAACATCGGAATGATGTCGAGCAGCTGGATCGGGCGCGAAACCGCCTCGGTGAAACCGGGAAGACGGATGCTTTCGGAGGCATAGCCGCTGCCTGTTTCCAGCAGCGCCTTTGAGCCGAGAGTGTTATATGCAGCACCCTTGGCCAGCGCGTCCGAAGCCCAGACATCATCATAGCTGAAAGCGATACCACCGCCTGCACCCTTTGCCGCCCATTCCTGATAGCTCTTCTCCTCTGCTACCATTTCGCCAAGCGATTTGATCCGCTCGCGCTCGGACGGGTAATTGCCCTTGCCGCCTGGGAATTTGAACTGCCGCGGCGCCGCCTTCTCGCGATCGGCATGCTCCAGCGCAGCCTTCTCGGCGCCTTCAATCGTTTCGGCATGTTGGGCCAGTGCATCGGCCTCGTCATTCAGGGCTTTAACCTTTTCGGCAACCGCAACTCCGCCCTTGACCTTATCGCCCAGGCAGGTGACCTTGCTGAAATCATACTGGCCGTCATCGGTTTTCGCCTGCTCGAAAATCTTGCCCAGCTCGACCTGCTTGACGCCCAGCTTCTCGCGCGCCTGCTTGGCGGTCAAATTCTTCACTTCATCCATCGATCAAAACTCCTGCATATCGCTTGTTGATATCCAGGCTATATGGGCGCAGCTCTCGCCTGACCGCGCCCCGGACCTGTGTCCGGGACTGATCAAATGATGATGAGGGAATCGCGACCGGCAGATGCAAACAATCCTCCCGGCGCAATGGGCAGGATAAACGAAAAAGCGCCGCGATGGCAATCATCACGACGCGGTCGGCAGAAAACATGCCGTATTTCCGTTTTAAGAGGGTCTAAGAGGTGGGTTAAGGAGGTTGCTGCTGGTCAAATAGCCAAAAGACTTCTCTCGCGCCATTCTGGGTCAGTTCCGGTGATGCCCTCAGCTGAGGGCTAATCCTAACAGGAGAAAGGCAGGAAGCGCAACAAATTCGGTCATTCGCGCTCATGCAAATTTCTGCCTGATTCGCGGTCCGACCGCTTTAATTGGAGACCATTTGACAGCTCCCCAAAAGCGGACAAGAATTTTCAAGGGATAGCATGACAGCAAGCAGCTAGTTTTCGGATGCTCCATCACATCAGCCTCCTTGATTTTGCCCTCGGTTTCAGTTAGCTATTGGCTCAACGGGATAAAGCAGCCTTCCGTTCAGGCCGAGACAAGCCCAAGTGTTGCCTCCTAGGTCCACACAGTGGGGCCTTGCTGCGAGGTATTATGGTCAAACTTAGTTCTGAGACGCGCTCTCTCCCTTTAAAAACCAGCGCTTCCATTTCCTTTGCCGATCTGCTGCGAGCATTCACCCGCATCGGATTGCTCAGTTTCGGCGGACCGGCCGGACAGATAGCGTTGATGCACCGCGAACTGGTGGAGGAACGCGGTTGGATCGGTGAGGAAGACTTCCTCCACGCCCTCAATTTCTGTCACCTGCTACCCGGTCCCGAAGCGCAGCAGTTGGCCACATGGATCGGTTGGCGACTGTATGGCTGGCGGGGAGGCCTCGCTGGGGGGCTTCTGTTTGTCATTCCAGGCGCGCTGGTAATTCTCGCGCTGTCGATGCTTTATGCCCTTGCCGCCAATCTCGCGCTGGTCGAGGCTCTGTTCCTCGGGGTCAAGGCAGCCGTGCTGGCGATCGTGGTGCAGGCGCTGTTTCGGATTGCCGGACGCGCGCTGGACACCGGAATCAAGCGCGCGTTGGCGGTGGCGGCATTTATTGCGCTGTTTCTGCTTGATTTACCGTTCCCGCTGATAGTGCTGGGGGCAGGCGCAATCGGCATTGTGGTTGCCGCTGTACGCCCCGATTGGCTTGCGCTCAAGCCGGGGCAAGCCGCGATCGACCTGCCGGAACGCCCGTGGCGCAGCACATTCCTATCCATCGGCCTGTGGGGCGCGGTATGGGCCGCTCCGATGATGCTGATTGCACTGACGCTGGGTCAGGATCACGTATTGTGGAATATCGGTGCGTTCTTCTCCCAACTGGCCGTAGTCACTTTTGGCGGAGCTTATGCGGTACTGGCCTACATGGCGCAGGAGGCGGTGCAGGGGTTTGGTTGGCTACGACCGGGCGAGATGGCCGACGGACTGGGTCTGGCAGAGACGACGCCCGGCCCGCTGATCCTCGTGACGCAGTTCGTGGGCTACCTCGCCGCGTTCCGCGCGCCCGAGCCATTTACGCCGATGATGGCAGGACTGCTTGGCGCGGCGTTGACAACTTGGGTGACCTTCGCCCCCTGCTTCCTTTGGATATTCGCATTCGCTCCATGGATCGACCGGCTGAGCCACGCCGTGCGACTCAAGGGCGGACTCGCTGCCGTCACAGCAGCGGTGGTCGGAGTAATCGCCAATCTTACAGCGTGGTTTGCGCTTCATGTGCTGTTCGGCGCAGTGGGAGAGCAGTACTTTGGCCCGTTTAGGCTCTATTGGCCCGACCTCGCCAGCTTCGACTGGCGCGCAGGGTTGCTCGCAGTCCTTTCTGGAGTATTGGTATTCGGCGCAAAGTGGTCGGTGCTGAGAGTATTAGGCGCCGCAGCGCTGGGCGGCACCGTTCTAATTCTTGCAATCTGAGGAGATACACATGAACAATATCACAAGACGTCAAGCCATCAGTACCGCTGCAATCTCTGCCACCGGCATGGCTCTTGCGGGCACTGCATCGCCTGCGGTTGCGCAGACCGCAACCCCTGCTGGTGCCTTTGGCGGCAGACATGCTCCAAAGCCTCTGCGGTTTAATCCTGCAGATCTCACTGGTTTGTCCGAACGATTGATAACCTCGCACTGGGAAAACAACTACAAGGGCTCGGTGCGTGCGCTCAATACGATCGAGACCCGTCTCGCCGCCGCCATGGCCGACCGGGACTTTCCGCCGGTAGCTTATGCCGGGCTCAAGCGTGAGGAACTGCATCGTACCGGATCGGTGGTGCTGCACGAATATTACTTCGACGCGCTCGGTGGAAACGGAAATCCGGGCGGTTCGATCTACGAAGCACTCGGTGGCTGGTTTGGCAGTTTCGAAGCATGGGAGGCCGAATTCCGCCGCACCGCAATGTCGCTGGCGGGCGGATCTGGCTGGTGCGTGCTGAGCTACAACCGCCACACAGGATCGCTGCACAATTACTGGGCGTGGGACCACATGCACGCGCCGGTCAATGGTGCGCCATTGATTGCGCTCGACATGTATGAACACAGCTACCACATGGACTACGGCACCGCCGCTGCGCGCTATATCGATGCCTTCTTGGCCAATCTCGACTGGGAAGTGATCGAAGCCCGATACCACGCCGCACAGTCATAGCCAGAGTAGCGGCTGAACGAGCGCCTCAAATCGGTATGAGCCTGGTTACTGCCTGCGGGCTGCTCAGGGCCGTTTGAAGGCGATGCCTTCTGGTGCCTTCGCCACTTGCACGGTATTGACAATTTCGTCGCGCGTGGTGTCGATGATAGAGACAGTACTATTACCTGTGTTGGTCACAAAGAGCAGCCTGCCGCCAGCGCCAAATGAAATGCCATGGCTTCCGGCATCCGGCGCGATTCGGATCGTTTTCACGATGCTGTTTGTTGCCAAGTCGATCTTCTGCGCAGTTCCGCGCCCGTCACCGGCGACCCAAGCGAAGGCCTGATCAGGAGTGACGGTAACCTGTACCGGTCCCGGTTCCGTTGGAATCCGGGCAACGACCTGCAGGCTCGTTGCATCGATCACTGTGACCTCGTTGGCCGCGTGGCAGGCGACATAAACGTAGGCACCGTTTCGCGTGGCGCTTGCACCGAGCGGTCCGGTGCCCACCGGTATGGTTGCCACGACCAGCCGGGTGCGGCGATCAATCACCGAAACGCTGCGTCCGCCGAAATTGGTGACAAACAACCTGTCGCCCACTACCAGAGCAAAGTGCGGCATCATGCCCACGCCTACTGTCGCTACCGCACGGTGAGCCGCCGGATCGACAACCGAAACCGTGTCGTCGAACTCGTTGGTGACATAGACCTCGCTTCCGTCAGGTGCGAAATAGCTGTGCCGTGGTCCCACTCCCACTGGCACGGTTGCGATCACCCGGTCAGTCGTGGTGTCGATTACGGATACGGTGCCATCGTTGTTGTTCGTAACCCACGCCCGCGTCTGTTCGGGATTCAGTATGACATTATGATCCTGTACACCCACCGGGATACTGTTTGTCACCTCGCCGCTGGCAACATCCACAACGCTGATGACCCCGCCGAACCAGGAGGTGACGTATAGCTTGCCTTGTTGTTCCACTGCATCGCTTGCGTGAGCCGAATAGGCAACAGGAGCGCAAGCAATTGCTGCTGCCAGAAATACCGCAATGAATCTCATTTTCCGCCTCCACCGATTGTATCCGGTCACCCAATCTGTCCGGATAATTGTCCATCAGCTTACCGGTAAAATCCCAGCATTGCATTGATGCATGTCAAGAACGCGCAAACCGCCCCAACTTCAAGGCTTGTCGATCAGCAGTCCAAATGCCGCTTCGATTGCCGCCGAAGATACTCAGCAACTGCTGTATCGGTGGACAGCTCGAGATCCTTTTCTGCCGCCACGATAGGCGCGAGTGCGTCCCCAATCGCCCGGTGGATTTCGCTCAGCTGCTTCACACCCGTTGCCGACAGCGCGGACAGATCCTTTTCGAGTGCGCTTTCCAGCTCGCTCAGACTGGCGATTAGCCCGGCAAAATGATCTTCCTTCAGCGCAGCGCTTTTGATCGCGATGGTGCTGGTGCCGACACCGGCCCCGCGCACCACCGTCGAAACCTCGTCAACCAGCAGCCGTTTGAGCAACCGCACCTGTTGCTTGCCGGAAAAGCGATACTCAAATTCCTGCGCATCATAGCCGTAAGACCATTCCTGGACCGGCCGACCACGGTCCAGATCGAATTTCAGCGCCGCATGCCATTCACGGCCAGCCTGCGTTTCCAGATTGAGGTTCAGTTCGGCATAGGCCGCTTCGCCGTCGTCATAGACCCGCGCCTTGCCATAGGGCATTCCGCCGCGATTATGCGCGGAAAGGATGGGAACCCACTGTCCTTCGCCGTCAGGCCCGTTAAACGCGCCCGCCTGATAGGTGTCCCCATCACTGTCGATCTCTGCCAGAATTGCGATCCGGGCAAGGCCGGTGCCGCTTTCGTCCATATTTTCAATCATCATCTGCTTGGTCTGCATCATTCGTCCTCCTGAAAATGGGGCGCAAAGCTCAGCGTCCCGTTGGGATGTTCGGTTGCGGCCAGTGCGTCGGCCTCAGCTGCCGTTACGATCGAGCCGTTGCGCGCAATATGGCTATCGAGCGATCGACCCGGACCTAGCCTGCCGTCAAAGATGATAAATTGCTGGACACCGCCCGCCTTGGCGCGCTCGATGGTCGAGATATTTTGCGCATATTTGGTTTCGGTCCGCGCAATGATCCGCGCCCGCGTCTCCGCGCTCTGCCAGTGACCGCCCTCGACATAGCCGGCAATACGGTTCGCCAGGGCCTGTGCGCCTTCACCTTCCGCTCTGCCTTCGGCCAGTGCAGCGAACATCGCCTTGCGCGACTGCCCCTCGATATCGACGATCCCGGCCCGGCGCCCCCCCGCCGCGACAATCGACCGCGCGACCGGGTCGGGCAGCGACGCGCCCAGCCCTGCACGTTCGGCCGCTTCGGACATGGCCTTGGCAACCTCCAGATATTGCGCTTCATAGGCACGGCGGAGTTCGCCAGTCCATTTGGCAATTCCCAGCTTCTCTAGGATCTGCGCAACCAGCAGGTCCTCTTCCTTCTTGCCTAGCGATTTGCCTTCCTGCTCGCTGATCAGCTCGCGCGCTGCCTCACCGGCTGCTTTGCCAAACCGGATAAACAGGGCCTTCAGAGACCTCTCAAAGACAGTTTCAAGGCCTCTTTCCTGCCGCTGAAGCATTAGTACATATTTCTCGCCACGCCCCATCGCTTCCCTGCTCGCGCGCGCCTTGGTGCCAGCCGACTTGCGCTCGCCCTCTTCCGGTGCCGGCAAGGCGCGCGGAGATGCGTCGGCCGGAACTTCGATCACCGAGATCGGTCGCAGGTAGATCCGGTGACTGTCGTCCACATCGAGGCCCGCTGCCTCGCGCGCCTCGTAAACCTGCACCCATCCGCCAATGACCCGCTTGTTCCAGCGTTCGGTCTGCTTGTCTTCGTCATCCTGGAGAGCCAATACCTCATCGGTTTCCCAATAGGTTTCCAGCACGTCCGCTCCCGGCGTCCGGCCGAAATCGGGCAGCAAAGAGCGGTCGAGTTCGTCGGCCAGGGAACGGCAGACCGGCAGTACGCCGTTGCGCCAGGCGGTCTTGAACAGCTCTTCCATCGTCGCGCCAACCTTGGCCGTCTGCAGCCCGGCACCGAAGCCGACGACTGCGGCAGGAATCCCGATGCAGGCGCAGACGCGTTCTTCGGCCACGTCGCGCCCTTCGCTCATGTTCATCTGCTGGGGGTTGAAGCCATAGGGCTGCACATCGGTAGGCGCGCCCATCACCAGCGGCCCGCCGCGATTGTCGCCACCGAACGCTTCCTTGAACCAGGTCTTCGTTGCTTCCACGTCTTCGGGCGCGGGCATCGCACCACCCTTCGGGCTGATCACCACGCCCGGAACGCCCATGTTCCGTAGCAGCGAAGCGACGAAGTTGGAGCTTTCCAGGTCGATGAATATCTCGCGGATCACTCCATCCAGAGCCGACAGGCCCTTGCGCATGTCGCGCGGGTTCATGCCGTCGCGAAAGTGCACGACATCCTCGGGATCGAGGCGCATCGGCTCGACGCCGCCGCCTGGGCTGTAGCGGTAATGCGTCAGGAACTCGCTGCCATCCTCTGGCGCCTTGGGTTCGATCATCCACCACGGCACCCACCACAGCTCGACCGGCACACCCGCACGGTTGCGGACCTTTATCCAGTAGGCATTGCCATCGAGAAACCAGCTGAGGATCGTGGCCGCCCACAGCACGAGGTCGCCATAATAGGCATTCGGCCGCTTGATCAACGCAAGCATGCGATGGTCCGCCACTTCCTCGACCGCGCCATCCCGCTTGCGCCTGCGAACCGAAAGCCTCGCTTCGGGCAATGCGCGCTGCACCCACCGGATCGGCGCTGTGACGACCGAACTGTCCAGCCCGTCACCGATCGCGCGCCGATAATCGAAGCGTGTGCGCCGCAAAAGCCCGTTGAAGAATGATGGCCGCGCCGCATGGCGCATAGCCGCGAGCGCCTTGGCAAACGGCGCAGTAATCATCTTGGTCAGCGGGTTCATGCCGGTATCCAGTTCTGGTTAAGTTCGCTTTTTTGGTTTGCGCCGGGCAGGTCGGAAAGGGGACGCCAGGGCGCTTCATTGCTTTCCCCTGCTGCCTGCACGGCGAGCGCCAGCGCCCAGAACCGGTCGCTGTGGCCATCCGGCGTGCGCTCGGCGGTGAAGCGGATGTTCCCGGCAGCGGTGGTCTGCTTCGTAACTGCGCGAAGATCTGCGCGGATATGCTTGTCGTGCGGGATGCGCAGCTGCCGATCTTCCATCTTGCCGCGAAGCGGGTATGCCAGTTGCTCCTTTACCCGCGCGGTAAAAGTGACCCCTTCGACCGAATATTTGCCGAACCGGGCTTGAGCATCGTCGGTCCATCCGATGCCGAGACCGGTTGCGTCAATGCATATGCGCCCACCACTGGCCTTGATCGTCTCGAACCACGGCCAAAGGACTTTTTCCTGATCGCCCTTGGTCATGTTTTTCAGCGCTTCGATATGACGTGTGTAGAGCACGTCGCCGAGCAGCTCGACCACCCACAGCACGGTCAGATCGTGCTTGCGGCCGATATCGACCCCCGCGAACAGCGTTCCTCCCTGCGACTGCGTCCAGTCTGTCCCGGCCGGATACTCGGCAGAGGCGATTAGATCATATTCCAGGAACGCCGCATCATCATCAGCGGGTTGGCACATATATTCCTGAAGGAAGCTCTCCTCGTCGGCGCAGCCCGATTTGACAAAATCGAAATAGGCAGCCTCATCCATATCCTGCTGTTCGGCGTCGGCCGGCAGGCTCTTCTGAAGCTTGTAGAGAAAACCCTGATCGAGCGCATTCTGCAGAGTGACCGTATGCAGGCTGATCTTCTTTGGATTGCCGCCTTCCTTGATCTCGCGCACGAGCTGGTTGAAGAAATTATGGCTGCCGCGATGGGTGCTGATCACTTCCATATTTCCGCCCCAGGTGATGCCCGGATAGGCAATCGACCAGAGCTTGCGTGGATCGGGGTGCAGCGCAAATTCGTCCAGGATGCGCCCGCCGCGTTTACCCGCCTGTGCATCGGGGTTGGAACTCATGGAATTGATGCGCTTGCCCGTGGCAAAGCTCAGCACATAAGCGGTTTGCCGCGTCGCCTCGTCTATGACCTGTTCGCCCAGATCACGGGCCGCCATGTCCAGCACGCCGGTGAACAGCTTGCAGTCCTCAAGGAACAGACGCGCCTGAATATCATCGCGGCTACTGACCCACTGGTCGTGCCGCGCGCCTTGCCGCCCGGTACGCGCGACCCCGGCATAGGCGGTCGACCAGCTGATGCCGATCTGCCGGCCTTTTTCCATCAGCTTCAGACGCTGTTCGTCGGCGATCCATGCGCCTTGATAGGGCAGAAAGATCGCATCTGGATTATCCGGAATGACGCGGGCCCTACCCATCAACCGACCCCCAGCGCACGGTTGATCTCGGCCAGCGTTTCCTTTGAAACGCCGGACTTCGCGCCGACCTTTGCGACAGCGTCGGCGGCATTTTTCATCCGCTGCTCGACTTCTTCTTCCAGCTTGCGCCGCGCATCGGCGGAGCCCTTCTGCGCGCTCACTGCCGACGACAGCGCTCTGGACAGCTCCATGATGCCTTTCGTGCTGACATTATCGCCTTCCAGCTGCTGGAACATGGCGAGCTTCAGCATCTCGGCGACCGCAACCGTTACCTGGTCCGGACCTTCGGTGCCAAGCGTATCGACCAGCTCGGCCGACATGCGCCGGACTTCATCCAGTTTGCGAAACTGGATTGCCTTGCGCACCGCATAACGATTCCAAGATGATTTCGATATCGACCCGATACCGCGATCCGCCAAGCGCGCGTTGAATTCGTCCAGGATTGCATTCTGCGGCTGGCTGCGTTCGCGCAGCTGCTCCAGCGCCCAGACAACATCCGGCTCCGCCTCATCGGGCAGCATGTCGATCGACGACAACCGGCCTCGTCCCTCCCGCCGTGTCACAGATCAGCGTCCGCAGGCCGGGTGACCCCCGACAGGATCAAACGCTCTTCCAGGTGATCACGGCCTATGCGCGTGATCAGGGCGATCAGCACGGATCCTGCTTCGGTCAGCTCCACCGCGCCAAGCGCTTCCAGCTTGCGCAGCTGCGTGGTGATCCAGTCACGATCGCGCGCGATACCATAGAGATCGAGAACCTTGCGGATCAGCAGGTCCGACAGTCGGCCATTGGTTTGTCCGGCAAGTTCTTTCAGGATCATCAGCCGGGCATCGGCCGCCAACGCATCGGCAAGATCACTCTTCAGGCTCATCCACCCATTCCCTTCGGCACGATCACATCATACAGTCGATCCACCTGCCTCGCGATCAGCTTTACGTCGCTGGCGGTGGCTGAGAGTTGCGTCGCCATGTCATTCTGCTTGTGCTGAATGGCGGGCAGTTCGGAAACCACTCGCTCGATTTGTCTTATGCGTCCATCCATACTGGCAACCTCCCTCTCGACCTCACCGATCTTGCGTCCCAGCTTTCCGGTGCCTTCGGGATTGGCCTGGCCCATCCGTTTCATCAGAATTCCGAAACCGATCAGCAACAGCAACGAGATCACCAGTTCTGACCAGGTCATATATTCGCTCATTTTATGTTCCTCTTGGTGATGCGGTCCAGCAGCCCCGTGGCTGCCTGAAATATTCGCCGGATTAAATTCAGCGTCTCCTCGCCCATCAGCTCGACAGCGGCAAAGCCGGCATAGCCAAGCCCGCAGGCAAGCAATGTGGTCAGGATCAGGCGCGGCTGTGAATCCACAACCCAGGCAAAGGCCACCAGCAACAGAATGACAGTGACAACCAGGTCTTTGCTGCGCGAAAGCGGAGGGTCTTTTTTGGGTGTCAGGTAGCGACCGAGCAGGATCCCCGTGAGCGCAAAACCCATAGTCACGACGGGCAGCTCTGCACCGCCGATACTGATCATCAGAATATTGCCGAAATGGCGTGGCAGGTCAGCGCCTGCGGACGTCAGCATTACCGATCCCGAATAAGCGAGCGCTTTCATCGGATGGAGAACGAGCGGAGTCGTCATCCGCCGTCCGATCCGGAAATCAGTGGGCATTCCACCGCTGCATCGCGCAGGCGCGCCTCAAGCAATTCCTCGCGGGAAAAACGCTGGGCCAGATATTCCAGCATCGACTGGCTGGCCTTGATCACCGCATCGGCCGGACGGTGCGGAGAAGCGGGAATCGCAAGTTGCAGCTCGGCCGGGCAGACCGTGACAACTTCGGTCCTGGTCTCGATCACCGGGTCCGGCTCGAGCGCTGGCCGCTCATCCGCCGATGTTGCGCAGGCAGTCAGCATCACAGTCAACAAGACCGTCATCGCCGACGGGAGCCGATTGAATAGCTCTGGTCGCATCGGATTTCCTTTTCTGGACATTGGCTCCGCGGATCTCGGCGCGCCGGACCGCTGCATCCATATTGGTCTGCAGCGTTTCCATGGCGCGCTTTGCATCAGCGGCATTGCTCCGGGCAGCATCGCGTTCAGCGTGCAGATGCTTCACTTCTGCGGAGCAGCTCTGGCGGATCGCATATTGCGCGGTAGCGGGCAGCTTGCGTCCAGTTGACAGCGCCGTATCGCAGGCCTCTGCCTGGCGGCGCGCCTCAATGGCGGATCGGACATCCGGAAGGCAGGCGTCCAGATCGCCGGTCAGCTTGAAGGCTACCGCAGCGCAATCATCCGCTGCATCCGCTTTTTCCTTCTGGTCAAATCGGTCCTGGGCAAAATAGACCAGAGTGCCAAAGGCGATCAGCCCTATCAGGCCACCGCCGATTTTCAGATAGGATAACGGGTTCATCTGTACCTCCCCAGCCTATCAGCCCGATTGAGCCAGCCATTCAGGAATCGCTTCTGCGATGGATTGCGACGAACAATTTCACGATATCGGAAACGAACCTGGTCGCGATAGGCTTCCATCACAGCATCCATGCCGATGCGCGCGATCGTCGCCTCCAGGACGGCACGTGTGAGCGACCCGATCTTGCCGTCGATTTTTAGGGTATCGGGTTGATTAAGCGCATTGATCGCCCGCTGCAGCATGGTTTTTGCAGCAAAGCCGCCGCCATTGATCGCCTGGTCAAACAACGCCTCGCCCAGCGGCTTGCGCAGGGAATCGCAGTCATATGCCAGCCAGAAATCGCGGTGATAAAGCCAGATCGCATCGCCAACCGTCAGCAGCCGGATATCGGCGCCGTCGATATCACCGTCCATGTCGAGATCGAAATCGGCAAAGCCGTCGAGATCTTCATCCGGATTGCCGGCCTTCACAAGATAGCGGAGCGAAATGCCATATTTGGTTTCCCCACCATTATCGAGCGGGTCATTGGCATGACCGCCCTCGATGCCAAGAACATCACGGACCGCATCAACAAAGCGCTGGCTGTAACCTTCGATAAGGATTTCGGATATAAGTTGCTGATCGCTCATGGCAGCGATCTATGGGCAACCCGTGGCCCTCTCGCGCCCCGGACAGCGGTCCGGGCTTATTTTAGAACAGCGACAGCTGGCCGTCTTCCCGCAGGTTCGCTCGGCGGCGTCGAACCTGCCGGGTTGTGTATCCGGTGGCGAGAGCGATGTCACGTTCCGATCGTCCGGCGATGATCATCCGGTCCACCTTCGCCCGTTTCTTGGTCATATCGGCGACATTGCCCGTTGGACCGAGCGGCACGTCAACCCGGCGCGGTCCTACACCCGCAGTCATCTGGTCACAGACGCGCATGGCGGCGGCCTTTCCGATCAGTCGGCATATCCAGTGATCGTCGGCGGGAACGGGCGGGAAATAGACTTGGGTACCGCCGCGGGCCTGTGCAATCGCGATCGCCGCATGTTCGCCAGCCACATCGGCTATTTCAGACAGGATGCCAGGCAAGCGCATCAATCGCGACTCCGGCAAAGTACGCGCGCATCGTGACTGGACGAGCGCCGTTCCAGCACCGTGACCACCACCTGATTGCGGACAACAAAGGTCAGCCCGTCGGACACGATCAGATATTCGGTGGCATCAATTTGGGCGGCAGCTGCTCCGGACAAAGCCAGTTTTTCTTCGAGTGCACAGCGCAATATTTGCATCGCTGTCTGGTCGGCACGCTCCATAAAGCGCTTCAGCGCATGATTGGAGATCGCCGGCACCGTCATTGCATCAGATCAGACGACCGATCAGCAAGCCGACGATCAGTAAGAAGCCGCCGCCGAAAAACATCATCTGGCGCTGTGCGACCGCAAGTCGCTCCTCGCGACTTTGCAGCAGGGGCAATTGTTCGAACTCGATCGACAACGGCTTTTCCATAAGCGGTTTTGGTCTGCGTTTCATGATAAGCTCCCTCTCAGCTTTTCGCCCAGCGCCTTGGCCAAAAGTGTCAATTCCTCGCTGTTGGTCGGCGTGGTCAGTTCGTGGCCGGTGAGGCGAAACGCGACCTGATCCAGCGTCCAGTCATGCGGGCACAGACCCCTGGCATCGAGTTTCGCCCGGATCGCCTCACAAAGGCCCCGTTGCAGGGCGAGGACACGGTAATGGCAGGCAAAGCGCGACCCGGCTTGTGACCAGCCATGGCGTTCTGCGATGGCTTTTAGCGCCTCGATCAGTTTGTAGGTCTTTCCCTGGTCAGCCCATTGCAGTTTCGCGACACCAAGCTGGCGTTTTGCGAAGGCTTCAAGCGCCTGTTCAGAGGGGTTTTCGATGGCGTTCAGGTGATAGAGCGAGATCCAGAGCGCTCTCGCCTTGCGGGCACCGGGATAATCGGCGCGCTTTGGCTTGGTCGCCTTGAAACCTTTGGATTTCAGAGCGTCGACCATCTGCACCAACTGCGCCTCGCTGCATTTGGTCAGGCTGATCTCGCCGGTCGTGTCGAGCATCAGCTGGCGATAATCGTCCTCGACGATACCGATCTGCTTGCGCGCGACATGGATTTTGCCGATCAGCGACCTGCGATGCTGGCTGGCGCGATCAAATGTCGCCTTTTTGACCGCGGCGTTCATGTCCGGATCCGGAAATGGTCAATCACCGCTTCCGACAATTCGTAGAAATCCCGGTCCTTCATGCGCAGCAAGATCGCCATGTGCATCGAATGGGAAATGGTCGAATGGTCCTTGCCGCCCAGCCGCAGGCCGATCTCCGTATAGGACATTTCGGGGCGCAATTTGTGGACACAGAAAACGGTCAGATGCTTGATGCGGCCAATGTCCTTTTTATTCGATCGCCCGAATATATCGATGGCATCAACGCCGCAGCGGCGCGAAATATGGCCAGCAACATCGACAGCCAGAACGCGAACGCGCGGAACTTCTGCGCCAAAACGAAACGGCGGTACCGGTGCGGCGTGGCGATAGGAGAAAGTGATTTTGTCAGGTTGAAACATGATGATCTCCTTCAGATTTTCATTGAAGTGGTGGAAATCTGTGACCAGCTGGCAAGCAGGTGATTGTGTGTCATTTTTTCCCCTTCGGATTGAGCAATCACTGCGGCGAGCTCGAGCGCGTGGGTACAGCTCCGCAAGGCCCCTGGTTTGGAAGCTATCTTCGTCAATAATCGGAAGGTTTTTTCGTCTTCGATGCGCCATTCTGTAGCTAGCGCTTCCACATCCCCTTCCGTCGGATGATCGAGTTCGACAACCATGCCCAGCCGACTGAAAATTTGTGCCAATTCCATGCGGCGGTTGCCGCCGGTCATCTGCTGGATAATTTTTCTGTTTCCGACGAATGCAACCCCAATGTTTGAAACGTCAAACCAGCCCCGCACCTCCTCGATCTGATCAATCGACAAGTGCTGAGCATCGTCAAAAATGATCAGGCTGCCTGGCGAATCCTCCAGATTGCTCAACATGTATGTGGAAAGTTGATTGGAGGCGCGAACATATTTGTCGCCCATCTTTCGGAGCGTCGCGAGCGTCAGTTTGTTGACGGTACTGGTCGATTTTAGAACCGTTATCAGATGCGCCTTGTTCGCTCGCGCGCAATATTCCTTCAGAGATTCCGTCTTGCTGAGACCAGGATTTCCGACACAGGCCACGATCCGACGGCGCTGCTGCGCCCAGTTCAGAAGGTTCATGATCTTTTTAGTTGTTGGAGTTTCAAAAAAGGTCGGAACGTCGCGAGCTTTCAAAGCGATCTGCTTTTGGCTTTCCAAACCCTGCCTATATCTGAAAACTATTTCAGCATATTTAGCGTTGTTTCCGGTATAGCTGCCTTTTGCGAATTGACTGACAGTTCCAACGGCGATGCCGGTCAATCTCCAGAGGTCGGTCCAGCTATAGCCTTTCTCATTGCGATGCTCGAGCAGCCATTTCTGCTGATCTTCAATATTTATTTCAACATCGGCGGGATTTATCATCAGCGCAATCTCCTGACCTATTCGCTATTCGACCAATTTCAGTTTGCTCACCGCATCGGAAAATTGATCCACAAAGACGGTGCGCTGTTGCTTCAGCGCCGCCGCCGTCTGTCCGTGATGCCGCACAGGGCGGACCACCTGCGGCTCTGGCAGTTCACTTTCATCGATATAATCGGGCAGCATCGCCGCCAGTTGGTCGGCACGCAGAAGATCTTCCATTTCGGCAGCGGCGCGAACAGCCTTGCGGAAATTCGCCTCCATCTTCGCACGCTCTTTCGCCGCCGCTGCATCAGCAAAGCCGGTGTCGACGATCAGCTCCGCGCTGCACAGATAGGCGCCGGCCGTGTCATAAAGATGGATCGCCTGATGCAGATTGTCCGGATCGAACCGCACCGTGACATTGCGGCCGTGAAGCCCCGACATTTCCGGTGACCAGTACCGATTCCCGAACATTTCGATATGGCCGGTGCGCTTGTTGACTCTTTTCTGATCGGCGGCGAGCAGCGCCATGCGCAGCTGCTCGGGCGTGGCCTTGCCGATCGGTACGGTGGCATAGCTTTCGGCAAATGCCGCGTCGAAAGATCGACCCCTGGCTATTTCCGTCCGACGACCGGGCCGGGCATTATGGGCTGAGATTCCTTTTTCTACCAACAGTTTGAAAGCTTCAATATCAACTGCCCGGTCACCATAATTTTCCGGCTTTGCATCAACGCTGTTGCCGGTATAGCACCCGGCCAGTGCTGGATGCTTCGCAATTGTGTCGCAAAGGTCTCTGAAAGCCCTCTCAATCGGCTTGGACTGGCCACGAAAGGGCATTGCCCATTTGATTTCGATGCCCAGCGCGGTCATGATACCGGTCGGTTCTTCTGCGCGGATCTTGAAGCGGAAGCGCGATTTCGCACCACCTGTGATCAATTTCGATGCAAAGGCACGGCCATTATCGAACACGCAGGCTTTCGGGATGCCATAATCGCGGAACAGGTCAGCAAACGTCAATCTGGTCTGGATCGCGCTCTCACTGCCACCAATACGCCAAGCCAAAATCTTACGGCTGTAAATGTCCTGGATGCCGACCATCAGTGGACGAAAAACCTTGCCGTCTGCATCCTTGGCAAAAATATCGAACTTGTGACCGTCGATATTGACCATTTCCAGTGCATGGAGATCCGCAACGGAGCGTCTCTGCGCCGGTATCGACTGCCGCAGCGCTTCCTGTCCCTCGCGCTTCAACATGATCACGCGGGGATCAACCTCCCGCTTCAATTTGCGAGCGAATGTCTTCTCGATCGGCAGCACGATTCCGCGCGCGTCGGCAATTTCCTTTGCCCGGTAATAGCAACTGCTCAGCGTCGGCTTTTCCGGCCGCAGATAGTCGGACTTAAAATATTGCCAGATATCGGGATCGATCCGCGCTTCCGCGCCGCCACCCTTGCGCCTTGGCGCAAGCACCGGCAGTCGGTTTTCCGGAGCGATTCCTTCAATGAGCTTGAGCCAAGCCCAAATCGTCGATTTGCCGATCCCGTGATGCTGCGCCGCTGCCGGGACCGCAGCGCTGCGCTTCAATCCCGCCGCCTCCAGCGCATCGACCTGGTCGACAACGGCCAGTCGCCGCTCGGCCTCGGCTTTCACTTTCTGATTTTGGGCGTCGTACCAGCTCCAAATCTGGCCCTGGCCATCTTGTTGCTGGCCACAATCTTGTCCGCTGTCGGCAACGCCGCGCTTGATCAGCTCGGTTCTGGCCGACTGCGGCAGAGCCTTGATATGATATTCAGTTCCGCCACCTCGGCCGCTGCGCCGTCGCATCAGGGGATGGCCTTTGTCATCGACCGCCAGCGCCCAGCGCTCGTCCTTGGCGCGCATATTCACCTTGCGCTTGTCTCTGGCCAAGCCAGGCAGCCCCAGATCCGCAAGCTCGGCTGCGCTATACCAGATTTTCGTGCCGACATGCTTCATAAGGCGTGCCTTTGAAACGGCTTTGCGCTTTTCTGGATTAGCTTCTTTTTCGACTGCAGTTCTGCAATTTGCCGATCAATATGGCCCAGCTGCGCTGTCTGAAGTTCCTCTCCGAACAGCGCTGCCACACCAATCCGGCGCAACCAGGCGTCCAGTACATCAATCCGCTCGGTCACAGCGATGATCGCGAGCGCCCGGTGCGCCGGGACATTGTGGTTTTCCCGCGCTTCAGACGCATAAGCATCAAGCATCAGCTTCGACACATCCTCAGAAAGCAGTTCCGACACCTTGCCAGCGATTTCAAAACGAGACCGGCCATCGCTTTTCAGCGCCTCGGCAATTCCCGATGCCACCACCCGGTCCAGACCGGCCAGCGACGCCTCGTCACGGGCCGGTGACGGCACATCGAACGTGAAGCCAAGCTGGGCCGGGTCAAGAGAGGGACGACGTTTACCCATCAGCCGATTTCCCTGCTGGATATATTTTGCTGGGTGGGCACGCATCTGTGAGTAGTATATCGACCACTTCCAACGTAACGACCCGCTTGGGATGGCCGATACCCAATATCCCACGGACCACTTGCGGGGTTAGATAGATCGGCGCATTTTTGATGTTGCGATGGCGATTGTGGCCATATTTGGTCCGCTGCGACATCAGTCCCTCAACATCCATGGTGCATTGAAATCGTCGAACCGAGTACCGCACTGATCGACTGCAGATACGTCTTGGCCAAAGGCCGGATTGTCGATCCGGTCCTGTTGCCGGGCCTTGCGGGAATCGCGGCGACGGCGGCGCAGTTCGTGCTTTGCTTCGGTCGGCGTTATATTCTCACGCAGCGCGATCTCCATCGCCTGCCGCGCCCTCCGCCATTTGCGACCCTGGGCAGTAAGACCGGGCATCATGCCGGATCCTCTTTTGGGTGCGGAGCGCTCGAAAGTTTGGCCGCGCTCATGACGCCCGCCCCAGATAGGGCAGCACGATAAATGCGGGAGACTGGCTCGGTAAAACACCAGCCTCCCGCCCCTTCGGATACCCTGCGGGGAACCGGGCATCGCGACCCGAAGGAAACACGTCTTGAAATACACCCTCAATGCTTTCGATATGCTCGACAGCCTTGCGGACGCATTCACGATAATTGCGGGTTTCGTGTCCGCGATAGCTGTTCAGGATGGCCACGCGCAGCTTTGGCGGGACTTCAAACCAGTGACCACGGCACATCAGATGGCCTTTTTGTACCCTGACAGTGCAATTTGTGGCGGCGCAGGCAGTCATTTACCCTCTCCAGCCGCAATCCGCGCATCAATCGCATCGCGCATCGCTTTCAACGCGCTGGGCTTGATCTTCTCGGCGATCACCGGAGCAAGGCTGATCCAGCTGGAAGCGGTCAAGCGGTCGAGATTGGACGTGGCATTCGCCATATATTTTGACTGACCTTCCGGCGCGGGTAGCCTCGCCGGTTTCAGCCCCCATTTAATCTTGGCGTCGGTAACGCTGGCGATTTGGTGATCATGATCGGAGGCGATCAGGTCGATCACCGCCTTGCGCGCTTCGGTATCCTTGATCTTACCGATTTCGATCAGTGATCTTCGTTTTTGGCCCAACGGGTGCCGTGCCAGCGCATGAACACGCCCGCCCTGGCTTTCGTCCGTGCCAGCGACCATGACAACGGTGCGGTAAATGAACAGATAATCGCGCAGCGATCGGCTCGACATCTCCATCGCGTCGGCCGCATCATCCTGCCAGCCGTATAGTCCGGCAATCGTTGCCGCACTATGATCGGCCTCAAGATCGGCGTGCTTTTCATCGTCGATCAGAACATTCTGAGAGGCCTTTGAAGACCATCTTTTGGACTGCCCAACCTGCTGCGCAGACTTGCCTTTCTGACCATCGAAAAACCGGCCTTCATAGATGTCGGCGCGTGCGCGGACAAACATCGCCTTTTCAATCGGTCCAATATCTCGCCGGTCCATGTTTTCGGACGCTTCGATTTCCCGGCATCGCTCAGCACTGCCTTTGGCCACCAGCGCCGAAATCTGGGCGATGCCATGCATTATCGCCCCGTGTTTCCGGTGTCTTCCCGTGACCAGCAACCACGTCTTTTCTGCACCTTTGGAATTTTTCCGGATCTTGATCGGTTCATTCTGACCGTCTGCCTTCATCAGCGCGCCAATCGCGTCAGCTTTCTCGGGCCAGAACAAACCTATGCGGGGGCCATCATCGATATCTTGGGGATCGACCAGAATAGCCTGGTCGTCATGGTTGATCACCGCTGGCGATTTTTCGCGAAGGGCCATGTCTATTCGACCCCCTCACTTAGACGGTGAGCGGCGCCGTTCGGTTCGCTAGACTGTGGGGAATCGCAATCCATGGGAGCCACCACATCCAAATCAACCGGATAGATATCGATACGCAAATCATGGCGGGATACGCCATAGAGGCGCTCGGCAAGCAGCACATATTCGGCAGGCAGCCTCTTGTATTCATTGATTATGCGCCAGATGGTCGATTGGGTGATGCCCAGATCGCGGCCCAACTGACTGTCCGATCCGGCCGCGTCGCGGCATCGGATCAGTGCGTCATATGATCGATGAGGATTATTCATATAAGGGTAAAAACCCGTTTATGAATAATTTGTCAACCGAAAACGTGTCGAGACGTGTTATTCGCTTTCGGGTAAGGCGTTAAAATGAGTATTTTACCCAATCGCATCGAAGAGCGAAGAGTGGCGCTCGAACTGTCTCAAGCTGAGCTTGGTCGATTGTCGGGCACCAGCCAGGCAAGCATTCAGCGAATGGAGGCCGGTGACACGCTGAACCCAAGAAATCTGCTTTCGCTGGCGCGCGTGCTGCAGACTACACCGGAATATCTTCAAGGTGAAACCGACGATCCGCGACGACCAGTGCTGGAAATCGACACGTCGCAACCGTCAACAAAGCGGGATGAGGATCAGCAGCACGACATAGCGGGCAATTTCTCGAAGGCCGCAGCAGTTAACGCAGAACTAAGGATTGAGCAGCTTGTCGAACTTGACCAGATCGACCTTAAATATGGCATGGGCGGTACCTATACCGATGGTCCGGTAGAAGTGGAAAAGCGGGCATTCTCGCGCGAATGGCTGCAGTCTATTACTACAACACCGCCGCGTCACCTGTTTTGGGCGACCGGCGACGGTGACAGCATGGAACCGACGATTCGCAGCGGAGAGATAGTGCTGATCGATCGCAGCCAGGAAACGCCGCGCGTCGACGATGCCATCTGGGCAGTTGTAGATGGAGAGATCGGTATGATTAAGCGCTTGCGACACCATTCAGACGGCACGGTGGAACTGCTCAGCGACAATCCGCTCGTCCCCCCGCGCAAGACCGTCGATGGAGAACTGCATGTCATCGGCAGGGTGATCGCGGTGGTGCGGCGTCTTTAAGTGCCACTCAACCGAATTCTATGAAAAGAGACCCGTGAATTGGAAAGCGTTGATGAAACGATGAAATTAAACTGGTCCCAGTACTTCAATCCCGTAATCACGATTGCGACCATTTCTGGCATGCTTTATCTAATCGGCTTTACCCGAAGTGCGGTCATCGCCCGAGACTTCGGAGTTGTTAATTTGACGCTCAGTGAGCCAATTCAGGCTACAATTGCTAATGGTTTCATGGTCACTATGACTCATATACCTGAATTATTTGCGATCTTGATCTTGACGTTTTTGCTGGTATTTTTGGTTGCTATCCGCCGGAGAAGAAACGCTTGGGTTATTGATGAGAATAGACTGCATTTAGTAGGCTGGGCCATTGCGATTGCAACAGTTTATTCAACCTTGGGTGTTTACAGTGGTGCAGAACGATCGAATTCGATTCTGGAAATCGTTTTAAATGGATGCAAATTGGATTGTAGGACATACAAAACTGCTGAAAAGTCTTATGTGGGATTACTGATTCAGGGTAACGAAGAATATCAAATGATTTACACTAAGACTGGGGTTGTAGTTCTACCCATCGTGAAAATTAAATCCATCCACACCGAGGGATTGAAGCCTAAGAAACTCCCGGTGGCTTGGGA